>NZ_CP034670.1:1229239-2458478 GCF_003990355.1 Eikenella corrodens | reverse complement strand
CGGCACAGAAAGCAATATGTCGTATTCCATTCCAACCCGCGAAGATGACCGCATTGCCTTTCGTGTAGCCGCGCGGGAAGCCAATACCATCCGCCACATCGTGCCGCTGAATAAGCTGATCTTGCTGACTTCATCGGCGGAATGGCGTATGGAGACGGTGAACTCTGAAGCACTTACCCCGTCTTCTGTATCGGTAGCCCCGCATTCCTATATCGGCGCTTCCAACGTACAGCCGGTGGTGGTGAATTCGACCCTGATTTACTGCGCGGCCCGTGGCGGGCATGTGCGTGAAATGGCGTATTCATGGCAGGCCGGCGGCTATGTGAGCGGCGACTTGTCGCTACGCAGCCCGCATCTGTTTGATGGCTTCGAGATTGCGGATATGACCTACAGCAAGGCCCCTATTCCGGTGGTGTGGTTTGTGTCTTCATCCGGCGAACTGTTGGGCAATACCTATATTCCTGAACAGCAAATCGGCGCCTGGCATCGGCACGATACCCACAAAGGGAAATTTGAAAGTTGCACGGTGGTGGCTGAGGGCGCAGAAGATGTGCTGTATTGCGTGGTACAGCGCAAGCTGGCGGGCGGCACACAACGCTTTATCGAGCGGCTGGAGAGCCGTGCCTTTGCCCGGCAGGAAGAGGCGTTTTTCGTAGATTGCGGCTTGAGCTACTCCGGCGCGGCGGTAAACGAAATTCAGGGGCTGGAGCACTTGGAAGGTGAGGCGGTGGCGATACTGGCGGACGGTGCAGTGCTGCCGGAAACGCTGGTGCGTGGTGGGAAGATCGGGCTGCCGGTAAAGGCCAAGACGGTACACATCGGCCTGCCGATAGTGAGCGATATGCAAACCCTACCGGTGGCGGCGCAGATTGATAGTGCTTTCGGGCAAGGGCGCAAAAAGAACGTGAACAAGGTACTGCTGCGGGTATGGCGTTCATCCGGCATTTGGGTAGGGCCAACTGCCGACAAGCTGACCGAAGCCAAGCAGCGGCGCGACGAGCCTTACGGCCAACCGCCTGCCCTGCGCAGCGGCGATATTGAAGTGGTGATACAGCCGACTTGGGATGACGGCGGTCAGGTGTTTGTACGCCAAACCCAGCCCCTGCCTTTGACGGTGGTGGGTGCAACGGCTGAAGTAGTGTTGGGCGGATAGGAGGAAGGAATGAAGATTTCATCGACAGGCGGCGGAATGAAGCTGGCAGCTGGCTCTGCCAAGATGGGCAAGATGGCTGGGGGTGCTGGCGGGCTTTCAGGTGGCAGCGGCATGGGCAGCGCTGATATTGCCGCATTGGTAGGGCAGGCATTCGGCCTGTTAGGCAGCTTTGCCGGCAGCTTTTATTCGGCCAAGGCGCAAAAGAGCAATCTGCAGCATCAAGCGCGGATGTCGGAAATCAATGCCCGCATTGCTGAAACCGGCGCGAAAACGGAATTGGCACGAGGCCAAGCGGAATATGCCCGCCACACCTTGCAAGCCGGGCATTTGAAATCGGCACAGCGGGCGGTGCTGGCCGCCAACGGCATTGTGATGAACGAAGGCAGCGCGGCGGAAATGCTGGCCGCTACCGATATTATGAAGGAAATCGATGCCCAAACGATTGAGGAGAATGCCTTGCGTAATGCCTGGGGCTACCGCAGCCAAGCTACCGATTACCGCAATCAGGCATTGATGGGGCAGGCGCAGGCTTCTTCCATCAGCCCTGCCGGTGCCGGCTTGCAAACCTTGCTCGGCTCGGCGCCGATGGTGGCGGAATACTGGGATAAGTATTCACGGCAAAAAGGCATCGGCAGCGGCAAACTGAGTGCAGAAGAGAAAAGATTGCTGGGCAGTAATCACTATGGCCGCACCAGCCGCATCCATACCCTGAAACGACAGAGACAGAACCATGCAGACACCAACCTATGACAATTTTCAGGTAGCACCCAACACCCTGCCGCAAACCCGTTTCAGTGCGCAGGAGATGAGCGACCCAGGCGCCGGTATTATGCAGCAGGCCAAGGTATCGATGGCGTTGGGCCAGCACTACGGCGAACAAGCCTTGCAACAAATGATGGCGGCCAACCAAAGCGTGGCCGATCAGAAATGGGTGGAGGTGGAAAACTACCGGCTGCAGCTGCAACAGGAATACGAGCAGGAGCGCGGCTTAAACGCCCTGAACCGCGAAGGCGGCCTTTCCTTGGCGGACGAGTACAACAACAAACTGAACCAGTTTATTGCCGACCAGGCAGAGAGCCTGAACAACCGGGCGCAGGTGGAGATGTTTGCGCAACGGGTAGGTCCGACCCAGGCGGATTTTTCCGACGGCGTAACCAAGCACATGATGGCGGAAGGCCGGAAGTTCCAAGAAGAGACGTTGAAGGGGCGGATGGATGTGACGGTAAGCGGGGCAATTGTGGCACCGACCGAACAGGCTTTTGCCACGGCGATTACCCGGCTGGAAGGAAACATCGGCGATATTGCGGCGCATGAAGGCTGGCCGCCGGAAAAGGCACAGATGGAATTGCGCGCCAAGGTGGGCGAAATAGTGAGCCAGCGGGCAAACCGGCTGATGGACATGAATTCCTACGACGAAGCCAAATCAATGGTTGCCCAATATGCCCCGATGATGGATGGCAAAACGGCGCTGGATTTGCAGGCGCGTATCGCCAAATTCCAAATGGATGAAGAGGATGAGCAGCTGGGGCGCGCTCTGGCTGAAGCTTATCAGAAAGGCGGGATGGTGGATTTGGGCGGCGGTGGCGGTGGCGGGGCTGGCAAGGCGGGCGGCGGCAATGTACGCACCTACACCACGCAGGGCGGCGGCAGCTTCCGCAAGATGGGCGGCTCGCGCTCTTGGCGCAACAATAATCCCGGCAACATTGAGTACGGCGATTTCGCCCGCCGCTACGGCGCAATCGGCACAGATGGGCGCTTTGCCATTTTCCCTGACGAAGCGACTGGGCAGCGGGCACGGGCGGCGTTAATTTTTAACGGGGATAAATACCGTAATCTAACCCTTACTCAAGCGATTGAACGGTATGCCCCGTCAAGTGAAAACCATACTACTGCCTATCAGCGGCGGGTATTGGCGGCAGTAGGCGGTGCGAATCTGCCAATGCATAAGTATTCGCCTGCCCAACAGCAGGCCATTCTGCGGACTATGCAGGATGTGGAAGGTTGGAAAGTAGGACGGATTGAAGGTACGGCTGGAATGGCGGTGTCGGTACAGGCCGGCGGCGGTCAGGCTGCTCCCCGACAGAATCGCATGGTGCGCATCCCGGGCGGAGATATGGCGGCAATCGAGCGGCAAATCGACCAGTTGCCGCCAGGGCGGCGCGAGAGCGTGCGGCGGAGTTTCCGCGACCGGGTGTCCATGATTGAGCGCGGGGAAAACGACCTGATACAAAAAACCAACCGCAATGCGCTGGATGCGATTGCCAGCGGCGCCACGGTGCAGGATTTGCCGGCGGAAGTCAAAACGATACTTGGCCCGTCCAGATTGCAGGCATTGGACGACTACCGCGACAAACTGATGCGCGGCGAACAGAACAAAATGGAGGAAGCGGCCAAACCGATTTACTACGATTTCCTCTACCACCCGGAAAAACTGACGGGTATGAGCGAAGAACAAATCATCAACCTGGCGCCGACTATAGGCATGGATAAAGCCAACAACCTACTTGAACGCAAACGTCGCCAAGAGAGAGACGGCGACAGCTCGGCGCCGAAAGTGGAGGCGGATGTTCTGCGCTGGACGATGAAGCAGCTCAACATCCCGACCGGAGACAATGTATCGGCGGAGGATTTACAGAAGCGCGGCTGGTTGATGGACAACATCATGCAGGCCAACCGGGATTTTTACAGCAACCATAAGCGCTACATGACATCGGGGGAGCTTAGGGAGTTTGTTACCAATACGCTGCTGGATAACTACGTGAGCGAGTATCTGGTGGACGGCGTGTTCTGGGATAGTGTGGAGCAGGAGCGCGTGCCGGCATTAATCGCTTCGCCACAGCAGCGCGGAAGAATGCGGTATGAGCAGTATGGCGCCCCGCCTCGGACACCGCTGAGCCGCCAACTGAGCGAGCAGGAAAAAGCGACAGTCAGACGGACTGAGGCATTAACCAGGGCATCTAAATTGTGAGGAATAGATAATGGGACAAGGAAGAGCGAAAACTTTTGACGAGATGCTGGCTACCGCTTATCAGGCGGTGGGGGTTAATCCGGAGCAGCAGGCGCAAATCAACCGGATGGCGCAGACAGTAAATATCCCGGCAACGGTGTTTAAGCATACCGGTACGGATACGCGCAATCTGCTGAGAGCGCGGCAGTTGATTGAGCGTGTGCAAAATTCACCCCGTGTGCAGCAGTCATTATCCGACCCATCACGACTAGGTGTGGCTCAAGATGATATTGATAACCTGATTAAACTGGAAGAAAACACCAACCGCTATGGCGGCATGATGCGGGTGGAAAACTCGCGGCTGAAGGATTTAACCGAATCCTTCCAGCGCGGCTTCCACACCGGAGTGGCGAATAACATTTTGGTGGATGGTACTGAAGGTGGAATTATGCGCGGGCTGCAAGAGCAACGTGCAGCCGCAGCAAAAGCCAATGGTGTGTATTACAACCCGCGCAGCGATACCGCAGCCGCTTATTTAAACCAACGGCGCAAAGCGGATGCCCACGCGCCGGATTGGTCTGCCCAGCAGGATGCGGCGCAGTTTGCGCAAATCAACCAAGGCGGCTCGCTTTGGCAGGCGACTAAATTCGCCTTTACCCACCCTGCCTTTGTGTTCAATACGGCGGCAGAATCTGTCGGCAGTCAGGCTCCAGTTTTAGCGGAGACAGCAGCGGTAGGCGCTATCCATCCGCTGGTGATGGCCGCCACGGTGGGCATGGGTAGTTATCGCACGGAGTATGCTTCTTCATTGGCAGAGACGGCACAGGAGCACGCCGGCCAGTTGCAGGGGATGAGTGAAGTAGAAGCGCTGACTTATGTGCTGGGCAGGCAGGATTGGATGGCAGAAGCCCGTAACAAAGCAGCACGGCGCGGTATGGCGGTGGGCGCATTTGATGCAGCAACGGCAGGCTTTGCCGGGAAACTCTTGAATATCGCCCGTGGCGGCGGCGCGGCAAGGACGGCTTTGGCGGTAGGTGGTGAAGGCGCATTGCAGGTAGGCGGCGGCATGGGCGGCGAGGCCACGGCGCAAGCATTAACCGGCGAATACAAGCCGGGCGATATTGTGATGGAAGGTTTTGCCGAATTAGCCACCGGGCCGACAGAGATACTGGGCAACACCCGCGAAGCCCGGGCGATGGCACGCGAAGCGCGGGCCGAAGCAGCGGCACAGGCGCAGGCTGAAATCGACCAGGCGGCACAACAATCCAAGCTGGCGCAGCGCGATCCGGTAACCTTTAGCGAAGTGGTGGACGAGGTGGTGGGGGATAAACACCATCTGTATTTGGATGCGCAGGCATTGAACCAATCCGGGCTGGCAGAGGCAGCGGCCAAGGCTTCGCCAAGCATTGCCGCCCAATATGCACAAGCCTTGCAACAGGGCGGGGATATTCAAGTGCCGCAGAATGAATGGGTGGCGCTGATTTCTCCCAATAAAGAGTTGGCTGACCCATTGCGCCAGATTGCCCGCTACGAGCCGGACGGGGTATCGCTGGCGGAAGCGGCAGAGCAGAAAGCGGCCGCCCAAGCGGAAGGCCAGCAGGAACTGGAGGCACAGGCACGGCAACAGGAACGCGCAGCACAACAGCAGGCACAGGCCGAACGGCAGGCGGTGGAACAGGAAGTGGTCGGCCAGTTGGAGCAGGTTGGACAGTTCGACCGCAAGGCCAATCAGAACTATGCGGCATTGGTCAGCAGCTATGTGGCCACACAGGCACAGCGCTTGGGCATCCCTATCCCTGAAATGTGGCAGGCGCACAAGCTGAATATCGTGGGCGATATCGGTAATGCGCCGGTGTTGAATCAGGCGCTGGCGTCCGCCCCGCCGAAAGGCTGGGTGCATGCTGAAACAGATATGGATTTCAGGAACCTGTGGAACGGCACCAGTAAAGCACAGGCAGCATTTTTAACCGACCCACACCCCAAGCTGGAGAACGATTTTCCGGAATTAGCCGGATTTTCGCTTTCCCTCGACCGCTCGACGGTACACCATATCCGCACCCAACATGGCAACAGCGCAAAGGAGATAGCCCGCGGGCAGCTTCCGATTTTAGAAGATGACATCGCCAGAATCGGCGATATTGTGCAGGATTATGACGATGTTCGTTTCAGGAATATCCCCGGCACGAATAACAAGCGATTTGTTTTTGTTAAATCATTTAATGACGGTGTGCTGCTTTATATGGCGGAGAGCAGCAAAAAACGGCGCGACTTGCACACCGTTTCTTTGTGGAAGTTTCCTCCAACGGCCAATGCCCACAGCAAGTTGGAACACGCTGCGTCCTTGTTAAACCTAACGTCCGTAGCGGAAGGAGGCATTTCCCACACAGAAAATTCTACCCTTGATTTAGAGTCTAATCAAGACATGCTGTATCAATCTGCGGAACGGACGGTAGAGGGTCAGCAGTTTGAAGAAACGGCGCAAAAATACGGTGGGGAGGAAGCCTACAGCCAAGCCAAGGCTGACGGCAAAACCGAACTGACCTACCGCCAATGGGTGCAGGTACGCACGCCTGCATTTAAGGAATGGTTTGGCGATTGGGAGAACGACCCGGACAATGCTTCCAAGATAGTGAACCCGAAGACGGGCGAGCCGTTGGTGGTGTATCACAATACGGAGGAGCAGTTCCATACGTTTGAATTGTCAAAAGCGCGGCAGAATGTGGACATCCCCGCCTTCTTCTTTGCGACCAACCCGGAAACGGCAGAAGGATACGGCAGCCGCTCCATGCAGGTTTTCCTGAATATCCGCCACCCGACCAGGAAGCCTGTTATCCAAACCGGCCAACTTGGCTATGCTCTACGCGAAGAATTAGAGCGGGAAGGGTTTGACGGCACTATCGTTGATGATTCTTACGAGGATTACATCGATATTGAGTATGCAGCCTTCCGTCCTAACCAAATCAAATCTGCCACCGATAACAGCGGGGCATTTGATGCGGGGGATGACAGTATTTTGCACCAGGCGGCACGTGGTGCATTTATGCCTGGCAGCAACACTATCGCCCTACTGGAGAATGCCGACCTATCCACCACCATCCACGAGCTGGGGCATTACTTCCTGCACACCGGGCTGAATATCGCCAATGCCTTAGAAGCGAAGGCAGCACGCAATGAAGAGTTGAACGTTGGCGAGCGGCAGCATTTGGCGGATATGCAGGCAACGTTGAACTGGTTGGGCTTGGCTGATTTGCAGGCATGGAATGCGCTTACCTTCGAGCAGCAGCGGCCTTATCACGAACAGCTGGCACGCGGCTTTGAAGCCTACATCATGGAAGGCAAGGCACCTAGTTTGGAAATGCGCAGCGTATTCCAGCGCATGAAGGCATGGATGATGCGGGTATATCAGAACCTGACCCAGCTGGATGTACAGTTGAGTGACGAGGTGCGCGGGGTGTTTGGCCGCCTGCTGGCCAGTGATGAGGAAATTGCGCTGGCTGAACAGAACCGCAGTATGGCTTTGCTGTTTGATGATCCTGAAGCGGCAGGCATGAGCGCGGAAGAGTTTGCCGACTATCAGGCATTGGGGCAGTCGGCCACCGCTGAAGCGCAAGCGCAGCTGTCCTCTAAGGCGGTGCGTGATATGCAGTATGGGCGCAATGCACGTACCAAACATTTGCGGGCGCTGCAGCGTGAGGCCAAAGCGGCACGTACCGAAGCGGAAACCGAAGTGCGGCGCGGAGTGATGCGGCAGCCGGTGTATCAGGCATGGCAGAAGCTGACTGCCAAACTAACTGATGCGGACAAGATCGGCCGCACCGAAACGCCGAAGTTCAGCCCACAGGTGGATGAAACCCACGACAGCCTGTTTATGGCGATTGCCAAACTGGGGGGACTGAATAAGGATGAGTTGGTCAGCGAATGGGGCTTTGACCGCCAAGACAAGATTGCAGCGGTGGCGGCTGGCTATCCGGTGTTGCGGCGCAAGAATGGGCTGGGCATTGAAGAGATGGCAGAGCAGCTGGCGCAACACGGCTACCTGCCGCTGGACAGTCACGGCAGATGGGATATACGCGACCTGGAAGAGCGCTTCTTTGACGAGCATCGCGGCGAACGCCAATACAGCACTGCCTTTATTCCGCGCGAAGAAGTTAAGGCCGGCGATCATGTGGAAAACCCGTTTGCGGTGTATGCGGTGCGCTTCGATGAAGCTGGCTTGCGCGAGCTGGGCTTGAACGACAACGAAATCCAGCTGCTGCGTGAGCGCAAGATGGTAAACAATGCGCATGGATGGCATCCGGATCTGATTGCTGAAATGGTGTTGGATGAAGACGGCAACCCCTACTTCGGTTCGGGTGAGGAATTAGCCCGCGCCATCGTGCAAGCACCGCCGCCGCAGCAAGTGGTGGAAGGTTTGGCGGACGACTTGATGCTGCAACGGCATGGCGAACTGGCCACACCGGAAGCGATTGCAGAAGCGGCAGACGAAGCGGCACACAATGAAGTGCGGCTGCGCGTGCTGACCCGTGAATACAACGCGCTGGCCAAAGCGGTGGGCAACCGACAACTACTGACGGCGGCGGCGAAAGAGGCGGCGCAGCGTACCATCGGCCGCCTGCAGCTGAAAGACGTTAGCCCTGCCCGCTACCGGCGCATGGCGGCCAAGGCGGCACGCCAGGCAGAAGCGGCATTGAAGCGTGGCGATACCGCCGCCGCAGCAGCAGAGAAGCGCAATCAAATCCTGCAAACCGCGTTGGCTCAAGCCGCCACTGAAGCCCGCCAGCAGTCGGACAAAATCCGCAGCCAGTGGCAGAAGTGGGCGAACAAGCCAAGGCAGAAAAGCGTGAAAACCCACGATGCGGCGCTAACGGAAGTGGTGCGGGCGGTGGTGGGGCTGTACGGTATTGCCCCGCGCAAAGGCTTGGCGGCGGCGGAGTATCTGGAAACCGCTTCGCAATATCAGGGCGAAAACCAAGATGCAGTACGGCAGGCTTGGGAACGGGCATTGAGTGATGTGAAACGCAACGGCGACCATAAACAATTCAATGAATTGAGCCGTGATGAATTGCAGGCCATCCATGACCAGCTGGCCGGTTTGCGCGAACAGGCCAAGCGTGAACATCAGGTGCGGATTGACGGCAGGCTGCAAGATCGTGAACAAACCGCCGAAGTGCTGCGGGAAGAGTTGCGGGCAGCCAAGCCGAACGCTAAGGGTGTAACTACAGATCAGGCAGTCGGCAAGCGGGAAGAGATGGGCTGGAACCTGCGCAGCCTGGTGTATAGCGCCACTCGCGTGGAAAGCTGGGCGGAAGCGATGGGCCAAGGCTTCCTGAATTACATCTATCGCCCGATCAAGCAGGGTGCGGAAGCCTACCGCAAGCAAACTAATGAATTCAAGCAGGGCCTTAAAGCTTTATTAGAACCCATCCAGCAGGACTTCGACCGCCCGAAAATCCACAGCCACGAGTTGAACTATACCTTTACCTTTAACGAACTGCTGCACGCCATGCTGCACAGCGGCAACGAGAGCAACCTGCGCAAGCTGCTGATCGGGCGCGGCTGGGGCGAAGATACCCTGGACGGGCTGAATACCGCGCGCTGGGAAGCGTTTATCAACCGCATGCAGGAAGAAGGGGTTATCCAAGAGCGGCATTGGCAGTTCGCGCAGGGGGTGTGGGATTTGCTGGAACAGAGCAAGCCGAAAGCCCAGCAGGCGCATTTCGAGGTGTTCGGCTACTACTTTGACGAGATTGCCGCCAACCCGATTCAAACGCCGTGGGGCGAGTTTCGCGGCGGGTATGTGCCGGCACAGATTGATGCTGATCTGGTGGTGGACGGGCAGATGCGCGAACTGGCCAACCAAGAAAACGAGAATATGGATTATGCCTTCCCGACCACGGCGAAAGGCTTTACCAAAGCGCGTGTGGAATACAACCGCCCGCTGGTGTTGGACTTGTCACGCCTGATGAGTCACGCCGAACAAGTGGCCTTGTTCTCGAATATGGAAGTGCCGGTGCGTGATGTACGCCGCCTGTTGTCTGATATTACGCCGGAGTTGAACCGCCACCAGCACAAGGCGTTGGAATCCATGCTGATGCCGTGGCTGAACCGTGCGGCCAAACAGCGTACCGTGACCAAGATTCAGGAGGACGGCGGCTTCAGCCGCTTCTGGTCTGTGATGCGGCAACGTGCGGGGATGGCGCTGATGTTCGGCAATACGGTGAACACCATCCAGCAGATCACCGGTTTTCTGTTGGCTGGGGTGAAAGTGAAAACCCGCTACATGGCGGCGGCATCATTGGACTTTGTTTCTAACTATAAAGAAATGAAGCAGTCGGTAGCAGAGCATTCGGAGTTTATGCGCAGCCGTATGGACAACGAAATTGCGGCTATGGATGACTTTATCCAAGAAACGCTGATTAACCCCAATCTATTCCAGAAAGCGCAGAACTGGACTAATCGCAATGCCTACTTCCTGCAGCAGGCAATGGCTAACAGTATGGAGCCGATCATCTGGACGGCAGCTTATAGGCAGGCTTTGGAACAGGGAATGAGTGAAGCGGATGCGGCGTTCTTCGCTGACGGCACCATCCGCCAAACCCAAGGATCTACCCTGCCGGAGGATATTAGCCGGGCAGAAGGCGGCACGGCCTTTGTGCGCCTGTTCACACAGTTCATGGGCTACTTCAACATGCAGGCCAATCTATTGGGGAATGGTTTTGTGAAGTTGATGCGGCGGGGCGGTTTGCACCAGAACAAGCTGGCGGCGGCGCATTTGTTTATGATGGGCTACTTCCTGCCGGCAGCCGGGGCGGAGTTGATTGCGGCGATCGGCTACGGCCTGAAGGACGATGACGGCGATGGCTACGCTGATGAAATTCTGAAGACTGCCCTACTGGATGGCCAAGTGAAAAACGGTTTGGCGATGATCCCTGCCGTGGGCCAAGTCGGCACGTTCATTTACAACCGTTTCAACGGCAAGGCTTACGGCAGCCGCCTAGGTGGTGCGCCGGCATTGAGCATGGCGGAAGCGGCTTTGCTGGCACCGTGGTCTGTTGCCAAGGCAGTAGAACCAGATGCCAACTACCGGCAGAAACGTAAAGGGGTGTACGACACCGCCACTTTAATCAGCATGACGCTCGGCTTGCCGGTGCGCGGCGTATTGAAAGCTGGGGAACAAGCTGACGACTGGAGCGGGTTGGATATGTTCAGCGAAGAGCAGAACTAGCTAGGTACACTTGATTTTTACCCTTCGGCGTTACCATAGGCACGGTAACTCCGGAGGGTATTTCTTTATGACGATTGAACGCGAAAGCAGGCGCAGCGATGTGTATTTGGGCGATGGCATCAGCCGCCACCTGTCGTTTGGTTTCAAGGTGTTTTTGCCGACTGAAATTGCAGTGGTGCTAAATGAAAACGGGGTGGAACGCACCTTGTCGCACGGGCATGGCTGCACGGTATCGCTGAACGCCAACCAGGATGTTCAGCCCGGCGGCACTGTACAACTGGACACCCCATTGCCGATCGGCAGCAAGGCAGTGGTGTTGAGTAACGTGCGCCCATTGCAGCAGGTGGATTTAACTAATCAGGGCGGGTTTTATCCTGACGTGCTGAACGCAGTACATGACCGGCTGACGATGCTGATTCAGCAGTTGATGGAGTTGCAGGAACGCACGCCGCAGGTGCCGGCGACAGACAGCATTGCAGGTAAGGAATTGGGGCGGCAGATTGTGGAATTATCCCGCTCGCTACCTGAAGCATTGCGGTTGCTGACCAGCGATGAGTTTAAAAAACTACTAGCTCTTATTAAAGCCAATCCGAACTTGGGCGGGGTGGAACTTAGCTCGGCGGTAAATAGCACGCGCGAAGATGTGGCGGCCACCTCTAAGGCGGTAAAAATCGCATATGACAAAGCAGTTTCCGCCGCCAGTTCCGCCGGCGAAGCCAAGGATGAAGCAGCGGCGGCGAAGCAGGCGGCTGACGGGAAGGCTCCGGCGAGCCATACGCACACTGCCGCGCAGATCAGTGACTGGGATACGGCGCTGGCACAGTCGGTCTCTCAAGCCGTGGCTGGGGCGTTCCCGGCACAGAAGGCGGACAACGGCTACCTGAAATTGCCAAACGGCTTAATACTGCAATGGGGCAAGGTAGCTTCTGGCTGGCCGGGTGAAGGGCCTTATACCGTTACCTTCCCGGTAGCATTCCCGAATAAATGCCTGAATACGCAGGTTACGGTGTGGAGTGATGGGCGTAAAGGCTCGGTAAACCTAGACATAACTATCCCGGTTGGTACGCTCAAACCTACCGGCTTTGATGCGATGTTTAATGCAATGGCTTTTCAGGGTTCGTCCGCTGCGGATTTAAAAGGCTTTTACTGGTTTGCCATCGGTTACTAGGGGAGATACACCATGCACTATTACTCAAAATCAACAGGGGGGTTTTACGACTCCACCATCCATACAGAGTGGCCGGAAGATGCGGTGTGGATTACCGATGAACAACACGCCGCGCTGTTGGTCGGGCAATCGCAAGGCCAAGTGATTATGCCGGGCAAAGACGGCAAGCCTGTGCTGACTTCCAAAGCCCCCAGCCATCTGCACCAATGGGACGGCAAGGAATGGACGTTAGATAAAGCCGCCGCTTCCCAACTCTTGGCCGAAGCCATCGACCAAGGCACGGATGCGATTAACAACCTAGTGGATGAAGCCTACCGCCACGTTACCCGCTTCCAGCCGGAATATGAAGTGCGCGAACAACAAGCCCGCGATTACAAGGCCGGCGGCTGCAAAGGGGAAGCGCCGATGCAAGTAGCAGCCTTTGCCAAGCCTGCCGGGAAAACCGCCTGCGAAGCGACCGATATCATCATTGCCCAAGCCGACAACCTGCGCATGGTGATGGGCAAACTGGGCGCATTGCGGATGCGTAAGTTTGAACTGAAAGGGCTAAAGACTGCCGCCGAAGTAGAGAAACGCACAGCGGAAATCTTGGCGGAGATTAAGCCGATTGCCGACAAGCTGGGCGAGGTGGGCAAATGATTTACCTGGCTTTGTATCACGGCCACCGTGGCGGCACCGGGCTGAAGGTGTGGGCGGCACGGTTTACCGATGGGCTGACTCGTATCTTGACACGCGGGCGGTACTCACATTGTGAGCTTGCCGTCAGGCTGCCTGAAACGGCAGACGGGCAGGAATATGAATGCTATTCCGCCAGCCTGCGGGATAAAGGTGTACGCAGGAAAATCATGCCGCTGCCATCGGACAAGTGGGATTTGATTGAGCTGCCGGACAGTGTGGGCGAGCGGCTGCATAGCTTATGGCAGGAAACCCAAGGCCAAGGCTACGACCTGCCCGGCGCGTTCGGCGTGGTGTTCTGGCTACCTGAAAACCGCCGCCGCTGGTTTTGCAGCGAATGGGCGGGCAAGGCTTTGGGGCTGGCGGAAAGCTGGCGTTTTAGCCCGAACGATTTGGCGGTGATTGCAAGAATGGAAGGGAGGAAAAATGACACCGTTGGAAACATCTAACGCATCCGGCCATGTGCTGAATATGGGCATGATTGGCTTGAGCGGCACGCTGGCCGGAATGCCGTTGGAAGCCCTGGTATTGGGCGCGGTGGCCGGGGCGTTGCATCACGGCCTGAAAGAGCCGGGCAGCCGCAAGAACGGCATGCTGGTCATCATCACCAGTATGCTGCTGGCCGGGTCTTTGTCGCCGATGATTATGGCTTATCTGGCCTTGAGTTTGGGGCTGGAGCGGGAGGTGTTCAAGGCTGCCGTGCCGATGTTAATCGGGCTGGGCTGGTCTTGGGCTACCCCGCTCTTGAACGACGGCCTGCGCCGTTTGTGGGCGGGCTGGATTGACAAATGGGGAGGCAGAAGAAGATGAGCTCGGAAATGATTACCTTGGGGCTGATGATGGCAAACGTAGCGGCAATGGCGGCGATATTCGTTTATTCCGCCTGCTCGCTCTCCGTGAAACGCTGGACGGCCAAACAGCCTGATTACTGGATACATAGTTTCCTAGTCGGCGGCTCGATTGCGGTTATCGGCCACACGGCGGGCAACTGGCAGCTGCACCATTGGACGGAGGTTATGTTCAACGTGGCGGCGGCAGCCTACTTCATGCTGCGCTCGCACCGTATCCATTTGCTGGCCGGGATATTGCGGCGCAAAGGCAAAGACTATCTGAAAATGGGAAAGGAAACGAAATGACGGAATTAGCATGGATTGCGGAAGCACGGGCATACATCGGCATGCACGAACGGGATGCGCGCGGCTTAAAGACTATCCCCTTGTGGGTACGGGCTTTGAAAGGCTGGTGGAGCGACACCAAAACGCCGTGGTGCGGAACGTTTGTCGGCCACTGTTTGCAGGCAGCCGGCAGGGATATTGCGAAAGAATGGTATCGGGCGAAAGCCTGGGTAAACGGCGCTACCCGTTTGGCGAAACCTGCGTATGGCTGCATCGTGGTATTCGAGCGGCAGGGTGGCGGGCATGTCGGCTTTGTCGTCGGGCAGGACAAGCAGGGCAACCTGATGGTGCTGGGTGGCAACCAGGGCGATGCGGTCAATATCAAACCGTTTGCCAAGAGCCGCGCAGTGGCCTATCTGTGGCCGAACAAAGACGGCAAGCCGGCTTACCCCGCCGAAGGGCGCTATACGCTGCCGCTGTTGCAGAGCGACGGGAAGCTGAGCAGGAACGAGGCGTAAACAAAACCCCCTGCGAGTGCAAGGGGCTACCTGAAACTATCCGGCCACATGGGCAATGTCGTATTGCGCCTGCGACAGCTGGCCGTGCCGGTGCAGCCAGCCGGCTACTTCCGGCCACGAATACAGGGCGGAGCCGCTGCCCACCCCGTACATTGGCGCGGGGAAACCGCCGCCGCGCTTGCCGGTGGCGTAGTTGGAGAGGGCGGCGCGGGTCAGCCCGGCGCGGGCGGCCATCTCGGACAAGGTAGCCACGCCGGATTCCTGCAACACCAAATTGCCGAATCCGGCGGCGCGGATGTTGTCTAAGGCGCTGCGCACGGCGGCCTCGGCACTCTCGGCCTCGCGGTCGAATTCGAGATACGGGGTTTGGTTGTAGAAGCACAGCAGCGCATCGTCGCAGCCCGCTTCATACAGGCGGTCTTCCAAATTGTGCAGGTCGGTATCGCGGATGAGGATGCTGAAATGGTAGGTATTCATGGCTTACTCCTGTTCGGGCAGGCATTCGTTTACTTTACGGATGATTTGTTTGGCATGGTTTTCCGGGTTGCGCGGCGTGCTCCACACGCTCATTTGGTGTTCGGTATGCCCTTGCAGGCAGCGCAGGCGGCAAAATGCATGGGCGGACTTACCGGACGGGACAACCGCCCAGCCGTGCCGCTCGGCATAAGCCAATGCGGCTCGGATATGTTTGTCGGGGTGCTTGCCCATGCTGTTTGCCTGATTGGTTAAGGTTGCCTGATTATAGCGAAAGCGTTTGCAGATGTAAACATAGAGAAGAAAGGAATACCCATGACATGGATATTGAAATACTGGAAGCCGCTGCTCGGCGGCGTGGCAGTACTGGCCGTGATATACGGCGAAGTGCAATACGGCAGGGCGCGCTATAACGCGGGCTACGATGCGGCCACGGCGGCCATCACGGCTAAGATGATAGAGCAGCATCAGCAGCATCAAAAAACCGCCCGTGCGGCCAGCGTGGAATATCAACAAACCAAGTCCGAACGGGACGAGAAAGTGAGGGTACAGCGTGAAGTGGTACAAAAAATTATCGAGCGGCCTGTGTATATTGACGATTGCACTGATGCAAGCGGGGTGTCAGTCCTCAACGCCGCCATTGCCGAACGCCGTTGAACCGCCTGCCGACTTGGCTACACCCTGCCCAAGGCTGCCCGAATTATCCGGCACTACGGGCAAGGTGATGCTGCCGTGGGCGCTGGAGGTGGTGCATCTGTATAACGACTGTGCAGCACGGCATGACGGTCTAATCAAGGCATGGCCGAGGTAGGAAATCCGTTCCGCAAAAAATTTCCAGCCTTTGATTTTGTTGGATAAAAATCAGCTTCAAACGCAACGATTGCGGAACGGAAATATAGCTAAAAGCCTTATAAATGCTTGATTTGTTGTGTTCTATCACACAATGTGCGGTAAGGCTGGGCAGGGAGGCTACCTGAAAACGAAATGGCGGTTTCAGGTAGCCTTTGCTGTTTTTACTTTATTGATGGGCGTATTCCACCAAGAGCGGCCGGTGGTCGGAGTGCTGCCAGGGCAAGGGGCGGGCGGAAACGTTTAGGCCTTTGGCTAAGACGTGGTCGATATTGAGGAAGAACGGTTTCCAAGTGGGCGTGAAGTAGCGGGTGGCGGGACGGCTGCCGCTTTCTTGCAGGAAGCGGCGGAACAGCGGGGAAAACGGGCTGCTGTTGAAGTCGCCCACAGCCAGCGCGCGCGGTTCGGCGGCGAGGGCGCGGGCGGTTTCGGCCAGGTAGTGCTGCCGCGCCCCGGCCAGTTCGCTGCTGATGGGTGGCGGCGGGTGCAGGGCGTAGAGGGTAGTGCCGTCGGCAGTTTGGGCGCGGATATAGGGATAGTCGCCAATCATGCGCACTTCGCAGGCGGCCAGCGGCTGTTTGCTCCACAGGGCGAGGGCGAAAGGGCTGTGTTCGCGGTGTTGGCAGCCGTGCGGATAGGCTTGGCGCAGGCTTTGCCAGCCGGGGTTGTCGAGATTGATTTCTCCCAGCGCGATGAAGTCGGCCTGCTCGGCCAATAGGGCGGCGCTTTCCGCTTCGGCGGCGGGGTTGTCGAGGTGGGCGTTGTACCAAATCAGCCGTGTGCCGCCGGATGGGGCATCGGGCAGGGCGAAGGGCTGAGCCAGCCACACAAGAGATGCGGCGGTGCACACGAGCCACAGTGCACGCCACTTCGGGCGCGGCCAAATCGCGGCGAGAATGAAGACGGCGGCGTAGTGGGGCAGGAAATGGCTGAACAGTTCGGCCGGCCAGAATAAGCTACCGAACTGCCCGGCTATAACGGCAGCCAGGGCGAGCAGGGCGAGGATGTGCAGGCGGAGGCGGATAAAGGCGGACATGTTGTGGTTAGGGAGGTGTGGCGGGTGGGATAGAGGCTACCTGAAAAACGGGCGGGACGGTTTTCAGGTAGCCTGTGTTTTGCCTGTGCCGCGCCGCAGGCCGCGTAGCAGCAGGCGTTGCACGATATGGCGCAACAGCGCGGAGAGCATGGCGGCGGGGTAGAGCAGGAGCAGCACATAGGCAGACAGTTCGCTCGGCAGCAGCGCCAGCAGCAACAAAGTGCCGGTGGCGATTTCCCAAGTGCTGTCTTCCTTAGACGTACCCAGCCGTGCCGCCTGTGCGGGCAGCAGCAATAGCCACAGCAGCGCGGCATAGGCGGTGCGGAACGGCAGCAGCAGCCATTGCCACGGTTTGCGGCCGATTTGCCCGGCCAGCAGCTGCCGAATCGGCTTCTCGATTTTTTCCAGCCAACCGGGGCGGTTGAACAGCAGATACAGATTGGCATTCAGCCACAGCAGGGAGGCGGCCAGCAGGTATTGCGGATAGCCTTGCAGAATTGGAAAGGTTATCGGCAGCCCCAGCACCCCGCTCATGCAGAGGCAGGCTTTGAACCAGGCCGATGCGTCTTTCACGACAAGGCTGCCGTCGTCCTGGTCGTAGGTGCTGTAATAAGTGAGCGACAACATATAGGCAAGCACACTGCCGTGCCACAGCGGCATATCCAGCGAGGCGGGCAGCGTGAGCACCACCGCCGCCGGAAAGGCAAGCAGATACAGCGCCTTGCCCCAAGGCGAGTAGTGTTTGAAGCGGACGAGCCGCCCTTCCATGCTCGGCCACAGCAGGCGCAGCAGTATCAGCAGAAAGCTGGCACACATGATGTAGATGCCGTAAGACATGGCCGTAACAATGAACGTGATGAAAACCGCTGCCGTTAAGGCAAAGCCCTTGTCCCAGCCCACATCCACGGTCACCACTATACTGCTTACGATGGCTATCAAGAAGCAAACTGCCACCCAGGCAATGCGGCAGCCGTGCCAGAAATCGTAGCGCCTGTGTATGGCCGGGCGGTAGGTGTGCAGCAGCCAGCGCTGGCGGCGGTTGGCTTCGCCGGACAACTCCGGCCACAGCAGCATGGCGGCAAAGGCGGCAAACAGGCGGCGCATCAGGCTGGGGGTTGTGCCGAGGAAGCGGGCGAACAGGGCGGATACGGGCAGGCGCTCCTCCGGCTTGCCGCCGTCTTCGCTCGGCCCGACGGCTTCCGGCTCGAACAGATGAATGATGTCGGCGGTGCGGCGGTATTCTTCCAGCCGCGCCAAGCCTTCCGGGTCGCGCACTTCTTGGAAGAAGGCGTGCGGCCAGCCGGGATAGTCGGCCAAGTGCGCCCACAAGAGCGGGTGGCGGATTTGGTTGTGGTGCAGGAAATCGAGGCAGGCTGCGGCCACATCACGATGTTCCTGCGGCGGCGCGTTGTCGAGCATCCGGCTGGTTTCCGGCCAGCGGCGCAGCAGCTCTTCACTGCCGCCTTGCTCGAACCATTGCCGCCATTGCGCCAGCAGTTGTGCTGCGGCCTGCCCAACGGGCGGGACGAAAGTTTGGGTGCGCTGCGTTTGGGCGCGGTGTTTGGCCAGCTTGGCCGCTATCCTGCGGTATTCCTTGAGCTGTTGCAGCTCGGCCGGGGTGAAGATGTTGTTGCGGATGTCGGGATGATGCCAGCCGAAATAGTCCGACCATTGCGCCCACAGCATACAGTCGTCGATTTGGCGGGTGCGCAGGAAGTCGGCCAGCCGGTAGGAGGCGGTTTCGGTTTCGCCCAGGGGCAGCTGCTCGAGCTGTTCGCGGATGGATGGCCAGGCGGCTTCCAATTCGGGGATGCCGCCGCGCTCGAAGTGGGATTCGATATCGTCCAGCAGGGCGGCGCAGGGGTCGCCGCCATAGGGATTGAGGCTACCTGAAAAGGTGTCGCCGATATCGGGGTCGAACGGATAAACGAAGGCTTCGGGCGGGCTTTCGTTTTCTTCCGCACCGGGATGGGGGCTACCTGAAAAAGATTGGCCTGGCTCTATCGGCGGGGTTTCGTTGTCCGGCCAGCCGAAATAGGCCGCCCATTGGGTGTGCACTATGCTGGACGAGAGGTTGTGCCGCTTGATGAATGCGGCGCAATATGCCGAAGCCTTGTCCTTTTCGTTTGCGGGCATCCGGTTGAGCAGGGCACGGATTTCCGGCCATTTTTCGGCCAATTTCCTGCTACTGCCTGCGGCATACCAGCCTTCCAGCCAGTATTGCAGTTTGTCGGTTTCCAAATGGAACGGGGCAAGGCCGTAGTCTTGCCGCCAGCGGTTCTGCAGTTTTTCCGGCAGGCCGTAGGGCTGTTGCAGCCATTGGGACAAGTAGGCCAACACGCGGGTGCGCTCTTCTTCGCTGGCGGCGGCGATTTCGGCGGCGATGCTGTTCCATAGACGCATCAGCCCTTTGCCGCCACTGCGTTTGAACGTGTCCTCAATATGGGCGATGATTTCATTTGCCGAGAGGTGCTTGCGGCGCCGGTTAGCTTTTTTGGCACGGTGTTTGGCCAGCTTGGCTGCTGCTTTGCGGTATTCCTTGAGCTGCTTCAGCTCTGCCGGCGACAGAACATGATTGAGAACATCCGGGCGGTGCCAGCCGAAATAGTCCGACCATTGTGCCCACAGCATACAGTCGTTGATTTGGTGGGTGCGCAGGAAGTCGGCGAATTGGTAGGAGGCGTTTTCGGTTTCGCCCAGGGGCAGCTGCTCGAGCTGTTCGCGGATGTGCGGCCAGGCGGCTTCCAATTCGGGGACGCCGCCGCGCTCGAAGCGGGCTTCGATATCGTCCAGCAGGGCGGCGCAGGGGTCGCCGCCGTAGGGGTGGGGGCTACCTGAAAAGGTGTCGCCGATATCGGGGTCGAATGGATAAACGAAGGCTTCGGGCAGGCTTTCGTTTTCTTCCGCACCGGGATGGGGGCTACCTGAAAATCGGTAGGCTTCGTAGGTGTGGTGTTCGTCGGGGCTGCCGGCCTGCCACGGCGGCAAGGCATGATGGGAATAGACCTGGCCGAATCCGCTTTGCTCGTTTTGGCGAAACTCGCCCTGCTCGTTTTGGCGAAACTCACTTCGTTCGTTTTCAGGTAGCCGTTCGCTTGTCGGGAACGACCATTCCGGGGCGGCTTCGCTTTCGATATAGGGGGCGATGGCGAGGGCTTCGTCAAACGCTTCGCGCAGGCGCTGATAGCCTTCGGCATCGTCGTCGGGGCGGGTGGTTTTCAGCAGTTTGGCGTAGGCGCGTTTGATGGCGCGTTCGTCTGATGTGGGCGCGATTTGCAGGATGTGCCAGCAATCCATGATGGGTTCCGGTGCGGTGTGGGGGCTACCTGAAAACGAGCGAAACTCGCCTTGCTCGTTTTAGCGAAACTCGCCTTGCTCATTTTCAGGTAGCCTGCTTGTTGCTTTTCATTCGGGTTTGGGCATGAATGCCCGGTTGCCGTTTTCAGGCGGCCTTAGAGCAGCCAGCCGCCGTCGAAGTGGCGCAGGAATTCGCCGAATTCTTTTTGCGCGTGGCGGATGGCGTTGGCGTCTTGGCTCTCCAGCGTGCGCTCGAACTGCATTACGGCGCGGCCGATGGCCTGGCGCTGTTCGCCGAGGTATTCTTCATACAGGCGTTTGCCTTTTTCCAAAAGATAGATGTTTTCCTGCTGCTCGCGCGGGTGGACTTTGAGCGCGGCGAGGCGTTCGAGTGCGGCCTGCACTTCTTCTTCGCTCAGGTTGATGCTGTTGTGGCGGAAGGTTTGGTTGACTTTGATGTTGAGGTCTTCGTTGCTCACGTCCACATCCAGCAGGCCGTTGGCGTCATAGCTGAAGCGCACGTCGATGTTCACTTCGCCGGCGCGGCGCGGCGGCACGCGCACTTCGAGCTGGCCGAGCTCGAGGTTTTCGCTGGCGAGCACGGATTCGCCCTGCAGCACGCGGAGCGTGATGGCGGTTTGCCGGTCGTTCATGGTGGAATAGCCGGACACGCGTGATACGGGCACGGGCATATTACGCTCGATAATCGGGCTGAAAATGCCGTGCGTAACGCTGCCGTCCGGCAGCTGTTCGGATACTTCCACGCCCAGCGAGAAGGGCATCACGTCGGTGAGCACCACTTCTTCCACGTTGCTGTCGCGCGCCAGCAGGGCGGCCTGCACCGCCGCACCGCGCGCGATGGCTTCATCGGGATTGACCGAGGCTTTGGGAATGCGGCCGAACAGCTGGGCGATGGTGTTGCGGATAACCGGCATCCGCGTGGCGCCGCCCACCAAAATGATGCTGTCGATTTGGCTCGGGTGCAGCTTGGCGTCGCGCAGGGCGCGCTCCAACGGCTGGCGCAGCCGCGCCATCAGCGGTTTGGCGGCTTCTTGGAATTCTTGGCGGGTAATCGCGGCGGCGGCCATGCGGTTGCCTACGTTCACCTGCACTTCGGCCTGCATTTCTTCGCCGAGCCTGCGTTTGGCGGTTTCCAAGGCCTGCCACAGCTCGCTGCTGTCGGCGAGGCGGGCGCGTTCTTCGTCGCTCAATTCTTTGCATTTGGCCAGAAACAGCTGGCGCAACACCTGCACAAAGTCTTCGCCGCCCAAGTGGTTGTCGCCCGCGCTGGCGGATACCTGCACCACGCCGTCGAAATAATCCAGCACGGATACGTCGAACGTGCCGCCGCCGAGGTCGTAAATCAGAAAGCGGGTGTCGTCGGGCTTTTCCTGCAGGCCGTAGGCCAAGCCGGCGGCGGTGGGCTCGTTGAGCAGGCGCAGGGCGTTGAGCCCGGCCATCTGCGCGGCGTTGCGCGTGGCCTGGCGCTGGATGGCGTTGAAATAGGCGGGCACGGTAATCACCACGTCGCGCACTGCTTCGCCCAAATCGGCTTCGGCATCTTCTTTCAGCTGGCGCAACACCAGTGCGGAGAGCTCTTCGGCGCGGAATTTCTTGCCGTTGAGCCGGAAGATTTTGTCGGTGCCCATGAAGCGTTTGAAGGCGGAGGCGGTGGCCTGCGGGGCGGTGCGCAGCCGCTCGCGCGCGGCCAGCCCCACCAGTATCGTGCCGTCATCCGCCACGCTCACCACGGAAGGCGTGAGCGTGTGGCCGAGCCGGTTGGGAATCAGTCGGGTTTCGCCGTTGACGAATTGGGCGACGAGGCTGTTGGTGGTGCCTAAGTCAATGCCGATTTGTGCGGTCATGGTGTTAAAGCCGTGAAGTGAAAAAGCGGTATTTTAAGCGGGAACAGGCTACCTGAAAATGTATAGTGAATTAACAAAAACCAGTACAGCGTTGTCTCGCCTTGCCGTACTATGTGTACTGTCTGCGGCTCGCCGCCTTGTCCTGATTTTTGTTAATCCACTATATAGAGGCTTTCAGGCAGCCTTTCGGCTTACTGCCGGGCTTTGTCCAGCCACACGTGCCGCGACAGGGCAAACAGCAGCGTGATGCCGCACAGGGTGGAGGCCAGCATCATGGCGGGCATGATGCGCGCGCTGCCGTCGTGCAGCTGGGTGGTGAGGAAGCCCACGGCGGCGGCAATCAGCACTTGGCTGGAAATCAGCACGCCGTTGGCGCTGCCGCCTTCGGCTTTGAAATAGCCCATAAAGCAGGCCTGGGTGTTGGCCACCACCAGCCCCTGCGTGCCCACCGACACCATCACCAACGGGGCAAACAGCCACAAGGGCGGCACGGCTATAGATTGGGAGAGCAGCATCAGCAGGAAGTTGGCGCAAAACTGCACGGCGATGCCGATGAGCAGGATATTGGCCGGCTCGCTGCCGCTTTTCAGCCGCCAGGCGGTGATGCGGTTGAAGAAAATCATGGTCACGATATTGAGGCCGAACAGCAGGGTGTAGCAGCCGTTACTCAGGCCGTAGAACTTCATATACACCGAAGGCGATTCGGTGAGGAACACAAACATGGAGGAAAAGCTGAATGACTGGAAAAACAGAAACCCGAGCGATTGCGGCTTGCCAAATACGCTGCGGTAGCCCGTGAAAATAATCGAGAGCGGCGAACCCGCCGGCTTGGCGGCGGGGCGGTTGGCCGGCAGGAAACGCCATTGCAACAGCCACACCAATGCGGCATAGCCCAGCAGGAAGCCGAACACCGCGCGCCAGCCGCCGATTATCTGCATCAGCCAGCCCACCATCGGCGCCAAAATTGGCGCCGCCATCATAATCACGCCAATCAGCGCAAACATCTGCGCCGCGCGGCGGCCTTCGTAGTGGTCGCGCACAATCGCCCCGCCGCTCACCGCCACCGTGCCCGCGCCAAAGGCCTGCAACATACGCAGCAGCATCAGCTGCGGCAGGGTTTGCAGCAAAATCAGCCCTAAGCTGGCCACAAGGTACACCCCCAGCCCGGCCAGCACCACCGGCCGCCGCCCTTTAAAATCGGAAAACACCCCGCCCAGCAGCACGCCTGCCGACTGCCCCACCAGAAAAATACTCAGGCTTTGCTGAATATCGGTTTCGCCCACGCCCAAGCTGGCCGCCATCGCCGGCACGGCGGGCAGATAGGTATCAATCGAAAACGGCATCACCGCCGCCATTGCGGCCAAAAGCAGCGCCATTTGTTTATCGGAAAGGCGGGAAGGAGCAGGAGAGTTCATCAGAATTAACGCAATAAAAAATTAAGAAAAATCAGCGGATAAAATAATAGGCCACATAGCCGCCGAATGCGGCCAACGGCAACAATTGCAGCAAAGCGCACCGCTTGGCTGCCGCATCCTGGCGCAAATGCGCCGACACCAATGCAAACAGCACATATTTCAGCAAAAACACACAGGCGCAGCACATCACCACCCCGTGCAGCAAATAGCCCGTGGCATCGTGCGCCGGATTCAGCGCAAACCACAAGGCCAGCAACAGCGGCAGCAGGCACACGGCCAGCCAGCTTTTCAGATGAGAGGACATAAAGATTCCTTTTGATGTGGGCTTAAAGGCTACCTGAAAAAGAATAGGTAGCCCGACCGCCTATATGCGCCAATGATAACGCTTTTTCTGCTCGCGGTAGTGTTCGCGGTCGAACCGCATACTGCGCAATCCCGAATCGCCATACCAGCCGGAATGTGCCAGGCGAAACGCCATCAGCAACGAGAACAAGGTAAAACCTACCCGCTGCCACCCGCTCCCGCCGACAAAGCCCAGCGCAAACGCCGCCGCAGCAGCCAACAACAGCAGCGTGCAGGAGAAAGCCAGCAGGCGGCGCAGCCATTTCCAAGCCGTGGCCAGCACGATTTCTGTGGCGCTGGCCTGGTGGGATTGGCGGGATTCGAAGTACCACACCAAACCACAAGGCAGCGAAAAGGCCAGCCAAAACAACCAGCCGTCGAGCTTGGCAAACCCACCGCCGGAGCTCACGATCACCGCTATTGCGGCGGGTGCCATCAGATGAGGGAACAGTTTGCGCATGGTATTTCTCCGATTAGGCTACCTGAAAACAGCCAATGCCCGTTTTATAGTGAATTAACAAAAACCAGTACGGCGTTGGCTCGCCTTGCCGTAACGTGTGTACTGTCTGCGGCTCGCCGCCTTGTCCTGATTTTTGTTAATCCACTATAACTGCGTGGCAGTCCTGCTTTCAGGTAGCCTCAATTATATCCCCGATTGCCCGAGCCGATTGGTTATTCGATTGGACAAGCTATATAATTCCGCCAGTTTCACTGCACCCCCCGCCCGTTATGAGCCTGATTACCCACCTGCGTCCGGCACGCATCCAAGATTGCGAGCACATCTACAACGCCCACCAATACGCCGTGCGCTACACCTGCGCCCGCAACTACAGTGAAGCCGTGCTGCAAGCCTGGCTTGCCCTGCTCAGCCCCGACAGCTACCTCGACACCCTCGAAGACGAACGCAAGCTCTTGTGGGTGATCGAATTTAAGCACCACATCCAAGGCTTTTTCCAGCTTAATCTGCAAGAATCCCAGCTCGATGCCCTGTATGTGCACCCCTTCGTGCAGCGCCAAGGCCTCGGCACCGCCCTGCTCGGCCGCGCCGAAGAGCTGGCCTGCCAACACGGGCTGGGCATGCTCAAGCTCTACGCCTCGCTCAATTCCGAACCGTTCTACCTGCTCAACGGCTACCGCCCCCTTGGCGAAGCCATGCTGCCGCTGAATCAAGAAATCGGCATCGAATGCCGGCTGATGCGCAAGCTGCTCACCGACTGCCGTTAATATTTCATCATCCCAAACAAGGATATAAAATGAAAAAACGCCTTCTCGCCGCCCTCTTGGGCAGCTTCCTGCTCGCCGGCTGCCTGCCCAAACCCACCGTGCTCACCATGGATCAAATCCGCCGCATGGACTACGGCAGCTACCCGCGCAACCACGAACAACTCATCAAGCGCCACCTCGCCCAAACCCTGATCGACCCTAATTCCGTGATGTACGGCGGCTTCTCCCGGCCGCGGAAATATCTACAAGTGCATAAAAACCAATATGTCGCCGCCGGGCAGATCAGCTACTACCCCTCCTATATGGTGTGTGCCCGCGTGAATGCCAAAAACAGCTACGGCGGCTACACCGGCTGGCAGACTCATGCCTTCTTCATCAAGAACGGAGAAGTGATCAACAGCGACCAAAACCCCTTAAAATGCGACAGCCAAGACGAAATCGTGTTGGATATCGAAGCACTCGCCAATGTGGAAGTGCAGCCGTAAACCGCATACAGGCTACCTGAAACCGCCCGCAGCTTTCAGGTAGCCTGCTCCTCCCGCTGAAAGAACCGCCATGAAAATCCCGCCATTCCTGATTGCCCTGCTCGCCCTCCCCGCCTGCACCTATCTCGACGGCCCAAACGGGCGGTTCTTCTCGCTCGATCTGCCTGTGGAAACCACACACACCGTGCACAAAACCGTGCGCGTGGACGCCGTCCCGGGCACCACCGTCATCATGAGCGAAAGCTCCCCGCTTGATGGCTACTACCGCCCCGTGCCCAACAACGGCCGCCGCACCCTGCTGCGCCAGGCCGCCGACAACTCCTGCCTCAGCCTCGAACGCAGCGGCATGCCCGCCTACCTGGTCAGCCAGCCCTGCCACGGGCGCAACAACCAGCAATTCATGTTCGACGGCCCGCGCCTCAACATCAACGGCTTGTGCGCCGAAGCCACCGGCGACGCCGGCAGCCCCGTCATCGCCACCGCCTGCCAAAACAGCCGCAGCCAGCATTGGATTGCCGAGGGCAGCCACATCCGCAGCGCCGCCAACGGCCTGTGCTTGGACGGCAGCGGCGGTGCGGTTCGCCTGCAATATTGCAACAATAGCATGGGGCAGCGGTTTTACCGATAGCTTGGTGGAGGATGGCATGGAAATATAAAAGGCTACCTGAAAAACCGTATGGGCATAAATGTTTATGCTACAGCTGTTTTTCCCATGCTACACTTGTATAACTTTTATTCTAAAGGGTTAAAAAATGGCTGTTTCGATTAAACTGAAAAGGCGCTGGGATGTTTATACAACCTTGGAAGAAATATTGTCGGTTACCCAAAACCTAAGTGTCTCGCCGTTCGGTTTGACGGAAGAAGGCTTACAAGACTTTCGCGGGATTAAGCTGATAGGGAAAATAGAAGAAGTTTCTATTCCTGCACAGGGTGGAACAAGGTGGATAACCAAAACAGAAAATATTCATGCCTCCCTGTCTTATGCCGACTTCTCAGGCTCGCTGTGGCAGGATTTTGCGATTGAAGAAACCGAGGGTTTCACCGCCGTGATCGACCACGTTATTTTTGACGAAAGCGTGTTTGATTTAAGCACACCTGCTATTTGCGGACGTGGCGCTACTTTCTTGTCGTGTAGTTTTGCAGGCTGCAAATACAAATGCGGGAAGTTTATGAGGGCTACATTAAAGAACTGCCGCTTTAACCAAATCAAAAAAAATATCCGTTTGTATTTCAGCTGCGAACTATTGGAAAATTGTTTCTTTAGCGGAGAGATCCACAAGGCGCTTTATTTGGTCTTCCAATCTGAAAAACTGTACCTTTGAAGGGCTGTTATACGACTGCTCTTTTCACGGGGTAGAAAAGATAGGAAACCTGCGTGAAGGCGAGATTATACCGCCTGAAAAAGTGAATAACAGAATGGACGGCGTGGATTTTTCTAAAGCGGATATCATCATGTGCAACTTTTGGTCATTTTGTTATTTGGATAAAGTGAAACCCTCAAAAAATAATTGCATATTTAAGGTAACCGATGAATTTTACAAGTGTTTGCTCACTGCTATTGAAGGCAGTGATAGCCCCTTAAAAGAAGGGTTGATAGGAAAGGCAAAATTATTCTACGCTCCACATAACACAACCCCTTACGAAGTGGCACATCCCGATAATCTTTCATTCAAACACCCGGAAGAAGCAGAACTGAGCCAAGCAATTTACGATTTTGTCTGCCGAGCCGCTGAAGCTACGGGATGTCGGATCTATTAATAAAGCGTAGTCCGCCTGTGTAGTAGGTAGCAACTGCATTTTTTACCCGTCGGGCAAAAATACAGTTGCTACTTTTGCTTGCTGTTATTTGGACGGTGTGTAGGGTGCGTGCGGAACGCACGCACGCGGGTTCTGTTGAATTCCACGCTTTCAGGTAGCCTTTCCCCTTTCAGGTAGCCTTTCCCCTTTCAGGCTACCTGAAAAGCCGTAGATCGGATTCTCAAGTCCGACCTACGGCTGCTTCATTAAGCAAGCGTAGTGTGGCAACAAGTTGCCGGCTTTGTGCAAGCCATATAAAGGCTACCTGAAAAAACGTAGGATGGTTTTCAGGTAGCCTTTTTACCGCTGCGGGCACTTAGTGCCGGTAGTTGATTTGGATATTACCGCGCACGGGCGATACCGGCCGCCAGTTGCCGGTGCAGATGGTGGAGCCGGCGCTGGTGTGGCAGTTGCGGTGTTCGGTGTAGCCGATGCCGCCCCGGCTGTATTGCTCGGTGGTTTGGATTTCGCCGCCGCCGTATTGGTTGGAGCCGTTGTAGAAATAGTAGCTGCGGCTGGGGTAGTAGCCGGAGTAGTTGTCGTAGCCGCCGTAGTAGTAATCGGCGGAGGGGTTGATTTGCAGGCTGATTTGGGCGCTGGTTTCGGCTGCTGCGGCGGCGCTGAAGAGGGTGGCGCAGAGGAGGAACAGAGTTCGCATAATGGGTCTCCCGAAAGGTGGCGGGTGGAAACGTTCGGCCTGCTTCGTGCCTATATCTTGTCTTCGGGCGCAGGTTGGAACGATAATTGCTATGTTAATTATAGCGGGCGCGCACGGCGCTTTGCCGATGGCGGTATTGCCATTATAGCGCTGATTTCTTCTAAGCAGCTGTTTGTTTACACAGCATTTTCATTCAATTTCCTTTTTCAGGTAGCCTTATGCCGAACCAGCCCACCATCCTTTGCCGCGAACTGAGCCTGCTGGCGTTCAACCGCCGCGTGCTGGCGCAGGCGCGGGACGAAGGCGTGCCGCTTTTGGAGCGGTTGCGCTTTTTGTGCATCGTTTCTTCTAATTTAGACGAATTTTTCGAAGTGCGCATGGCCTGGCTGAAGAAGGAAAGCCAGCTCAACCCGCACACGCTCCTAGATAACGGCACCACGCCCGCCGAAACCATGGCGGCCGCGGCGGCCGAGGCCAAAAAATTAATTCAGGAGCAATACGAGCTGTTCAATAAGGAGCTGATTCCCGCGCTGCGCCAAGAGGGCATTTTCTTCTATCCGCGCCGCCAGTGGACGGATCAGCAGCGCGCCTGGATTGAAAGCTATTTCGACCGCGAGCTGTTGCCCATCCTCACCCCGCTGGGGCTCGATCCGGCGCACCCTTTCCCGCGCCTGCTCAACAAGTCGCTCAACTTCGTGGTATCGCTTTCCGGCAAAGACGCTTTCGGCCGCGCTTCCGGCATGGCCGTGGTGCAGGCGCCGCGCATTTTGCCGCGCGTGGTGAAACTGCCGGAAGAGCTCAGCGAAGGGCACGGTTTCGTGCTGCTTTCCTCCATTTTGCATGCTTATGTGCACAAGCTCTTCCCCGGCATGGATGTGGAGGGCTGCTACCAATTCCGCCTCACGCGCAACAGCGAGCTCACGGTGGACGAAGAAGACCTCACCAACCTGCGCGCCGCCGTGCAAACCGAGTTGCGCGAGCGGCAGTATGGCGACGAAGTGCGGCTGGAAGTGGCCGACAACTGCCCGCCGCATGTGGCCGAATTCCTGCTCGCGCAATGCAATTTGAGCCCGAACGAGCTCTACCAAGTGGTCGGCCCCGTGAATTTGGTGCGGCTGATGGCCGTGCCCGATATGGTGGACCGGCCCGATTTGAAGTTTGCCCCCTTCTCGCCCGGCCTGCCCAAAGACGTGCGCAAAGACCAGCCCATGCCCGAAGTGCTCAAACAGCACGACGTGCTGCTGCACCACCCCTACCAATCCATCGCCCCCACCGTGCGCTTTATCCAAGAAGCCGCTGCCGACCCGGATGTGGTGGCCATCAAGATGACCATCTATCGCACCGGTACCCATTCCGACCTCGCCCGCGCCCTGATTGCTGCCGCCAATGCGGGCAAACAGGTAACCGTGGTGGTGGAACTGATGGCGCGGTTCGACGAAGAAAACAACGTCAACTGGGCGCGACGTCTGGAGAGCGCAGGCGCGCATGTGGTGTACGGCGTGTTCGGCTACAAAGTGCACGCTAAAATGGCGCTGGTTATCCGCCGCGAAGGGGGCTACCTGAAACGCTATGCCCATCTCGGCACCGGCAACTACCACCAAGGCACTTCCCGCATCTACACCGACTTCGGCCTTCTCACCGCCGACGAAGCCATCACCGCCGACGTGAACGCCATCTTTATGGAAATCACCGGCTTAGGCCAACCCATGCGGCTCAACAAGCTTTATCAAAGCCCCTTCACCCTCAGTCCCATGTTGCTGGAGCGCATTGCCGCCGAAACCGCCGAAGCCCGCGCCGGCCGCCCCGCCCGCATCATTGCCAAGATGAATTCGCTGATCGAGCCCGGCATCATCCGCGCCCTATATGAAGCCAGCCGGGCAGGCGTGCAGATAGATTTAATCGTGCGCGGCATGTGCACCCTGCGCCCCGGCGTGCCCGGCCTTTCCGAAAACATCCGCGTGCGCTCCATCATCGGCCGCCTGCTCGAACACTCCCGCGTGTTCTACTTCCACAGTGGCGGGCGCGAAGAGCTCTTCATCGCCAGCGCCGACTGGATGGGGCGCAACTTCTTCCGCCGCATCGAAATCTGCACCCCCGTGGAAAACCCGGCCATCAAACAGCGCATCATGCGCGAAGCCCTCACCCTCGCCCTGGCCGACAACCGCAAAGCCTGGCTGATGCAGCCCGACGGCAGCTATGTCCGCGCCACCGCGCAGGAAGGGGAAGAAGGACTGGATATGCAGGAAACGCTGTTGAACGAATATCGGCGCTGATAACACGGAAGCTAAAGAGGCTGCCTGAAAGTTTCAGGTAGCCTCTTATGGTGGTGTTTTATTTTTAACTGGTTTGTAGCTAAAAAATTAATTCTTATTATAGTGGATTAAAATAAAAATGAGACAAGGCGGCGAGCCGCAAGGCGTACAGGTGGTACATCAAGGCGAGCCAACGCTGTATCATTGCGATTTTAATCCACTATATATGGAGTTGTTCATATAAGCATGTCTAAGTAATGATGCCTATACTTGAGCTAAATATTATGGATATAAATTATTTTTCAACCTCATCTTTAATATTGACGGGATTATTTATTTTTTCATTGTTTGTTTCTTCGCGCCTTTTAAGTAAGATGAATCTTATGGATGGGGATGCTGCCCGTAGAAACTCTCCACTGGATGGGTTGCGTGGCGTTTTGGCCTCAGCTGTAGTTGTTCATCATTTTTATATTAATTATATTATGTATACAACGGGTGAGTGGGTGCGACCAACAACGCAAATATTAAATAATTTTGGAGCAGTGTCCGTATCATTTTTCTTTTTAATTACTGGGTATTTATTTTTTTCTAAAGTACAGAAAGGTGATATTTTATGGAGGCAACTTTATTTGTCTAGAGTTCGTCGTATTGTGCCGTTGTATTTGTTTGTATTTATTTTTATTGTATTGGTAACTTTATATTTTAGGCCGCTAACGTTAGAAAATCTACCTGGTTTCTTTAAATGGTTGCGCCGATGGCTCTTGTTTCTTGGTGGTAATTTTGAAGATTTTCCAAGTGGCATAGTAATTGCAGGGGTTAATTGGACATTGATTTATGAATGGGGATTCTATTTTTCATTACCAATCTGGTATGTATTGTGGCATAGAAGATTATTTTCAAAATGGTATATAGTATTGCCATTATCGTTGTTAGTGTTTCTGTATATATGGAAACGAACAGATTATCATGCGTATTTTTTATTTTTGTTGGCATTACCATCTGTATATTTTAAAGAAAGAATTCGGGAGATATTAGATAGAAAAACAATATTATTTGATATTTTTCAAGTAACCTTGCTGATACTTATTATTGTATTTTCTAATGGATATACTGTAATTCAGATGGTAGGTACGGCTATACTTTTTTCTTTTATTGCTAATGGGTATAGTTATGGAGAAGTTTTGAATAATAATGGTTTGCGGAAGCTGGGGGAAGTTAGTTACAGCATATATCTCACGCATGGAATAATATTATATGCGTTAAGAAGTTATATGCATAATGGCAAAATACAGATTGGGATTAATGCATTTTCATTGGTATTCCCAATAATTTTTACCTTAGTAATATTAATATCTATCGCTACTTATAGATTCATAGAATATCCTTTTATTTGTAAACGTAAATTGGGGTAGGACAATACTTTCGCAATGATGTGCTTGTGTGCTAGGACTATCGGAAATCCCACACTCCCCACTCGACGAATTTTCAGGTAGCCTTCCCTTCCCGCTATAATCCTGTATTTCTTCCTAATCCTACACTCCCCATGACCCAGCCCAGCCCCGAATACACCGCCCAGCTGCAACAAAAAGCAGGCTACCTGAAACAGCGTTTTGCCGAATTTTCCCCGCCGGAGTGGCAGGTGTTTGCTTCGCCTGAAAAGCATTACCGGATGCGTGCCGAATTTCGGGTTTGGCACGATGGCGACAGCATCAGCTATGCCATGTTCGAGCCCGGGCAGAAGGCCGGTTCGGCCTCGTTGCGCCGGATTGATTCCTTGCCTGCCGCTTCTGCCGCGATTAATGCTGTGATGCCCCGGCTGTTGGCTGCCGTGCAGGCCGATCCGCTGTTGCGGGAACGGTGGTATCAGTGTGAATTTTTGTCCACCCTGAGCGGCGATATGCTGGTGGGCATGATTTATCACAAGCGGCTGTGCGGGCAATGGCAGGCTGCGGCGGCGCGATTGCAGCGCGAATTGGGCATCATGATTATCGGCCGCAGCCGCGGGCAGAAGCTGGTGTTGGCGCAGGATTTCGTTACCGAACGCCTGCATGCCGACGGGCGCGATTGGTTCTACCGCCAATACGAAGGCGGCTTCAGCCAGCCGAATGCGCCGGTGTGCCAAAAAATGCTGGATTGGGCCTGCGGCGCGGCGGCGGGGTTGGGCGGCGATTTGCTGGAGCTTTATTGCGGCAACGGCAATTTCACCCTGCCGCTGGCGCGTTATTTCCGCCGCGTGCTGGCCACGGAGTTGTCGAAAACTTCGGTGCAGGCGGCGCAGTGGAATATTGAGGCTAACGGCGCGGCCAACATCCGCCTGGCGCGGCTTTCCGCCGAAGAGTTCACCCAGGCCTACCAAGGCGTGCGCACCTTCCGCCGCCTGCAGGAGCAGGGCATCGGGCTGGCGGATTACGCGTTTTCCACCGTGTTTGTCGATCCGCCGCGCGCCGGCATAGACGATGCCACCCTGCGCCTGCTGCAGAATTTCGACAACATCATCTACGTTTCCTGCAATCCGGAAACCCTGCACGCCAACCTCGCCACGCTCACACAAACCCACCGCATCGAACGCGCCGCGCTGTTCGACCAATTCCCGTTTACGCCGCATATCGAGAGCGGGGTATTGCTGCGGCGGCGGTAGGGCTGTTGCGGCAAAAGGCTACCTGAAAAGGAGAAATCTTTTTCAGGTAGCCTTTTTGATATGGCGGGGTGTGGTTGTTTGCAAGGCGGGATGCTGCATGATTGAGAAGTTAAAGAGCAAATGGGCGGACACCGAACACGGGGCAATCGGCGCGGGCTGGAGAAAGGCTACCTGAAAACGTAGCGAAGCGAAGCTAAAACGTCGTGCAGGAAAGTTCTGTGCAGCTAAATTTTCAGGTAGCCTTTTTATAGTGGATTAACAAAAATCAGGAAAAGGTGGCGAGCCGCAGACGGTACACACGTTACGGCAAGGCGAGCCAACGCCGTACTGGTTTTTGTTAATCCACCATATCTTTATCGGGAACGATTAGGATGCTGCGGCATTGGCTTGTTGCCTTGCCCTATGCTGATTTTCATCCGCTAGGGCGGATTCGGATTTGAAGTGCAACTTTCCCTAACAGAAAAAGGCCGGTATGCGGTAGCATACGGCCTTTCCTGCAAGAAAGATTGCCATGGGCTACACACAACTGACCCAAGACGAACGATACCCTATCCAATACCTGTCACGCCACTGCACCGTCACCGAAATCGCCAAACAGCTTAACCGCCACAAAAGCACCATCAGCCGCGAAATCAGGCGGCACCGCACACAAGGGCAGCAATACAGCGCCGAACAAGCCCAACGGCAAAGCCGGCTGACCAAACAGCGTCGGCGAAAACCCTATAAGCTCCACTCGCAGCTAATCCAATACATCCACACCCTTATCCGCCGCAAACTCAGTCCCGAACAAGTATGCGCCTACCTGCGCAAACACCACCAAATCACACTCCATCACAGCACCGTTTACCGCCACCTTCGCCAAGACAAAAGCAACGGCGGCACTTTGTGGCAACATCTCAGAATATGCAGCAAACCCTACCGCAAACGCTACGGCAGTACCCGGGCCGGAGGCAAAGTACCCGACCGCGTCGGCATAGAAAACAGACCCGCCATCGTCGACCAAAAATCCCGCATCGGCGATTGGGAGGCCGATACCATCGTCGGCAAGGATCAAAAGAGTGCATTATTGACCTTGGTCGAACGCACTACCCGCTACACCATCATCTGCAAATTAAAGAATTTAAAAGCCAAAGACACTGCCCGGGCAGCCGTTAGGGCATTAAAGGCGCATAAAGGCAGGGTGCACACCATCACCACAGATAACGGCAAAGAATTCTACCAACACACCAAAATAGCCAAGGCATTGAAGGCGGAAACCTATTTTTGCCGTCCTTATCATTCTTGGGAAAAAGGGCTGAATGAAAACACCAACGGACTCATCCGGCAATACTTCCCCAAACAAACCGATTTCCGAAACATCAGTGATCGGGAGATACACAGGGTTCAAGATGAGTTAAACCACCGGCCAAGAAAAACACTTGGCTACGAAACGCCAAGTGTTTTATTCTTAAATCTGTTCCAACCGCTGGTGTCCGAGTGTTGCACTTGAAATCCGAATCCAAGTAGCGTGTGTGCGGGGTTATGCCAAGTCAAAGCAGCCGACGGTTTCGACGTGGGCGGTTTGGGGGAACGTATTGACGATGCCGGCGTTGCGGAATTGGTAGCCTTTGCCCACGAGTACGGCGGCATCGCGGGTGAAGGTGGCGGGGTTGCAGGAAACGTATACGATGCGGCGGGGGAGGTAGGGGGCGTGCAGGGCTTGGACGAGGGCGTAGGCGCCGCTGCGGGGCGGGTCGAGCAGGATTTTGTCGAAATAGCCCCAGCCGGCGACGGTGTGTTCGGTGGTTTGGAAGAGGTCGGCACTGTGGAACTGGGCGCGTTCGGCGAGGTGGTTGAGGCGGGCGTTTTGGCTGGCGCGCTCGGTGAGCGCGGGCGAGCCTTCGATGCCGATGACTTGTGCGCCGGCGGCGGCGATGGGGAGGCTGAAGTTGCCGAGGCCGCAGAAAAGGTCGGCGATGCGTTCGCCGGGTTGGGGTTGCAGCAGCTGGATGGCGCGGGCAACGAGCAGGGCGTTGGCGTCGGGGTTGACTTGGGTGAAGTCGCCGGGGCGGTAGGGGAGGGTGAGGGCGTATTCGGGCAGGCTGTAGCTGAGTTGGGGGCTGTCTGGCAGGAGGGGTTGGGCGGGCCGGTGTGGGGTTTGCAGCCAGATGTGCCAGTTGGCGGGCAGGCTTTGGGCGTGTTGGATGAGGTGGGTGCGGGCGGCTTTGGGGAGGTGTTCGGTGTGTAGGGTGAGGCTGTTGGCGGCGGGGCTGTGGTGCACTTCGATGGTTCGGACGGGGGTGTGCAGGCGGTTTAGCTGCTGGATCAGGGCGCGGGTGTTGCCCAGTTGGTTGGCAAGCTGGGGGGCGAGGATGGGGCATTGTCGGATATCGACAATGCGGTGGCTGCTGCGGCTTTGGAAGCCGAGGATGGTGCGGCCTTGGCTGTGGTGGGCGCTGAGGCGGGCGCGGTGGCGGTAGCCCCAGGCTTGGCCGTAGATGGGGGGCAGGAGGTATTGGGGGCGGACTTTGCCGAGGCGTTGGAGTTGGTCTTCGAGGATGCGTTGTTTGTAGGCTACCTGAACGTTGCTGTGGACGTGTTGGAGGGTGCAGCCGCCGCATTGGTTGTAGTGGGGGCAGGCGGGGGTGGTGCGGTAGGGTGAGGGGGTGAGGATGCGGGTGGCTTGTGCTTCGTCGTGGTGTTTTTTGCTGCGGGTGATTTGATAGGCAACGGTTTCTTGGGGCAGGGCGCCGGTGATGAAGGTGGTTTTGCCGTGGATGCGGGCTACGCCGCGGCCTTCGTGGTCAATACTGTGGATGGTGGCGGTGTTCATGGTGTGGGGTGTGGATAGATTGAGGCTATATGAAAGCGGGATTGGGGTTTCAGGTAGCCTCTGTCGATTATTCGTGGTCGCCAATTTGTGGCGGAGCCTCTTCCTGGCTGGGGATGCGGTAGCTTTCGTCGGCCCAGGTGCCCAGGTCGATCATTTTGCAGCGTTGGCTGCAGAAGGGGCGGTAGGGGCTGTTTTCGTTCCAGAGTACGGGCTTCTGGCAGGTGGGGCAGGATACGGTGGGCTGGGTCATGGTTTGTCGGCAATGGGGTCGAAGCTGCACATTTTGAGCTGGAAGGGGATGTCGGTGTCGATCTGCTTTCCGCGCGGGCTGTCTTGGGTGGCTTGGGTGAAGCGGATGTGGGTGAAGTATTTGTTGGCGGAAATCTCGGGCAGGGTGTGGTGGGATTGGGCCACATCTACGGTGAGCATGTGGATGTTGTTGCCGAGCTTGGTGTTTTGATAGTTGCCTTGGCGGGCGAGGCATTCAAGGCGGATGCTGTTGCGGCGCAGGATGCGCAGCAGCAGGGAGATGGCGTCGCCGGTGGGGGTGAGGGAGCGAATCCAGCAGCCGAGGTCGGCCACGCGCTGCTCGAAGGGCAGTTGCAGCCAGTAGTGATAGGAGGGGAGGTCGAAGGGGCTGGTGCCGCCGGACACGAGCATGCGCTGCTTTACGCCCATGAGCCATTCGTTTTCGCGCAGGTGTTGGCCGAATTTTTGCTGTACTTCTTGCAGATTTTGGGTGGCTTGATAGAGGTCGTCTTGCTCGGGGGTAGAGTCGTATTGCTCGCGTTCGGCCTGGGAAATCTGCTGGCGTTGGCGTTCGAGCTCTTGCAGGATGTCGAGCTTGAGTTCGGCGCGGGAGGCGCAATCCATGATTTCGAACAGGGTGCCGAGGGCGGCGTGGTGGGCCCAAGGTTCCGGATGGCTGACGGTGGTGTCGAAGCGGGAAAAGAGGTGCTCGAGGCGCAGGAAGTTGCGGATGCGTTCGGACAAAGGGTGTTCGAAGGTGATGATGGCGGACATGGTTCAACTACCGAATAATTGTTGGTAAATAAGGTGTTGCCGCTCCACGGCGGCGGCAAGCCCGGACAGGCCGGCTTCGTTGCTGATGATATCGTCGGCAATACGGCGGCGCTGTTGGCGGCCTGCTTGAACGGTAAGGATGCCTTTAATCATATCACGGGAGAGGCCGCTGCGTTCAATGGTGCGGCAGATTTGCGTTTCTTCACTGCAATCGATAACGAGGATGCGCCGGAGAATGCTTTGAAAAACAGGTTGCTCGGCAAGCAGGGGGATTTCGATGATGCCGTAGGCGGCTTGGGGGTATTGCTGCTGTTGCGCCCGGATTTCGGCGAGAATCAGCGGATGGAGGATGCTTTCAAGCTTGGCTTTGGCATCGGAGGATTGGAAAACGAGTTGGCGCAGGGCGGCGCGCTTGAGGCTACCTGAAAAATCGAATACGGCCTCGCCAAAGGCGGCACGGATGGCGGGGAGGGCAGCTCCGCCATCTGCGGTAAGGGCGCGGGAGACGGCATCGGCATCAATCAGCGGCACGCCGTGTTGGGCAAACAGGCGGGCAGCGGTCGATTTGCCGCTGCCGATGCCGCCGGTGAGGCCGACCCAGGCGGTCATATCAGATGAATCCGGATTTGTGCAGCCACCATTGGATGCCTTGCAGGATATAGCTGTTGGCAGCGAAAACCAGCCAGCCGGCAATGGCGAGCGCGGGGCCGAAGGCAATGGGCTGGCCTTTGGCGGCACGCATCACCAAGGCGGCAACCAGGCCAACCAAGGCGGCCACGAAAACAATAACGGGCAGGGTGCTAACGCCGAGCCAGGCACCCAGTGCGGCGAGTAGTTTGAAGTCGCCATAACCCATGCCTTCCTTGCCGGTGATGAGTTTGAACAGGTGGTACAGCAGCCAGAGGCTCAAATAGCCGACCACGGCGCCGAGCAGGGCTGAAGGCAGGCTGACGAAGCCGACCTGCCAGTTAAACAGCAGACCGAGCCAAATCAGGGGCAGGGTGAGCTGGTCGGGCAAGAGCTGGGTGTCGGCATCGATAAAGGTGAGGGCAACCAGCACGGCGGTGAACACGAGGCCGCCAAGGGTGAGCCAAGTGTAGCTGTAGCGCCAGGCGACGATGCCAAAGAGGATGCCGGTGAGCAGCTCGACGGCGGGGTAGCGCCAGCCGATTGGGGTGTGGCAGCTATGGCAGCGGCCGCGCAGCAGCAGATAGCTGATGATGGGGATGTTTTGCCACGGCTTCACCGGGCTGCCGCATTTGGGGCAGCGCGAGGGCGGGGTGCTGATGTTGAATGGTTTTTGGTCTTCTTCGTCCAGCGGCAGTTCGAGATGCTGTTTGGCCGCGATGCGCCATTGTTTCTCGAGCATGACCGGCAGGCGGTAGATAACCACGTTGAGAAAGCTGCCCACCAGCAGGCCGAGCAGGACGGCGAAGGGGATGTAGATTTCGGGATCAAGATTGGTCATAGGTGTGGTGCAGGTATGTTTTCAGGTAGCCTGAGGGAGGCTACCTGAAAGGTAAGATAGTTAAAGACAAGAGGATTTGGCTGTGAGGATATTAGCCAACTACGCTACCCAGGTTGAACAGTGGCAGGTACATGGACACTAGAATTACACCAATGATACTGCCCAAAACCACCATAATAATCGGTTCCATCAAGGAGGAAAGGGTAGCAACGGCAATATCCACTTCTTCCTCATAGAATTCGGCTGCTTTGTTGAGCATGTCGTCCAGCGAGCCGGATTCTTCACCAATGGAGGCCATTTGCAAAACCATATTGGGGAACAAGTCGGTTGAGCCCATGGCAGTGGTTAATGAGCTACCTTGGTTCACTTGGTTACGGATGCTTTTAGTAGCCTCTTCATAAATGATGTTGCCTGATGCACCGCCTACGGAATCTAGCGCCTCTACTAGCGGTACGCCGGCAGTAAACAGGGTAGCGGTGGTACGAGCCCATCGGGCAATTGTGCCTTTTTCCACGATGTTGCCGAAGATAGGCATTTTGAGCAAGAGGGCATCGATACGTTTTTGCAGTTCGAAGGAGCGTTTATGCCATTGAATGAAAGCCACTACGGCACCAATCATCGCGATGATTACGATCCAGCCGTATGCAACCATAAAGTCAGAAATACCCATCATGAATTGGGTTAGTGCCGGCATTTCGGCGTTCATGCCGTCATATACCTTTTTAAATTCTGGTAATACGAACATCATCATGATGATAACCAATATAATGGCTACTACCACTACTGCAATCGGATAGGTAAGCGCACTTTTGATTTTCTTTTTGATGGCCTGGGTTTTTTCCATATAGGTGGCCAGTTTATCCAGCAGGTTTTCCAGTACACCGCCTGCCTCACCGGCATCCACCAGGTTGCAATAGAAGTCATCAAAATATTTCGGATGCTTGCGGAATGCATTGGCCATAGAGGTACCTTGTTCGATGTCGTTGCGCACTTCCATCAAGAGCTTGGTCATGGAGGCGTTGGAGTGGCCTTTGGCTACAATATCAAACGCCTGCATCACCGGTAGGCCTGCTTTCATCATAGTGGATAGCTGGCGGGTGAATACGGTAATGTCGCCCTGGGTGATTTTCTTTTCGCGAACTTTTTTCTTTTTATGCAGGCTGATAACCTTGATTCGGCGGCGGGCAAGTTTGGCACGTGCGTCCTGCTCGTCTTTGGCAACTACCTCGCCACGGACGATTTGCTCGGACTCTAGGTGCCGGCCTTCAAATTCGTAGCTGGTTCCCGCCACTTTTTTATTGGATTGGTTTCGTTTGTTTGTAGCCATGATGATTCCCTTTTAAATGAAACGATCTTTATTAGTCGTTAGTGCTGGCAAGGATTTCTTCTAAGGTGGTAATACCTTGCATTGCTTTTAAAATACCGGCTCGGCGCAGGTCCACCAATCCATCAGCGTAGGCTTGTTGAGCAATATCCACTTCGGTACCGTTATTGATGATGATTTTCTGCATGGCATCGGTAACCGGCATGATTTCATATACACCGGCTCGTCCTTTGAAACCTTTTCCTCTGCACCGGTCACAACCCACTTGACGGTATAACTGCCAGGCGTCCTTGGCTAAGTCTTCTTCAGTGAAGCCGACCTTCAGTAAAGCTTCAGCTGGCGGACGCTCGATCGGTTGTTTGCAGGTACACAGCCGCCGCACCAAACGCTGCGCCATAATCAGATTAACCGAGCTAGCAATATTGAACGGTGCTACCCCCATGTTCAACATACGGGATAGTGTGGCCGGAGCATTATTGGTATGCAGGGTAGAGAACACCATGTGGCCGGTTTGCGCGGCTTTAATGGCAATATCGGCAGTTTCCAAGTCGCGAATCTCACCCACCATGATGATGTCCGGGTCTTGACGCAGGAATGCTTTCAATGCTGCAGCAAATGTCATGCCCTGTTTATCGTTTACGTTTACCTGATTGATACCGGGCAAGTTAATCTCGGCCGGGTCTTCGGCGGTGGAGATGTTTACACTGTCGGTATTCAAGATGTTTAGACAGGTATACAGCGACACGGTTTTACCCGAACCGGTCGGGCCGGTAACCAGCACCATGCCGTATGGGCGGTGGATGGCCTCCAGTAGTAATTCTTTTTGGAAAGGTTCGAAACCCAGTTGGTCGATATTCAACGTGGCAGCATCTGAATTCAGAATACGCATTACAATTTTTTCGCCGAATAGTGTAGGCAGCGTATTTACACGAAAGTCGATCGGCTTTTGGTTTTTATGGAACTGGATCTGGATACGGCCGTCCTGCGGTATGCGTTTTTCGGAAATGTCCATTTTCGACATTACCTTGATACGCGAAGCAATCTGCCCGCGGATGTTGAGCGGAGGCTGCACCACTTCGCGCAATTGACCGTCAGTACGGAATCGGATGCGTGCCATTTCTTCATAAAACTCAAAATGGATATCTGAGGCGCCGGTATTTAGGGCATCAGACAGCACTTTGTGAATGAATTTGGCAATCGGGCCGTCTTCTGATTCGCCGTCCAGTAATATTGGTTTGCCATCCGGATTCTCGGAAATTTCATCTAGGATGGCAGTGGAGGCTTGGCTGGCGAATTCCAGCAATCTATCCAGCTGCTCGTCATTGACCAGCACCAAATCGACGGACAAACCACTGGGAAAAACCAATTGTTGGTATATTTGCAACAGTGTGGGGTTGGATACACCTAAAAACAGTTTTTGCCCACGCTTGAATAAAGGGACACAACGGTACTCCAGCATCTGGGTATCATTAATGACATCCTGTACCAGCATCGAACGCGAGTAGCGGGATAAATCCATCATCGGATAATGGAACAATTTAGCCAGCAGCAACAGTAAATCTTTTTGTTGGATAATGCCTGCCTCAGCTAGCATAGGAATGATATTTTTGTTTTGATTAATGTTTTCTCGGTATTTTTCAACCTGATCCTGCCCAATCAACTTATTTTGAAACAGGACACGCAATAGTCCGACGCTCATATGTTTGCCTAAGTAAAGTAGAACGGAGTTTAAAATTTCGGGCGGATATTTGCCTTTAGGATATCGCCCGCAAGGCCCGCATTTAGTAAGAATGCTTTTACACTATTATAGTTTAAGGTGTGATTATAAGTTAAATCATGGTAAGAATACATCGTTTATGGAAAAGTGGTTATTTCCTGTGGCTAGCTGGCTATGTTGGTGTGCGTGAGAAAATAGAGTAAGAGTTTTGGCTGTGTGGTGTGTATTTAGCCTATTTCCCAGTGGTCGATGTGCAGTTGTAATTCATATTGGTTGCGCCATTGGTTGGCAACGGGGCGGTATACCGTGTGGATTTTGGCCGGAAGCTCTTCGGTGCAGCGGAAAAACATGGCTTCTACAGTGTGTCCGCCACAATTTAGGCCGGCTTTTTTATGACCGTTGCCTACTACCCGCTGCCACAATACTTCAAATTGGTTGTAGAAACATGGGGGTTGAAAGCCTTGTCCCCATACCTGCTTGGACAGCGTTTCGGCAGTATGCAGGGAAATTTCTTCCGGGCTCAGGCTGCCGTCGGTGAGGAAGGTGCGGGTGAGTGCGTCTTGATCCAGCAGTTCGGTTAGTACGCTTTCGAAAGCTTGTTGGAAGTGGGGAAAATCCTGCTCACGAATGGTGAGGCCGGCAGCCATAGCGTGGCCGCCGAATTTTAGAATTAGCTCGGGATGGCGTTTGGATACCAAGTCGATGGCATCGCGCAGATGTAATGAGGGAATGGAACGGCCGGAGCCGCGCAGTTCGCCATTGTCTGTGGGGGCAAACACGATGGTGGGCCGATGGAAACGGTCTTTGAGCCGGCCGGCCACGATACCAACCACGCCTTGGTGCCAATCGGGATGGAAGGCGGTAATGCCCAGGCTGTTGCCAACGATAATTTGATCGGCCAGGGCAAGGGCTTCCTGCAGCATGTTTTGTTCGATTTCCTGCCGCGCACGGTTCAGTTCGTTTAGCTGTTCGGCCAGTTCGGCGGCGGTGGCCGGGTCTTCGGCCAACAGGCAGGCAATACCGATTTCCATGTTTTCCAAACGGCCGGCGGCATTGATGCGCGGGCCGATGGTAAAGCCCAAGTCAAACGGCTTGGCCTGCCGCATGTCGCGTTGGGCTACCTGAAAAAGCGCCTGAATGCCGGGTCGGGTTTTGCCAATCTGCATTCGTTTAAGCCCCTGGCTAACCAAGATTCGGTTGTTGTAGTCCAATGTCACTACATCGGCCACAGTGCCCAAAGCCACCAAGTCTAAAAGTTCGGCCAAATTGGGTTCAGGTAGCCTGTGCGGATTGAACCATTGCTGTGTGCGCAGCAGGGCGCGCAGAGCAGTTAATACATAGAAGATTACGCCTACGCCGGCCAGATTCTTGCTGGCAAAGGCGCATCCCGGTTGATTGGGGTTAACGATGATGCATTCAGGTAGCGTGTCGCCTGGCAAGTGATGGTCGGTGATGATCACGTCCATGCCCAATGCTTGGGCGCGGGCTACACCGGCAGTGCTGGAAATGCCGTTATCTACGGTCAAGAGTAGCTGAGTGCCTCGTTCGGCAGCCAGATCGGCCAGTTGCGGGGTGAGGCCGTAGCCGTGTTTGAAACGGTCCGGCACTAAAAACTCCACCCGCGCACCCATGCGGCGCAAGCCTAAAATACCTACAGCACAGGCTGTGGCGCCATCGGCATCGTAGTCGGCCACAATTAAAATTCGCTCTTGCTCCCGGATCGCGCGAGCCAGCCGTTCGGCGGCAGCATCAATATTTTTCAGCGATTGATAGGGCAGCAGGCTGGCTAAATGGTTATGCAGCTCGGCGGGGGAGCGGACGTTGCGGGCTGCAAACAAACGTGCCAGCAAGGGCGGGGTGCCGGCGGCCAGTAGGGCCTGTTCGGCTTCGGGGTCGGCTTGGCGGGTATGGATAACGGCGTTCATAAAGCCATAGTGCGTGGTAAAGTAAATTATTTATTATATCTCAAACTGGTGTGTCGAGAGTTTTCCGGCTGTTGAAAAGAGAAAATTAGAAAAGTTTTTTCACTTTTGTAACAGTGTGTTGATATTTTATCGTAAATTTTTTGCAAGATAATGCTTGCAATGGTGTGGAGAGTTTGGTTTAATGCGCATCTTCTAGTGCTGTGCACGAAAACATGGGTGATTAGCTCAGTTGGTAGAGCGTCTGCCTTACAAGCAGAATGTCGGCGGTTCGACTCCGTCATCACCCACCATTTTTTTGCGCGCGGTGGTAGCTCAGTTGGTTAGAGTACCGGCCTGTCACGCCGGTGGTCGCGGGTTCGAGTCCCGTCCACCGCGCCATTTATCATTCAAACCCCTCTGCTGAAAAGCAGAGGGGTTTTAGCATTTCTGGTTTTAATATTCCATGTATCACTGCCGTGAAAAGCCGCTTGGTTTTATGGTATATTCGCCGTGGCCGGATAATGGGTTGGATTGCTTTTTATAGTATTTTCAAATCAATATGATGCAAAGGCTGCCCGCTTGGTTGCGCTGCTATTTGGAAGCAGCTATAGCCAGTTGGTTTTAATTTAGACATTTAACAAACTTCAGGAGTTACATGATGGAATTTCGCATTGAAAAAGATACCATGGGAGAAGTAAAGGTGCCGGCCAACCGGTATTGGGGCGCGCAAACCGAGCGCTCGCGCAACAACTTCAAAATCGGCCCGGCTGCTTCCATGCCGCATGAAATCATTGAAGCCTTTGCCTATTTGAAAAAAGCTGCCGCTTTTGCCAATGCCGACTTGGGCGTGCTGCCTGCTGAGAAGCGCGATCTGATTGCCGCCGCCTGCGACGAAATTCTAGCACACAAGCTGGACGAGGAGTTTCCACTGGTGATTTGGCAAACTGGCTCCGGCACACAGTCCAACATGAATTTGAACGAAGTCATTTCCAACCACGCCCATGTGTTGGGCGGCGGCAAGTTGGGCGAGAAAAGCACCATCCATCCCAACGACGACGTAAACAAATCCCAGTCTTCCAACGACACTTATCCCACCGCCATGCACATTGCCGCCTATCAGAAAGTTGTGCGGCACACCCTGCCCGCCGTTAAGCGCCTGCAGAAGACCTTGGCTGCCAAAGCCGAGGCATTTGCCGACGTGGTGAAAATCGGCCGTACCCATCTGATGGATGCCACCCCGCTCACCCTCGGCCAAGAATTTTCCGCCTACGCCGCCCAGTTGGACTACGGCATCCGCGCCTTGGAAAACACCCTGCCGCATCTGGCAGGACTGGCACTCGGCGGCACTGCAGTCGGCACGGGCTTGAACACGCCCAAGGGGTATGACGTGAAAGTGGCCGAATACATTGCCAAATTCACCGGCCTGCCTTTCGTTACCGCACCGAACAAATTCGAAGCATTGGCCACGCACGACGCGATTGTGGAAACCCACGGCGCATTGAAGCAGTTGGCCGTGTCGCTTTACAAAATCGCCAACGACATCCGCCTTCTGGCCTCCGGCCCGCGTTCCGGCATCGGCGAAATTCTGATTCCCGAGAATGAGCCCGGCTCTTCCATTATGCCCGGCAAAGTGAACCCCACCCAATGCGAAGCCCTCACCATGGTGTGCGCCCAAGTGTTGGGCAACGATGTGACGATTTCCTTCTCCGGCACACAGGGCCAGTTCCAGCTTAATGTGTTCAAACCCGTGATGGCGGCGAATTTCCTGCAATCGGCGCAGCTTTTGGCTGATGCCTGCATCTCGTTTGACGAACATTGTGCAGCCGACATTGAACCTAACCTGCCGCGCATCAAACAACAGCTCGACAACTCCCTGATGCTGGTTACCGCGTTGAACACCAAAATCGGCTACGAAAACGCTGCCAAAATCGCCAAAGCCGCCCACAAAAACGACACCACCCTGCGCGAAGAAGCCGTGAAATCCGGCCTGCTCACCAGCGAGCAGTTTGACGAATGGGTGCGCCCTGCCGATATGGTGGGCAGCTTGAAATAAGGTTGGTGGGGAAGAAAGAAGCGCATATTGGAAACAGTATGCGCTTTATTTCGTTTGCCGTTTGCAAGGCAAGAAGGCTACCTGAAAAATATTGCTTGGTTTCAGGCAGCCTTTCCATGCGGTGCGGCGGTAGGTTGGATACCGGCATCCAACAAAACCTTCAACGCCCCCGCCGTTGGAATCCGTTGCCGCGATGCTTGAAATGTCGGATTCGAGAATCTGGCCTCTGGTTTTTCAGGTAGCCCGAAAAGGAGAAAGGCTACCTGAAAAATATTTGTTCGGCTTTCAGGTAGCCTTTCCCGTTACGCAAAAAAGCTGCCCATTCAGGCAGCTTTTCTGTTTTTTGTACCGGATTAGCGGCGGCGTTGCTGGCGGTTGCCGCGAGTCGGAGCGGCGGCTTGGCGGCTCACTTGGCAGTTTTCCAGAACGGTTGAGAGGTTTACCGGGTTGCCGGCATTATCCAAACTCTGTGCCTGCAGCAGGCCGATGGCGTTGGTGGCGGCCACATTGGCGGGGGTGGCTTTGCCGGTTACCCAAATCACGCCGTTGCCGTAGTAGCTGTTTTGTTGCTCGCCGAGCGAGTCGTTGAGCACGCGCCACAGGCCGGGGGAAACTTTATCGTTGATTTTCAGCTGCGCCACCACCAAGGTGCCGCTCTTGATGCCGTACATGGCGCCCACTTTTTGCTGCTGGCCGTTGCCTGCTTGGCAGGTGTAGTGTACTTCCACGGTTTTTTCGATGTTGTCCACCTGGGCTACCTGAATTTTGCCGATGGCAGCGGTGGCTTCATCGCTCTGTTGTGCCTGTTGCTGGGTTTGCGGCTGGTTGCCTTCAGGGGCTTTGCTGCTGGAGCAGGCGCTCAGTGCCAATACGGCGATGGCGGCGGGGATGACTAATTTGCTGTTCATTGGGAACTCCTTAAATTGGTTGGAAAACGCGCTGCGGCAAACTTTTTGGCCGGCACGAACAGGCGGCATTGTAACAAAAGCCCGCCCTGCTTGCCCGCCTGTTCATGTTAATAAACATCAAATCATGTGGCGACAAGGCCTTAGCCGAACTTTTTGGGCTGCTTGGAGGCTACCTGAAAAATCTGCTGCGTATCTAAATCCAGCGCGGTGAGTTCGCCGCCCCACAGCGCGCCGGTGTCGATGGCGGCCACGCTTTCGCCGCGATAGAGGCCGAGTGCCGACCAATGGCCGAATACGGTTTGATAACCAAGGGTTTGCCGCCCGGACGCGCGGAACCAAGGCATGAGGTCGGATGGCATTTCGGGCAGGGTGGCTTTGTAGTCGAAATCCATGCGGCCGTCGCAGTACAGGGCGCGCATGCGGGTGAACACGTTGGTGGCAAAGCGCAGGCGTTCGGTTTCGTTATCGGCGCGGTCGGTATCGGGCGTGTTGCCATACATATGGGTGAAAAACCAATAGGGGCGGCTTTGCAGGGCGGCGGCCACTTCGGCGGCGCGGCTTTGTGCTTCTTCGGCCGTCCATTGCGGCCAAATGCCGGCGTGCACGATCAGGTTGTTGCCGTGTTGCAGCATCAGGGGCTGGTGCAGCAGCCAATCGAGCAGCGCTTGGCGGTCGGGGGCGGCGAGGATGTCGCCCACGGTATCGCTGCGCTTGAGTTTGCCGTGGCCGTGGGCAATGGCTAAAAGATGTAGGTCGTGGTTGCCGAGCACGGTGCGGATGCTGCTTTCGTGCTGTTTGATGTAGCGCAGGCAGTCGAGGGATTGGGGGCCGCGGTTGACGAGGTCGCCCACCAGCCAGAGGGTGTCGTTGCCGTGGCTGAAGCCGATGCGGGCGAGCAGTTCTTGGAATTCGGCGAAACAGCCTTGCAGGTCGCCGATTGCGTAGTGTGCCATGATGTTTGTGTTAGGGGTTATTTATAGCGGGTTGGGTAAAACGAAAGGCTACCTGAAACGCAAGCTGCAACAGTTTTCAGGTAGCCTTCTATATGCTTAGGCGTTCAGTACCACCACGCCTTCCACTTCCACCAGCACGCCTTTGGGCAGGGCGGACACCTGCACGGCGGCGCGGGCGGGGAAGGGTTCGCGGCAGTATTCGCCCATGATTTGGTTGAAGGTGGCGAAATTGGAAAGGTCGGTGAGGTAGGCATTGAGTTTCACCACATCATCAAAGCTGCCACCAGCGGCTTCAATCACGGCTTTGAGGTTTTCAAACACTTGACGGGTCTGTTCGGCAAAGCCGCCTTCCACCACCTGCATAGTGGCGGGCACCAGCGGAATCTGGCCGCTCAAATAAATGGTGTTACCGGCGCGCACGGCTTGGGAATAAGCGCCGATGGCGGCGGGGGCGCGGTCGGTATGGATGATGGTTTTGGCCATGATGAAACTCCTTTGTGTCGGTTGTTGGAAAGAGGCCTGATTATATCGCCAACACAGGGGGCAAACCAAACCGCAGCCGCAGCGCATACAAAAGGCTACCTGAAATCTTATAGTGGATTAACAAAAATCAGGACAAGGCGGCGAGCCGCAGACAGTACACACGTTACGGCAAGGCGAGACAACGCTGTACTGTTTTTTGTTAATCCACTATAGCTTCACAGAAACTTGCAAAGCTAAATTTTCAGGTAGCCTTTCTCTTATTGCTAAACCGCATCAACCCCGCAACCATGGCGGATTAGCGGCAACAGCGCGCTCGGCGGCGGGGCAGTCTTCACTGTGCGCACCTTTCAGGTAGCCTGTGCTCACCAAAAATTCGCGCACGATTTCGGGGCCGGTGAATTTGAAGGTACGGCGGAACAGCTTCACCCAATCGGCCAACGGCTGCGGGTGGTGGCCGTCTAGCCAGTTTTTGAACGAACCGAATGCCTGTTGCAGCTGCAAGATTTGCTGCGCATTGTGGATAGCGGCATTGATTTTCAGACGGTTGCGGATCACTTTCGCGTCGGCCAGCAGGCGTTGGCGGTCGGCCTCGCCGAAGGCGGCCACGGCAGCGATGTTAAAGTCGGCGTAGGCAGTGCGCAGGCCGGCGGCGCGTTGCAAAATCAGCGTCCAGCTCAAGCCGGCTTGGTTGATTTCGAGCAGCAGGCGGCCGAAGAGTTCGTTGTCGTCTTCGATGGGGAAGCCGTAGAGACGGTCGTGATAATGCTTGTTGGGATCGAGGCTGTCGGCGGGCAGACCGTTGGCAAGGGCGCAGTAGCTGTTCATGCGGCTAGTTTTTCAAGAAGGCAAAAGCGGGCGAGCCGATAAAGTACACCAGCACAACATAAGTGCCCACGGCATTCAGCGCCACGCTAAACCAAAAAGCGCGCACAAAGCGGATATTGGCGGTGTGTTGCTGATAACGCATCTGCGCCAACAGGCCGCCGGGCCAGCCGCCGAGCATGGCCAACAGGTGCAGTACACCGTCGGGCACGCGGGTGCGGCCGCTTTGGGCGCTGCGCTTATCCGTGCGGTAGAGGATAAGCAACAGGCAGCTGGCCAGCAAATAGGCCGCAGCCAGCGGCAGGGAAATAAAGGACACCGCTGCAAGGAACAGCAAAATAAACGTGCCGCCGAGCAGGCTTTCGCTGAAACCGCCGCCCAAAATCGTGCCCGAAGAAGGGCTTTCACGGTCGGCCCAGCCCAACTCGTAGCCTTGCGGAATCACACGGGTGGCCACCCATTCGCCGCGCCGCCTCCCCAGCACGAAGCTCACCTGCTGGTGGTTGGCCGGGCTTTTATCGCGGAACACAAAGGCCGATTGCGGGAAAAACACCCGCGCTTTGATGGACTTAACCTTGATATAGCCCGATTTTTCCTCTTCGTTCCAGCGCACCACCTTGCCCACATAGGTTTCGCCATTTACCAATTTATCTTGCCGTTTGGCCTGCTTGCGCTCCTTATGCAGCGCCTCTTCTTCTTCCGGGCTGCGCCGCTGCAGGCTGGACGTGGCAGCATCTTCCGCGCTGTCGAGCAGCCAATAGCCGCTAACAGGGTGGCTCTGCAACACACCGCGCAACACATCGCCCGGCTCGGGGGAAAGGTCGGTGGCGGCAAAAAGGTCGCCCACCAAAAACACGCTCAACGGCGGCTCGTCGCCATTGTTTACCACATCGGCCACACCGGTGCGTTCTGCAGCATCCCACACCCGCACCGCAGCATCCACAATCCGCCCCTCGCGCCACTTGCGCCCCGGTTCGGCAGCATCCTCACCGCCAACAGCCGCCGCTTGCGCAGAAATTTCCGCCAACACGGCAGCCTGCGACTCAGCCACTACTGTGGCAAGGGTTTCAATCGCAGCAGGCTCAATCTCAACCCCATCGGGCAAAGCTTGCAGCGCAATTTCGGGCAATTCGTTTTCGGTGTTCATGGCGGGCGGAGAATAGGATTTGGAAAAAGAGAAAGGCTACCTGAAAAGCACCCGCCTGCCAAGCAGCAGGCGGGTGTGGAGGGAATTTGCAGGTAATCTGTTGCAAGTATCGGCAAGAGAGCGAAGATGCCTCATCAAAAAGGCTACCTGAAACGGAGATTTGCAGTTTCAGGTAGCCTTTTAGACGATCTTGCAGACGATGATGCTGGCCACGTTTACCACCTACGCTATGGTTTAAATACCTTATTTCGATGCCACTCAAAATATTTTTCGCTGTCAGGGTGGATTTCTAATACCACATCAAGAGAGATACCAAGTCGGAACAAGTTTTTTTCAGAAAGCCTTTTACTAATACGAATTTTGCCATCAGATTCAAACGTAATCAGCCCACTATCAAACAAGGCATCAATATTCGGAGCAAGCATCAAGCCGTTGTACTGGTCAAGCCGTTCGTTATCATCATTGCAGTCACACCAAGGTTTGATATGGCTGGCAATCAGCAATTCTGGCATATCTACACCGCTGATGGGGCATTGCGGATACCGTTTCAATACGCCGTTTCTGAATTCGCCTTGACCTCTGCGGGTGGTAATCAGGCGTTGGATTTCAGTTTTAGTTTCTTCAGTTGATGCAGATTCTAAGCGTTGGTTAAGCTCATCTAGATCATCTTCTAAGGATTGTTGAGAGGCTACCTGAAAAGTAGGAGTGTATTCTCCCATACATGTTTTGCATGGAGTTAGGGCTTTGCGGTGCTCCTGCCAAGAATAGGCTTCCAGTTCGGCAATAGAATTAGAACAGACCTTGTAATAGTTTTGAGTAGTGTAATTTATCGTTTTATCACTGCTAACGTGATGGCATTTGGCAGCATGAATCATTGGGTACAAATGGTAATGGCTAAGCGCAATATTTAATACATAACCATCAGGATTTGTTGCCAGCCACTTGAAATACTCCACATCATTGGGCTCATTCTTAAAAACTTTCAACACAGTCATACCATTTCCTTTTCGGTTTTACCTGTTGGACATCAATGCTAGACATACTACCCCCCTGTACCTTTTCAGCCAGCCTCTCCCCCTTTCGTTACCATCCCCATCTTCAACCTTCTCAACACACTCTTCACCGTCTTAATTCTCATCTCCACATCCTCCATCTGAGCCGTAAACTTCAATTTATCCGCCCCGGCCAGCCGGTAGTTTCTATCGCTCCGAATCAGCAGGATGATTTCTGTCGGGTCGATTTGGTGGTGTTTGCCGAAGGTAACGGTAACGGCTTCGCTGGTGGCGTCGATGGCGTCTATGCCCAATTCTTTTGCGGCGAGCCGCAGGTGGTGGCTTTCGATGAGGGTTTTGACGGGTTGTTCGGGCAGGCCGAAGCGGTCGACGAGTTCTTCGTGTATGGCGTTGATTTGCTGCACGGTTTCGCAGACGGCGAGGCGTTTGTAGAGGACGAGCCGTTCGTGGATGTCGGGGCAGTAGCTTTCGGGCAGCAGGGCGGGGCTGTGCAGTTTGATTTCGGTGGTGATGCCCAATGGTGCGTCGAGGTCGGGCTGGCGGCCTTTTTTGAGGTCGCGCACGGCTTGTTTGAGCATTTCGGTGTAGAGCGTGAAGCCGACCTGTATCATTTCGCCGGACTGACCTTCGCCGAGGATTTCGCCTGCGCCGCGGATTTCCAGATCCTGCATGGCGAGGGTGAAACCTGCGCCGAGTTCGTCTGCCGCCGCGATGGCGTCGAGGCGTTTTTCTGCGTCTTTGGTGATGTATTCGGACGTGAGCAGGTAGGCGTAGGCTTGGTGGTGGCTGCGGCCGACGCGACCGCGAAGCTGGTGCAGTTGCGCCAGCCCGAATTTGTCGGCGCGGTTGATGATGATGGTGTTGGCGTTGGGGATGTCGATGCCGGTTTCGATGATGGTGGAACAGAGCAATACATTGAATCTTTGCTGCAAAAAGTCGCGCATGACTTGCTCCAGCTCGCGCTCGCGCAGTTGTCCGTGCGCCACGCCGATGCGGGCTTCGGGCAGCAGGGTTTCCAGCCGCTCGCGCATATTCTCAATCGTATCTACTTCATTGTGCAGGAAAAATACCTGCCCGCCGCGTTTGAGTTCGCGCAATACGGCTTCGCGCACGCTGCCTTCGCTGAACGGTTTGACAAAGGTTTTGACGGCGAGGCGGCGGCTGGGCGCAGTGGTAATCAGCGAGAAGTCGCGCAGGCCTTCGAGCGCCATGCTGAGGGTGCGCGGAATCGGCGTGGCGGTCATGGTGAGGATATCGACATTGGCACGCAGGCGTTTGAGCTGCTCTTTCTGGCGCACGCCAAAGCGGTGTTCTTCATCAATAATCACTAAGCCTAAGTTTTTGAATTTTATGTCGTCCTGAACCAATTTGTGCGTACCGATAACGATATCGACCGTGCCGTCCGCCATGCCTTCCAGCGCGGCTTTGGTGGCTTTGCTGTTGTTGAAACGCGAAAGGCTGGCGACTTTCACGGGGAAATCGGCGAAGCGGTCGGCGAAGTTTTGCGCGTGCTGCTCGACCAGAAGCGTGGTCGGGGCGAGTACGGCGACCTGTTTGCCGCCCATCACCGCCACAAACGCGGCGCGCAGGGCGACTTCGGTTTTGCCGAAGCCGACATCACCGCACACGAGGCGGTCCATCGGCTTCGCCTGTGTCAAATCTTTAATCACGGCGGCGATGGCGGCGGCCTGGTCTTTGGTTTCCTCGTAGCCGAAGCCGTCGGCAAACGCCTGATAGTCCAACTCGTTGATTTCAAACTTGTGTCCCGATTGGGCGGCGCGTTGGGCGTAGAGATTGAGCAACTCGGCGGCGGTGTCGCGCGCTTTTTCGGCAGCTTTGCGCTTCGCTTTGTTCCACGCGCCGCTGCCAAGCTTGTGCAGGGCGACGTTTTCATGCGCCTGGCCGGAGTAGCGGCTGATTAAATGCAGTTGCGAAACAGGGATATAGAGCTGCGCCTCGTTGGCGTATTCGAGTTGCAGCATTTCATCTTCGCCCATCAGCACCAGCCCGCGATACCGCCCGATGCCGTGTTCTTCGTGCACCACGGGATCACCGATGCTGATTTCCGCCAAATCGCGCAGGCTACCGTCCGACACGGCGGTGTGTTTCTTGCGGCGGCTGTGGACGCGCGAACGGGCAACGTATTGATACAGCTCGGATTCGGTAATGACGGCAAGGTGCAGGCTGCTTTCGGCGGAAATTTCGTTTGGGAAGGCGGGCGTTTTGCCCTCTCCCCAGCCCTCCCCCACGGGGGAGGGGGCGGGTTGCTGCCCGATTGAAGGGTGCAGGCTGCTTTCGGCGTTGGGGCTACCTGAAAGTTTATCCGCACCGTTTTCAGGTAGCCTTTCGGTGTGCAGGCTGCTTTCTGTTTTAGCTTCGCAGAAACCCGTTGCACCCGTTTTCAGGTAGCCTGAAGCCTTTGAGGTTTCAGCACTTTGTCCCCTCTCCTGCGGGAGAGGATTAGGGAGAGGGCTTGCTGCGGCGGCAGAAATTTCGGTTTGGGGCGCGGACGTGTTGCCCTCTCCCCAGCCCTCCCTCACGGGGGAGGGGGCAGATTGCTGCCCGATTGAAGGGTGCAGGCTGCTTTGTGCGTTGAGGCTGCCTGAAAACTCAGGTGCGGTGTTTTCAGGCTGCCTTTCGGCACGATTAAGCAGTACCAATTCAGCAGCTTGGCTTCCGCTTTCATAATGCACATGCAGAGGACGGGAATCACCTGATACGGCAAACTCGGCCAACACGCCATGCCTCGGTGTGTAGGCAAGGGTTTCGTCTAACCGGTAGGCAGACGAACCCTGCCCGAACACCAGCACAATCCGTCCTTCCCTGTTACCGACACGCACCCGATCGCCAAGCCTTATCTGGCTGCCATCAGCATAGCGGATGGTGTTTTCAGGCTGCCTTTCGTCTGCATTGAGGCTACCTGAAAATCCGTCCGCAGCCTTTTCAGGCTGCCCGCCCAATTGGAAGCCTTCTGCCAAGGGCGTAACCGTGATGCACAGCGGCGCGTTGTCATCTAAAAACGCCTGCCAACCGGCTACAGGTTTGGGTTTCAGGCCGTGCTGGGCGAAGAAGCCGAGCATGGTTTCGCGCCGGCCGGCGCTTTCGGCGCACAGTAAAATACGGCCGCCAAAGGCTGCCTGAAAATCTTGCAACGCAGCCAGCGGCTGTTCGGATTGGCGGTTTACCGCCACATCGGGCAAAGCGTGGGGCGAGGCGGCGGAAAGATCGGGCCAGATTTGCGGATAGGCTTTCAGGCTACCTGAAAATCGGTCGGCAGCAAGATACAAATGCTGCGGGTGCAGAGGCGGATAGCTTGGGTCGCCCTGCGCCAGCGCGTAACGCGATTTAATTTCGCCTTCGAAGCGCACGGCTTCGGCGTGCACATCGCCCACGCATACGGCCAGAGCGTTTTCGCCGATGTAGTCGAACAGGCTGGCGCAGCCGTCTTCAAAAAACAGCGGCAGATAATATTCCACGCCCGCGCCGAACTGTCCCTTGCCCACGGCTTGGTACACGGTCGCCTCGTTCGGATTGCTTGGAATTTCCTCGCGGAAACGGTTGCGGAAGATTTTTTGCGCGTCGGCATCGGTGGGAAACTCGTGCGCGGGCAGCAGACGGATTTCGGACACGGGCGCGAGTGTGCGCTGCGTATCCGGGTCGAAGGTTTTGATGCTGTCGATTTCATTGTCAAATAAATCAATGCGATAGGGGAAATCCGCGCCCATGGGGAACAGGTCCACAATCCCGCCGCGCACAGCAAATTCGCCCGCCGCCACCACGTTGGACACGGCGGCATAACCCGCTTCCACCAGGTTTTCGCGCAGCCTGTCCAAATCCAGCATCTGTCCCGTTTTCAGCCAAAACGTGCGCCCCATCAGGAAAGACGGCGGCGCAAGCCGCTGCATGGCGGTGGACACGGGCGCGAACAGCACGTCCGCCGCGCCGTTTTTAAGCTGCCACAGCACGGAAAGCCGCTCGGACACCAAATCCTGATGCGGCGAGAAGCGCTCGTAAGGCAGCGTTTCCCAATCGGGCAGGAACAGCGCGTTGTCCTGCGGGCGGAAGAATTGCCACGCGGTTTGCAGGCGCAGCGCGGTTTCGGCATCGGGCGTGAGCACGAGCTTGAGCGGTTTTTCCGGCAGGGCGGAGGTAAGGAAATAAGGCAGGCTGCCGGCGGAAAGCTGCGGCCAGCGGGACTTTTGTGCGGGTTTGGGCAGAGGAAGATTCATAGTGTACCGACATAAGGGGCGCGGCAGCCTGAAGCAAGTTCGGGCTGCCGAGTGTTTATCGTTATCCAAATAGAAACAATATGGCATTGGCTCACTGCACGGCCTGGTTTCTATTTTGAGCAACTGTTGTTTGGATTGATGAAAAAACGGATTTTAGCAGATTAAGGCTACCTGAAACTTTAGTTTCGTAGCAATTCACACCACTTATTCTCACTGCGTTGCAGCTTGCGTTTTAGCTTCGCAGAAACTTAGCCTTGGCTACGCCAAGACATCGTTTTAACTTCGTTGAAGCTAGCACTTTCAGGTAGTCTTTATATACCGCGCCCAAGGCGGCTAATCCACCGCCACTTCCACCGGTTGTGCATTCAGCGCGGCGAGCGCGGGGGCGGGGGCAACGGTTACAAACAGGCCGCGGCCGCCGCCGTTGATATACATCAGCGGCAAATCCCAGATGCTGCGCTCGGCATACACCGGCAGTGCGGTGCGGCAGCCGAAGGGGCTGGTGCCGCCCACAAAATAGCCCGTCCATTTATGCGCCTGATCGTGCGCGGCCAGCTCCACGTGTTTCATGCCGAGCTGGCGGGCGAGGTTGCGGGTGGAGATTTGGCGGTCGCCGTGCATCAGCACAATCAGGCCTTTTTTGTGTTCGTTAATCAACACGATGGTTTTGACGATTTGGTGTTCGTCGATGCCGAGGCACTCGGCGGAATGCGCCGTGCCGCCGTGCTCTTCATAGGGATACTGCATGGCGGTGTGCTCGATTTTGTGCGCGCGCAGAAAACGGATTGCGGGGGTAACGGGATGGTGGGGTTTACTCATGAAAGGCTACCTGAAAGTGCTAGCTTCAACGAAGTTAAAACGATGTCTTGGCGTAGCCAAGGCTAAGTTTCTGCGAAGCTAAGGTGCAAGCTGCAACGCATTGACGAATAAATGAAGCGGCAACAAAATTAAAATGGAAAATAGCTATGGCGTATGAATCAAATGGTTTCAGGTAGCCTGCCGTTTGCCGTGAGGCTACCTGAAAATTATTTGGCAAACGGCAGCCAGCGCCGCGCCAGCACATACATCACCACCCCGCCCACGGCGAACAGGGCAAACACGATGCCCTTTTTGCGCGCGTTCGGGCACAGCCAATACACGGCCAGGCTGAAGCTGAAAAACAGCAGCGACACCACCCACACCAGCTGTTTGTCTTTAAAGCGGTTGAGGGTGTAGCTTTCGGTAAGCATCACATACAGCTGCCAGAATCCGGCAAAGCAAATGCACAGCACGCCGGCGGGCAGGAAAATCAGGCCGAGGTCTTGATGGGTCATGGTGTGGGTTCTTTGAAAAATTGGCGCAGGCAGCATTATAAGGCTACCTGAAAACGGAGCGAAGCGGAGTTTCTGCGAAGCTAAAACGGAGCGGAACGAAGTCTTAACAGCTTACAATAAGACAATATGTCTAAAATTAACCCTGTTTTGCCCGTAAAACAGCCAATTCTAAATTTCTTGTCTAAAAAAGCTGCCAAATTGTCAAAATTCGGGTAGTATTGCCACCCGATACGACAGCGCCTCCCACCCTATTCCCGCTATGCCCGCCCGCCGGCAGCGGCCACAAGCCCGCCAGCCCGCCGCACCGCATACCGGCCGCGCCGTCCGCCCCGTTTAACCGAATCCAAAAAAGGAATCCACATGCAAGTTTACTACGATAAAGACGCCGACCTCTCCCTGATCAAAGGCAAAACCGTAGCCATCATCGGCTACGGTTCGCAAGGCCATGCCCATGCCGCCAACCTGAAAGACTCCGGCGTAAACGTGATTGTCGGCCTGCGCCAAGGCGGCTCCTGGAACAAAGCCCAAGCTGCCGGTTTCGACGTGCGCAGCGTGGCCGATGCCACCAAAGCCGCCGATTTGGTGATGATCCTGCTGCCGGATGAAAACCAGCCCGCCGTATACCGTGCTGAAATCGAGCCCAACCTCAAGCAGGGCGCCGTATTGGCCTTTGCCCACGGCTTCAACGTGCACTACAACCAAATCGTGCCGCGCGCCGACTTGGACGTGGTGATGGTTGCCCCCAAAGGCCCCGGCCACACCGTGCGCAGCGAATTCCTCAAAGGCGGCGGCGTGCCCTCGCTGATTGCCGTGTATCAGGATAAAAGCGGCAAAGCCCGCGACATCGCTCTCTCCTACGCTGCAGCCAACGGCGGCACCAAAGGCGGCGTCATCGAAACCAACTTCCGCGAAGAAACCGAAACCGACCTGTTCGGCGAACAGGCCGTATTGTGCGGCGGCGTGGTGGAACTGATCAAAACTGGTTTCGAAACCCTGGTGGAAGCCGGCTACGCGCCCGAAATGGCCTACTTCGAATGCCTGCACGAAATGAAGCTCATCGTGGATTTGATCTACGAAGGCGGCATCGCCAACATGAACTACTCCATTTCCAACAACGCGGAATACGGCGAATACGTTACCGGCGTAGAAGTGATTAACGAAAAATCGCGCGAAGCCATGCGCCACGCGCTCAAACGCATCCAAACCGGCGAATACGCCAAAATGTTCATCCTCGAAGGCGCCACCAACTATCCGAGCATGACCGCCCGCCGCCGCCTCACCGCCGACCACCAGATTGAAAAAGTCGGCGCGCAACTGCGCAGCATGATGCCTTGGATCGCCAAAAACAAATTGGTAGACCAGAGCAAAAACTAATCATCAGCAAGCAGTTGCCTAAAAACAGGCTACCTGAAAACACAGCTTCACGCCGCCCAGCGGGTTTCGGCGAAGCTGGAATTTCAGGTAGCCTTCTTATTCGCTGCCATGCCGTTAAACCCAGTGGGCAGGGCAGGCCTCCATTTCCTGCGTATCGGCCGTTTGCCCAAAAGAACGGGCTACCTGAAAACGCCGTGCGGCGGATTTCAGGTAGCCCGTTTTGCCGTTGCCTATAGCGGGGCACGGTTAGCGGGCGAAGATGTCGCGGTTGCCCACGAATACCTGGCTGCTGTATTTGCAGCCGGATGCGGTTTTGCAGCCGGGAATGGTTACGCTTAAGGTGTAGCGGCCGGTGCGGGCGGGGCGCACGCTGAACATGGGGGCGTCGTCGGATTCGGTGTCGGATTCGACTTCACTGCCATCTGCCGATTTGAGGGTGAGGTCGATGTTGTCGCAGTTGTATTCGCAGGCGGCGAAGAAAGTGTAGTATTTTCCGGCGGTGAGCTGGACCTGGTGGGTTTTGGTTTCACCTGTTTTGGCGCTGCCTTGGAACAGGTTGGTTTGGCGGGCGCTCGGATCTCTCTCCTTTACAACTCGTTTGTGAAGCTCCTGAGCTGCAGGCAGATATGAACCGGCGGGGGCGGCCAGGACGGGAGCGGCCAGCAGGGCGGCGAGGCCGAGGATAACGGATTTTTTCATGTGTTTCCTTCTACTAAATTATGTTAAACGGACGGGCATTGTAGCAAACCCAGGGCGGCTGTTCTACTGCCGGATAACGAAGCGGCTACCTGAAAAGCCGCCCCATTCCGGATAATTGGTTTCAGGTAGCCCACCATTCATTATGAATCCCATTCATTCTCCCGCGCCGATTTTTCAGCCAGCCGCCCTTGCCTAAACCCCCGCTGCCCGCTACCGTATCGCCTTTCTTCCGAATTTATTTTCCCCACCATCATGCAACACAATACCCTCAGCTTCGAATTTTTCCCCACCCGCACGCCCGAAGGCCGCGAAAAACAGAAAATCACCCGCAAACAACTCTCCCAATACCAGCCCGAATTTTTCTCCTGCACCTCCGGTGCAGGCGGCACCACCCGTGAAGGCACCATGCAAACCATCCGCGACATCCTTGCCGAAGGCATGGCCGCCGCCCCGCACATCCCCTGCGTAGGCCTGGATGCCGGTGAGCTCACCGAGCTCTTGCAGGAGTACAAAGACTTAGGCATCCGCCATGTGCTCGCCCTGCGCGGCGACATCCCCTCCGGCATGGGCTTGGGCGCCACCGGCCTGCACCACGCCAACGAGCTGGTGGAGCTCATCCGCCACCGATTCGGCGACTGGTTCCACATCGAAGTGGCTGCCTACCCCGAATACCATCCGCAATCGCGCAGCGCCGAAGACGACATCCAAAGCTTTGTGCGCAAAGTGAAAGCCGGTGCCGATTCCGCCATCACCCAGTTTTTCTTCAATGCCGATGCCTACTTCCGCTTCCTCGACGACGTGCGCGGGCGCGGTGTGGAAATCCCCATCGTGCCTGGCATCATGCCGATTGCCAACTTCTCCAAGCTGGCCCGCTTTGCCGATATGTGCGGCGCCGAAATTCCGCGCTGGCTTCGGCTGAAGCTGCAATCCTATGCCGACGACACCGCCTCCATCAAAGCCTTGGGGCTGGACGTGGTAACCGAAATGTGCGGCCGCCTCCTGCGCCACGGCGCTCCCGGCCTGCATTTCTACACCCTCAACCAGGCCGGATTGTCTTCCACCATCTGCCAACGCTTGGGCTACTAGGCCTTTCAAGCAGGAAATTAAGACTACCTGAAACTTTCAGGTAGCCTTTTTCGTTTTAGCGGATTTCTTCGCCGAACACTTCGCGCCACAGTGCGGCCACTTGTTCGTAGTGTTCGCGCAGGGTGTCGTCCACTTGCACCGCGCCCGCGCCGTGCAGCTGCTGGCGGTGTTGCACTTGGCGGTAGTGGCGGTAGGCGGCGGCGGTGCGTGCGGCGGCATCTTGGCTGAGCAGGCCGCGGCGGGCGGCCATATTGAGCAGGGCGATGTTGCCGTAGTTTTCCAACAGCTCGGGATACTGCCGGGCATGGAGCAGCACGAAGAATTGCACGATGAATTCCACGTCCACCACACCGCCGCGGGCGTATTTCACGTTGTCTTCGTGGGCGGGGTGGGTGGGCAGCATTTTGCTGCGCATTTGGGCGATTTCCTGCCGCAGCGGGTTTTCTTCGCGCGGCAGGCTGAGGATTTGGCGGCGGATGATTTCAAATTTGCGCCCCACTTCGGGGCTGCCGACCACGAAACGGGCCCTGCTGAGGGCTTGGTGCTCCCAAATCCAGGCATTTTCGTGCTGATATTTGGCGAAGGCTTCGAGGCTGTGGGCTTGGAAGCCGCTGTCGCCGTTGGGGCGCAGGCGCAGGTCGGTTTGGTAGAGGCTGCCCGCGCCGGTGTTGCCGGAGAGCCAGGTGGTGAGGCGGCGGGCGTATTTGCTGTAGATGTCGGCGGCTTCGGGCGCGCTGTCGTCATACAGATACACCAAATCCAAATCGGAGCCGTAGGCCAGCTCTTTGCCGCCGAGCTTGCCGTAGCCGATGATGGCGAAGCGGGGGATGGGGCGGTGGGTTTTGGGCATGGCCTGCCACACTTGCCACATGGTGTGTTCGAGCAGGATGTCGGCCAAGTAGGAGAGCTGGTCGCTCAGGGCTTCGAGCGGCCAGCAACCGGCCAAATCCTGCACGGCCAGGCGGAAGGTTTGTGCGTGTTTGAAGCGGCGCAGCACGTCCATTTTGGCTTCGGGGTCGCCTGCGGCCTGGAGGCTACCTGAAAGCGCGCCGATAAATTGCGGCCAGTTGGGGTGTTCCATTAATTGGGCGGACAATAATTCGTCCAGCAGCACGGGGTGTTGCTGCAAATATTCGGCCAGCCAGGGGCTTTGCGCCATGAGTTCGGCCACTTGGGCGAGCGCGGCAGGGTATTCCTGCAAAAAGGAGAGGTAGGCGGAGCGGCGGCTGATGCTGTCGAGAAAGTCGAGCAGGCGCGGCAGGGCGGCTTCGGGGCGGCTGCTTTCGGCGGCGGCGGCCACCCCGCGCGGCAGCACGGCGTCGAAACGCTGCTGGGCGCGGGCCGACAAATGCCGGTAGCGGCTGCTGCTGCGGATGTGCGCCAGCCGCTCGGCGGCTTCGGCTGCGTTGGCAAAGCCCAATTCGGCCAGCTGCACCGCCCATTCGGCTGCTGCGGCATCGTCTTGCCACAGCCCGGCCAGCGGCTGTTCGGCTTCGCTGTCGTTCTCTTCGGGGCTGCTTAAGGTTTGGTTGAACTGGGCGCTTACCTGGGCGCGTTGTGCGTTGAGGCTACCTGAAAATTCTTCGTAATCGGCAAAACCCATGCTTTCGGCCAACAGCTGCTGCTGTTCGGGGTTTTCAGGTAGCGTTTGGGTTTGTTGGTCATCCCAGTATTGCAGGCGGTGTTCGAGGCGGCGCAGGAAGCGGTAGACTTCGAGCAGCCGGGCGGCGGCTTCGGGCGCGAGGATGCCGGCTTCGGCCAGCGCGGCCAGCGTTTCCTGCGTGCCTTTGAGCTGGAGGCTGCGGTTTTGCCCGCCGCGAATCATCTGGAACACCTGAGCGATAAATTCCACCTCGCGGATGCCGCCCGCGCCGAGCTTGATGTTGCCGGCCATGCCTTTTTTGCTCACTTCGCTGCGGATTTGGCGGTGCAGCCCGCGCAGGGCTTCGTAGGCACCGTAGTCCAGATATTTGCGGAACACGAAAGGCTGCACCACGCTGCGGATGCCGTTGGCGTGCGGCGTGACCACGCGGCCTTTGCACCAGGCATAACGCTCCCACTCGCGCCCCTGCGCCACCAAATATTGCTCCAGCGCAGTTTCGCTCAACACCAGCGCGCCGCTGTCGCCGTCGGGGCGCAGGCGCATATCGATGCGGAACACTTGGCCGTCGGCGGTGATGTCGTTCAACAGCGCAATCAGCTTCTGCCCCACCTTGGTGAAAAACTCCTGATTGCTGCGGCTGCGCCGCCCGTCGGTTTCGCCCGATTCGGGATAGACGAAAATCAAATCCAAATCAGACGACACGTTTAATTCAAACCCGCCCGCCTTGCCCATGGCCACCACGCTCAAATGCTGCGCCGCACCGCTATAGCGGCCGATGGGCGTGCCGTAGAGCGCGGTGTAGTGCGCTTCGGCAAAAGCGAGCGCGGTGTTCACCGCAAAATCGGCCAGATGCGTGATGGAAGCCGTTACCTCCGAAAGCTCAGCCGCGCCGCACAAATCGCGCACCATAATCTGCGCCAGCACATAACGGCGCAACAGCCGCAACTGCCGCGCCAGCTCGGCTTCATCCGCCGCTGCCGCGATGTCTGCCCACGGCGCGAAGGCCGCCAAATCCTGCGGCTGCAAAGGCTGCGCGAGCATGGGCTGCAAACGTGCAACATCGATTTGCCCGCCATCCAGCTGGCGCGACAGCCAAGGGGAAAAACGGCGGGCATGAGCAATCATATCGGCAGGCATGGGGATTCCTTGTGTACAGAGGGTGGTATCACGGATAAAAATGGCAATGCTGCGGCCTTGGTATCGTTTCTGTTTTAATCCGCTATATGAATCAAACGGGCAGATTATAGGCTACCTGAAACTTTCAGGTAGCCTGATCAGCTTGCAGGCAGTTTGGCGTTACAACCCGAACACCGCAGTATCGCCCGCGCCTTGGCGGATAAGCTCGGTGCCGTCGGTCATGTCGATTACCGTGGTCGGCTCGGTGCCGCACCAGCCGCCGTCGATGATTAAATCCACGGCGTGTTCGAGCAGGTTGCGGATTTCGTAAGGGTCGGTTTGCGGCTCGGTTTCTCCGGGCAGCATCAGGGTGCAGGAGAGCATGGGCTCGCCCAGCTCGGCCAAAAGGGCGAGGGCGATTTGGTTGTCGGGTACGCGCAGGCCGATGGTTTTGCGTTTGGGGTGCAGCGTGCGGTTGGGCACTTCTTTGGTGGCGGGCAGGATAAAGGTATAGGCGCCGGGGGTGGCGGCCTTGAGCTGGCGGAATTGGCTGTTGTCCACTTTGGCATAAGTGCCCAGCTCGCTCAAGTCGGCGCACATCAGAGTGAGGTGGTGTTTCAAATCGATTTTGCGGATGGCCAAGATGCGCTCCATGGCTTCTTTGTTGCCCATCTGGCAGCCGAGCGCGTAGCAGGAGTCGGTGGGATACACGATCACGCCGCCCTGGCGCACGATTTCGGCGGCTTGTTTCACCAGCCGCTCTTGGGGGTTTTCGGGGTGGATGGCGAAGAATTGTGCCATGGCTATCTCCTGCTGGAAAAGTGAATATTTTAAGCCTTTATGCCATGCCTTGTCCTGAATTAAATGGAATTCACGCCGCTTAAAGCCCGTTGTGCTTTTCAGGTAGCCTGTTTACCTGTTTAAACCTAAGCCAACAACCTGTGTGCCTGCTGCTTGATATAATGCCGTATCGGTTCATATAGTGGATTAATTCACTATCGCCAACCTGCTTAACTTTCTCCACCGCGTTGGTTCGCCTTACCGCACCGGCTGTACTGTCTGCCGTCGCCGCCTCGGCAAGAAACCCTATTAGCTTGTTGTATAAAGGCATCCGATGGTGTATGGGGAATTAAACGCTTTAGCAATACACACCAAGTTTATGTTTGAAAAATTAGCCCATATTGTTCTACCCGGCTTTTTACTGCTGGCTTTCGGCATCAGCGCCGCCACCGAAACGCCCGCCACCCGAAGCGAAACCGCTCCGGCCGAAATTTCCTACCTCTGCCAGCTGGCCGACGGGCGCAGCGTGCGCACTGCCCTGCCGCAAGGCCGTTGCCGCCCCGTGGCCAAATCTTTGGCCGATAAAGAAGCCGATTCATCTAAGCAGGCCGCTGCAACTCCCGCAGTTGCCGCCTCCGGGCCGGCTCGGCAACCGGCCGACAAAGCCGATGCCGACAGCAGCGAATTGCCTGATGTGTGGCAAGAAGCCGTAGCTGCCGCCAGCGATGTGGAAATCAGCAAACCCGTGCCCATCCGCGTTACCCTGCGCCGCCAGCCCGAACCGGAACGCCGCAGCATTCCTGTCGTGCGTCCTGCGCCGGTGATTGCTGCCGCCAAACCGCTCACGCCCAAGGAAATCATCACCCGCGACATCCGCCGGGAAGAGCGCGCCTTAGCGCAGGCCGAACGCGAGCTGGCCACCGCCCGCCGCAACAATCAGTCTGATCGCGCCGGCAACCTGCAAGTGCAAATCGCCGACCGCCGCTCCGGCTTGCAGTCGCTGCGCCAAGAGTTGCGCCGACATCAATAGGCTGTGTTACAGCGGACATATTGAAAGGCTGCCTGAAAGGTTTCAGGTAGCCTTTAAATTTGGAAAATCATCGCGCTGCTTACACCTTCTGTCGCAGACAGCTTTCGTTTTTATAGTGAATTCACAAAAACCAGTACAGCGTTGTCTCGCCTTGCCGTAACGTGTGTACTGTCTGCGGCTCGCTGCCTTGTCCTGATTTAAACTTAATCCACTATACTTAAACAAACTTTAGGTATCGATAGCCAGCGTATAAAAGAATGGATACATCAATCCTCATATGATCTGAAATGGGAACCGAAGCCCGCCATAAAAATACTCCAACTCTCATGCACTGCTATAGGAAATTGCCGTATTGTTTGCAATTTTTCCACATCGGACAGTTTTTGTTCTTTCTCAAATGCTTCTTAGGCAGCTGCCCGTCATGATCAAGGACAGAGCGGGTTCCTCGTATCTATTGGCATTCTTGATCATGCCGAATAGCTGGCCAATCAGGTTTTCAAGCAAAAGCCGGGGAAGTGTAAACAACGCTGTTAATTTTCACATGCAGGGCAATTTTCCCGGTTCTATCGGTATTTGTCACGATACCAACCAGCAGCTAAATCAGGCCTCCAAACAAAAGCCGGAAGTGTAAATTAAATAATGCTGTTGCTTTCCACAGAAAGGCTACCTGAAACTTTTCAGATAGCCTTAGATGTTTGCATATGCATATAAATAAAGAAGAGAGCCGGAAACCACGGCTCTCTTGTAATACCAAACGATTAACGTTTGGAGAACTGTTTGGCACGACGTGCTTTGCGCAGACCGAATTTCTTACGCTCCACTTCACGGGCATCGCGGGTAACGAAGCCGGCTTGAGAGAGGGCAGACTTCAAACCTGCATCATAGTCGATCAGGGCACGGGTAATACCGTGACGGATGGCGCCGGATTGGCCGGTTTCACCACCGCCGCACACGTTTACCATAATATCGAATGCTTCAGCATTTTCGGTCAGAACCAAAGGCTGGCGCACCACCATGCGGCTGGTTTCGCGGGCAAAAAATTCGTCAACGGGGCGGCCGTTTACCACGATCTGACCGGAACCCTTTTGCAGGAACACGCGGGCTACAGAACTTTTGCGACGGCCGGTGCCGTAGTAGTATTTACCGTTCATAAAAATGGTGTCCTTAAATTTCCAATGCTTTGGGTTGTTGGGCGGCATGCTGATGTTCGCTACCGGCGTACACTTTCAGCTTGCGGATCATGGCGTAGCCCAAAGGGCCTTTGGGCAACATGCCTTTAACAGCTTGCTCCAGGGCGCGGCCGGGGAATTTATCTTGCATTTCACGGAAAGTGCGTTGGTAGATACCGCCGGGGAAACCGGAGTGACGATAGTAGATTTTGCCTTCGTTTTTATCACCGGTAACACGCAGTTTGTCGGCATTAACTACAATGATGTAGTCGCCGGTATCTACGTGCGGGGTGTATTCGGGCTTGTGTTTGCCACGCAAGCGACGGGCGACTTCGGCAGCCACGCGACCCAGAACTTTATCTTGGGCATCAATGACATACCATTCGCGCTTCACCTCGTGCGGCTTGGCTGAGAAGGTTTTCATAGCAGGAAAATCCAAATTAATATAAGAAAGCTTTAATTTTAAAGATTAAGCGGTTTACTGTCAATGTTTATCCTGAGCGGGAACAGAATTTATGGCGCAATCCCTATACATTGTTGCAGTAAGGCAAGATAGGGAGGAAAGCCGTATATTTAGATAAGCTGCCAATTGTTGCTACCGCTTGACATTGTTCGGCCGGGTGTTAGTGGATAAAAAACATATATTTTAGATGATTATACTTATTCCATGCCGATTTAATTGACGCATGTGAGACGCAACAAAACGTGTAGAGGCTACCTGAAAACCGTCTTGCCCGTAGCGCCAAGGATATTAGCTATCCCACAACATTTCCTGCATCAGCCGCATGCCCCATTGCCAGCCGCCCAAGCGCTGGTTGAGATGGCCGGGCTGCGGTGCGCGCAGCAGCCTGGCTTGCCACCTGGCGGCGGTATCGCTTGCCCATTTGGCCGGGCACAACGGATTTTCATCTTGCCCAATCACCAAGGCGGCTTTACAGTTGGTACGGGCACGTTGTAGCGTGTGCCATTCGTCATCCATACAGGCAGATCGCAGAGGGGAAACCAAAATCATGCCGCGGATGCGTTGCTGGCCGCGCATACTATTTTGGAACTGCCAAGCCATCACAGCCGGTACGCCTGCGCCGTGTGCCACAATCATGGCCTGGCCGGGAATAAGCCGCCACGCTGTGTTGATTTTACTTTGCCATTGGGCAATGCCTTCGTCGGCAGCGCAGGCTACCTGTTGCACCAGCGGATAACTGCGTGCCCAGATATCTATCCACATTTCCGGCTCGGCAGCGTCACGCACGAGGAGCAGGGTAAGGTCTTGAGCGGCAGACATAGGCGGTAGGGTGGAGTAGGGGAAGTCGCCATTGTAATGTATGGCTACTCCAAATAGGAGTGAGGCGAGCTGAATCCACGCTGTTATTTCCATTTGGGCTGTGTGCTGCCGCCTTTCAGGTAGCCTGCGGCATGATAGAAGCCGCCGAATGCCGGTGCTATAATCCGCCACTTCATATTACGCTGCTTCCATTAAAATAATTTTGCGGTAGAATCAGCTACTCTATTAAGTCAAAACAAAAGGTTATCTATGCTTTCCAACTCCACCATCCTCGTAACCGGCGGCACCGGCTCGTTCGGCAACACTTTCGTGCCTATGACCCTGGCCAAATACAATCCCAAAAAAATCATCATCTTCTCCCGCGACGAAATGAAACAGTGGGAAATGGCGAAAAAATTTCAGGGCGACAAACGCGTGCGCTTCTTCATCGGCGATGTGCGCGACAAAGACCGCCTCTACCGCGCGCTCGACGGCGTGGATTACGTCGTCCATGCCGCCGCCACCAAAATCGTCCCCACCGCCGAATACAACCCGTTCGAGTGCGTGAAAACCAACATCAACGGCGCGATGAACCTGATTGATGCCTGCATCGACAAAGGCGTGAAGCGCGTCGTTGCCCTGTCCACCGACAAAGCCAGCAGCCCCGTCAATTTATACGGCGCCACCAAGCTCGCCAGCGACAAACTCTTCGTGGCAGGCAACGCCTATTCCGGCGAACACGGCTGCCGCTTCGCCGTGGTGCGCTACGGCAACGTGATGGGTTCGCGCGGCTCGGTAATCCCGTTTTTCCTCACCCAGCGCGCACGCGGCACGCTGCCGATTACCGACCCGCGCATGACCCGCTTCATGATTTCGCTGGAACAGGGCGTGGAGCTCGTGTGGCACGCGTTTGACGACATGGTGGGCGGCGAAATTTATGTGAAAAAAATCCCGTCGATGAACATTTGCGATTTGGCCGCCGCCGTCGCCCCCGAATGCGCGCAGGAAACCGTCGGCATCCGCCCCGGCGAAAAACTGCACGAGCAGATGATTGGCGCGGAAGACTCGTTCCATACCTACGAATATCCCGAACACTTCAAAATCCTGCCCGCCATCAACGGCTGGGACAAAACGCCCGAGCGCATCAAAAACGGCGTGAAAGTGCCCGAAGGCTTCGTGTATGCCAGCGACAACAACACGGAATGGATGACGTGCGAGGAATTGCAGGCATGGATTGAGGCGAACAAAGAGAAAATCGGCGCGATTTGAGTGCTGTTGTAAAAGTGCAGGCTGCTTTTGAAACGGGTTTCAGTTTCAGGCAGCTTGCAACTGTATGGCATAAATACCCGCCCTACAGCTGCTCCGCCCATGCTCCGCTTGCTTTGCCCATAAATAATTATTGGAGATATATATCATGCATTGCTTTATCTGTGCAGATGATGAAGATTTTCTATTTTTCATTAATAATTTCATTAAAGAAAATAATCTCTATGCCTTTAATGTTGATATTCAAGAATGGAGCTCGTTTATCGCTCATAAAGATGGTTCTCATTTGTCATCTATGCTATTTTGCTATCTACTAGATGAGCAGAGTTACATAGAAATAAAAAATATCCCATATAATTATAAAGATTTTTCTAATTATATACGAATACAAAAAATGTTTGATGTAGGAAATGACATATCTACTGCTGATATAGCATGTTCTAATAAAAGTAGCTTAAAACAAATTTTCCTGAAACTTAAACGTAATGCAGTAAAAAAATTCAATAAAGGAATGAAATGGAGTAATGGAGAAAATAATACTTTGCTCTCTACTTATTTATGGTCAAGTAAAATTGATCCAAACAAGAAGCTATATCCAAGTGGCGACATTGGCGGGAAAAATCGAATTACCCCAATAAATAACAAATAATAAGGTAGCAAGAGTAGCCTGTTTGAGTAGTGTGTGTGCGAAACGCACGCACACAGTTTCTCAATTTTCAGGTAGCCCCTATCAGGCTGCCTGAAAACACAGCTTCAACGCAGTTAAAAAGTGCAAACTACCTTTTAACGGCTTCAAAACCCTAAAAAGCAGCCTGCACCCTACCTACCAAAACAGCGACGAACCCTGGCATACGTCTTCTACAACAACAGACTAGAAACTCTGCCCGCCTTACTGGCACACTAACCAAATCAGCATACTGAGGAAAGAGAGCAACTAGTTCGGCAACCTGCTGTGGTTAGGCAAAAGAGGTTAAAGGCATTCAACAATATATTAGTCAAGTTAAGTCGAAAGATAGTTTGCGATTTTGAGGAGGTAAGTATAATTTTTCCTTTTTCCTCAGCAGAAAAGGCTAAGGACCTACGATTTAGTACAGAAGACTTGAAGGCAATGGGTATTTCGAAAAAAGGCTGCATAATAAACACATGAGGGTTGGTAAATGCGAACAATTTAAGGAGCATACAGAATGAATGTAGATGAAATGAGTAATGCGGTATATGACCGTTTTGATAAATTACATTTGTGGATCGGATTTACTAGAAAAAGTGAATATTCTTATGAAGAATATTTTGAACAAGATGATTTGCCAGAAGGAAAATATTGTAAATTTTGTCAAGATATTGGTTTAGATGAAGAGTATGATGAAGATTTTATTGGAATATTGCCATTATTAGAGGAGCCTGTAGAGCTTGATGAAATTATTGAAGAAATTCCCATTCATGAGGATGATGCCCCTCTGCTAAAAAAGAGATGTCACGAACTAAATATTAATAAAGTCAATGCTATTTTTGGTATTCAGATCCAGATCTTAGATTTAATCATGATAAAAAATTTAATGGAATAAAATATATCGGGATATTCAAAGCAGAATAAGCAAACGTAGTTCGCCTGTGTGGTGTGTATACGCTCCGCACCCACGCGGTTTTTAGTTTTCAAGTATCCCGAAATCCATGCGCAACTTTATTTTCCTAGTTTTCCTCGCTCTTCTCCCCCTCCCCGCCCTTGCAGGCAGCGATGCTGCGGAAGCCTATGTAACCGGCGTTTCTGGCAGCCAAGGCAGCTATCGGTTTGCCGTCCGCCAAACAGGGCGAACCATCCGTGCGGACGGCTGCACGCAATACCGCGTCCGCATCACTCCGCCCCAGCGCACGTTTTGGGACAAACTCAATATAGGCACCGGCGGGCTTGACCCCAGCCATCCTACCGCCGAGCAAACCCGAGCCGCCGTATTGCTGCAACGCCATGCCTCCGAACAAAAGCCCCTGCAAATCGGCTATCTCGGCAGCAGGCTTGCCCCCGACCCGCCGCAAAAATGCCTGTATCACGGTACGGGCATGGCGGTTGAGGCAAGCGATACGGTGATGGTGTATCAAGACGGGCGTGAAGGACTCTGTCCGTATTTATCCAATCCTTAAGATGGCAGATTTTCAGGTAGCCTGCATCCGCAAAAGGCTACCTGAAAATCCTCGGCGGTTCTTTATAGAGGTCAGCGGAACGGCATTGGCTCGCTTGCCGTATTGCTTGTGCCGCCCGCAACCCAACCCGCACTACCGAAAACTTGCATGCCCGCCGAGAACATGGCAGGCTACCTGAAAATCCTTCATGAAAGAGAAACCATGTTTCAGGTAGCCTTTTCTTTTGCCGGCCGGAGGTGCGCATGAGCCGACAAACCATCGTAATTATCGGCGGCAGCGGCTTTATCGGCCGCCATCTGGCCGCGGCGTATCAGGCTGACGGGCATCGTGTGATTATCGTTAGCCGCCATCCGGCTCGTGCGCGGGAGGTGGATAAGCGTTTTGAATACATCGCCGCGCTGCACCACCTCTACGACAGCATCCGCCCCGATTTGCTGATTAACCTGGCGGGGGCGTCGGTGGGCGAAGGCCGCTGGACGGCGCAGCGCAAGCAGGAGCTGTTGCAAAGCCGCTTGCAGCCGGTGCAGGCTGTGGCCGACTGGCTGCGCCGCCACCCGCAGCCGCCGCGCCTCATCATCCAGGCTTCCGCCGTGGGCTATTATGGCAACGGCAGTGCGGATGGCTGGCCGCCGTGCATGGAAAATGCGCCGCCGCAACATGTTTTCCCTTCGCAGCTGTGCCAGCAATGGGAAGCGGCGATACAGCGCGTACAGCAGGAGAGCGGCGTGCCGGTGGCCGTGTGCCGCTTTGGCGTGGTGCTGGGCAGGGACGGCGGCATTTTGTCGCAGCTGCTCAAACCGGTGCGCTACTGTGCAGGTCGGCTTGGTAGCGGTGAGCAGCCCCTGCCGTGGGTGCATATGGATGATGTTGTGGCCGCCATCCGTTTTCTGGCCACACAAACACACAATGGCTTTCAGGCTTACAACATTACTGCCCCCAAGCGCACCACCCAACTCGACTTTGCCCGCGCCGCCGCCCAACGGCTGCGCCGCCCGCTGTTGTTTTCCGTTCCCGAGCAGATGTTGCGCCTGATGCTGGGCGAGCAGGCCGATTTGGTGTTGGACGGCCAATTTGCCCCGCCGAAAGCCTTGTTGCAGCAAGGATTTGAGTTTGCTTTCCCCGCCATTGAGTGTGCGCTTGACAACCTGCTGAATTAGGCCGCCCAATTCAATCCTTAGCTGCTGCTTAAAATCAGGTAAAATAGCGTTTTCCTGTTTTAAATTTTTCCCCGAAAGAGTGCCATGACCCAATCCCTCAGCTACCGCGATGCCGGTGTCGATATCGATGCGGGCGACCAACTGGTTGAAAACATCAAACCCTTTGCCAAGCGCACCATGCGCCCCGAAGTGTTGGGCGGCTTGGGCGGCTTCGGCGCACTGGTGGAAATCAGCAAAAAGTACCAAAACCCCGTACTAGTGAGCGGCACCGACGGTGTGGGCACCAAGCTGAAACTGGCGTTTGAATGGGATATCCACCACACCGTGGGCATCGACCTGGTGGCCATGAGCGTGAACGACATCCTGGTGCAAGGCGCAGAACCGCTGTTTTTCCTCGACTATTTCGCCTGCGGCAAGCTCGATGTGGCGCGTGCCGCCGATGTGATTAAAGGCATCGCCGCGGGCTGCGAACAATCCGGCTGCGCCCTGATTGGCGGCGAAACGGCCGAAATGCCCGGCATGTATCCCGAAGGCGAATACGATTTGGCCGGCTTCGCCGTGGGCGTGGTGGAAAAAAGTAAAGTCATCAACGGCCGCAGCATCCGGCCCGGCGACGTGGTGCTCGGCCTCGCCTCCAACGGCGCGCACTCCAACGGCTATTCCCTCGTCCGCAAAATCATCGAGCGCAGCAATCCCGATTTGGATGCCGAATTCGACAGCGGCAAAACCCTGCGCCAAGCCATCATTGCGCCCACCCGCCTGTATGTGAAACCGATCTTGGCGGCACTGGAAAAATTTGAAATCAAAGGCATGGCACACATTACCGGCGGCGGCCTCACCGAAAACATCCCGCGCGCACTGCCCGAAAACTGTGTGGCACAAATCGATGCACAATCCTGGCCGCTGCCCAAGCTGTTCCAATGGCTGCAACAGGTCGGCAACGTGGAGCAGCAGGAAATGTACCGCACCTTCAACTGCGGTATCGGCATGGCCGTTATCGTGCCTGCCGAACAGGCTGAGGCAGCGCAAGCCTTCCTCGCCGAACAAGGCGAAACCGCATACCGCCTGGGCATAATCCGCGAACGCGCGGGAAACGAACATCAAACGCAGGTGGCATAAATAGTTTCAGGTAGCCTCACTTAAAGGCTACCTGAAAAATCCAAGTATTTCTTATTTATTAAGATTAACAAGGAGAAGCAATGGGCGTCTATCGCTGTAACCATTGTAAACAACTAGGAGAACATCCTGCACAGGAAGGTGCCGTATGCCAAAAATGCGGGCAACCCGTTATCGTTTACGATACTGTGTATTTCATCAGCCAGCTGATTAACCGATACGTTGCTGTTATGCGTGAATTAAATGCGTTGAAAGAGCAGGAAAGCGAACAGGTTTCTAATTCAGCAAATGAGGCCACACAATCAAGTGATGCCAATCCGCTGCACGGTATTAAATTGTCTGATACCGAAGTTCTAAGCACCGCACAACAGCATTTCGGATTGGCACAATGGTTCGTCGACAAACAAATTACCCCAAACTTCGACTATTCCGCCGTGGATATGAGCGGCTATTACGATGAGGCTGCTGAGCGTATCGGGCAGCATTACAACGTATTCAAAGACATTATCAGCAGAATTACCTGGTCATACCGCAATAGTCATAGCGGGCTGAATGTGGATTTGAAGAAATATTCGCAAAAAGAAGCACAGCAAATTAACAATATTTGTCGCGAGTTTTATAGCCACACTCTGTTTTCCCGTTATTCTTATCAAAAACAAGATAAACTCATCCACTTGAAGCTACAAAGTGCCTCACCTATCCGCCAATTTTTTAGCGGTGAATGGCTGGAATGGTACGCGCTCGGGCAGATATTGAAAGAAGCCAAGCAACGGGGGAAAACTTATTCTTTCTCTTGCGCCAGAAGCTTAGAAATTCGTTTCGCGAATGAAGACCTGCATGAACTGGATGTCGTCTTTCTGCCTGCTGGCAGGCAGCCTTTGGTAATCGAATGCAAAACCGGTGAATACCGTCGTGATTTGGATAAATACCTTACCCTACGTAAACGGCTGAATATTCCTGCCGAAAACTTTATCTTACTGGTTACCGACATAGACGAAGCACAGGCCAAGGCTTTCAGCAGTATGTATGAATTAACATTTCTGACCCTGCCCATGCTACCTGAGCACATTAAGGTGCTAATGTAGGCAGAAGTACAAAAAACCATTTCTACCAATTAACAAATAAAGGCAACAACATCATGGCAAAAAATATCGTAGTAATCGGCGCGCAATGGGGCGACGAAGGCAAAGGCAAAATTGTAGACTGGCTGGCCGAAGAGTGCGCCGGTGTGGTGCGCTTCCAAGGCGGCCACAATGCCGGGCACACGCTGGTGGTAAACGGCAAGAAAACCGTGCTGCGCCTGATTCCCAGCGGCATCCTGCATGAAAACCTGCATTGCTACATCGGCTCCGGCGTGGTGGTTTCCCCCGAAGCCCTGCTCGGCGAAATCGACGAGCTGACTGCTGCCGGCGTGAAAAACGTGGCCGACCGGCTACACATCGCCCCCACCTGCCCGATGATTCTGCCCTACCACATTGCGCTCGATCACGCCCGCGAAGCCTCCAAAGGCACTGGCAAAATCGGCACCACCGGCCGCGGCATCGGCCCGGCTTATGAAGACAAAGTATCCCGCCGCGCCATCCGTTTGGGCGATTTGGCCAATACCGAGCTCTTGTCCGACAAACTGCGTGCCAACCTTGAAGTATATAACGTGCAGCTGCAACACCTGCATGGCGCAGAGCCCGTGCAGTTTGATGACGTGATGGCCAAAATCAACGCCTTCAAAGAACGTATTCTGCCGATGCTCGCCGACGTGTCGCTCAGCCTGCATGACACCATCCGGCGCGGCGAACGCCTGCTGTTTGAAGGTGCTCAAGGCACGCTGTTAGATATCGACTACGGCACTTATCCCTTTGTTACCTCCTCCAACTGCTTGGCAGGCGCTGCCTCTGCCGGGGCGGGCGTGCCGCCGCAGGCCTTGGATTATGTGCTCGGCATCGTGAAAGCCTACACCACCCGCGTCGGCTCCGGCCCCTTCCCCACCGAGCTGTTCGACGACACCGGCAAAGGCCTGGCCGAACGTGGCAACGAATTCGGTTCGGTAACCGGCCGTGCCCGCCGTTGCGGCTGGTTTGATGCCGCCGCACTCAAACGCTCCATCCAAATCAACGGCATCAGCGGCCTGTGCATCACTAAGCTTGATGTGATGGACGGCATCCCCGAAATCAAAATCTGCACCGGCTACACCCTGCCCGACGGCAGCACCACCGATATCCTGCCCTTCGGCAGCGATGCCGTGGCCGGCTGCACCCCGATCTACGAAACCTTACCCGGCTGGACAGAATCCACCTTCGGCGTACAAAGCTTTGACCAGCTGCCGGAAAACGCCAAGGGCTACCTGAAACGCATCGAAGAGGTGTGCGGCGCGCCCATCGCCATCGTCTCCACCGGCCCCGACCGCGTGGAAACCATCGTGCTGCAGCACCCGTTCACCAGCTAACCGGCTTCTATGGGATGAAGAAAGGCTACCTGAAAATTTTCAGGTAGCCCTTTTGAATGCCCTCAATCTCACTCGCTCGGCAACCGCCACATCCATACTGTTACCAACAAACACACCACCGCCATACCCGCCCCCGCCCACCAACGTTCGGGAAAACGGTACAGCATCCACACGCACGAGCAAGCCATCATCAGCGCCGACAACACCTTGCCCTTCAAAGGAATGGCCCGTTTGCGCTCCCAATTGCGCACCATCGGGCCGAAATGGCGGTGTTCGCTCAGCCAACGGTGGAAACGCGGCGACGTGCGCGACCAACAGCCTGCCGCCAGCAGCACGAACGGCACAGTCGGCAAGCCCGGCAAAAAGATGCCGATAATACCCAAGAGCAGCGCCAGCCAACCCGCCAGCCACACAAAAGGCCGCCACAGCGGCAGGTAAGAATCGCGGCCGGTTTGCCGGCGATGCCGTATCCACGCCACTCCCGCCGCCAGCCCGGCCGCCAAAACCGCAATCATCCACTCCGTTCTACCCATTATTGCCAATTCTCCCGCAAGATTTGGCGCGATTGTATCATTTGGCGAAGGGAATACGACTTATTCTTAATTGATGCGCTACGAGAAGTATTTCTCCCAATATTGGACAACCCCAAGGGCGGTTAAAGATTTAACCGACAATCCATCAGACAAATATCAACTACCACTGCATGATTAAAGGCTACCTGAAAACCCATCCGGCCGTTTTCAGGTAGCCTGAGGCATTGGCAAACCCTAACCTTTTGTCCGTTCCAACAGCATCAACATCATCAGCGACAGCGTAACCAATTCATCATGCGCGGCCGTGCCGGTTTTGTGCAGGCTGAAGCGCCGTTCCATGAGCGAAGGCTCTTTCTTCAGCAGATACGCCTCCTGCCCGGCGGCATCGGTTACTCCAAAGCTTGGGTTGAGAAAATAATAAACATGCCCACAACCGGAATCTCGCCCACCAGCGCATCCCAAAATGCCAATCACGGGTTTTTCTCGCGCACTTCATACAGCAGCCGGCTGCCGGCATCGTATATCTGGTAGGAAATACGCCACAGCGAGCGCATGCCGTTGCGCCGTATCGAGCCGAGCTCCTCGCCGTTTTCGTTCACAATCCGGTAGCAGGCGTTGAAATCTATAGTGGATTAACAAAAATCAGGACAAGGCGGCGAGCCGCAGACAGTACACACGTTACGGCAAGGCGAGCCAACGCTGTACTGGTTTTTGTTAATTCACTATATGATGCGGTCGGCCTGTATGCGGTATAGCCGCGTGCGGCGTGAGGCATCGCTAAAAATCTCCACGGCTTCCTTCAGCTTGAATATCTTCTGCCGCGTGTAGGCCACTTCCCTGCCTTCGGCATCCACCACGCTGAAATCGTTGGATGGCGTGGAGATTTTGAAATGGAAATGTAGCGGCAGTTGCAGGTTTTGCATCATCATTCTTTCTTGAAAGGTTGAAACAGAATTGGAGATAAGTTTCAGGTAGCCTCAAACCGTGTGCTTGCAGGCTACCTGAAAATGTATATATAAGATACAAAGGCGGCAAGCCCTACTCTTCCCGCTCCGCATCCGCAGCGTCGTAGGCATCTACAATTCTCTGCACCAAGGGATGGCGTACCACGTCTTCGCTGGTAAAGGTGTGGAAATAAATGCCATCGATGCCGTGCAGTTTTTCCCGCGCGTCTTTCAGGCCGGATTTAATGTTGCGCGGTAAGTCGATTTGGCTGATGTCGCCGGTAATCGCTGCCTTGGCGCCGAAACCGATACGCGTGAGGAACATCTTCATCTGTTCCGGCGTGGTGTTCTGCGCCTCGTCCAGAATCACATACGAGCCGTTCAGCGTGCGCCCGCGCATATAGGCCAGCGGGGCAATCTCAATCAGCCCGCGTTCCAGCAGCTTGGTAACGCGGTCGAAGCCCATCAAGTCATACAGTGCGTCATACAGCGGGCGCAGATAAGGGTCTACCTTCTGCGCCAAATCGCCCGGCAGGAAGCCGAGTTTCTCCCCTGCTTCCACAGCTGGGCGCACCAGCACAATACGTTCCACTTCGTGCTTGCTCATGGCGTCCACCGCCGCCGCTACGGCCAAATAAGTTTTGCCTGTACCCGCCGGACCTAGGCCGAACACAATATCGTGGCTGAGCAGCGCGCGGATATAGCCGTTTTGACGCGGTGTGCGCCCGCCCAGCTTGCCGCGCCGCGTTTGCAGGAAATACTGATGCCCGGCCTCGTTTTTCGGCACAAAAGCTTCATCTGCCGTTTTGGCTTCCACTGCCGAAAGCTGAATATCGTTATCGTCCAAATCCCGCTGCTCGGCCAGCTCGGCCAGCCTCAAAAGCGCCTCCCTTGCCGCATGGGCATGGTTGCCGATAAAGGTAAACTCAGCAAACCGCCGTCCGATTTCCACTTCCAGCGCTTTACCCAGCTTTTCCAAATTTTCTTCCAGCGGCCCGCACAGCCGTTGCAAAACCGTGTTGTCGATCTCTTCAAATTTCAGGTGTACAGTGTGGCTCATAAGCTCTCAAATATTCGTTGCAAACCTCCGGCTCCGCCTCTCTCAGCCTGCCGGAACAATATAATTTATAAGATGATAGGCCGTATCGCCCGCCAGGGCAAATCCCCTGCCGGACAAGCTTTAAACGGCATAAAGCCCAGCCCCTGCATAGCGCCACATTGTTGCATAAAGCATACAATTTAGCCCGCATCTGCCGTTTTGCCCGCGATAGGATTTGTTTTTTTGCCGCCGAACAATTATATTGCAGTCATGAAATCGCTAATGCGGCGATTGCGTGAGAGCTTAAATAAAGAAAGACGAAGTTTCTTTTTTAAGTGTGTATTTTTAGTTTAGACATAGATAAAGGAATGCAGCATGAAAAAAACCCTGATTGCATTAGCATTGGTTTCCTTGCCGGTTGCCGCTTCTGCAGAAGTTATTCTGTACGGTAAAATCCGTGGCGGTGTTGAATTTACTCGTGAAGGCACCTCTGCCCAGCTGAAGAGCGAAAGAAACGCTTGGGGCGTGGTTGACTACGGTAGCTACGTTGGCTTCAAAGGTTCTGAAGACCTGGGTGGCAACCTGAAAGCTATTTGGCAAGTTGAATCTAACGCCAGCTTGGACGGCGGCAGCTTTGTAAACAACCGCGACAGCTTCGTTGGTTTGGAAGGTGGCTTCGGCACCGTTAAAGTTGGTCGTGTAAGCACCCCGCTGAAACAAGCCCTGGATGCCCAAGACAACTGGGAATACAGCAACGAGGCTTTGGGTCTGTCCCGTTATACCCGTTTCGGTGCTCGTCGTACTAGCTTGAACTATCAGTCTCCTGACTTCGGCGGTTTCGACTTCGCTTTCCAAATGGCTCCCGGTACTAACGTACATGGTGATCGTACTAACGACGGCAAACCGGTATTCGGTTTGGGCTTGGGCTACAAAAACAGCGGCTTCTTCGGTCGTTATGCTGTTGAATATGCTCGTAAGACCCACACTGAAACAACTGCTACTGGTCTGAAAGACAGCCATGTTCACAACCTGAGCTTCGGTTACGACGCTAACAACCTGTATGTTGCAGCTGGTCTGCAGTATGGCAAAGGTGTAGCTGGCGACTTCACTGGCCGTGATACCTTTGATATTGCCAATTACACTCCTGCTGTTGCACCTGTTCCTCCTGCTACCACTGGTACTCCTGCTGACGGCGGTGCTGGTACTGACAAAACCAAAGAGGCTCAGATTTCTGCAGCTTACACTTTCGGTGCCGTTACTCCTAAAGTCTCTGTAGCATACGGTAAATCTGATAATCTTGGTGCCCGTTATACCCAAGCTATCGTTGGTGCAGATTATGCCTTCTCCCGCCGCACTACCGGTTTGGTATCTGTAGGTTGGTTGCGTGAGAAAGAAAATAGCCGCGCTAAAAACGTAAACAACTGGGGCGTGGGCACTGGCGTGGTACACAAATTCTAATTTGTGGCTAGCCTAGTCTAGTAACCCAACAAAAAGGCTTGCTTCGGCAAGCCTTTTTTGCTTATCGCCATCCATCCGCCTAGCCCGGCAAAGGCTACCTGAAAGCTCCAACAATCCAAACAACGGAGAAACCCCAAAAATGATCCCCTACGGCCGCCAAACCATTTCTGAAGCCGATATAGCCGCCGTCGTGCGCGTGCTCCAATCCGACTTCCTCACCCAAGGCCCGCAAGTGCCCGCCTTTGAAAACAGCCTGAAAGCCTATTGCGGCGCAGCGCACGCCGTTGCCGTCAATTCCGCCACCTCCGCCCTGCACCTCGCCTGCCTGGTTCTCGGCTTGGGACAAGGCGACAGCCTGTGGACCTCTCCCATCACCTTCACCGCCTCCGCCAACTGTGCCCGTTATTGCGGCGCGGATGTGGATTTTGTGGACATCGACCCGCACACACTCAATATGTCTCCCGCCGCGCTGGAAGTCAAACTGAAAGCGGCCAAAGTTTCAGGCTGCCTGCCCAAAATCGTCGTGCCCGTCCATTTTGCAGGCGAACCGTGCGATATGGCAGCCATTCACGCGCTCTCGCAACAATACGGCTTCAAAATCATTGAAGACGCTTCCCACGCCGTCGGTGGCAGCTATCAGGGCGGCAAAATCGGCAACTGCCGATATAGCGACATCACCGTATTCAGTTTCCACCCCGTCAAAATCATCACCACCGCCGAAGGCGGCGCAGCCCTTACCAACAGCCCAGAGCTTGCCGCCAAACTGGCCCTGTTGCGCAGCCACGGCATCACCCGCAATCCCGAAGAAATGAGCCAAGAGCCGGACGGGGCTTGGTATTACCAGCAAATCGACCTCGGCTACAACTACCGCATGACCGAACTGCAAGCCGCCCTCGGCGTGAGCCAGATGACCCGCATCGACGAATTCGTCACCCGCCGCCACGAACTTGCCGCGCGCTACGACCGCCTGCTTGCCCACCTGCCGCTTATCCTGCCGCAGCGCAACCCGCAAAACTGCTCCGCCCTGCACCTCTATCCCGTGCAAGTGCGCGCCGATAGCGGCAAAACCCGCCGCCAAGTGTTTGACTTCCTGCGGCAAAACGGCATCGGCGTCAATGTGCACTACATCCCCGTCCACACCCAGCCCTACTACCGCCAACACTTCGGCTTCAAAACCGGCGACTTCCCCCATGCCGAAGCCTATTACGCCGGCGCAATCAGCATCCCGCTGTATTTCGGGCTGACCGAAGCCGAACAGGATAAAGTAGTGGATGTGTTGGCGCACGCTTTCGGCTAGTGCACACCAATACGACAAAGGCTACCTGAAAACTGGTTTCAGGTAGCCTTTTTATAGTGGATTAAATTTAAATCAGGACAAGGCGGCGAGCCGCAGACAGTACACACGTTACGGCAAGGCGAGACAACGCTGTACTGGTTTAAATTTAATTCACTATAACCGCACGGTATGCCGGCTAAATCGAATAATCATCTTTCAATAAATGCTTATACGCGTGCAGATACGAGGCCGCCACAAACGCCGTGCCGCCGGCCACATTGCCTAGAAACACGGGAATCATATTGGCAAAAAACTGCCCCCACGACACATTCGCTCCCGCAAAAATGCCGGCCGGAATGATAAACATATTGGCCACAAAGTGTTGCAGCCCAATCAGCACAAAGGTCATCACTGGAAACCACATCGCCAAAATCCGCCCCGAAGTCTGCTTCGCGCCGAAATAAAACCAAATGCCCATGCACACCATCCAGTTGCAGGCAATGGCCGACACAAACGAGCGGCCAAAACTCATGCCCACCTTGGCTTCGGCAATGGCAACGGTTTTCGCCGCCGCCACGCCTTCGGTCAAGCCCACGAAATGCCCGAGAAAATACGCCATACACAAAGCCCCGGCCAAATTGCCCAAGCTCACGATCAGCCAGTTGCGCATCAGGTTGGCCACATTGATTCTTTTGCCAAACCAGCCCAGCCCCATCAGCATCATATTGCCCGTGGCCAGCTCGCCGCCGCCAATCAGAATACAAATCAGGCAGATAGGGAACACGGCCGCGCCCAGCAAGTTGGCCAGCCCCGACCATTCGGGCGGAATGCCGGTCACCACTTTTAAAAACGCCAAATAGCCGAAACCCACGTAACCGCCGCCCAAAAAGCTTAAAATCGCCAGCGTTTTCAGGCTCGAACCTGATTTGGCCTGAGCCTTTTGCAGGGAATCCTGCAAAATTTCATGGGGGTAGAAGTCGCGCAAATGTTCGGGTTTCACAAAATCCATGGCTTGTCCTTATCGGCAGTTCAACGGTGGCGAACTGTATCAAGCACTCAGTATTTTGTGAAAGAATGATTGCTTTTATGGAAATTGCCGCCGGTTATAAGCCGGTTTGTTTATGGCAAGAGCGAGCAATCTAATCTTGCGCCATCTCGTGAAGGCTTGCGTTTTCAGGTAGCCTAAATGGAACAATGTGTGCAGAAAACCGACCGTACATAGCAAATTGACTTCAATACAAGCCGGTAAGCTGCAAACAGTATGGAAATACGGCAAAGCGAACTAACACTGCAGAGAAAGCCCAATTGCTTTGCTGTATAGTAGGGGTTGTTTGCTTTAGCGCATGGTTTATTCGGAAAGCCTGTTTCTACCCTTGCTGGCGGTTATATGGGTGTAGTATACTGTTTACACTATAGTTTTTCGGCAGGATGTGCCTGAGGGGGAGCTGTGTTTTACCAAATTGTTGCGCTGCTTTTATGGAGCAGCGCTTTTATTGCGGCCAAATATACCTACACGATGATGGAGCCGGAGCTTATGTTGTTGTTTCGGCTGATGATTGCCTCTGTTCTGGCCTTGCCGCTGTGTTTGCGCTATTGGCGACAGATTGATGCGCGGTATTGGCGGGGTTTGCTGTGGCTGTCGTTTTTGAATTATGTGATGGTGATGATACCGGAATTTGTGGGGGTGAAATACACGTCGGCGGCCAGCGCCACCACGATTATCGGCTTGAGCCCGATTTTAACGGTGTTTATCGGCCACTTCTTTTTCTGCGACCGGGCGCATTGGTTTGTGTGGCTGTGCGGCGTGGCGGCGTTTGTCGGGGTGGCGCTGCTGATTGCGGGCGGCAAGAGCAGCGGGGAAATCAGCCTTTGGGGCTGCACGTTGGTGATGTTGGGCAATACGGTGTTTTGCGCGGTATTGCGCCCTTCGCAGAAGATGATTGAAAAGGTGGGGGTGCAGGCGTTTACTTCGATAACGATGGCAGTGGCGCCGCTGCTGTGCCTGCCGGCAAGTTTGACGCTGGCCGACAGCCTGCATATCGATTGGAATTGGCGCGGCACGCTGGGGCTGGTGTATTTGGGGGTGTGTTGCAGCTGGCTGGCCTACAATTTATGGAATATCGGGATGAAAACGGTGTCGGCGAATTTTTCAGGCATTTTGTCGGCGCTGGGTCCGATTTTCGGGGCGTGGCTGGCGGTGTTGATTTTGGGTGAGCAGATTTCGGCACTGTCGTGGCTGGGGATTGTGTTGGTAGTGGCGGCTACTTTGGCGGCGGTATTTGTACCGAAATGGTTGAGGCGTAGGGAGGTGGTGCAAGGGGTTCGTTATGTGGAATAAATAGGCAAGGAAAAGGCTACCTGAAAACGTGTGTGGCAACGAAGTTTAAACGCAGCACAGCGAGCTCTAAGGTTTCAGGTAGCCTCATCCGCAAAACAGGCCGCCCCATTTTTGGAGCGGCCTGTTTGTTTACAACCTAAGGCTTAGTGATGGCAACCGCAGGCTTTCATGTCGATAACCATACGGCCTTGGATTTTGCCGTCGCGCATTTCTTGGAAAATGGCATTGGCTTCGTCCAGTTGGCGCAGCTGCACCACGGGCACCACGATGCCTTCGGCGCCGAATTGGAAGGCTTCTTCCAAGTCTTTGCGTGTGCCCACCAGTGAGCCCACTACTTCGATGCCATCCAGCACTAGGCGCGGAATCGACAAATCCATGGTTTCTGGCGGCAGGCCGACGGCTACCACGCGGCCACAGGCGCGTACGCAATCTACGGCGGAATTGAATGCAGCACGAGACACGGCAGTTACCACGGCGGAGTGTGCGCCGCCGGTTTTCTCTTGAATGAACTTGGCCGCGTCTTGTTTGGCCGGGTTCACAATCAAATCAGCGCCGGATTGTTTGGCCAGAGCCAGTTTGTCGTCGTTGATGTCTACGGCGATCACGTGTGCGCCGAATACTTTCTTGGCGTATTGCACGGCCAGGTTGCCCAAGCCGCCGGCGCCGTAGATGGCAATCCACTGACCGGGCGCAGCGCCGGCCACTTTGATGGCTTTATAAGTGGTTACGCCGGCACAGGTGATGCTGCTGGCCTGGGCGGGATCGAGGCCTTCGGGCACTTTCACCGCATAATCGGCTTTCACCACGCAGTGAGTGGCCATGCCGCCGTCGGCGGTGTAACCGGCGTTCAGCACGCTGCGGCAGAAGGTTTCGCGGCCGGTGATGCAGTATTCGCAGTGGCCGCAGCTGGCAAACAGCCAGGCAATGCTCACGCGGTCGCCCACTTTCAGGGTGGTTACATCCGGCGCAACCTGTTTCACGATGCCGATGCCTTCGTGGCCGAGCACGCGGCCGGGTTTTTTACCGTAGTCGCCGGCGGCCACGTGCAAGTCGGTGTGGCACACGCCGCAGTATTCCACTTCCACCAGCGCTTCGCCCGCGCCCACGGCAGGGATGTCGCGCTCAACGATTTCTACGTTACCGTCGCATTGGGGGGTAACAACAGCTGCTTTCATCTTCATGGCTATGATCCTTGTGCTGGTTGATTGGTAAGTTCGGGGTTGCCCTCGGAGGCTACCCGGGTCAGAGTATGCACTCCGCCGGGAGTTGCCGTCAAGGCTTGGGAATAAAATAACTATTTGATTTAAATCATGTTACATTATAACCCTAAACCGGCTTGGGCTACCTGAAAACCAAAGTGGCCGGCAAGCCGAGCGTTGTCGCGGCCATGCCGCCCGCCCGAAGCCTTTCAGGTAGCCCGCTTGCTGTTTCATTTGCTAGAATGCCCGTTCCCCAACCACTTTGCCGCGATGCCCGCCATGTCTGTTTACACCAGCGTTTCCGATCAAGAAATCCGCCAGTTTTTAGAAGACTACGACTTAGGCAGCTTCGTGTCGCTGCAAGGCATTGCCCAAGGCGTAACCAACAGCAACTACTTCCTCGACACCGACCGCGGCCGCTATGTGCTCACCATCTTCGAGGTGCTCACCCGCGAAGAGCTGCCTTTCTTCATGGAGCTCAGCCAGCACCTCAGCCGCAACGGTGTGGCCTGCCCCGCGCCCATTCCCCGCCGCGACGGGCGCTTCGACAGCACGCTCGCCGGCAAACCCGCCTGCCTCGCCACCTTCCTCAACGGCCGCGACACCGCCGTGCCCGATGCCGCCCAATGCTTCCACACCGGCGCCATGCTTGCCAAAATGCACATCGCCGGGCAGAGCTTCGGCCAAAGCATGCCCAACCCGCGCCACGCCGCCTGGTGGGAAGCCGAAAGCCGCCGCCTGCTGCCCTGCCTGAGCAGTGAAGATGCCGCGCTGCTGCAAGACGAAATCGCCTTTCTCGCCGCCCACCCCGACAGCCACCTGCCCCACGGCATCATCCATGCCGACCTGTTCAAAGACAACGTGCTGCTCGACGGCATTCAGGTAGCCGGCTTCATCGATTTCTACTACGCCTGCAACGGCAGCTTCATGTACGACCTCGCCATCGCAGTAAACGACTGGGCGCGCCTGGCCGACAACCGAATCGACCCGCAGTTACAGCAAGCCTTTATGCGCGGCTATCAAAGCGTGCGCCCCCTCACCCCCGCCGAACAGGCCTACCTGCCCATCGCCCACCGCGCCGGCTGTATCCGTTTCTGGGTGTCCCGCCTGCTCGACTACCACTTCCCGCAGGGCGGCGAAATGACCTTCGTGAAAGACCCCGACGTTTTCCGCGACCTGCTGCTCTATTTCCGCCAAAGCCCAGCACCCGCCGCTGCCGAGCAAGCCTCGTTCAACCTCGACGGCAAAGTGTTCCAACCCGCCGAAGCAGGCCATGCAGGCGAAACACCCGAACGCTGCCGCTTCCGCCAAGACGGCGACACCGTGTGGGCGGAATACCAAGGCGGCGGCATCCGAAAAGGCTTCCTGCTCGGCCGCTACACCGACCGCAGCAGCATCGCCTACACCCGCCAACACCTCACCCTCGCCGGCGAAGCCCACAGCGGCAGCGGCCGCCTGCGCATCGAAACCCTGCCCGATAGCCGCCTGCGCCTGCATTTGTTCGGCGAAGACGGCGAAGCGGTGTGGGAGGAGTGTGCGCCGTAAGTCGGGAGGGATAGGGAAAGGCTACCTGAAAACGTAGCGCAGCGAAGTTTCTGCGTAGCTAAAGTTTCAGCTAGCCTTGAACAGGGTGTTGGATTCGAGAATCCGGCCTATGGCTTTTCAGGTAGCCTGAAAGAGGGAGGGCTACCTGAAAAATGTTGGGTTGCTCAACCCAGTATTTATAGTGGATTAAATTTAAATCAGGACAAGGCGGCGAGCCGCAGACAGTACAAACAGTACGGCAAGGCGAGACAACGCTGTACTGGTTTAAATTTAATTCACTATACTACTCACTGCGCCAGTTTTGGCTGCCTTTGTTAATAAAGGTAAAACCTGCCGCTAGAATTGTAAGCCTAGGCTCGGATGATTGATAATAAGTTCGGCTGAGGCGGCAAACCGCCGCAGGCAGGTTTGCCGCCTCAGCCCCCGCTGTGCAGCCCCCGCTGTGCAGCCCTTTTTTTCGGGCTTTTGCAGCATCGTTCATTTTCCAAACAAGGAGACCGAATTATGCAGAAAACCCTACTCGCCCTTTCCATCCTTTCCTTCGCCGCCGCCGCATCCGCCGCGCCCGATTCCCAAGAAACCCCGCTGCACCCGATTAAAGACGGGAGATATACCGTTACCACCGGCTACGAGCATCTCAATTCAAAAGTCAACGTTATCAAACAAAGCAGCGATGGCTTTGTTCTACGGGGTCGTGCCGATATCCCGCTGGCGCAACAGCACGCCATCCGTGCCGAGCTGACATATAGCCGCCGCAGTTCCGATATGAAAGAAAACGGCGTAACCACGGTGGACGGCGGCAAATCCGACGGCATCGACCTGTATGCGGGTTATTTGTACTCCCCGTCCGGTTTCAAGCAGGGCGGCCTGCGCGTGGGCGGCGGGCTGGGTTACGGTTATACGGATAGCAACGCCCGCGCACACCGCACCGTCCATGCCCCGAATGCTGTGGACCATAATTCAAGCAGCCTATACCTGAAAGCACAGGTAGAATACGAGCAGGACTTGGGCGGCGGCTGGAGCATCACCCCTTGGGGCGAAGCCACTGTCAGCGTGCGCCGCCGCGAGGAAACCAAATGGTCGCAGGCTTTTGCCGTACCCGATGAAACGCATAAAAACAGTAGCTATGGCCTAGGATTGGGTGTGGACGTGCAGAAACAATTTACCCCGAATCTGGCGCTGACCTTCGGCCCCTACTACCAATACGAGCATTACAAAACCCATGCCCGCGACCATGTCGGCGGCCATATCGATTCGTCCACCAGCCACGGGCACAACTTCGGCATCCGTGCCGGCCTGCGCTTTTAAACCGCCGCGCCTGTCTGCAATGCAAAGGCTGCCTGAAAACGTAGCGCAGCGAAGTTTCTGCGTAGCTAAATTTCAGGTAGCCTTTCTTCATCCGATTTATCGGCTGCTTGGGGGCGTGTAGGGTGTGCGCCGCAGGCGCGCACGCCGTTGTCCGTTATGCCAAGTTGACCGTGTTATTCCAAAGCCGCATGCGTGCGTTCCGCACGCACCCTGCATGGCTGCAATGGAAAGGCTACCTGAAATTTCAGGTAGCCTTTTTTGATTGCTGCCAGTATTACACCGCCACTTGTGCTTTGATGTGCGGGTGCGGGTCGTAGTTTTGCAGTTCGAAGTCTTCAAAGCGGAAGTCGAACAGGTTTTGCACTTCGGGGTTGAGCTGCATTTGCGGCAGGGCTCGCGGCTCGCGGGTGAGCTGGAGGCGGGCTTGCTCGAAGTGGTTGCTGTAGAGGTGGACGTCGCCGAAGGTGTGGATGAATTCGCCGGGCGCGAGGCCGCACACTTGCGCCATCATCATGGTAAGCAGGGCGTAGCTGGCGATGTTGAAGGGCACGCCGAGGAAGACGTCGGCGCTGCGTTGGTAGAGCTGGCAGGAGAGTCGGCCTTCGGCTACGTAAAATTGGAACAGGGCGTGGCAGGGGGGCAGGGCCATTTCATCGACGAAGGCGGGGTTCCAGGCGGATACGATGAGGCGGCGGCTGTCGGGGTTGCGTTTGATTTGCTCGACAACGTTGGCGATTTGGTCGATATGCCGGCCGTCGGGGGCGGGCCAGGAGCGCCATTGGTAGCCGTATACGGGGCCGAGGTCGCCGTTTTCGTCGGCCCATTCGTCCCAGATGGATACGTTGTTTTCTTTCAGGTAGCGGATGTTGGTGTCGCCTTTGAGAAACCAAAGGAGCTCGTGGATGATGGAGCGCAGGTGGAGCTTTTTGGTGGTGAGCAGGGGAAAGCCTTGGGCGAGGTCGAAGCGCATTTGGTGGCCGAATATGGAACGGGTGCCGGTGCCGGTGCGGTCGGATTTGTCGGTGCCGTGGCTGAGGATGTGCTGCATGAGGTGGAGGTAGGGTTGCATGGTGTTAGGGGCGGGATGTCGAAATGGGGTATTGTACACGTTTGGGGATGTGGGGGAGCAGCCATAGGTCGGATTCCCGAATCCGGCGCTTCCGGCATAACGGTTTTGTCGGATACGGGTATCCTGGCTACGGGTTCCGGCGAAGTGTCCGCCCGGCCAAAGTTTCAGGTAGCCTTTTTGTTTGGTGTGGGCGATATGAGCTTATGTGGGGGTGGGGTGGCGTGATTACCCCGTTGTTTGGTTTGCCGGTTCTTTCGAATTTTCAGGTAGCCTTGAACGGCAGGGTTGTGCTGTACCCGATGGTTTGAACTTCATTGAAGTTATAGTGAATTAACAAAAACCAGTACGGCGTTGGCTCGCCTTGCCGTAACGTGTGTACTGTCTGCGGCTCGCCGCCTTGTCCTGATTTTTGTTAATCCACTATATGTTTTCAGGTAGCCTCAATTGTCAGCTTGCGGTGTTGTTTCGGGCAGCCCTTCGTTTCCGTTGGTGGGCGGTTGGGGTGGGTGGTGCTGGAAGAGGCCTTGTTCGGTAATCGTCCAGAGGGCGGCGTCGGCGTGCATGGCTTTGAGGGCGTTGTTGGTCCAGGTGTTGCAGGTGTAGAAGAGGTTGTAGCTGCCGACGGCTTCGTAGAAGGCGTCGTTTCCGCCGTAGACCATATCGGTGGGAATGGGGATGGTACGGTCGTGTTGCCATTGCAGGCTTTGGCGGATGTAGGCGATGAGGCGGCGGTATTGGGCGCGGCTGATGCGGATGGGGGCGCAGCGGGTGCAGCCTTCGAGGCTGTGGTAGTAGGTGGCGTGGACGGCGTTGCTGGATAGGCCGGCGGCGGCTTTGAGGGCGGTGCTGGGGCGGAGGTCGGCCCAGGTGGGGGTGGTGAGGTAGAAGTTTTTGTCGCCCAGGCCGATGGCGAGCCAGGGGGCGTATTCTTGGCTGCGGGTGTGCTCGGCGGGGAAGACGGCCCGCCAGTCGGCTTCGCTGCTGAAGGTGGGGACGACGATGTCGGTGTGCACGCTGTTGGAGAGCAGCCATACGGTGATTTCGGGCTCGCCTTCGGGCCGGCCTGGGCTTTTGATATGGGGCAGCAGCCAAACGGCGGCGCCGTAGAGCAGGAGGAGGGCGGCCAGGCTGAGGAGGCTGCGGCGGATGAGGCGGGAAAGTTTGGGCATGGTGGTGTGCGGTTTGAGGCTACCTGAAAGTTTGGGCTTCGCGGGGCTTGGCTTTCAGGTAGCCTTTGCTTATTCGGGTTGGGACTGGTAGTTATCCAGCAGCTGCTCGATTTGTTGGGGGCAGGTGAGGGGGCGCAGTTGGGTGAAGAGGTGTGCGGCTTGGGGGTGGGCGGTTTTCATCATGCCGAGCCATTGTTTGAGGCGGGCGGCGGGGTAGGGCGTATCGCCGGCGTGTTCGCGGCAGAGTTGGAAGAAGCGGCGTATCCATACGAGGTAGTCGGCGAAACCGGCGGGCTGGGGCGGGAGGCCTTGGTTGTGGCGCTGAATTTGGCGGGCAAGGTCGGGGGTGATGACGGCGCCGCGCCCGAGCATCACATCTTGGCAGCCGCTGGTTTGGCGGATGGCAAGGTAGTCGGCCAGGCTGAATACGTCGCCGTTGGCGATCACAGGGATGCTGAGTGCTTGGCGGATGGGGGCGATTTGCTCCCAATGGGCAGGCGGGCGGTAGCCTTCGATTTTGGTGCGGGCGTGCACGGCCAGCGCGGAGGCGCCGCCTTGGGCGATGGCTTGGGCGCATTCGAGGGCGAGGGAGCAGTCTTCGTAGCCGAGGCGCATTTTGGCGGTGAGGGGGATGTTTTCAGGTAGCCTTTGGCGCACGGTAGCGACGATTTGGCGGATGCGTTCGGGCTCGCGCAGGAGGATGGCGCCGCCTTGGTGTTTGTTGACAGTGGGGGCGGGGCAGCCGAAGTTGAGGTCGATTTTTTGCGCGCCTGCGGCCACGGCGGCTTGGGCGTTGGCGGCCATGTTGTCGGGGTCGCTGCCGAGCAGCTGGAGGGTGCAGGGGGTGCCGGCGTGGGTGCGGCAGCCGTGATCGATTTCGGGCATGTGCCGCCGCCAGGTGGCGCGGGAGTGCAGGGTGTGGGTGATGCGGACGAATTCGGTGATGCATTCGTTGTAGCCGCCGATGTCGGTGAGCAGGCGGCGCATGACCGGGTCGAGCAGACCCTGCATGGGTGCCAGAATCAATATGCTTTTTTCTTTGTAAACATTCATTTAATTGTTTTTAATGTATTTTATAGCAGCCTGAAAGCCTTAGTTAGTAGTTTACAGGCTATTTTATATGCAGTTTCTTAATTCATTAGGGGCTTAGGAAGCAAAATCACAAAATATAGTGATAAGCTTCTGAAATGGATTTAAAAAACAAGTACCAAAAGTGCAGTAAAATTACCGAGGCCAAATTCCGTCAGATCCTGCGGCTTTTCGCCTTAGATTTGACCGCTTCCGATACCGCCAAACTGACCGGAATCAGTGTCAGAAGCGTCAACAGCCTGTACCTGAAATTGCGCCGGCGTTTGGCTGACGAATGCGGGAGGCAGGCACCTTTATACGGCATTGTAGAATTGGACGAATCCTATTTTGGTGCCAAACGTATCAGGGGCAAACGCGGGCGCGGTGCGGGTGGGAAAACTATCGTTTTCGGTATTTTGAAACGTGGGGACAAGGTTTATACCGAGATTGTTCCCGATGCTTCCAAAGCGACGCTGCAAAAGGTCATTAGAGGTCGTGTCGGTATCGAGAGCGTCATCAATACCGACGGTTGGCGCGGTTATCAGGGATTGGTTGACATGGGTTTTGCCAAACATTTCAGGGTACATCATGGTGACAATGAGTTTGTCCGCGGTACGCGGCATATTAACGATATTGAATCTTTTTGGAGCTACGCCAAGCATCGCTTGGTGCAATTTAACGGGGTGCCGAAGCATACCTTTTACCTGCATTTAAAAGAAACCGAGTTCCGCTTCAACCACCGGCATGATGATCTGTATAAAGTGCTATTGAAAATGTTGCGGGAAAACCCTTTAAAATGAATTTTGCTTCCTAAGCCCCTTCATTATATGCTTAATCATTATTTATCAGGTATCCAACATACTCTTTCTTTTAAATTTTCATAATATTCTTGGTTGCTATTTATTTTGGTAAAAACAGGTGGCTCTGAACTAATAATCTCAATATATGATTCGATAAAAAAGAAAACATATAGTTTTTCATAATCTTTTAATGGGAAATAGTGATCTTCAATAACCCATTCAGTATATTTTTTATCAGTAACTTCAAAGAATCTATCTCCTTGGTCAAATAATGGGCTTACGTTACCATCACTTAATGAAATCATTTCAGAAAAGTATTAATTTTGTATGAATCATCTGTTCTTTGGAAATGAATAGCCCAATCTATAGATATTTCTGTTAAGTCATTTCTATCTTTATTGTTTGAAAATAAAATACTAATTTTCCCTTCATCCATAAATACGCACTCCAAAAAGAAACCTTGACCTTTTGGAGCATTAATAGATTTAATTGTACTAAACATTATTTATACCTATACCTAATTTTAATATTCTCATCATTGCTATGCTGAATTTACAGTGTAGGAGCACTATTTCCTGAACTATAATTACGAACATTAACTTCTCTTCCGTCAGGTAATTTCCCTGTAATCACACCATTAGATCTTACTTGAACATTCTGTACACCCAAGGAATTAAAAACGGCTACCGCATCATTGTAATTTCCTGATTTGTATATTTCTACGTATGCTTGCTGCTTGTACGCGTGCTTCAGCAGGATCAGGATGATAGTAGTTACTGTTTAAGGTAGGTTTCCCACCGCTGAATTGTTTACTGCTCCGCGATGTAGGATTGATACGCTCTCTCATTATATGCCGGTTGTCCCGAACTCCAGTATTGTGGGAGAGCATATCGGCAGATAAGAAGCAAACTTGTTGCCAAAGTGGCATGCCAGCTAGTTCAAAAGTCGGCCTACTATATAGAGGATACCTGAAAAATTTGTGGTGAAGGTATTCCATGCCATTACCGTTTGTTGGGCGTCGGCAAAATCTGCACGAGTCGTACGCGCCCTGATTGGGCGGCTAGAGGATTTTCTGACTGCCTTCGAATACTTGGATGCTGTAATCGCACACGCGGTCGATACAGTTGGGCATGGTGAGGGTGAGGGTGTATTGGCCGCTTTGGCGGGCATACCAGCCGAACATGGGGGAGGCATGGGGATCGGTATCGGCGATAAGGGTGCGGCCGTCGTGCAGCAGGGTGAGGTCGATGTTGTTGCATTGTCGGCTGCAATCGGCAAAGAAGGTGTAATGTTTGCCGGCACGCAGGTTGATTTGCTGAGGTTTGGATTCGCCTTGGGACAGGCTGCCACGGAAATGTTCGTGCAGCCGGGCGCGGCGGTCTTCTTTGCGCACGATTTCGCGGTTCATCCGCTGCGCTTGCGGCAGCCAGTTGTCGGGCGCGGCTTGGGCAGCGGCAGACAACAGCAGAATAGACAGAAGCGGGATAAGGCGGCGGGTGGGCATGGTGGTGGGAACTTGCTGAAGGGGAAAACGGCAGGCTACCTGAAAGTGGAAGAGGGTGCGATTGAAAATAGCTATGAAGAAAAGTTACTTTGGTAAATGCTGGTGTTTGTGCGCATTATATTGGCATAAAAATCCCGTTATATTGGTATTTATTATAGTTCATGCCAAATTTTGGTTGAGCAGCCTGATTCGGAAGAGAGGGTGCTGGATCGTATCCAGACTGTTGGCAAGCCAACGTTGAGTGTTTCTTTGAGCATTCTGTTATAACAAACCGCCCGGGCTGTGTGGCTCGGGCGATTGGGCTATGCAGGATTGGATTATTCCATGGGGCGGGTGAAGGTGGCGTATACACGACGGGTGCCTTCGAAAGCATGAACGGTGGCTTTGCAGCCGTTGGCATCGTCGCAGTCTTTCATGCTCAACACGATGCGGTAGTTGCCGCTGCTGGGAGCTTGGAAGGTGAACAGTGGCTGGTTGTCCGGCAGATTGTCGCCGGCTACGCGGGCGCCGTTGGCAGCCATCAGATTCATGTCCATGTTGTTGCAGTTGTCGTCGCAGTCGCCAAAGAAGGTGTAGAACTTACCGGCACGCAGGGTTACGGGCAGGGTGTGGGTACGGCCTTGTTTCAGGGTAACCGGGCGCAAGAACAGCTCGCGGGCAGCGGGGTCGGCCGTGCTGACTACTTCGCGGTTGGTAGCGTGTTCGCTTTCGAAGTTGTTGGCCAGGACGGCGGCAGGGGCGGCCAGGGCGGCGATCAGAGCCAGGGTGGTGAGTTTCTGCATGGTGTCTCCTTAATTGGTTGATGAGTTGTGCTACTTGGGAAGTTTCACCAAAGGCTACCTGAAAACGGTTTGGCTGTTTCAGGTAGCCTTGGGGGAAAGATTAGCGAATGATACTACGTTGTGAGTCGGCAAGGAAGTCGCGCAATACGGCCAGCTCGGGCGCGGTTTCGGCGGCTTGGGCGATCTGGCTGCGGGCTTCTTCGTACGACAGGCCTTGGCGGTAGAGGGCTTTGTAGGCGTTTTTCACATTAGTGATCTGTTCGGGTGTGAAGCCGTTGCGGCGCATACCTTCACTGTTGATGCCGGCGGGTTCGGCGCGGTAGCCGTCGGCCATGAAGTAGGGGGGGACGTCTTTGTGTACGCCGGCGGCGAAGGTCGTCATGGCGTAGTTGCCGATGCGGCAGAATTGGAAGACGAGGGTGTAGCCGCCGAGGATAACGTAGTCGCCGATAGTAACGTGGCCGGCTAGGGAGGCATTGTTGGCGAAGATGGTGTGGCTGCCGATCACGCAGTCGTGGGCGAGGTGGCAGTAGGCCATGATCCAGTTGTCGTCGCCGATGCGGGTTTCGCCGATGCCGGTTATGGTGCCGAGGTTGAAGGTGGTGAATTCGCGGATGGTGTTGCCGTTGCCGATAATCAGACGGGTGGGCTCGCCGCGGTATTTTTTGTCTTGCGGTATGGCGCCCAGGCTGGCGAATTGGAAAATGCGGTTGTTTTCGCCGATGGTGGTGTGCCCTTCGATAACGGCGTGCGGGCCGATTTCGCTGCCGGCACCGATTTGCACGTTTGGGCCGATGATGGTGTAGGCGCCGACTTTAACGCTGCTGTCGAGCTCGGCTTTGGGGTCGATAATCGCGGTGGGGTGGATTAGGGACATGGGGTTTCCTTGTGGCAGCGGGCTTTGCAGGGGGTAAGGGCTACCTGAAAATGGTTTGTGCGAAATGCGGCGGCGGTTTGGCGGGGGCTACCTGAAAAAGGGCGTTGCCCGGCTGCCGGTTTATTTGCCCACTGCGCGTTTGGCGCACATGATGACGGCTTCGGCGGCAATTTGGCCGTCTACAGTGGCGGTGGCTTTGAATTTGCCGATGTCGCGCTTGTGGGTGATGACGTCTAGATGAATCTGCACTTGGTCGCCGGGCACGACTTGGCGTTTGAAGCGGGCTTCGTCGATGCCGACGAAAAAGTAGATTTCGTTTTCCTGCCGCTCGCCCCGGCTGAGGATGGCGAGCACGCCGGCGGCTTGTGCCATGGCTTCGATAATCAGCACGCCGGGCATCACGGGAAAATCGGGGAAGTGGCCTTGGAAAAACGGCTCGTTTACGGAAACGTTTTTAATGGCAGTAAGGCTTTTTTCTTTTTCAAAGCCGATTACGCGGTCCAGCAGCAGGAAGGGGTAGCGGTGCGGCAGCAGGCGTTGCAGGGTGCGAACGTCCAGCGGGAGTTCGATGTTTTCGATTTGCATGGGTTATTCCTTGTTTTCGGGATAGTTGATTGTGTTTTCCAGCGTTTTCACGCGGCGGTGCAACTCGTTGAGCCGGCGCAGGTGCACGGCGTTTTTCACCCAGTCGCGGTGGGTTTGCAGCGGATAGGAGCTGGCGTAGTAATCCGGCTGGTTGATGGAGGCGGCCACGAGGGTGCCGCCGCCGATGAAGGTGCGGTCGGCCACGCGGATGTGGCCGACAAACATGGCGGCGCCGCCGATTTGGCAGTAGGCGCCGATATGGGTGCTGCCGGCAATGCCCACGCAGGCGGCGATGGCGGTGTGGGCGCCGATGTGCACGTTGTGGGCGATTTGCACGAGGTTGTCGATTTTCGCGCCCTCGGCGATGACGGTGTCTTCGATTGCGCCGCGGTCGATGGTGGTGTTGGCACCGATTTCCACGTCGTTGCCGATTTCCACGCCGCCCACTTGCGGGATTTTGTACCAATGGTCTTGCGCCCAGGCATTGCCGAAGCCGTCTGCGCCGATTACGGTGCCGGAGTGGATTTCCACGCGATCGCTGAGGCGGCAGCCGGCGTAAACGGTTACATTGGGGTGCAGCACGGTATGCTCGCCAAGCACGCAGTTGGCCTCCACCACGCAGTTGGCCAGGATGCGGCAGCCTTCGCCCAGCACAACGCAGTCGCCGATATAAACGTTGGCACCGATTTCGCAGCTGTCGGGCACGATGGCGCTTGCTTCCACCACGGCGCTGGGATGAATGCCGGGATTGGCGGCGGGGGCGGGGTGGAACAGGCGGGCGGTTTGTGCGAAATAGAGTTGTGGGTTGTCACACGCAATCAGATTGCGGCCGGGCAGTTTGTCAGCCAATTTGTGGTGCACAATCAGCGCGCCGGCTTGGCTGGCCAGGGCTTCTGGCAGGTGTTTGGGGTGTGAGACGAAGCTGATGTCGTCTTTTTGTGCGGTATGTAGCGGAGCAATACGGCTGATGGCGATGTCTTGCCCGGCAAGCGTGCCGCCTAGGGCGGTGGTGATTTGGGAAAGGAGTTTCTGCATTTTCAGGTAGCCTGTGTTGCTGCAAAACAGAGAGGCCGGAATACCGATTTCGTTGAAGCCCGCGCTTTCAGGTAGCCTTGTGGCGGATTGATGCGTTTCCGATAGGGCCGATGCAGTATCGGAAGGCAGCCAACCCGTCGTCGGCCTATTGGCTGTTGAGGGCGCGGATAACTTGGTCGGTAATATCGAATTTGCTGTTTACGTAGATAACGTCTTGGATAATCAAGTCATAGCCGTCGCGCTGAGCCAGCTCGGTAATCACGCGGTTGGCATTTTGCTGCAGGGCGGCGAACTCCTCGTTGCGGCGCAGGTTGTATTCTTCGGTAAGCTGTGCGGCTTGGCGGCGCAAATCCCCATCCAGGGCAATCAGCTGCTGCTCGATGCGGCGGCGTTCGGTGGGGCTCAGGTGGCCTTGGTCGAGCCGGGCTTTCAAGGCAATGCCTTGATCGCGCAGCCGTTGCAAAGCCTGCTGGCGCGCGCCGAATTCGTTTTGCAGGGTGGTTTGGATGCGCTGTGCCTGAACGGACTGCTGATACACGCGCTCGGTATCGATGAATCCCAGCTTCTGTACGCTGTCGGCAACAGCGTGCGATGCGAGCAGCACCGCAGCGGCTGCCGCTGCCATACGGGGAAGATTAAGCTTCATTATCTGCTTTCTTAGAAAGTCGTACCCAATTGGAATTGGAAACGTTGGATTTGGTCGTTATCCCGCTGCCGCATCGGGTGGGCAAAACTGAATTTCATCGGGCCCAACGGGGAAATCCAAGTCAGCGCCGCGCCTACGGAATAGCGCAGTTCGTTGCTGAAAGAAGAACGGTGGTCTTTGCTGTAGTAGCCGTTGGTGCCGTAGGGGTTGGTAGCGCTGTATGCTCCGGTATTGTAGGTTTTGCCGTCCCACACGCTGCCGGCATCGGCGAACACGCTCAAGCGCACGGAACGTTGGTCTTTTATGCCGGGGAAGGGGAAGAGCAGCTCGGCAGAAGCATAGGCTTTGTAAGTACCGCCGTAGTTTACGGTATTACGGGTATTGCCATAAATTTCATATACCTTCGGACCCAAAGAACCGTTTTCGTAACCGCGCACGGAGCCTAGGCCGCCGCCGTAGAAGTTGTTGAAGAAGGGTACGGAGGAGGTGCCGCCGTAGGAACCGGCATAACCCACTTCCCCACCCAGCATCAGGGTGAAGCTCTTGCTTAAGGGGAAGAACCAGCGTTGGTCGTGGGTGAGGATGTAGTATTTCAAACCGCCGCCGGGCAGGCCGAGATCGGCGTTGACGCTGGTGGTGTAGCCGCGGGTCGGCCACAGGGCATCGTCGGTTTTGTTGCGACCCCAGCCGATATTGCCTTTAACAATCCAGTTTTTCTCGCCGTGTTCTTGGATGAACTGGCGGTAGCGGTAGGGTTGATAATTTACGTCGCCATGCAGCTTCACGTTCAGGTGTTCCACTGCGAGGCCGAAGTTTACGCGGTCGTATTCGGTAACCGGCACACCCATGCGCGCACCTAGGCCGATACGAGTGGTTTCGTAGTTGTTGGAGCTGGAGCTGGAGCTGGATTTGTAGGGCATGAAGCCGCGATAGTAGATATCGTAGCCCAAGCTCACGCCATCGGGGGTGAAGTAGGGGTCGGTAAACGACAGGGACGCGGTATTTTGGGTTTTGCCGCGCGCAATGCGGAGGTTGGCGGATTTGCCCGTACCGAACAGGTTGTCTTGTGCCACGCCGGCAGAGAGCACCAAGCCGGTGTCTTGTACCCAGCCGGCAGCCACTTCTACCGAGCCGGTAGAGCGTTCTTTCACGGATACATCCACATCCACTTGGTCGGGCGTATCGGGCAGTGGGCGGGTTTCCACTTTCACGTCGTCGAAATAGCCCAAGAGCTGGATACGGTCTTTAGAGCGGTTGAGCTTGGCCGAATCGTAGGGGGCTGCTTCGGTTTGTCGCATTTCGCGGCGGATAACGGCATCACGGGTTTTGTTGTTGCCGGAAATGTGGATTTGGTTCACATAGTATTTGCGGCCGGGATTCACCGTTAAAACGAAATCCACGGTGTGGTTGGCCTGGTCGGGCTGCGGCTGCACGCCCACTTGAGCCAGCGCATAGCCGGCCTGCCCCATACGGTCTTGGATGGCCTGCAGGCTTTCTACCATCTGCGAGCGGTTGTAGCGGCGGCCTTCGCGCATTTTCAGCAGGGCTTCCAACTCTTCGCGCGGCACTTCGCGGGTGTCGCCTTCGATGCGTACTTTGCCCCAGCGGTAGCGTTCGCCTTCGTGTACTTTAATCCACAGCGTCTGTTCGGTGCGGTCGGCGTTGTAGCGCACATCGGCATCCTGTACCCGGCCTTCAAAGAAGCCTTCGTTTTGGTAGAAGTCGGTGATGGATTGCAGGTCTTGGCGGAATTTTTCGTCGGAGAAACGGTCGTCTTTGGAGAGCCAGCTCAACATGCCGTGGCGATCCATCTGCATTTGGTGGCGCAGAGTGCGGTTGGAGAAGTGCTGGTTGCCTTCAAAGTCGATTTCTTTGATGTGGGTGGTAGGGCCTTCGTCGATTTTCAGTGTGATGTCCACACGGTTACGCGAGAGGCGGGAAATCTCGGGGGTGATGGTGGCGGAGAGTTTGCCTTGGTTGGCATATTCCTGCTGCAGGCCGGCCACGGCTTGGTTGAGGATCGCTTGGTTGAATGGCTGCGATTGGCCCAGGCCGAAGCTGTCGAGATTTTTCTTGATGGCGTCGCTGGGCAGGGTTTTGCCGCCGATAACGGTAACCGTGTTGATGATGGGGCGCTCCACCACGGTCAGCAACACTTGGTTGCCCATGGTTTCTACGCTCACGTCGTCGAACAAGCCGGTGGCATAGAGGTTTTTGATGATTTGTTCGCCTTCGCCATCGGTGAAAGTCCCGCCCACTTTAACCGGCAGGTAGCCCAATACGGTGGAGGGGTCGGTACGCTGAAGGCCCTCGATGCGGATATCTTGGATGGTAAACGGTGCGGCGGCCAGCGCCCAAGAAGACAATCCGGCTGCAAACAAAGAGAAGGTAAGTTTGTTCAGTTTCATGCTTTATCCCAGTAAGCGGGTGATATCGTTGAAAAAAGCCAGCAGCATCAGCATCAGCATCAGGGAGAGGCCGAGGCGCAATCCCCACATTTGCACATTGGCGCTAACGGGCTTGCCGCGAATCCATTCGGCGGCATAATACATTAAATGGCCGCCATCTAAAACAGGAATCGGCAGCAAATTCAAAATCCCCAGGCTGATGCTCACCACGGCGAGGAATTCCAAATAATCCTGAATCCCGGCGGAGGCGGTTTTGCCGGCATAGCTGGCGATGGTAATCGGGCCGGAAATGTGGCTTACGGAAGCCTGGCCGGTAAGCAGGCGGGCAAACAGGCGGCCGGTGAGCGCGGTGTAGGAGGACACGCGCTGCATGCCCATTTCGGCGGCGCCCAGCCAGGTGGGCTGGTAGCGGTAGGTGGAGAGCGACATCCATTGCCGGTCGACTTCTGCTTCAAAACCGGCATAGCCGTAGCGTTCGCCGTTGCGGTCTTCACGGCTGTCGGGGCGCAAGGCTACCTGAAGCGGTTTGCCGCCGCGCAAAATATCGATTGTCAGTTTGTCTTGCGGGTGTTGGCGGATGGTGGTGGTTAAATCCGGCCAAGTGTGCACGATTTGCCCGTTCACGGCCACAACGCGGTCGCCTTTGCGCAAACCTGCGCGCTCGGCGGGGGAGCCGGGCTGGATAGAGGCGAGCGTGGTGTTCAGGCGCAGGGCGGTGATGCCGAACCAGCCGCCGCGTTTGGCCACGGCTTCCGCTTCCGGCGTACCAGCGGCATCGATGGTGCGCGTGGTTTGGCTGCCGTTGGCCTCGCGCACGGCTACCTGAACCTTACCGGCTTCCAAATTCAGGATGATTTCCGATTGTGCGTCGCCCCAAGTGAGCACCTGCTTGCCGTTTACAGCGGTGATGGTGTCGCCCGGTTGGAAGCCTACTTTGGCGGCCAGTGTGTCGGGCATCACCATGCCCACCATCGGGCGCACTTCCTGCACGCCGAAATAGCCGAAGGAGAAGGTGTAGAGCAGTACAGCCAGCGCTAGATTGGTGAGCGGGCCGGCGGCCACCACCAGCATGCGTTTGAACGGATGTTGCTTATCGAAGGCGTAGGGCAGGTCGGCCTCGGCCACGTCGCCTTCGCGGGTGTCGACCATTTTCACATAGCCGCCAAGCGGAATCGGCGCCAGGCACCATTCGATATTGCGCCAGCGTTTGTTGAAAAACGGTTTGCCGAAGCCCACGGAAAAGCGCAGCACTTTGATGCCGCACCAGCGCGCCACCAGCAAATGCCCCAGTTCGTGCAGGCTGACCAAAATCAGGATGGCAACGATAAACGCGCCGAGTGTGTGCAAAAGAAACAAACAAGAAGCTCCTTGAAGCAGGCGAATCGAATGCAGGCTACCTGAAAAAGGGAATGCCGTATTTTCAGGTAGCCTCAGCCGCCAATCGGCTGCAGGAAGAAAAACGTAATTGTAATGGAAACAGAGGTTCCCGACAAAGCCTACGCCAATAGCGAAGGCCTGTCATATTGGCTCGGCCTGCCGCATTATTCATGCGGCTTGCTGCACAAACGCTTCTGCGGCGCGTCGGGCAGCGGCATCCAAATCCAGCAGGCCTTCCAGGCTGTGGTGGCTACCTGAAAAATCCTGTTCCAGGCAATGCCGCACCGTGTGTGCGATGTCGGTGAAGCGGATGCGGTTGGCCAGAAAGGCGGCCACGGCGATTTCATTGGCGGCATTGAGCACGCAGGGCACGCCGCCGCCGGCCTGCATGGCCTGATAGGCCAGTTCCAGGCAGGGGAAACGGCGGTAGTCGGGCGTTTCAAAGGTGAGCGCGGAGAGGGCGGCGAAATCCAGCGGCGGCACGCCGGAGGCGATGCGTTCGGGCAGGCCGAGGCAGTAGGCGATGGGCGTGCGCATATCGGGCGTGCCCATTTGCGCCAGCACCGAGCCGTCGGCATAGCGCACCATGCTGTGCACCACGCTTTGCGGGTGGATAACGGTTTCCAGTTTTTCCGGCGGGCAGTTGAACAGCCAGTGTGCTTCTATCAGTTCCAGGCCTTTGTTCATCATGGTGGCGCTGTCCACCGAAATTTTGCGCCCCATCTGCCAGTTGGGGTGTTTGACCGCCTGTTCGGGTGTGATGGCGGGGAAGTCGGCCAAGTCGGTGTGCAGGAAGGGGCCGCCGGAAGCGGTGAGGATGATGGATTGCACGCCGTTTTGTTTCAGGTAGCCTTTTCCCGGCGGCAACACTTGGTAGATGGCGTTGTGTTCGCTGTCTACCGGCAGGATGCGGGCGCCGGATTGGGCGGCGGTTTGCATGAAGAGGCTACCTGAAACCACCAGCGTTTCTTTGTTGGCCAGGTAGATGGTTTTGCCGGCGCGGGCGGCGGCCAGCGTGGGCGGCAGGCCGGCGGCGCCGACGATGGCGGCCATTACGCCGTCGGTTTCCGGCGCGGCGGCAATGTCGCACAAGGCTTGTTCGCCGTGCAGCACTTCGGTTTGGCAGCTAGCGGCGGCCAGGTGCGCGCGCAGCTCGGCGGCTTGCGCCTCGTTGGCGGTTACGGCGTATTGCGGGCGGAAGGCAAGGCATTGTTCGGCCAGCTTGGCGGTTTGGCTGTGGCCGCTGAGGGCGAAGATGCGGAAGCGTTCGGGGTGGCGGGCAACCACGTCGAGCGTGCTGGTGCCGATGCTGCCGGTGCTGCCGAGGATGGTGAGGGATTGGGTCATGGTTGGTGTGTTTCGGGTAGCTTTTTTTGCTTATATAGTGAATGAACAAAAACCAGTACAGCTTTGGCTCTCCTTGCCGTAACGTGTGTATTGTCTGCAGCTCGCCGCCTTGTCCTGATTTTTGTTAATCCACTATAGTGATTCATTTTAAACCGGCATGGCGTTGGCTTGTTGCCTGATTCTGCTTAAATTTAGGCCACGATATCACGGTATTATGGAAGGGCAGGGAGGCAGAGTTCTTTTTCAGGTAGCCTTCAATGCGGGCGGCAGGCTACCTGAAAATGTTGGGGGAAACAAGCCGGGTTTTGCAAAGGCCTTGGTTTACCGGGCATGGCAGCCGTAGGGAAATGCCGCTAAGCCACCCACAATATTCAACGGCAGCGGAAAGGCGGTTTCCGGCTGCCGTTTGGTTTGCTGCTTCAGGAGCGATATTGCGCCATCAGTTCGCAGTAGTTTGGGTAGTGCTCTTTGCTCACAAAGCCGCGTATCAGGCTCATGGTTTGGTAGATGCCGCGCCGTTTGGCGTTTTCGTCCCAGCAGCCGATGTGCTGGGAGTTGTCGAAGTCGAACCAGTATTTGGTGAGCAGCCACACGTTCAGGCCGAGCTCGCGCAGGGCTTCGTCGTCGGCTTCGATGATGCCTTTGTCGCGCAATTCGATGAAGAGTTTCACTAAAAGCGGGGAGATTTTCTCGTGGGTGAATTCGTTGTGTTCGCCCAAAAGCTGCTTGCTGCGGGCGAGCAGGGTGTTGACGTCGCTGAATAGGAAGCGGTATTCCCAAAGGATGTCGTACACGCCCTGTAGGTATTCTCCCATTTTGGCCATGCTGCCGGGCAGCTCGGTTTGGCGGATGTAGTCGAGCAGTTTGTTGCTGTAGCGCTGGAACAGCTGAACGATGATTTCGTCTTTATTACGAAAATGATAGTAGAGGTTGCCGGGGCTGATGCCGAGGCGCTGGGAGATGTGGTTGGTGCTGATGTTGCGCTCACCCTCTTCGTTGAACAGTTGGAGGCTGATGTCGATGATTCGGTTGTAGGTGTTGGGTTTGCCGGGCTTCCTGGGCATGGTGATCTCCTTTGGCTGAAACACAAATTCTGCCTGCGCGAGAGGCTACCTGAAAATCTTTTGGCGGGGTCATACAGGTATTTTAATACATTATTGATTGTGCTGTCTCACTCCACCCATACCGGCTCGGGCTCAAGCTGCACGCCGAAGCGTTGGTAAACGCTGTTTTGAACGTGTTCGGACAAACGGCGTACGTCTTGGGCACTGGCGCCGCCGAGGTTAATCAGCACCAGGGCTTGTTTTTGGTGTACGGCGGCATGGCCTTCGCGGTGGCCTTTGAGGCCGCATTGGTCGATGAGCCAGCCGGCGGCGAGTTTGGCCTGACCGCCCGGCTGGGGGTATACCGGCAGGGCGGGGTGCCGCTGTTTCAGCGCGGCGGCCTGTTCGGCGGAAACGATGGGGTTTTTATAGAAGCTGCCGCAGCTGCCGGTTTCGGCGGGGTCGGGCAGTTTGCGGCGGCGGATGCGGCACACGGCTTCGGCCACGATGGCGGCGGTGAGTGGCGCGCCTTGAGCTAGGGCTTCGGCTTCGGTTTGCACGTCGCCGTAGTGCAGCTTGGGTTTGAATTCGCTATCCAGCACGAACGTTACTGCCGTAATCACGAAGCGGCCGCCGGATTGTTTGAACACGCTGTCGCGATAGGCAAAACGGCAGTCGGCATGGCTGAACGATACCGGCTGGCCGCTGTCTAAATCCCAGGCGTGCACGGTTTCGATACAGCTTTCGGCTTCCACGCCGTAGGCGCCGATATTCTGCACCGGCGCGGCGCCCACTGTGCCGGGAATCAGGCTGAGGTTTTCCAGCCCGCTCAAACCCAGCGCGATGGTGTGCTGTACGAAATCATGCCAGTTTTCGCCGGCCTGTGCGGTGATGCGCATTTTGCTGCCGCCGGCCGGCTCTGGCGCGGAAATGCCTTTATTGGCCATGCGTACCACCAGCCCGTCGTAGTCCTTCATCAGCAGGATATTGCTGCCGCCGCCCAGCCACAGGGTGTGCCCGCGGCGGTATTCGGGCAGTTGGAAAATTTCAGGTAGCCTTTCGGCTGTGTCCAAGGTGTAGAGCGCGGCGGCGCGGGCGGGGAGGCCGAAGGTGTTCAGCGTGGTTAAATCGGCATCGTATTGCAGTTTATTCATCGTCTTCATGTTCCAACATTTCTTGGCTGACTGTTGCCAAACACCACAAGAGGGCAACGGCGGCACAACCCAGCGACAGCACCAATGCCGCCCAGAAGCCGTAAATCCCCATGCTCGTACCGAAGGCCAGCAGGCAGCCCAATCCGAGACCGACCACCCAGAAGGCGATGCCGTGAATCACCATCGGCAGCTTGGTGACCTTATAGCCTCGCAAGGCGTAGGAGGCGATACATTGGATGGCGTCGGCCAATTGGAAGGCGGCGGCAAACAGCAGGATGGTGGCGCCGATACCGATAACGGCCTGGTCGTCGGTGTAAACGCGCATAATCGGGTAGCGGAACAGCAGGGTGAGCACTGCGGTAACGATGGCCAGGGTTGAGCCGCAGGCCAAGGCCACGCCGGAGGCATAACGCGCTTGGAAATAGCGGTCGGCACCGATGGCATAGCCCACACGCACGGTAACCGCCGCGCCGATGCCTTGCGGAATCACATAAATCAGGCTGGTGATGCTGTTCACTACTTGCTGTGCGGCCACATGGTCTTCGGCATTGCCCGGCAGTTGGGCGATCAGCATCATCATCACGGTGAACAGGCTCACTTCGAGGAAGAAAGACAAGCCGATCGGTACCCCCAACTTGGTGATTTGGCGGAAAATTTTGGCGCTGGGTTTGGAGAAACGGGCGAACAGGCCGAAGCGTTGGAAATATTTCTGTTTGGCAATATAAGCCCACAGTGCGGCGGCGTTAAACCAAAACACTAAAGTACTGGCCAGGCCGCAGCCCGCACCGCCCAAGGTCGGCATGCCCAAATCGCCGTAAACGAAAATATGATTGAGCGGGATGTTTAAAAATAGGCTGATCCAGCTCATCCACATAATCGGCTTGGGCTTACCCAGGCTGGAAGCAAAGGCGTGCAGCGCACGATGAATCATGGCAGCCGGCATAGAAAGGGCAATCAGACCCACATACAGGGCAAATTGCCGTTTCACTTCGGCATCTAAGTCGAGAAAACCGTTGATGGGCTGAATCATTAGCCAGAGCAGAATCATGCCCACGATGCCCAGCATCAGGCCATACCATATGCCCTGACGGCCCAACTCGCCCACTTTCTCGGTTTCGCCTGCACCGTGCTCTTGGGAAATCATCGGATTGAGCGCGGTCATCACGCCGAGGAAAGTCAGATAAACCGTAACAAACGCACTACTGCCCAAGGCTACAGCAGCCAAATCGGTTTTGCCTGCACCGCCAGCCATCACCGTATCCACAAACCCCAGCCCCACCTGTGCAATCTGCGCCAGCAGCATGGGTACTGCCAAGGCGCCCAATTTTGAGGCTTCTTTGCGGAAAACAGCGGGAGAATAACGGTTTAGGTCGAGCAGCATAATTAAAAGCAAGAGTGGAACATAAGTGCGATTTTAGCATAAAAGCAACATAAGTTGTAGTAACGCAACACTTACTGCCTGGGTTTTATGAATATATTCTGCAATAGTAAGCTTGATTTCTTGGGGAAAATATTTTTTTCTGTGTTGCGGATTTTGCCGGGCAAAATCCGACCGGATGCTGTTTTTAGATTAGAGTAGACAAATAGGCAAAAAATGATGCTAGCCGGGTTTCGGTGTAAAGATTGCTAGTATTCTGGTTTCTATAGTAGACCTCTTGCGAAAGTATCCTGAAAATTTACCATTCCCAAATGAAATACGAAAACCTCATCCAAAGAAGCGATAGCGAATTCAAACGGCTCACAGGTGTAACGCCCGTCCTTTTTCACGAAATGCTGCAAGTCACCACAGAAGCAGAAAGCCGGAAGGTCAAGTCGGGCAGGCCGCATACGCTCGGTTTGGCAGACCAACTGCTGCTTACCCTAAGCTATCTGCGCCATTACCATACCCAACTCGAATTGGCCGCCATCTACGGCCTTTCCGAAAGCAATGTCTGCCGCACCATCCGTAAAACCGAGGACGCCCTCATCCGTTGCAAACGCTTCTCCCTGCCAAAGCACAAGAATCCGGGCGACCAAACGGTCATCATTGACGTTACCGAAAGCCCGATTGAACGTCCCAAAAAAACAGCGGCAGTATTACAGCGGCAAGAAAAGGCGGCACACGGTTAAAATCCGGGTCATATACGGCAGGGAAACGGAAAAAATCATCAGCATCCGGACGGGGATGGGTGCCCGGCATGACATGCGTTTAGCCAAGAGGCACCTTGCAGAGCTTTATCCCTACAAAATAGTCATCGCGGATAAGGGTTATCAAGGATTGGCCAAAACCGGATTACAGACCCCGAAAAAGAAATCCAAACGTCATCCGCCGGACAAACAGGATAAAGAGGCGAACAGGCGGTTAGGCAAACTCAGAACCGTCATCGAGCACATCAACAGGAAACTGAAGATATTCAAAATATTGTCGCTGCCTTACCGCAACAGGCGGAAACGGTTCGGGTTAAGGGCAAATCTGATTGCAGGACTGGTTAATGCGATGGGATGAATATTTTCGCAAGAGGTCTAATGGATTAACAAAAATCAGGACAAGGCGGCGAGCCGCAGACAGTACACATGTTACGGCAAGGCGAGACAACGCCGTACCGGTTTTTGTTAATTCACTATAAAAAGGCTACCTGAAACGGTTGAACCGGTTTCAGGTAGCCTCATGTTTTGGTTGTCATGCAGTGCCGGGCTCAGGCTGTGCCGATCGGGCGGCAGGCGATCATGTAGTTGACGTCTGTTCGTTGGTAGAGGCGGTAGCGGCGGGTGAGGGGGTTGTAGGTGAGGCCGCTGGTGGCGGTGATGTTTAGCCCGGCTTGGCGGCAGAGGCGGGCAAGATCGGCGGGGTTGATGAAGCGCTGCCAGTCGTGGGTGCCTTTGGCTACGAGGCCGAGCAGGTATTCGGCGGCGATGATGGCTTGGGCGTAGGATTTGGCGGTGCGGCTGAGGGTGGAGAAAAAGAGGCTACCGCCGGGCTTGACCAGTTTGGCGCAGGCGGCAATCACGGAGGCGGGGTCGGGCACGTGTTCCAGCATTTCCATGCAGGTAACCACGTCGTAGGCGGCGGGCTGCTCGGCGGCGAGCGCTTCCACGCTGATACAGCGGTAGTGCAGGTTGGCCAGGCCTTGTTGTTCGGCATGGGCTTGGGCTACCTGAAGGGATTTTTCGGCCATGTCGATGCCGGTGGCCTGCGCGGTTTCGCGGGCAAGGGCTTCGCTGAGGATACCGCCACCGCAGCCCACGTCGAGCACGTTTTTGCCGACCAGCCCGCCGCTGTGCTCGCGGATGAAGCCCAGCCGCAGCGGGTTGATTTCATGCAGGGATTTAAATTCGCCCTCGGGATTCCACCATTGGGCGGCTAGGCGGCTGAATTTGTCGATTTCGGCAGCATCGACATTTTGGGCGCTGGTGTTCATGTTTTCTCCAAAAAAGGGGTTTCAGGTAGCCTCAATTTAAGCGTGAGGCTACCTGAAAAATGCAGCGGCAAAAGGTTTAGCGGCGGTTGCTGTTGTAGCGTTGCAGGCTGCGCTGCACGGGGGTTTTGATGGATGCGCAGTATTGTTGCTGGGATTTGCCTGCGGTTTGGCTGTCAAGAAAGGTACGAACTTCGGCTTCGTTCAATAGACTTTCGCAGTTGGCTTGTTCAAACTGCTGCTGAGCAGCGTTAAAGGCATTTTTGTAGCGTTCGTCTTGGGCTGAGGCGGGCTCGCAGGCAGAGACGTGGATGACGATTTGAAAGCCGTCTTTCAAATAGCCCAGGCATTGTTGTTTGCTGGCTTGGGCAGGTGCGGCTTGGGCAAGAGCGGGGAGGAGGGCGGCAGTAAGGAGGGCTAGGGCGCAGAGTTTCATTGGAGGAGTTCCTTGTATGTGGCTGGGAAGAGGAGGCTACCTGAAAATTGCTTTTCGGTTTTTCAGGTAGCCTGTGGGTTATTTGACGTTGCGGTAGCGGTGGGCAATGCCTGGCAGTTCGTCTTTGACGGCAGGGCAGAACAGTCGGCTGGTCTGGCCGAGCCACTGGAGTTCAAGATTGATGGCGGCTTGGGCTTCGTCTTCGCTGACGATGTCTAGGCAGCTGTCGTGCTCGAATTGGGTCTGGGTGTTTTTGAAGGCGGTTTGGTAGCGCTCGCTGGTAGCGGAATCGGGACGGCAGGCTTCGGTAAAGGCGGAGAGGTTGTTGCCATCGACAACGTAGCGCAGGCATTGGGCTTTTGCGGCGGCGTATTCGGCAGCTTGAGTGCTGTCTTGCGGGCTGTTGTCTTGCGGCTCGGGGTTGGGCTGCGGGCGCTCTTGGATGTGGGCGGGTTGTTCGTTTTCTTGCTGGCGGGTTGGCCGGCTGTGCCGATTTTGGGATTGAGTGGCGTTGTGTCCGGTATCGCGCTGCTGACGGGCGTTGGTGCGGGTGTTGGCAGGTTTGGTTTCCTGTTGTTGGCGTGAGTGTACACGGCCGTTGGCGGATCGGTTGTTGTCGTGCTCCCTGCTTTGGCTGTTGCGACCGCGGGCGGGTTTGGCATCCTGCTGCTGGCGCGAGTTGGCGCGGCCGTTGGCTGGTTTGTTGCTGTCTTGGGTTCTGCTTTGACTATTGCGGCCGCGCTGAGGTTTGTTGTCTTGCGGTTTGGAAGATGAGTTTCTGCCGGAGGAAGTACGCTCTTGAGACCTGCTCTGCGCGGGTTTGGATTGGGATGCACGGCCGGATGAGGGTTTGGCTGGGGAGGCGATGGCGAGTGCGGGAAGGACGGCGGCGAGGGTGGCGAGGGTTTTGAGTTTCATGGAGGTTGCTTTATGACGTTGTGGGAAATGGGTTTGAGGGATTTCAGGTAGCCTGTCAGCTATTTGGCTGCCCCCTAATCTACCGGATTGGGGCGCGGGGAGGCATATATCTGGCTACGGCCGGGCAGGATATCGAATCATAGCGCAAGGCCGATGAGAAGGCGATAGTTATGATGGCTGTGCCCGTTTGAATTTTCAGGTAGCCTTTAAATTATTCTTCCCGCTGCCACAACACAAATGCCTCGTGCTTTTCGCGCTGGCGGTTGGCGCTGGCGAGTTCGGCGGCATCGGGCACGGATTCGTGGCGCAGGGTGGCGACGAAGCGGCAGTTTTCGCCTAGGGGGTGGCGGCCGTATTCCTGCCAGGCGTGGCGCACCACGGGGTGCTGCGCGGAAACGCAGGCATCGGCCGGCAGCTCGGCTTCCAGCCGCTGCACTACGGGGCGGTAGCTTTTGGCCGCGTCCAGCCAGGGCAGGAACAGGGTGAGGATGAGCGACCAGCACAGCGTGAGCCCGGCCGCCCAGTTGGTTACCGCCTGCCGGCCGCGCACGTATTTGCGCGTAATCGCCAAGAGCCACACCGGCGTGAACAGCACGGCCACGATAACCGGGAAATAATCGATATCCCGTTGATAATACGGGCTGAAATAAGCCGCGCGCTCGGCCAGCTTGGTCGGCCAGCCGAAGTTCATGGCGAAAAAGCCGAGCCACACAAACAGCGCCAGCGAGCCGAAAGTCATGATGCCGAACCAGTTGAAAAACGCCGCCGCGCCGCGCCGCAGCTGGTCGGCCTGCGCCGCTGCCGCCAATACCAAAGGCGGCAACAGCAGCATTAAATTGTCTTCCGCGTGCTGCGGCGAAGCGGCCAGCATCAGGCCGAACACCGCCAGCCAAATCAGGCACAGGCTGTTCCAGCCGTGGCGCGGCAGGCGGCGTTGGCGGTAGAGTGTCCACAAGGCCAGCGGCCAGGCCGGGAAGGCAAACCACAGCAGGTTTTTCAGATAATACGCGGTGGAAAAACCAAAATCCAAGCGGGCAAAGCCGCCGAACGGCGCAAGCACGTGATACCGCCACCATTGCAGGAAGGCCTCGTGCGATAAGCCGTTGAGCACCAGCGGCCACACAAACAGCAAAGGCAGCGTCAGCCCTGCCGCTGCCAAAAGCGTTAGCCAAAAACGCTTGTTGTGCCAATGCGAATCCAGCGGCAACAGCGCCGTAGTGAGCATCACGCCCAACAGCGGCAACAGGCTACCTGAAAGCGACAATACCGTCCAACCCAAAAGCGTGAGCACAATCGCCTTCACCGTTTTCTGCCGCGCCATCGCCAGCGCGTAGAAACTCAGGCTTAAGCCACACAGGGTAACGATTTGCCCGCCGATGAAGTGGCTCATCATCAGCAGACCCGGGCAGCCGATCAGCACCAGCACCGCCGTGCGCCCGTTGCGCCGCCCCAAAAGCATCTGCCCCGCGCCGCCCATGGCCGCGAGCGACACCGCCGCGAGTAAGGCGTTCACCATGCGCACCGCCTCATACGGCGGCAAATGGCCGAACAGTTTCAAAAACAGCAGGGAAAGCCACATATACAGCGGCGGCACATCCCAAAACAGCGCCCCGCCATCCTGCGGCAGCCACCACTGCCCGCTCTCCGCGGCCTGACGGATGACTGCATACACCAAGGGTTCGTCTTGCCACAAATCGTGCGCGAACACACCCGGCCACAGCCAGACAAAAGCCAGCAGCAGCAAGAGCCAGGGCCGCTCGTAAGTGGGCGGTGCGGGGCGTTGCTCGGGCGGAACGTAGGTTAGCATGGGATGGTTGGCGGGAAATTCAAATTGGGCGCTATTGTATAGCAAATGCGGGGTGGATAGGCGGAAGGCTACCTGAAAACGGGGCAGCCGCGAAGTGAGGATATGGCAGGGCAGGGTGGTGTTGTGCCGCCGTTTGGCGTGGCTGTTTACCGGCTTTCAGGTAGCCTGCCGGGTTCAGTTGGCACGGCGCAGGTAGGTGGCGAAGCGGGGCGTGCCTTTGACGGTGAAGCCGCGGTATTTGTAGGTGATGCGGCTGCCGATTGGCGGCGGGTTGCGGCGGTCGGCATCTTTGAAACCGGAGCCGATGCGGAATTCGCCGGTTTCGTTGCGGCAGGACACGGCGCCGAGCAGGCCGGCGTTGCGGCCTTTGCCTTCGTGGTGGGCGGTAACGGTACATTCCGCGTCGTGCGCGCTTTTGAGTTTGAGCAGGTTGTCGCTGCGGCCGCCTTGGTAGGGAATATTGGGGTTGCGCAGCATCACGCCTTCGCCGCCTTGGGCTTCGATTTGGCGCAGGAATTGTTGGGCATGGGCGGCATCGCGCACGGGGGTTTGCGGGATAACGGCGATTTTGGCCTGCGGGTGGGCGGCAAGGTGGCGCTGCACGAGGGCGAGGCGCCGATACAGGTTGCCCGGGGCTTGGGGCACGTCGAAAACGTGCAGTTTGATGCCACTCCAATCGCCGTTGGCGCTGCGGACGGCGGCGGAAATCTGCTCGAATGCGCCGCGCCGGCTGTAGAGCTCGCCGTCGAGCGGATAGGGCGGGAAATCGCGGGTGAAACCGGCGGGCGGGGAGAAGGGGTGGCCTTGGCGGCTGATGAGTCTGCGCCCGTCCCAATAGGCGCGCACGCCGTCGAGCTTTTCGCTCATCGCCCAGCCGGCAATGTTTTGGCCATTGTATTCTTTGGCCAGGATAAGGTTGGGCGCGGCGTACAGGGTAGGAGCGAACAGAAGGGTGGCGAGGGTGAGGAGGAGTGGTTTCATGGCAGATTTTGTTTGGGCGGGGTGGTGGAGGCTACCTGAAAGCTATCGGTTTGGGTTGGACAGAAAGCGGTTTTATGGTTTTCAGGTAGCCTGAAGGGGTATGCGGCAGAAAACGCTGCTGACTTGCGTGGCCGGAGTGGGGTTTTTAGGGCGCAGGCTGCTTTTGGGCGGCCTGCTGCTTCAGGTATTCCTCTGGCGTGGGCGGCGCGGCGTAGCTGTATGTTAGGGTTTCGGGCATGGGTTGCTTTGTTGGATGAATAATAAATTTAAATTCGCCGACGGTAAGGCAAATCTAATGTAATCATAGCCGAAATTAGGAATAAAACAAATAGATAGGGCAGCTTGCAAAGGCTGGCAAATAGCAAAGGGCGGGAAACGGAGAGAGTTATTGATTTAAAAAGCCAAAAGCAATAAACCCTTACTGTTGCTCAGTAAGGGTTTATTCAAAATCTGGCACGCCCACGGGGAACCATATATTTATTTAGAGTCAAAAAATTAAATTCGAAACAATGCAAAATGCCGCACCATAAATCTTAAGGCACCCCCACAATCAGAACCAATCTGACAGAATATAGCCAAATTTTCATACTTTTACAAGAAACAATGCTGATAGGCGACCTTATGGCACAAGAATGCTACTATAAACTTTGGTCTGTAGAAACCAACCGCGTTGTTTAACTACAGGTTGGGAATGAAGCCTGCAACACCTCAAACGGCGTATCGCCGTTCAAACTGCGGTGCGACTTCACAGTGTTATAGAAATTAACAAAGCGACACAACTCCTTTTGCCGATGTTCCGGACTGTCAAACGACTGTTTCTCATGCCACATCTCCATCAGGGTGCGGATAACCCGCTCAGCTTTACCGTTGGTCTGCGGACGGGCAACCCGGGTAAACTTTTGACCAATCCCGTTCTCGTAACAGGCTACTCCGAAAGCATGGTTGGCCGAGCCTTTGTATTCCGTACCGTTGTCGGAGTAAACGCACTCAATCAGGTAGGGACAGGGATCAATCAGGTGTTCGGTCAGAAACTTGGCGGCGCTGTCTGCGGTTTTGTCCGGCAGGATGGCGGCGTACAGCTCCCTTGAGAAATCGTCGATGGCGACAAACAAGTAATCCCGCTTATCGGTGGCTTTCTGCCCTTTAAGCAGCGGCAGCCGTTTGGTATCGAGATGCACTAACTCTCCGGGATAGGATTTATTGTAGCGTTTGGCCTGCTTTTTGAGTTTTTCCTGAATGCTGCGTTCTACCTTGGCCAGGCGTTTCATTCCGTACTTTGCCTGTTTGAAACGGTTGTTGGTACTGGTTTGGGGTTTGAGCAGCCTGCCCCTTGCGGCTTTCAGTGCGCGGTAGATGGTGACGCGGCTGACTTGGTAGCGGCGGGCCAGGGAGGTGACGCTTTCCTTCTCCTGGAAATACTGTAAACAACGCTACTGGTTTCTACAAGTGAGCAATTCTGCTATGAGTTCTTGCCTGAAAACTACGAACCGCAACCGCCGTTTTATTCAGGCCACTATCGGTTTGCCAAGCACTTTTTCCCAGAAATTGAAAACATATAGTGGATTAAATTTAAATCAGGACAAGGCGGCGAGCCGCAGACAGTACAAATAGTACGGCAAGGCGAGTCAACGCTGTACTGGTTTAAATTTAATTCACTATAACAGCACAGGGTGAAGAGTTTGACTGTGCCCAGATTATTGATACGCTACCTGAAATCAAATACTGGATACGTAACTCCGACTTAGGCAAACGTGGTTTTTGGCTGCCCTTGTCCGGTATCCGCGGCAACAGCTTTTTCCCTGATTTCATCTGCGAGCTGCAAGATGGGCGGATTTTAGTACTAGAATACAAAGGCGAGACCTATAAGACCAACGACGATAGCAAAGAGAAATGCTTGATTGGTTAGCATTGGGCACAGATGAGCGAAGGACGGTGTTTGTTCACCATGATTGTGGAGCGAGATGAGCAGGGTCGGAATATGTGCCAGCAAATCTTGGGTGCGATCCAGTCTTAGCAACCTTGTTGCAGTACTAAGTCAGCAATAGCAGGGTTCTATATCCAGGCTGCCTGAGCACATCAGGTAGCCTGGAATTTTATCTGCAACACATTTAGTAATACCACCAAGTTTCCCGCATAAAATGAATGATCTCGTTTAACGGCACGGGCGAAAGCGTAAACTGCTTGTCCCCTTTCCCACAAATTCAATCCGTGCTCATGCCGCCAAGAGTATTCGTGGTCAATAAAACTCTCAGTTATCGTAACCTCTGCAAACCCGCCCCTGGCTTTAGTTTCATACACGTCAATCGCTTCCGGTGTTGGGTATCCCTGATCGGAAACGACGCGGTTGGTGGTGATCGGAGAAGCAAAAACTCTGTTCTTAAAAGTAACGCCTTTGATGGTCAATGGCTTGAACATATGAGGATATTTGCAATGCATACAACTGCTCCTTAATTTTGGTAATGACTTAACTCTATTAGATATTCTTTAACTCCATAATAGTTTGCCACTCTACTAGTTTAAAAAAATGTACTTGGTAGGAGACAAATGTATGGCCACCTGAAAAGTGCGATTAGTCTTGCATAAGTTGCTTTAACATCATGTTATTAAAAGCTGCTGGCAGTTTTCAGGTAGCCCTTTCCCATTGTTGTGCAATATGTTGTATTGTAGTCTGTTCTACACTCGTTCAAACAGTGCGGAGAAGCCTTGCCCACCGCCGGCGCAGAAAGTGATCAGGCCGGTGTTTACGTCGCGGCGTTCCATCTCGTATATTCGGTGCATTGAAGTCCACGGTGTTATTCATGGTAAACGCCCAGTCGCCGGTGAAGTAGGTAAGGGCGAGGTTGGGTTGCAGGGTGTAGTAGCGGTTGGCCAGATTATCGGTATCAGTGGTATAGCGGCCTTCGGCTGCATTGTAGGTGTAGCTGTGTTTGCCATTACGCAGTACCACCGCAGTGCCGGCACCCAGATGGAAGCCACTGCCCAAATCCCACGACAGCATGGCCGGCATCAATACGGTGCTCATGGCGCCATTGCTGCGGTCGGTTTGACCGTTGATGGTGACTTCGCCGAATTTGTAGGGCTGAGCGATGCCTATGGCGTAATTCCCGCCTAGCACTTTGTATGGTGTTGACCAAATTAGCGAGGCCACCATGCTGGTGTTGCCGGTTTCAAGGTCGATGCCGGCTTTGTCGCCACTACCGTTACGCAACTTGCCCCATTCGTAGTCTACATCGTAGCCAAAATACAGACCGGGAGGCGGCAGCGCGCCGGTGTGTGAGCCGGTGGTCGCGCCGGGCTGCATGGGGCTGACGCCTTCTTGAGCGTGTGCGGCGCCCAAGGGCAGTAAGAGTGCCGCTAGCAGGGAAAGTTTGAACCGCGTATTCATGTTTTGCTCCTCAATTTTATTTTCAGGTAGCCTGCTTGAGGCTACCTGAAACTTTGGTATTAGCGTTTTTTCAAGCCCAGAATGGCGCGGGCTTCATCTGGCATGGCCACCGCTTTATCGGCTTCGTTGATGATGCGGATGGCACGTTCGGTGAGAGAGAGATTGGTGGCGAGCACGCCTTTGGAGTAGTACACATTGTCTTCCAAACCAACACGCACATGGCCGCCCATGGCTAAGGTGGTCAGCAGAACCGGCAAATGGTCGCGGCCGATGCCGAATGCGCCCCAAGTGGCGTCTTTAGGCAGCAGGCTGCGCAGGTAAACCAAGTCTTCCACCCGTGCGGAAGCCGCGCCCAGCACACCCAGCACCAATTGGAAGTGCAGTGGTGAAGCGAGGAAACCTTTGGCTTGGAAGTATTTCACACAGGCGTGGATCATGCCGCTGTCGAAAATCTCGATTTCGGTTTTGATACCCAACTCCTGCATGGTTTGGCCGAGTTTAGACAAAAATTCGGGGCTGTTTTCAAATACACCGCCGGGAAGCCAGTTGAACGAGCCAGCATCAAACGAGGCGATTTCAGGCTGCACATAGGCCAAGTGTTCCATGCGCTGTTCGTAGGTGGCGCGGTGGTCGCCGGCAGTGGTTACATTGATAACGATGTCGCAGGTGTCGCGGATGCGGTCGATGGTTTCTTTGAATTTATGCTTGTCCATCGTACCCAAACCTTGGTCGTCGCGCATATGTAAGTGCACCACGGATGCGCCTGCCTTCCAGCATTTGTATGCATCTTCGGCAATTTCTTTTGGTGTAATCGGCACATTCGGATTCAATTCTTTGGGCGTTACTGCGCCAGTAGTGGCTACGGTGAGAATAACTTTATCGCTCATGGTCGGTACCTCTTCAGCTATAATTAAAGGAGATTGCAGATGACTCTGCAACGATGCTGTGAGACATTAAACACCAGTGTCTAAAGAAACTGAAATGCTATTTATGCGCCTGCTTATGTATTTTTTAGATAAGTGCCAACCCATTGGCGATACTAAGAGAGAAAGGTTTGTAGGCTACCTGAAAAAGTGAAACCGATGATCGGGCAAAGCTTGTTTGGCTTGCGGTAATCAAATTTGCCGTGGAGCAAGTCGATGCTGCATTGGCAGCATGAGCAGGATGACAGTACTCAATCTTCTGTAGCCAAAACACGTTGTTTCCTACAGTCTAAGCCTCCTCTGTACTGCTTTCAGCTCGCTGTCCTGTGTGAAACATAATCACTTTTGAGTATCGACCGAAGGTATGGCCCAAGCTGAAAAAGGCTACCTGAATCTGGTTTCAGGTAGCCTTTAAATTTGCGTAAATCGGCAGTATTCATCTAACAATAATAATTAACATGTTGTTTATAAAAAAGTATTCTTATATAGCATAACAAAAAACCGAAATAGAATTTCACAGCCGCAAGGGGTGAGCGTTAATCTGCCGCCACTTTCAGCGCAACGCCATTTTGTGTGTTGGTTTGCTGAAACCCGTTTCTTTTCCCACCCTGTTTTAGGAGCAATATTATGGCTATTAAAGGCAACTACGAAAACGATTCCGGCAAACGCAAAGAACTGTCCCACAAAGAGCTGAAAACCATTCCTCATATGCCCTTTGAGGAGTATTCCGAAATTCTGAAAGGCTGCATCCAAATGAAACGCGAACGCGGCATTTTGGAAGCCCGTATGCATACCAACGGCGGCCCCGTGCAATGGAGTGCTGAGCTGCATCAAGGCCTACACTATTTCTTCAACTGGGCCGGCCGCGATCCCGATAACGAAGTCATCATTTTGGGCGGTATCGGCCCGGATACCTTCAAAGGCATCGGCCGCACCAATGAAAAAGGCGAATGGCAGCCCGCTATCGAGTTTGCCTCCGATCCTGATGTGTCTTGGCGTATGTACGAATACCAATACTACGACGGCACCAACGACATTGAAGGCCAGATTTTCGATGTTGAGGTGCCCACCATCGGCGTATGGACCGGCGCCACCTTCCACTCTGACTTGGTATTATTCAGCGACATAACCCTCGCTACCGAAGATGCTTGGACCACTGAAATGCACTTCCGTACCAACATGGTGCCCGGTGACGGCGTACAAATCGCTTGGCGTGAACTGATGGGTCGCAAACGCTTCGCCTATGCAGAGCTGACTGGTGAAATCATCACTGCCCGCAAGGCACTGAAACTGGGCATGATCAACGAGATCTGCACCGACACCGAAGCTGCCTACAAACGCGCTTGGGAAATCGCCGACCTGATTATGCAAACTGGTACTCGTGTAACCCGCCGCATCACTACCCAGATTTTGCGTCAGCCTTGGAAAGAAGACATCGCCAAAGAACTGCGCGGTTCTTTCGCCACTGAAATGTTCGTAACTGCCACCGAACACTCTCCGCACGAAGCCAGCTTCTGGGATCAGGCCAAAGAAGAAGCTGCTCTGGTAATCGCTGCCGAGAAGAAAGGCAAAGTAATTCGTCCGCGCTTGAATGGTGGCCAAGAAGAGGACGAGATCAAGTAAGTTATTTACCTTGCTGAGATTATCGCTCTTCTGATTGAGCAAAATAACGGGGTTAGCTCAATAATGGGCACCCCGTTTTCACTTGGTATTTTTCAAATACTGCTATTTATACGGAAGCTGCATCATGAATACCGAAGCCAAACCCAGCCTCAATTTCGGCAAACAGGGCTGGACAGTCATCCTCATGCAGGCATGTATGTTTTGGGTGATGGCTGGTGCTTGTACACACGGCCTGAACGTAAGCCTACCAGAATTGTCCAAACTTTATAACCTGGATTACAAAGAACTGCTGTTTTATGTCACCCCTGCCTCATGGGCAGCCATTCCCGCTGCACCGATTTTTTCGTGGGCAATTGAGAAAAAGGGATTGAAATTTAATATAGTACTTTCCTGCCTGGCCTGTGCCATATGTTTTGGCCTGTTGGGTTACGCCAATTCCATCTTGAGCTTTGCGCTGTTGTTTGCAGGAGTGAGCTTTTTTGGTACTGGTGCGGCTTATGTGGGCGGTACAGGGCTGGTGGCAAACTGGTTTGTACGCAAACAGGCCTTGGCTCTGGGATTTATTACCTTCGGTCAAACTTTTTCCAGCGCGTTTTTTGTGCCGGTGTTGGCTGCATCGTTTGCCATGTTTACCGTACCACACGGCTTTTGGATTATGTCGGTGATTATGGTGGCTTTGGCCTTGGTAGTTGGTTTGCTGATTGCCAACAGACCTGAAGATGTGGGGCTGCTGCCCGATAACGAGCCTGCTCCGGTATCTGCCGAACCTGCACCAAAAGCCAGCAGTCTAACCAATGGCCAATTGATGAAAATGAAAGATATTTGGCTTATGGGTGTGTCTACCGGCATGATTTACATTATGTTGGTTGGCGTAGTTAGCCAGATGGTACCGCGCCTGTTAGAGCTTGGTTTCCCAATGGAAAAAGCAATTTTCTATATGAGCGCGTCTGCCCTGTTTGGTACGTTTGGTGCATATGGCTGGGGCTGGTTGAATAACAAAGTCGGTATTAAAAACGCTCTGCTGATTTACACCGTTTGGTGGATGGTGGCCATCGGCTTGAATATTACTAATAACTCCACCGTCCTGCTGCTTTTGTTGGCCATGATTGGCTTAGCACTACCCGGCGCTACCAATTACAGCACTGCTTTCGTCTCCACTAAATTTCCACGTGCTGCATATATTAAGGCTTTAGGCATTGTCCATCCCGTGCAATCGGTAGTGCGCTGTTGTGCTTTCTCCATCTTAGCGTTCGGGCTGACTGTGTTTGGCGGTTATACCGGTGCCTATATATTGCTGATTGCTATCGGCGCAATAACCTTGGTACTGATTTGGATGACCGATCTAACTCCGGTCAAAGAACAATAATTTTCACCTTAAATTACTTATAGAAAAAGGAAATATCATGAGATTGAAAGACAAAATTGCTATTGTTACTGGCTCTAGTTCTGGTATCGGCGAAGAAACCGCCAAACTATTTGCCCGCGAAGGTGCTACGGTCATCTTGACTGCCCGCAGCAAGGAGAAATTGGCAAATGTGGAAGCTGAAATTCGTGCTGCCGGTGGTAAATGTGCCATTGTTCCCGCCGACGTAACTATTGAAGCTGACTGCCGCCATCTAATTGAAGAAACCGTAAAAAACTTTGGCCGCATCGATATTTTGGTAAACAACGCAGGCATCGCCGACAAACATATGCCAATTACCAAATGCAGCACCGCATGGTGGGACGAGGTCATCCTTACCGATCAAACCTCTGTATTCTATCTAACCAAGGCAGCATTGGAGCATATGACAAAAGGGTCGATTGTAAACGTGTCTTCTATCGGCGGTGTATTCGGTTCAGCAGGCATTTCCTATTCAGCTGCAAAAAGTGCACTGCTTGGTATGACCAAAAATATTGCCATCCAGTTTGCGGGCAAAGGCATACGCTGCAATGCTGTTTGTCCAGGCCCTACCCCCACTCCGCTTAACACACCGGAAAAACTCGCCACCTTTGACGAGTTCGCTGAGCAATGCGCCCAACACATGAACATGGGCTTGCCACATACTCCTGCTATCCAGCAGGCACAGGCAATTTTGTTCTTTGCCTCTGACGAATCCGATGGTACGACCGGGCAAGTATTGGTAGTGGACAACGGTATTACTTTGTAAATTTTTGGCTAAAAGGACATTGGGGATAGTTTTTCATTCCAAATGTCCTTTTATCTTTGTTGTAGTATTAAACGACTGCTGTTGAAATTAGTGCCAACATCATCAGCTTCCAAGTATTCAGCTGACATGGCAACCAGCTTGCTGCCAGCCGTGACGGGAACATCCTCGACACCAGTGAACTGCTGAATAAATAATGGGGCTGTACTAGATTAGCCCTAAATTCCACACCAATCCCGCAGGATTTTAAGCTGCTGGGATAGTGTGCCGAAGTTAAACCGAAATTCGCATTCTTTCAAGAACGGCGGGAAGAATTTGCAATCGATTCCGTTGTATTTGCGTAAGACGCGTTTTGCCTGAACCAATATTAACCAAACCTCTAACCAATAAAATAAGCCGCCCTGATTTGGGCGGCCTTTTTGTTATCGGGTGGACAGATACATCTCGCGAATCTGTTCTGGGGTAGGTTTGGCTAATCCCCATTGGTCATTAGTACAGTGCAGGACAGACTTCCTGCTTCGGCAAACATAACGTTCCATCCGCCAACTCGCATACATCTCCATGTCGGCGTACTCGACTATTTCCCTTTTCACCATTAGCCCACCTACCAACCCGACGACCATTGAGCCGAACCCGATGGAAGAAAATCAGCTTCGCCCTCGCTCGGTTGAGACCGAGCTCAGAGTATGCCGACGGGCTTCTCACCGAATCCCGTCTCGACAACCCGACGGCCATCGTGTTAAACCCGATGGAAGAAAACCAGCTTCGCCCTCGCTCGGTTGAAACCGAGCTCAGAGTATGCCGACGGGCTTCTTACCGAATCCCGTCTCGCCAACCCGACGGCCATCGTGTCAAACCCGATGGGGAAAGTCAGCCAAAATTTCCAAGATCACCGATGTATATATACTATATATGATATATATATTCTTATAATAGGTACTTATATATTATATATAAATATAAGTATGCGCTTTAAACAAAAAAAGCAATCTCTAGGACATATCATAGCTCCACTTTTCCTAGATCCCACCACGCGCACTTGAGCGCGTTCCTTTTGGCCTATGTCTCTTACAGCCGCGACTTGGGGCATAAAAATGATTTGACCGATAGGAACGGACAAAAAACCGACAGCGGTACCCGCAGCTACGGTGCGCATTATTCGGTACCGTTCGGCAATTGGCTCTTGGCCTGGAACGCCGGCGATTTCGGCAACGGCTTGGCCGCCATGCGGCAGTTTCAGGCAGCCTGCAACGAGGCGGGCAAAGCGTGATTGCCGACAACGGCTTTGACTGAGTGTTTTACGTGATGGGCAACCACGAATATTACGGCGACGCGCTGCACAAAGTGGTCGGACGGATTCAGGCGGCTCTGGACGGCAGCCCGATACTGAAAGCGCACATGAGCATCCTGCATAACCAGTGCGCTATGCTCGACAACGGGCGCGTGCAAATTATTGGCGCACCGTTTTGGTATCAGGTGGCGCATGGGGACGAATATGCGGTGGCACAAAGGTCGAGCGACTACCGCTACATCAAGGTTAAACGCGGCAACCGTTACGCCAAACTGCTGTAAGCGGTAAATTCGCGGTTTCATTGAAACTCCCTCTGACAATAATGGCAGATTAGGCGGTTTGCGCATGACAAAACAGGGGTATTTTTGGCAAAAGAAAAGCGCCCCAAAGGGCGCCAAAAGAAGATGTCGGAATAACCGGAACTAGGAGATTTTAAACTGTACCTACCAGGGCTAAGGCTTCCTGCTCACTCAGATTGTGTACGTCAAGATTGGCTTGTATATAGCACTCGTCCCACCAATAACCGGATTCGCTGTAGTCCCACTGCCGGGTATGCCGATTGAAGAAGGCGCATTCGTAAATATTGCCGTCTTCATCCTCATCACCACGAATAATGATGTCCGGGTTGCCGTCTACTTTCCAATATTGATGTTTCATCGTATCCCTGCTTTCGTTTGAATCGTACTGATGCCGGGCGGGGTCGGGATTTGCCTGCTTAATTCTACCATCTGACGCTGCAATTCGGCACGTCTTTCCGTACTGGTGGAGATTTCCCGCGCCTCTTCGTAGAGTTTGTGCAACTCGTTATTTTTCAAATTGAAGCTCTGCTCGGTATGGAATTGCAGCTCGAATACCTGTCCATTTTTGATGATGGTCGTATTGATGCCTTTATACACCGCATTTTTACGCCAAGTATTCGACACCTTGTTGGTTTGGTAACCGCTGGCTGCCAGTTTCTCCTGCAGCTGCCAATACTGGCTGACAAAACTCTCCCCGTCCAGCAACACCGTATATCTCAACACATCCGTAATATTAGCGGCGGCACGGGCCGGTGTTACATCACGTCGCCATGTTTTGCTTTCAATCTTGCGAATTAGGGATTCGCGGCCTTTGAAACGGTAATCCAACCCGGCCATACGCGCTTGCACGGCGGCAGCCATCCGTTGTAAGTCGCCCGTTATTATCGGCTCGATGGCGGCGGCCCGTTTCAACAACCCATCCGCTTCCGCAGCGATCTCGGTTTGTACTTTTTCCACCGTAGGGTTCAGGCTGCCGATTTCGTCCCGATACACCGCCTCGGTGTAACTAAAGGTATTTGGATGTGCCGGCCACGGGCATTCGTCCACCGGATACACGCCCTGACCCAGCCCGTATAAATCCGCTGCCGCATGCTCGTCGCAAATATCCACCCGTGGATGGCGCGGTGATGGCAGATTGCGCCGCCTCGCTATTGATACGGGGAGGATTTGGTACGATCGAGACCGCCGGATTGGCTAGGGCGCTTGTGCGGTTTGTGCCCCGGTTGCCGGCAGCGAACAATTCGCGGCGCAGCTGCTGTTGCCGAGTGACTTCACCCAAAATGCTGGGCTCTTTCAGCAGCCGCATATAGGCCAAGACATAGCCGTAGCGTGTCTGTGCCAGTTGCTGTTCGGCATCGGCGGCAGCCTGTTGTGCCTGCAGTTCTTCCAATAGGCTGCGCACGCCCACTTGCCGCCCCAAACGGGTGGATTCCAGTTTGGCGCGGTTGCTTTCCAACAGGCGCTGCTGGGCGAGGATGCGGTATTGGTGGCCGTAGGCATCGAGGTAGGCTTGGCGCACCGTCTGCCGAACTTGGCGCTCGGTGGCGGTAAGCAATTCGTGCTGTTGCAATTCGCGGGCAGTGGTTTCACGGATACGGCTGTTGGTTTGGCCGCCGTCGTATAATGGATAAAACCGCTCACATCCAACTTGTCGTAGCTGCCCAGACTATCGGTATAAACAATACTGTCCGGCATGATTTTCTTTTTAATGACAGGGAGTAACGTTTCAGACTTGGCATTATCCACCACAACGGTATAGACCCGTCCGTTGCGTTTCAGGATGCCAAAGACAACCACTTTTCCTGCCGCACTGCGACCACGTCTGCCTTTACGCCGTCCGCCGAAATAGCTTTCGTCCAACTCGACGGAGCCCTCGAAAACCTCATCGGCAGCCAAGGCCAAATGATGGCTGATGACCATACGGATTTTGCGGTAGAACAGAATGGCGGAGTTAGGCTGAATGTCTAAAATATCGGCAGCGGAACGGGCGGTAACTTCGAGTACAAAAAATTCAAGTAGTTTCTTTTGAACTCTCTTGCTTAATTTACAATTGGTTATCTGCATTTTTGTAGACTAACATAACTGCTAATCTACGTTAGCCCCAAATCATTTGTCACCTAGCAAACCCAAATTTGCTAGACACTTTAACAAGCTCAGAATTTGGGTGTGAATCATAACAAACAGAGTTTTATTCTAAACTACACAAATACTTTATCATCATAAAAAAATTTTAAATATTTGATAAAAAGTGTTTTATAATATAAATACTTATATTTTATAAATGCGAGCAATTTAATGTGGTCAGATACTGAATCTAAAGAAGACTATCTCAATTTTGGCGAAGTGTCGCAAATTGTTACTGAAATATTAGAAACTGAAGCTATGCTTCCCGTTTCGATAGGTGTTTTTGGCAACTGGGGGGCAGGCAAGTCCTCTCTATTAAATTTAATTGAGCAACAAATCAAACCTGATGAGTGGATTATAATTAAATTTGATGCTTGGCTCTATCAGGGATTTGATGATGCCAGAGCGGCGCTTTTGGAAACTATTGCAAGCCATTTGATTCAGGCCGCCAAAGATGAAGAAACCATCTTGCAAAAATCCAAAAACTTATTTGCAAGAATTAATGGTTTGCGTTTGCTTGGTTTAATGGCCGAAGGAGCTGCGTTGGCTGCAGGAGTGCCAACTTTTGGCTTAATTTCCAAAACATTTGAAACAGCAAAAGAATCATTGGATGGTGTTCAAAATGAAACAGAAAGTAAGCAAATTGTAGAAGTAGGGAAAAATCTTGTTGATTCAGGGAAAAATCTTATCAAGCCAAAAGAGAAACAAACACCACCACAACAAATCGATGAGTTTAGAAAAGAATATGGCGAAATATTGCAGGATTTAGGTAAAAAGCTGGTTATTGTGATTGATAATCTTGACCGTTGTCTGCCTGCTAATGCTATTCAGACATTGGAGGCGATTCGTTTATTTTTGTTTTTAAATCGGACGGCATTCATTATCGCGGCTGACGAGGAGATGATTCGCCATTCAGTTGCCGAACATTACAAAGATTTGTCGTATCGTCATCAAATTGATTATTTGGACAAGCTCATTCAGATTCCTATTCGTGTACCCAAAGCAGGTGTGCTTGAAATTCGTGCATATTTATATATGCTGTACGCCATTCATCAAAAAATACCAACCGAAAAATTAGCAAGCTTACGCCAATTTTTAGAAACTCATTTGCAACAATCTTGGAAAAGTCAATCTTTAAGTCCAGAAGAAGTGGCCAAAACTATTGAAGAGCAACATAATCAAGCTCTATTGTCAGATTTTGAACGCGCAAACAGAATAGCTCCTTTATTAGCAAATTCACCTAATATTCACGGTAATCCTAGAATTGTAAAACGTATTTTAAATATCATTAAAATGCGTGTTCAAATCGCAAACAAGCGTCAAATACCGTTAGAGGAAGCGATTATTACCAAATTGGTGATTTTTGAGCGATGTGTGGATTCTGATGTGGTAACAAATTTTTATCAGCGTATTAATGAAGAAGAGGGTAAACCTGAATTATTAAAAGAGCTGGAAAATAACAATGAGCAAAATTTATCAAAACTCTCTGAAAATAAGCCTACTCAAGCATTTATCAAAGAATGGGCAAAGTTAGAGCCAAAATTATCCAATGTTGATTTGCGCACAGCGATCTATTTATCCAGAGAAACCATACCGCTAAATACTTATACCGCTCAACTTTCTCAAAAAGCCCAAGATGCTTTAAACATTTTACTTACAACCACATCAAGAACAGGCTCACAAGGTACCAAAGATACCATTCAACAACTAACAATGGATGAACAAATCTCTGTTATGGACGCGTTAGTGGAACAATTAAGAAAAGTGGATAACTGGGCTAAAAGTCCAAATGGTTTTATGGGGGCTTGTTTGTTAGCTAAGTTTTCAGAAGGCGGTGCAAAAATTTTAAATCGTTTTATTATTGAATTGAAAAATAAAGGTTTTAATTATCCGTGGTTTAATGCAAGATTAAAAAGCGAAACTTGGTATCAGGAGTAAGCAATGGGTACTTCACAATCTAGCGTAGGACCAAATGGTCGTTCACCTTTGTTACCGGCTTGGGTTGATGACAGCCAAGCAACGACTCAAACGCCAGATCCACAGAGATTAAGGGGAGTGCGTCAAGCAATCGGTAGGGCTGTACGAGGCGGTGGACGTGATGATGTATGTAAAGCACTTGGTCATTATGCACGAAAAGCCAGTGGTGGTAAGCATACAGCCGTCCAAAAATTGGGGAAAATTACCCAAGCAGGTTCGGGTTTATTTGGTATTTTTTCAGGCAGCCAGCAGCAACAATATTCGGTTAATTTACATAGTTTAAATGGTCAGCATTGTGATCAAGTCATCAACCAAATTACCGAACTTTTGGCTGGTCATCACGGTGACTCAGACAAAATTCGTTCTGCAATGAATATTGCTTTATCAGAAGCATTGGAAGGAATGACAACTTTTGATGAAAACAGTATTTCAGTTGAAGTTATTGCTAAGATGATGATTTGTTATTTAACTGAAAGTATTTTTCTGCAAATTGTACACGATGCTGGTAAGGCGTGGAATAAAGGTAACGATCTTGTTCAAATTTCAAACGTTGAAAATGATTTGAGACAATTAGTTCATGAGGTGGTGGATATTACGCTTGCCCCTAAATTTACGGATGATGTTTGTCAGTTAACAACCGAACAAATGCAAGAAATTCAAAACCAAGCTATTTTGGAAATTTGGGAAGAATGGGAGAATTATTGATGAATCAATTATTTTTTCACCACGATATTGAGCAATTAAAAAATTTGCCTAATGGTGTTTTACCTATTCGTCTTTATGGTACGGGCAATAAAAGTTTACAAATTGCTCATATTGGTAATATGGTTTTGGATAGAGTAAGAAGATTAGGTGTTGAACTCAATAATCAAGTAATGGATTTTCTAACTATTGCTATGGCAGTTACAGCAGCAGATACTTTTATTTTGCGAAAAGATACTGCAAATGGCTGGTGTCGTTCCTTTTCTATTACTTTACCATTGTGCCAGCCAGATATTTGGCAAGCAAACAAAGTTCATTTAGAACAGATTTTACACTTTTTAAGTGGTGATATTTGGCAATTTGATTTTCAGGCAGGCGGACAATTACCTCCACAGCCCTATAAATTAAGTGGCAGAACTAAATTGGTAGATTTAAGAAATAAAGACTGTGTTTGTTTATTTTCAGGTGGGTTGGATTCAGCAATTGGGGTAATTGATTTATTGGAGCAGGGACATTCACCGGTTTTAGTTAGTCATTCTTATAAAGGTGATAAATCACGTCAGCAAGCCATTATTCAGCAACTTAACCAAAATGGTTATATTAATCAATTTTCCCAATTTGATGCGATTGCACAACCACATTTAAATAATGAAAAAAGCACTGAAATCACAATGCGAACTAGAAGTTTAAATTTTTTGGCATTTGCCATTGTATCAGCTTATGCATTACAGGAAGTCGCGCAAAAAAAGATTGATATTTTAGTGCCTGAAAATGGGGTAATTTCAATCAATGCACCTTTAACAGTACGCAGAGTAGGCGCTTTAAGTACCCGTACCACTCACCCTTATTTTATCCAAGAAATACAAAAATTTTTCACTGCGGTCAATATTCCTTTCACTTTAAGAAATCCTTATCAATTTAAAACCAAAGGACAAATGATAGCAGAATGCAAAAATTTACTATTATTACGGCAAATTATCCCTGATACTGTTTCGTGTAGCCATTGGAAACGCAAAAATCAACAATGCGGGGTTTGTGTTCCATGCCTGATTCGTAGAGCGTCATTGCATTATGCAGGCATTACCAATGATACCCAATATGAATTTAATGACATTCGGCAAATTTTAATAAATCAGGATAGAAGAGATGATTTATTTGCTTTAATGAGTGCTATTCGTCAAAAAGATTATCGCAACATCAATCAATGGGTTTTACAAAGTGGTCCACTACCCATTCAACAACTAAATCAGTTTGCAAATGTTTTTATGACTGGTTTGGATGAAGTGGAGCAACTTTTAATAGAGAACCAAATATTATGATGGATATGCATTGCCATTTGGATTTATATACCAATCCACAATACGTTGCAAAACGATGTAAAGATGAAAATATTTATGTCTTATCTGTTACAACCACACCAAAAGCGTGGTATGGAACAAGTTCATTAGCAAAAGATTGTCCTCGTATTCGTACCGCCTTGGGATTGCATCCGCAACTGGCTCACGAACGTTGGCAGGAGTTGGATTTGTTTGATGCATTATTAAATCAAACTCGCTATGTGGGTGAAATTGGGCTGGATGGCGGAAAAAAGTTTAAAACACATTGGGCAACCCAATTAAAGGTTTTTCGCCATATTTTAAGAAGCTCAGCAAAATCTGGAGGAAAAATATTAAGCATACATTCTAGAATGAGTGCAAATGCTGTACTAGATGAATTAATTCAAGTAAATGGTAATTTACCAATCCTTCATTGGTTTTCAGGCACAAAACAACAGCTAAAACAAGCGATTGAAATAGGCTGCTATTTTTCTGTAGGACCTGCGATGTTAAGTAGTAAAAAGGGTTATGAGTTGGTTCAACTCATACCAATAGAAAAAATATTAGTTGAAACTGATGGCCCTTTGGGGAATTTTAAAAAACAAGCTTTATTCCCATGGAATGCCAATGTTGCCATTGCAATATTGGCAGATATTTGGGGGAGGAATATTTCGGAAGCTGAAAATATATTGAGGCAAAATCTATTTAGCTTAGTTGCAAAATATATATAAACTACAACCCATCCTTATCTTATAAATTCTCCTTTGGATATATCTATACAAAATGGTTTTCCTATAATGATGGCTTATGTCGTGTTTTAGAATAGAAAATCTATCATTAATTTGGTTTAATATTTGCAAGAAAAAAGAAAACTTTTAGGAGAAAATTATCATGAAATTTATTTTCTCTGGATAATAAAAAATCTTCAGAAGCTTTAATATTTTTATGTTTCTCAATATGAGACCAATTATTAAAACAAACAATTAAAATAAAACTCAAGGGAACAAGGGAAATTGGGCCTCACACTCTTTTGGCCAGATACAACTAGAAAAAGAAACGCAACATACCCTATTTTGGCTATTGTTATTGTTCAGAACTACCCAGCTTTCCCTGGCAGTAAACCGCCTAACTGAAAAACGTATTTAGAAAATTTTCTTTTTCAATGCCCTAGCTTTTTTACTATCCAATCAGACAATCAAAATTGGCTTAAAGAACAAAATGGATGGTATTTCATCTCTTTTATTCTTCAAGCCAATTTCTCAGGTAGCCTCCTCATCTGCCCGCCTGCCGGCAAACCGTACGATTCTTGCTTTGCCCGGCCCTGACCGGTGGTACAGGGCGTAGGCTTTCGGCTGTTTGGAGAACAGATAGCGCTGAGTGAGGGTCTTCATCTTCAGACTGTCGCCGTATGGGGCGAACCAGTCGACAATCCATATCCGGCTGCCGCTTTGCCAATTGGCGGGGGTGTGCAATACGCTGTCGGATTGCAGGTATTGTGCTTCTGTTTCCGGACTGAGCATCGCCCAAGAGAAATAGCCCAATATACTGCCTTGTTCGGCAAACAGGGCGAATTGGCCGTTATCCAACGCGGGCAGCACGTATCTGCCCAGTTCCATCAGCGGTGCTTCGCTGTAGGGCGGGGTGTGCAGCCACAGCCAAGTGATGGCGCCCAATACCTCCGCCCGGTTCCAATGCTCATGGGGAAACAGGGCGGGGCTGATGATGTCGATTCCTTCAAATTGCATAGCGGCTAGAACGAGTAATTCAGGTTGAAGCCGAAAACGGGCTTGTCGGCCGGGAAGTGGGTGGGTTTATGCAGCGAGCGACCGGCAAAGATATCGTAATACAGATTGCCGCCCAGGTTGAATTGGCCTTTCAAGCCCAATACGCCACCGGCCAACGTTTGCCCGAGCAGCCACTCGGCTGAGGGGCCGGACACATGGCCGACATCGGCACCGATATACACCTGATGGCCGTTGCGGTATTGCCAAGCCAGGGTGTTTTGCCAATACCAGCCGCGCTCGGCGGATAGGGAAAGCTCGCCATCGAAACCGCGCACGGTGTAGCGGCCGCCGATGGCCAGTTTGTCTTGCGGGGTGAGCGGGCTTTTATTCCACTGGGCGTGAATGGAGGTATCATAGGCAAAGGCTTGCCGGCCGATTTGGAAGGGCTGGTTGAAATCGGCGGTGGCGCTGATGATTTTCATGCGGGAAGTGCCCTCGCCGAATTTCTCTTCCGGAGCCCGCAGCGCATCCTGCATGCCGGTGCCGCGCTTGTAGTTAATGGCCAGGTTTAAGATGGCGCTACCGAAGTATTCTCTATGAGTGAGGCTGGCAGACCAGCCTGCAGTACGGCGACGCTGAACGTCGATTTCGGCATCGTTCACGAAACTCTGTGATTCTCGCCACCATACTTTCATGCCAAAATGGGTTTTACGGCGGGCATCACGGTAAAGCAGCCGGGTGAAACCGATGTCGGTATTATGGCTTCTACCGTTGTAATCATAGTTTTCCGATAGGCCGGCTACTGCCTGATGGTAGCGATAGCCATTGTGGTTCACTGCCCAGAGCCACTTGCCGAAGGGAAAGGAATAATGCAGGGCATAGCTGCTGGTGCCGCTGCCGGTGCGTATGCCGCTATAATCGGTCAGGGTATTCTTATGCCCCAGATCGCGGCCATAGGAAACATAAAACAAATCGCTCAGGCCAAGCGGGTTATCCAACGACAACGTAATATTGCCCTGATATTTCCCCGTGGCCTTGCTGCCCGAATCATCCGCTCCGATACTCAGCCGAAACGGCAACAGGCGCTGCCGCCATACGATAACCACATCGCTTTCGTTTGGCTGTGCGCCCGGTTCAATCCGGATATCCGCCTCGGCGCTGGGTATCCGTTTGAGGTTTTCCAGCCCTTGCTCCAAATTGCGCAGGTTGAGGATATCGCCTGCCGCGGTGGGGAACTCATTCTGAAACGCACTAATCCTTTCGGCATGGGTGGTTTCTTGATTAGCCAATTCAACCCGTATGCTGCTAATTTTCCCGGCAATTACCGTGAGTTCCAGCCTACCCGATTTTAAATCTTGCGGTGCGGCCAAAATACGTGTGGTGGTGTACCCCCTGCCGATTACGGCGTTCTGTGCCAAGGTCATAATCCGGTTGATAGCTTGTGCACCCAAACAATCTCCCGGTTGGAAATTGCTTTGCCGCAAAGCCGCATCCAAAGCAAATTGAAACTTCTCGGCGGATTCGCCCACCAAGGAAACTTGCTGAATTGGGAAACACAGCTCATCGCTAGCCGGCTGGGCATCTGGTTGCGCCTGATTATGTTGTGTGGAATCTAAAAAGACATCTTGCGTTGGCTGCTGTTGCTGCTGCAATTGTTGTTGCTGTTGTTGCTGCAAAATATTCTGTTGGGTTTGCTGCTGTACGGAGCGGTCAATCACCTCTTGCGGAAAAGGTGTGGCCAAAACAGAAGGGACGGATAATGCGGATAGAGCAAGGAAACAGACACTTTGGCTAAAAGGGAAGGATTTCATATGGCGCTGATGTGTTGATGTGGAAATAAAATGATATACGTTTGATTATTGAGCTGAGCACAGGCGGATTGTACCGAACTCCCGACATTGATGGAGAGCATGGCGGCAAATAAGGAGCAAACTTGTTGCCAAAGTGGTATGGCAGCCGGTTCAAAGGCCAACCTGATAGAGGCTACCTGAAAATTTCTTCCCTACAAGCAAGACATTATTTGGGCTGGATAGCATGATCAGCCATGGTAGCTGACGGAATTTGTTCAGTTGTTACCTGTTTGGGTAGTATTGGGAAAAGGCTACCTGAAAATTTTTCAGGTAGCCTTTTTCTAAGCATATTGTTCCATCAGTTCTATAATTTCTTTAAAGCCTTCTCGTTCGGAACGATAGTGCTTGGTAAAAGCCGATAGCTCCATCCCGCTATTTGCATTGGGGTAGTGCACATCCCCGCCGTTTTCCAGCATCTTTTTCAATACGTCCAGCCGATGCGGCATGGCGCCCATCATGCCTAAGGGAATCACATTGTCCTGGTTAGGGATGTTGGGATTGGCCTGAATATCGATATCCTGTGCCGCTACGACGTCGGCCACCTGCTGTACGTAGTTTTCACCGGCATGCATGCGTACGCTGCCGTTCAGGCTGCCGAGCTGGCTGCGTACCTGCTCGACCTGCTGTTGCCGCTCTTGGCGGGTGTGTTTCATCCAGCCGTTGAAGTGCTCGGTGTCGGAAATGACGGCCGAACCGATGCCGCTGCTGATCTCGCGCTCGCTGCTGCGGCTGCTGTTTTGGCTGGACAGCAGGCGGATGTCGCCGCCGGCACGGAGGGTGAGGTCTTGTTCGGCTACGGCACTGCTGCCGATCAGGCTGATGTCGCCCCGTTCGGCCTGCAGACTGGCCCGTCCGCCTGCCGACAGTTGGGTGCCGGTGAGGCGGCTCAGCTCGGCATCGCCCTGTGAGCGGTCGTTGAAGGTGCCGCCGGCAGTGAGGTGGTCGCGGTTGTCGATGGAGAAGCCGCTGCGCCGGCTGCGGGAGTGTTGGCTTTGCTCGTCGGCGGCAAAGCCCAAGCGGATGTGCTCGGCTGCCTGCAGCACGGCGTCGCCTTCGGCACTCAGCTTGGCCCCTTGGCTGTTGATGCTGCCTTGTGTGGCGACGATGTTCAGGTTCTTACCGGCGGTGGCGGAGGTGACGACGGCTTCGCTGTGCTGCCGGGATTTTTCCGAAAGGGAGCGGCTGCGCCCGCCGGTCACCACCACCGGGGTGCTGGCGGCCATAACGGCTTTGCTCATGGCGCTCTCGTGCTGCATCCATTTGCCTACCCAGCTGTTGCTGTAGCCGCCGTTGCCTTTGGTGCGCTCGTAGGCATTTCTGGCTGCAGTGTAAACATCATAAGTGAAGCCGACGGCAAAGCCGGACTGTTTGCTGCGTTGCTCGGTCTGCCGGCTGCTGCTGACATGGCCGGCATCCAGGTTGACTTCTTTGCCTTGCAGGTGCAGGTTGCCGCCGGCAGCCAAACGCGCGGCTTGGGCATCCAATTCCTGTCCGGCGACGATGACGGTATCGCCACGGATACTGCCGACCTGGGATAGGGTCAGGCTGCGGTGTTGTGCGTTTTGCTGCAGGCTGTTGTCGGATTTGCTGTAGCCGATGCTGGCCACGCCGTCTTTGAAACCGCCCACCAGGCCGGAGCGCTGCTCGCGTTCGTAAGTTTGGCTGGCGGCGGTGTTTTCTGCGGCACGGATCTGGATGCGCCCGTCGGCGGTGAGCCGGTTTTGCTCGTTAGCAATCACTTGGCTACCTGAAACGGTCATGTCCCGACCGGCATGCAGTTGGAGATGGTCGGCCAATACGCTGCTGCCGACGGCGGTTTGCGCTTCGGTGCGAATGTTGCTGGTATTGGTTTGTTTGTAATAGGCAAGCAATCGGATAGAGGCTACCTGAAAAGTTTCAGGTAGCCTTTGCTGGTTCCGAAACGGTTGGTATTGGGTTGTTAAAGAACGGGAGCAGTAAGGATTATGGAGGAAGAGAGATTTTTCAGGTAGCTTTGAAGTCATCGAGGCTCATAGAGGCTACCTGAAAAATATCCGTACCCGCCCTTGGTTTTCGGAGGAGAATTTCCCCAACCATATCTTCCGACTAACGGAATTGGTTCAATGGTTTCCATCCAAGACAAATTTATTGGAAAGGCTACCTGAAAGCGTTGGCTTCTGAGAAGCAAAAAAGTTTCAGGTAGCCTTGAAGGTTGATCCTGTTTTACTGCAAACCGAGTATCGGTTTGAAGGTGTGTTGGATGGCGAAGAAATCGTCGAAGAAGAGTAGCGGGTTATCGTTGAAGATGATATACACGCTGTCGGCCGTGGAAGGCTACCTGAAGCAGACATTCCGTGCGTAGCGTTACCACGCACTTTGCACGCAGGCTACGCTAACTTTTGGTTTTGTAAAACCAGGTTGAGATCTCTCATAAATTCCTTCTCTCTTCCATCCCAAAGTCAGAAATGAGATTTTCAATATCATGCTCTCTAAGTATCTCCTTTATTTTTCTTAACCTCATCTTGTGATATGTATAATTTCTTCCTGCATGTACTATTATAGAAATAACGTACCACATTAAATATTCAATTGGCAATCTAAAACAGCATTCAAAATCATAATCAGCATAACCATATTCCGTTTCATTATCCACCCATTTATCTACTTTGCCAAGATGGAATTTGCTAGCACATGCATCAAATGCAATTAACATGTAATCCTGCTTTAGCTCTATATAATTTCTACGTTTTTCCATGTCCTGTCCTATCTTTTAGGAATAATAAGCTGACTAGAGTTATCAAATATTTTAACATCAATATTTGGGTATCTTTGCTGAAACTGTTTTGCAACATTTAAGCAACTGGCACAAGCTGACCTTTCCGTAAATATAGTAACTGTTCCACGTGCATATCTATTGTTTCCTAATTGATCAGATAAGTTCGATAGAATTTTATATTCTGAATCCGTATTTCTACCGGCAGAGTAGCGGCTGCCGCGGTTGTGGTCGGTCAGGATGTCGATGCGTTTGGCGTCGATCCCGATGTCTTGGGCGGCTACGACGTCGGCCACCTGCTGTACGTAGTTTTCACTGGCATGCATGCGTACGCTGCCGTTCAGGCTGCCGAGTTGGCTGCGTACCTGCTCTACCTGCTGTTGCTGCTCTTGGCGGGTGTGTTTCATCCAGCCGTTGAAGTGCTCGGTGTCGGAGATGACGGCCGAACCGATGCCGCTGCTGATCTCGCGCTCGCTGCTGCGGCTGCTGTTTTGGCTGGACAGCAGGCGGATGAAGGAGGGAGAGGCTACCTGAAATTTTTCAGGTAGCCTTTGGGTACTCAGAATAATGGTGAAAGCTGGGTTGTTAAGGAACGGGAGAAAAGCGAACAGGCGAATAAGAAAAGAGGGAGTTTTTCAGGTAGCCTTCTACGGGTGGAACGGAGAGGCTACCTGAAAAGTGTATTCTGATACAGATAAGTATTGATTATACGCGTAGGTAACAGTACCCATCCTTTGGATACTCTATCCATGCCACGATTACTTATTCATCCTCGCGATCTATATAACTAATAAATAACCTTGCACTATCTAAAGGCATCCTAACCCCATTTATAATTTCTAATTTTCCGTCTGTAACACTCATGGGGTAAAATTCCATAAATCCACCTTTCCCAAATACAGCCTCATGTATTATTTCTTTACCAAACTCATACATGGCTAATCGTGAGGAAAAATCCAAACTTGCATATCTATTAGCTTCATTAACCGAGACGTGTAATTGATGTTTATCTTCCTTTATAAATCTATCAGAAGGCATATCATCTCCTTCTTCTGTTAATATAATATTATCATCAAGTTGATACTTCATTTTCTGATTACTCCATCTTTACCCCACCAAGTAAACCCACCTGATGAGTTAGGGACAATATGTAGGTTCTCAATTACTCTTACTCCTCCTCTAGCCTTTGGAATTTGCACTTCAATATTGTAGTGATCAATACTTCCTTTCCCTGGAAATATATTTCTAAGCGGATGCCGAGTGCTTGGGCGGTGGTACGTTCGCCGCCAATGCAGATGTCTCCTTCGCTTAATGGAGAGGCTACCTGAAATTTTTTCAGGTAGCCTCTGAATCTCTTGTTGTGGTTGGGTTGTTAAAGAGCGTAGGAAGTAGCCGACTGATTAAGAATAGAGGGTGCAGGTAGCCTCTTCGGCCTGGAGGCTACCTAAGAAGTTTATTATAATCTTGAAATATTTTATTCTCCCCAGTTAGCACACTTCTCTACGGATGCTTTACTCACCCTACATTGGCTGAAATATCTAAATATGCCAATATTGTATTTTAGCTAGGCAATATACTTAGCCATGTCTATTACAAAGGATAAATTGGATATTTATTATTAAAAATCCAATAATTATCTGTACAAATATTTCTAACAATATTCTCCTCTCCCGCAATCAGAAGATTGTATCCAGATGACCATGGTTTTATAATTAATAAGTTATCCATATTAAAGAGTAAACTACTCCATAGAGTATACTCCTCATCTGGTGATAATATTGTCTTCCAGTCTTCTAAATTATTATCAAACTTATAAACTATAATCTCATATGGAGAGATATTAAACAATCTGTCTAGATTCAAGCAAAAAAATTGTGATTTTTTAGATAGTGATATAATTCTAGATACTTCATCTTCCTCTAAAAATGATCCGTCTATAGCAGCATATATCCACCCATTTCTTATAAGGCTTTCTTCATTAAAAGAAAAATCAAGTGTTTTTTTGTCGAATTGCAAATAACTCCTTATCACTTCTTTGCATATATTATCATTAATTTTAGTTGATTCTCTAAAGATTGCCATATCTAATCTCCCTTATTATTCTTCCATTCGGTTTTGAAATTTCAATAGTCCACCTATTACGGCCTCCATCATTACTTGGCCTGAGTTTGACAGTGTTTCCATTTTCTAACTGTCCCATTAATATTCTACCATCTGCCGAACTATGCAAATTACGAGGTCTGAGGGCATCTAAGTCCTGTTTGGCCATTGTTATGTGTGGAAATCAACAGCGTTGTTTACACTTCCAGCTTTTGCTTGAAGAGCCGTTTGAGCAGCTATCCGGCATTGTCAAGAATGTCGATAAACACGGGAAAACCGCTCTGTTCTTGATAATGACGGATAGCTGCCTAAGAATCATTCAAGCAAAAACAAAAGCTATCCGCCATAGAAAAAGTGTAAACAACGCGACGATTTCCTACACTTATCATGATTGAAACGGATAGGCTACCTGAAAATATTTTCCCATTAGATATTTAAATGCTATGTAAGCAGTAGATTACCCTTCCTGTTCCTGACTAAGATGGGAAATTATCAGATTGTTGGAAATGGGTATATAAATAATGCACATTATATTCATCTTGCCTATCAAAAAAATAGATAAAATCATTTAGGAAATCATTGAAATTAAATTCAAACAAGTATTTATTTTTAATATCTGATAATATTATTTGTATCTCAAATAATTCTTCAAATATATGGCGTGATTCATCAAAATTAACCTGTTTTAACGAGTTGATTAGCTCTGTAATTTTTGCCTGACACGCTCGTAATAGCATGTCAATTTGCTGTTTGGTGTAATAAAACTCAGAAGCTCTTTCTACTAATTCTTTCATAATTATCATAATAGCAATATCACCTTTTATTTAATCTTTGTGGTTGAATGTGCCAAATTTCTCCAGTTCTAGGATTGTAAATGAGCTCTAATCCTGATCCTTCATATCTAAAAAAGCCTGGTTTTCTATCTGGAAGAATATTTGGGTTATTTTGTAAAACTTCACGAGCTTGTAAGAATGGTGCTGGTCTTCCTCCTCTTTGCCAAAGTCTATTATAGTATTGTTCTGATATCTTCATACCAGAAGCTTCGTAATATCCATTGTGCAATCTAATAGGGATTGGCTTACCAAAATCTATTGGTTTATTAGGAGTTGTATGATATGTAGTAAAACTATTTTTTAGCTGAGTTGATGGAGCTCTTATTGCCAGTGGGGGTTCATTTGTTACTTCGGGCACAATATGATGATTCGTTGCCTCCCGAAGTTTACCAGGGGCAGTTTCACTAAAATCAACACTTCCTCTAATTCTCTGCCCCAAAGGCGATCCGGAAGAACTCATCCTTGACTCTATGGATTGCAAAGTCTTACGCATTCCCTCTCTATTTGCTGGTATAGCCGAGAATGCCCTTCCCGGGGTTGTCATAAATGATCCTGCTGTTGCATATCGTGCAGTACTCGATGATCTGAACAGCATGCCAGCTTTCGGAGCGGCAGATACCCCAGCCGCACCAAGGGAAATGAGAAGTGAAGTTGTTTCAGCAGAATCGCGCGACATCCCTGTTGCCATAAAGGTCTGCACGATTCTTGTTGGTTGTTGCTCACTAGCCCTGCGACCAAAATTGCGTGCTCCGGTAGTCATTTCATCCCCACTCGCGATGATACCAACTCCTGCTCCCATACAACCGAGTCCGGCAGATTCGGCGCAAGCGGCACCTCCCAGAGTTACCGATGAGGCAACTCCTAGTGTTCCAAACACCATCTGAGCTCCCGGTATGACATATCGGAAGAAAGCGCTCTTATCCATTGCTTCCAGACGCTGTCGCTCCCCTCGTATAAAGCTCTCTACCAAATCACTATGATTCGCCAAAAAGCGTTTGGATTGATTAGTTAAATCTGGATATTTATCAGATAATTCTTTATCCTGTAAAAAATTTACAATATATCCAATATATGCCCGGCACTCATTTATTCTAGATCTGTTACCACAAGTGGTATCAATCTGATCTTTCAAAATACGATAAATTTCTCTTGCTTCCTGTTCGGAATGACTAGCGGCTACCGGAGTAAGATAATAATTATTCTCCACCGCATTCCTCCCCACCACCCCGCCAACCTGGGCATTGGCCAGCACATCTACGGCATTACCACCACCATCGCGGCTACCCGACACCCCGCCAACTACGGCCGCTACCGCGCTGCTCAAGGTACGAATCCGTTCCTTATCCTGTTCGGGCAGCAGGTCGGGGCGTTTGGCCGCTTCTTCTCCGTACAGGGTGCGGGTCAATACCATGGCCGCGGCTTCTGCTCCGGCTCCGGAGGCGGCGCCGGCAGCGGGGTCGCCGCCGTTGCTGTAGGCGAGGGCGGCGCCGAGGATGGCGTGGCTGAGCAGTTGGGCGGCTTTGTTCGGATGGCTGCCGTTCTGCCCGAAGGTGTCGCCGATCAGGGTGGCGGCATAGGGGGCGAGGGTGTTGCTGGCTACCTGAAGGCCGCTTTGACCGCCCAGGCTGCCGGTCAGTACGGTGGTGACGGCCTGGAGGGCGCGGTTCTTGCTTCCGCCCACGCCCCATTCCTGTTTGGTTTGCTCCGCCTGTTTGATCCGTGCGCCGGCTTCGGCCTGGGCAACGGTGTCGCCGCTGGCTTCGGCCTGCCGGAAGTCGCGTTCGGCCTGCTGTTTCTGCCGCTCGGCTTCTTTGGCCCGGTTGCTGCTGTAGGTTTGGGCGGCACCGATGATGTCGGCGCTGGCTTGGGAGACGGTGCGCTGCCGTTGCAGCAGGCGCTGCAGGTCGGGCAGTGCGGCGACGCTTTCGTTGGCACCGTCCAGCCGGGTGCGGATGCCGAGTGCTTGGGCGGTGGTGCGTTCGCCGCCGATGCGGATGTCGCCTTCGCTCAATACGGCGTAGGTGGTGCTCTCGCTGCTGCCGCTGTCGCTCTGCGGCAGGCCGGGGTTGTATTGGGGGCCGTCGCTGTAGCCGATTTCGGGTTTGTAGCTGCCGTCTTTCTGTTTGATGCCGGGGTTGTGGCCGTAGCTGCCGGAGATGGCGGCGCTTTGGGCGGAGTAGTCGCTGTGGTTGTGCAGGTTCTCAAAGGTGAGGCGGTTGGCGGTGAGTTCGTTGTGCCCGGCCGGAGCGGCGGAGGCGATGGCGCCGCCTTTGAGGTGCACTTGGTCGGCCCGGATGTGATAACCGCCTTGGCCGGCAAACAGGCCGCTCTGTTCGGCTACGCTGCGGCTGCTGCCGCTGGTTTGGGCGGCGCTGTAGTTGCCGCTTACCTCCCAGGCGGTGCCGAAGGAGACTTGTACGCGCACGCCGCCCTGGCTTTGTTTGCTGCTCTGTTCGAGCTGGTCTTGCAGGCTTTCTACCTGCAGGCGGCCGCCGACATGGGCATCAATGCGTTCGGCTTGGGCACGGGCGCCGGAGAGGGTGGTGTCGCGTTGGCTGTTGATCACTAGGTGTTTGGCTTGCAGCCGGGTTTGGCCGTGGCTTTGGGCGTCGAGGTGGTTTTCTCCTTTCCCGCCGCCGACTTCGACATAGGCGTAAATGCCGGTTCCGGCGCCAACTGAGACGCCGACCCCGCCGGATACGCCGAGGTGGCTGTTTTTGCCGTCGGCGCGTTGGCGGTTGCCGCCGGCTTCGAGGATGATGTCGCGAGCGGAGTCGAGGCTCAGGGTGTCGCCGGCTTTGGCTTGGGTATTTTGCAGCCGGATGTCGCCTTCGCGGCTGGTGAGGCTCAGGTTGTGGCCGGCGGCCAGGGTATTGCTCTGGCTGTGCTCATGGCTCTGTTCCTGTTGGCTGCGGGCGGTTTTGAAACCGAAACCGACTTCGGCTTTAAACAGAGCGCCGTTGCCGGCGACGGTGGAGTAGCCTTTGGCGGCGGCGGCCATGCCCTGCAGGGCGCGGGTGCGGCCGTCTTCTTTGCCCTTGACGGTGCCTTCTACGGCGTTGATCAGGTCGAGGATGGGGGAGGAGATTTTGGCGAAGTTGCCGATTTTGACATCGCGCTCGGCAGAGTAGCGGCTGCCGCGGTTGTGGTCGGTCAGGATGTCGATGCGCTTGGCCTGAATATCGATATCCTGTGCCGCTACGACGTCGGCCACCTGCTGTACGTAGTTTTCACCGGCATGCATGCGTACGCTGCCGTTCAGGCTGCCGAGCTGGCTGCGTACCTGCTCGACCTGCTGTTGCCGCTCTTGGCGGGTGTGTTTCATCCAGCCGTTGAAGTGCTCGGTGTCGGAAATGACGGCCGAACCGATGCCGCTGCTGATCTCGCGCTCGCTGCTGCGGCTGCTGTTTTGGCTGGACAGCAGGCGGATGTCGCCGCCGGCACGGAGGGTGAGGTCTTGTTCGGCTACGGCACTGCTGCCGATCAGGCTGATGTCGCCCCGTTCGGCCTGCAGACTGGCCCGTCCGCCTGCCGACAGTTGGGTGCCGGTGAGGCGGCTCAGCTCGGCATCGCCCTGTGAGCGGTCGTTGAAGGTGCCGCCGGCAGTGAGGTGGTCGCGGTTGTCGATGGAGAAGCCGCTGCGCCGGCTGCGGGAGTGTTGGCTTTGCTCGTCGGCGGCAAAGCCCAAGCGGATGTGCTCGGCTGCCTGCAGCACGGCGTCGCCTTCGGCACTCAGCTTGGCCCCTTGGCTGTTGATGCTGCCTTGTGTGGCGACGATGTTCAGGTTCTTACCGGCGGTGGCGGAGGTGACGACGGCTTCGCTGTGCTGCCGGGATTTTTCCGAAAGGGAGCGGCTGCGCCCGCCGGTCACCACCACCGGGGTGCTGGCGGCCATAACGGCTTTGCTCATGGCGCTCTCGTGCTGCATCCATTTGCCTACCCAGCTGTTGCTGTAGCCGCCGTTGCCTTTGGTGCGCTCGTAGGCATTTCTGGCTGCAGTGTAAACATCATAAGTGAAGCCGACGGCAAAGCCGGACTGTTTGCTGCGTTGCTCGGTCTGCCGGCTGCTGCTGACATGGCCGGCATCCAGGTTGACTTCTTTGCCTTGCAGGTGCAGGTTGCCGCCGGCAGCCAAACGCGCGGCTTGGGCATCCAATTCCTGTCCGGCGACGATGACGGTATCGCCACGGATACTGCCGACCTGGGATAGGGTCAGGCTGCGGTGTTGTGCGTTTTGCTGCAGGCTGTTGTCGGATTTGCTGTAGCCGATGCTGGCCACGCCGTCTTTGAAACCGCCCACCAGGCCGGAGCGCTGCTCGCGTTCGTAAGTTTGGCTGGCGGCGGTGTTTTCTGCGGCACGGATCTGGATGCGCCCGTCGGCGGTGAGCCGGTTTTGCTCGTTAGCAATCACTTGGCTACCTGAAACGGTCATGTCCCGACCGGCATGCAGTTGGAGATGGTCGGCCAATACGCTGCTGCCGACGGCGGTTTGCGCTTCGGTGCGAATGTTGCTGGTATTGGTTTGTTTGCGGCCACCGCCGGTACGTCCGGTATGTTTGGAGGCATCATCCACCAGCTCGGTTTGTGTGCCGCTGCCGATAACGATATCCCGACCGGCTTGGGCCAGCACGGTTTCACCGCTGATGTCGGCGGCATCGGTCTGCAGATCGCGGCCGGCAGACAATAGCAGCTGGCCACGGGTACGGATCGTACTGCCGGCATCCCGTTGCTCGCCACGGATGATGTGGTTATCGTTGTCGAAATGGTTTGTCTGCAACTGTTCGGTACGCTGTGTACCGAGGGTAATGTCCTGGCCGGCACGCAGCAGAGTACGGCCATTTTCGGATTGGTTGGCCAACTCGGCGGCATCCAAACGAATATTACCTTGGGCAGTAGCCGCCAACGTACCATCTTTACCGGCTGTCAGATAAATGCCGGCCACACGGTCGAGATAGGTAATATGACCTTGACCGTTGGCACTGCTAGCCAGCGTACTGCGGCTGTTGATGTCTCCACCGGCCTGCAACAGCATCGTTTGGCCGGCATCCAGTACCCCGCCGGTATTATTGATGTCGCCCGATGTGCGAACCTGTAGGCGGTCCGCACTGATACGGCCCGAGTTTTCCAGTGTGCCGGCATTCAGATACATTGCCTGCCGGCCGGCAATCGTGCCGCCATTATGCAGTGTTTTGGCGATATTGAGTTCGGTTACATTCCCGGCCAGCAGGGCACCGCCGCCGTTTACATCACCCGGCCGTACCCGTAGATAAACTTGCGGTACCCATACCTTTTGACTGCCGCCATTGGGCAGGGAAACCGTTTGCTCCACCAACCACACAATATCGCTCGTCAAGCGGGCAACCTGCTCGCTGCTGAGGGCGATACCGGGGGTCAGATTGAAGGATTTAGCCGCCGTCAGGCCATTGTTCATCAAGGCCTTAAATTGTTCCTCATCATTGCTGTAGCCATTCAAGAAACGGTGGCCGGTCAGCTTGGCAATCTGCTCACGCAGCAGGCGTTGTTCATAGAAGCCGTCACCCAGCCGTTTGTGTATATTGTCTTGATTGAGCCCCAATTGACGCAGCATATAATCGCTACCGAGCCATTGCCGGTAGTTGGTAAACCGAGGATCGGTTTCCACCAGATAGTGCGGTGAATCAGGGTTGACGATAAAGAAACTGCTGCCAGGCAGCTGAATAGCCGTCGTATCAACCCGCACTGATACATCCGGTACATTGGCTGGACGATTGTCCGGAGCCGAAGTACTGGGTAGGGTGGTGGCAAATTCACGATAAGCATGCGAACCTAAAGAGAACTGGCGGACTTGCGGGGCTGGGCGATAGGCTTGTTGACTATGCCCGGTGCTGTCGCGACCCTTTTCCCGATGCCGCCAGTAACTGTGCAAAACCCCTTCGTCGGTTACCGTGGCGGTACCGAAGGTCTCATGTTGGTGCGCATTGCCTTGGGCAGTAGAAACAGCCAATTGGCCGCCGGCAATAATTTGGCTGTCCGAATTGTGCAGTTCATCGGCATCAATTTCCAAACGACCGCCGGCAATGATTTTGCCCGGAGCGGTTTCCTGTACTTCGGTCTGCCGGGTAACCCGGTCGTAATCGTATTTGTGCCAACGTTCATGATTGATGCCGTCTGGTGTATGCAGGTGGTCGGATTCATCGTTATAGACATACCACCCCTGCTGATGCTGCGTACCCTCCTTAAACCGCTCATTACGCCCGTGAGCCTCATATTCGACATGCCGCTCACGGGCGGTTTCAACAATATCAGTGACCAGATGGGCATTGGTATTGCGCACGACTTGCGCGGCAATCCATCCTTCTCCTGCCGCTTCAATCGTGGCACTGCGGTTATCGACTTGTTCGGCCTTGCCTTGCGCCAAATTATTGGCTGTTAACCGGGCACCGATAGACAGCTGATTGGCGCTATACAATACGGCCTGCTCCCGGTTATTCAAACTGCGTACACCGATATCCAGGCGTTCCCGAGCGGCCACAACGGCAGCTTGTGTATTTTGCCCAACTGTTTCTTCTCTGTTGGTGAGTGTATCGGCTGAAATGGCGACATGATTGCCAAATATCCGACCGGTGCCGATGTTGTCGAGCGTTTGCCCGGCCTGTATTTTAGTTAGGCCGTTACTATTAATCAGACCCCGGTTGCTTAGAGTTTGTGCAGCCGCCACTTCGACAAGTTGGCCAGCTTGTATTGTGCCAGCTGCTGTATTATCGACTTTGGCAGCATGAAGCTGCAGCTGATTGCCAACTGCCAAATCAGCCGTGTTAGTTAGTTTGCCTTGAGTGGTAAGGGTTGCGTCACGGCCACTCTTTACGGTCTCGGTTAACAATAAATCCCGTTGCGTAGCCAAAGATAAATCACGCCCTGCTGCCACGGTGCCGCTTTGATCCATTTGCTTGGTCTGTATACGGATATCTTGAGCGGACAGCAGTTGTCCATGTTGATTTCGAACCGTTTCCCCAGATACCTCTAATTGCTCCACGGTTTCTACTTTACCGGCTCGATTATCAAACGCCCGGCTGGAAACATCCGCTTGGACGGCACGAATCTCACCATTTTGGTTGTCTAGTAATTGCCCGGTCGCAGAGAGTTGATTGAGGCTGAGTACACCTTGGTTTTGTAAGGAGCGTCGAGTATGCAGATTGGTGGCACCATTGGCCTCGATTTGCCCGCTGTTGTCCAAGCGTTCAGCGGCATGGATACGGCCATCAGCCAACAGTGGCAGTGAGGTGGTGGTATTCGGCTGCTGCACCAGCTCTCCGGTGCCGGCGGCCTGCCCGGGCAAGGGGGCGCTGCCATTGCTGCCGTTGTTCTGATTGCCAGATGGATTGCCATCCGGCCGGGCTGTCCCGATATGGGCTTCGGCAGTATTGCTTAGCGCCTGGGTGTCGATAGACAGAGACTGCAAACCGGTTTGGCTGATCTGCCCTTGATTATTTAACCGACGGGTATCGATATCCAACCTGGCAGCCTGAATCTGCCCGTTTTGCTGGTTACGTATCGTGTCGGTATGATTCAGCAGCATCTGTCCAGATGCCGCCAACACACCTTGATTGGTGATTTGTTCTGCTTGAACGGTTAAATCTTGTTGTGCCGATACAGTGCCGGTATTTTCCAGGGAATGCGCCTGGATATTGACTGCTGCTGTCGATTGATCTGCTGTGTTGGCATGTGTTTTGGCCGCCGCAATACTGCCTGTACTCTCCAATTTCCCATCGGCTGAAATGCGGATGCCGCCGGCTGTCGCAAACATTTGCCCGGCATTGTTGATACCTACCCCGCGGTCGGTACTGACCAAGGAAATTTTACCGGCATACATACCCCCTAAGCTGCCAGTATCAATAGCAATGGCCGGGGTGGTCGATGAGTTGGATACCGGTTGGTAAGCTCCTCCAGCAGAAGAGTCATAATTCCCGGCAACTACCTCCAAATCCTTCGCCCATATTCCGGCCTGAATCTGACTGGCTTGCGACAGAATTCGGGTATAGTCGGCCGTAGAGGTGTCTAGACCGCTACCGGTCACCGCAATGTCGCCGCGGCGCACCCGGAACCCTTCTAAATTGGCACCTTGAATCACGGGCATCCCGGTAGTCAAGGTCACACCGGACGCATTGATAAAGCCGGCACCATTGACCTGGATACCGGCCGGATTAGCCATCACCACCTCGGCACGGCGGCCGGCGATTTCGATGTATCCGTTCAACAAAGAGGGATTGCTGCTGTTTACTTGGTTGACAATAATCCGTGCTTCCCCTCCAGCCAGTAAAGGGTTGCCTTGTATCCAGCCAGCCAGTTGTGTCGGCACATTGCGCCGGCTGTTATTGAGTACGGCACCGCGGTTGTCCACGTCAAATCGGCGGTACTCATTCACAGAAACCCCGCCGGCAGATGGGGTTTGAATATTAACCTGCGGCAATCCGTTCCCAGTCTGCAAAATAACCGGTTGATGAGCCGCCGGCGCGGTTTTATCCGCCTCAATGCCTGCCGCGAATACAGGTGGAACCAAGACCGCAACAGACAAGGAGGCAATAATCAGGGAAAAAGACAATAAAGAACAGGCAAAGCCGTGACCGCCTCGACTAGCAACACCAGAACCATGACCACCAGAATCCCCTATACTTTTTCCTTCCCGCAACGTGTTTTCAGCAACAACGACGACACTGTTACGTTTTTTGTTAAAAATCACTTTATGCAGATTCTTGTTCATGATGGTATGTAGTTATAGGTTAGGTTGAGAATATGAAGGGGAAGCAGCAAACCGGTCAATACGCAATTGAATGTTCGCGATTTTTTAGTTCATGACAAACATAAAGCAGGCAGAACCGGCATGAGCTCGCTTGCGGACAAACAAACTTTATTGCAAGCAAATGATATGCCACCTTATGGAGACAAGGTGAATTTAAGCACTGGATAACCTATTCGCATCCAAACTTCGTAGATTTAGATTCCAAGCATAGACAAGCACTATTGATTTATATGTTAGCGTCCAATGAATAACTAAAATGCAGAAACCACTAGCACTGTTTACCATTTACCCGCCCTATCTGTCGGTCAATACCAACCGTCGGCAGAAGGCTTCCCAATCGGCAAGGGGCACAACGTACGTGCCGTCTGCTAACGGATGTATATCGGCAGCGCAGGCGGTGTGCCAATAGGTGTAAAACGGTAGTTTGGCGATGTCGGCTTCCGATATGGCAGGAGCATTATCCTGTTCTGGCGTATGCACAATCGGCAGGCCGAAATAGCTGTATTGGCCGTCTGCGGATTTGTCGCCTGTGTGGCCGGTTTGGCCGCGGTGTTTACCGGTACGAACAAACCGGCGGCAGAATGCGTTCCAATCGTGCAGAAAAACGGCGGCTTGTCCGTCTATCAGGCTTTGGGCCGAACCGATGCTGCTGTCCCGCCAAAACGGGTAGAACGGCAATTCGGCGATGTGGCGCTCCATGACGACCGGACAATCGCCCCGTCCTGCCGGCCGCATTACCGGAACGCCGAAACAAGCGGTTTCAGGTAAGGCATGTGCAGGCTGCATGAAGGCGTTTTGCAGGATAACGGCCGCTTCGGCAGGTTCGATACCCAAACTGTCTATGGCAGGCTGCAAGGTTGCAGGCAGGTCGCAAAAGCAGCCTGCACCTTCAGGCAGGCAATACACCGAGTTGTGCGTATGGGCCAGCGGTGCCGCCCATCGGGTAACGGGCGAGGTGCGGATTCGGCTGCCTGCGGCAAAGCGCCCCGAACCGTCTTGGGCGACCGTGCCGTACACCACGGCATACTCGGATTTGCCGGGCGTGTGGTAGCGCGTGAAGGTCCAGTCGGTGAGCTTGCAGGGGGATGTGGCGCAATCGTGGAAATGCACGGATTGAATGCTGGGGATTGGTGTGGAGGCGGTAACGGCTTGTGCAGCAGTGCTTTTACTGTCCAGTTTATTGCTAAAGCCCGACAATCCTTGGGATAAGATGATTTTATCTTCGCGCATGATAGGACTCCTCGGATGGAGGCAGATTAGGCTACCTGAAAAACAGCGGCAAGTATGTTTTGGTAGAAATAGCCCCAGTTTACGATGATGCCACTGATACCTTCCATTTCAAAATGACGCTCACCCACGATGAAAGGTAGGACGATGAATAACGTGAATAATCCAAACTGTATCTTTTTAAGCTGCTTTTCATCAAACCAGTAGCGGCATATTTCTATCACGATAAACCCAATGTTAATGCCAATGAAAAATACAGATGCGATTAAACTGATAAACGGGATCATGATAAAGCGGTAATAGTCTCGACCCAATTCATCTTTCTCTGCCGACATACCTTGCGGTTTGGTGTGCAATTCCTCTGCCTTGGTCGTTAATATCTCTAGAAAATATCCGGCCAATTCCGCCTGTTCTGCCTGTGTGGCCGTGTAAGTATCAGGAGCATAAAGCGGGATCCCTTTCGCATTTAATTGGTGATATTTAACAATATCAGGATGCTGAAAAACTCTTCTGACGACAGACCTGGCAGCAGGCTGGCTCGAAATCCCAGTTTTTCGCTCATACTATCAAGCCATTTTTGCTTGGCTCTGTTACTATGTCTAACGGCATTACCGTATTTCCGGCTGGCATTTTGATATTCATAAAAAGCTTTTCTTAGTCTATCCGTTATAGGAGACAAAATCCCTGAGTTATATTGATATAGGAAGAAATTATTATTGTGGGTCAAACATTGTAAATAATCAGACAGAACTGGCTTTATTTGGGCTTCACCGAGTTTGATTTTATAGGATACAAACGGGAAAAAAGCAGTATCTACAGGATTATAATCTGAGCTAATCCCTATTCCATTACGGCATGATTGTGCATGTCGGAGTAATACACTATGTTTCTGTTTTTGAGGAAGATACTCAAAAACTATGTAATCCGGTTCACTACCTGAAATGGGTTGAATGGTGTCATGCTGAAACAGGTATTTAAACTTTGTCCAAGTGGAGAATTCCGTTTTCGTACCTTCAATATGGGGGTAGACCATTGTAGTTGTAGCAGCAAATGACCATAGCGCGTCCGCCCTGTCTTCGTAAGTGGAAGAACGGACAATTTGTTTGATTAGCATATTTTGGGCAAATGACGCAATCGGAATAGCAACCACACTCAATATCAAGATATACAGCATGATTATAATGCTTACAATAATAGGGTGTTGATAAACCTCTTTAACGTTACGGTTCATGCCCCACCTCATTAACCACCATGAAATGCCCATACCAGATAAGATTTTGCCATACAACTCCAAAGCAGCCAAAGAGAGGGGAGTAAACGTCCGGCTCATACTATCAAACAACCAAAAATTAAATTTAAGAATAAAAATCAAGAATATAATATGTACAATAATGACAGCAATAAGGGCTTTTTTCATATGTGGATAGTTATATGATGAATGGAAATCGGCAGTTGCTTAAACTTATTTGCAGATCGTTTTTGGCTTGATCAAGCGGCAAGATATAAAGCTTTTGTTCAGCATCCGCATCATATCTTACTCGAGCTTCATGACAGTGATAGCTTGAATATCTAAGATAAAGGCTACACATATTGGAAAACGTCGTATTGTTTACACTTTTCCTCCATTATCAAAAACATAGAGATTTTTTTCGTGCTGATTGATATCCTTGATAATATCAAATATCTGCTGAATCGGCTGTTCAAGAAAAAGCTGAAAGTGTAAACAACACTGTTGATTTCTACAACTTTTCGGCATCAATATATATTGTATAATCCCGGTTCTGGTCGAATATCTGTTTTACTAAGAAAAGTATCGCTGTTATCTTCCATAACCCAACCATTATCGGTTAGATAAACAGTAGCATACTGCGGTGCCTTTATTCTAGACATAGCTGTTTGAACTTTTTGATTATTGAACCACGGAGCCTGGTCGCCGAGCGTCGCAGTGTAAGCAACCTCTGAATACGTGCGTTTGCCATCGTTGACTGGCTCGCTGAATGATTCAACCTTGATGGTGTATCTACCTGTACAAAAAGCTGTATATCTATTGTTGAGGACCTTGCGCAAAAATGGTTTCCCCATTTCACTTACCTTAAAGGTATGCCCATCATTAGATTCCGGGTCAATCAAACCAGCATCAGTTAAAATGTCAATACGTTCTTGGGCAACATCATAAGGACTGTCGCCAATAGAAATCTTTTGGCTGTCCTCATCAAAACTAATACCTAGCGGCATTCCTCTCAGTGCATTGATGGTTAAACATTTTCCTGCGCTGTGGTTTGCCCTACCTTCGTCAAAGCCTTTCTGGATAGCTTCCTGAAAATTGCTATTATTAGCATCCTTTTTAGAGCAAGCGACTAATGATACAGTCAACATAGCAATACAAACTAATTTTTTCATCCTTGCTTCCCTTTTCGAAGAAAAAGTGAGTTAAAAGAAATAGTAACCGGTATTTAGGCTACCTGATGATTTTCAGGTAGCGTAAACGTTGGATTAAGGGTTAAGGATTAAAACCAAGCCTTTTTACCTTGTACGTACACGCATTCAAATTCTTCATCGCTACACATCAGGTATTTGATGCCGTCAATCAGGCTTAACACGCTGATCACGAGTATCGGGATTAACAAAAAAGATCCCAGTACGCTGACCAGCAGATAGATCAAACCTACCTTATTGATACCCAAATAAAACTTATGTGCACCCAAGCAACCCAAAAATATGGCCAGTAAAGCCGCTACCAAGCGTTTGCTGATGCCGGTGTTGGATGTGGTTGTACTGGGTGCATTATTTTGGCTTTCAGTCGTCATGACTATGTGCTCCTTGTGGAAAGATTAAAAAGGAAAAAAACGGTTGGCAGTGTTTAATATGCTGTCCAGCCTGAATCGGTGCGTACCAGCACAATAGTAGTTGAACCGGTATTGGCAGGTATTTTCATTCCATTGATTTCATATTCGCCGATTTCGTAGCTGATCGGGCACTCAAAGCGCTTTCTTTCCGTGTCGGCCTTAGCGCAGCTTCCTGCTTTGCTGACAGACAGATTGCTTTGTATCTTTTCCGCGATTTCGGACAGATTGGTGTCACCGCCCGTCATCTGATCTGCCGTCGAATAAATATTCATCTGTGCCGCCAATGTTTTCGCCAGCGCTCCTTTAATGTCGCTATTGCTCGGCTCGCCACCGCACGCGGTCAACAAGCTCACTAAAGGTAATAGGCATATCCACTTCTTCATCAAACGTTCTCCCGTAAAAAATCACACAGTTATCAGGTAGCCTGAAGGGGAGGCTCAAGTTCAAAGATATAGGTTAACAACCTGCATTATCCTATTATCCCAAATTTGGGAATATTGAGCAATGCACTATGATTTTCTTATGAAAAGAATGCGTCCCTCCCTTTATTCCCCCGAAATGGCATGGCTGCGGCAAACCTTAGTCGGCCGCCGTTTGGAGCTGAATTTGACCCAAAAAATGTTGGCAGAACGCATGGGGGTCATTTTGTCGTTTATCGGGAAGGTTGAAACGGGTGAGCGGCGCTTAGACATTGCCGAGTTTGTGAGATACTGCCAAGCACTGGAGCTGAACCCCAGCCTTGTACTGGAAGAGTTCTGTGCCAAACTGGAAGAGCAACATCCGCCTATGATGATGTAGCGCCTCCTTAATGGAGCAGGCCGGTAATGGATACGCATTCATCCTCTGTCTGTGACACATTGCCATATAGCAACGGCAGATGATGATGCAACCTAATTTCGGCATATTGCCTGTTGGCCAAGAACGCCCGGGCCAGAGCCAAGCCCAGCTTTTTTTTGGCATCACGTGGCGACTCTTTTGCCAAAGCACGGATCACTTCGTCATTCAGTTTAGCCGGGGTGCAGTATTCCATCCGGTATTCGGCACGGTAGGAGGCATAAAAACCATCAATCATCCGGTGCATTTGTTCCGTTGTCGGCAACGCGATGTGATAGACGGTTGCCCGAGACAGGATACTGGCCGGAATGCGGTTCAAACTGTTCGCTGCCGTGATCCAGTTGATATAAGCAGCATTAATCGGCAGTTCTAGGAAATCATCGTGAAATTTTCGGGCAGTTTCCGATTCCCATAGCGAGTGCAGTACATTTAAAGGGGAAGGATAGCGCTCGTCTTTCACAGCTTTTTCGATTTCATCAATAAAAAACAGGAAATTGGCAGTATCGCTATCCGACATTCTCTGCACCACCGCACCTGGTGCGCCGTTGGCCCATTTGCTGCTCGTCCCGCTTAAGGCCGCACCGGTGGTCACGTTTTCAAACGATTTCTCGAAGAGGGGCAAACCCAAAGCCACAGCCAACTCGCTGACAAAATGACTTTTGCCCGTTCCCGGATCGCCAACCAATATCATCGGCTGGCAGGCCAAGGCTTGCCCTATCCTTCCCTGCAGCACGACTTGTGCCTGCACATCCAAAATCACTTCTTTGAAATTCGGCATTTTCTGTGCCAACGAATTCAATTTCGCCAGTACATACTCAATATTTTTAAATAAAACCAACTTCTTGGGCTTTACCAATTTTTGCAACATGGCTTTATGGGCAAAGACGCCCTTTTGTTGGCCACATCGCGTGATCAACTGCCGCAGAGACGGTTGTTGCTCCTCATCCACCAAGCAGATTGTTGGAAAGGGATCAGCTGGCTGATCTTCGATTCCTCGGCGGTTGCTCCGACCAGAACCATCAGAACCATGATGATTCAATGCATTCGATTCAGCTGGTGCAAACATCTCCTGCGTTTCTTCATGGGTGGCCACAATGGTGTCAACCCGGATATCGTTAGAGAAGGCCATGGAGGCTCCTTAAATAATCTGTAAATAAGTTCATCTAAGAATTACTTCAGAGAAAATATCAAAAATGCTTTAGTTTGTCAATTAATGTTTTTCAAGTTTAATTTATGAGTGTTATTGGCGGGATTCTACAAATCCTACTAGATGATTTTGTTTAGTACAGATACTTACAGTAGAATCAGTTCTGTTATCCGTAGATGACTCTTGGAAAATGATTGAACAAAAAGAATCAGAGAAAGAATTAGTTGTATTTGACTCAGCGCATTTGGCAGCTTGGTCTGCCCGAAAAATGCGCAAGGCAGCGAAGGCCGAGAAGGCAGCTGCCACCATGGAGGAAGAGTGGAGTGAGCAGATCCTGTTAAACGAGATCCTGAGGGTCTGCCTGCAGAAGGCGGCCGATCTGCTTGGCGTATACAATCCAGATGGCTTGGCCATTACCATGAACGACTGTATCACCTGGGCCGTGGAGGCTGCCATCGCCAAAACGGCTGAGCAGTACCAATTTTATGACAATACATTTAATTTTATAGAAGCACCCGTCATCAACGGCTGGAACAATTTCCGTTTTACCTGCCGTTTTTCCAATGAAAACTTGAAGCAGGAAATGGGGGCGGCACTAACCTGCTGGCGGCGCATGAGCGGCTACAATGTCAGTTCCAGTGTGTTTATCAATTTTGCGATCGTATTATTTTTGCAGCATACCGGCTTTGTATTCTACGATCTTGATGGGCAGGAAATAGCAGACGCTTTCAACATCCTGGCAGCACCAGAATCACAGCTGGGTAAGATCGAAGTACGTTTGGGCAACAGGCCGCAAGTTGTTTTCAGCCAGCGTGCATACGGAGGACGTTTTTTCCCCGCCGTGTTTTATCCGGTCGGGCTACCTGAAAATCCAGCAGAAGAAATTGAAGAATGGGAAGATTTGGCCTTACGGCTACCCCTAACTTTGTACCGCGTGGTAAACATGTGGGCAAGTGCCTGCCAACTGGAAGCAACAGAACGACTACAGCAATACGATCCCGCTGCGGGCATAGCCGTGCAAACTGATGAACGGACTTGGGATTATTCATTTGAAGAAGCCGTCCGCATGGCTATAGACATATATATCCGGCTGGAAGAATACGCGCAGGCGAAACAAAAACCGGTTTGGGGTGAAGCTTGGCAGACAGTATTGCCCGGATCCGGTTTGCCTGAAGCACTGGCACCCAAAACCACCGCACACCCCGAAAAAAACATCGAGTATGTGCGCGTCATTCCGCGAATTGCCAAAGCTAAGCTGGCACAATGGAGACAATATTCCGGTTCGGACAATAATAAAGCGATGATGGCCTTGACCACCATGTTGCAGCTATACGGGCTGTATGTCAGTGATGCCGAAGATGATGGTCTTCCGCCTTTGCAGGTAATGAGTTTATGGCAATATTTCCGCATGGCCAAAGGGCATGAGCTGTACGTCCTGCGCGAACGGGATCTGTTACACCTGCGAGATGACCGCATGACCAACCCGATACGGATTCTGGATGAACTGTTTTACCGCTACGACCAAGATTATTTCATCGGCTCAACAACAGAAAATGAGGAAGTCTCCGCCGAGAGTGTCGTAAAAAGAAGGATACAGCGTTAGCTCGAAAATAGTTTCAGGTAGCCTCAAACATAGGCCGCAGGCACGGCAACCAAATTCTCTGCCAACCAGATTTTTTGCGGGTACTGGTTGATGATCGTGCCGTGGGCGATGCCCAATTCGTTTGCCGGCAGCGTGTTGCGCAGCAGGTTGAAAGCGGCGGCCATTTTTTTATTGGGATTGGCGGTGGCTTTGATTTCAACGGGGTACAGCATCTGCTGATGTTCGATCAGTAGGTCGATTTCTTTTTGATTAGTATCGCGGTAAAAATAAATCGGTGGTTCCTGGCCTTGGTTGTGGAAGGATTTGATGATTTCACCCACGACAAAAGTTTCAAAAAACTGCCCGCTCTTGGCTCCGTTTTGAATGGTTTCCGGCGTCAGCCATTTGGTCAGGTAGGCCATCAGACCCGTATTCAACATATAGACTTTCGGGGTTTTGATGGCGCGTTTGAGGTGGTTGTTGCCGTAGGGTTGCAGCAGATAGACGATGCCCGATGTTTGCAGCACGGTGAGCCAACGCTTGACGGTATCCACCGATACGCCGGTTTCCTGGGCCACGCTGCTGTAATTCAATAGCTCCCCGCTGCGTGCGGCAACAGCAATCATAAACCGTGTGAAATCGCCGCTGCTGCCTACATTGACCAATTGGCGCACGTCGCGTTCGATATAGGTGGCGACATACGAGGCATAGTAAACCTGCCAGTCGGTCTCGGGCTGCTCGTATAAGCGCGGCATATCGCCGCGGTGGATAATCTGCCAGATATTTTCGTGTTCGGGTAACCTGGATACAGGGTTTCGGTCGGCCAAGTAGCCTTCGTCCGGCACAAAGGCCGCCTGAAAATCATCGCCGCGCATTTCGCGCCACGACAATCCGTTTAATTTCAATACCGCAATACGCCCGGCCAGGCTTTCGCTGACGTTTTGCATCAACTCAAAAGCCTGCGAACCGGACAGCAGGTACAGGCCGTTCTGCTTGCGCCGGTCTATATCCATTTTCACCAGGGGGAACAGCTCGGGGGCGTATTGGACTTCGTCCACAATCAGCGGCGGCGTGTGGTTCAATAAAAACAGTTGCGGCTCGTTTTTGGCTTGGTCGAGCAGCAAGGGATCATCTAAGGTAAGGTATCCGTATTCTGGCGCAATGTGCTGAAGCAGCGTAGATTTACCGACCTGCCGCGCACCGGTCAGCAACACGGCGGGGAATTGGGCGGACAGCTTTTGCAGGACGGATTGCAGGTGACGTGGGTAATACATAATAAAATCTAGTTTAATTTAAGACTGAATCTTAGATTAAACTAGATTTTTGTGCAATACATCTTATTTTGTGTAGCAATGATGCCGTAGGCCTCACCGCGAAACAGCCGCTATATACACTCCTCGTTATACAGGCGGACATAGTCCTCGGATGTGATGTGCCGCTCATCCTAGCTGTTGGGCAGATAATCAACAATAGGGATCGGGCTGCATAACACGGTAGATTCTCCGGCGGTACAAAAGGTGCGTGAAGAGTTAACAGCATTAAGCGATCAGCGAGCATAACAGGAAGTAGCTGATGATGCTTACAGATACGCTAACCCGACTAAAAACAGAACCGCTCTTTCCAGTTAGGCAAGCTGACCGACAAAGGCACGTCCGAACCACTGCTGAAACCAGAACATGCTCTTTCGCAGCTACAGAGCGTTTTTGACAGGGTTCAGATGGCGCTAAGGGGTGAACTCATGGACACAGTACGCAGGTCTCTCTGCTTCAAGCACACTCAACAGAACAGCAACGGATACTGCGTTCAACCCGTAGTGATATCAATGCGGTCTTAGCGGCAGTGCAAGGTATCAAATATCCTTTCCATTACGGCTTCTCCGGCAACGCCGAATACAGCCAAAGCAAAATCGACGCCGACCACCTCAGCGCCAGCGAACAATCCGGCCTGTATGCCGGCGACGACGGCTTTCAGGTAGCCGTATCCCGCCATACCGAGCTCAACGGCGGCCTCATCGTTTCCAGCCAAAGCGCCGAACAGAACGGCCGCAACCGTTTCCAAACCGGCAGCCTCGGCCAAAGCGACCTGGCCAACCACAGCCGCTACAGCGGCAAGAGCTTCGACTTCGGCATGAGCGGCGGCATCAACGGCAAAGGCAAACAGGAAATCGGCGACAGCGGCAACATCCGCTGGGCCGCCTAAGGGCAGAGCGACGCCAACGGCATCACCCAAGGCAGGGGCGGCCGCTTCAGCCAAGGCTTCGGCTTCGGCAAAGAGCAGGACAGCCAAAGCAGCAGCACCCAAGGCAGGGGCGGCCGCTTCAGCCAAGGCTTCGGCTTCGGCAAAGAACAGGACAGCCAAAGCAGCACCACCCGAAGCGGCATCGGCACGAGAAACATTCAGATTACCGACGCCGCCGAACAGCAGCGCCGCAGCGGCCAGAGCGTACAACAGGCTGCGGCAGGCATCTACACCGATCGGCGCAGCGAGACCGCCGATGCCACCGCAGGCTACCTGAAAAACGGCTTTGACCGCGAGCGGGTGGAAAAAGAACTGGTCTTGCAGCAGAGCGTCATGCAGCAATTCGATCAACAAACCCGGCTGGGTATCCGCCAAGCCATCATCAACCGTGCCACCGACAAATACATTCGGGCAATGGAAATCCGCGCCCAAAACAACGGGGTGGAAACTGCAGAATCCCGAGTACTGGAAGCCGAGGCTGCCAAACTGGAACGCAACGCTTCATATTTGGATACAGCCTTAGGCATTCTTTGGGCAGGCAAGCCCGACGTGGCCGCCGCACAGGTAACCGCCCAGCATGCCCAATACGCCAAGAATGCCGCCACCCACATCACCGCCGGGCAGATTTACCGGGTTGAATGCACAGGGCCGAACCTGCAATATTTCTGCCGCGACATTTACAACACTCTAGAGGGCGCAGCCAAACATGATGGTAGTCTGATAACCGAGGAGGCCAACGAAAAAGTTCCATTTGATGGCGTTGCCACCCAAATCTTCGATCCGAGAAGCATCATGACAGGCGGCACCATCGTCCGCAAGAATCCCGGCATTTACAACAATAAAGAGCAGGCCTTCCGAAACGCTGTCCTACACAATCCCCGGGCAGCACAGAACGGCACACTCTATGTGGTGGTAAACAACCCTTCTGCCGGCGTTGTCCCCGGCCTAAGCGAAGTCGTCTTCTATGCCGGTTACGACAAAATCAACGAAATGACGGGTGCTCACCTGCCTCTGACCAACGCACAGAAGACAAACGTGCAGCTTAATCTGCTGGCAAGCCAAACCAACACCAAAATCCGTGGTAGCGACCACAGCCGGGGTACGCTCACAGAAAGTGTCAGCCTGCAATACACCAACAACATATTGGGGGTAAGAAATATCCCGCTGGAAAGCGTCAAATTCCACGGGCCGGCAGCCAACGGAGTACGCTTTTTACGCCAATTGCGCGAAAACGGCTATCAAGACAGCAATGGTGTGGCAACCACCTTGTTCCTGGCCAGTAATAATACCGATTTTGTGGGCGGCGGAGTTGGTGCCAATCCCACAACTGCCGGGACATGCGTAGGTTTGCCTTTTGGTAAATGCTATAACCATAGTAGTTATAATGGTTGGGAGACGATAGAAAGAAACTTAAAAGATGCAAATGGTCAAGATATTTTGGATGCTAGAACAGGTAAAGCCATTGTTAATCCAGAGTTTAGAAAAGTAGATGATACTGTTGAAACTCTAAATACGCTAGATGGATCTGGTAGGTATATTAATCCAACTCTACCTAAAATTTTTACGCAGGGAGCAGATGGCAACTTATACACTATTGATCGTTTTGGTAACGTAAGCGCATACGATCCAAGAACTTTAGATAAAATAGAAGGGGTAAAACTTCCTCAAGCAACCAAAATACGGATTAATGGAACAGACTATTTTGAATTCCAAGGAAGGAGATATCATGCAAAACCATTCAATTAATTCTCTGGCAATAATAGTGATATCCAGTCTGCTGCTCAGTGCTTGCAGTATGTCTGATTGGTGGAATGGGCATTATGCAACAAGAGCTGCATTTATTGATTCTATGAGAAAAGAATCAGCCTACTATGCCGCCGAATCGCCGGAACAACGAGAGTTACGTAGAAAAAATCGCTTAATTTGTGATAAAGAAACTGGTTATAACAGGTGTATGCGCCGCTTAGGAACGCCTGTTTGGCACGATGGATTGGATAAGTAATCTTAGTTAGGGCGGTAAATAGAGTTTTATCAATCCATCTCGCTATCTAAAGTTCTTACGCATGGAGCAGATGGCAACTTATACGCTATTGATCGTTTCGGTAACGTAAGCGCATATGATCCAAGAACTTTAGATAAAATAGAAGGGGTAAAACTTCCTCAAGCAATCAAAATACGGATTAATGGAACAGACTATTTTGAATTCCAAGGAAGGAAATATCATGCAAAACCGTTCAATTAATTCTCTGGTGATAATATTGATATCCAGTCTACTGCTTAGTGCTTGCAGTATGTCTGATTGGTGGAATGGGCATTATGCAACAAGAGCTGCATTGACTGATGCTTATAATGAGCAGGTAGCTTATTATGCTGCCGAATCACCGGAGCAACGAGAGTTACGTAGACATAATCAGCAGATTTGTAATGCAAAATACAAAGATGCAGATGCCGCCTATGATAATTGTATGCGCAGATTGGGAACACCAGAATGGCCAGGTTAGAAAATTGAAGTAGATATCATGCAAAAGCATTCAATTTATTCCATGAAGATAATATTGGTATCCAGTCTGTTGCTCAGTGCTTGCAGCATGTCTGATTGGTGGAATGGGCATTATGCAACAAGCGCTGCTATACAGCGAAGTATACAAAGAGAGAATGCTTATTATGCTGCTGAATCTCCTGCTACAAAGGCCCTACGTGAGAAGAACCACCCTATTTGCTGGTCTGAAGCGGTACATGAAAAAGATAGGTCTCTATTTACTCCTGTGTATGATAGGTGTATGCGCCGCAGGGGTACGCCTATGTGGCACGATGGATTGGATAAATGATCTAGTGAAGATAATAGGATAGAAAATAGCATTAGGCTACCTGAAAAATCCCCTTTGTCTCGTCCTTCAGCCTAACCGTTCTTTAACAACCAGCTACTTCAACCCTGTTTGCAACCCCAAAGGCTACCTGAAATTTTCAGGTAGCCGCTACTTGTTTTCTTACCCACCACAGCGACCGACACCAAGCTCGCCGCCAATTCCGCCGAGCAGAGCAGCCACGGCCGCGTCAACATCAGGACCGTCCCCAAAGCTGCCGGCAACACCGGTAGCGGCAGTAATGGCAAAGGCGACGGCGAGCGCACCACCTACCGCCACAGCCACATCGGCAGCAGCATGCAGGGGGGGAGAGGACGCAGTCGTGGGGATGTTCGGATGGGATGGGGCTGGCGGGGATATTGGGCACGGCATGTTCTTTGAGGGGTAGTTTTTAGCTTCCCAGAAACTCAGCCTCGGCTGCGCCAAGACATCGTTTTCAGGTAGCCTCAAATATAGGCTGCGGGCGATATGTGATATAAATACAGTTCAATTTAAGTTTAAATCTTAAATTGAACTGAATCCTTACACAATGTACGGATATGTTATGCGGCAGCCCCGCCTGCTTAGGCTACCTGAAATTCCTCCGAGTAAGCGCTACACCTCAATCAAACACCCGTCCCGATAACCGTTGCGCCCGATTTCGTTGGGATAACCCAAAGGATTGATGACCACGCGGCAGCCTTGAATATTGGCATCATCGCTGTGTGCGTGTGCCCGGCAAACCAGTAGGCAAAGCCGGTCAAATCGACATCGTTGATGAAATAGGGATTGAGCGGCGATTCGGCAAACTGCGGGGCGGTGCAGGCTGCATTCGGCGGGAAGTGGGTCAGGACGACGGTGTCGGCCGCGCCGCGAAACCGCCGTATCCATGCCCATTCTTCGTTATACAGACGGACATAGTCCTCGGGCGTGATGCGCCGCTCGTTTTGGCTGTCGGGCAGGTAATCAAAAATATAGGCGAAATCGGCCACGGAAACCTGTGCCAGATGGCAGTTTTGCTCAAACTGTCCGGCGCTGACTTGGTGCTGCCTGAAATTGCTGAACAGCGTGCCGCCGACAAAGGTCCGGCCGTTGATTTGCACGGTTTTGCCCGCGCGCAGACAAGGTTCGTCGCGCAATTGCAGGTGTACATCGCTTATGTTTTCATGATAATAATCATGATTGCCCAATACAAAAACATAGGGCTTGCCCGCCTCGTTGCAGGCTGCCTGAAACTGCCGCATGGCGGCCAAGCCGTTGCCGAAATCGCCGGCGTGGGCAATCACATCAGCTTCGGGATGAAGGGTATAGGGGCTGCCGTGGGTGTCGGAAAGGAGCTGGATTTTCATGGGGATACGGTTTCAGGTAGCCTGCAACGAGAGATGGGAAACGGTTCGCCGGTATTGTATCATTCCGTCTGAAACCGTTTGACACGATTGGCGCCGAGTATCGGCGTTGATGGTTCACGCTCATCCATCATTCAATTAGGAAACTTATACCATGCCGACAGCCCGCACCGTCCAACTCAACTACATCTCCGATATCCACCTGGAATGGCTGTTCGACAAACGCGGGCTGCTGCAAACCGATGTACCGGACGAAATCTACCTCCCCCTGTTCCGCTGCAATAAGCAGCCTGCAACGCAACACAATCTGCTGATGATTGCCGGCGATTTGACCGAGGCCGGGAAGTTCCACTATTTCGTGCCGTTCCTGGAAAGCGTGATAGCCGACAACGGCTTTGATAAAGTGTTTTACGTGATGGGCAACCACGAATACTACGGCGATGCCCTGCACAAGGTGGTTGGACGGATTCAGGCGGCTTTGGACGGGCCCGATGCTGAAAGCGCACATGAGCATCCTGCACAATCAGTGCGCCATGCTCGACAACGGGCGCGTGCAGATTATCGGCGCACCGTTTTGGTATCAGGTGGCGCATGGGGACGAATATGCGGTGGCACAAAGATTGAGTGATTACCGCTACATCAAGGTCAAACGCGGCAATCGTTACGCCAAACTGCTGTATCGCGACGTGCTGGCGGCACATTATCAAAGCGTGTGCTTTATCGAAGAAACGCTGCGTGCCAGCCCGTCCGGCGTGCAAAACATCCTGTTCACCCACCACCCGACCAGCCGCCTGTTCGGCGATGCCGACCTGGGCTACGGCACGGTACTGCCTGCGAGATGGGCAGCGGATGCGGAAATCGGGCTACCTGAAAAGCTTGCAGCCTGCATCCACGGCCATGCCCACCAACACCTGCCCGTGCATTACGCCAACGAATACGGCATTCCGACGGTGAGCAACACCATCGGCTATTATCAGGAAGAGTTTAAGCCCGACAGCCCGGCGGGGCGGCAGCAAATCAAAGACGGGCTGCCGTTTTTGATGGTGTGAACCAGGTAACGTAATTAAAGCGACAAGAGGGATGGTTTGCCATCCCTCATTTTTTTTCTGCGTCATCAGATCAAAATCAACCGTGTTGTTGATACTTCCGGCTGCTGCCTGAAGGCTGGATGGAGCCGTTATTCTGCATACTCAAAGATATCGGTAGGCACAAATGCAAGATACTTAATTGATAATATTAAATAATTTACTATATCGTTGAATCAAAACGAATATTGCGGGTAATGAAAACAGTATCAACGACGGAAGCATCTACAACGGACCCAGGTACTCTCCGGTCTTTAGGGGAGTGCTGCCGGTCGTTGGTATGCATCATCACCTCTTGCTTAGGTTTTATCTTTTAGTGAGTAAAAGAACCAGGTCCTTGCAATCATCTTTCAGCCAAGCAAAGCTGTCTGCCTCAACACCCCTTTTGATTGCGGACTTGGTCTCGGCAATCTGCCCTTTGCCCGCCGGTATGACTTTCTGCATCGGTGCGGATATGCTGTGAGTAAACACCTTAAAGTGACTTTAACCCGACATGCATCACAGTTGTTGCCGGCAGTGACTTCGGTACGGATTCCATTTGTACTAATACGCTGATCTGATTTTGTCAGCCACCGATAAACCAGGTCCGGATAACGCCAGCGATACCTACATCGGCGCACAGGATATTGGAACCTTGTCCGCTTAATTGGTGCTTGATTAGGTCCAGCAGATGGGGAAGTGTGCCTGACCGGGTTCTCCAGTTAGTGAGTTTTGCCAAGGTCTCGGGCATAAATCACTTCAAAAATATCAATCCATTGATATTTAATGTCATTTTTAATTTATATTAAAAACCATGCTGCGCTCAGCATTAACAGGACCTAGTTCCATTACATGAATACACTTGTGCCCATCGTACTTTTTATAGGGATAACCAGCTACGCCAATCCAAAGTGACCTGTTATCCATTCAGTGAACAAGGGCTTTTCCAAGTTTCAAACCGCCATATGGTCTGCCGATATTCATCCTCCTTTGAGGATGGGCTGAAAAAAATTTTAGGGTTTTTTACTGCTAATATAGTTGGTACCGATATAGGCAATAGATACGTACCTGACATTGTTGCTTATTCCAACGGTAAATCAACCACTCCTATTGATCGTATGAAAGGATTACCATGAATTACGTCTATAACGATTGTATGACTGTCCATCCTACAACGGAGCGCTGTTTAGTATTGATCCATTTAACGGAGCAATCCAGTTTGCTGCTGAATACACAAGATGTGGCTCTGCTGTTTGATTGTAGCTATGACCATGTGTATAAGCGTATTATCAGTCATCCCGAATTTCCCAAAGCCATACGCCAGGTCGATGGTAAAATACGTAAACGTGAAGAGCGGCGCTGGATCGCTGGAGATGTCATTCGCTATATTCGCAGTTTAAATCGACATTAATGCTTTGAATAATATAAAGACAGCCAGAATTGCTTCGGGCTGTCTTTTCGTACGCTGTTCAAATTAATTGGATGCATGCATTTTAGCTGCTAACTCTTTCGCTGTTGGAGAATAATAAGTATTCAGCAGAATACGGGTATCACGATGCCCGCTAATTTTTGCTAAGTCCATCACGTTATATATTTTGGCCAAACGTGTTAAGGCTTCGCGTCTTGAATCATGGAAACGAATTGTATCCTGGAGAAGGCTACGTTGTTTCAATTTTCGGAATAGGGCATCCAGTGATGATCTGGTTAGATTAAAAACCTGATTATTCTTTTTGACTTGCTGCATTTGCCTAATAATGATTTTGGCCCTTTGGCTAAGTGGCACATCACGTGGATGTCCGTTTTTGGTTCTCGGTAGGTGAACATAGTTCTCCTTAAGAAAAACATTATCCCAGGAGAGAGAGCAAATCTCCCCTGCTCGCATTGCGGTTTCCAATGCAAAGTAGAACGCGGCTGCCACACGTTGTGTCGCGGTATCTGGTGTACACATCAAGCTGTAATTGGCAGCATAGGCAATTTGTTTAGCAGCTTGATTAGAAATGCGCTGTGTCCTAGCAGGTGCCCCTGCCGGTTTCTCCAGGCGCAGCATGAAATTTTCAGGAATAAGCCGCCATTCTGTGCTGGCATACGTTAAAACATTAGACAGTACATTCCATTCTCTACGTACTGAAGATGATTTTACTTCCTTCAGCCTTTGATCTGCCCACTGCCGGAAATGCATTTCAGATAAATTCGGTAAACGAACATCTGCCAATGGCAACGTTAAGATTCTATCGAGCAGATTGGCCTCATATCGATAACCACGCTTTTTCACTGAAACTTCTTTTTGATAACGTAGCAATACTTCGGCAAAAAGAATATTGGGGCAACCGCCAAAACGCATGGTACGCCAATCAGTCTCAATTTTGTTTGCCCATGCTTCTGCTTCGACTTTACGTGGGAAGGAGGCTGAACGATTGATTGCAGGCAGACCGTCAGTAGCGCGATGACGTACTTGGGCAAACCACATACCATTTGTTTTTTTACTGATTGAAGCCATGATTAAGTCCTTTCGAGAAAATTAAAGAAAGTATTTGCAGTATAACCAAAAATTGGGGATATTTTATTTAACCACCTAATGCAATCGGTAATGCAAATCTAATGCAATCATAGCCAAAATTGAACAGAAAACGAACTACTCAAAACTAATTGTAAATAAAAGTTAATAGAAAAGGATTAATGGTAATCCTCTGATTTTAGAAAATAAAATAATAAACCCGTACTGTTGCTCAGTAAGGGTTTATTTGAAATCTGGCACGCCCACGGGGATTCGAACCCCGGTTGCCGCCGTGAAAGGGCAGTGTCCTAGGCCTCTAGACGATGGGCGCGTGCGGGAAAGAGCGCGCATTATACCGATGCAACGTGCGCTGTCAAGCGGCGGTGGGCGCGGGCGGTTTTGAATTTGCCTCTAGGCAGAGGCAGGCGCTTGAGCCGTGCAGCCGCGATGCCTTCAATTTGTACAGCCTGGGTTCGCTTATTGAAGTTCACGCTTTCAGGTAGCCTTTGGCAAAAGCAAGCCTGCGCGGGAAGTTTTAGTAGGAACGGCAAACCGGCCGGATTGGCGGTATAATGCCGCGCTTTGAAACAGACGGAAACAACAAGCAAAATGTGGTTTAAACAAGTTAGCTTTTACCCCCTCAACAAAGACAAACTGCCGGATTTGGAAACCCTGTCCGCCAAATTGCAAGAGGCCGAATTTGCCCCGCCGCAGGGTTTGGACTGGTTTGGCGAAGGCTTTGCCCCGCCGGAAGGGTTTTCGCCGGAATTGGTGTTCCCCGCCGATTTCACCTGGAGCGTGGCGCTGAAAAAATCCGAAAAAGTGCTGCCCGCTGGCGTAATCCGCGAGATTTTGGACGATAAAATCGCCGAAATCCAAGAAGCTGAAGCGCGCACCGTGGGGCGTAAAGAAAAGCAGGAGCTCAAAGAACAGATTACGGACGACCTGTTGCCCCGCGCCTTTACCCGCAGCAGCAGAACGCAGGCCGTGTGCGACACGCGCAGCGGCTTCCTGCTGGTAAACCAAGCCTCGGCCACCCGTGCGGAAAATCTGCTGGCCAAGCTGCGTGAAGCCTTGGGCGGGCTCGAAGCCAAACTGCCGAACACCAAACAATCGCCCTCTTCGCTGATGACCGAATGGCTGCTGCAAGGTGCTTGCGGCGGCGGTTTTGAGTTGGATGATATGTGCGAACTCAAAGGCACGGGCGATGCCGCGCCCACCGTGCGCGTGTCGAAACAGGATTTGACCGCCGACGAAGTGGTACAGCACGTGAAAACCGGCAAAACCGTTACCCAGCTCGGCCTGGTATGGCGCGAGCAGATTGCCTTTGTACTCACCCAGGATTTCACGCTCAAACGCATCCAATATCTTGATGTATTGCAGGAAGAAGCCGAAAGCCACGGCGACGATGCCGCCAGCCTGGCCTTTGCCTCGCAAATCCTGATGGCCGAAGCACTCTCCGCCCTGCTGCAGGAATTGGTGTCGCTTCTGGGCGGCTGGCAGGAGTAAACGCCGGTTTTCCAGGTAGCCTGCGTCTCCCAAACAAAGGCTACCTGAAAACAGTAGGAAACATAAAAAGGAAAGAAGATGATGTGGAAAAGTGCTTTACTGGCTTTACTGCTGTTTTCAGGTAGCCTGTATGCCCAAGGGCAACCCAACCACCAGCCCGGTTTCGAACAGATAAAAGAGGGGGATAACCCCGTGTATATAAGCACTATCGGGGTGACGGAAATACCGGAGAAACCAGATGTGGTTACTTATCCGTTAATTTCCAACATCACAGCGGATATTCCCGGCTTCAGCCTAGCTAAAGGCTCTTCCGTGGTGGTTACAATGGAGATGAACTGTCGTACAGGACAGGGTAAGACATATGGTATGAAAATGTATAGCGAGCATTTCGGCCGGGGCAGGCTGACACATGATTTTACTGGTTTACAGTGGGAGCGAGATGCCAGCTTGCCCAATTTGCACAGCCAACCAGCTATTACTACCTATCTGCTGGCTGCTGTTGTGGCCTGTTCCACAGTAGGGAAGCCGCTTGGTGGTACACCTGATGTGCTCCAAAATATTCAAGATATTATCGAACGCGAACAAGCTGCAAACCGGGTTCGCCATAGGCAATAATTTTTAGGTAGCCTGCATTGAGTGGGCTACCTGAAAATCCAACACATCTTCCGCAAAGAGATTAAATATGAAGAACAGGATATTGTTAGCCTTACTGCTACTCTCAGGCAGCCTGCATGCCCAAGGAGAAACTGACGAACCGGGCTTTATCAAAATCGTACAACGGGCAAACCCGTTATATTGGGGTGTGCAAGGCATTACTTCTGTGCCCGGCAAACCGAACACAATCACCTATCCGCTGGTTACTAATATCATTACAGATCAGCCGGGCTACCCCTCAATTAAAGGGCAGTCAATCGTGATGACCGTAGAAATAAACTGCCAAACCGGGCAGGGGCGGGCATATGGTATGCGGGTACATAGCCAACATTTTGGACGTGGGCAGCTAGTGCGCAACTTTACCGCCACAGATGGGGAGGAAACTATTAACCTGCCCGAATTATACAAACAGCCAAATACTTCTATTTATTTGGTTAGCACCGCCATTGCCTGTCAAACGGTTGGCAAACCGCTTGCCGGCGATCCCGAAATCCTGCGGGATATTTTGAATGGACGTGGCAGAAGCACTTCGCCTTGGCAATAAAAACAAACCCCCTTCCCTACCAACACAGCCTTTGGCTGCCTGAAAGAATAAATGGAGATTTTCAGGTAGCCTCCCTCTAAACCAACCCAGGACAAACACCATGAGCATCAAATCCGACAAATGGATACGCCGCATGGCCGAACAGCACGGCATGATTGAGCCGTTTGAGCCCAACCAAATCAAAGAACACGACGGCCGCCGCATCATTTCCTACGGCACGTCCAGCTACGGCTACGACATCCGTTGCGCCAACGAATTCAAAATCTTCACCAACATCAACAGCACCATCGTCGATCCCAAAAACTTTGACCCGAAAAACTTCGTGACCGTGGAAGACGACTGCTGCATCATCCCGCCGAACTCCTTCGCGCTGGCACGCACGGTGGAATATTTCCGCATCCCGCGCAACGTGCTTACCGTGTGCCTGGGCAAATCTACTTATGCGCGCTGCGGCATCATCGTGAACGTAACCCCGTTCGAGCCGGAATGGGAAGGCTATGTAACGCTGGAATTTTCCAACACCACGCCGCTGCCCGCCAAAATCTATGCCGGCGAAGGCGTGGCGCAGGTGCTGTTTTTTGAAAGCGATGAAATCTGCGAAACATCCTACAAAGACCGCAAAGGTAAATACATGGGGCAAACCGGCGTTACCCTGCCCAAGGCGTAAGGCTGACGGCATGAATAAAGGCTACCTGAAAATTTCAGGTAGCCTATTTCGCACTAGGCATCAGTGATGAAACATTTTGAGATTTTAACTGACACACCTTCTATCGAAGCATTACGCCATCTGCTTGGGCTGCCTGTGGTTGAGATTTATACACATCGAATCATTGAGCACCATACTCCTTTGCTCTACCCCTTCGATGAAACTGAACCCCAAGACGATTTCTACATGTCGGATCAACTGTCTGGCAATAGCTGGCTGTTCCCATGCCAAAATCAATATGTGCTCATTGCAACGGATTGGGGCGATTTGCAAGAATTATATTGGCGCGATTTTTATACACGCGATTGCAAAATATTGGCAGCAAAGGATATAAAAGGCTCAACTTTGTTTATTAAGTTAGAACAGCCATTTATCCTGGATAGCGTGAGGCAAATTGAACTTTATGCATGGCAGGCTTCGGAAGATATTGGCTATTTACTAAGCGATTGTGCGATTAGACTGATTGCAGAGAATGGGCAATCTATCATGATTGCAAATGACAGCAACATACTGGGCTCCAGCCGAATTATTCTGCGCCCAGAATTTCAAAAGCGGTTTATAGACAAATTCTGCGCATTTCCAAGAATGCTCATCACACAGAGCGGTGTTCAGTTGTGTGAAATTCCTCCTATGGAACGTTGCAATTGGGATGGTTATCGTTAAAACACGCCACCAAAAAGGCTACCTGAAATTTTCAGGTAGCCTATTTCGTACTAGGCATCAGTGATGAAACATTTTGAGATTTTATAGTGAATTAACAAAAACCAGTATGGCGTTGGCTCGCCTTGCCGTAACGTGTGTACTGTCTGCGGCTCGCCGCCTTGTCCTGATTTTTGTTAATCCACTATAGCCGGAAGAGGATGGTTTGCCGATATTCGGCATGGTTGCATGCTTGGACGGTGATCATTTGATAATCGGGTGAATGTTTTCAGGTAGCCTCTACACGCAAGAGAGGCTACCTGAAAATTTGTTTGCGGTGGGCCGCTGTGTTTGATGTTTACGGCTGTTTGTCTGGCTCGTCTGTTTTGCTTTTTTCCGGGAACACGAAAGAGGCGGCCACGCCCAAGGCCAGCACCGCCAGCACCACTGCCAGCGAGGCGTTGGGCGAAATTTCGTAGCCGTGTTGGAACAGGTGCGCGGAGGCGGAAAGCGCCAGCTTCGCCGCGATAAAGAACAGCAGCGCCACCACGGCTTTTTCCAGGTGCACCAAATAGCCGCGCAGGGCTTCGAGTACGAAATACATGGTGCGCAGGCCGAGGATGGCGAACATCATGGCACTGTACACAATCAGCGGCTCTTTGGATACGGCAATCACCGCCGGCACGCTGTCGAAGGCAAACATCACGTCGGAAATCTCGATAATGGCCAAACACAAAAACAGCGGCGTGGCCACCAGTGCGCCTTTTTTCACCGGCTGCGGGAGGTTCTGCTCCGGGTGTTTCAGGTCTTCGCCGGCCGGCTCGAGGTGCACGTCGGGATTTTGGCGGCAGGCTTCGGTGAGCCCGTGGCTGCGCAGGAAGAAATTGTGCCCGTGGAGGCGCGGCCATACCGGGAAGAAACGGTGCACCCAGCGGTAGGCCAGGTGTTCGGAGTAGTCTTCATTGGCTTCTTCCTCTTCATCGCGGCGCAGCATCATGATGCCCGTCCAGCCCACCACCGCGGCAAACACGAGCTCTACATAAGGCCCCAGCGCCATCAGGCCGGTGCCGATAGCCACGAACACCATGCGGAACACAATCGCGCCGATGATGCCCCAATACAGCACGCGGTGGCGGTAGGCCTCCGGGATTTTAAACCAGGAAAACACGGCCATAATCACGAATAGGTTGTCCACCGACAGCACTTTTTCCAGCGCATAACCGGTGAAAAACAGGCTGGCCGTCTCGCTGCCGTGGTGGAACCACAAATAGCCGCCGAATGCCAGCGATACCGCAATCCAAAACACCGACCACAGCGCGGCGCTTTTGAGCGACATGGGCTTGTCGCTGCGGTGGGCAAACAGATCGATGGCAATCGCGCCCACGGAGAGGACAACGAAAACGGCAACAGTTTCCGGCGGAAAACCTAAATGGGTGGTCATGTGAGGGAATCCTTATGGTGGTGTGTACGGGCTACCTGAAAAACCGGCTACCTGAAATTTCAGGTAGCCTGTTGCGGTGCGGCATTGTAATTCATGCTGCCTGCGGCGGCAGCAAAATTTGCATATTGCTGCAAAATGCAGCACGGCTTGCCTTCTATGCGGGTGGGCAAAGCGTAATTGAGGCTACCTGAAAACTCCGCTATGCAAAAATAGCGGCGTGGCGTTTTCAGGTAGCCTTTGCTATGGTTTGCTAGCCTAGCTTACTGCTTGGGCGGCAGCTCTTTGGCCAGATAGAGCCAGGTTTCAATCACGGTATCCGGGTTCAACGAAATGGTTTCGATGCCTTGTTCAACCAGCCATTTGGCGAAGTCGGGGTGGTCGGACGGGCCTTGGCCGCAGATGCCGATGTATTTGTTCAGCTTGCGGCAGGCTTTGATGGCCAGGTGCAGCATCACTTTCACCGCCGGATCGCGCTCGTCGAAGGTGCCGGCAATCGGGCCGCCGCTGTCGCGGTCTACGCCGATGGTGAGCTGGGTCATGTCGTTGGAGCCGATGGAGAAGCCGTCGAAGTATTTCAGATACTGTTCGGCCAGGATGGCGTTGGTGGGCAGTTCGCACATCATAATCAGGCGCAGGCCGTTTTTGCCACGCTCCAGGCCGTTTTCTTTCAGTGCTTTCACCACGGCTTCGGCTTCATGCAGGGTGCGCACGAAGGGAATCATGATTTCCACGTTGGTGAGCCCCATTTCGTCGCGCACGTATTTCAGGGCGCGGCATTCGAGCGCGAAGCACTCTTTGAAGTCGGGCGAAATGTAGCGGGCGGCGCCACGGTAGCCGAGCATGGGGTTTTCTTCGTGCGGCTCGTAGATATTGCCGCCAAGCAGGTTGGCGTATTCGTTGGATTTGAAGTCGGACATCCGCACGATTACCTTTTTCGGGTAGGCGGAGGCGGCGATGGTGGCGATGCCTTCGGCCAGTTTGTCCACGTAGAAATCCACCGGTGAGGCGTAGCCGGCGATGCGCTCGTTAATCTGCGCCTGCAGTTCGGCATCCTGGCGGTCGAATTCGAGCAGGGCGCGCGGGTGGATGCCGATTTGGCGGTTGATGATGAATTCCATGCGTGCCAAGCCGATGCCCTCGCTGGGCAGGTTGGCAAAGCCGAAGGAGAGCTCGGGGTTGCCCACGTTCATCATGATTTTCACCGGCGAAGCAGGCATGTTGTCCAGCGCCAAATCAATCACTTCCACTTTCAGCAGGCCGTCGTAAATCAGGCCGGTGTCGCCCTCGGCGCAGGATACGGTTACGCTTTGGCCGTGGGCGAGCACATCGGTGGCATCGCCGCAGCCCACTACCGCCGGAATGCCCAATTCGCGGGCGATAATGGCAGCGTGGCAGGTGCGGCCGCCGCGGTTGGTCACGATGGCGGAGGCGCGTTTCATCACCGGTTCCCAATCCGGGTCGGTCATGTCGGTTACCAATACGTCGCCGGGCTGCACTTGGTCCATTTCGGCTGCGCTTTTAATCAGGCGCACGGTGCCCTGGCCGATTTTCTGGCCGATGGCGCGGCCTTCGCACAATACGGCGGATTTGTTTTCGATACGGTAGCGGCGCAGGGTGCTGTTGCGTTCTTCTTGCGATTTCACGGTTTCGGGGCGGGCCTGCAGGATGTAGAGCTTGCCGTCCAAGCCGTCGCGACCCCATTCGATGTCCATCGGGCGGCCGTAGTGTTCTTCAATAATCAGCGCGTATTTGGCCAATTCGGTGATTTCTTCGTTGCTGATGGAGAAGCGTTTGCGTTCGGCTTCGTCCACGTCCACCACCTGTACGGATTTGCCGGTTTCGGCGGTATCTGTGAACACCATTTTAATCAGTTTGGAGCCCATGGTTTTGCGCAGGACGGCGGGGCGGCCGGCGCGCAGGGTGGGCTTGTGCACGTAGAATTCGTCGGGGTTTACCGCGCCTTGCACCACGGTTTCGCCCAGGCCGTAGGAGGCGGTTACGAACACCACTTGGTCGAAGCCGGACTCGGTGTCCATAGTGAACATCACGCCGGAAGCGCCGCTGTCGGAGCGCACCATGCGCTGCACGCCGGCGGAGAGGGCCACCACGTCGTGCTCGAAGCCTTTGTGCACGCGGTAGGAGATGGCGCGGTCGTTATAGAGCGAGGCAAACACATGGTGCATCGCTTCTTTCACGTTTTCCAAGCCTTGGATATTCAGGAAGGTTTCCTGTTGTCCGGCAAAGGAGGCGTCGGGCAAGTCTTCGGCGGTGGCGGAAGAGCGCACGGCCACGGAAATTTGGTCGGTGCCCGCATCGGCCACCAGTTTGTCCCATGCGGCTTTGATGTCGGCTTCCAACTCGGCGGGGAAGGGCGTTTCCAAAATCCATTGGCGGATTTGCGCGCCCACGCGTGCCAGCTCGGCCACGTCGTCTACATCCAGCCCGGCCAGCGCGGCGGAAATGCGCTCATTCAGGCCGTTGTGCGACAAAAATGCGCGGTAGGCTTCGGCCGTGGTGGCAAAGCCGCCGGGCACGCGCACGCCTTTTTCAGCCAGCTGGCTGATCATTTCGCCCAAGGAGGCGTTTTTGCCGCCCACCTGTTCCACGTCGGTCATACGCAGATTTTCAAACCAGATTACATTCTTGCCAGACATGATTCTATTCCGTCCTGTGGGGTAGTTAAGGGAAAACGGCGGTATTGTAGCCGCTGGCCGTATTTCTGTCATGGGCTACCTGAAACTTGAAGCGCAAAAGCTGCTAAAATAAGCCGTTTTCAAACCTGTTTGCCCACCCGCATTTAAAGGCTACCTGAAAGGAATCGACCATGCCTCCCTGCACCCGCCACGCCATCTTTATTTCCGACCGCACCGGCCTCACCGCCGAGGGCATGGGCGACGCCCTGCTCAACCAGTTCGACGACATCGAATTCAAACGCCTCACCTATCCCTTTATCGACACCCCCGAAAAAGCCGAGCGCGTGGTGGCCGAAGTGAATAAAATTACCGACGGCTGCAACCTGCGCCCCATCATCTTCACCAGCATCGTGAACGAAGACATCCGCCACATCATCCGCAACTGCAACGGCCTGCACCTGAGCTTTTTCGATGCCTTCATCAACAAACTGGAAGAAGAGCTCGGCACCCAGGCCGTGCTGCAAGTGGGGCGCACCCACGGCATCCAAAACACCGAGCGCTACGACGCCCGCATGGAAGCCGTCAACTTCTCCCTCAACCACGACGACGGCGTATCCGCCAAAGACCTCGCCGATGCCGACGTCATCCTCATGGGCGTCTCCCGCAGCGGCAAAACCCCCACCTGCCTCTACCTCGCCCTGCAATACGGCATCCGCGCCGCCAACTACCCGCTCACCCCCGACGATTTGGACAGCACCGACCTGCCGCGCATGGTAAAGCCCTTCAAATCCAAAATCTTCGGCCTCACCATCGATCCCGCCCGTTTGCACCACATCCGCACCGAGCGCCGCCCCAACTCCCAATACGCCAGCCCGGAAAACTGCCGGCGCGAAGTGCACGAAGCCGAATCCATGTTCCGCCAGCACGGCATCCCCCACACCAGCACCACCCACAAATCCGTGGAAGAGCTGGCCGCCGGCATCATGCTCGCCTGCAAACTGCAGCGCCGCACATAAACCGCACTGCGGCAATATAAATAAGGCTACCTGAAAGCACGGCTTACCGTTTCAGGTAGCCTCTTTTCAGGCAGCCTTTCGTTTGGCAGCCAATCCAAGCCGCGATATGGCAGGTAATTTAACTGCGCTGCGGAGTTGATTCGTTTTGCCGCACTTTCGCACTGCCTGCGGTTTGCCCTGGTGTCGGAAATCTGTAGCGCCCTTATTGTTTCATCCGCTATAAAAGGCTACCTGAAAACCCTCGCGGGCTTTTTCAGGTAGCCTTTCTTCAAGCCGACGGCCAGTGTTTATTCCTTATGCTGCAAGGCGGCTTTCACAAACGAGGCGAACAGCGGGTGCCCTTTGCGCGGCGTGGAAGTGAATTCGGGGTGGAACTGGCTGGCGAAGAACCAGGGGTGCGCGCCCTGCGGCAACTCGATGGTTTCCACCAAACGTTCGCGCCCGCCGGATACGCCGCTGATCACCAGCCCGGCCTTTTCCAGCACCGGTACGAAATGGTTGTTTACTTCATAACGGTGGCGGTGGCGTTCTTTGATGTTGGTGCTGCCGTAGATGGCGGCGGCCAGGCTGCCGTCGGCAAGCGCCACTTCCTGCGCGCCCAAGCGCATGGTGCCGCCCAAATCGGCGTGTTCATCGCGTTTTTCCACCGCGCCGTCGGCGGTTTGCCATTCGTCAATCAGCGCCACCACGGGATAGGGCGTTTTCAAATCGAATTCGGTGGAGTTGGCGCCTTCCATGCCGGCCATGTGGCGGGCAAACTCGATGAGCGCAATCTGCATGCCGAGGCAGATGCCCAAATAGGGCACTTTGTTTTCGCGGGCATAGCGGGCAGCGGCGATTTTGCCTTCCACGCCGCGCACGCCGAAACCGCCTGGCACGAGGATGGCATCGAAGTTTTTCAGGCAGTCCGTGCCTTCGGTTTCGATGTTTTCGCTGTCGATATAGGAGATGCGCACTTCGGTTTCGGTGTGGATGCCGGCGTGCTTCAGGGCTTCGCTGAGCGATTTGTAGGATTCGGTCAGGTCCACATATTTGCCCACCATGGCGATGTGCACGGTGTGCTTCGGATGCTCGATGGCATACACGATTTTGCGCCATTCGGTGAGGTCGGCCTGGCGGATGTTGAGCTGGAGCTGCTCGCAAATGGCATCGTCGATGCCCTGGCCGTGCAGCATTTCGGGGATTTTGTAGATGCTGTCGGCATCGTAGCAACCGATTACGGCACGCTCTTCCACGTTGCAGAAGAGGGCGATTTTGCGCCGCTCTTCTTCGGGCAGCGGCCTGTCCATGCGGCAGATGAGCACGTCGGGCTGGATGCCGATTTCGCGCAATTCTTTCACCGAATGCTGGGTGGGCTTGGTTTTGATTTCACCGGCGGCGGCGATGTAGGGGACGTAGCTTAAGTGCACGAACAGGGTGTTGGCGCGGCCGAGCTGGCTGCGCATCTGGCGGATGGCTTCCAAAAACGGCAGCGATTCGATGTCGCCCACCGTGCCGCCGATTTCCACAATAGCCACGTCTTTATTGGCCGCACCTTCGTGGATGCGGCGTTTGATTTCGTCGGTGATGTGCGGAATCACCTGCACCGTGCCGCCCAAATAGTCGCCGCGCCGCTCTTTGGCAATCACGTTTTCATACACCTGCCCGGCGCTGAAGCTGTTGGCGCGGGTGAGCTTGGCGTCGATAAAGCGTTCGTAGTGGCCGAGGTCGAGGTCGGTTTCCGCGCCGTCTTCGGTTACGAACACCTCGCCGTGCTGGAAAGGGCTCATCGTACCGGGGTCCACGTTGATATACGGGTCCAGTTTGAGCATGGTAACGTTCAGCCCGCGCGATTCGAGGATGGCGGCAATAGAAGCGGCGGCGATACCTTTCCCTAAGGAAGATACCACGCCGCCGGTTACGAAAATAAATTTGGTCATGATGCAATGCCCGATTTGGAAAGCGTAATTTTACCCCGTTTCCCGCAAAAGCAAAAGCGCGGGGATTTTCGGTTTTCAGGTAGCCCGCCTGAGTAAAGGCTACCTGAAAACCACGCGCCGGCAAAGTGCCCGGCCTTGGCCGCCGCCCTTTCAAAGCCTTGGGCGCTATGCGATAATACGCCCGAACTTCCACCAAAATTTCCCGCACCATGCAAGGCAATATTTTCGTTATTTCCGCCGCCTCCGGCACAGGCAAAACCACGCTGATCGCCCGGCTGCTGCAGCACCACTCCGACATCCGCGTGTCCGTTTCCCACACCACCCGCGCCCCGCGCCGCGGCGAGGAAAACGGCAAACACTACCACTTCGTCAGCGTGCCCGAATTCGAGCGCATGATAGAAGAAGGGCAGTTTGTGGAATACGCCAAAGTGTACGGCAACTATTACGGCACCAGCACCCAAAGCCTGGAAAGCCTCACCCGCCAGGGCGTCGACGTTATCCTCGAAATCGACACCCAAGGCGCGGAGCAAATCCGCCGCCAGCTGCCGCAGGCCTACAGCATCTTCATCGCCCCGCCTTCCCTGGCCACTTTGGAGCAGCGCCTGCACCAACGCGCCGCCGACGCCCCGCAGGTGATTGCCGTGCGGCTGGCCGAAGCGCGCAACGAAATCGAGCAGGCGCGCCTGTTTGACTACTTGGTGGTGAACGACGACCTCGCCGCCGCCGAAGCCGCCCTGCTGCACATCATCAAATCCCAGCGTTTCCATCTGGAAAGCCAAACGCCCTTCCTCACCGGGCTGCTCGGCAGCGGCGGCAACGCTTAATTTTATTTTCAGGTAGCCCCGGCTGCCCGCAGGCTACCTGAAAACATTTATCCCATTCACTCATCACATAAAGGAACACATCATGGCACGCATTACCGTAGAAGACTGCATCGGCCGCATCCCCAACCACTTCAACCTCACCCTGGCCGCCGCCTACCGCGCCCGCCAGCTGGCCAACGGCTCCAAACCGCTGGTGGACGACATCCGCAACAACAAACCCACCGTAACCGCCCTGCGCGAAATCGCCGCCGGCCAAATCGGCGAAGAAATCCTCTCCCGCAGCAAATAACCATGATTGCCCCCAGCGCCGATTATGCCGCCCCCGTTGCCGCCTGGCGCGAGCACCTGTTTGCCCAAACAGGCTACCTGAAAAAAATGGAACGCTGGTCCCTGCTCGAAGCCGCCTGCGTTTACATTTACGATACCGCCGCCAAACAGGGGCAGCCCGAGCGGCTCGAACGCGCCTTCCGCCTCACCGCCGCGCTGGCCGAAGAAAAACAGCGCGTGCACGCCCTGTGCGCGGTGCTGGTGCAAATTGCCATGGAAGACCTCGGCACACAGGCCGATCCCGCCTTTTTGCAGTCCGCGTTCGGCGAAGTGTGCGCCGAAATCGCCGCCCATATCCACACAGATACCGAAGCCGGCCAAGAAGCCCAGCTTGCCCAGTGCCGCCGGCAAATCAACGAGGTATACCGCCTCATCATCGAACGCAGCCGCCAATCCCTGCTGCGCGCCGCAGGCTACCTGAAAACCGAAGACCAAAACCTGCTCAACCGCGCCTGCGATTTCGGCATCCGCGCCCACCAAAACCAATTCCGCAACAGCGGCGTGCCCTACATCACCCACCCCATGGCCGTAGCCCAGCAGCTGGCCGAATGGCATATCGACGCCCAAGGCCTGTGCGCCGGCGTGCTGCACGACGTGCTTGAAGACACCGGCACGAGCAAAGAAGAGCTGGCCGCCGAATTCGGCCAGGCCATTGCCGATATGGTGGACGGCCTCTCCAAGCTGGAAAAACTCGAATACGACAGCCAGGCCGAGCATCAGGCCGAGAGCTTCCGCAAGCTCATCATGGCGATGACCAAAGACATCCGCGTCATCATCGTCAAGCTCTCCGACCGCCTGCACAATATGCGTACGCTGGATGCCAAAAAGCCCGACAGCCGCTGCCGCATCGCCCGCGAAACGCTGGAAATCTACGCCCAGCTCGCCAACCGCATCGGCCTCAACCATGCCTACCGCGAGCTGCAAGACCTCTCCTTCAAATACCTGCTGCCCAACCGCTATGCCGTGCTCGAGCGCGCCCGCCAAGCCAGCCGCCGCAACCGCCGCGATGTGGTGGGCAAGGTATTGAGCGCCTTCAGCCAGCGGCTGGTGAGCGCCAACATCGAAGCCAAAATCCGCGGCCGCGAAAAAAACCTCTACAGCATCTACAAGAAAATGCAGGACAAAAAACTGCATTTCTCCGAAGTGATGGATATTTACGGCTTCCGCGTCATCGTCAACAACATTCCCGCCTGCTACGCCGCCCTCGGCGCGCTGCACAGCCTCTATAAGCCCAAGCCCGGCCACATCAAAGACTACATCGCCATCCCCAAGGCCAACGGCTACCAAAGCCTGCACACCACCCTGGTCGGCCCCTTCGGCCTGCCCATCGAAGTGCAAATCCGCACCCGCGAAATGGATAAAGTGGCCGAAGAAGGCGTGGCCAGCCACCTGCTCTACAAAAACCCCGCCACCGACCCGGCCGCCCAACGCACCCACCAATGGTTGCAAAACATCCTCGATTTCCAAGCCCAGGGCGATAACGCCATCGAATTCCTTGAGCATGTGAAGGTGGATTTATTCCCGCGCGAAGTGTATGTATTCACGCCGAAAGGCAAAATCCTCGTGCTGCCCGAAGGCGCCACGCCCGTGGATTTCGCCTATGCCGTGCACACCGACATCGGCCACCGCTGCATTGCCGCCCGTGTCAACAACAACATGGTTTCTCTGCGCACCCGCCTGCGTACCGGCGACAGCGTGGAAATCATCACTTCCAACACCGCCCGCCCCAATCCGGCCTGGCTCAACTTCGTGATTTCCGGCCGCGCCCGCAGCGCCATCCGCAACAAACTCAAAAACATCGACCGCGGCGATGCCGTGCGCCTGGGCGAGCAGCTGCTGCAACGCGCCCTCACCGCCCTGCTGCCCCAAGAGCTCCTGCTCTCCGAAGACCTCAAGCAAAGCTATCTCGACGACCTCAGCCGCAAAAACACCAGCTTCGAAGACATCCTCTACGATGTGGGCATGGGCCGGCTTGCCCCCGTATCCGTGGCCATGCACATTGCCGAAATTGCTGGCCGCCAGCCCGAGGGCAACGGTGTGAGAATTGCCCCCATCAGCGTGGGCAGCAGCGACAGCGGCCGCGTCCAACTCGCTTCCTGCTGCCACCCCATCCCCGGCGACAGCATCAAAGCCCTGCTCGTGAAAGACCACGGCCTCATCATCCACCGCGACACCTGCCCCAACACCCTCAAAGCCCCGCCCGAGCAACAACTGGATGCCAACTGGGAAGGCATCGAGCAAAAGAAAACCTACCACACCGGCATTACCGTATCCGCCAAACGCGCCCACGGCCTGCTCGCCGCCATGGCACAAGCCGTATCCGGGCATGGTGCAGACATCGAATCGGTCGATACCCTCAGTTCTGCCCAGGAAAACAGCGAAGGCTTCATCGAATTCAGCTTCAGCCTGCAAGTATCCAACCTCGGGCAGCTGGAGCAAATCATCAGCGCCCTATATGCTATTTCGCAGGTGCGCAAAGTGCAGCGCCAATGAAAACGGGATGTTTGCCCCTGCAGCAGCGAGCAACACAGCAGCAGGCATCCCGCTTCCAGCCCACGCCGCCATGTTTCAGACCACGTTAATAAGGACACACATCATGGCCAAAAAATTCCCCATTTTTCCCAAACACCCCGAACGCATCTGCTGGGGCTGCGACAAATACTGCCGCGCCGAAGACCTGCAGTGCGGCAACGGCTGCGAACGCATCCAACACCCCATCGAAACCGACGGCCCCGAATGGTATAAAAACGGCGACTGGAGCAACCTGCTCAGCGAAGAGCAGCAAATCGAACTCGGCCTCAAAACCGCCCCTGCGCCCGCCCCGGAAGCACCGTCCAAACCTGCCAAACCGCACATCAAACTGCCTGTGAAGCAACATTAGCCTGCACACGGTTTTCAGGTAGCCTCTATGTTGCTATAGTGAATTAACAAAAACCAGTACAGCGTTGTCTCGCCTTGCCGTACTATTTGTACTGTCTGCGGCTCGCCGCCTTGTCCTGATTTTTGTTAATCCACTATAAAAGGCTACCTGAACATGCAGCACGGCAGGGTTTCCGCAATGCTCAGAATTTCAGGTAGCCTTTGGCGGGGCAGGGTGTAGGCGGAGAGCTGCAAACCATATTGTTATAGTGGATTAACAAAAACCAGTACGGCGTTGGCTCGCCTTGCCGTACTATTTATACTGTCTGCGGCTCGCCGCCTTGTCCTGATTTTTGTTAATCCACTATACATAAGGGCGTTGGCAACGCCGTATCATTGCAATTTTAATCCACTATAAAAACACCGCCGGGCTTTCCGGCGGTGTTTTCAATACGGCTGCAATCGGGCTTATTCGCCTGATTTAGCGTCTTCGATATCTTCAGCAATGTCTTTTTCCAGCTGGCTCATCAGAGCATCACACTCCTGCTTACGCTGTTCGGGAGTGGTTTTCATCATGTTTTCCTGGATGTTTTTCATGTTCTGGCGCAGAGGGGCGTACATGTCGGCAAACTCTTTGCGGCGTTGCTCGTCTTTGATGCTGCCCAGGTACTCTTCAATTTTGTTTTCCCAAGGCTGGCACCAGTGTTCGCCGGCAGAGGCGGCGGCAGAAGCATTAGATGCAGAGGCAGCGGGTGCGGAAGCAGCCGGGGCAGAAGCTGCGTCGCTGGCAGCAGGTGCGGAAGCAGCCGGAGTAGAAGCTGCGGAAGCGGCAGAGGCAGCGGTCGGAGCGGAGTTGTCACCGCAGGCGGTCAGGGCGAAAGCTGCAATCAAAGCGGCGAATACGGAAGTTTTCTTCATGGTTGGTCCTTTGTATAAAGTTGAAGGGGGAAGGTCTGTTGTAGCAAATGAATAATACTGCCTTAACCGGCTTTGCCAACACTGCTTGGCACTATCTGCGACGCGGCGTTTTGTCTTGGTTTTTATTCGTGCGCTATAAAAGAATGTGCTTATCTTAACATAAACAATTTTCCGCCCCAAGTACAACAATACAAAATCGTTCTCAGGCAGCCTTCGGTTTTGGTAAAGATGCCGATTTGTCACGGCCAAAGGCAATGGTTTGGCCGCTCCTACAGCAACGGGCTGGCCAGCCGCACGCAACGTTCGGCAAAGCGGCGGATGCGCGGGCGCTGCTGCCATTTTTTCAGCTCCACTTCTTCGCAGTCTTTCAGGTAGCCTTGCAATAGCGCGGCCACGGCGGCCACGGCGTCTGGCGAATAAAGGGCAAGGCTCACTTCGAGGTTGAGGTAGAAACTGCGCATATCCATGTTTACCGTGCCGAACAGGGCAAAGCGGTTGTCCACCACCACCGCCTTGGTGTGCAGCAGGCCGCCGCCATACATTTTCAGCCTCACGCCCGCATCCAAAAGCGGCTGGTAGTAGGCGCTGCTGGCGTAGCGCACCAGGCGCGAATCGTTGCGCTTGGGCAGAATCAGGGTTACTTCCACGCCGCGCCGGGCGGTCATGGTGAGCGTGTTGAGCAAGGCTTCGTCCGGCACGAAATAGGGCGTGCTGATGAGCACGGATTCCTGTGCCACGTTCAGCGCGTTTGCCAGCACATCGTACACCAGCGAAGTATCGCCGCCCGGATGCGAGGGCAGCACTTGTACGATTTCATTGCCGCTGCCGGCGAAGCGTTCGGGCGTGCTGCTGAGGTAGCCGCCGAGGTATTCCAGGGTGGCATTGAGGTTGTGCGCGTTTTCCACCGCCCAATCGCCATAGAACACCGCCGCCAATTCCTGCGCCGCCACGCCTTCGCAGCGCAGCACCGCGTCCACCCATTCGCCCACGCCCGCGCCCTGCTTGAAGAGTTTGGGGTCGACCAGGTTGTAGCTGCCGGTATAGGCGATGCGGTAGTCTGCCACCAAGATTTTGCGGTGGTTGCGCAAATCGGCGCGCACCCACAGCGAGCTGATCAGCCCGAAGGGCAGGGCGGGGGTAATCTCCACCCCGGCCTCGCGCAGCCGCTCCGGCCAGTCCGACAGCCAAAAGCCCTGGCTGCCCAGCGAGTCGGCCAGAAGCTGGCAGCGCACGCCACGATCCGCCGCGCGCATTAGTGCATCCAGCACCGCCTCCACTCGGCCGCTGCCTTCCACGATATAAAACTCCAGCAGGCAGCAATGCTGTGCCGCATCAATATCGGCCACGAAGGCCTGCAAAATTTCGTCGGTATCGGACAGCAGGCGCACGCTGTTGCCGCCCGTGGGCGCGTAGCCCGCCTTGCCCTGCACGAAACGTGCCAACTGGCTGAAACGGATATCCTCCACCGGCGCCGCTTCTGGCGGCAGGAAACGGTCGGCAAATTCGTCGTGGAAGGCTTGCAGCTCCGCCCGACGCGCCGCACGCAAACGCCCCAGCTTCGGCTCACCGATCAGCAGATAGGCCGCCACGCCCACAAACGGGAAGGCAAACAGGAGCGTGAGCCAGGCCAGCGCCGCACTGCCCGAACGGCGGGCGTAAATCACCCGCAGGGCAATGCCCAGCGTGAGCAGAAAGTGCGCGCTTAGAAAAACGTTCGACCAACTCATATGTTTTGAAACTGAAAACCGGGAAAAGCGGCAGTATAGCCGCTGTGAAGGCTACCTGAAAACATAGCCGCAACAAAATGGGATCGTGCGCGGCAGCGTTGCGGCCAAGGTAAATTGCCATGTCAATGCCATCCGCACAGGCCGCCGCAAGCCGATAGGGGCTACCTGAAAACAGGCCGCGCAGATTTTCAGGTAGCCTTTCCGCCTGCCCCGGTTTCGCGCTATACTCGCTGCAGGCCATATCGTCTTCCATCCCTGTTTCAAGGAGCCGCCCATGCACATCGTCTTCCTCGACCGCGACACCCTTCCCGCCCGCCCGCTCTCTTTCCACTTCCCCCACACCCTGCACGAATTTCCCGCCACCGCGCCCGAGCAAACCAACGCCCACCTCGCCGGCGCGCAAATCGCCATCACCAACAAAGTTGCCATCCGCGCCGAACACCTCGCCGCCAACCCCCAACTCAAACTCATCGCCGTGGCCGCCACCGGCTACGACCACATCGACCTGGCCGCCGCCAAAGCCGCAGGCGTTACCGTGTGCAACGTGCGCAACTACAGCAGCGAAAGCGTGGCCCAGCACGCCTTCATGATGCTGCTCGCCCTCATCCGCCGCCTGCCCGACAGCATGCGCGACATCGCCGCCGGCGCCTGGCAGCAATCCCCCCAATTCGTCCATTTCAACGCCCCCATGCACGACCTCGGCGGCAAAACCCTCGCCATCTTCGGTCGCGGCAACATCGGCCGCACCCTCGCCGGCTACGCCCAGGCCTTCGGCATGAAAGTCATCTGGGGCGAACACAAACACGCAGCCGCCGTGCGCGAAGGCTACACCCCGTTTCAGGTAGCCTTGCAGCAGGCCGATGCCGTTTCCCTGCACTGCCCGCTCAACGAGCACACCCGCCACATGATCGGCGAGGCCGATCTGCGCCTGATGAAACCCACCGCCATCCTCATCAACACCGGCCGCGGCGGCCTTGCCGACGAACAAGCCGTATCCGCCGCCCTGCAACAAGGCCGGCTCGGCGGCGCCGGTTTCGACGTGCTCAGCCAAGAGCCGCCGCACCAAGGCAACCCTCTGCTTGCCCCGCTGCCCAACCTCATCGTTACCCCGCACATCGCCTGGGCCAGCCAGGAAGCCCTGCTCAACATGACCGAAATCCTCGAAGCCAACATCACCGCCTTCGCCGAAGGCAGGCCGCAAAACGTGTTGTAGGCCGTGTGGGCAAGATAAAGGCTACCTGAAGATTTCAGGTAGCCTTTGCCCACCAATCAATCCTGTTTCCACTTTCCGTGAAGATAAGGCCGCCGTTTCCGGCAGCCCTGTTAGGTTGGCGTGTGCTAATTCCCTTTGCGCTGCAGCTGCCGCTGCAATTTGTGCGCAAGCATAAACGCGATGTCGGCAGACTGGGAAGAAAGCACGGTGAAGTGCCCCATCTTGCGCTTCGGGCGGGCGTCTTTTTTGCCGTAGAGATGCAGCCGTACGTCGGGGCGTTGCAGGAGCGGCAGCCAGTTTACTTTGCCTTCGGGCAGCCAAATGTCGCCCAAGAGGTTGGCCATGCTGCAGCAGGAGAGCAGACGGGTGTCGGCAGGCGGCAGGCCGCACATGAGGCGCACTTGCTGCTCGAATTGGTTGCTGGCGCAGGCATCCAGGGTGTAGTGGCCGGAATTGTGTGGGCGCGGGGCGATTTCGTTCACAATCAGTTTGTGGTCGTTGCCGATAACAAACATTTCCACGGCCAGCACGCCGACATAATTCATGGCTTCGGCCAGCTGGCAGGCCATTTCCTGCGCCTGCTTCTGCACTTCGTCGGGCAGGCGGGCGGGCACGATGGAGTAGGCCAGGATGCCGTCTTCGTGGCGGTTTTCGGCGGGCGGGAAGCATTTCACCTGCTGGCTGTTGAGCCGGCACACGATTACGGAAATTTCGGAATGCAGGTTGAGCATTTTTTCCAGCACGCAGGGCACGCCGCCGAGCTGTTTGAAGGCGGCGCGGGCTTCTTCCGGGCTGGACACGCGCACCTGGCATTTGCCGTCGTAGCCGAGCATGGCGGTTTTGACGATGCCGGGCAGCAGCGGCTCGACGGCTTCGTCGGTGAGGTCGGCTTCTTGGGTAACGGGCAGATAAGGCGCGGTTTGGAGGCCGGCTTTGGCTATCCAGGCTTTTTCCTGAATGCGGTTTTGGGCAATTTCCACACTGTCGCCGCTGGGGCACACGCGGGTTTCCAAAGCCAGGGCGCGCATGGCTTGGGCATTGACGTTTTCAAATTCGGTGGTAACGGCGGCGCAAGTGGACAGGTCGGCCAGGGCGCCGAGGTCGTCATACGGGGCGCAGATGTGTTTGTCGGCCAGGGCGGCGGCGGGGGAGTTGGGGTCGGGATCGAGCACGGTTACGCCGTAGCCCATTTGTTTGGCGGCCACGGTAAACATCCGGCCCAACTGGCCTCCGCCCAAAATGCCCAGCATGGCGGGCGGTAAAATCGGCGTTGTTTTTGCTTTGGTCATGTTCCACTTTCTGCACCCCGAGGGCGCGCTGTCGGCCGGGCTGAAGCAAACGCCAGCCTCTGTTTGCTTGAGGTTCCGGCGGCGGCTGGCGGTGTGTTTGCTTGCAGCAAACGCATTACCTTAATGTGGCGCATTGTACTCAAATCTCGACACCAAGCCTAGTGCAGGCAGACTACATAGCAGGCAATTCATTGGTTTGCCTGCCTTTCCCAAAAAGGCTACCTGAAAATAGATAAACTGCTTAACCCTTGTTTTAGCTTCGCAGAAGCTCGTCTGCTTTCGGTAACCTCGGTCCGCTCCGCAGAAACTCGGCTGCTTTCAGCAAACTCGTTTTAGCTCCGCAGAAACTCGGCTGCCTTCGGCAACCTCGTTTTCAGGTAGCCTTCCGTTTCATTCCATCCTTTTCCGCTATAATCTCGTCATCTTTCATTCAACCAAACAACGGACACACGCCATGCAAACCGCTCTTTCGCAAATCCCGCTTCACGGCTTTACTATTGCCAACCACCGCCCCTTCGTTTTGTTCGGCGGCATGAACGTGCTGGAAAGCCGCGATTTGGCCATGGAAATTGCCGAAACTTATGTGGAAATTTGCCGCAAGCTGGATATTCCCTATGTGTTCAAAGCCAGCTTCGACAAGGCCAACCGCTCCAGCCTGCATTCTTTCCGCGGGCCGGGTTTGGAAAAGGGTTTGCAATGGCTCGCGGATATTAAATCAGCCTACAACGTGCCGGTAATTACCGACATCCACGAGCCCTACCAAGCCGCACCGGCGGCGGAGGTGGCCGATATTTTACAGCTGCCGGCCTTTTTGAGCCGCCAAACCGATTTGGTGCACGCCATGGCGTGCACCGGCGCGATTATCAACGTGAAAAAGGCGCAATTCCTCGCCCCGCACGAAATGCGCCACATCATCAATAAGTGCCTGGAAGCGGGCAACGATAAAATCATCTTGTGCGAGCGCGGCTCTGCCTTTGGTTACAACAATTTGGTGGTGGACATGCTCGGCTTCGACACCATGAAGCAGATGAACGTGCCGGTGTTTTTCGACGTAACCCACAGCCTGCAGCAACCCGGTGCACGCAGCGATTCGGCCGGCGGGCGGCGCGAGCAGATTGTTACCTTGGCGCGCGCCGGCATGGCGGTGGGGCTGGCCGGGCTGTTTTTGGAAGCCCACCCCGATCCCGAGCAGGCCAAGTGCGACGGCCCCTGCGCCCTGCGCTTAAGCCAGCTCGAGCCTTTCTTGAGCCAGCTCAAGCAGATTGACAATCTGGTGAAAGGTTTTGCCGAGCTGGATACGCATTAACCCCCTGCAAGGAGTGTCATCATGACTACGCAACCCGATTCCGCCTACCCCGTGCCCACTGCCAACACGCCCACGCCCGAGCAACGCAACTATATGTATGTGATTTACGGCTTGTATGCATTGGGTGTAATCAGCTTTGCCATGCCCACCATCATCGGCGCCATCGTGGCTTATGTGAAGCGCGACGATATGCGCGGCACGATTTATTTCGACCACATCCAATTCCTGCTGCGCACTTTTTGGGGCAGCCTAATCGGCTTTGCGGTGGGCTTCCTGCTGATCATCACCTTGATCGGCACGATTATCGGCGTGCCGCTGGTGGTGCTGGTTTGCTTTTGGTATCTCTTCCGCGTAGTGGTCGGCGTTGTGCGTTTAATTGACAATCAACCCGTTACGCCGGACGGCTGGCTGATGTAACCAAAGGCTACCTGAAAATAGCGTTTTCTGTTTTCAGGTAGCCTTTCCCAAGGCATCCCGCTTATTTTCAGGTAGCCTCTTTCCATCTCATAAGGAAACCCCATGCAAACTTGGCACGAAGCCATCGGTGCGGAAAAGCAGCAACCCTATTTCCAACACATTATCCATAGCGTGCACAACGAGCGCACAGCCGGGCAGATTGTGTACCCGCCCGCCGCCGACGTGTTCAACGCCTTCCGTGCGACCGAGTTCGGTCGGGTGCGCGTGGTCATCCTCGGGCAAGACCCGTATCATGGCGCCAACCAAGCACATGGACTAGCCTTTTCCGTGCGCGAAGGTGTGGCCGTACCGCCATCTCTAGTGAATATTTACAAAGAGTTGGCGCAAGACATCCCCGGCTTTCAAATCCCCAAACACGGCTATCTGCAAAGCTGGGCGGAGCAGGGCGTGCTGCTGCTCAACACCGTGCTCACCGTACGCGCCGGACAGGCGCATTCCCACGCCGCGCTGGGCTGGGAAACCTTCACCGACCACGTGATTGCCGTGCTCAACGAAGGGCGCGAACACTTGGTATTCATGCTGTGGGGCAGCCATGCCCAGAAAAAAGGCGCCATTATCGACCGCGCCCGCCATCTGGTGCTCACCGCGCCGCATCCCTCGCCGCTTTCCGCCCACCGCGGCTTCTTCGGTTGCCGCCATTTCTCGCAAGCCAACGCCTATTTGCAACAGCACGGCCTGCCGCCGATTGATTGGCAAATTTGAGCCCCTAACACCCCATGAATTTCCCCGCTCACTGGTTCCCCCTGCCTTGGTTGCTGGCCGCCGATGTGCTGTGCCTGCTGCTGTTTGCCGCTGCCCTACGCCCGGCCTTGGCAACATGGCGCACGCACCGCCAAGCGGCATGGGTTGGGCTGTTGATTGTGGCGCTGTGCTGGAGCCTGCGCGCCGCACCGGTTGGCGGGATGCTGGGCGGGTTGAGCTACCATCTGCTGGGTACCGGCTTGCTGGCCTTGATGGTGGACATTCCGGCTGCATTTTGCCTGGCCGTATTGCTGCTGTTGCCCTATATCTGGCTGTGGCAGGGCGTGGACGATTTGAGCGTGGCGGGGCTAACGGTTTTGGCCGGTATCGTGCCACCGCTGGCCGGTGTGGCGCTGGCGCGGCAAATCGTGCGTCGGCTGCCGCGCAACCTGTTTATCTACATCTTCCTCAACGGCTTTTTCGCCGCCGCGGCCGGTATCTTGCTCAGCGCAGCGGTCAACGGAGTGTTGCTGTATTTGGCCGGGGTATTTCCCACCGCCATCCTTCTGGGCTCGGTGCTGCCGGTGTTCTTTCTGATTGCCTGGGGCGAAGCCTTCCTCACCGGCCTGCTGTCGGCCATCTTCATCGCCCTCAAGCCGCATCTGATCACCACCTTCTCCGATGCCGACTACCTGCGCCAAAATACGCGGCAAATCTGGAAATAGGCCGCTGCAAAGGCTACCTGAAAACCGGTTTTTCAGGCACAATACGGCCTGTTCGGCATCTTGCATTGTCGGCCTTTTATTTGAATTTCGTTGAAGCCCACGTTTTCAGGTAGCCTCCGCCCGGGTTTCCCGGCAGACGCCTACTCCCGAAACCCTTTTCGTGGCATTTTGCCGTGTCGGTTTGCGCGCAACTCAAGCGTCCTGCCGGCCTGCTTGAATTTCGTTACCGCCTATATTTTCAGGTAGCCTTCAGCCTTTGCCGGCCGCATTTATCCAAACCGCCGCCAAAGCCTATCCCCATTCCCCGCAGCCGCCCATCGTGCAGCTGCCACACGGAGCAAATATGAACAATCCCTTCACCAATCTCGGCCTTTCCGCCGAAATCACCGCCGCGCTGGCCGACCAGGGCTACGAACAGCCCACCGCCATCCAAACCGCCGCCATCCCCAAAGTATTGGCCGGACACGATCTGCTGGCCGCCGCCCAAACCGGTACCGGCAAAACCGCCGCCTTCATGTTGCCCAGTCTGGAGCGCCTGCGACGCTATGCCACCACCAGCACCTCGCCCGCCATGCATCCGGTACGCATGCTGGTGCTCACCCCCACCCGCGAACTGGCCGACCAAATCGACCAAAACACCGCCGCCTACATCAAAAACCTGCCGCTGCGCCACACTGTGTTGTTCGGCGGCATGAATATGGACAAACAAACCGCCGACCTGCGCGCCGGCTGCGAAATCGTGGTGGCCACCGTGGGCCGCCTGCTGGATCATGTGCAGCAAAAAAACATCCGGCTGGATAAAGTGGAAATCGTGGTGCTCGACGAAGCCGACCGCATGCTCGACATGGGCTTCATCGACGACATCCGCCGCATCATGCAACTTTTGCCCAAGCAGCGCCAAACCCTGCTGTTTTCCGCCACTTTCTCGCCGCCCATCCGCAAGCTGGCGCAGGATTTTATGAACCGGCCCGAGCAGGTGCAAACCGCGCCTCAGAACACCGCCAGCGCCAGCGTCGAGCAGCACATCATCGCCATCGACACCGCCCAAAAGCGCAACCTGCTGGAGCGGCTGATTGTGGACTTGCACATCAATCAGGTAATCGTGTTCTGCAAAACCAAGCAGAGTGTTGATCAGGTAGCCCGCGACCTGAAACGGCGCGGCCTCAGCGTGGCGCCGATTCACGGCGACAAATCGCAGCAAACCCGTTTGGAAACGCTCAACGCTTTCAAGGCTGGCGAACTGCGCGTGCTGGTGGCCACCGACGTGGCCGCGCGCGGGTTGGACATTGCCGAGCTGCCCTTCGTGATCAACTACGAAATGCCCACCCAGGCCGAAGACTATGTGCACCGCATCGGCCGTACCGGCCGCGCCGGAGCAGAGGGCGTGGCCATCTCGCTGATGGACGAAGACGAGCAGAAAATGTTTGAAGCCATTAAAGAACTTATTGGCAAAGAACTGCCGGTGGAGCGGATTGAAGGCTTCGAACCGCGCTGGTGGCCGCAGCAACAGGAAGGCGGCCGCCCCGCTGCCGAACACGCCCCGCGCGACACACGCGAGCCGCGTGAAGCACGCAACAGCCGCCGCGGCCGCAACGCAGACAGCCGCAGCAAATCCTCCGCACGCGGCAGCTACGCCGACAACAGCCCCGAGCAGGAATGCGGACGCATCCCCGGCCGCCGTCACCGCAGCCGCCGCCACCGCCCGGTGTGCGCATTGGTGCAACCGAATTACGGCATTGATGGTTGAGCGGCCTGCCTGCACCATTGTGAATCTGCCCTGTATTCAGGCGAAAAAGTGACGGAATTTGTCAGTCTGTCTTGCCTGATACACATAATTTCGGAGGCTACCTGAAAAATAAACCGCGCCGGTTTCAGGTAGCCTCCAAGCCGCATACCGAATAACGATATTTTCAGGTAGCCCCTGCCGCCGACCATTATGGATATTCAAGACCAAGACAACGAAAGCCTCGCCCTGCCGCCGCACTCCATGGAAGCCGAACAGTCGGTATTGGGCGGGCTGATGGTGGATTCCTCCGCCTGGGACCGCATTGCCGGCACCATCTCGGAAGAAGATTTCTACCGCTACGAACACCGCCTGATTTTCCGCGCCATCGCCCATCTGGCCGAACGCAACCGCCCGGCCGACACCATTACTGTGGAAGAGGTGTTGCAGCGCGAAGAAGTGCTGGAAGAAGCCGGCGGCTTTGGCTATCTGGTGGATTTGGCACAAAATACCGCTTCCGCCATCAACATCTCCCGCTATGCCGAAATCGTGCGCAGCCGCTCCATCATGCGCCAGCTCGCGCAAGCTGGCACAGAGATTGCTAGAAATGCTTACAATCCGCAAGGCAGGGACGTCAAACAAATGTTGGACGAGGCGGAAGCCAAAATCTTTAAAATCGCCGAAAGCACCAGCAGAGTGCAACACGAATTCTTAGAGATGCCTGCCATGCTGAAAGAAGCCGTCGACAAAATCGATAAGGCTTACTCAAGGGAAAATAAAGACGATGTAACCGGCATTCCGACCGGATTCATCGATCTAGATAAAAAAATAGCCGGGTTGCACGGCGGCGATCTCATCATCGTTGCCGGGAGGCCGGCAATGGGGAAAACCGCTTTTTCATTGAATATCGCGGAAAACGTTGCTATCAGTACGCACCTGCCCGTTGCCATCTTCTCGATGGAAATGGGCGGGGTGCAGCTGGTAATGCGTATGCTCGGTTCGGTTGGGAGACTGGATCAGAGCCTGCTCAAAACCGGTCAATTGCAGGACGAACATTGGGCCAAGCTCAATGAAGCCCTGCACAAACTGTCAGACGCCCCCATCTTTATCGACGAAACCCCTGCCTTGAATTCGCTGGAAGTCCGCGCCCGCGTGCGCCGATTGGCCAGAAGGAAAGGTAAATTGGGGTTAGTGGTTATCGACTACTTGCAGCTGATGAGCGGCACCGGCCACAACAGCAACAACCGCGCGGCGGAATTGGGGGAAATCTCCCGTTCGCTCAAATCGCTGGCCAGAGAGTTGGATATTCCGATTATCGCCCTCTCGCAGCTGTCGCGTACCGTCGAATCCCGCACCGACAAACGCCCCATGATGTCCGACCTGCGAGAGTCCGGTGCCATCGAGCAGGATGCCGACCTGATTATGTTCATGTATCGTGATGAATACTACCACCCCGATACCGACAAAAAAGGCATGGCCGAATGCATCATCGGCAAACACCGTAACGGCCCCACCGGCAAAATCCCGCTGGTGTTTACCGGCGAATTCAGCAAATTTGACAACGCCGTTTACAATGGGCATACTTACTTTACTGAAGAATAAGAACAATCTTAATCAATTCGCCTATTTTTATGCCCCATTTCCCATTTTAAAGTGATGGCCATGAAGACACGACAGCATACACAGGGCTTTACCCTGATAGAACTGATGATTACCATAACCCTGATCGGGATTATGGCTACGATTGCCATACCAAGCATGCGGGATTTCCTCGTTCGACAGCGCTTGGCGAGCGACGTAAACCGCGTAACTACCCTGTTTAATTTCGCCCGTTCCGAAGCTGTGCGCCGTAACCAGCCAGTATTGATCTGTGGTGGTATCACTATAAAATCAGACGGCAAACCGAACAACGGCTGCGGGACCATACGGGGTTCCAACAAAGCATTTTTGGCATTCGTCGATAAAGACAACAACAACAACTACAACAACAATAATGATGAAGCTTTGCGCTCCGCGCTGTTGAGCCGGGACGGTGATATTCGAATCATCACGCTAGGCCTTGATTTTACCCCTAAGGACGGCAACCAGAAAGCAGCCCGTTTTTCCTTTCTGCCCAACGGTACTTTTGCCGTCGGTCTAATGCAAACTGGCTCCTCAATCCCAACATACGATTATTCCGCCAATTACGCCCGAATTACCGCCAGTAATGGCAACCATGTATATATGTCCTTAGTGGCACCGAGTGGTCGCGTGATTTCCTGCGGCTCCCTGACCAAGGCACAATTTGATTCGCTGTTGGGGAATGATTATAAAACCTATTGCGCGTTTAACTAACTTCATACTCAAGGGATTCGTACATGTTTTCCAACCGTTCTCCCCTGCCGCCGCGCCGGGTAATGCGTGGCAGTACCTTGCTCGAAGTGATGGTGTCCGTGTTCATCATGGCCTTCGGTATCATGGCGCTGATGCTGGCGCAGATCAAATCAGTCAGCAACGTACGCGAAGCCGAAATGCAAACCCGCGTGGCGCAGGTAGTGCAAAACCTGGTGTCTGGCATGCTGAATACGCCGGTTCCCTTCAACACCGTCGCCGCCGCCAGTGCTGCCGCCGTTTCCTCCCCAAGCCTTTCTTACGCCAATTATAAAACCAGTGGTTGGCAGAATGTTGCTCCTCTCAGTGACGTTAGCACTCCAAACAACATTGCTGATTGCGGTGATAACCAAGTAAAAACAGATGCCGCTATAAAGGCCTGTTACACCCGAAATTTTGCACTGGAACTGGCCAACGCCCTGCCCAACGCCAAACAAATCCGATACCAAATCACCTCCAATGCCAATACTACCACCGTTTCCGTCCAATGGACGGAAAGCGACAGCGGCAATGCCGCCGATGACTACACCTTTAACTACAGCGCAGTTGTGGGAGATTAATTCATGCTTATCAGAAATATCAACAAGCCGGCTCCCCAGCCTCAAGCAGCCCGCGGCTTCACTCTGATCGAATTCATGGTGGCCAGTTCCTTGGGGCTGGTAGTGTTGCTCGCCATCGGCACCACCTACGGCATCACCGCTAGAATGCGCCGTGCCGCCGAAGCGCGTGTGGCCGTGCAGCAGGATTTGCGCAATGCTTCCGAGCTGATTCTGCGCGATGCGCAGATGGCCGGTTCGTTCGGCTGTTTCAACTTAGGCAACATGCGCCCTAAAGTGCAGCAATCGGCCGATGGCCAGACAGGTTTTGTTCTTCCCAACACCAATAATCAGGTACAAATTCTCGCCGCAAACACTGAGAAAACCAGCGGCGTCTATATAGTAGATGCCAATCAAATCAACAATCCTGGCTTCCCTTTTACCGTGGAGGGGCAAGCGTTGATCTTTACCTATGGTCTGCATCCCGTTCCCCTTGACGTAGCTCAAAACGGGGCGCAAACCGATGGCGACGTGGCACCGGAGTTGCGTTATGCAGCAGGAGGTATAAATAGAGCTGGTCCGCTGGCACTGGCTTCTTGCTCCAGCCTGTATATTGAAAAAAGTGGTTTGTTGATGCCTGCTGCTCCTGGCAACACAGGCCCGCTTAAAATTGCTATCAACCGCGTAAGAACCGATAAGGTTACCGACTCCCCGGGCTCGTTCTATCTCCCGCAAACCGCGCTAATGCAGGTGGAAACTGTGCTTTATGCCGTTGGCCAGGGAGGCAACGCTCCCTCACGTGGGTTCTACCGTTTTACCCTCCAGCGTAACGGTGCCTGGGGTAGCCCGCAGCTGCTGGCGGCAAATGTAACCTCTATGGCCGTGCGTTCCCTATATTCCGGCTGTACTGACAAAAACTCCAAGCCGTCTTTCTCCACTGAATTTGCTGCCATCAACAGAGACCTAACCCTGTCTCGCCGCTCCCTCATGCCCACCTCCGTTGAGGTACGCCTGACGGTGCCGAACGATGACAACACCTATGGCAACATCAGTCAATATCTCATCCGCGCCAATGTACGAGGAGGCAACGTATGCGCCAACCAATATTAAAATCCAAGCAGCAAGGCTTTACCCTGTTTATCGTTCTCATGATGATGCTGGCTATCGCCATCATCGTGGTGGCCAGTATGCAGTCCACCAACACCGAAATGCGTATCAGCTCTAATGAGGCAGACCGCAAATACGCCTTCTCGACCGCTGAGCAGGCGCTCCGTAACGGTGAGAACCATATCATTACCGTAGGTAACGACGCATTTAAAGACGCAGACTCCGGCTGCAAGGATGGTATCTGCGGCGGTAAAGCCTCCGCCACCACCCCGGTATGGAAACGTACCGATGCCGTAAACCTGAATGAAAACGGCAAAGGCCGCCGCTGCCTCAACGGCAATACCAACCGTAACAACGCCTGCTACATGATTGAGCGCATAGGCCCGGTAACCCACGATAACGTTGCCGGCCTTGATAAAGCGATTTACCGCGTAACCGCCCGCTCATGGGGGCAAAACAGCAACACGGTGGTTACTCTGCAATCCCATGTAGAGTATACCATCGCTCAAAATCCAGCCACCCCATAAGCAAGCGAGCCAGACATGAGCAAACAAACCGGATTCACCTTGTTGGAGCTGATGATTGTGGTGGCTATTATTGCCATACTGGCCACCATTGCCTTACCCTCCTACCAATCTTATGTGGAGCGCACTAAGCTGGCCGTCGCTAAAAATGAGCTAGTGGATATTGTGGCGAACATGCGCCGCTATAAACTAATGAACAGCCCCAACTACTCCAAAGCCGGGCTTGGGCAGCTAACCGCAGGAAGAACCGCCGCCGGCGCACAAACACCTTATGGTTATTATTCCCGGGTACCGAACAACAATATCCGTGAATTTTATGTTGTTGCCGGCCCTAAAGTAGGGCAGACGGGCTTTAGGAAGGCGCTCTACGCCACGGCAGACGGCAGGGTATTCCAATGTGACTCCCTTCAGGATGCCCTCCAACGCAGCAACACGTGCACCAAACTGAATTGATCTTTTCCTGCCAACCGTTTAGAAAAAAGGCTGCCCGATCGGGCAACCTTTTTTTGTTTATGAACTCCTTCAATGGTGGCTTTCCATACCACCCTGTATCATTATAGTGAATTAAATTTAAACCAGTACAGCGTTGTCTCGCCTTGCCGTAACGTGTGTACTGTCTGCGGCTCGCCGCCTTGTCCTGATTTTTGTTAATCCACTATACAAAGGCCCGGTCAATCATGCTTTCGGTGTGGCCTGTTATGAGAACGGTATTGGTCAAAAGTTTACCCGGGTTGCCCGTCCGCAAACCAACGGTAAGGCGGAACGGGTTATCCGCACCCTGATGGAGATGTGGCATGAGAAACAATCGTTTGACAGTCCGGAACATCGGCGAAAGGAGTTGTGCCGCTTTGTTAATTTCTATAATACAGTGAAGCCGCACCGCAGTTTGAACGGCGATACGCCGTTTGAGGTCTTACAAGCTTACTTTTCTCAACCTGTGGTGTAAACAACGCGATGATTTCCTACATAAAGTTTACGGCACGCTGCCTGGTATGCAAAATGCGCCGCAGCCATAGGGCGGGTTTTCAGGTAGCCTTTTCCAGCAGGCGGGCGATTTCGGCCACGATGGCATCGGCGGTGTCGCGTTTGCCCATTTCCGGCAGCGCGATTTCGGCCGAGTCGCTGATGAGCGTTGCTTGGTTGCTGCCGCTGCCCATGGCGCTGACGGCGTGGTTGGCCACGATCAGCGGCACGCCTTTGCGCAGCCGTTTGGCGCGGGCGTGTTCGAGCACGTTGTGGCTTTCGGCGGCAAAGCCCACGCAGAAGGGCGCGTTGGGCAGCCGAGCCACGGCGGCGAGGATGTCGGGATTTTCGGCTAATTCGATAACGGGCGGCGTGCCACTGCCGTCTTTTTTCAGCTTTTCGGCACTGCGGTTGGCCACGTGGTAGTCGGCTACGGCGGCCACGCTGATGAATACATCGCAGCTGCCTACTTCCCGCATCACAGCTTCGTGCATTTCACGTGCGCTGTGGGTATGGTGCACGGCCACTCCGGCGGGCGGGGTTACCTGAAGCTGCCCGGCCACCAGCACCACTTCCGCCCCGGCGGCGCGGCAGGCCTGCGCCAGCGCCACGCCCATGCGGCCGCTGGACAGGTTGGTGATGCCGCGCACGGGGTCGATGGCTTCAAAGGTGGCGCCGGCCGTGAGCAACACGCGTTTGCCAGCCAGCAGTTTGGGTGTCCACAAATCGGGCAGCAGTTCGGCCAATTCGGCGGCTTCAAGCATGCGGCCTTCGCCGGTTTCACCGCAGGCCTGGCTGCCGCTGGCGGGGCCGAACACGGTGATGCTGTCGGACTGCAGTTGAGCAATGTTGCGCAGGTTGGCCGGGTTGCGCCACATTTCCACGTTCATGGCAGGGGCAACGGCCAGCGGGCAGGCGCGGGCGGCTGCCAGGGTGGAGAGCAGGTTGTCGGCCATGCCGTGGGCGATTTTGGCCAGGGTGTTGGCGCTGGCGGGAGCAATAAGGAACACATCGGCCTCACGGCTGAGGCGGATGTGCGCCATGCCGTCGGCGGAGTCGGCAGTATCGTCCGTCCACACGGTGCGCCCGCTCAGGGCTTGGAAGGTTTGCGGAGAAACGAAGCCGGTAGCAGCACGGCTCATGGCCACGCTCACGGTGTGCCCCTGTTTTCTGAGCAGGCGCACGAATTCGCAGGATTTATAGGCGGCAATGCCGCCGCTGATGCCGAGCAGGATGTGTTTGGTGGGCATGGTGTATGGCGTGATGTGAAAAGACGGGTGATATGGTAACACAGGGCTGGGCGGGGTGTTTCAGGTAGCCTTTTGCTGCACCGGTCTGCCCCAGTCGGCAACACTTTCCCTGCTGAATCGGCCAAAAGCGGGCGCATTTGGTTTTTTTCATTGCCCCTGCCGGTGCACTATCCTACAATTACGCTTTGCAGTCTGTGATTTATCGCTGCTTAAAATAGAAACGATACGGCCTTGGATTCGCCGCCTCGTTTCTGTTTTGCACCAGCAGACACAAACTGCCGCCTGCGGCTTCCCGTGCGGAAGCTGGTTTGCAACTGCTGCGGAGCCCTGTGCCCATGTCTGAAAAATATATTCCTCCCCAAAAGCCCTATCTGCAAATCAAAGACGTGGTGAAAACCTACGGCGAGAATTATGCGGTGGACCACATCGATTTGGATATCGACCGACACGAAATCTTCGCCCTGTTGGGCAGTTCCGGCTCGGGCAAGTCCACGCTGCTGCGTATGCTGGCGGGCATGGAAACGCCGGATCAGGGCAAAATTATTTTGGACGGGCAAGACATCACCCGCCTGCCGCCCTACGACAGGCCGATTAACATGATGTTCCAAAGCTATGCGCTATTCCCGCACATGACGGTGGAGCAGAACATCGCCTTCGGCCTGAAGCAGGACAAAATGCCCAAAGACCAGATCGCCGAACGGGTAGAAGAAATGCTGCGCCTGGTGCAGATGAGCAAATACGCCAAACGCAAACCGCACCAGCTTTCCGGCGGGCAGCAGCAACGCATCGCGCTGGCCCGCGCATTGGCCAAGCAGCCCAAACTTTTGCTGCTGGACGAGCCGTTGGGCGCGCTGGATAAAAACCTGCGCCAGCAAACCCAGCTGGAGTTGGTGGATACGCTGGAGAAGGTGGGCGTAACCTGCATCATGGTAACGCACGACCAAGAAGAAGCCATGACCATGGCCACGCGCATCGCCATCATGTCGGAAGGCCAGCTGCAGCAAGTGGGCACGCCGCGCGAGGTATACGACTTCCCCAACAGCCGCTTCACCGCCGAATTCATCGGCGAAACCAATATTTTTGAAGGCCACCTGGTGGCCGACGAGGCCGACCACGCCGAAATCGACTGCCCCGAGTTGGCACAGAATATTCTTATCGACCACAGCGTGGCCGGGCCGGAGGAGCAGACCATGTGGGTCAGCATCCGCCCGGAAGACATCAATATGCACAAGGAAAAGCCGGCCAATGTGGGCGAACACAACTGGACCATCGGCACGGTGAAGGAAATCGCCTATTTGGGCAGCTTCGCCATCTATCATGTGCAGCTGCCCAGCGGACGCATGGTGAAAAGCCAGGTGCTGTCGTCTTATTGGTATTTGGCCAACCTGGAGCCGCCCACTTGGGACGAAACCGTATATCTGAGCTGGCCGGCCAACCAGCCCGTGCCGCTCACCCGTTAGAGGCTACCTGAAAGCGAAGCTTCAACGCAGTTAAAACGAGGCTTCCGCAGGAAGACGAGTTTCTGCGGGGCTAAAGCGCAGCTTTGTGATGTTTTGGCGTTGCCAAGCAAAGTTTCCGCGCAGCCAAAACGCAGCTGCAACACAGTGAACACCAACATACCGGTTCGGCAAGGCAGCCGAACATGAAAAGGCTACCTGAAACCTGAAACCGCACTTTCAGGCCAGGGCAAGCAAGAGAGGTTACCTGAAAATGAAATGGCAGGCTTTAAAACGCAAACTCAGCCCCGGGCAGGGGCTGGTTATCGGCATACCCTATTTGTGGCTGCTGGTGCTCTTCCTGATTCCTTTCTTCTTCGTTTTGAAAATCAGCCTGGCCGAGCAAGCCACCTCGATTCCGCCCTACACCCCGCTCTACACGGTGGACGAAGCGGCCGGCCGCGTGAACATTTCCCTGAGCTACCTGAACTACACCGGCATTTTCGATAATTTCTGGCAGTCGTTGTGGCTCGGGCTCAACCCGTTTGCCGACAAATCCGGCAGCAACCTGTATGTGCACATCTACCTGCTCTCCATCAAAACCGCCATCACCACCACGCTGATCTGCCTGCTGGCCGGCTACCCCATCGCCTACGCCATCTCACGCAGCCGCGAAAAATGGCGCAACCCGTTGCTCTTGGCCATTATGCTGCCGTTTTGGACTTCGCTGCTGTTGCGCGTGTACGCCTGGATGGGCCTGCTTTCGCAAAACGGCATCATCAACAACCTGCTGTTGCGCTGGGGCTGGATTAACCAGCCACTGGATATGTTCTACAACGCCTTCTCGCTCAATATCGTGATGGTGTACACCTATCTGCCCTTTATGGTGCTGCCGCTGTACACCCAGCTCCTCAAGCTGGATAACCGCCTGCTGGAAGCCTCTGCCGATTTGGGCGCCGGGCCGGTGAAATCGTTTTTCTCCATCACCCTGCCGCTCTCCAAAAGCGGCATCATCGCCGGCTCCATGCTGGTGTTTATTCCGGCGGTGGGCGAATTTGTGATTCCCGATTTGGTGGGCGGGCCCGAACACCTGATGATCGGTAAAGCCCTGTGGCAGGCCTTCTTCACCCAAAACGACTGGCCGCTCGCCTCCGCCATGGCCGTGGTGATGGTGCTGCTCTTGGTGGTACCCATCGGCCTGTTCCACCGTCATGAAGCCAAACAGCTGGAAGGAGCACGCCGTGGCTAGAAAATCTGCATCGTCCACCTGGTTTCTGCGCATCTGCCTGTTTTTAGGGCTGGCCTTCCTCTATATCCCGCTGCTGGTGCTGGTGGTGTATTCCTTCAACCGCTCCGAGCTGGTTACGGTATGGGGCGGCTTCTCCACCAAATGGTATGGCGCGCTGCTGAATAACAGCGAGATTTTGGAAGCCACCTGGCTCTCCATCCGCATCGCCCTGATTTCTTCTGCCGCCGCCGTGGTGCTCGGCACCATGGCCGCCTACGCCTTGGCGCGCATCAAGCGTTTCCGCGGCAGCACCTTGTTCACCGGCATGGTGTCCGCCCCCATGGTGATGCCCGACATCATCACCGGCATCTCACTGGTGATGTTGATTTTGCAGGTGCAGGCTTTGCTGCGCGGTTCCAGCCTGAGCTGGCTGCAATTTGAGCGCGGCTGGTTCACCATTTGGCTCGGCCACACTACCTTGTGCATGGCCTACGTTACCGTGGTGATCCGCACCCGCCTGGGGGAGCTCGACCAATCCTTGGAAGAAGCCGCACAAGATTTGGGCGCCAAGCCGTGGAAGATTTTCTGGGTGATCACCCTGCCGCTGATCGCCCCCGCCATCGCTTCCGGTTTCCTGCTCGCCATGACCCTTTCCATGGACGACCTAGTAATCACCTCCTTCCTCAGTGGCCCCAACTACACCACCCTGCCGCAGCTGATTTTCGCCAAAGTAAAACGCGGCGTGAACCCGCAGATGAACGTGCTGGCCACCTTTCTGATCACCATCATCGGCACCCTCGTCATCACCGGCAACTACTTCATGATGCGCCGCGTCAACAAACGCGACCGCGAAGCCGCCTTGGCCTACAAACAAGCCCAAGAAGCCGCTGCCGCTGTCGCCACTCCGCCGCCTTCTGCACTGATTGAAGCGGAGGAGGCAGATATCCATGCGGAAGAGCCTGCAGCAACAGATGAAGTTTCGGAGGATTAGCATTGCCAACATTGTGAGGCAATATCCTCAGTTTGAAATAAAGGCTACCTGAAAGCACAACGCAGAAACTTTGCTGCATTGCGCTTTCAGGTAGCCTTTTTATAGTAGATTAACAAAAATCAGGACAAGGCGGCGAGCCGCAGACAGTACACACGTTACGGCAAGGCGAGACAACGCTGTACTGGTTTTTGTTAATTCACTATATCAAAAGATATGAACGGCTTCCCTAGTTGGTTTTAGCTGTGAGAAGAAGGCTACCTGAATTTTTCAGGTAGCCTTTTTGTGCGGTTACGCCAACTTGGGCAGGGTTATTCCTGCACAGTGATAGCGCTGCCGTTATCCAGCTCGATGATTTCGCCGGCGAGGATTTTGGCGGTTTTGCGGGTTTCGGTTGCGCCATTGCGGCGCACGCGGCCTTCGGCGATCCAGGTTTTAGCTTGGCCGCCGCTGTCGGACAGGCCGGTGAGTTTGAGCAGGTCGCACAGGGCGATGTGCTCGTGGCCGTTGAGGGAGAAGGTTTGCATGGCTTTCGTTTCGAATATTTGGTTTGGCGGGCGATAGAGGCTACCTGAAAAATAGGTTTCAGGTAGCCTCTTTGCCGGGCGGTTTACAGCTTGCCGAGGATGTCTTCGCTCAGGGCGAGGTCGGCATTTTTATTGATGCCGATTTGGCGGGCGAGGATGTTGCGGGCGATTTCTTTCGCTTCTTCGAGGGAGTGCATGCGGTAGGTTCCGCATTGGTATTCGTTCAGCTCGGGGATTTGGCTTTGGTTCTGTACGTTTAAAATATCCTGCATGGCGGCTTTCCAAGCGGCGGCTACGGCTTCTTCGCTGGGGGTGCCGATGAGGCTCATGTAGAAGCCGGTACGGCAGCCCATGGGGGAAATGTCGATGATTTCCACGTTGGCGCCGTTGAGATGCTCGCGCATGAAGCCGGCAAACAGGTGTTCCAGCGTGTGGATGCCTTTTTCAGGCAGGATTTCTTGGTTGGGCACGCAGAAGCGCAGGTCGAACACGGTGATGTCGTCGCCTTTTGGGGTGCGCATGTTTTTGGCCACGCGCACGGCGGGGGCGTGCATGCGGGTGTGGTCTACGGTGAAGCTGTCGAGCAGGGGCATGGCGGTTCCTTTGGTGTGTTGGGATTGCGAAGGCGGTATCATACCATTTCTGTTTGCTGCTTGAGAAAATGTATGCGTTGTGTAGAATCCCGGCTTCTTTCTTAACCAAAAAGGGAATGATGATGCAGAACTTTGGCAGCACTTTGGTTGTGTTGGGCATCCTGGCGATTTTCTTGGATCTATTCAACTATGTGCCGAAAGTATTGTTTTGGATTTATAGTGAATTAAATTTAAATCAGGACAAGGCGGCGAGCCGCAGACAGTACAAATAGTACGGCAAGGCGAGACAACGCTGTACTGGTTTAAATTTAATTCACTATATAACTGGGGCGACGGCGTGGCCTGGGGCATTAAGATTGCGCTTATCGTAGTGGGCGGTGCGTTGTGGCTGATCGGCCGCAACCAGGAAGCGGCGCATCCTGCCTTGGCAGAGGAAGACGACGAATAGTCCTCCCCCGAAGCGATAAAATCTGCCGGCAAACATGATGGCTTGCCGACGGATTTGTTTTGTTTGGATTGGGCGTTTGGACTACATTGAAGCTTCGCTTTCAGGCAGCCTTTTGATAAGAGGCTACCTGAAATCTCCAGCTACATTTCCCGCCGCTTGAAGTGGCGCGGCCGGAAGCCCAGCAGCCCGAGTGTGGAAAAATACAGCACCATGCCGAAACCGATTAGCGCAAACAGCTGCCCCGTGCGCCGCAAGCCGCCCACGCGCACCCACTCCAGCGCCACATAATGCTGCACTGCCCAAAGTCCGCCGGCCATCACGGCCAGCGCAATCGCCAGCTTCAGCAAAAACGCGCGCCAGCCCGCTTTGGGCTGATACATCTCTTTAATCCGCAACAATAAAAACAGGAACGCCGCATTGATACACGCGCCCAGGCTGATCGATAGCGCCAGCCCGGCATGCTGCAGCTTCCACACAAATATCAGATTCATCAGCTGCGTGCACACCAGCGTTACAATCGCCACCTTCACCGGCGTTTTGATGTTTTTCTGCGCGTAAAACCCCGGCGCCAGCACCTTAATCAGAATCAGCCCCAGCAGGCCCACCGCATAGGCAATCAGCGCCTGTTGCGTCATCTGTGCGTCGTGCACGCCGATTTTGTTATACATAAACAGCGTAGCCACCAGCGGGAAGGCCAGCACCGCCATGCCCACCGCCGCCGGCGCGGTGAGCAGCAGGCACAGGCGCAAGCCCCAATCCAACAGCGCGGAGAATTCTCGTTTGTCGCCCGTAGCAGCATGTTTAGACAGCCCCGGCAGCAGAATCGTGCCCAGCGCCACGCCCAACACACCGGTGGGCAGCTCCATCAGCCGGTCGGCAAAATACATCCACGATACGCTGCCGCTTTGCAAGTACGACGCGATATTTGTGTTGATCACCAACGACACCTGCGCCACTGACGTGCCCAAAATGGCCGGCGCCATCTGTTTGATTACCCGGTTCACCGCCGGATCGCCGAAACGCAGCTTCGGTATTTTCAAAAAGCCCAGCTTAAACAGCCAAGGCAGCTGGAAACCCAGTTGCAGCACCCCGCCGCAGAACACGCCCCAGCCCAAGGCCATCACCGGCTGCTCGAAATGCTTCGCTCCCAGCAGCGCAAAGCCGATGAGCGACACATTCAGCAACACCGGCGTGAAGGCCGGCACGGAAAACTTGCCATAAGTGTTGAGAATACTGCCAACTAAAGACGACAGCGAAATCAGCAGGATATACGGGAAAATAATCCGCAGAAGCTGCGAAGCCAGCACAAACTTCTCCGGCTTGCCGCCCCAGCCGCTGGCCGTGGCCCAAATCACCGCCGGCGCCGCCAGCACGCCGATGGCGGTAACGATGAGCAGCGCAAACATCAGCATCCCCGACACATGCTGCACAAATTCCTGCGTTTCTGCTGGCGATTTCTTCTGCCGGTGTTCTGCCAAAATCGGCACAAAAGCCTGCGAAAACGCCCCTTCGGCAAAAATACGGCGCAGCAGGTTGGGCAGGCGGAAGGCCACCACGAATGCGTCCATCGCAATGCCCGCGCCGAAAATCCGCGCCGACACCGCATCGCGCACAAAACCGAGCACCCGCGACAGCATGGTCATGCTGCCGATTTTCGCCAACGCGCTAAGAAGGTTCATGCTTTCCTACCTGTCGATAAAACGGGCGCAAGTGTACCGCAAGCAGCCGCTCTTGTGGGAGAGGCCGAAGAAAAGGCTACCTGAAAGCGTAGCTTCAACGAAGTTAAAACGGAGTGAAGCGAAGTTTCTGCGCAGCTAAAGCGCCGGTTGCAACGCAGTGCAAACGAGCGAAGATACGGTAGAATGCCGCGCGAAACGTCGAATAAGCTTTCAGGTAGCCTATTTTGCCAAGGAAGGCTACCTGAAACTTCCGCCAAACCAAACACATCATGACCAAACTCAGCTTCCCCCACTGGCACACCCCCGAGCAAGTCCGCGGCATCCTGCTCGGGCTGCCCGAAACCAAGCGCAACCGCGCCCTATACGAACTCGTCTGGCTGTTTGATCACGACAACCCGCAAGGCATACCGGAAAGCAAAGCCCAGCTCGCCACCCTGCGCCTGCTCTGGCACGAGCCGCGTTTTCAGGGGCTGGAAAACATTAAATATTGGCTGGAAGAAATGCTTAATTCAGGCGATGACAAGGGCTCGTGGCTCGTCCTCCAGCCCGAAATCGAAACCCTGCTCGACGTGCTCCACCCCGAAACCTGCGGCGAATACGGCGAACACGGCGGGATGCGGCATAGCGCGGGAACGCTTGAACCTTTCGTTGCCAGAATGATTGCCCGAAACACCGAAAACGCCCGCTACACCGCCCGCTGCTGCCTTTACTGGAACGAAGCCCTCCGCCGCCAGCGCCCCGATTTTGATGAATGGCTGAAAAACGAAATCCGCCAGCTGCACGGAAAATAAGGCTCGGCATCAGTTGCCGAGAGTCTGCTCCACAATATTTTTCAGGTAGCCTTTTTAGGGATTGAGGCTACCTGAAAACACCGCTTCAACGCAGTTATAGTGAATTAACAAAAACCAGTACAGCGTTGTCTTGCCTTGCCGTAACGTGTGTACTGTCTGCGGCTCGCCGCCTTGTCCTGATTTTTGTTAATCCACTATAAAACGGAGTGAAGCAAAGTTTCTGCGAAGCTAAAACCCAACTGCAATAAAGTTAAAACCTAATCCTTCCACACGCCATCCAAACTACACTATGCCATCCATCCGCCAACGCCTTTTCTCCTTCCTGCGCCAAGCCGCCGCCATGGCTGTCGCCTTTATTGTAATCAGCCTGCTGCTCGACTGGTATCGAGCCCCCGCCGTGCCGCCGCAAGCCGCCGCACTGCCGCTGCATACCCTGCAAGGGCGGCAAACCACTTTGTCCGAACTGAGCGGCGGCCGCACCACCGTGCTGTATTTTTGGGGCTCGTGGTGCGGCATCTGCCGGCATACATCTCCGGCGGTGGACAAACTCGCGCGCAACGGCGTGCCTGTGGTGGGAGTGGCTTTGCAGTCGGGCAGCGATGAGGAAGTGAGGGGCTACCTGAAAACGCACGGCTGGCAGTTCGACACGGTAAACGATGCAAGCGGCGGCTGGGCGCAACAATGGCAGGTGCAGGTAACGCCCATCATCGTGCTGGTGAAAAACGGCCGCGTGCGCCACAGTACCACCGGCCTAGCCAGCTATTGGGGCTTGCGCGCACGGATTGCTTTGTTGGATGCTTTGGATGGGTGAGGCTACCTGAAAACAGCATGGCAAGACTGGCCCGAATACCATAATACAGATGCGCAATATGATAAAAAATATCTTGTTCCAGGCAGTAAAAGACGACTTCCTGCAATTGGCCAAACTGGCGAAAGGGCGGGAAATTTACGGCTGCACCTTGGTTACGGGAAGCGATTTCGGCAACGTTGCCATGAAAATCGCGGCTTATACCAAACGCAACCGAGAGCCGAATTGGTATGCCGACGAATGGGAGCTGGACAGTTCCGATTTGCCCAGCTCCGCCTTATCCGAAGTCGATAAAAAGATTACGGCGCAGCTGATTGAGAAACAAGAATGCCTCAAAAGTGACATGCTACCCCTGTTTGTCGGCGCGTTGAAAGAATTAAAAAATTTTCTTGGCGGGCAAGAGATTGCCGATGCCGGGCAAATCTGCTTCTTTGTTAGCGTAATTGATGATGACGGGAGCGTAGAAGCCCAAACGGCACAGGAGCTTAATTCAAACGCTATTTTTCAGGCATTCTCATCCCGATAACCCATGCCTTCTGGCGGCCTGCTTGGCAAGCTGCCAAAAAAGCACTATCCTTCGCCGCGCAGTATCAACCTTCATCAACATCAAGAAAAGGATAGCAAAATGGCAAACATCACCTTCCGCGGCACGCCCGCCAACACCGTAGGCAACCTGCCCGCCGTTGGCGCCGCCGCTCCCGCCTTCACCCTCACCGCCGCCGATTTGTCCGATAAAACCTTGGCCGACTTCGCCGGCAAACGCAAAGTGCTCAATATTTTCCCCAGCATCGACACCGGCGTGTGCGCCCAATCCGTGCGCACCTTCAACCAACGCGCCGCCGCGCTGCAAAACGCCGTGGTGCTGTGCATTTCCGCCGACCTGCCCTTTGCCCTTTCCCGTTTCTGCGGCGCGGAAGGCATTGAAAACGTGGTAACGCTCTCCAGCTTCCGCAGCAGCTTCGGCGCCGACTATGGCATCACCCTGGCCGACACCCCGCTGCGCGGCCTCACCGCCCGCGCCGTGGTGGTGCTGGATGAAAACAACAAAGTGCTGCATGCCGAGCTCGTGCCTGAAATCGGCCAAGAGCCCAACTACGATGCCGCCCTGGCCGTGCTGTAACCCGGCGCCAAGCCAAAGCGAAACCGCCTGCATACAATCAATGCAGGCGGTTTTGGTTTGGGGCGATATATAGTGAATTAACAAAAACCAGTACAGCGTTGCCTCGCCTTGCCGTACTATCTGCACTGTCTGCGGCTCGTCGCCTTGTCCTGATTTTTGTTCATTCACTATAGAAGGCTACCTGAAAATCCCTGCGGGGCGAACGCTTTCAGGTAACCCCTTATCCGAAAACCGTATAGCAGGCCGGCTTAATTTCTCTACAGCCTTCTTAATTTCAATCCCCACCTTGCTGCAACCGCTGCCGCATCTGCTCAAACAAGCAAACGGTGGCCGCCATCGCTACGTTCAGCGATTCGGTTTGCGCTGCCATCGGAATATGCACGAGGCGGCTGGCTGCCGACAGCATGGTTTCGCTCACGCCCGCGCCTTCGTTGCCAAGCAGCCAGGCAGCAGGCGCGCGCAAATCGCAATCATACAGGCTCACGCTGTTGCGGCGCAGCGCGGTGGCCAGCAACGGCACACGGCATCGCTCCCGCCACGCCGCCAAATCCGGCTCAACAAATAAGCGCAACGCGAAATGTGCCCCCATGCCGGCGCGCAACACCTTGGGCGACCACGCATCGGCACAATCGGCAGAAAGCACCACCTGCCCCACGCCCGCCGCTGCCGCGCTGCGCAGAATCGTGCCAATATTGCCCGGGTCTTGAATACGCTCCAGCACCACACAATCGGCCTCGGCATCAAACGGCTCGGCAGGCGGCAGCGCAATCAGCGCGGTGATTTCTTCGGCATCGGTGAGGCTGGTGATTTTCTGCAAAGCCGCGCCCGCCGTCTGTACCACCCGTTCGGGTGGCAGCTGAGAGAGCAGCCGCGCAGTTTCCGGCTGCTGCATTTTGCTTGCCGGCACATAAACTTGCAGCACCTGCCCGCCCGCCTGCAAATGGGCAGAGAGCAAATGCGCTCCTTCCAACACGGCTTGCCCGCTTTCGCGGCGCGCACGGGCGCTGCGTAGCAATTTGGCCAGATGTTTGAGCGCGGGGTTTTGGGCGGATTCGATGGTGTTCATGGCGGCGGATTATATAGTAGGGCAAGGCAATTTTGCTTGTTCAGGTAGCCTTTCGGCACACAAACCAAAGGCTACCTGAAAACGAGGGTTCCGTAGGAAGGCGAGTTTCTGCGAAGCTAAAACACTGGCTTCAACGAAGTGAAAACTGCCTGCCCATTTTTCAGGTAGCCTCTTTCCATTACACATCAATCTTGTAATCTTCCGGCGCAATCCATTTGAGCTTCTTCACAAACAGCCAGTCCGCCGCAAACGCCCCGGCCACGGGCACAATCACAAACACCAACAGCGACACCGCCAGCTGCCCCACGCCCCAGCCGGCGAGTTTCAAATGGTTCACCGGGCCGATGAGGCCGCTGATGCCGAAGCCCGCGCTGAATTCCGTGCCTTGGATTTGAAACAGCGAAGCCAGCACCCCGGCCAGCGCGGCATTGAGCATAATCGGCAGCAAGAGCTTGGGTTTGGCCACGATATTGGGCATGGAAAGCTTGGGCGAACCCACAAAATGCGCCGCGCAAGTGCCCAGCGGGTTCACCCGCCGCCCGGCCACGGCCAGCGAAAACGCACAGGCACAAATGCCCAAATTGGCCGCACCCGAGCCCACGCCGGCCAAATGAATCGCCGTGGCAATACCCACGGACGACACCGGCGACACAATCAGGCAGGCAAACGCGATGGCAATCAGCACCGCCATCAGCGTTTGCTCCAGCGTGAGCAGGTGGGCAATCCACGAGCCTAACAGCTGCGAAAAGGCGATGAAATACGGAAACGCTAGCCGCCCCAGCGCACCCGCCACAAACAGGCTCACCACAGGCACCACCAAAATCGCATAGCCGCGCACCTTGCCGCGCAGCAGCACAATCAGGCCGGCGGCAATGGCGGCGGCGAACACCATGGTGAAAATATCGCCCGTGCCCTTGAGCTGGATGATGCCGTCGGCAAAACGCACCGCGCCGCCGGCGGCCATGGCGGCCAGCCCCACCGAAATCGACTCGATCGGCGTGAATTTAAACATATAGCCGATGGCCACGCCCACGGCAATGCCGACCATGGCGTTGGTGGCGCCGATCATCTGCGTGAACATGCCCAGCGGCTCGCAATACGGCGTGAGCGCCTTAAACAATTCGCTCAACAGCGCACCCGGCACGAGGGCAACCACAATGCCTAAGGCCGAGCCGTTGAGCAGGTGCATCATGAAGGATTTCGGAGTGAGCTTTTCCACGATTTCGCTCCTTTGGCGGAAGATTGGTGTATGGGGCAATATAACGCCGCCAATAAAAGAGCGCAAATTTGCGCGGGCATGAAAAGGAGAAGGCTACCTGAAACGAGGCCTCCTAAGGGGAGGCCTCGCTTCTGCGGAGCTAAAACGAGGCCTTCTAATGGGATACTGGGTTTCTGCGAAGCAGACCGGGGTTTGGCAAAGTCGAAGCTGAGTTGCTGACAAGGTAAAGTGTGGCTAAAACAAAAAACCATGCCGCCGAAAGACTCCGGCGGCATGGTTTTTATTGAGAAAGATTACTTACGCAGGTTCAGGCGGGTAATCACATCGCGGTAGGTATCCACATCGGTGTTGCGCAGGTAAGCCAACAGGCGGCGGCGGGCGCTCACCATTTTCAGCAGGCCGCGGCGGCTGTGGAAATCTTTCGGGTTGGCTTTGAAGTGGGGAGCCAAATCGTTGATACGGAAAGTCAAGAGAGCGATTTGCACCCCAGAAGAGCCGGTATCGCCTTCTTTGCGCTGGAAATCTTTGATGATTTGCGCTTTTTGTTCTACGGTTAATGCCATAATAAAACTCCAAAAATATAGCCTTGCGGCCGGACAAGCTGGCCGAGCCGGGAAGACCCGCGCCAACTCCTGAATGCCTGTTGAAACAGGCGGGCGCGGATTATGGCACAAAACTGCTGCCAAAAACAGCCGCATAGGCAAAATCGCGCCAAGATGATGCCGCTGTGCAACCAAAAGGCTACCTGAAAACCGGTTTTTCCAGACTATAATGGATGAAAATAAGACAACCAACCGCAGACAGTACAGATAGTACGATAAGGCTGGCCATACTTTTTTTAATCCACTGTCAAACCAAGCAGCCTGCCGTTTCCCTTCAGGTTTCTTGATGCCGTAACAGGTTGGCGGGCATACGGAAGGCGTCAATTTTGCCTGCCGCCTTTGCAAGGCTGTGGCTTACAAACAGGAAAGTAGGCAATCGCCTGTCGATTATCAGGCTACCCAATTACACATTCCTCCTCGCCCAACCACATCACCGATTGCGCCATATCCACAAAACGCACTTCGTCTGCCCGCAGCTCGGCCAGCGCGGCGACGCCTTCCGGCGTGGTGCGGGCGGCGGCGAAGTCTTCACGACTGTCATACCATAATTCGCCCATGGCATCGAAGCGAAACGCTTGGGTGTGCCGTTGTGTAGCCTGCTGGGAGGCGGCGTCCAGCGGTAGGGTTTTGGCATAGCGCCGGATGCGGAGGACGTTTTGGTATTGCAACACTTTGGCCGAATGCGCCGCCCAGTGTGCCAAAAACTCTTGCTGCGATAATTCGGCTTTCTTCTTCACCAGCATGGTGATTTTAAACATGGCTTTCTCCTTGAATGGTCGCTACTATGTGTTCTACCGCTTGCAATACTTGCGGGAATTCGGTGAAACCTTCGCTGCCCAAGAAGTGGCCGCCGCCGGGAATTTCTTCCAATTTGCCGCCCAACTGCCGCGCCAAACGGCGGGTGTTTTCCGGCGGTACAATGCTGTCGTTATCAGCGGTGAATAAGGCAATCCGGCCCGTCATTTGGCGGATGGCGGCAAAATCTATCGGGCACTGGTCTACATAGTTGTCGACATTAAAACCGTTAATCTGCGGCAGCGTGGGAATGCGCGTGCCAAAGGCAGACACCAGCACCAGCCCGCCTACTTTGTGCGGGCGAACCCGGCTCAGATAATGCAGCAGCGAAATCGTGCCCAGGCTGTGTGCCACTAAAATTGTGCGCCTGGACGGCATGCCTACTGCCTGCGATAGCCCATCTTGCCAGCGGTGGTAATCGGGCTGCATACTGTCGGGCAGCGCAACGGGCAGGGCGGTTATGCCTTGTTGCTGCAGTTGCCGTGCCAGCCATGGAAACCAATGGTCGGCCACTGTGGCGCCGTAGCCGTGGATGATAAACACGCGTACAGGCTCGCTCTGCGGTTTGGCCAAATTTTTGCAGCCTGCCAGCAATACGCCCGCGCCTGCAGCGGCACAAAATTGTCTGCGATTCATGGGGATGGGTGCTCCCGTTTGTTTACAATAGATGGGAGCTTACAGAATGACACAGTGTGAGGGTCAAGATGAAAATCGGCGAATTTGCCAAGCGAAGCGGCATCAGCGTGCGGATGCTGCGGTTTTATGAAAGTGCCGGCATCCTTGTGCCTGCGCGCACGCCGGGCGGTTATCGGGAATACCGCGATCAAGACATCGGCTTTGCCCGCAAGGTGGTGCTGCTCAACCGCGCCGGCCTCGCCCTGAAAGACATTGCCCTAATGCGCGACTGCCTAAACGACGAGCCGCAAAACTTTTGTCCTGCATTGCGCGGCAAATTGGCCGATACGCTTGCGCACATCGGCAGCCAAATCGAGAGCCTGCGCCAATCGGAACAGCTGCTGGCCGATTTGCTGGCAGCGGAGGGAAAAATATAACGGGAATAAGGCTTCAGGCTACCTGAAAATATATAGTGGATTAACAAAAATCAGGACAAGACGGCGAGCCGCAGACAGTACACACCTTACGGCAAGGCGAGACAACGCTGTACTGGTTTTTGTTAATTCACTATAACAAGCCGAGTTGGCTTCCGATGAAGGTGGTAGCGCAGACAGCACAGGAATTCGATAAGGCGAACTATAGTGGATTAAAATAAAAATGAGACAAGGCGGCAACGCCCGCCGTGTACGGGTAGTACATAAGGGCGTTGGCAACGCCGTATCATTGTAATTTTAATCCACTATAACACCGCAGCGAAAGTTAAAGTGGTTTGCTTATCTTCTGCCACGCAGAAACTTTGCTGCGTGGAGCGTTAACTTCGTTGAAGCTGCGCTTTCAGGTAGCCTTTTCTATGCTAGAGCCAGTCGTTAACCTAATCTGCAAACAAAAACCTGCCGCAGAGGGCAGGTTTTCGATAATGGCAAAGATTAATCTTCCAGTTTGCGGCCGGACAGTTTTTCTTTGATGCGGGCAGCTTTACCGGTAAGGCCGCGCAGGTAGTACAGTTTGGCACGGCGAACGTGGCCGCGGCGTTTCACTTCGATTTTTTCCACGTTGGGAGAATACAGCTGGAAAGTACGTTCTACGCCTTCACCGCTAGAGATTTTGCGCACGATGAAGTTGCTGTTCAGGCCGCGGTTGCGGCGGGAAATCACCACGCCTTCGTAGGCTTGCAGACGGGTACGGTTGCCCTCGGTTACGCGCACGGAAACGGATACGGTGTCGCCGGGAGCGAATTCGGGGATGGTTTTGTTCAAACGGGCGATTTCTTCCTGTTCGAGCTGTTGAATCAAGTTCATTGCTATAGTCCTTAAGTTTATGATGGGATATCTCGTTCCTCCTGCTGAATTTTTTGCAGGAGCCTAGATTCCTCTGGGGTTAATGCGCGGCTGGCCAAAAGGTCCGGTCGGCGCTGCAGGGTGCGGCGCAGCGCTTGCTCTAAGCGCCATTCCGCAATCAGGGCATGGTTGCCGCTGCGCAATACAGCGGGCACGGGCATGCCCTGAAATTCTATCGGGCGGGTGTAGTGCGGGCAGTCTAAAAGGCCGTTGGCAAACGAATCCTGTCTGGCCGAGTCGTCATCGCCCAGCACGCCGGGAATCAGCCTCAATACTGCATCCATCAACATCATGGCCGGCAATTCGCCGCCGGACACCACAAAGTCGCCAATGCTGATCTCTTCATCAATGGCACTGCTCAGCAGGCGCTCGTCTATGCCTTCGTAGCGGCCGCACACCAAAATCAAACCGTCCAGTTTAGCCAGTTCGGCTGCTTTTTGATGCGTGAACGAGCTGCCTTGCGGGCTGAGGTAAACCACTTTGCCGTTATGCTGCGCTTTGGCGGCATCAATTGCCGATTGCAGCGGTTCGGCCATCATGATCATGCCGGGGCCGCCGCCAAAAGGCCTGTCGTCGATGTAGCCCAATTTGTTGTCGGCAAACCGGCGTGGGTTGATGCTGTTGAACTGCCATAAACCGCGTTGCAGGGCGCGGCCGGTTACGCCGTAGTCGGTGATGCTACGGAACATCTCGCCAAACAGGGTAACGGCTTGGATATACATCAGTAATCCAAGCCCCAATCGGCAATGATGCTGCCTTGTTCCAAATCCACATTGTCGATGTAGTGATCGACAAACGGAATCAGTTTGCGGCCATGCTCACCATCTACCACCAAAATATCGTGCGCACCGGTTTCCATCAGGCTGCTTACTGTGCCGATGAGCTTGTTTCGCCGGTTGTGTACCGTCAAGCCGACCAAGTCGGCCCAGTAGTATTCGCCTTCTTGGGCGGGCTCGAAATCGCTGCGTTTGATTTCGATGGTGTAGCCGCGCAACAGCTGTGCGGCATCGCGGTCGCTGATTTCGGCGAATTTTACTTGCAATTCATCGCCGGCCACCTGGCCGTTTTCCAGCGTGTAGCTGCGGGAAACGCCGTCTTTGCTCAGCTGCCATACAGGGTAGTCCAGCAGGCTGTCGGCATATTCGGTATCGGCGGCCACTTTTACCCAGCCTTTGATGCCGAAAGCGCTTTTCACATAGCCCATGGCTACCCAGTTGTCTTGGCTGCGGCTCATGGCGGGTATTCCGGGATTAGGCGGCTTTCTGCTGCTCTTTTACCAAGCGGGCAACGGCATCGCTTACTTGCGCACCTTGGCTCACCCAGTAGTTCAGGCGTTCGGTGTTCAGGCGTACGCGCTCCTGTTTTTCGTTGGCTACAGGGTTGTAAAAGCCAACCCGCTCGATGAAGCGGCCGTCACGACGGTTGCGTGAATCGGCTACCACGATGTTGAAAAACGGAGAATGCTTGGAGCCGCCGCGCGAAAAACGGATAACTACCATATTATTATTCCTTCTTCCTTCGGGAAATTTGGTCAATAAGAAAACAGCGGATTTTAGGGTAATTTGCCATGCGGGCGCAAGCATTTGTTGAAAAAATACCGTTTTACCGTGGCATCGGGCGGACGGCATGCCTTGCGTATCCGGCCATGCCGTATTTTCAGGTAGCCCTATCCGGGAAACGGGCTACCTGAAATTTACAGCCGTCTGGCAAACTTTTTGGCCGCACTTGATTTTCGCCTTGGCGGTGCCATTTGCCTGCTATTCGTGACGGCGGATTAAATTGGCTTTTGCTACTAGATAAGCCGATGTTGGCGCAAAAGCCAGGTTAAGCCGCCCTATATTTGACTAAGCTATTTGGGAGCCGTTTTATGAGCACTTCCGTGATGACCCCGCAAGAAATCGTCCACGAGCTGGACAAACACATCATCGGCCAGCAGCAGGCCAAAAAGGCCGTAGCCGTGGCCTTGCGCAACCGCTACCGCAGAAGCCAGGTGGCCGAGCCGCTGCAAAGCGAAATCGTGCCGAAAAACATCCTGATGATCGGCCCCACCGGCGTGGGCAAAACCGAAATTGCTCGCCGTTTGGCACGGCTGGCCAATGCGCCGTTTATCAAAATCGAGGCCACCAAGTTCACCGAAGTGGGCTATGTGGGGCGCGATGTCGACAGCATTGTGCGCGATTTGATGGAAATCGCCCTGAAGAATTTGCGCGAACAGGCCGTGCGCAAAAATCGCGACCGCGCTCAAGACGCTGCCGAAAACCGTGTGCTCGACGCGCTTTTGCCGCCTCCGCCGCAAACCGGCTTCGAAGGCGAACCGGCCGAACCTCAGCCCGAAAGCCACACCCGCAAAAAATTCCGCGAAATGCTGCGCCGGGGCGAATTGGACGATAAAGAAATCAACATCGAACTGAGCCAAGCCTTGCCCGCCACCATGCAAGTGATGGGCCCGCCCGGGATGGAAGAATTCAGCAGCCAGCTGCAAGACATGTTTGCCAACCTTCACAAAGGCCGCACCAAGCCGCACAAAATCAAAGTGGCCGCCGCCATGAAGCTCTTGTTGGACGAAGAAGCCGCCAAACTGATTAACGAAGAAGAACTGCGCGAACAGGCCGTACACGCTGTGGAGCAGCATGGCATCGTATTCCTCGACGAAATCGACAAAATCGCGGCCGACCGCAACCGGCACGGCGGCGACGTATCGCGCCAAGGCGTGCAGCGCGACCTTTTGCCGTTGGTGGAAGGCACAACCGTGCAAACCAAATACGGCATGATTAAAACCGACCACATCCTCTTCATCGCTTCCGGCGCCTTCCATTTAAGCAAACCCAGCGACCTGATTCCCGAGCTGCAAGGCCGCTTCCCCATCCGCGTGGAATTAAACAGCCTAACCGTGGAAGACTTCCAAGCCATCCTCACCAGCACCGACGCCAGCCTCACCAAGCAATACCAAGCCCTGCTGGCCACCGACGGCGTAGAGCTCGATTTCGCCCCCGACGGTATCACCCGCCTGGCCGAAATCGCCTTCCAAGTGAACGAGAAAACCGAAAACATCGGGGCCCGCCGCCTGCACACCGTGCTGGAAAAACTGCTGGAAGACGTATCTTTCCATGCCCCGCAAGGCACCACGCGAATTACCGCCGCCTATGTGGACGAGCGGCTGGCCGAAGTGGCCGAACAGGAAGATTTGGCGCGGTACGTACTGTAAGCTGTTTGAATAAGAACAGGCTACCTGAAAACGAGACAACGTGAAGGTTGTTAAAATGAGCCGGTGAGTTTGTGGGGCTGAAATTTCAGGTAGCCGCCAAATCTTCAATTTATCCGCGAGAAAATTTCAATGACCCCATATCTCCAACACCAAATTGCTGCTCTTGGCAGCGAACTTTCCCCGCAGCTTATTGAAGCCACTTACCGCCTGCTAACCCCGTTAGCTGCCCGGCCTGATCCTGCTTGCGGTCAAATCTGTGCCGACCTGCCGTACGGCACACATCCGCGGCACAAACTCGACCTTTACGGCACACAATCATCTGGCAGCCGGCCGGTTGTGGTTTACATCCACGGCGGCGGTTTTGTGGCAGGTGACAAACATGGCAATGGCGGCCCGTTTTTTGCCAACATCGGTGCGTGGGCAGTAGCCAACGGGATGATTGCTGCTATCCCCAATTACCGTCTTGCCCCCGAATACCCCTATCCTGCAGGTCGGGATGACGTGTTGGCTGTTGTGCGTTGGTTATGCGCCAATGTGGCTCAATTCGGTGGCAACCCGAATGCCATTTTTCTGGTCGGGCAATCCGCAGGGGCAACCCATGTGGCTGATGCTGTAGCTGAACTGACCCGCATTGGCCAGTCTGCAACCATAGCAGGTGCGGTTATGCTTTCTGGTATTTACAACCCTGCTGCATGCGGCCGTCATCCCAGCTTGGATGCCTATTACGGTACAGATCTTGCAGCGCGCCGGGCTGCTGCCAGCCTGCCTGGGCTGCTCGATACGCCGATTCCTTGTCTGTTTGCGCTTGCAGAGTTCGATCCGCCGATGTTTCAAGAGCAGGCTGTAGAACTGGTGGCTGAATATACCGCCAAGCATGGCAGATGGCCGAACCTTCATCGCTTGCCGCACCACAATCACTTGTCGCCCGCCCTGCTGCTGGGTGCAGAATCGGAAGATGATGTCGGCAGTATTCTTTGTGAGTTTATATTGTCTGATAAATAGATGACGTAATATGCCGCCGAATTAAAAAGGCTACCTGAAAAATAGGTTTGCGGGTTTCCGCGAAGCTAAAATTTCAGGTAGCCTTTCCTCTTGCCGCTCCGCCAATGCTGCTACAATGCCCGCCTTCCGCAACCACCCGCCAAAGGCTACCTGAAAATGTCTGCTGACCGTTATGCCGTGTTTGAAAACCTAGATGCCCCCGAAACCAGTGCTTTCGCTGCTGCCGAACACGCGCAAACGCAAGCCTGGCTGGAGAGCCGGCCGGATTACGAGCCGCTGCGCCGCGATATTTTGGCGGTGTTGCAAGACGAGCAGCAGATTCCGTTTTGCCAGGAGCACCGCGCGCGGATGTATCACTTTTATCAGAGCAAGGAGTTTCCGAAGGGTGTGTACCGCGTGTGCAGCGCGGCTTCGTATCGCGCCGGGCTGCCGGAATGGGAGGTGTTGTTTTCGGTGGCAGATTTCGATGAGGTGTTGGGTGAGGATGTGTATTTAGACGGCGTGTCGCACTATGTGGAGCAGCCGAACCGGGTGTTGCTCTCGCTCAGCCCGGGCGGCGGCGATGCGGCGTTTACGCTGGAATTTGATTTGGAAACGCGCCAAGTGGTGCCCAATGGTTTCCACTTTCCGGCGGGCAAAAACCATATTGCCTGGCGTGATGAAGACAGCGTGTGGGTGTGCCCGGCTTGGGACGAGCGCCAGCTCACTGCTTCGGGCTATCCGCGCGAGGCGTGGCTGTTGCGGCGCGGGCAGAGCTTCGAGGAGGCGCAGCCGTTGCTGCAAACGGCGGTGGATTCGGTGTGGGTGCACGCTTGGCGTTATCTGGATGCGCAGGGTGCGCCGCTGGATTTGCTGGAAGAAAGCACGGGCTTTTTCAGCCGCCGTTATTTTCAGGTAGCCTCCGATGGGGCGCTGCTGCCTTTGGGGCTACCTGAAACTTGCGAAATCTGCGGTTATTTGGGCGGCTGGCTGCTGGTGTTGCTCAAGCACGACTGGCTGCGGGCAAACCAAAGCTATGCGGCGGGCAGCCTGGTGGCGGTGAAGCTGAACAAGGGCGTGCTGGGGCAGGCGCAATGTCTGTTTGCGCCGCAGGCGGGGCAGTCGGTGGAGGGCGTGGAGACCACGCGCCATTTTGTGGCGGCCACCTTGCTGGATAATGTTTCAGGTAGCCTCAAGGCTTGGCGTTTGCAGCAGGGGCAGTGGCAGCCGGCCAAAGTGCCCGAACTGCCGCTGGAAGGGGCGGGCGTGCTGGAGTTTGCCGACCAGCCTTGGGGCGGCGATGTGCTGTATATCGCGGCCAGCAGCTTCCTTTCGCCGCTCACGCTCTATACGCTGGATTTGCAGCGGCAGGAGTGGTGTGTGATGCGCCGTCAGCCTGCTCAGTTTGATCCTGAGGGGGTGGGCGTGCAGCAGTTGCATGCCGTGTCGGCCGATGGCGAGCGCATTCCGTATTATTACGTGGGCAACGGTGAGCCGAACGTGCCTGCGCTGGTGTATGCCTACGGCGGCTTCGGTGTGCCGGAACTGCCGCATTATTTGGGCATCATCGGTCGGCATTGGCTTGCGCAGGGCGGGGCGTTTGTGTTGGCCAATATCCGGGGCGGCGGCGAATTCGGCCCGGCTTGGCATGCTGCCGCCCAAGGTGCGGCACGCAAACATAAAAGCGCGGAAGATTTGGTGGCCGTGGCGCAGGATTTGGCTGTGCGCGGTTTGTCTGCGCCCGAACGCATTGTGTTGCAGGGCGGCAGCAACGGCGGATTAGTATGCGCCGCTGCTTATTGTGCCGCGCCGCAAAGCATCGGCGGCATGGTGTGCGAAGTGCCGCTCACCGATATGTTGCGCTATCCGCACCTCTTGGCCGGTGCTTCGTGGCAGGAGGAATACGGCAATCCCGATACCGAGCCGGATAGGGGTTACCTGAAAAAACTTTCGCCCTACCATAATCTGTATGATGGCCAAACCTACCCGCCCACCCTCATCACCACCAATCTGAGCGACGACCGTGTGCACCCTGCCCACGCACTCAAATTCCATGCCCGCCTGCGCGAAATCGGCGTAAAAAGCCGTCTCTACGCCCCCGAAGCCGGCGGCCATGCGGGCAATGCCTCGCAGGAAGAAGTGGCTGCCGAGTTGGCTGCCGTGCTGGTGTTTTTGCGGCAAACGGTGGGCAAATAGCGGCATGGCTGCAGCGGATGCCGGATTGATTGGCCGCTGCTGCAGTTGCCGAAATCCCACTATAAAGGCAGATGCCTGCCATTGCCTGTTGATATCGGCTTTTTGGCGCAGTTTGCAAAGGCCGTGCGCTATGCTAATATGCGCACCGTTGTTTTCAGGTAGCCTCAAATCTTGCAGGGCACGGATAGCAAAACGCATATAAATCCGTTACAATGCCGCTTTTAGAGAACTACATTTAAATTTTTCCCCGTTTATTTAAGGACAAGGACCCCGCAATGGAAAATATCGAACAACGTGTGAAGAAAATCGTTGCCGAACAATTGGGTAAGAGCGAAAGCGAAGTGAAAAACGAATCTTCCTTCAGCGAAGATTTGGGCGCCGACTCTCTGGACGTGGTTGAGCTGGTAATGGCTTTGGAAGAAGCTTTCGGCTGCGACATCCCCGATGAAGAAGCCGAAAAAATCACTACCGTTCAACAAGCCATTGACTTTGTTACTTCCCGCTCCAACTAATCGGCAGCAGGTTTAACAGCAGAATATCAGCCTCTGCCCCGGCGCATTTCCCGCCAAGGGCAGGGGTTTTGTTATTGCGGCCGCTTTCGGGCAGGCCGAAGGATAGATAAACAATCATGAGTCAGAGAAGAGTGGTGGTAACCGGGCTGGGGCAGATTTCCCCGGTGGGCAACAATGTGGCCGATGCCTGGCAAAACCTGTTGGCCGGCGTGAGCGGTATCGGACGGATTACCCGTTTTGACGCGGGCGAACTGAGCGCCCAAATTGCCGGCGAAGTGAAAGATTTCCAAATCGGCGATTACATTAGCGCCAAAGAAGCGCGCCGCATGGACACCTTCATCCACTACGGCGTTGCCGCTGCCTTGCAGGCCGTGGCCGACGCCGGGCTGGACGACTATCCCGCCCTAGATAAAACCCGCGTGGGCGTGAACATCGGTTCCGGCATCGGCGGCCTGCCTTCCATTGAGGAAACCGGCATCGTGGTGCACGAAAACGGCCCGCGCCGCATCAATCCCTTCTTTATCCCTGGCTCGCTGATCAACCTGATTGCCGGCCACGTGACCATTCTTAAAGGCTACCAAGGCCCCAGCTACGGCATCGTGTCGGCCTGCACCACCGGCGCGCACTGCATCGGCGATGCCGCCCGCATGATTCAATACGGCGATGCCGACGTGATGGTGGCCGGCGGTGCGGAAAGCGCAGTGTGCGTGCTCGGCGTGGCCGGTTTTGCCGCGATGAAAGCGTTGTCTACCCGCAATGACGACCCCGCCACTGCCTCCCGCCCGTGGGACAAAGACCGCGACGGCTTCGTGATGGGCGAAGGAGCGGGCGTGCTGGTGTTGGAAGAATACGAACACGCCAAAAAACGCGGTGCGAAAATCTACGCCGAACTGGCCGGTTTCGGCATGAGCTCCGATGCGCACCACATTACCGCGCCCAATGCCGAAGGCCCCGCCTTGGCTGTGGCACGCGCCTTGAAAGACGCCGGCCTCAATCCGAGCGACATCGATTATGTGAACGCGCACGGCACGTCTACCCCGTTGGGCGATGCCAACGAAACCACCGCGCTGAAACTTGCCTTCGGCGAGCACGCCAAAAAGCTGGTGGTCAACTCCACCAAATCCATGACCGGCCACCTGCTCGGCGGTGCCGGTGGCGTGGAAGCCGTGTATTCCGTGTTGGCGCTGCACCACCAAAAATCACCGCCCACCATCAATATCTTCGAGCAAGACGTTGAAGGCGGCTGCGATTTGGATTACTGCGCCAACGAAGCCCGCGACCTGCCCATCCGTGCCGCCATTTCCAACTCATTCGGCTTCGGCGGCACCAACGGCACGCTGGCGTTCAAACGCTTTGACGGCTGATTGAAAAGCAGGAATCAAATGTATAGGAAGGCTACCTGAAACCCGTTTGCCGTTTTCAGGTAGCCTTTATCGCAAGCAACCAACACAGGAGCACACCATGCAAATCTGCATCATCGGCGCCGGCGCTTGGGGCACGGCACTGGCCATCCACTTTGCCCAAAACGGCCAGCAAGTTTGCCTGTGGACACGCAATGCCGAACATGCCGCCGCCATGCGTGCCGAGCGCATCAACTCAGGCTACCTGAAAGATTTCCCTTTCCCCGACCGACTGGCCGTGGCCGACACGCCGCCGCCCAAGCCCGAGCTCGTCATCATCGCCACGCCCACCGCCGGCCTGCGCGGCAGCCTGCAAACCCTGCGGCAATGGGGCTGGGGCGATATTCCCGTGCTCACCGCCTGCAAAGGTTTCGAGCAGGGCAGCGGCCTGCTGCCGCACCAGGTGGCCCGCGAAGAGCTGCCGGACAACCCGCGCATCGGCATCCTGTCCGGCCCCAGCTTCGCCCAAGAATTGGCGCAACAGCTGCCCTGCGCCGTTACCCTCGCTTCCGACAACACAGCCTGGATTGAACCGCTCGCCGCCGCGCTCAGCTCCGCCGTGCTGCGCCTGTATGCCAACGACGATATGGTGGGCGTGGGCGTGGGCGGGGCGGTGAAAAACGTGATGGCCATCGCAGTGGGCATCGCCGACGGCCTGCAATACGGCCTCAACGCCCGCGCCGCCCTGATGACGCGCGGCCTGGCCGAAATCAACCGCCTGGCGCTGGCCTTGGGCGCAAAGCAAACCACCCTGATGGGCTTGGCCGGGATGGGCGACCTCATCCTCACCTGCACCGGCTCGCTCTCGCGCAACCGACAAGTTGGCCTCAAGCTGGCCGAGGGCAAACCGCTGCCCGTGATTTTGTCCGAACTCGGCCATGTGGCCGAAGGCGTGTACACCATCCGCGAAGCGGGCGCACAAGCGGCCAAACTCGGCATCGAAATGCCGATTACGCGTATCCTGAACGAGCTCCTAGACGGCCGTGTTGATGTGAATGATGTGGCCGAGCGGCTGATGCTGCGTGAAATCCGCAGCGAATAATCGCCGTTTAGCCTATCTTATCATCGTAATGCGGGCGGATTTAAGGAAGGTATTTAATTATAAATTTTCCCGGTGCTTGTTCCGTATGGCGCAAGTTTCAGTATAATGCGGCCAGGTTGCCGCTTCTGGCGGCCAGAGATTCAGCAAGAGACAGATTCATGAATAATCAACTCGAACATTTGCAAAACTCCATCGAAACGCTGGTGACCCGTTACCAGGCCGCTGTACGTGAAAAGCAGGCGCTGAGCAAAAAAATCAGCGAGATGGATGCCGCATGGCAGAAACAACGCCATGACCACCGCGCTACCGTGGACGGTTTGCAACTGGCCTACAGCGAAAGGATGTCGCGTATGGAACGCGAGCTCAGCGGCCAGATTGAAGCCTTGCAGCAAGAAAATGCCGTTTACCGTAAACTGTTGGAACAAAGTGCCGCCGATATCCGCGCCTTGCTCCAACGCTTGCCCGTGCCCGCCGCCAAGGAGCAGGTCGTATGAGTATCGAACAAGTCAATGTAGACATATTGGGCCGCCAGTTCAATATCGGCACGCCCAACAGCGAGAAAGCAACCCTGCTGCAGGCGGTGCATATGCTGAACCAGAAAATCGGCGTCATCCAATCTTCCGGCCGGATTGTGGAAACCGACAAAATCGTGATTATGGCCGCGCTGAACCTCACCCACGACCTGCTTAAAATGAGCGCGAAAGACGGTTTGGCAATCGGTGAAATTGAGCGTAGAATAAGTGCCATGATAGAAAGTTGCGATAAAGCACTTGATTTGGAAAAATAAACCGATTATTCTTCTTTATAACCCTGCGGTGTTTGTGAAGGCACACTATTCCTTTGAACCAATAATTTCGCTTCAGGCTGCAGATTGAGTGGTGGGCGTGCGCGTCCCTGGTGGACGTACCCGAAACTGCCGGAAGTGGCCAACCTTGATTCAAGGTTCAAGCGAATCGAGCCGAAGCGGCATTCGCGGGGTTACCCATACTAAAAGCCGGTATCTTAAGATGCCGGCTTTTGCGTTGGCTGCAAGATTTTTAGGTAGCCTCTATTCCGCTTGAGGCTACCTGAAAACTTAATTCCGACCGAAGCACTCGGCCAATATGTTAAAATAGCCGCCAATTCCACACCTAAACACACACCAACCACCATGGCACTCCTACAAATCGCCGAGCCCGGCCTCTCTGCCGCCCCGCACCAACACCGCCTAGCCGTCGGCATCGACTTGGGCACCACCAACAGCCTGGTTGCCACCGTGAAAAGCGGCCATGCCGCCTGCCTGCCCGATGAAGAAGGCCGCTTCCTGCTGCCTTCAGTGGTGCGCTACGGCGCCGACGGGCAAATCATCACCGGCCAGGCCGCCCTGCAAAGCCAAACCGCCGACCCGGCCAACACCGTCAGCTCCGCCAAACGCCTGATCGGCCGCAAATTGGAAGACATCGATACCAGCCACCTGCCCTACCGTTTCGGCCAATCCGACCAACTAATCGACCTGCAGACCCGCCAAGGCGCGAAAACGCCGATCGACGTATCCGCCGACATCCTGCGCACACTCAAAGCCCGTGCCGAGCAGAGCCTTGGCGGCGAACTGGTGGGCGCGGTCATCACCGTGCCGGCCTATTTTGACGATGCCCAGCGCCAGGCCACCAAAGATGCCGCCCGCCTGGCCGGGCTGAACGTACTGCGCCTGCTCAACGAGCCCACCGCCGCCGCCATCGCCTACGGGCTGGATAATGCCGCCGAAGGCACATTCGTGGTGTACGACCTCGGCGGCGGCACGTTTGACGTATCCGTGTTGCAGCTTTCCAAAGGCCTGTTCGAAGTGAAGGCCACCGGCGGCAATTCCGCGCTCGGCGGCGACGATTTCGACCACCGCGTGCTGTGCCACCTGATTGAAGCCAACCGCCTCTCCATCACCAACGCCCAAGACAGCCGCCTGCTGCTCAGCCTGGTGCGCCAAGCCAAAGAAGAGCTCAGCAGGCTACCTGAAAGCCGTATCCAAGCGGTGCTAAGCGACGGCACGCAAATCGACACCACCCTGACCCGCACCCAATTCCACGCCCTCACCCAGCATCTCGTGGCGCAAACCCTTGTGCCGGTGAAACAGGCATTGAAAGATGCCGGCATCAGCAAAGGCGATATCGGCGGCGTAATTATGGTGGGCGGCGCCACCCGCATGCTGCATGTGCAACAGGCCGTGGCCAATTTCTTCGGCCAAACCCCGCTCACCAACCTAGACCCCGACCAAGTGGTCGCGCTCGGTGCCGCCATGCAGGCCGACGTGCTGGCCGGCAACAAGCGCGACAACGACTGGCTATTGCTCGACGTTACCCCCCTCTCGCTCGGCCTCGAAACCTACGGCGGGCTGGCTGAAAAAATCATCCCGCGCAACAGCACCCTGCCCACCGCCCGCGCCCAAGAATTCACCACCTTCAAAGACGGCCAAACCGCCATGACCATCCACGTGGTGCAGGGCGAGCGCGAACTGGTGGCCGACTGCCGCAGCCTCGCCAAATTCACCCTGCGCGGCATACCGCCGATGGTGGCCGGTGCCGCCCGCATCCGCGTAACCTTCCAAATCGATGCCGACGGCCTGCTTTCCGTGTCCGCCCGCGAGCAAACCACCGGCGTGCAGGCGCAAATCGAAGTGAAACCCTCCTACGGCCTCGACGACGAAACCATCACTAAAATGTTGTCCGACAGCATCAGCCACGCCGGAGGCGATGCCGCCGCCCGCGCCCGTGCCGAAGCCGTGGTGGAAGCCGAAAGCCTGATTGATGCAGTGGAGGCCGCGCTGGAGCTGGATGGCGACCTGCTCGATGAGAGCAGCCTTGCCGCTATCCGCGCCCAAATCTCCACCCTGCAAAGCCTGCTCCCCGAAGCCGAAGCCAACCCCATCCGCAACGCCACCGCCGCCCTTGCCGCCGGCACCGACGATTTTGCCGCCAAACGCATGGACCGCAACATCCAGCGCGCCCTCACCGGTCAGCGGGTGGAAGATATGGCGTGATAGGCCAGAGTTTGATAAAGGCTACCTGAAAGCGCAGCTTCAACGAAGTTAAAACGAGGTTTCCGAAGGAGGATGAGTTTCTGCGGGGCGGACGAGGCTTCGGCGGGGCTGAAATGTGGATGACGTGCCAAAGCACGGGTGGCTGAAGCCCCTATTTCCCCTGTTCAATGAGTGCCGTCAGGCGCAGATACGGCGTTTCAATTCGTTCAATACCAGCGTTTCGCGGATTTCCTGTTCAAGCAGGATGCCGTCGTCCGGCTGCTGCGCCATACGCGACAAATCCAGCTCGATTTCCTGCCCGGATTGGGTATAGATTGCCACGCCGACTTTCACGGGAATGAAAACCGGGGCATTGTACGCCCGGTATTTGCCGGTATCTGCCAAATACCGGTTAATATTCAAACGATCTTGGTAGAAATAGGCAACGCGCCGGATTTCCGAATATTTCAGGCTGCCCGTGCAGGGGAAGATGTGAAAATGAATACCTGTGCCGTCCAGCCGCAAAAATTCAGGCTGCCCCGTGTGCCAGCGGCGGTATTGCCGCCATTTGCGGTAGGGCAGGTTGGGCGAGAAAAACAGCCAGGCAGACAGCGCGGCGCCGGAAAAAATATACATGGTGCCGTCCATCAGCCTGCCGAGCCATGCGGTAAGGATGCCGCCAATCAGGATAAAGGCGGCGATAAAGGCGAAAATCAATGTACCGACAAGCGGGTGGCGCATCGGTTGGAATACCCATTCTTGTGTTTCGGGTGTCATGTTTGTGTATCCGTTCGGCTGGGTTGGCGGATTGGACGGGCTTGTTTGCCAACGCCGTATCATTGCAATTCCGACTCACTTATTGCCTGCGGCACAATGTGGGTTAGAAGCGGCGCGGCCGTTTGGCTGTAGCCCGTTTTAGCTCCGCAGAAACTCGGCTTCCTTCGGAAGCCTCGTTTTCAGGTAGCCTTCAGCGCGGCGGGCAGCTAAACCCGCACAGCCTACCGGCATCAGACAGCCTTTGCGCCTGATGCTTTTGTTTTTCAGGTAGCCTCAATGGCGGTTTCAAGCCAACCCTTGTTCTTCCAAAAACGCTTTCAGTAATTCGGCAAATTTGCGGTAGCCCTCGGCGTTGGCATGGATTTGGTCGGACTTCAAATCCTTATCGCCGAGAATTTCCGACCAAGCGCCGCTCAGCAAGGGGATTTGGTATTGCTCGGCTATTTCTTGGTAGAGCGGGTGGTCGCTGAGTTTGCCGAACAGTGCGCCCACGGTGAAATGGGGGATGGCCACCAGTACGGCAGGAATGTTGGCGGCCTGCACGGTTTGGATGATTTTGCCGATGTTGGTGCGGGTGGTGCTTTCTGGCAGTTTGCGCAGGAAGTCATTGCCGCCGATGCTGATGATGACGAGCTTGGGCTGTTGCCGCATCAGCCCGGGCAGGCGGGCAAGGGCGTCGGCGGTGGTGTCGCCGGATACGCCGCCGTTGATGACTTCCCAGCCGGTGAGCCCGGCCAGCTGCACGGGATAGGCAGCAGCGGGGGCGGCACCGTAGCCATAGGTGAGGGAATCGCCTAAGGCGAGCACGGTGCTGCCTTTGGGGAGGGCTTGAGCACGGTTGCGGCGTTTGCCGCAGGCGGCCAGGGCGAGGATGGCGCTGCTGATGAGAAATTGTCGTCTGTTCATGGATGGGTGGGGTTCAGGTAGCCTTTGGGCAAACCTGCTGTGTGGGCGGAAATGGAAACAGCCTGAAAGCGTTGCGGCTTTCAGGCTGTTGGTTGGCGGATTAGGCGATTTCGGCAGCGTATTGCTCGGCGTTCATCAGACCGTCTAAGTCGGCAGGGTTGGCCGGCTTGATGCGGAAGAACCAGCCTTCGCCGTAGGGATCGCTGTTGACGGTTTCGGGCGCATCGGGCAGGCCTTCGTTTATGGCCACAACTTCGCCGGCAATCGGGGCGTACACATCGGAAGCGGCTTTCACCGATTCCACTACGCCGGCTTGGTCTTCGGCGGCGAGCGAGGCGCCTACTTCGGGCAGTTCAACGAATACGATGTCGCCCAAAAGCTCTTGTGCGTGGTGGGTTACGCCCACGGTCACGCTACCGTCGGCTTCGGCGCGCAGCCATTCGTGGCTGGAAACGTATTTGAGTTCGGCGGGAATGTTGTTGCTCATGGTTTTTCTCCGTAGGGTGGATAAATCATTCAAAATTGAAAATTATACACAGAGGATGGTTCTACATCTTAGTAGCTTGGTTATCTGCAAATGTTTCTCCCCCACCAATCTCCTTTTGGAACGGCTATTATTACAGAACCGTTTCTAATTAGTAAACCATCAGTTTCATAACCAACATAAGCACCAAATGAGTTTTTGGCATTGTAAGTTACACATACTAAATAACCAAACTGGGCTCCATTAATCCTATCCCCAAGCCAAGTTTTCCTTGGAGATGAGATGGATCTATATTTGACGCTATCTGGGTCTTTTAGGGCTGTAGCATAATAATCTTTTACTATAGCTTCATGATTATTAGGGAATTGACCGTAATCAGCAGAGGCAATTTCTTGTTCGCTTGGGAGAGAAACACAACCCACCAAGATAGTTGAACATATCAATAGTAATAATTTTTTCACTTTTATTCCAATCTTATTTTTTCAAAGGATTATGTTATGCCTTGATAAGCAAACTTTTTACATTATACAGAATTTAATTGTTCAAGATTTGAGTAAACACAAATAGAGTATTTTCAAATTTCACAAAACCTTTACAGGCACAAAAAATTTTCTAGTTAGTTGTGATTAGTTGTTACCATCTGCTAGGTTGAAGTTCTATTTTCAGGTAGCCTGCGTGCCCGATTGATGCAACAGGCTACCTGAAAACCTAAACGCGTTTAATCAAACTGCTTCTGGCCATTGCGCACGAAGGGCAGTTTCAATACGCGCACATCCACTTCTTTGCCACGAATCACTACTTTGGCGGTATCGCCTTCAAAGGCTTTGGGCACGCGGGCGATGGCGATGGACTGCTTGAGGCTGGGCGAGAACACGCCGCTGGTGGTGATGCCTTTGCCTTCGGGGGTGATCACTTCCATGTGCTCGCGCAGCACGCCGCCTTTGGCCAAGAGCAGGCCGACCTGCTTCACGCTCACGCCTTTTTCCTTCAAGGCCACCAGCGCGGCTTTGCCGACGAAATCGCGGGATTCGTCTTTCAAATCCACTGTCCAGGCCATGCCGGCTTCGAGCGGGCTCACGTCGTCGTCCATGTCGTTGCCGTAGAGGTTCATGCCGGCTTCCATGCGCAGGGTGTCGCGCGCGCCGAGGCCGCAGGGTTTCACGCCGGCCTGTTGTAATGCTTTGAAGAAGGCTCCGGCTTCGCTGCCGGGCAGAATCACTTCCACACCGTCTTCGCCGGTGTAGCCGGTGCGGGCGACGAACCAGTCGTTGCCCAAATCCGCGCCCTGGAAGGGCTTGAGGTTGTTTACGGTGTCGGCCCATTCGGGCTTCACGGTGAGCAGCTTGGCAATGGCTTTGGGGCCTTGCACGGCGAGCATGGCCAAATCGTAGCGTGGGGTGAGCTTGATGCCGAATTCGGCGCCGATTTTTTGGAACTGGGCGGAGTCTTTTTCGCGGGTGGCGCCGTTGGATACGATGCGGTAGCGGGTTTCGTCTTCGCTCACGCGGTACACGATAAGGTCGTCAATCACGCCGCCTTTGTCGTTGAGCATGGCGGAATAGAGGGCTTTGCCCACGAAGCCGAGCTTGGCCACGTCGTTGGCCAAAAGTTTGCGGAAGAAGGCTTTGGCTTTTTCGCCGGCCACGTCGGTAACCAGCATGTGCGACACGTCGAACATGCCGGCGTCGGTGCGCACGGCTTCGTGTTCGGCAATCTGCGAACCGTAGTGGATGGGCAGCTCCCAGCCGGCGAAATCAACCAGCTTGGCGCCTGCGTCTTGGTGGGCTTGGTGAAAGGGGGTGGTTTTGATGGCGGACATGAGGATCTCCTGTGGGGCGAAAATGGGGAAGCCTCCCTATCTGTCCCGGGTACCTGAGATTTTCGGCAGATGATGCCTTATATCCTTCGGTGGGCGCGCCGCGCCGCTCTCCAGATGAGGCCGTTTCAGAAGCCGCTCGGGCAATTGATAACAATGAAACGGGCTTGCAGTCCTTTTACCTGAGCGATTTAAGGGAATTTGCGCCTTCGGTGCCATTGTTGTATTAATGGGCTCTCCTGCAAACGCCTTGATTATCGCCTGAAAGCGGGCATTCGGGCAAGATTTCTTGGCATTTTCAATCACATTTCCATGATTAGAATAGCAATTCTAGCTACATTATGCTTACACTATAACTAAACAGAAACACGAATGGTTTTGGAGTTTGGCTTGACACCCTTTTGGGGTTCAGGTCTGAAAGTGTCCGGCAAAGCTGGCGGACAGACGGTATATTCCGCTATTGGTAAGAAATATGGCGGATTATTTCAAGGCGTTTCCCATATAATACTGCCCGGAGATACATAGTGTAGTTTAATGGTTGGCCACAAGCCTCCATAAGCGCCGTTTGGCTGCCAGCTCACCGGCGTGCAGCACATCTCTAACCCAGTAGTATGATTGGATACCGAATCATGACAACCACTGTTTCGCTTGACAAAATCGACCTGAAAATCCTTCAGGCCCTGCAACACAACGGACGATTGAGCAACGTTGAACTGTCCGAACGCGTTGCCCTTTCCCCATCCCCCTGCCTGCGGCGGCTCAAGCAGCTGGAATCCAGCGGCATTATCCGCGGCTATGCTGCCTTAGTGCATCCTTCCACCGTGGCTCTCGGCTTGCAGGTGTTTATCCGCGTATCAGTGGATAAGAGCAACCATCTGCGCGACGGCTTTGCCGATTCCGTACGCGATTGGCCGCAGGTGCTGCGCTGCTTTGCACTCACCGGCGAAACCGACTATATGCTGCACGCTTTTTTCGCCGATATGGAAAGCTTCTCCCAATTTATCCTCGATACCCTCTTGGCACATCCCGGCGTGGTGGACGCGCGCTCCAGCTTTGTATTGCAAGAAGTGAAAAACTCCACCGTATTGCCGCTGGATCATTTGCAAACAGAATAGGGTTTTATTGCCAGATTATTGAATGATTGGGAAAAGTAAAATTTCAGGTAGCCTTTTGTATACGGGCACCTGATTTTTTTACGTATGTATAGTGAATTAAATTTAAACCAGTACAGCGTTGGCTCGCCTTGCCGTAACGTGTGTACTGTCTTCGGCTCGCCGCCTTGTCCTGATTTAAATTTAATCCACTATAAAGTTTCAGGTAGCCTGCAACAGCTAGGCTACCTGAAACTTTTCGGGGCGGGCTTTATAGCCGTTCACCCAAGCGCTGATATGGAGTTGGCCAGCTTTGCAAATTGATGGGCTATGGCAATACAGCCGCTTCCCTCTCCCCATAAAAAGGCACACCGCAAAGGCGGTGTGCTTGAAGTTTTCAGGTAGCCCGGAAATGGGAGGGGGAAAGGCTACCTGAAAGGGCAGGCTTTATTGCAAACGGCTTAGGCCACTTTGCGCCATTTCTGCTGCTGCTCGCGGTGGTAGTGCCGCAGCGCGTGTTCTTTGCGCCGTCCGCTACTAAAGGCGGATACGCGTTTCAGGTAGCCGATGACGCGGGTGCCGTAGTCGATGTCGTGCGAACCGCAGTCGGAACAGGCGTGCAGGGTACGTTTGTCGATATGGCCGCATTCGTTGCAGATGGTGATGCGCACGTTCACGCAGAAGTAGTTGCAGCCGGTTTGCGCGGCGATGTCCAAGAGCGAGCGGTAGCCGGATTCGGGCAGGGCTTCGTCGAGGTTCAGGTGCAGCGCGGAGCCGCCGTCGAGCCAGTCCACCAGTTCTTTGCCGTGCAGCAGGAATTTGTCGAGCGCGTTGATTTCTTCGTCTTCGACGACATAGAAATAGGAGTTGTAGCAGTCGCGGCTGACTTGGTAGCCGTCGGCTTTGTCCCATTTGGCGTTTTTCACGCCGAGGTTTTCGGCGGGGACGAACTCGGTGTTGAACTTCACGCCGTAATGTTTGCTGGCGGCTTGGTTGGCTTCGAATATGGTTTTCAGACGACCTTGAACGAAATTGATGTAGTCGTCGTTGTAGCCGACCTTGATGCCTTGCGATTCGGCGGCTTCCGCCATGCCGTTGATGCCGATGGTGAGGAACTGTTTGTCCAGCGTGATGAAACCTGCATCGTAAACGGGCAGCATTCCGGCAGCTTGGTATTCTTCCATCAGTTTGCGGTAGGCGTATTGGTATTTGTGGATTTTGGCCACTTCGGCGGCAAGGTCGCGCCCGTCTTGTTCCAATCGGTTCATGTTGATGGTAATGACGTTAATGGAACCGGTCGCCACGCCGCCCGCACCGAGGGTGTAGCTGAAGGTGCGGTCTTCAATGGCGTTGCGCAGGCGGCAGCAGGAAGCCAAGGAGTCGGGATTGTCGGAGAGATAGACGAAGAAGGAATTGCCTTCCGCCAACTCTTTCGCCATTTCGTCGGCAAACACGGTGTCTTTGCATTTGCCGCCGTCGGTCAGCATCGCAGCGGTAACGACGGGGAAGGTCAAAACGGCTTTGGTGCGCTCCTGATTGAACCATTTGAGGAAGAAGTTTTGCAGCTTCGCCACGCTCGCCCACACCGGTTTGCTGAAATCGGGAAAGACGAAATCGCCGAACATCGCGTCGAAATAGTATTGATCGTACACGGAAATATTCCAGAATACGCTCTGATAGCCGCGCGCGGCGGCGGGCTGGTTGATGCTGTACACCACCTGCTGCATGTGGTTGGCGATTTCGGCGGCGTGGGTGTCCAAATAATCATCGCCGTAGTCTTTGCGGGCAAAGTAGTCGAAATAAGTCAGAAATTCCACCGTCGCCACCGCGCCGGCAAACTGCGCGCTGATGGCGAACACCAGGTTGATAAACGAGCCGCAAAACGATGCCAAATGTTGCGGCGCTTTGGATTCGCCGCCGAGTTTGCTTAAGCCGTCGAGCAGGAAGGGATACAGCGTAACCGACACACAATAAGGCTTGAGGCTGGTTTCGTCATGCACATAAATCTCGTGCGCCTCAATCTGGCGGATGTATTCGTCGGCCACGGATTGGTCGAAAATTTCGGCGATTTTGCGCGACACCTGGGCGCGGTTGATCTGCACGAAAAAGTCTTTCATGATTTCCGCTTCCATCGTGGCGATGTTTTTCTGGGTAACGTTGGCGTTGGCGTCCATTTTCGAGCCGTCCGCCGCGTTTTGCGCGCTGATGTAGTCGTGCATGAATTGCAGTTTGCCGTTTAACTGTTCGGGATGCAGCCGAATCATGTTTACTCTCCTTTTGATGTGGATGGGATAGCGGGATTCCGCTATCGGGAAGGCCTACATTAGGCCGGCGGGGAAAACGCGCCCTCGGCGGCCGGTTGCGGGGCGGGCGCCAAGGGGATGATTTTGGGGCGGGCGGCGGGCGTGTCTTTCACAAACAGATGGTTCAGCATTTCGCCGCTGCGCAGGTCGATAAAGCGCTGGTTGGTGTGCGGGCTGTCGAGGCCGCCGAGCTCCATTTTCCAGCGGCCGGTTTTCAGATAAGTGAGCTGCGGGATGATGGCAATGGAGGCGCGCTCCAGCTCGTCTTGCTCCAGGCCGGTGTAGAGGCAGGTGTTCAGCCCGGCTTCGCGTACCTGCGCCAGCAGCGGCAGCAGTTTTTCAGGTAGCCACTCGCCGCCCATAAACAGCACGCAGCTAATCAGCCCGCGATAGCGTTCCAAGCGGCTTTGTAAGTATTCAGCAGTCAGTTCGGTGCCCAAGCTGCCCTTCCAGCTGTCGGCACTGTGGCAGCCTTGGCAGCGCAGCGGGCAGCCGGAAAACAGAAACGCCAGCGACACTTCGCCCGGCACTTCCTGCCAAACGATCTGCTCGCGGGTAAAATTCAGCGTTTCCATAGCCCTATCCTTAAAAATACAACATATAGTGCAAATAATATTTCTAAACACTATATGTTGTGGTGGATTGTCGTGCTTTACCGGGAAAAACGCAAGCGGCTGCGCCGTTAAATCGGGTTAATTGAGAGTGATTATTAAATGTGAGCCTGCGCGGGCAAGCTGGAGAGTCTTGTGCAGAACAAGGGGTTGCGGCCGACAATCATGCAATGAAAACAGATTTCCACCGCCCTGCTGCGGCTACAAAGTTTGACTTGGCTCAAAAGAGGCCGTACCGAAAAGGTTACCTGAAAAGGCCATCTAAAACCGCGGGCTCTTTTAGCAGAAACAAACACAGGCCAAAGCGGCACACGGCAAACTGTAAACGATATAAGCAGTATGGCAAAACTCAGCCGATGCCGTAGCATTTTTGGAGAAACTTCCATTACTTTGCCGAAATCCGTACTTTCAGGTAGCCTTCAAAGCATCAGCCAAATACACAAATCCGAGTAAAACGGTTGGAAAAGTTAACAGGATTAGGCATAATATCGCAAAATTTTGCACAGCTTCACTTTGGCAAAATTTCTCCCCCCAAAATAAAAGGAAACAACTTATGAAAAAACTCGCCCTGCTGCCGATTTTGGCCGCTTTATCCCTTCCTGCTTTCGCCGCCGAACGCTACCTCGCCGACCAGGCATCCACCCACAGCGAAGCCATCAAAGGCGAAGACCCCGCCGCGCAGCTGCTGTTCCAGCGCACCGTGCGCCTGGAAGAAGGCCAAAGCAACACCACCCCGCTGGATGTGAAGGCCGGCCAGGTATACACCGTTTTTGCCGACTGCTCCGTAAACTGCTCCAACATCAAATTCAGCGTTACCCAAGGCCGCACCGTCCTGTTCCGTAAAAACCGTGGCGACGGCTCCCGCTTCACCTGGCAGGCCGACCGCGACGGCCGCGTGGAGCTTAACACCACCATGGACGAATGCTCCCGCAACCGCTGCCGCTCCGCACTGCAAGTATTCAGCGGCGGCAAAGTAGGCAACAGCGACGACGAAGGCGCATCCTTGGAATCTGCCCAGAAACGGATCCGCGAAGCACAGCAGGATGCCGATGAAAAAGCCCGCGAACTGCCCCTGATCAGCGGCCAGCTTGCCGACAGCCAAAGCCGCAGCACGGAAGTCGAACTCACCGCCGGCAAGTATTACAGCGTGTTCGGCCGCTGCGACTCAGCCTGCGGCGACCTCGACCTCACCGTCAGCGCCAACGGTAAAACCATTGCCGCCGACACCGATAGCGACGACGTACCCCAGCTAACCTTCCGTGCCGAACAGGGCGGCCGTCATCAAATCAAGGCCAGCATGGAAGACTGTGACAACGACACCTGCGCCTATTCCGTACAGGTATTTGAAAGCAGCACCGACAACGACCCCTCCTTGCAGCGCGCCCAACGGAGCAACGTGGAAATCGTTAAAGACAAAGACCCGGCCGCCCGCGTCTTCCTCCTGCGCCAACAGCGCCTCGCCGCCGGCCAGAGCCACACCGAGCAGCTCGATCTCACCGCCGGCAAAGTCTATACCTTCTACGGCGACTGCGACGACAACTGCACCGACATCGACCTCATCGTGCGCCACAACGGCCGCGTGGTGAAACAAGACGTGATGGGCGACAGCGTGCCCTTGTTCAGCTACCGCGCCCCGCGCAGCGGCCGCTACAGCGTCACCCTGCCGATGAAAACATGCTCCACCGCCACCTGCGCCGCCAGCATCCACATCTTTGAAGGCACCAAAATGGTGTACAGCAACAATGGCCGCCGCTAATTAAGCTGTGCGCAACCAGACAAAGGCTACCTGAAATTTCAGGTAGCCTTTTTGTGTAAACAACGCTGTTGATTTACACGCTAGGAAACGTTGGGCAGGGTGGTGTTGTTATGCCGATGTTTGGTTTTATCCGCCGCTATGAATTTTCAGGTAGCCTTCTTCCCGCTGAGGCCACCTGAAACCCATCCCGCCGCTTGCCGCTGCAAGCGGGATTTGTTATCATCTGCCGCGCATTAAGAGTTGGGAATCCATGCCAACCTGCCCGCCGCAAACGGCGCGTAAGGTGGACGGCCGAGAGGCCGATGTGGCTCGTCTGAATCAGGCCGGGCAATATCTCTTCCCGCTTAGTGCGGGATTTTTTATTGCCCGCTGAGCCCTCCTTGCTAAGCCGCAAGGTTTATCTATTATCCGAAAGACATATCATGAGCGAATACCTCTTCACCTCCGAATCCGTATCCGAAGGCCATCCCGACAAAGTGGCCGACCAAGTATCCGACGCCATCCTCGATGCCGTCCTCGCCCAAGACCCCAAAGCCCGCGTGGCGGCCGAAACGCTGGTGAACACCGGCCTGTGCGTGCTGGCCGGCGAAATCACCACCACCGCGCACGTGGACTACATCAAAGTCGCCCGCGAAACCATTGCCAAAATCGGCTACAACGCCTCCGAACTCGGCTTTGATGCCAACGGCTGCGCGGTGGGCGTGTATTACGACCAGCAATCGCCCGACATCGCCCAAGGCGTGAACGAAGGCGAAGGCCTCGACCTGAACCAAGGCGCGGGCGACCAAGGCCTGATGTTTGGCTACGCCTGCGACGAAACCCCCACCCTGATGCCCTTTGCCATTTATTACAGCCACCGCCTGATGCAGCGCCAGAGCGAAGTGCGCAAAAGCGGTCAACTGCCCTGGCTGCGCCCCGATGCCAAAGCGCAGCTGACCGTGGTTTACGACAGCGAAACCGGCAAAGTGAAACGCATCGACACCGTGGTGCTCTCCACCCAGCACAATCCCGAAATCAGCCACGAAGAGCTGAGCAAAGCCGTGATTGAGCACATCATCAAACCCGTGCTGCCGCCCGAAATGCTTACCGCCGACACCAAATACCTCATCAACCCCACCGGCCGCTTCGTGATTGGCGGGCCGCAGGGCGACTGCGGGCTCACCGGCCGCAAAATCATTGTCGATACATACGGCGGCGCAGCCCCGCACGGCGGCGGCGCATTCTCCGGCAAAGACCCGAGCAAAGTAGACCGCTCCGCTGCCTATGCCTGCCGCTATGTGGCGAAAAACATCGTGGCCGCCGGTTTGGCGACCCAATGCCAAATCCAAGTGTCTTACGCCATCGGCATTGCCGAGCCCACTTCCATCGCCATCGACACCTTCGGCACGGGCAAAATCAGCGAAGACAAACTCATCACCATCGTGCGCGAACATTTCGACCTGCGCCCGAAAGGCATCGTGCAGATGCTCGATCTGCTGCGCCCGATTTACAGCAAATCCGCTGCCTACGGCCACTTCGGCCGCGAAGAGCCCGAGTTCACTTGGGAGCGCACCGATAAGGCCGCAGCTTTGAAAGCGGCAGCAGGTTTGTAATCCCGTTTGGCAAATAGATGAGAGGCTACCTGAAAGTTTCAGGTAGCCTCAAACTACGTGGGCAACATTGCCTCCTGCGGCTGTTATTCCAGATTTACGCCTTCGCTTTCCATTTTGGCCTGCAGTGCCGCCAGCTTTTTCTGCGGGTCGAGCAGCGGATTGCGGATGTAGTCCAACAGTTCGCGGGCGGCATCTTAATCCAGCCTGTCCGCAGCGGCAGTTCTGATTTGGCCCGGCCGCGCCGTTTGAATCGCATTCAATCTGGAAATTCTGTTCGGATGGTACACAAAAGCCGTGCTACGAGCAATGCACTGCTGCCGGCAATTACCCACATCCACCATATCAAAGAAGACATGGTACCGTATCGGCAATTATGCAAGTCATATAGCGTCCCACCCCAGCCGTGCTGCACAAACAGTGTTTCCCACCAGCCCCATAATGAGGGCAGTAACGATGCTGTCAAACAGCGGTATCCCCCCGTAAGGATGGTGCAGAGCATGGATATGCCTGCATACAGCGCAGCCAGTTTGCCAAATACCCAAGCACCATGCCAACGGTTCTGCCATGTCAAAACAGTGGGGGTCAGCAAGGCAATCGGCATCAGGAAAACCAGCCATATGTTGATGAATAGGCGGATTTCGCCAATGTGGGGGTTGTATTCCGAGGTGTGCGATGCGATGGCCAACTTGCTGTACAGCGCGGGACAAAACAGGTACACCGCTGCCGCTGCCCATAAAATTGCCAAAAATTTCTGCAGGCTGCCTGCCCTAGGCAGTGCGCCCCATGCTTTCCAAATACTAAATAGCGAGAGGGCAAGCGACAGAACGAATAATATGCCGATAAGAATTGCTGTCATTAATGCCGTCATACAGACTTTCTCTCCAATTGTGTTGCGTAGCTGCTTTTTAGTTGGGGCTAATCTACGTCAGCCCCTTAACAAAAGCAGAACAAAACGGCGAGCCGCAGGCAGTAAGGCAAGGGATATATTTCAGGTAGCCTCAAACTGCGTGGGCAACATTCCTGCGGCTGTTATTCCAGCTTTACGCCTTCGCTTTCCATTTTGGCCTGCAGTGCCGCCAGCTTTTTCTGCGGGTCGAGCAGCGGATTGCGGATGTAGTCCAGCAGTGCATCGGCAGAAGCGCGAACGGCTTCGCTATCGGCCACCACTGCGCCGTGGAAAATAAACGGCGGCAGGAAAACGGTTTGCAGCAAGGAGGCAGTTTGCACCAAGGGTTTCAAAAACTCGCTCATGGAAAAGCGGTTATAGCCGCCTGCTTGGTAGGAGTCTGCCGGGCCGCCGGTGGAAATGGCCGACAGCCACTCTTTGCCTGCCAGCGCGTTGCCGCCCGGGCCGTATGCCCAGCCGTAGGTCAGTACATCATCGAGCCATTGCTTCATCAGCGGTGGGGTGGCGTACCAATAGAATGGGTGTTGGAACACCAAGCGGTCGTGTTCGGCCAAAGCCCGTTGTTCGGCGGCTACGTCGATTTTGCCGTCGGGATAGAGTGCGTACAGATTGCGCAGGGTAATGCCCGGCTGGTTGGCAAGACGATCCGCCCAAGCGCGGTTTACAACAGAACGTTCAAGATGAGGATGGAACAGATTAACCAAAACTTTCATGACAAGACTCCTTGGTAAGAACGCGGTTTATCAAATTTGCGGTGTTTCAGGTAGCCTCTTTGATGTGCGGGCAGAATGGTTGAAGAACCTTCCATGCCTACTTATTTAATTGGGTTTCTTTTCCCTAAGCTCTAAAAATGCATCAAACTTCGCAAACTCCGGCACTTGGATAAGGTTCTCCGCCCGTATCATCAATCTACCCTCTTGGCGGACAAATCCGGAGTGAACGGAGAAAATGAAATCGCCGTTTTCCTCTGTGGAGAAATCAGCCACAACCGTGTCTTTCCCATAAAGCAAGCCGGGATTGCCCGCTGTTTGCACCTCATACTTCACCACAAAAGGCGTATGCCTGGCCTGATAAAATAAATTGTCTATCTCTTCTTTTGAAAGATGTGTTCCGGTTTTCGGCTTCAACCTCACCGTGAGCGCAAACAAGCCATGGTGCGGAATCGGTACATCTTTTATCGTCTGTTGATAGCCTACTTGCTGCGTACTGAACGGCACAGAAACCAGCGGCGTGGTATCCACCTCTCTATTCATATCGCTGATATAGTTGCCAACAAACGGGATAATTGCCACAGTAGCAACCATACCGATGAGTGCAAACACTATCAACACCGCCAGTGCGATCCTCTTCCAGCGCTTCTGCCCCATTTCTCTTCCTCTAAAATGACTGTCTGAAAGAATGTTCAGGTAGCCTCATGCAGCCCTAGGCTACCTGAAAAATTGTCCGCCTTCCAGCTTCCATTTGTAGGTTGCCGATTAATCTTTAGGCAACCTTACGGCCTTTCAATCGTCAAACTGCACTGTTGCGGCGTTTTGCACTGCCAGCCGCCTCGTCCTGTCTGTTCGTAGCGGGGGTTCTGCCTTCCGCAATCGTACATCAGCACATCCGGCTTGGGGCGCAGCGGCGTGCAGTGCCACAACTCCGGGGCATCCGCGCGGTGCACTTTCACATACAGCTCCGCTTGATGGCGTTCATACAGGCTGCCGCCGCCCGTGCTGCCGTTCAACATCAGCCGCTCTCCCAATTCGTGATACGGCTGCGCGCCGCTGTGGCTCAGGGCAATGCGCGTGCCGCCGCCCGAATTCGACGAAGACAGCGCAAAACCGCTGTTCAACGGCACCGTCCACCGCTCATCCAAATGGAGAAACGGCAACTCCACTTCCGCATAATAACCCTGCCCCTGCACGGCTTCCGGCAGGTATAGCTCATGCTTCACCAGCGGCGGCTCTCCACTGCGGCAGGCAGATAAAAACAGCAATGCTGCCGCTAAATATATCTTCATCGCTCTTCCTTCCACATTCTGATATGGGCAAAAGCAGCCTGCACACTGAAAATCCAAGTGCAGGCTGCCTGAAAACCATCAAACCGAAATCAGACTTTCCCAATCGTGTCCGCAATCTCTTTTTGCAGCAGCGCGATAAAATCTTCCACTTTCAGGCTGCCCAAATCTTCCGCTTTGCGGCGCACGGCGACTTGGCCGTTTTCCATTTCCTTGTCGCCCACCACGATTTGGTAGGGGTAGCGGTATTGGCTGTTGTCGCGGATTTTGTAGCCGATTTTTTCGTTGCGCAAATCTGCTTCGGCGCGGAAGCCGGCGGCTTTGAGTTTTTTCACCACTTCGCGGCAGTAATCGGCCTGTTTTTCGGTAATGTTCATCACCACCATCTGCACGGGCGCGAGCCACAGTGGGAAGGAGCCGGCGTGCTCTTCAATCAGGATGCCGATGAAGCGTTCCAGCGAGCCCAAAATGGCGCGGTGCAGCATCACGGGGCGTTTTTTGCTGTTGTCTTCGGCCACGTATTCCGCGTCCAAGCGTTCGGGCAGCACGAAGTCGAGCTGGATGGTGCCGCATTGCCAAGAGCGGCCGAGCGCATCTTTGATGTGGTATTCCACTTTCGGGCCGTAGAACGCGCCTTCGCCGGGCAATTCCTGCCATTCAACGCCGCAGGCGGTGAGCGCGTCGCGCAGGCCTTGTTCGGCCTTGTCCCAAATTTCGTCCGAACCGGCGCGCTGTTCGGGGCGCAGCGAGAGTTTGACGCTGACGTGTTCAAAGCCGAACTGCTGATAAATTTTCATCACCAACAAGTTGAATTTGCGGGTTTCTTCGGCAATCTGGTCTTCGGTGCAGAAGATGTGCGCGTCGTCCTGCACGAAGCCGCGCACGCGCATCAGGCCGTGCAGCGCGCCGGAAGGTTCGTTGCGGTGGCACGAGCCGAATTCCGCCAAACGCATGGGCAGGTCGCGGTAGGAGCGCAGCGTGTTGTTGAAAATCTGCACGTGGCCGGGGCAGTTCATCGGTTTCACGGCGTATTCGCGTTTTTCGGAGGCGGTGAGGAACATATTGTCTTTGTAGTTCGCCCAGTGGCCGGATTTTTCCCAAAACGTTTTGTCCATGATTTGCGGCGTTTTCACTTCGCGGTAGCCCGCTGCGTCCAATTCGCGGCGCATGTGCTGTTCGATGACCTGCCACAGCGTCCAGCCGCGCGGATGCCAGAACACCATGCCGGGGGCTTCGTCCTGCAGGTGGAACAGGTCGAGCTGGCGGCCGAGTTTGCGGTGGTCGCGTTTTTCGGCTTCTTCAATGCGCGTGATGTAGGCCTTCAGTTCGTCTTTGCTGGCCCATGCCGTGCCGTAAATGCGTTGCAGCTGTTCGTTGTTGCTGTCGCCGCGCCAGTATGCGCCGGACATTTTGGTCAGCTTGAAGTTCTTTAAAAACCGTGTGTTGGGCACGTGCGGGCCGCGGCACATGTCCACATATTCCTGATGGAAATACATGCCCATTTCGGTAACTTCGGGCATGTCGTCCACCAGCCGCAGTTTGTAGTCTTCGCCGCGCTGTTTGAAAATTTCAATCACTTCGGCGCGCGGCAGCATTTTTTTAATCACATCGTAATCTTGGTTGATGAGCTGCTTCATGCGCTCTTCAATCGACTTCATGTCTTCGGGCGTGAACGGTTTTTCGGCGGCGATGTCGTAATAAAAGCCGTCTTCAATCACCGGGCCGATGACCATTTTCGCATTAGGGAACAACTGCTTGACGGCGTGTCCCACCAAGTGCGCGCAGGAATGGCGGATGATTTCCACGCCTTCCGGGTCTTTCGGCGTGATGATTTGCACGGTGGCATCTTCACTAATCGGGTCGCAGGCATCGCGCAATACGCCGTTCACTTTGCCGGCCACGGTGGCTTTGGCCAGTCCGGAGCCGATGGAAGCGGCGATTTGGGCAACGGTGACGGGGGATTCGTATTGGCGGATGCTGCCGTCGGGCAGGGTGATGTTGATTTGGGACATGATGGTTTGTCTTTCTTTGAAATGGATAAACGGATGAATGGTTTGGGTTTCAGGTAGCCTTTATTGTTGCATTAGGCGAAACCGAAAAAGTAAAACAGCAGGAACAGGCCGGCCAATGCTATGGCGGCCAATGCGGCCAGTGTGAGCAATAGCGCAAGCGCGGGAGGTAAACGGCGCATATGGCGGGTTCCTTACAGCGGTTTGACCGGATTTTCAGGTAGCCTTAACAGCAATCCAAAAGGCTACCTGAAACAATGTTTTTGAAGGAAACGGAATGGCTACGAAGTTAAAACTATAGCGGGCGGCCAAACAAAAAAGAACAACTGAAGTTCCCAGAAACCCCTGTTGTTCCACGAATTCTGGTAGGCACGATTGGATTCGAACCAACGACCCCCACCATGTCAAGGTGATGCTCTAACCAACTGAGCTACGTGCCTGTTTAAGGGGCAGCATTATACTGTTTTCCCACCCCCCGCGCAAAGAAAGCGCAGGGCCGGCGGCGGTTTGCCATATCGCCGGAGTAATCATTTTTCCCGCTAGGCATCGGGCGGCAGACAGTATGGTCAAGACGGCAAGGCGGGCTGATGCAGTAGGAAGAAAGAAGTGCTTTAGCTATAATCGCCGGATTATTTATAACGTTTTATTCCCATGCTCAACTTCACCCTGCACAAAAAAGACGGCTACGCCCGCCGCGGCACGCTCGAACTCAACCACGGCACCATCGAAACCCCCGTGTTCATGCCCGTCGGCACCTACGGCTCGGTCAAAGCCATGACCCCGCAAAACCTGCACGACATCAACGCCCAAATCATCCTCGGCAACACCTATCATCTCTGGCTGCGCCCCGGCCTCGAAGTTATCGAACAATTCGGCGGCCTGCACGACTTTATTGGCTGGAACAAACCCATTCTCACCGACTCCGGCGGCTTCCAAGTGTTTTCGCTGTCCAACATGCGCAAACTCACCGAAGACGGCTGCACCTTCAAAAGCCCGATTAACGGCGACAAACTCTTCCTCTCGCCCGAAATCTCCATGAAAATCCAAACCGTGCTCAATTCCGACATCGTCATGCAGCTCGACGAATGCACGCCCGGCGAAGCCACGCACGAGCAGGCGAGGAAATCTCTGCAAATGAGCCTGCGCTGGGCCGAACGCAGCAAAAAAGCCTTTGAGGACCTGAACAACCCCAACGCCCTGTTCGGCATCATCCAAGGCGCGATGTACGAAGATTTGCGCGAAGAAAGCCTGCGCGGGCTGGAAGGCATCGGCTTCAAAGGCATCGCCATCGGCGGCCTCTCCGTGGGCGAACCCAAGCCCGAAATGTACCGCATGCTCCGCGCGCTCGCCCCCATGCTACCCGAACACAAACCGCATTACCTGATGGGCGTCGGCACACCCGAAGATTTGGTGTATGGCGTGGCGCACGGCGTGGACATGTTCGACTGCGTCATGCCCACCCGCAACGCCCGCAACGGCTGGCTGTTCACCCGCTTCGGCGACCTCAAAATCCGCAACGCCAAGCACCGCCACGACAAACGTCCGCTGGACGAATCCTGCACCTGCTACGCCTGCCAAAACTTCAGCCGCAGCTACCTGCACCACTTGGACAAAGTCGGCGAAATCCTCGGCGCGCAACTGTGCACCATCCACAACCTGCATTTTTATCAAGTCATCATGGCCGAAATGCGCGAAGCCATTGAGCAAGGCAGATTCGCCGACTGGCAGGCGCAGTTCTATGAAAATCGGGCAAAAGGCACGGATTAAACTGTGAAAGGTTACCTGAAAAATTTCAGGTAGCCGTACTTGTATTGCAGGCTACCTGAAACATCAACACCATCATTCAACACCCAACCACCGGGAGGAATGCTCTATGCTCTCCAAACAAACCTTCGCTGCCTTCTGCCTCGGTGCAATCGCCGCCGTTGCCGCGCTGTTCCTGCTGTCCGCACAATATTCCGACTACCGACGCACCGCTGAAATGAAACAGGAAATCCAAATGCTTGCCCCGTTGCAGGAACAGTTAGCCGCCGAATTGGCCGACGGCGGCATCAAAAGCAGCCTGCACACCGTTCGGCAGGCCTATCCGAGCGTGTATGCCGTGAGCCGCGACGGCTGGATTCTGCTGCGCACGCCGCGCTTTGGGCAGGAAGTGGTGCTGATTCCGCAGGCGGAGGGCAAAAACATCCGCTGGACGGCGCATTACAACGATACGGACAAGGCAATCAACGGCAAGGCCTTGTGTTTTTGAATGGGGATTTTTCAGGTAGCCTCAAGCATAGACAAAATATAGTGGATTAACAAAAATCAGGACAAGGCGGCGAGCCGCAGACAGTACACACGTTACGGCAAGGCGAGCCAACGCTGTACTGGTTTTTGTTAATTCACTATAAAGCCCTGCCATTATCCGGCAGGGCTTTACTTATGCTGCAATCCTAGTTTATTCCCACTCAATCGTGGCGGGCGGTTTGCCGCTCACGTCGTACACCACGCGGTTGATGCCGCGTACTTCGTTGATGATGCGGTTGGACACTTTGCCCAAGAGCGCGTAGGGCAGTTCCGCCCAGTGTGCGGTCATGAAGTCGCTGGTGATGACGGCGCGCAGGGCGACCACGTAGTCGTAAGTTCGCCCGTCGCCCATCACGCCCACGGATTTCACGGGCAGGAACACGGCAAACGCCTGGCTGGTGAGGTCGTACCAAGAGGTGCCGTTTTCGTCGGTGCGGTTACGCAGTTCCTGAATGAAAATGTCGTCTGCCTGGCGCAGCAGGTCGGCGTATTCGCGCTTCACTTCGCCCAGAATCCGCACGCCCAAGCCGGGGCCGGGGAAGGGGTGGCGGTACACCATTTCGCGCGGCAGGCCGAGCGCCACGCCCAGTTCGCGCACTTCGTCTTTGAACAAATCGCGCAGCGGTTCGAGCAGTTTCAGCTTCATGTTTTCAGGTAGCCCGCCCACGTTGTGGTGCGATTTGATGGCGTGGGCTTTTTTGGTTTTCGCGCCGGCGGATTCAATCACGTCGGGGTAAATCGTGCCTTGCGCCAGCCATTTAGCGTTGGTGAGTTTTTTCTCTTCGGCGTCAAACACTTCAATGAATTCTGCGCCGATGATTTTGCGTTTTTGCTCGGGGTCGGTCACGCCGGCGAGTTTCGCCATAAACTGTTCGCTCGCGTCCACGTGAATCACGCGCACGCCCAAGTTGTCGGCAAACATTTTCATCACGTTTTCGGCTTCGTTCAGGCGCAGCAGGCCGTGGTCGACGAATACGCAGGTGAGCTGGTCGCCGATGGCGCGGTGAATCAGCGCGGCGGCCACGGAGGAGTCTACGCCGCCGGACAAGCCCAAAATCACTTCGTCGCTGCCGACTTGTTCGCGGATTTTGGCCACGGCTTCGTCGATGTAGTTCGGCATGGTCCAGCCGGGCTGTGCGCCGCAGATGTCGAGCACGAAGCGGTTGATGAGGGCGCGGCCTTGTTTGGTGTGGGTCACTTCGGGGTGGAACTGGATGCCGTAGAAGCGGCGTTCGGCGTTTTCCATCATGGCGATGGGGCAGGAGGGCGTGCTGCCGATGGTGCGGAAGTTTTCAGGCAGCCTGCACACTTTGTCGCCGTGGCTCATCCACACGTCCAGCGTGTTCGGCGCGCTGTCTTGAATGCCGCTGGTGAGCGCGCTGTCTTGCGTTTGCACTTGCGCGTAGCCGAATTCGCGCTGGTTGCCTGCCTGCACTTCGCCGCCCAAATGGTGCGCCATAAACTGCATACCGTAGCAGATGCCGAGCACGGGCACGCCCAAATCGAACAGCCCCGTGTCGGCCTGATATTCGCTGTCGTACACGGAATTGGGGCCGCCGGAAAGGATGATGCCTTTCGGATTGAAGGCTTTGATGTCGGCCAGCGGCATGTCGTAGGGGTGCAGCTCGCAATACACATGGGCTTCGCGTACGCGGCGGGCGATGAGCTGGGCGACTTGCGAACCGAAGTCGAGGATGAGGATTTTGTCGGGGCTGGTCATATCAGTATCTCTGTGTGGATTGGGATAGGATTTCTTGTTTCAGGTAGCCTCTGCCCGCTTTGGGCGGAAGTTCAGGCTACCTGAAATATGGGGTTAAACGCGGCAAGGTTGGTCGGCTTAGCGGTAGCGCCGCAGGATGCGCCGAATGGGTGCGGCGCTGCCGATGCAATGCCGCCGTGTCGGCGCCGGTGTCGTAACGGGCGCGCCCGGCTTGCTCTTGCGTACTGTTTTGCCTCCGTGCTCCCCCGGCGGGAGGAAAGCAGGCAAACGAAGCATTGGGATAGGGTTTTCAGGTAGCCTCACCCTCATGGCAGGCTACCTGAAAACTCAAGCAAACAGTTTTTGCACTTCCGCGCCCACATCGTTGGCACGCATGAAGGTTTCGCCGATTAGGAAGCTGTGCACACCGTGGCTGCGCATGAATTGCACGTCTTCGCGGCTACGGATGCCGCTTTCGGTAATCACGATGCGGCCTTCGCCGGTGATTTCGGGCAGCAAATCCAGCGTTTGCTGCAGGCTCACTTCGAAGGTGCGCAGGTTGCGGTTGTTCACGCCGCGCAGCGGGGTGGTGAGGTGGCGGCATTTTTCCAGCTCGTCGGCATGGTGCAGCTCCAACAGCACGGCCATGCCCGATTCGTGGGCGATGCCTTCGAATTCTTCCAGCTGGGTTGGGCTGAGCGCGGCGGCAATCAGCAGCACGGCATCGGCGCCCATGGCGCGGGATTGGTAGATTTGATAGGCGCTCACCATGAAGTCTTTGCGCAACACGGGCAGCGCCACGGCGGCACGGGCGGTTTTCAGGTAGCCTGCCGAGCCTTGGAAGTAGGGTTCGTCGGTGAGCACGGAAAGGCAGGCGGCGCCGGCGGCTTCGTAGGCGCGCGCCAGCTGCTCGGGATGGAAGTCCGGCCGGATCAGCTCCTTGCTGGGGCTGGCTTTTTTGATTTCGGCAATCAGCGCGGCGCGGCCTTGGCCGTGTTGGGCGCACATGGCCTGTACGAAGCCGCGCGGCGGCGGCATATCGGCAGCCCGGGCGCGCAGTTCGGCCAAGGGCAGGGCGGCTTGGGCGGCGGCCACTTCTTGCTGTTTGGTGGCGAGGATGCGGGTGAGGATGTCGCTCATCGGGGGGTGTGCTCCTCGGGCAGGGCGGCATGGCGCCGGTTGAACTGCTCCAGGGTTTCCAGATTGTGCAGGAAGCGCGAAAGCTCCCGCAGGGCGTTGGCGTATACATCTTTTTTAAATTCAATCACTTCGTCGATGGGTGCCCAATAGTCGTGCCAGCGCCAGGCGTCGAATTCCGGCTGGCTGCTGGCGCGCAGGTGCACATCGCTTTCGCGGCCGGTGAGCCGCAGCAGATACCAAATCTGTTTCTGCCCGCGATACGCGCCGCGCCATTGGCGGCGCACCCAGTTGCCGGGCACGTCGTAGCGCAGCCAGTCGCGGGTGCGGCCGAGGATTTTCACGTGGTGCGGCAAAAGGCCGACTTCTTCGGCCAGCTCGCGATACATGGCGGCCTCGGGGCTTTCGCCGGGCTTGATGCCGCCCTGCGGAAATTGCCAGGAATGCTCCTGCACGCGTTTGCCCCAGAACACTTCGTTGCGCTGGTTGGTGATGATGATGCCGACATTGGGGCGATAACCTTCTCTGTCCAACATAATATTTTTCGCCCGATTTGAATAATTTTAAACGTACGGATTTTCCCACAAAACGGCACGGCAGGCTACCTGAAAGCTTTCAGGTAGCCTGCCGCTACATCGCGTGAATGAAAATAAGCAGGCTATTGTGGTGGCTCTTTATGCCGTATGCGTGTATTGCCTGCAGCCTGCCGCTTTGCCCTCATTTCCATTTTAACCCGCGATATCTTGCCTACCCACGCGGATGATGCTGCGCCACCAGCTGTTTGAGCCGCTCGTTGGCCACGTGGGTGTAGATTTGCGTGGTGTTCAGGCTGGCGTGGCCGAGCATCATCTGCACGCTGCGCAGGTCGGCACCGTAGTTCACCAGATGGGTGGCGAAGGCGTGGCGCAGGCCGTGCGGGCTGAGCTCGCTGATGCCTGCTTCTGCGGCGTAACGTTTCACCATCTGCCACACCAACTGGCGGCTGATGCCGCTGCGTTTTTGCCCCACGAATACGAAATCGCACGGGGCGTGCTTGAGCAATTCGCCGCGCGCGGTTTTCAGGTAGCGTTCCAACCAATACACGGCTTCGGCGCCCAGCGGCACGATGCGCTGCTTGTTGCCCTTGCCGATTACGGTAACCACGCCGCGCTGCAAGTCTAAATCCTGCAGCTGCATTTGGGCGGCTTCGGACACGCGCAGTCCGGTGGCATACAGGGTTTCCAACACAGCTTTGTCGCGCAGGCCGAAGATGGTTTCCGTGTCGGGCGCGGCCAGAAGCGCGTCGATTTGCGCTTCGCCGATCAGCGGCGGCAAGGCGCGGCCTTGGCGCGGCGGGCGCAGGTGTTGTGCGGGGTTGTCGCTGCGGCGGTTTTGCAGCTGCAAAAAGCCGTAGAGCTGTTTGACGGCGGAGAGGGCGCGGGCTTGGGAAGCGGGTTTTTCATCCGGGGCGTACACGGCATCGGCCAAGGCATCGGCATCGGCCTGCTGCCAATCCAATCCTTGCGCGTGCAGGCGGCGGGCGATTTTTTCCAAATCGCGCCGGTAGCCGGCCAGGGTGTTGGCGGCGAGGCGGCGGGTGAGGAAGAGCTCGTCCAGCGTTTGCTCGATGGGCTCTTGCCAGGCGGCAGGCAGCGGCTCGGCCGGGTTCACCATGCCACCCCTTCGTGCGCGAGCAGCCAGCGTTTCACCGCCAGGCTGCGTTCGGCATCGCCGCCCATGCTGAAGCCGCCCAGCCCGTTGGCCGAGAGCACGCGGTGGCAGGGAATCAACAGCGGCAGCGGGTTTTTGCCGCAGGCGCCGCCCACGGGGCGCGGATGGCTGTCGATGCGTTTGGCAATCCACTGGTAGCTGCGGGTTTCGCCGAACGGAATCTGGGCAATCTGCGCCCACACGGCCTGCTGAAACGCCGTGCCTGCGGGCGGCACAAACGGCGGCAGCGGGGCAGGGCTACCTGAAAAATAGCTGTCCAGCCATTGTGCCAGCGGGGTGTCGTTGGGCAGTGCGGGCAGGAAGGGCGCGGCGCTGTGGTGCAGCAGGATTTCGGCGGGCAGGCCGTTGTGCAGGCGGCACAGCAGCGTGCCGAAAGGGGCTTGGTAGCAGTATTGCATGGAGGTGTTCTGCTAAGCTGTTTCGCGCAGCGCGTCGAGCACGGCTTGGGCGTGGCCGGCGGCTTTCACTTTGCGCCATTCGCGCGTGATGTGGCCTTGCGCATCCAAAACGAAGGTGCTGCGTTCGATGCCGAATACTTTTTTGCCATACATATTTTTCTCTTTGATGACATCGAACAGGCGGCACACGGTTTCATCTTTATCCGACAAGAGCGGCACTTCCAGCGCGTATTTGCACACGAATTTCTGATGGCTGGCCACGCTGTCGCGCGATACGCCGGCTACCTGAAAACCGAGCGCCTGAAATTCGGGCAAGAGCGCGCTGAATTCCTGCGCTTCGGTGGTGCAGCCGGGTGTGCTGTCTTTGGGATAAAAATACAGCACCAGCGGCAGGTGGTCGGCGGCGGCGAAATCGTTGCCGTTTTGGTCGGGCAGGGTGAAGAGGGGCTTGGCGCTCATTGCGGGCTTTCGGAAGGGTGGGAAACAGGCGCATTATATCGCCAAACGGCGCGGGGCGAGGCTGGCAATTTTTCAGGTAGCCTGAATGCCGGGAGTGTGGTATAAACCCCGGCCGTTATCTGCAGAAACCCCTATCGAGACTTTCCCCATGCAAGAAATATCCGTCATTCTCGCACACCCGTACGGCGGCAGCCTCAATGCCGCTATTGCCCAAACCGTAGCTGCTACGCTGCGCAGCAACGGCTACCAAGTAAACTTCCACGATTTGGATCAGGAAAAATTCAATCCCGTGATGAGCTCGGAAGAATTAGCTGGTGACCACACCAACGACAACCTGCTTAAATGCCATCAGCAGGAAATCATGCGCGCCAACGGCATCATCATCATCCATCCTAACTGGTGGGGGCAGCCACCCGCCATCTTGAAAGGCTGGGTAGACAGGGTACTGCGCCAGCACATCGCCTACACCTTCCCTGAAGGCGATAACGGCGGCGGGCTGCCCATAGGTTTGCTCAAAGCGCAGGCCGCGCTGGTATTCAACACCTCCAATACCCCGGAAGAGCGCGAAAACACCGTATTCGGCGATCCGCTGGAGCGGATTTGGAAGGACTGCGTTTTCGACTTTTGCGGCATTACCTCCTTCAAGCGGCTGATGTTCCGAGTGGTGGCCGACAGCACCGAGCAAGAACGCCAAAGCTGGTTGGCACAAACCGCCGAAACGGTCAGCCGCTACTTCCCACCCATATCAGCCAACATCACACAAGGAAACTAACAATATGAACACCCTGGATTTGCTCACCACCCGCCGCTCGGTGCGCCTCCTCACCGAACCCGCCCCCAACGATGCCCAGCTGGAAATCATCTTGCAGGCTGCCACGCAAGTGCCCGACCACGGCAACCACACGCCGTGGCATTTTGTGGTGGTGCAAAGTGAGGCGGGTTGGCAGGCTTTCCGCCATATTTTGAAGCAGTGTGCCGAAGAAATCGGCGGCGAAGCGGCGCGCAAGGCCGAAGTGCTGGGGCAGATGGCGCCGATGATGATCGGCGTGGTGTCCAAGCCTAAGCTGGACTGCCTCAAGCCGAAGCCGGAGTGGGAACAGATGCTCAGCGCCGGCTGCGCCGCCTATGCCGCCCAACTGGCTGCCAAGGCGCAAGGTTTCGACAATGTGTGGATTACCGGCCTGTGGGTCAACACTGCCGCGCTGCGCGAAGCCTTCGGCTGCGGCGAACACGACAAAATCATCGGCCTGCTGATGATCGGCACGGCGCAGAAAGAGGCCAGCGGCCCGAAAAATACGGATTTGAGCGAGTTGGTCAGCCGCTGGTAATGCGGCCGGTATGTATAGTGAATTAAATTTAAACCAGTACAGCGTTGTCTCGCCTTGCCGTACTATTTGTACTGTCTGCGGCTCGCCGCCTTGTCCTGATTTAAATTTAATTCACTATAGAAAGGCTACCTGAAATTTTCAGGTAGCCTTTTCGTATAGATAGCGGATTAAGGGGAACAGGGGCTAATGCGGCGCATCGGTTTCGCTAATCCGCCGTATTTTGGCCGACGCGGCAGGCGGGGTTGGCCGATTCAGGTTTCTGCCTGCACAAGCCGGAGGCTGCCTGCAGGTTGTTGGGTGCATTCGGGCGGTTGGCGTCCGGCCTTGCGTTATTTCCCGGACAGGGCATAAATCGCGCCGAGGTTGCGCCACATGCCGCCTGCGTCCATGCCGTAGCCGAACACGTAGCGGTCGGGCACGTGGATGCCCACATAGTCGGCGGTGATGGGCTTGGGGCGGTTGATTTTTTTGTTGGCAAACACGGCGGTGCGGCAGGAGGCGGCGCCCATGTCCATCACTTGTTTGTGGATGGCGGCCATGGTGTGGCCTTCGTCCAGGATGTCGTCGAGCACCAAAACGTGGCGGCCTTCTACGCTGTTTTGCGGGGCGCGCAGCCAGTTGAGCTGCACGCTGCCGCTCAGCTCGCTGCCGTAGCGGGAAACGTGCACGTAGTCGAAATCGAGCGGGAAGCGCAACAGGGGCAGCAGCTGGCCGGTGAATACGACTGCGCCGCCCATCACGGGCAGGAGCAGGGGGTATTGTTCGGCCAGATCGGCACTAATCTCTGCGGCCATGCGCTCCAGGGCGGCGCGGCAGGCGGCTTCGTCGAATAGGAGGTCGGCCTCTTCTAGGATGCCGTTAGCTTGCTGGAATCTTTCTTTGATGGTCATGGCGGGAATCCTTGGGCGGGGTAAAGGCTACCTGAAAACGGTGCCTTCTTGCCGTGAAGGCACGGTTTTCTTAAAGCCGGAAATAGCGGATCGGCGGTAGATTATGCCGCATAGTCCTTGATGATAATTTCCACATTGCGGCCTTTGCGCCGGAGCAGGGTTTTACGGCCGTAGATGGAACCGGGATTGGATTCCATGTAGTCTATCTGTACACGGTTTGAACCTTGATGGCGGATGGTTAGCTCAAGCGGGTAGATTTCGTTTTTGCCGTCGCCGTCTTCATCGTACAGGTTGTGGCTGCGGTAGGTGAAATTGCGGGCGGGCAGCTGGCGCGGCATGTGTGGGAAATTGAAACGCAGAATGCGGTCCTCGCTGCGGCTGGTGCTCAGGGCGGCATAGGCTTGGGCGAGGTTGCCGTGGTATATGCAGCGGTAGATGGTGGGCATGCCTTGTTTCATCTGATTGCATTCGAGATTGCCTGCGGCGGCGAAGGGGGAGGCAAGAAGGAGGGAGAGGATTAGGGAGCGGGTACGCATCGGGGTTTTCCTATAATTAGGGTGGGTTGAGAAAGGCTACCTGAAAGCGGTGTTTCCTAAAGCGGGACAGGCTGGTTCGGTGGCCGGTTTAGGGTGCCGCTACCAGTTCGCTGGTAATTTCTACATCGGAGCCTTTGCGTTGAAACAGGGCTTCGTGGGTGTAAATAGAGTTATGTTGGTCTTCGTAAAGATACTTTACCATCACGCTGTCGGGTGAGGAATATTTGATGGAAGTTTGAGCCAGGTAGCGTTCGCTTCTGCCGTTTCCATGAAGGTCGAACCGCACGTTGCCTCGGTATTGGAAGTTGTTTGCAGGCAGCCTGCGCGGCATACCTGGGAAGTCGAGGCGCAGGCGGCCATCTTCAAAGCGGTTGGTACGCATGGCGGCATAGGCTTGGGCAAGGCTGCCGTTGTGATACACGCAGCGATAGGTGGTTGGTACGTATTCCAGCGGTGTTTCGCGATTGCATTCGAGATTGCCTGCGGCGGCGAAGGGCGCGGCGAGGAGGAGGGGGAGGATTAGGGAGCGGATACGCATGGGGTTTCCCTTAATTAAGGTTGGTAAGAAAGGCTACCTGAAAACCGTGCCTCCGTTCTGTGGAGGCACAGTTTCTTTCAAAAGCGGGAAATAGCTGCCCGGCAGCGGGTTTAGGACATGTAGTCCTTGATGGTGATTTCCACGTTACGGCCTTTGCGCAGGAGCAGGGTTTCGCGGCTGTATGGGCTGGCGGGGCTGTCTTGCATATATTTTACCAACACGCGGTTTGCACCCTGATGGTGCAGGGTTAGCACAACCGGATAGGACTCGTTTTTACCGTCGTTGTCGTAGTCGTATTGGTCTTGGCTGCGATGGGTCAAGTTGCGTGTGGGCAGGGTATGCGGCAGGTGGGGGTGGTCGAGGCGCAGGGCGGGGGTTTCGTTTTGGTTGGCGTGCAGGGCGGCGTAGGCTTGGGCGAGGTTGCCGTTGCGATAGGTGCAGCGGTATACGGTGGGTACGCCTTGTTGAACCGGCTGGGGGTTGCATTCGAGATTGCCGGCGGCGGCGAATGGCGCGGCAATGAGAAGGGCGAGCAGTAGGGGCTGGGTACGCATTTGGGTTTTCCTATAACGGGGTGGATTGAAGGAAGGCTACCTGAAAGCGGGGGCTTCAACGGAGTTGAAAAGGCCGGGCGGTTGCCGCGCTGTTTTTCAGGTAGCCTGAATTATATAGTGGATTAAAATAAAAATGAGACAAGGCGGCGAGCCGCAAGGCGTACAGGTAGTACGTCAAGGCGAGCCAACGCCGTATCATTGCGATTTTAATCCACTATAGTACGGGGCAAGGGGCGTTAGTATGTGCCTTCCACCAAAATATCGCGGGTAACGTTTTGGATATTGCGGTGGCCGGTGAAGGCCATGGTGATGTCCATTTCGTTGTAGAGGATTTCCAGCGCGCGGGTCACGCCTGCTTCGCCGTAGGCGCCCAGCCCGTAGATGTAGGGGCGGCCGATGAGTACGCCGCGCGCGCCCAATGCCCAAGCGCGCAGGATGTCTTGGCCGCTGCGGATGCCGCCGTCCATCCACACTTCGATATTATTTCCGACGGCGGAAACGATGCGGGGCAGGGCACGGATGGAGGAGGGGGCGCCGTCGAGCTGGCGGCCGCCGTGGTTGGATACCACGATGGCGTCCGCACCGCTTTTCACGGCGGCTTCGGCGTCTTCCGGCTCCATGATGCCTTTGATGATGAGTTTGCCGCCCCATTCGTCTTTGATGCGGGCCACGTCGTCCCAACTCAGGCTGGGGTCGAATTGCTCGGCCGTCCAGGCGGAGAGGGAGCTCATGTCGCTCACGCCTTTGACGTGGCCTTCGATGTTGCCGAAGCCGCGCCGCCGGGTGTTGAGCATGCCCAAGCCCCATTCGGGCTTGGTGGCGAGGTTGAGCAGGTTCATCAGGGTGGGCTTGGGCGGGGTGGAGAGGCCGTTTTTGATGTCTTTGTGGCGCTGGCCGAGCACCTGCAAATCGGCGGTGAGCACGAGGGCGGAGCATTGGGCGGCTTTGGCGCGGCGGATGAGGTCGCGCATGAATTCGCGGTCGCGCATCACATAAAGTTGAAACCAGAAGGGATCGGGGCTGTTGGCGGCCACGTCTTCGATGGAGCAGATGCTCATGGTGGAGAGGATATAGGGCACGCCGAATTTGGCGGCGGCGCGGGCGGCGAGGATTTCGCCGTCGGCATGCTGCATGCCGGTGAGGCCGACGGGGGCGAGGGCGAGCGGCATTTTCACGGTTTGCCCGATCATTTTGCTCTCGAGGCTGCGGTTTTCCATGTCCACCAGTACGCGCTGGCGGAACAGGATGGATTGGAAATCGGCTTCGTTGGCGCGGTAGGTGGATTCGGTCCACGAGCCGGTGTCGGCGTATTCGTAGAACATTTTGGGCACTTTGCGCCGGGCAATGCGTTGGAGGTCGGCGATGCAGGTGATTTTGCTGAGATGGGAAGTCATGGGGATGCCTTTTGCTTGTTGGAATGAGGCCGCCGCTGATGTGTGGCGGGAAGTGATAAGGATTATATAGCTATCGCGAATTATATTCACTCTCGTGCAACTTGGCTTCACTATGCCGCATTGCGCATATTGCATGTAGTGCACTAACTTGTGTCGAAAGTGGATTAACTCGGCTGTAATAAATGGGATATTGGGCAATGGAAAAGGCTACCTGAAAGTTTCTCAGGTAGCCTTTGAATAATATGCAACGCAGATTATTTGTCCATGCGACGGGTTTCCACGATGCGGCCGTCGGCCACCATTCGGGGCAGATCGGCACGTTTCACTTCGATGCGTTCAGATTCGTCCCAAGTAATGTCGGAGAGATCGCCGTTCAGATCTTTTTGGGCACCAGCGGCTTCTGGCCAAGCAGCATCTTCGGTGATAACGATAATTTTATCAGCCTGTACGTCTACCACTTTCATCAGGCCGTAGGCCACGCCGTGCTCTTCGAAGCCTTCTTTGGAGAAGGCGCTGACTTTGGCGGCATAGAGGTCGCCCACTTTAGGTTCGGCCAGAACCGGGTCGAGTCCGGCAGCAGTAGTAGCGGTAGGTTGCACATTGCTGGCGGCAGCGGGCTGTGTATTGTCGGCAGCGGTGGATTGGGCGGAAGTGGAGTTGTTAGTTTGGCCGCCACAGGCAGCCAAAACGGAAATGAGGGCGAGGGCAAATAAACGTTGTTTCATGAAAGGATTTCCTAAAATTAACATTAACGATTAAATCAAAGGGTTTCTCGGTAGTTCCGAAAGTGAACGTATTATCGCTGGTTTATGGAAAATATACAAATTATTACGTTTCCAGATAGCACTCTCGGCAAGGTTGTTTGAAACCGATGCTGATATTTTCAGGTAGCCTTCTGCGGTTTGGGATTGCTGAAAAGAGTTACCTGAAAAATGATGTGGATGGTTTCGGCTTCATCAAAACGCCCCGGCCGCCTCGGGCATGGTTTTCATTTCGTTGAAACCTCGCTTTCAGGTAGCCTCTTGTGCGGCGGCAGCCTGTTTTTGCAGTTGATACAGCAGCTCGAGGGCTTGGCGCGGGGTGAGTTCGTCGGGGTGCAGCGCGGCGAGTTCTTGCAGCAGGGGGTGGGCGGCAGGCAGGGTGGGCTCGGCGGGGCTGTGTTCGGGCGTGGCTTCTTCGGGCAGGTTGAACATATCCATCTGCGGGCGGTGGGCGGCGGCTTGGGCTTCGAGCTGTTCGAGGTGTTTCTGCGCGGCTTTGAGGGCGGGGGCGGGCAGGCCGGCGAGTTTGGCCACGGCGATGCCGTAGCTTTTTTCGGCCGGGCCGGGCTCGATGTGGTGTAGGAAAACGATGTCTTGCCCTTCTTCTAGGGCGGAGAGGTGCATATTGACGGCGGCGCTGTGCTGCTCGGGCAGGCGGGTGAGCTCGAAATAGTGGGTGGCAAACAGGCTGAAGGATTGGTTTTTTTGGATTAGATGTTCGGCCACGGCTTGGGCGAGGGCGAGGCCGTCGAAGGTGGAGGTGCCGCGGCCGACTTCGTCCATGAGCACTAGGGATTGCTCGGTGGCGTGGCGCAGGATGTAGGCGGTTTCGCTCATTTCCACCATGAAGGTGGAGCGGTTGGCGGCGAGGTCGTCGGAGGCGCCGATGCGGGTGAAGATTTGGTCGATTTGGCCGATGCGGGCGGCTTCGGCGGGCACGAAGCTGCCGGTGTGGGCGAGCAAAACGATGTGGGCAACTTGGCGCATATAGGTGGATTTGCCGCCCATATTGGGGCCGGTGAGCAGCATGAGGCGGTGTTTGTGGTCGAGGCGGGTGTGGTTGGGGGTGAAGTGCGGCACTTGGCCTTCAACCACGGGGTGGCGGCCGTTGTCGATTTCGATGCCGGGGTAGTCGGTGAACCGGGGGGCGTGGTAATCGTGTTCGGCGGCAAAGTGGGCAAAGCAGCAGAGAACGTCCAGCGCGGCAGCGGCCTTGGCGGTACGCTGCAGCAGGGGCAGTTGTTGCTGGAGCTCTTGCAACAGGCTGTCGTAGAGGCGTTTTTCAAGGGAGAGGGCGCGCTCTTGGGCGTTGAGCACTTTGTCTTCGAAGGTTTTGAGCTCGGGAGTGATGAAGCGTTCGGCATTTTTCAGGGTTTGGCGGCGCTGGTAGTCGGCGGGGGCTTCGGCGGCTTGGATTTTGGAAAGCTCGATGTAGAAGCCGTGCACGCGGTTGTATTCGACTTTGAGGGTGGAGAGGCCGGTGCGCTCGCGTTCGCGGGCTTCGAGTTCGAGCAGGAAGTCGCTGCCGTGGTTTTGGATGCGGCGCAATTCGTCGAGCTCGGCGGAAAAGCCGTGGTTGATTACGCCGCCGTCGCGCAGCCATACGGCGGGTTCGGGCAGGATGGCCTCTTGCAGCTTCTCGGCAATGCCTGCGCCTTGCGGGAAGATGTCGGCCAGGGTATTGAGCAGGCTGCTTTCAGGTAACCTGAGTTGGGCAAGTGTGAATAAGCTGTCGCGCAGGCCGGAGAGGTCGCGCGGGCGGGCGGAGCCTACGGCGATGCGGGCGGCGATGCGTTCGATGTCGGCGATGGTTTTCAGGTAGCCTTGCAGGGCGGAATAATCGCTTTGCAGGGCGGATACGGCTTCTTGGCGGGCGCGGATGTGTTCGCGGTTGCGCAGGGGGTTGTGCAGCCATTGGGCGAGCAGGCGGCTGCCCATGTTGCCGGCGCAGCGGTCGAGGGTGGAAAAGAGGGTGGGCTCTTTTTTGCCGGACAGGGTGGCGGTGATTTCAAGGTTGCGGCGGGTGGCGGCATCCATGCCGATGTATTGCTGTTCGGTTTCGAGGCTGAGGTTGTCGAGGTGGCGCGGCAGGCGGGATTGGGTGTGGCGGATGTAGTTGAGCAGGGCGCCGGCAGCGCCGATGGCGGGGTCGTGTTCGCCGGCTTGGAGGCCGAAGCCGAGCAGGTCTTGGCAGCCGAAGTAGTCGGTGAGCAGGGTGTGGGCGCTGTCGGGGCCGAATTGCCAGTCGTGCAGGCGGGTGGGGTTGCAGTTTTCAGGTAGCCTCAGTTTGGCGGCGGCTTGGTCGGGCAGCAATACTTCGGCGGCCTGCAAGCGGGCGAGTTCGTCGGGCAGTTGGGCCGGGGCGATGATTTTGGCTTTGAATTCGCCGCTTTGCAGGGAGGCCCAGGCGAGGCCGACCGGCTGCTTGGCCTTGCCGTTCCAAGCCACGGCGGCGATGCGGTTGGTTTCTTTGTCTTCCAACAGGGCGGCATCGGTGAGCGTGCCGGGGGTAATGATGCGCACCACTTCGCGCGCTACGGGGCCTTTATTGGCGCCCACTTCGCCCACTTGCTCGCAAATGGCCACGCTGCGGCCGAGTTTGACCAGTTTGGCCAAGTATTGTTCGGCCGCATGGTGCGGCACGCCGGCCATTTTGATGGGTTCGCCGTTGATTTGGCCGCGGGTGGTGAGGGTGATGTCGAGCAGGCGGGCGGCTTCTTCGGCGTCGGTGAAGAAGAGCTCGTAGAAGTCGCCCATGCGGTAGAACAAGAGTTTGTCGGCGTGTTGGGCTTTGATGTCGAGATACTGCTGCATCATGGGGGATACGGCGCTTTTGCGGCTCATGAAAGGCTACCTGAAAAATGGAAAGGCGAAAAATAATATTGTAGCCGATGCGGCAGCGGGCGAAATGTTTGTGCTTGTAAAATGATTTGCCCGGCGGCTTGGGCGGGTGGTTAAATCCTGCCCGTTTGCGCCTGCGGCCGCCGTAAACGGGCAGGATTTGGCTAGAAAGCATCGGAAACGGTGCGGGACGGGCGGCAATGTTTATATATTATTTATCGATTTCTTTCAGTGGTATAAATTCAACTTCATGGAATGAAAACGGAAATGGCAGGAAAATTTCTTTCTTCTCGTAACGGCTGGCTGTTGCTGTCGGCATTGTTGCTGGGCGGCTGTTTTTTCCATAGCCGCCCCAAGCCTTCTGGCGGTGGTGTCAGCGGTATGTCGGCTTTGCCACCCGGGCAGCGTTATGCGGAAGGCTATCAGCACCGGGTTTCAGGTAGCCCGGCAGGGTATAAGGCGGTGTCGTTTGCGGCGTTGCCGCAGTGGCCGCAGCAGGATTTTGCCGCCAGCTTGAATGCGTTTCGCAAAAGTTGTACTGCTTTGAAAAACAAGCCGCAATGGCAGAATGTGTGTGCCCAGGCCGACAGGGTGGGCAGTCAGCCTGCGGCGGCCAGGCAGTTTTTCGAGCAATATTTCACGCCGTGGGAAGTGAGCCACAATGGGCAGTTGGGCGGCACGATAACCGGCTATTACGAGCCGGTGTTGCACGGCAGCGCGCGGCAAACTGCGCAGGCGCGCTTCCCGATTTATGGCTTGCCTGCGGATTTGGTTACTGTGCCGCTGGCCGGTGCGCCGCAATCGGGAACGGTGCGTATCCGTCTCACCGGCCGCAACAACGGCCAAATTGCCGCCAATGGCGAATACACGGCCAATCTGGCCGATTTCCCGGGGCGCGAGAAAAGCCGGTCTTTGAAAGGACGGGTTTCAGGTAGCCGTTTCGTGCCGTATTACACCCGTGCGCAAATCAATGCCGGTGCGGTAAACGGCAGTGCGCCAGTGTTGGCTTATGCCGATGATCCGGTTGAATTGTTTTTCCTGCATATCCAAGGCTCCGGCCGAATCCGTACGCCGGACGGCCGCTATATCCGCCTGGGGTTCGCCGATAAAAACGACCATCCCTATGCCTCCATCGGGCGTTATATGGCCGATAAAGGCTATCTGCCGCTGGCGCAAACCAGTATGCCGAAAATCCGCGATTGGCTGCGTGAGCATCCGGACAAATTGGCCGAAGTGTTGGGCAAAAATCCCAGTTATGTGTTTTTCCGCCAACTGCCGGACGGCAACGACGGGCCGATTGGTTCGTTGGGCGTGCCGCTGAGCGGAGGTTATTCCGGCGCGGTGGACAAACGCTTCATCACTTTGGGCGCGCCACTGTTTCTGGCCACCGCGCACCCTGAAACCGGCCATGCGTTCAACCGCCTGATTATGGCGCAAGACACTGGCAGTGCTATCAATGGTGCAGTGCGCGTGGACTTTTTTTGGGGTTATGGCGATGAGGCGGGCAGGGTGGCCGGCCGCATGAAGCAGACAGGTTATGTTTGGCTGCTGTTGCCTAACGGGGTGTTGCCGTGAAATCGCCCATTTCCATTCATGGATTACCCGTTAGACTGGTGTAAAGATATGCCGTTAGTGTGTAATCTCTTTACCTTTCGGCGGAGAGTTTGGCGAATCCGTTTGAATAGAACGTGTAAATTAATATATACTTTAGGCTAAATTTCCGACATTTGTGTTTGGAAAGACGTTAAGAGAAGTAGGATGAATATTTTCATTCAATTATGTTTAGGGAGGGTGGGATAAATGGATCTGATGATTCTGGTTCCGCTATTGGTAGTTTTGGCTGGCTTGATTTTTTTTCAGCGCCGCCAGAAGCAGCAGGCGAAAGCCGCTGTTGATGAAGAGAAAAAAGGCAGAGGTAAGCGTGCCGCCGCGAGATCGGCCGGTAAGAAGGCCGCCCAGGTGGCCGATCGTCCAGCTGCAGTTGCTTCGTCGTCTGAGCCTGAAGAGGTTGAGGTGAGTGAAGACTGGGGTTGGGAGGCTGTGCCTGATGTAGAGGTGGAAGAAGCAGCCGCCAATGTGGCGCAAGAAGTTGATGCGCTCACGGAATATAAAGTCTATAAGCAATTCGGCTACCATGAGAAAGCAGCCGAATCGCTGTCTCAATATCTCACTTCCGGTTCGGCAGCCGTGAGCGACGGTATGCGCAGCACTTTGGTTAATGAGTTGGTGCAGCTGTGGCTAGATGCTAAAAAGCCGGACGAATTGGCCGAAACCTTACGCCAGTTCGGCAACCTGCTCACCAAAGCCCAAACCGAGGACTACATCAAGCAAGGCTTGGCGGTTGATAAAAACAACCTCAACCTGCGCGTGCTGGCCGAAGAACTGTTGGGTTGGGGTGTGCAGCAGACTTCTGCCGAAATTGGCGAGCGCAGCGGATTGGATACGCCGACTCAGGCCAAACAGACCAAGCAGAAAAGCCGCCGCGCAGTTGCAGAAGCCGAGAGCGAGCAGAAAGTGGCGGATTCGTCTCCCACCAAATCCCGCAAAGAGTTGGTTACCAATTCTAAATACGCCGGTGCCATCCTTGTGCACGATGAGGAAAAAGCGGCGCTTATGGGCTTTATGGAACCCGAATCCGGCTATCGATTGATGAAGGACAGATTGGCATACGATGCGGCAGTCAGCTATGCCAATAAGGCCATCCGCCAAGCCAATAAACCTGCAGCGTTGATTATTGATGCGCTGAGCTTGGACTATAAAAATCAAAATATCGACCGCTTTGCACAGCATCTTTGGCAGCTTTACTACACCTTAGGCTCGTATGGCCGCCAAGTGAAAGAAAGAATGCTGGGCTGGGGTCTCAATTTGGGTGAACACCCTATCTTTACTCAGTTGGAAGCTAATCCGAATGAGGCTCAATTGCGCGAAATCGGAATTGCCAACGGCTTCTTGGATCGAGGCACCAGTACCCAAAAAGCGCACCGCAAACCCCTTATTAGAACACGTACTGATGATGTCAGCGTAAAACAGACGCCGGCAGAAAAAGTGTTGCGTGATGTCGAATCGTTATTGATGTACGGTCAGCTGGATGAAGCAATGAATTTGCTGGAAGAATCGATTTTGGAATACCCAAGCGAATCGCAGCTGTATATCACGCTGTTCGATATTTGCGAACGTGCGGAAGAGTGGGAGCGCTTGGAGCAGGTATTGCATAAGATACGTGCCAATATCCAGCATCCGCCAGAGGAGGTAGTATTGGCAATGAGCCAGTTGCTACAAAAAATCAACTACGGTTCTGTTCGGACATAATAAATGACTAATAACGCAATCCCCCAAGTGAAGACGGTTCACATTATGCTGTTGGGCATGGATGAGCGCCAATATGCGATGTTCCGCATGGCATTCAAAATGCACGGCATCACCAATTATGAACTGGTTACGGTGGAGCAGGGCATTCAGCCGGATATGGTATTGGCCGATGCCGATACCGATGTAGAGATTTGGAAAGATGCGAAAAACCAGTTTCCAGATGCGAAAGTGGTGTATTTCTCCAGTTCTCCGCCTCCGGTAACTGCGCCTTATTTGGCCAAACCAATTAAGTTCGATACTCTGTTTTTGAACTTGAAGAACTTGCAACAGGGTAATGGTATTTGGGTAGCCAGCAGTGGCGGCAGCTCTGGGGCACATACTTCCAGACAGCCAACACAAGAAGCTGTGCCAGCTGCCGCACAATCTCATTCGGCAAGCATTACCATCGAGAATTTTGATGAAGACAGCGGCTTGTTGGGCGAAGTGCGCAAAGCAGCCAAGCAGGATAATGATGTGGCAGTAATGCACAATGGTAAGCCTGTGTTGTTGGTGTTCCCTTCTGTTCAGAAAGTGTTGCTGGCAACCGATTCTGAAACAGTCCAATCTTTGTGTGAGCAAAAATTTGTTGATTTGCAGACACGAGTAATCACAGAAGAACATTTGAAGGCTAAGGCCAAACTCTCCATCAGCGCTTGCCTGTGGCAGCTGGCTATTTGGACAGGTAATGGCCGCTTCCCCAAAGTCATCAACAAAAATACAGTATTCAAAGTTCGCAACTGGCCAAACCTGACCCGTTTGGCACCGCTTGCCGAATCAATGCGCCTATCTGCCTTCTTAACCAAGGCTTCAGGTAGCCTGACTATCCTGCACAAACTGATGCTTATCGATAACAAAGATTTGGCTGATTATCTTACTGCAGTCTATGTTACCGACCATCTGATTGTGGAATCAGCTGGACAAGCTGAGCCTCAGGCTGCTGGAGCAGGGCAAGCTAGAGCTGCCGCACAAACGCAAACTATACAGCGTCCGGAGAGAGTCCATGCCAGATCGCATGAAGATAATGGCGATGAAGAAGTGTCGAAACAGCGCGGACTGCTGCAACGTTTGATGAATAAAATTATTGGCCGATAAAGGAATATAACATGGCAGAGAATAAGATTATTTTTACAGGCCCGGTCGGCGTGGGGAAAACTACCGCTATTGCTGCACTGTCGGATGACCCACCGATTAAAACAGATGCCCGTGCATCTGATATGACGACTTCCATGAAAAGCCACACTACCGTGGCCATGGACTACGGTGTGATTCACTTGGATGAAAAAACCAAAGTGCATTTGTACGGTACGCCTGGGCAGGAACGCTTTGATTTTATGTGGGATATTCTGAGTCAAGGCAGTATGGGCTTGGTGTTGTTGCTGGATAATACCCGTTCCAATCCTTTGAAAGATTTGAAGTTCTTCTTGGACTCATTCAGCGACTTGCTCAAAACCGCTCCTGTGGTAGTGGGCGTAACCAAGATGGATTTGAAAGCTACGCCCGGTATCGAGGTATATCAGAAATATCTGTTGCAATACGGCATGAACGTGCCAGTATTTGAAATTGATGCTCGTAATGAAAACGATGTGAAACAGCTGGTTACAGCTATGCTGTATTCAATTGATCCTGGTTTAGAGGTATAAAAATGGATTCGACACTACTTTTGCAGCCTAATCTATACCCACGAGTAACTCCTGCCGGCGCATATTATGCGGTTTCCAATAAAGGCCAGAGCGCTAGCCGTACTTTGCTGGGCGGCATTTTGCAAGCCGGTGAGCAGGAAAACGTTAGCCGCGAAAACGTATTGCGCTGGGCGCAAACCAACGATATTGATGCCGCACTCAACTTGTTGTACCGCATGCAGCGTTTGGAATTTTTGTATGGCGAAGACGAGCCGGACAAAAAAACCGATTTACTCAGCGGTACCGGCCTGCCCAATATCCTGATGCACCTTTCTGATGTGCAAAAAGCATTGCTGGTGGATCAAGATGGTTTCTATTTCTCCAGCTCCGGTTTCAACCACGAAGCAGCCGAAGAAATCGCTGTGCTGGCTAGTGAAGCCGTGCGTTTGTATGAACAGCACAGTCTTCTGATTAAGAATAACCTGAACATCTACCACAACGCGGTGGGCATTTGTGATCCGTCAGGCCAGAGTGAGCTGACCTTCTTCCCGCTGTATATCGGTGATTTGAAATTTATCTTGGTGACCGGCGGCGTGCCGCAGCTGCATAAAGACGAATTTGTATCTTTGGTGCGGGCGCTATATCAAATCGTTGATTCTGCGAACCAAATTGAAACATTCTGATTAAATTATTGGGAAAACACGATATGCAACAACAATTAGTTTCTTCCGTATTGAGCGATTTGAACAGTTCGTCTGTTGATATTACCGCTTCCGCCGTTATTTCTAGTGACGGTCTGCCGATTGCTTCCATGCTCCATGGCAATATCGACCCGGATCGCGTGGGCGCGATGTCTGCCGCTCTGCTGGCCTTGGGTAACCGTACTACCAAAGAGCTGCTGTGCGGCGAATTGGAGCAGGTGATTGTGAAAGGCACCGATGGCTACATCCTGCTGATTCAGGCCGGTGAGGACACCGTATTGGTGGTAACCGCACGCGAAAGCGCCAAACTGGGCCTGATTCTGCTTGACGCCCGCCGTGCAGCCCGCAGCATTGTGGATTTGGAAAGCAGCTAAACGCCTCTCCAATACGCAATGAGTGCCGCACGCCAGGCTACCTGAAAACACAGCCAATCTGTTTCAGGTAGCCTTTGTTCCATTGCCGGTTGGTAAACCGGTTTGTTTATGGAGTATAACCAACCAGATGGTATTTGGATTTTTTAGAAAGCGCAAAGCGCAACCCACAGCCCCGCAACAGGATGCCGAATCAGTACAAGCTGTTGAAGAAGCCGTGCAAACCGATGAGGTTGTGGCACAAGCTGCCTCAGAAACCGCAGAGCAAGCCGCTGCCCAAACGCCGGATGATGCAATTCCTGCGGCCGAATCGGAATCGACTGATTTAATTGATGAAGCATCGGCACACGGAACCGCAAGCACAGAAGCGGTAAGCGCTGAAGCAGCGCCCGCACCACCAGAAATTCTGTTGGAACCAGGCCTCGCTGCAACGCAGACAGATGAAACGGCCAATGCCTTGCCCACTGTAGAAACAGCCGAACAAGCAATGGGTGGAACATTCGCAGCTAAAGCTGAAGAAGCTGTTGCGTTTAATAAGTGCGACGCTGATGAGCAGGCAAGCAACGAGCCAGCATCCAGTGAACCGACAGCGGCGGAATCAGTTGCTCCATTAAGTACCGACATCGACCAAGCTGCTATCGAGCCAGTTTCCGAGCAGCCAACCTCGCTCGGTTGGGCTGCCCGCCTCAAGCAAGGTTTGAGCAAATCGCGCCAGCAGATGGCCAAGTCGCTGGCCGGCGTGTTTGGCGGCGGCAAGATAGACGAAGACCTGTATGAAGAGCTGGAAACCGTGCTGCTCACCAGTGATATGGGCATTGAAGCCACCGAGCATCTGATGGAAGAAGTGCGCCAACGCGTGAGCCTGCGCGGCTTGAGAGACGGTGAAGAACTGCGCGGGGCATTGAAAGAGGCCATCTACGAGCTGATTAAACCGCTGGAGCAGCCGATGGTCTTGCCCGCAGACAAGCGGCCGTTTGTGATTATGCTTGCCGGTATCAACGGCGCAGGCAAAACCACTTCCATCGGTAAGCTGGCTAAATATTTCCAAGCTCAGGGCAAAAGCGTGCTGCTGGCCGCCGGCGACACTTTCCGCGCCGCTGCCCGCGAGCAGCTGGCCGAATGGGGCGAGCGCAACGGCGTTACCGTGATTTCCCAAGCTTCCGGCGATTCTGCCGCCGTCTGCTTCGATGCCGTGGAAGCCGCCAAAGCACGCGGTATCGACATCGTGCTGGCCGATACGGCCGGCCGCCTGCCCACGCAAACCCATTTGATGGAAGAAATCAAAAAAGTGAAACGCGTGCTGCAGAAATCCATGCCCGACGCGCCGCACGAAATCGTGGTGGTGCTGGATGCCAATATCGGCCAAAACGCCGTGAACCAAGTGATTGCCTTCGATGACGCACTGGGGCTCACCGGCCTCATCGTGACCAAGCTCGACGGTACGGCCAAAGGCGGCGTGCTGGCCGCATTGGCCAGCCGTCGCCCCGTTCCGGTGCGCTTTATCGGCGTGGGTGAAGGCATCGACGATTTGCGCCCGTTCAACGCCCGAGAGTTTGTAGACGCGTTGCTGTAATCCCTATGTACACACTCAAAGGCTACCTGAAAAACCGTTTTCAGGTAGCCTCTCGGTTTTCAGGTAGCCTGTTATATAATCCGCCTCACCCTTCCTTTTCGAGAACACCATGCTGCTTGCCCTCTCTTTGCGCGATTTTGTGATTGTTGAGCAACTCCATTTGGATTTCCAGCCCGGCTTTACCGTGCTCACCGGCGAAACCGGTGCCGGCAAATCCATCACGCTCGATGCGCTCAGCCTGCTGCTCGGCGACAAGGCCGACTACAGCCAAATCCGCCACGGCTGCCCAGAAGCGCAGCTTTCCGCCCTGTTCGATTTGAGCGACCTGCCCGAATTGCGCGCCGAACTCTGCGAACAAGGCCTGCTCGGCGCAGACGAGGTCGAGCTTTCCATCCGCCGCACCATCGACAGCAAAGGCCGCAGCCGCAGCTTCATTAATAATCAGGCCGCCACCCTGACCCAACTGCGCCAAATCGGCAGCCGCCTGGTGGACATCCACGGCCAAAGCGCGCACCACTCGCTCAACAGCGAAGCCGTGCAGCGCGATCTGCTGGATGCTTTTGCCAGCAGCAAACCTTTGGCCGAGCAAGTGCAAGCCGCTTATCGGCAATGGCGGCAGGCACAAGAAGATTTGGACACGGCCGAAGCCGAGGGCGAGCGTTTGGCCGAAGAGCGCGAACGGCTAGCCTGGCAGGTGGGCGAAATGGAAAAACTTGCCCCGGTGGAAGGCGAATGGGCACAGCTTTCGCAAAGCTACGATAGCCTGGCGCACGCTGCCGAACTGTTGCAGGCTGCCGAAGAAGTGGCCGCCCACATCGACGGCGACAACGGCCTGCACAGCCTGGCCGGGCGCTGCCGCCGCCAGCTGGAAAGCCTCTCCGGCATCGAACCGCGTTTTGCCGAAAGCCTGGCCATGCTCGACAGCATCGAAGCCGAGCTGGGCGAAATCAGCAGCCACATGCACAGCGTGGCCGCCCGTGCCGAAATCAACCCCGCCGAATTGGCCGCACAGGAAGAGCGCATGGCCGAGCTGATGTCTGCCGCCCGCCGCCACCGCATCGAGCCTGAAGAACTGCCAGCCCGCCTAGCGCAGCTGCAGCAGGATTTGGCCGATTCCGAAGCCGCTGCCGACATCGAAGCCCTGCGCGAACAGGTGCGCCTGGCCGAAGCCGCCTACCAGCAGCCCGCCCGCAAGCTGTCCGCCCAAAGGCAGCAGGCTGCCGCCAAACTGGCCGAAGAAACCACCGAACACATGCAGCAGCTTTCCATGCGCGGCGCACGTTTCCACATCGAGCTCATCCCATGCGAAGCGCAGGCATACGGGCTGGAGCAGGTGCAGTTTCAGGTAGCCGCCAACCAAGGCAGCCCTTTGCGGCCGCTGAACAAAGTTGCCTCCGGCGGTGAACTGGCCCGCATCAGCCTGGCCCTGCAGGTCACCGCCAGCCAATATACGCAAATTCCCACCCTGATTTTTGACGAAGTAGACAGCGGCATCGGCGGCGGCGTGGCCGAAACCGTCGGCCGCGCCCTGCGCACGTTGGGGCGGCAGCACCAAGTGCTCGCCGTAACCCACCTGCCGCAAGTGGCCGCCTGCGGCGCGCAGCATTGGCAGGTGAGCAAACACAGCGGCGGCGGCCAAACCGTGAGCACCATCCGCGAGCTCGAAGGCAGTGCGCGCGTTGAAGAAATCGCCCGCATGCTCGGCGGCGAAACCCTCACCGACACCACCCGCCGCCATGCCGCCGAAATGCTGGAAATGGCGGCAGCAGAGTAGGGCGGTTGTTTCAGGTAGCCTGTAGGCCAAGAAAGAGGCTACCTGAAAAATCAACCCGCCAAAATTTCAGGTAGCCCGCAAACACGAAAGGCTACCTGAAAGCAGCCATCCCACTGTATAGTGGATTAACAAAAATCAGGACAAGGCGGCGAGCCGCAGACAGTACACACGTTACGGCAAGGCGAGACAACGCTGTACTGGTTTAAATTTAATTCACTATAAAACCCGCTGCCTGTTGGCAGCCAGTTTCCCACCCTATTCCAAGCCCATCCCATCATGACCGATTCCCTCTATCTGCCCGCCGCCCGCCTGCGCCCCGCCGCTATCACGCTGCCCGGCTCCAAAAGCATCAGCAACCGCAGCCTGCTGTTGGCCGCCCTGTCCGACAATGCCTGCCGCATTGAAAACCTGCTCGACGCCGACGACACCCGCCACATGCTTGCCGCGCTGCAAAGCCTCGGCGTCCGCATCGAGCATCATAGCGGCGGCAGCTACACCGTGCACGGCTGCGGCGGCCGTTTCCCGCAGCGGCAGGCCGATTTGTTCCTCGGCAACGCCGGTACCGCCTTCCGACCGCTTACCGCCGCCCTGGCCCTGCTCGGCGGCGATTACCGCCTGCACGGCGTGGCGCGGATGCACGAGCGCCCCATCGGCGATTTGGTCGATGCCCTGCGCCAAGCCGGGGCAACTATCCGCTACGAAGGCCGGAAAGGCTATCCGCCGCTGCACATCAACGAACGGCAGGCCGGCGGCCAGAGCCGCATTACCGTGCGCGGCAACGTGTCCAGCCAATTCCTCACCGCCCTCCTGATGGCCTTGCCGCTCACTGGCCAGGCGCACGAAATCGAAGTGCAGGGCGAGCTGATTTCCAAACCCTATATCGACATCACGCTCAAACTGATGGCGCAATTCGGCGTTCAGGTAGCCCACGACAGCCACCGCCTGTTCAGGCTACCTGAAAGCGCCCGCTACCATGCCCCGGCCACCCTCCATGTGGAAGGCGATGCCTCCGGCGCGTCCTATTTCCTCGCCGCCGGCCTGCTTGCCGCCGCCCCCGTGCGCGTGAACGGCATCGGGCGGCACAGCATCCAGGGCGACACCGCGTTTGCCGCCGAGCTGGAAAAAATCGGCGCCGCCGTGGAGTGGGGCGAACATTATATTCAGGTAGCCCGCCGCCCCGGCCAGCGCATCCGCCCCTTCGATTTGGATGCCAACCACATCCCCGATGCGGCAATGACCCTGGCCGTGGTGGCGCTTGCCGCCGGTGCGCGTTGCAGCCTGCGCAACATCGGCTCGTGGCGCGTGAAAGAAACCGATCGCATCGCCGCCATGGCCGCCGAACTGCGCAAACTCGGCGCGCGGGTGGAAGAGGAAGCCGAAGCCATCCACATCACCCCGCCGCCCCGCCTGGCTGCCAACGCCCACATCGACACCTACGACGACCACCGCATGGCCATGTGCTTCTCGCTGGTTTCCCTGCTCGGCGTACCCGTGTATATCAACGACCCGCAATGCGTGAACAAAACCTTTCCCGATTATTTCCGATTGTTTGAATCCATGCGGGCATGATGGGCTACCTGAAAGCTTGTAAACATTATGGATGGTGTGCAGTTGGGGCGGTGAAACCCAACATTCTACTATATTCCAAAGCCGCATGCGTGTGTTCCGCACACACCCTCCGCGGCCTGCGGCTAACCCAATCTACGCTTGCTTAATTCTAATGATATGGATTATTAAGTTATGACAAATAAATTGAATAATATAGACTTCATTAATGATTGTTTGGATAAAGCGGGGATGCTATATGAAGAAGGCGATATTGATAAAGCGCTAGAAATATATCAGGATGCTTGGTTCAATGGTTTTATACAACCACCTTATCAAAATGATATTTATGACTTAGGTTGATGTTTTTGTTATCAAATAACCTCTATCTTTGTTGAAAAAGAACAATACGGAGAAGCTATAAAATGGGCCGTTAATTTAATTAGATTTCCAAACAGGAATTATGATGATGATTATATTGTTATTGGTGAAATTTATTTGAAGATGAATAAATTTGACCTGGCATTTGAAATGTTTGATAAAGCTTATAAATCAGGCAAAGCTCGTGCTTTTAAAGGGCACGATGATGCTTGGAAGTTTTATAAAAACCATCCAGCGGCGAAGCAAGCGTAGTAAAGTAGGGTATAGCTTGGATTGGTCAACCCAACATTCCACAATTTAATTCACTATAGTAGGGCATAGGTAGGGTGCGTGAGCAAGCTTACGCACGCGGTTGTTTATCAAATAATCTTAAGCCGTATGCGCCCCCTGCATGCCTGTAACGCGAAAGGCTACCTGAAGACCGTTTTTTCAGGTAGCCTCCCACATAAAACCGCCCGCAAGTTTTCCTGCGGGCGGTTGTTTGGTTTAAGCCAACCGTGCGCTTAGTTCGGAGACACCAAAATCTTCACTTGGCTCTTCTCTTTCACCAGGGCTTCAAAGCCTTCGCTCACGATGTCTTGCAGCTTGATGCGTTTGGTAACCAGCTTGTCTTTCGGGAAGTAACCTTGTTCCATCAGTTGCAGCACGGCGGGGAAAATGTCGCGGTAGGCGATGATGCCTTTCACGGTTTTTTCCTTGATCACGATTTCGTTCGGGTGGATGGAGGCTTCGTTTTCCCAAATGCTCACGATCACGCATTCGCCGTCGTTTTCCACGGCTTCGATGGCCTGTTTCAGCACGGGGGCGACACCGGTTACTTCAAACGATACGTTCACGCCGCCATTGGTTTCGGCTTTGATGTGTTCCACCACGTTTACTTTGGAGGGATCGATGACCACGGCGCCCAGCTCGCGGGCTTTGGCTTGGCGTTCGGGAGAAAGCTCGACGGCGTAGATGGTGGTGGCGCCGGCAGCGCGCAGGGCTTCGATGGTGAGCAGGCCGATGGGGCCGCAGCCGAATACAGCAGCGGTGTCGCCGGCTTTCAGTTTGCTCTGGCGCACGGCATACAGAGCCACGGCGGCGGGCTCGGTGAGCGCGCCTTGTTCGTAGTCGATGCTGTCGGGCAGTTTGTGGCACAATTCGCCGTCTACCACGCAGTAGCTGGTGAAGCCGCCGTCGGCAGCCAGGCCGACGAAGCCGAGGTTTTTGTCGAGGTTGTATTTGCCTTTGAGGCCGTCTTTGGCCAAAATCGGCTCAACGGTTACGCGGTCGCCCACTTTTACGTTGGTTACGTCAGCGCCCACTTCCACGATTTCGCCGGCAAATTCGTGGCCGAGCGTGAGCGGGGCTTTGCGGCCGGAATAGGGGTGCTCTTTCTCTACCGGGATAAAGATAGGGCCGCCGAGGTATTCGTGCAGGTCGCTGCCGCAGATGCCTGTGTATTTCACAGCGATTTTCACTTGGGAGGGGCGTGTGATTTCGGGAACGGCTACGTCTTCCACGCGGATGTCGCGGCGACCGTACCATCTTGCAGCTTTCATTGTACTCATATCAGTATCCTTTTAAAGTTGGGTTGAGAAGGAGATTTGATTGTAGGAACTTTGGGCGGCAGTTTCAAGCGGATTCGGGCGATTATTCCAATATTATTTTTCAGGTGGCCCGGCAAAATGGCCGGCTGCCGTTGCTTTTGCTTAAAACTTAAATATTTATGATTGAAATACAGGAAATTACCTATCGCTACCCGCAGGCGCGGGAAAATGCGCTCAACGGCGTGAGCCTGCTGGTGGCCGAAGGGGCGGCGCTGGGCCTGCTCGGCCCCAACGGCGCGGGCAAAACCACGCTGATGTCGCTTTTGGCCGGGCTGTTGCCGGTGCAGGGCGGGCAGATTTTGTTTGACGGCGTGCCGCTGGGCAGGCTGCCGGCCAAAGAGCGGCAGCGTATTTCATTGGTGCCGCAGGATTTTGCCTTTTATCCCCTGCTTTCGGTGTGGGACAATATGCGCTTTTTCGCCGCGCTGTATGCCGTGCGCGACGAAGGCTACCTGAAAACTCTGCTGGAGCAGACCGGCCTGGCCGAACACCGCGCCAAGCTGGCCAAACACCTCTCCGGCGGCCTGAAGCGGCGCTTAAACTTCGCCATCGGCCTCATCAACCGCCCCAAGCTGATTTTTTTGGACGAAATCACCGTGGGCATCGACCCCGAATCGCGCCGCTTTATTTTGGACAGCGTGGCCGCGCTCACGCAGCAGGGCATCACGGTGGTGTACACCTCGCATTATTTGCAGGAAATCGAACTGTTGTGCCGCGATATTGCGCTGCTGTACGGCGGGCGGCTGGTGTATCACGGCGGCCTGCATGAGGTGTTGCGCCAAGGCGGGCAATCCGGTTTGGCTCTGCGCGCCGTGCCGCCGCTGCCCGATGCCGAGTTGGCCGGGCTGCAAGGCCGCCGCGCTGCCGACGGCACGCTGCATTTCGATACCGATGCGCCCGCCGAACTGCTGGCCGTGCTGCAAGATAAAGGCTACGCCGCCGAAGCCTGCCGTTTCGGCTTTGCCTCACTGGAAAGCTTTTATTTGGACTTCTTGGCTAAACAGGCTACCTGAAAAGAAAACAGCAGCCTGCAAGCAAGGGCTACCTGAAAACAGAAAACATCATATAATTAACCATATGCAACCATCCTTCCCCGCGAGGCCGGCCTCATGCTAGCCGCCGCCATCACCAAAGAACTCAAGCTGCTCAGCCGCGACCTGCACGGCGTGGCCGTGCTGTTTGTGATGCCGATTCTGTTTATGCTGATTATGTCGGCCGCCTTGAGCAGCAGCCGGGAAAACCTCAATCCCGACGCGCAAATCGTGCTGCTCGGCAAACCCGGCAGCCCGCTTAACCAACAGTTTCTGCAAGCCCTGCAAAACGAGAAGCTGAAAGTGCAGCTGGCCGATGAAAGCCGCCTGGCCGATTTTCAGGTAGCCTTACAGCGCGGCGAGGCCGATTTGCTGCTGCTCAATCCAAACGATGAAACCACCCCGCTGGAAAAAGAACAGCCCCTGCGCCTGTGGCTCCAGCCCGATGCCGACCGCGGCTGGCTGCTCGGCATCAAAGGCCTGATGCGCCAGCATTACACCCGGGCGCGCCTGGCGCAATACTTTGATGGCAACGAAATCGTGTTGGACAACAACAAAAACCCTGCCGTACGCCGCATTCAAGACCAAGTGAACAAAGAATTGGACGGTAAGTTCGGCCAAATCGAAACTTATCTCGGGCGCGAAATGTGGCAGGAAACGTATCTGAACCGGCAGGGCGAGGCGGTGGAGCAGCCCAATTCCGTGCAGCACAGCGTGCCCGCCTGGCTGATTTTCGGCATGTTTTTCATCATGATACCGCTATCCAACGTGATGGCGATGGAGCGGCAGACCAATACGCTCACCCGCCTGAACATGGCGCGTGCCCCCGCTTGGAAGCTCTTGGCCGCCAAGCTGATTCCCTACTTCTTAATCAACCAGTTGCAGTTTGCCGGCATGATTGCGCTGGGCGCATGGGTACTGCCCCTGCTCGGCATGCCCGCCTTTGCGCTGGCCGGCGGCTGGGCAGGTTATGCCGCCGTATCCTGCGCTGTGAGCCTGGCCGCGCTGGGCTACGGGCTTTTGGTGAGCGTGCTGGCCAAAACCACCGAACACGCCGTGGTGCTGGGTGGCGGGGGCATCATCATCATGGCCGCACTGGGCGGCGTGATGGTGCCCGTGCACATCATGCCCGCGCTGATGCAGCAAATTTCCCAGCTCTCACCGATGGGCTGGGGCTTGTCCGCCTTCCAAAAACTGCTGTTAAACCATTACACCCTGGTGCAAATCGCCCCGCAGCTGCTGCGCCTGGCCGGTTTCGGCCTCGCCGCCCTCGCCGCCGCCGCCGCGCTCTACCGCCGCCAACTCAAAACCCAAGCGAGATTTTAAAGTGAACACGCCCGATTTAAGCTCCCCCGCGCTGGAGCAGGCCTTGAAAAGCCTGATTGTGCGCGAAACAGAAAAACAAGACGATGTGGACATGGCCGCCTTTGCCGACGACTCCCCGCTGTTCGGCCCGGAAAGCCCGGTCGGCCTCGATTCGCTCGACGCGCTGCAAATCACCGTCGCCCTGCAAGCCCGTTACGGCGTGCGCCTCAACGGCGACCGCATGGTGCGCAAACACATGATGAACGTGCGCGATTTGGCCGCCTTTATCCGCGAACAGCACGGCGCATAAAGGCTACCTGAAAAATCGTTCTGCCTGTTTTCAGGTAGCCTTTGTCGTATCGCTAAGCACACCGCATGAATCCGAAAATCGCCCACCTCCAACAACGCAACGCCCAAGTCCGCCTGCGGCAGCGCTATGCCTTTTTAAACATTGCCGACATCCAATCCACAGATGGCGAGATTGCCTGCCGATTTATCGACAGCGGCATCTATCGGCTGACTAATCCGGCCGCCGCCACCTTCCCGTTTCATCAAAACGGCATCATCGGCCACTCGCTCTACCAAGCCCAGCATCAAGCCGCCCGTGCCGAAATGCTGCGCCGGATACGCGCCTTGCTTGCCGATAAGGCGTGGATAAGTCTGGAAGAAAACGGCTTCGGCTTCTGGGCGCTCATCTCCCTGCCCGCCTTGCAGGCCGCTTTGGATCATTGGTTTGAACAACATGACGATTTCGCGCTGTATCTCGAAAACGGCCATGCGCTGGCCATCCATGAGGCGGAGTATGAATGGGAATTGCTGGAAACGCCGGGCAGACCGCTTGAGGCTACCTGAAAAATGAACACTGTAAATACCCCATCCCGAGCCGCCTATTTGTGCGGCAGCAGCTATTGGTGCGCACAAGGGCAGGGCAGCCGCCCGTTCGGGCTACCTGAAGCTCCCTTTCTGCCGCCCGCCCTCCGCACCGCCCACGGCCTGGGGCAGCCGCGCGAGCTGCCGTATTTTGCCGCCTTCCCCGCCGCGCCGGCCACGCTGGCGCAGCTGTGCGGCTGGATTGAGGCTCAAATCCGCCAAGCCGCTGCGGCAGCCGGCTGGGAGGCAGACAACCTGGCCGGTATTCCCGTGTTCATCGGCTCCACCTCCTATGTGATGTCCGACCGCGAAGCCGCGCCGGCTGCCAGCCCAGAAGAAGAACACTACACCCTGTGTGAAATCGCAGGCTACCTGAAAACCCATTTCCGCAGCCCCAACGTATTTAGCTTCGCCACCTCCTGCACCGCCGCCGCCCAAGCCCTGCTCGCCGCCGCCCGCAGCATCGAAAACGGCTTGGCCGAATGCGCTATCGTGGTCGGCTTTGAGAGCTTCAACCGGCTCACCTTTGAGCATTTCCATGCCATGAATCTGCTCGATACCGAGCCGGGCAGGCTGCCGTTTCTTGATGCCGGCGGGCTGGTGTTGGGTGAAGGCATGGCTGCGCTGGCACTCTCTGCCCGGCCGCATCGCGATTACGCTTGTCGTCTGCACGGCTTCACCGCGCAAACCGATCACCTCAACCTCACCGCCTCTTCCGCTGAACCGCTGCAGCATTTGCTCGCAGAATGCCTGCGCCGCGCCGGAATGGCCGCACAGGATTTACGCGGCGTGAAAATCCACGGCAGCGGCGGTTTGAGCGACGAAGTGGAAATGCAGGTGCGCCGCCAAATCTGGCCGCATACTCCGGCCATGCTGTTCAAACCCTACACCGGCCACACCCTCGGCGCCACCGCCGCTTTGGAAACCGCCCTGCATCACGCCGCCCTGCAACAAGGCCACCTGCCGCCACTGCCTGTTGCCGCTTCGGATTTTCCCTTGCCCACCCTGCACGGCCAGCCGCTGCCAAACGGCGGCTACCTGAACTACTTCCTCGGCTTCGGCGGCAGCCATTGCGCCTGGGTGTCGGATTGGCAGGGCTGAGGCTACCTGAAAAGTATTTTTGATGATGTCAAACCCGTTAAACCCAAACCAAACAATCGCCTATCTTCATGCCACCGCCCGTTTTATCGCCGAGCCGCAGCAGCCCGACGGCGAACTGCGCCGCCTGTTGCGCGAGCAGTACGGCATCGATGCCCGCCGCCTGAGCCGTTTCACCCTGCTCGCCCTGCTCGGCGCTTTGCCGCTGTGCCAAGGGCTGGCTGAAAACCCTGCCGTTTATCTCGCCTCGCCGTTCAGCTCCCCCTCCCGCATGGTCTCGATGCGGCAGAAGCTGGCGGCCGGGCAGCCCTCGCCGCTCGATTTCATGGCCAACCTCCACAACGCCGCCACGTTCCAGCTGGCGCAAATCCTCGGCAGCAGCGGCAACAGCGTGTTTCTCGCCGCCGATGCCGAAAGCCGCCTCAGCCCGCTGTATGCCGTGCTGAACACATTGCTGGCCGAGCCCGGGCAAACCGTGTTGTTGGGCTGGGCTTATGAGCAGTCGGGGCAGGATGAGCAGGAAGGCAGCGTGTGGTGGAAAATTTCAGGTAGCCCGATGCCGCAGCGGCAGGGCTGGCGGATCAGCATGGCCGCAGGCGGCGCAGCCGCCGAACTGCCGCACCATACCGCCTTCCTGCCCGCAGCGCTGGCTTTGGAAGAGCAGTTGCACGAGAGGGGCGGGCTTCTGCTGCCACCGCACGGCATCTGGCCCGCCTTGCAGATAGAGCCGCGACCAGCTGCCCCATTGGCGGGAGATTGAGACTAAAGCACTGCATACCATCTACAGCTTCGCCGTGGACGGGCAGGCAAATCCGCAAGCCGTGCAGGCTTCCACGCCCAAGTAATCATGCCAAGGCTACCTGAAAAAGCAGTTTGTATTTTCAGGTAGCCTTTATTTTGGCCTGATGGTAGTGAATAAAAATAAGGATGCGGCGGGAAGGCGAGCTAATGCAGCGGGAGTTAAGTCGGTTTGGCCGATCTGCTGTGGCCGAACCTGCCGCTGTGTTTCGCCCTCTATGCGCTCTATCTCGCCTTGTGGCACCACACCTTGCGCGACTTCCTGCCCGACTGCCTCAGCGGGCAAAGGGCAGCACGGTAACGGGGTGGGCAAAGGTGAAGGGCATGGTGGGAGAAGATGGGCGGGCGTGGCAAGAGGCTACCTGAAGCGGGTTTCATTGAAGCTGCGCTTTCAGGTAGCCTGTTTTGAATCGGGTAGCGGAATGTGGGTATGAGGGACAAGAACGGCAGGCAAAGGCTACCTGAAAATTGCCGTCAGCGTTTTTCAAACACCAAATCCCACACGCCGTGGCCGAGCCGTTTGCCGCGGGCTTCAAACTTGGTTTCGGGGCGGTAGGCCGGGGTGGGGGCGTAGGCTTCGGCGGTGTTTTGCAGCTCGGGGAAACTGCCCAGCACTTCGAGCATCTGCACGGCGTATTCTTCCCAGTCGGTGGCGAGGTGGATATAGCCGCCGCTTTTGAGTTTGGGCAGCAGTTTGGCCACGAAGCGGGCTTGAATCAGGCGGCGTTTGTGATGGCGTTTTTTGTGCCAGGGATCGGGGAAGAAAATGTGGATGCCGCTTAAGCAGGCATCGGGCAGCATGGTTTCCACCACTTCCACGGCATCGTGGCGCATCACGCGGATATTGGTAATCTCCTGCTCGGCCATGAGCTTGCACAAATTGCCCACGCCGGGGCCGTGCACGTCGATAGCGAGAAAGTCTTTTTCAGGTAGCCTTTTGGCGATTTCGGCGGTGGCGGTGCCCATGCCGAAGCCGATTTCGAGGATTTTCGGGGCTTCTCGGCCGAAGGCGGCGTTTAAATCGACGGGCGCGTGTTGGAAATCCAGGCCGAAGCGCGGCCAGTTTTCATCGATGGCGCGCTGCTGGGCGGGGGTCATGTGGCCTTGGCGCAAAACGAAAGATTTGATGCTGCGCGGATGCTCTTGCTGTGGGTTGGAGGTGTTCATAATTCGGTGAGTGCGGAAAAATAACGGTATATTGCCAGCATCGGGCAGGGCGCTCAAGTTTCGATGGCTTTCCGGCAAACACAGCGGCGGTGCTTTGTGCGATAATCCGCCAGATTTATTCACACTTCAGAAACAGGGATTGATTATGGCAGAAGCAAAAAACAAGGCAGATAAAGCGTCTACTCCTGAAGACGATAAGAAAAAGGCTCTGGCCGCCGCGCTGGCGCAGATTGAAAAAGATTTCGGCAAAGGCGCCATCATGAAGATGGACGGCAGCCATCAGGACGAAACCTTGGAAACCATTTCCACCGGCTCTTTGGGCGTGGATTTGGCGCTGGGCGTGGGCGGTTTGCCGCGCGGACGCATTGTGGAAATCTTCGGCCCGGAGTCTTCCGGTAAAACCACGCTGTGTTTGGAAACCATCGCGCAATGCCAGAAAAACGGCGGCGTGTGCGCCTTTATCGATGCGGAAAACGCGTTCGACCCGATTTACGCGCGCAAGCTGGGCGTGAAGGTGGAAGAGCTGATGGTGTCGCAGCCGGACACGGGCGAGCAGGCGCTGGAAATCTGCGATATGCTGGTGCGCTCCGGCGGTGTGGACATGGTGGTGATCGACTCCGTGGCCGCGCTGGTGCCGAAGGCGGAAATCGAAGGCGAAATGGGCGACAGCCACGTGGGCCTGCAAGCCCGCCTGATGAGCCAGGCCTTGCGCAAGCTCACCGGCCACATTAAGAAAACCAATACTTTGGTGGTGTTCATCAACCAAATCCGCATGAAGATCGGCGTGATGTTCGGCAGCCCGGAAACCACCACCGGCGGCAACGCGCTCAAGTTCTATGCCTCCGTACGCCTCGATATCCGCCGCATCGGCCAGATTAAAAAAGGCGACGACATCCTGGGCAACGAAACCCGCGTGAAAGTGATTAAAAACAAAGTGGCGCCGCCGTTTCGCCAAGCCGAATTCGACATCCTCTACGGCGAAGGCGTGAGCCGCGAAGGCGAGCTGATCGACTGGGGCGACAAAGTCGGCATCATCAAAAAATCCGGCGCGTGGTATAGCTACAACGGCGATAAAATCGGCCAAGGCAAAGACAACGTGCGCGTGTGGCTGAAGGAAAACCCGGAAGTGGCCGCCGAAATCGAAGCGCAAATCCGTAAGGAAGTCGGCATCAATATCGAGATTACCGAAGGTCAACGCGACGACACCGACGGCGAACAGCCGGAAGAGTAGGCCAGTTGTAAAGGCTACCTGAAAATATGTGGCGAAAGGTTTTAACTTTGCCGAAGCTGCGTTTTAGCTCCGCAGAAACTTCACTTCGCCTCATCTTCAGGTGGCCTTCAATTTTTCAGGTAGCCCTAATCCTACCCGTTTGAAAACACACCATGATTACCCTGCAACAATTCCGCGAACAAGCTGCCGCCGGCTACAACCGCATCCCGCTGGTGCAAGAGCTGCTGGCCGATTTGGATACCCCGCTTTCCATCTACCTTAAGCTCGCTAACCGCCCCTTCAGCTACCTGCTCGAATCCGTGGTGGGCAGCGAACGTTTTGGCCGCTATTCCTTTATCGGCCTGCCGAGCCGCACCTATTTGAAAGCCAGCGGCCAGCAGGTGGAGGTGTACCACGACGGCCAAATTATTGAGCAATACGAAGGCAACCCGCTGCCCTTTATCGAGCAGTTTCACGCTCGCTATAAAGTGCCCGAAATCCCCGGTTTGCCGCGCTTCATCGGCGGTTTGGTGGGCTACTTCGGCTATGAAACCATCTACCATTTCGAGCAGCTCGCCCACCGCCTGAAACAGCCTGCGAAAGCCGACCCAATCGGCACGCCCGATATTTTGCTCATGCTCTCCGAAGAGCTGGCTGTAGTGGATAACCTCAGCGGCAAAATCCACCTTATCGTGTATGCCGACCCCGCTGCCGACGAAGCAGGCTACCTGAAAGCCCGCGAGCGGCTCGAAGCCTTGCGCGAACAGCTGCGCCAAAGCGTTGCCCTGCCGCTCTCGCTCGGCAGCGCCCAAACCGCACCGCAGCACGAAACCGGCGAAGCGCGCTATAAAGAATACGTGCGCCGCATCCGCCAATATATTTTAGACGGTGACTGCATGCAGGTAGTGCCCAGCCAGCGCATGAGCCTGCCCTTTGCCGACAAACCGCTCAGCCTCTATCGCGCCCTGCGCACGCTCAATCCTTCGCCCTATCTGTTTTACTACGATTTCGGCGATTTCTACATCGTCGGCTCTTCACCCGAAATCCTCGTGCGGCGCGAGCGTAACCAAATCACCGTGCGCCCCATCGCCGGTACCCGCCTGCGCGGCAAAACACCGGAAGAAGATGCCGCTCAAGCCGAGAGCCTGCTGGCCGATGCTAAAGAAATCGCCGAACACGTTATGCTCATCGACTTGGGCCGTAACGATGTGGGGCGCATCAGCCAAACCGGCAGCGTGAAGGTAACCGACAAAATGGTGATTGAACGCTATTCGCATGTGATGCACATCGTGTCCAATGTGGAAGGCGAGCTCAAACCCGGCATCGGCAATATGGACATCCTCGCCGCCACCTTCCCCGCCGGCACGCTCTCCGGCGCCCCCAAAGTGCGTGCGCTGGAAATCATCGAAGAGCTCGAACCGGCCAAACGCTGCATCTACGGCGGCGCGGTGGGCAACTGGAGCTTCAACAACGACATGGACTTGGCCATCGCCATCCGCACCGCGGTGATTAAAAACGGCACGCTCTACGTGCAAAGCGGCGGCGGCATCGTGGCCGACTCCGACGAAGAAGCCGAATGGCAGGAAACCCAAAACAAAGCCCGCGCCGTGTTGCGCGCTGCCGAGATGGTGCAGCAGGGGCTAGATGGATAGTCAGGAAAGGCTACCTGAAAACAGAGCAAAGCGAAGTTTCTGCAAAGCTGAAACGGAGCGAAATTTTCAGGTAGCCTCTTAATTAGCCAATGGAACTGTAAGGCGGTGGCTTTTGCCCGAATTGGCAGTAGCTTTTGCACCACCACAGCGTAGGAAATCGTATCAGCTTTTGCACAAATTTATCCCCGTTTAATGGTCTGTTAAACGGGGATTATCTTAATACCTTTAAAAGTAGTATGCCGCTTGCCGTCAGCTACCAAAAGCTCCGTAATGCGCTCCGTGCCTTCTCGGTAGGTGTAGGCATCCACCCCCCCCGCCGCCATCAGCACTTCGCCCTCGTCTTCGGCGTAGTCCGCGTACAAAACGCAAAAACCGTCAGGCTTGCTGACGGCTTCGATGGTTTCCGGTGCTAGGTTGTAGAGTTTCAAGCGGTGGATGTTCGGGTCTGGCTTGGCGTTTTTCTCAATCTCAAACTCAATCTGCAACGGCGGCCTGATTTCCACCACCTTGCCGCCGGACTTGCCAACCAACAGGCGATATACCCGGTTAAAGTTGCACATAACCCTTGCCTCAATCCCAATTTGGGACTATAATTACAACATCATGAAAATTATAGCCATCTCCACCCTGCGCGAATTTTGGACAATCCATCCCGATGCCGAACAGCCATTAAAGGCATGGTACACCGAAGCGAAAAACGCCGACTGGCGCACCATGCACGACATCAAAAAGATGTTCGCCAACGCCAGCGTGTTGAAAAACAACCGCGTCGTATTCAACATCAAGGGCAACCGCTACCGGCTGATTGCCTCCGTTTGGTTCAAAGCCGGCTACCTGTATATCAAATTTATCGGCACCCATGCCGAATACGACACCATCGACGCCGAAACCGTAGAAAGGAAATAACCATGCTCCCGCCGCTCAAACCCATCCGCAGCGAAACCGACTACCAAGCCGCTCTCGCATCATTGGGCGCGTTCTTCGACCGCAACCCCGACGCAGCCCCGCAGGCTGAAGCCGACTATTTCGAAGTGCTGGCCGCGTTGGTGGAAAGCTATGAAGAGGCACATTATCCGGTCGCGCCGCCCACGCCGATAGAGGCCATCAAGTTCCGTATGGAACAAATGGGGCTGGAAGTCAAAGATATGGACGGCATCATCGGCAAGCCAAACCGCGTATACGAAGTGCTGAACGGCACCCGCCCGTTGAGCCTCGCTATGATTCGCCGCTTGCACGAAAAGCTCGGCATTTCCGCCGACACCCTGATTCAGGTAGTTTGAGCGGGCAGATACACCAGTTCCGCCGAGCCGTCGGCAAACGACTGACGGCCTATCGGCTGCCCGTCCAGAGATACCGCCACCAGCTCGCCTTTCGGCACGGCCAAGTGGCGGAAGCGACCCAGCAGCGGCCAATCGGATACCAGCCGGATACCGGACAGAATCACATCGTTTTCAGCATTCTCCAGCGATAACGTCCACATTGCTTCGTCATCGTTCCACGCCAGATGCAGAAAACAGGTCATTTCGTCCAGTTCCGCTTCGACAACGAAGTCGTTTTGGTCGGAGAATGGGATTTTTACCGCTTCCATGGCATCAGCCTTTCATAATTTCCGTTCCCAAAGCCGTCTTTTAGGCGGGAGGTGGCTCTACTTGCCTGCTGCTGCGCCTGCGGGCTTGGCGTAGTTTTTGCCGCCTGCCGTCCGGCAGCCTGCCGCTGGTAACGCGGCCTGCCGGTTTTCGCGTTTCTCCCGCCTTACCCGCCGCACTCTGCCGCACTTTGCCGGGCGGAATATCTGCCTCCCGGGTTTTGGCTTTGCGGATTTTGGTTAAGCTGATGCTGATGCGTATCTGTTCGCCGTCATCCGCATTGCGCGAAATATCGCAGCTCTCCATAGCGAATTCGGGGTAAACGTCCAATCCGGTAACAACAGTAATCGGCTGCCGCTGCTCGTTAATCGTGCGTAGGGCTTCCTTGGCTTCAATCATCTTGCTGCGGTCATGCGTACCGAACAGGCTCACGCTTGCGCCGGTGACTACCCCTTCAATGGTCAGTTTTTCGGCTTCGGTTGAGATGTGGTCGCTTATCGGTGCGCCATCTTCTACCGCATACTGCGTTACCCCGTTGGCTAGTGAGGTTTGCTCACTAACCAACGCATCCAAACGCACCGCACCTATCATGGTCTGCGGTGTATCGGTCAGGCGGAATACTAAGTCGATAAGTGCCATTTTTAATAGAACGGCGCGAACTTTTGCCATTTTTGGCGAGTTCTTTTGCCCCCCTGCTCATAAAAAATTGACGGTTCTTTTGCCACTTTTAGCCCCCGTTTAACGACCCATTAAACGGGGGTTAGTTGTCCTACTGCGTGCAAACATAGGGCGGGTCTGCCCTCAAATAGATAGATGCTATTGACACTCAATGGGCGGGCTTCGTGGTAGATGCGGAGTAGGGCGTTGCTCAACGGTACGATATACGCCCTGGTTTTCATGCGTTGCAATGGGATTTCCCACAGCCCACGGTCTAGGTCGATTTCGGAAATTTCCGTGCCGGCGGCTTCGCTGGGGCGGGTCATACTGAGTAGCTGCCAGTAAATCAGCAGCTTGGCGCGCAAGCCTATCTCTGGCGATGTTTCCATCCGCTCAATCAGTAATGGCAGGTCAGTATATGGCAGTGCGGCGAAGTGGCGCTCTTGTGCACGTTTGAATACCTGCCTGCCAATAACTTTTGTCGGATTGATGGGGATAGTGCCGTCAGCAACGAGGTAATCAAAAAACAAGCCTAGGCTGCTTTTGGTGCGGCGCAGGTATTCGAGGACGCCTTTATCCTCCATCTGCCGCAAGACGGCCACAACTTCGGCGGTGGTAATGGTGCGCACGTCACGGTCGATGAAATGTGGCAGGATGTTGGCTTCTAACGCGGCCATCACTTGGGCGGCATATTTTGGATTTTTGCCGCTGCCATCTTTCCCGCCCTCTGTTGCCCATCTTTTGTGCCAATCATATAGGCGGTGCTGGAACTGGTATGCAGTATCCAGCTCTACAGGCTGCTCTGCTTTGGGATTGATACCACGCGCCAGCTTGGCTTTGATTTGGTCTCGCCAATCCCGGGCATCGGCCAGGCTGAATTCGGGATACAGTCCAAGTGTCAGGGTGTCTTGTTTTTTGTCTTCCGGTCTGGTGTAGGTCAGCCGCCACGACTTCCCGCCGCTGGGCAATACCCATAAGGCGAGGCCGCCGCCGTCGGATAGCTTGTATAGCTTGTCTTTCGGCTTTGCATTTTTCACTTGGCTGACGGAGAGTGGGCGGACAATTTTGGGCATGATTATGGTACGGGATAGGATGTACCAAATAAAATACCACAAAAAAACGAAACACGTTTTAAAAAATTGAAATGCGTTTTAAATAATTAAGACGAAGAAAACGACATAACTAACTGATTAGCTATGCCGTTTTGCTTTTTCTGAAACGTTTTAGAAAACGTTGCAAATATGTGGTGGCGGAAGCGGTGAGATTCGAACTCACGGTGGGTCTAACCCCACGACGGTTTTCAAGACCGCTGCATTAAACCACTCTGCCACGCTTCCGGTTCAAGAGCGCGAACTATACAGGATTTTTGCGAATCTGACCAGTATTATTTTTGGCAGCAGGACGGTTTCTAATAGAAAACAGGCTGCAACGGTGTGCAGCCTGTTGGCAATTCTTGGTGGGTCTGGCTGGTCTCGAACCAGCGACCAAAGGATTATGAGTCCTCTGCTCTAACCCCTGAGCTACAGACCCGGCTAGAAAGGGCGGCATTGTACCGATAAGCCGCCGGCCTAGCAAGGATTACTGCTTGTTTTCCTCGCTATCTAGGAAGCTGCGCAAGCGGTCGCTACGGGTGGGATGGCGCAGTTTGCGCAGGGCTTTGGCTTCGATTTGGCGGATACGTTCGCGGGTTACGTCGAACTGTTTGCCCACTTCTTCCAGCGTGTGGTCGGTGTTCATGTCGATACCGAAGCGCATGCGCAATACTTTGGCTTCGCGCGGGGTGAGGCTTTCGAGTACGTCTTTGGTGGCATCGCGCAGGCTGGAATACATGGCGGCTTCGGCCGGGGCAACGTTGTTCACGTCTTCGATGAAGTCGCCCAGATGGCTGTCGTCGTCGTCGCCGATCGGGGTTTCCATGGAAATCGGCTCTTTGGCAATCTTCATGATTTTGCGGATTTTCTCTTCCGGCATTTCCATCAGCTCGGCCAGCTTGGCGGCATCGGGGTCTTCGCCGGTTTCCTGCAGGTATTGGCGGGATACGCGGTTCATTTTGTTGATGGTTTCAATCATGTGTACCGGGATGCGGATGGTGCGCGCCTGGTCGGCAATCGAACGGGTGATGGCCTGGCGTATCCACCAGGTGGCGTAGGTGGAGAATTTGTAGCCGCGCCGGTATTCGAATTTGTCCACCGCTTTCATCAGGCCGATGTTGCCTTCCTGAATCAAATCGAGGAATTGCAGGCCGCGGTTGGTGTATTTTTTAGCGATGGAAATCACCAAGCGCAGGTTGGCCTGGATCATTTCCCGCTTGGCGGCGGCGGTTTCTTTTTCGTTTGCCACCATGTTCTTGCTGATTTCTTTCAGTTCGGCAATGGAAATCTGCGCGTGCTGCTCCTGCTCGATGAGGACGTTCTGTTTTTCAAGGATGGCGTATTGGAAGCGGCTCAGGGCTTCGCTCCATGTGTGGTTTTTGCCGATTTCGGTCTCTATCCAGCCCAAATCGGTAATGTTGGGCAGGAAGTTGCTGATGAAGTAGTCGCGTTCCATGTGCACACGGTTGAGGCAGATGTCGCGGATTTCGCGCTCCAGGCGGCGGATGTTGTCCACGCGGGTGCGCAGGTTGTTGCTCAGGGTTTCGATTTGGCGGGTGGTGAAGCGCACGTTGAGCAGCCGCTCGGCGATATAGTTGCGCGAAGCCAGGTAGGATTTGTGCCGGCTGTGGTGTTTTTGCAGTGCGGCAATCATTTTCCGGTAGGCGTCTTCGATGTCTTCGAAGTGGGTCAGCACTTTTTGCTTGAGCTCTTCGAGGTTGGCGGCGGAGATGGCGCCGGCATCTTCTTCGTCGGTGTCTTCTTCGTCTGCCTCTTCGTCTTCGTCTTCATCCAAATCGGTATCGGGAGCGGCTTCTTCGACTTTTTCCACGCCGATGCCCAATTCGTCGAGCAACTCTTCGTGCGGGTCGATGATGTCTTCCACCACTTCGTCCACGCGGATTTCGTCGTTGCGGATTTTTTCAATCAGTTCGAGAATTTCGGCAACCGAACCGGGGCAGGCGGAGATGGCCTGAATCATGTTGCGCAGGGCGGTTTCGATTTTTTTGGCGATAACGATTTCGTCTTCGCGCGTGAGCAAATCCACCTGCCCCATTTCGCGCATATACATGCGCACGGGGTCGGTGGTACGGCCGAATTCTGAGTCGGCGCTGGAGAGGGCGGCTTCGGCTTCGGCAACGGCGTCGTCGTCGGTCATATTGGCCGTGTTGTCGGCCATCAGCAGGGTTTCGCTGTCGGGCGTTTCTTCGGTTACCTGAATGCCCAGGCCGGAAATCATATTGACGATGTTGTCGATCTGATCGGCATCCGACATGTCGTCGGGCAGGGCGTCGTTGATTTCGGCGTAGGTGATGTAGCCGCGTTCTTTACCTTGCAGAATCAGCTGTCTGAGCCGTGCCCTTTGCTCCTCTGGGGTGAGCGGGCGGTTGCTTTCGTCTTGTTCTTCGGTGGCGGGGTTGTTCTGTTCGGACATGTTTCTCTCGTTGTTCGCAGGTCGGTGTAGTCGGCATTGCCCTAAATGGTGCCGTTGGCGGGTGGAAGCCTCAAAAGCTCCAGCAGCAGTTTGGTTTCGTCATCGCTCAAGCCGTGTTCGATGCGTTTGCGTTTCAACGCTTCAACTTGCTGGGTTTTCAAGGCGGTCATTAATTTTTGCATACCCGATTGGAACTCCAGTGCGTCGGATTCGCCATCCCCCTCGAAGTGGGCGTTGTCCGTGCCGGACTGCATGATGCGGCCGATGTTGCCGTAATAGGGGGTGTTGCGCATGGCTTCCATCAATCCGGCGCTGGATAGCGGCGAGGGGCTGCGGCGCACATGGGCGGCCATGACGCTCAGGCAGGCAAGGTCGGCATCCAGTTCCAGATGGTCGGGCAGGTCGATATATGCAGCCCATTGCGGATTTATCAATAGGCGGCGGATTTGTTGTTGAGCCAAGCTCAGCATTTGCGGTTGGCGGAAGGTTTGGCGCGGCAGGGTGTAGCGTTGCTGGGCAACATGGCGTTTGGGGGCTTCCTGCCCCATCAGGTGCGCCAGGTTGGCCGGGTCGATGCCCACTAAGTTGCTCAGTTCCTGCTTGAGCAGGAAGGCGAGGGCGGGGGCGGTAATCTGGGTGAGCAGCGGGGCGGCGGTTTTCACCAATTCGGCCTTGCCTTCTTGGCTGCGTAAATCGAGTTTGGCGGTGAGCGCGTCCCAAAAATAGGCGGAAAGCGGCTTGCTTTGGTGCAGCAGCATATCTTCAAAACGTTCGCGGCCGTGTTCGCGCACATAGCTGTCAGGGTCGTGGCTTTCAGGCAGGAAGAGGAAGTGCAGCGATTTGCCGTCTTTCAGCTGGGGCAGGGCGTTTTCCAATGCGCGCCAGGCGGCTTTGCGCCCGGCCGCGTCGCCGTCGAAGCAGAAATAGATGCTGTCGGTTTGGCGCATCAGGATTTTAACGTGCTCGGCGGTGGTGGCGGTGCCCAGTGCGGCCACGCAGTAGCCGATGCCGAACTGCGCCAGCGCCACTACGTCCATATAGCCCTCCACCACCAGGATGCGGCCGGCTTCTTTCACGGCGGCACGGGCTTCGTAGAGGCCGTAGAGGTTTTTGCCTTTATCGAACAGCGGGGTGTCGGGCGAGTTGAGGTATTTGGGTTTGGAGTCGTCCAACACGCGGCCGCCGAAGCCGATAACCTGCCCGCTGCTGTTGCGGATGGGGAACATGATGCGGTGGCGGAAGCGGTCGTAGTGGCTGCCGTCTTTTTCAATCACCATGCCGCTGTTGACCAGCGCTTCGGAAGGGTAGGGGGCGAAACTTTGCGCCAGCGGCCGCCAGCTGTCGGGTGCGTAGCCCAGGCCGTAGTGGGCGGCAACTTCATCGGAGAGGCCGCGTTTTTTCAGGTAGCCTTTGGCCGCTTCGTTGGCGGCCAGCTCGCGGGTGTAGAAGGCGGCGGCTTGGGCGGTGGTTTCTTCCAGGGTTTGCTGGCGTTGTTTGCGGCGCGCGCGCGCTTTGGGGCTTTCCTGCCGGCCTTTTTGCTGCGGCACCGCCATGCCGGCGCGGTCGGCCAGATACTGCACGGCTTCGGTGAAGCCCAGCCCTTGGTATTCCATGACGAAACCGATGGCCGTGCCGTGTGCGCCGCAGCCGAAGCAGTGGTAGAACTGTTTGCTCGGGCTGACGGAGAACGACGGGGTTTTTTCTTTGTGGAACGGGCAGCAGGCCATGTAGTTGGCGCCGCCTTTCTTCAGCGGCACGCTCTCGTCGATGATGTCGACAATATCGGTTTTGGCCAGCAGCTCGTCGATGAATTCGCTGGGAATCATGCTTCGGCGCTCGGTTTGGGAAACGGATTGAGGCTACCTGAAAACCACGGCGGGGATTTTCAGGTAGCCTTTTTCAGGTAGCCTTTGTCGGGCGGGGTTATTCGGCGGGCGGAACGTAGCCTTGCACCGTGTCGGCTTCGCCGTCGCCGAAGAAGTAGTTTTCCATCTGCTGGGCGAGATACTGGCGGGCGCGCGGGTCGGCCAGGCTGAGGCGGTTTTCGTTGATGAGCATGGTTTGGTGGCGCGTCCAGGCATCCCATGCTTCTTGCGATACGTGTTCGAAAATGCGCTTGCCCAAATCGTTGGGCAGGGGCGGGAATTTGAGGCCGGGCGCTTCTTTGCCCAGTTTGATGCAGTTTACCATGCGGGTCATGTGCTTTCCTTTTTAGGTGGTGCGGGTGGGTTAACGGTTGTTTAGGCCCAATACGTCTTGCATGTCGTATAGGCCGGTGCGTTGCTGTTGCAGCCACACGGCGGCACGCACGGCGCCGGCGGCAAAGGTCATGCGGCTGGAGGCTTTGTGGGTGATTTCCACGCGCTCGCCTTCGCCGGCAAACAGGACGGTGTGTTCGCCCACGATGTCGCCGCCGCGCACGGTGGCAAAACCGATGGTTTGCGGGCTGCGCGCGCCGGTGTGGCCTTCGCGGCCATACACGGCGCAGTCGGCCAGGTTGCGGCCGAGGGCGTGGGCAATCACTTCGCCCATACGCAGGGCGGTGCCGCTGGGGGCGTCCACTTTGTGGCGGTGGTGTGCTTCGATGATTTCGATGTCGTAGCCTTCGTTCAGCACGCGGGTTACGGTGTCGAGGATGTGGAAGGTGAGGTTTACGCCGATGCTGAAGTTGGCGGCAAACACGATGCCGGTGTGTTCTGCGGCGGCGGCGATGGCGGCTTTGCCCGCTTCGTCGAAACCGGTGGTGCCGATAACCATTTTGATGCCGTGCTCGGCGCAGCGGGGCAAAAGGCTACCTGAAACGTTGGGGCGGGTGAAATCGATGAGCACGTCGCAGTTGGCGAGCACGGCATCGATGTCGCTGCTGACGGCTACGCCCGTTTTCAAGCCGGAAGCATGGCCGGCATCCAAGCCTAAGGCTTCGGAGCCTGCGTGTTCCAGCGCGCCGGTAAGCACGGTGTGCGGATTGGCGGCTACGGCCTCAACCAGCACTTTGCCCATGCGGCCGTTTACCCCGGCCAGGGCAACTCTAATGGTGGCAGACATAATGTTCCTCAAGCGGGATTATTGCGCGGCTTGGCCGGCAGGCGCGGCTTGCTGTTGTTGCTTGCGCAACTCGTCCAATACGTCGCCTTCGGCTTTAACCAGGGAATCGTTCGCATCGAAATACAGGGTGAGGTTTTTGCGTTCGCGCACTTTGCCGCCGCGGCTCACTTCAAAAACGTAGTCCCAGCGGTTGCCGTGCAGCGGGTCGCGCAGCAGCGGCGTGCCCAGGATGTGCTGCACCTGCTCTTTGCTCAAGCCTTGGTGCAGCGAGGCTACGGCCTGCAAATCGAGCTCGTTGCCCTGCACGATGGTGAGCTTGTAGGAGGGGAAGCGGGCGAGGCGTTCGGTGCTGCACGCGGCCAAGCCGATGCAGGCGGCCAAGGCCAAATAAACGGATTTATTCACAAACATGCCTTTCAAGATAAATCGCGCACCGCCCCGGCTGAGTAATTTAAAGGTGGGCAAGTGCCTTAAAAATGCGTATTATAACGGTTGCTGACAAATTTGAGCGACAGAACATCATACATCATGGAAAACAATATTGCACAACTCAAAGGCAGCGGCCTGAAAGTAACCGGCCCGCGCCTGAAGATTTTGGATTTGTTTGAAACCCACGCCGAAGAGCACCTGAGCGCGGAAGACGTGTACCGCATCCTTCTGGAAGAAGGCGTTGAAATCGGCGTGGCCACCATTTACCGCGTTTTAACCCAGTTCGAACAGGCCGATATTTTATTGCGCCACCATTTCGAGAGCGGTAAGGCGGTGTACGAACTGAACAAGGGCGACCACCACGACCACATCGTGTGCGTGAAATGCGGCAAGGTTACCGAGTTTCACAATCCCACCATCGAAAGCCTGCAAGGCAAAATTGCCGAAGATAACGGCTACCGCATCGTGGATCACGCGCTGTATCTGTATGGCGTGTGCGGCGATTGTCAGCAGAAACACCATTTATAAGCAGGCGGCATTTTCAGGTAGCCTCACGGCTCCGAAAGGTGGCCTTTATGGCTCAAAATATTCCTTTGCTGCCGGAAGGCTGTTTGCAGTTCCCCGACCCGCATCAGGCCATTGCCGAACACGACGGCCTGGTGGCAGTGAGCCGGGATTTGACGGCACAACGGCTTTTGGCAGCCTATCAGCAGGGCATCTTCCCGTGGTTTGAGGAGGATGGCCTGTTTTTTTGGTTTGCCACCGCGCCGCGCACGGTGCTGCAGCCCCAGCGGCTGCACATCGGCCGCTCGCTGGCCAAGACCATGCGCAACCGGCATTATGCGGTAACGGTCAATCAAAACTTCCACGCCGTGATTTCCGCCTGCGCCGCCACGCCCAGGCCGCATCAGGGCGGCAGTTGGATTGCACCGGCGTTTCAGGTAGCCTACAACGAGCTGCACCGCATCGGCCATGCGCATTCGTTCGAATGCTGGTATCCCGATGAGGGCGGGCATCTGCTGTTGGCCGGCGGGCTTTACGGCGTGCAGATCGGGCGGGTGTTTTTTGGCGAATCGATGTTTGCCTGGCAGAACGATGCCTCGAAAATCGCCTTTGCCCACGCCGTGCCGTTTTTGCAGCGCTGCGGCATCGCCTTGATCGATTGCCAGCAAGACACGCCGCATCTGGCGCGTTTCGGCTCGGAGCTGCTGGCTTTTGACGATTTCCAGACCGAATTAAACCGCCTGACCGCACAAACACTTGCCGAGCCCATCGGCCAGCGCCTGCTCCAACAGCAGGGCGCGTGGTTCGGCAAGGAGGAATGATTGCCGAAACCGGTTCGCAAGAAGCGTGTTACATGGCACAATATCGGCTGTTTTAGATTGCAGGCTACCTGAAAATTTCAGGTAGCCTCCCGCTTACTCTATGGCGGATAAACCTGCTTTCGTGCCGGGCTGCCACGCCGTAGTAAAAGTGAAGTAACCCCGCCGTATCACCCATCACCTGCAAGGAAAAACCATGTCTCTACAAAGCATCATCGAAACCGCGTTTGAACAGCGCGCCGAAATTACCCCGCACAGCGTTTCCGCCGAAGTGAAGGAAGCCGTGCTCGATACGATTTATCAGCTCGATTCCGGCAGCCTGCGCGTGGCCGAGCGGCAGGGCGTGGGGCAGTGGAAAGTGAACGAGTGGGCGAAAAAGGCCGTGTTGCTTTCCTTCCGCATTGCCGATAACGAAGTATCCAGCGACGGCGTGAGCAAATATTTCGACAAAGTGCCCACCAAGTTCGCCGATTGGATTCCCCAGCAGTTTCAGGTAGCCGGTTTCCGCGCCGTGCCCGGCGCCGTGGCGCGCCGCGGCAGCTTTATCGGTAAAAACGTGGTGTTGATGCCCTCTTATGTGAATATCGGCGCCTATGTGGACGAAGGCACGATGGTGGACACTTGGGCCACCGTGGGCTCTTGCGCGCAAATCGGCAAAAACGTGCACCTGAGCGGCGGCGTGGGCATTGGCGGCGTGCTCGAGCCTTTGCAGGCCGCGCCCACCATCATTGAAGACAACTGCTTCATCGGCGCGCGTAGCGAAATCGTGGAAGGCGTGATTGTGGAAGAAGGTAGCGTGATTTCCATGGGCGTGTATATCGGCCAATCCACCAAAATCTACGACCGCGAAACCGGCGAAATCCACTACGGCCGCGTGCCTGCCGGTTCGGTGGTGGTGTCCGGCAGCCTGCCCGCGAAAGACGGCTCGCACAGCCTCTACTGCGCCGTGATCGTGAAAAAAGTGGACGCGCAAACCCGCGCCAAAACCAGCGTGAACGAATTGCTGCGCGGCGTGTAGCTTGCCGGATTTTCAGGTAGCCTGTAGGCAAGCAGGCTATCTGAAAGCTATTTAACTGAGGAGAAAACCATGCGAGCCCTTCTTTTGGTCGATATCCAAAACGACTTCATGCCAAGCGGCAGCCTGCCTGTGGCCGAGGGCGATGCCATTATCGAGCCGGTAAACCGGATTATCGGCAGCTACCCGCTGGTGGTGGCCTCGCAAGACTGGCACCCCGCCGGGCACGAGAGCTTCGCCTCCGCCCATGCCGGCAAAAAGCCGTTCGACGTCATCAACCTGCACGGTTTGGAGCAAGTGCTGTGGCCGGACCACTGCATTGCCGGCAGCAGCGGCGCAGCGTTCCATCCCGAGCTCAACACCACGCACATCGCCGCCGTATTCCGCAAGGGCATGGACAAGCACACCGACAGCTACAGCGCGTTTTACGATAACGGCCGCCGTAGCAGCACCCGGCTTGCCGCCTACCTACGCGCCCACGGCGTAACCGATATTGACGTGGCGGGGTTGGCGGCCGATTTCTGCGTGTATTTCAGCATGGTCGACGCGCTCGCCGAAGGCTTCCGCGTGCGCCTGCTCGAGCACGCCACCCGCGCCATCGATGCCGCAGGCTTCGCCGCCAAAAAAGCCGAACTGCTGGCGCATCCGAATTTTTCGCTGGCCGATTAGCTTGGGTTCGCGTTTTTCAGGTAGCCTCTGCGTTATCAAAGGCTACCTGAAAAATTTTAGCCGACGCCGCATCTGACAGCCGCCCGCGCTTTCAGGTAAAATCCGCCCGACCATCATTATATTTTCAGGTAGCCCAAACCATGCTTAATAAAGACCAATTCGCCGACAACCACTTCATCCGCACCATCATCGAAGACGACCTCAAAAGTGGCAAACACACCTCCATCCAAACCCGTTTCCCGCCCGAGCCCAACGGCTATCTGCACATCGGCCACGCCAAATCCATCTGCCTGAATTTCGGTTTGGCCTATGTTTACGACGGCCTGTGCAACCTGCGTTTTGACGACACCAATCCCGAAAAAGAAAGCGACGAATACGTCAATTCCATCAAGGAAGACGTGCACTGGCTGGGCTTTGAATGGGCGGGCGAACCGCGTTTTGCCTCCAATTATTTCGACCAACTATTCGACTACGCCGTCGGCCTGATTAAAGACGGCAAAGCCTATGTCGATGATTTGACGCCCGAAGAAATGCGCGAATACCGCGGCACGCTGACCGAAGCGGGCAAAAACAGCCCTTACCGCGACCGCAGCGTCGAAGAAAACCTCGACCTGTTCACACGCATGAAAAACGGCGAATTCCCCGACGGCAGCAAAACCCTGCGCCTGAAAATCGACATGGCATCGGGCAACATCAATATGCGCGACCCCGTCATCTACCGCATCCGCCGCGCCCACCACCACAACACCGGCGACAAATGGTGCATCTACCCGATGTACGACTACACGCATTGCATTTCCGATGCCATCGAAGGCATCACGCACTCCTTATGTACGCTCGAATTTGAAGACCACCGCCCGCTCTACGACTGGGTGTTGGACAACATCCCCGCGCCGCACCCCACCCGCCCGCGCCAATACGAGTTTTCCCGTTTGGAATTGTTGTATTCCATCACCTCCAAACGCAAGCTGAACCAACTGGTTTCAGACGGCCACGTTGCCGGTTGGGACGATCCGCGTATGCCGACGATTTCCGGCATGCGCCGCCGCGGCTACACGCCCGAAGGCCTGCGCCTGTTTGCCAAACGCGCCGGTATTTCCAAATCTGAAAACATCGTCGATATGAGCGTGTTGGAAGGCGCGATTCGCGAAGAGTTGGAAAATTCCGCCCCGCGCATGATGGCCGTGTTGAATCCGCTCAAAGTAACGCTCACCAATTTTCAGACGGCCTGGACCGAAAGCCGCACTGCACCCTATCATCCGAACCGCGAAGACATGGGTAGCCGCGAACTGCCGATTTCGTCCACGCTCTACATCGAAGCCGACGATTTCAGCGAAAACCCGCCCAAGGGCTGGAAACGCCTCACGCCCGGCGGCGAAGTGCGCCTGCGCCACAGCTATGTGATGAAGTGCGACGAAGTGGTGAAAGACGCCGCCGGCAACATCGTCGAACTCAAATGCAGCTTGGATTACGACACCTTGGGCAAAAATCCCGAAGGCCGCAAAGTGAAAGGCGTTATCCACTGGCTCTCCGCCGAACACGCCGTACCCGCCACTGTGCGCCTGTACGACCGCCTGTTTACCGTGGAGCGCCCAGATGCCGTGCGCGGCAAAGACGGCGCATACCTGCCGTTCACCGATTTCCTCAACCCCGAATCGGTCAAAGAAATCACCGCCTACGTCGAAGCCTCCGCCAACGATTTGCCGAGTGAAAGCCGCTGGCAGTTTGAGCGACTGGGCTACTTCGTTACCGACCGCCGCGACCACGCGCAAGGCAAACCCGTGTTCAACCGCACGGTTACGCTGAAAGATACTTGGCAGGCCAAAGCTTAAACGCATTTCAGGCTGCCTTCGCCGTTCGCCAAAATGGCAGTCTGAAAAACAGCGAAGCGAAAACATCGTCCCACCCCAAAACCAAAAGGAAAGAAAATATGAAAACCAAACTTCCCACCCGCGCCGCCCTGATCGGCAGCCTCTGCCTGCTGGCCGCCTGCGCCTACACGCCCCCGTCCGCGCAAGTCAGCATGAAAACCGTGCGCAGCGCAAACTACGGCAGCTACCCCAGAAACTACCAACGGCAAATCCGCCAATACCTCAACGACACCCTGCTCGACCCCGACAGCGCGAAAATCCGCATCGGCACGCCGCACAAAGTGTTCCAAATATACAATCCTCTGGCAAATACATATCCGCCAAAAACACCCAGAGAGTTGAAAACCAACGAATATTACGTAGTGTGCGCAGAAGTGAACGCCAAAAACACCTTCGGCGGCTATGCCGGCTGGCAGACCAAAATCTACCGGTTCGTAGACGGCAGGATTGAAGACGAGGAACCCCTCGGTTCCTTTGGAACCAGCTTTGAGGTGTGCTCGAGCCAAGACGAGGTCTTTATCGACCCCCGCAATATGGGTAACGTGAAAGTAAACATCGTGCCGTAAATCCGTTTTCAGACGGACGTAAAGGCAGCCTGAAAGGTTTTCAGGCTGCCTTTACGCGCCAAAACGGTTTCAGGCTGCCTGAAAACCTAAATATCCGCTTCCACCCGGTCACCTTCGGCTTCCATCCAGCTACGGCGGGCGGCGGCTTCGCCTTTGCCCATCAGGCGGGTGAAGGCGGCGAGCGTGGTTTCACTATCGTGCTCGGGAATGCCCACGCGCAGCAGGCGGCGGGTGTCGGGGTTCATGGTGGTGTCTTTGAGCTGGTCGGGGTTCATTTCGCCCAGGCCTTTGAAGCAGCTGATGGAATAGGCGGATTCTTTGACTTTTTCGGCGGCGAGCCGCTCCAAAATGCCTTCGAGTTCGCCTTGGTCGAGCGCGTAGAATTTGCGCGCGGGGCGGCTTTTGCCCTGGGCATTGACATCCACGCGGAACAGCGGCGGTTGGGCAACGTAGATATGGCCGTGGCGGATCAGCGCGGGAAAGTGGCGGTAAAACAGGGTGAGCAGCAGCACTTGGATGTGTGAGCCGTCCACATCGGCGTCCGACAAAATGGCGATTTTGCCGTAGCGCATGCCGTTCCCGCCACCGTGCGCCTGTACGACCGCCTGTTCACCGAACCCCGCCCTGATGCCGTGCGCGGTGAAGACGGCGCATACCTGCCGTTCACCGATTTCCTCAACCCCGAATCAGCTAGAGAAATCACCGCCTACGTTGAAGCCGCCGCCAACGATTTGCCTGCGGAGAGCCGCTGGCAGTTTGAACGGCTGGGCTATTTCGTGACCGACCGCAAAGACCATGTGAAGGGCAAGCCCGTGTTTAACAAAACGGTGGGTTTGCGCGACACTTGGCAGGCGAAAGCACAATAAGCCCTGTGTCGGATGTGAAGGCTACCTGAAAAAGCCGGAGCCAGGTTTAGCTTCGCAGAAACTCTGCTTCGGCTACGCCGAAACATCGTTTTCAGGTAGCCTGCTTTCATGCCGGGCAGTATCTATACTTGACTAAATCACTTGGGTATTGGAAAATCCGCATCCCCTTGATGCAACAAGACCATAGCCTATGCGATTAACCACCAAAGGCCGTTTCGCCGTAACCGCCATGCTGGACTTGGCGCTGTACGGGCGCGAAAACCCCGTCAGCCTCAATGCTATCAGCGGCCGGCAGAATATTTCCTTATCCTACCTCGAACAGCTTTTCGGCAAACTGCGCCGTGCCGGGCTGGTAGAAAGCGTGCGCGGGCCCGGCGGCGGCTATCTGCTCAGCCGACAGCCCGGCAGCATCAACATTGCCGAAATCATCCACGCCGCCGAAGACAAGCTGGATGCCACCCGCTGCGGCGGCCAAACCAACTGCCACAAAGGCGCGCCCTGCCTCACGCACGATTTGTGGGAAAGCCTCAATCAAACCATCCAAGGCTACCTGAACAGTGTCTCTCTGCAAGACGTGCTGGATAAAAGGGCTGGCCACCGCCATCATGAGGCCGCCATCAGCCTTACCCATATCCGCTATAGCTAAAGCACTTCTCTGCGGCGCCGGTTTGCCGCTCTGGGAATGTGCTCCAACTATGAATGAATTACACAACCACACCTAAAAGAGAACATCATGACCATCAAAACCCCCATCTACCTCGACTACGCCGCCACCACTCCCGTTGACCAACGCGTGGCTGAAAAAATGATTCCCTATCTGACCGAAACCTTCGGCAACCCCGCATCCAGCAGTCACGCATTCGGCTGGACGGCGGAAGAAGCCGTTGAAAAAGCCCGTGCCGACATCGCCGCCCTGATTAACGCCGATGCCAAAGAAATCGTCTTCACCAGCGGCGCGACCGAGTCCGACAACCTCGCCATCAAAGGCGCGGCAAACTTCTACAAAACCAAAGGCAAACACCTCATCACCGTCAAAACCGAACACAAAGCCGTGCTCGACACCATGCGCGAACTCGAACGCCAAGGCTTTGAAGTAACCTACCTCGGCGTGAAGGAAAACGGTTTGATTGATTTGGAAGAACTCAAAGCCGCCATCCGCGACGACACCATCCTGATTTCCGTAATGTGGGTGAACAACGAAATCGGCGTGGTGCAAGACATTCCCGCTATCGGCGAAATCTGTCGCGAACGCAAAATCATCTTCCACGTCGATGCCGCCCAAGCCTGCGGCAAAGTGCCTGTTGACGTTGAAGCCGCCAAAATCGACCTGCTGTCCATGTCCGGCCACAAAGTGTACGGCCCCAAAGGCATCGGCGCGCTGTACGTCCGCCGCAAACCCCGCGTCCGCCTCGAAGCCCAAATGCACGGCGGCGGCCACGAACGCGGCTTCCGCAGCGGCACCCTGCCGACCCACCAAATCGTCGGCATGGGCGAAGCCTTCCGCATCGCCAAAGAAGAACTCGAGCAAGACATGGCGCACTACCGCAAACTGCGGGACATCTTCCTCAAAGGCATCGAAGGCATCGAAGAAGTCTATATCAACGGCGACCTCGAACACCGCGCCCCGAACAACCTGAACGTCAGCTTCAACTTCGTCGAAGGCGAAAGCCTGATTATGGCGGTCAAAGAACTCGCCGTATCCAGCGGCTCCGCCTGTACTTCTGCCAGCCTCGAGCCAAGCTACGTACTGCGCGCGCTCGGCCGCAACGACGAACTGGCGCACTCATCCCTGCGCATCACCTTCGGCCGCATGACCACCGAAGAAGAAGTGCAGTTCGCCGCCGAACTGATTAAATCCAAAATCGGCAAACTGCGCGAACTGTCGCCGCTGTGGGAAATGTTCAAAGACGGGATTGATTTGAACTCGATTGAGTGGGCGGCGCATTAAGAGCAGTCTGCACCCGACAAACCATAACACAAGGAGCAAACTATGCTGGGTTGGTGGATAACCGTTTTCAGCGATGCGGACAGGCAGGAGCCGCACCTCATCGCCTCATGGGAATGCGGCATTTTCAGTGCAAACTGGTTGGATGAACTTTGTCAAGCAGGGCACGCCGTGCAGACCGAAAACAACGGCGGCTATCCCAATGTGTACCAAACGCAGGCGCAATACGTCGCCCCGTGGCTGCTGGAGGGCAAAATCTCGCCGGATGGCCGCCTGCCTGCCCCCGCAGAGCTATCCGTTTTTATGGAAACAGACGACGGTGAAACTGTGCCGATGGAATTATACGGCTACCGCCCTTTGGAACTGCGCCGCCCCGAATTGCTGCGCGACCTGCCGCCCGAAGCGGTTTTAACGATACGGGTATTTGATTTGAGCTGAAGCATCCGTTTTCAGGCAGCCTGAAAACGCAAAAGCTAATCCGAAATACAACACGGGCAAGGCTGCCCCGTTCAAAAGCAGCCTGCACACACAAGGAAGACAACATGAACGACCAAACCACAGACGATTTCGACAACTTGGACGCGCTCCTCGACAGCTTTGACGGCGTTACCGTGGAAGGCGGCGTAGATGCCGACAACCAAGACGACGGCTGCGAAGGCGGCGCGTGCAAGATTTGATTTCAGGCAGCCCAAAAGCAGCCTGCACTCCAAAAATTTTACTAACCTGCTAAAAACACAAGGAAACATATCATGGCATACAGCGACAAAGTTATCGACCATTACGAAAACCCACGCAACGTCGGCACGTTCGACAAAGACGACAGCGACGTCGGCACCGGCATGGTGGGCGCGCCCGCCTGCGGCGACGTGATGCGCCTGCAAATCAAAGTGAACGACCAAGGCATCATCGAAGACGCCAAATTCAAAACCTACGGCTGCGGCTCCGCCATCGCCTCATCCAGCCTGATTACCGAATGGGTGAAAGGCAAAAGCCTGGACGACGCGCTGGTGATTAAAAACAGTGAAATCGCCGAAGAATTGGAATTGCCGCCTGTAAAAATCCACTGCTCAATTTTGGCGGAAGACGCGGTGAAAGCCGCCGTGGCGGACTATAAAAAGAAAAAAGGCGCGTAACATGGCCGGCGGCTGGGCGCCCGACGGCGCGGAACAGGCGCAAATTGACGCCAATTTAGACGACGCGTTGGCGGCCGCCCGGCAAAACCTGCCCTCCGGCGAAAGCGCCCGCGAATGCGCCGAATGCGGCGAGCCGATTCCCGAAGCCCGCCGCCGCGCCCTGCCCGGCGTGCAGTTGTGCATTGCCTGCCAAGAAGAGGCGGACAAGCAACAGCGTTTTCAGGCTGCCTACAACCGGCGCGGCAGTAAGGACAGCCAGCTGAAATAGGCAGCCTGAAACCGATAAATCCATAGTAACCCAGTTTTTCAATTTACAGAAAAGCCTTCAAAATGGCCGATACCCTGATTATCAACGCCCATCCCAATCCGCATTCATCCATGTCCGCCACCAACCGCATGGTTGCCCACCTGCTGGCCAAGCTTCCCGCAGGCAGCGTGCAAACCGTTAATCTGGCGGAAACCGACATCCAGACGTTGGACAAGGCCGCGGTGGAAATGTTTATCGCCACCGTGTTCCAAAGGCAGCAGCCGAACGCGGAACAGGCGGCGTTATTTGCTCGGATGATGTCTGTGGTGGAGCAAGTAAAATCCGCCCGCCGCCTCGTTATCGCCTATCCGATGTATAACTTCGGCATCCCCGCCCGCCTGAAAGACTGGCTGGACAATCTGGTTGTGCCCGACGAAACCTTCCGCTTCGGCGAAGACGGCGCACCGCAAGGCCTGATGGGCGCGCACAAAGTGCTGCTGTTACAAGCCAGCGGCAGCGTTTATTCCGCAGGCCCGATGGCGCAAATGGATTTCGCTTCAAGCTACCTGAAAACCCTGCTCGGCGGTTTCTTGGGCTTCGCTTCGGTGGACACCGTCCGCGCCGAAGGCACATCGGGTGATAATCGGGAAGTAGCGGTTCAACGTGCCTGCGCCGACATCGATGCCGTGTATGACCGCTTCGCCGCCTAACGGTTTTCAGGCAGCCTGCACCCTAAGCCCTGCGAAATACGAATGAGGAGCAAGCCTATGTTCAGCCAAGAAGAAACCCAATCTCTGCTCGCTGAAAAAGGCATCGGCAAAACCGTGCTGCAACGCTTGCAGCAAATGGGCTTGGACAACGTGGCCAAACTGGCCGCCGCCGATGTGGACGACATGCTGCAACAGGGCGCGGCGCTCACCGGCAGCACCTGCTGGAAAAACAGCCCGCAGGCACGCGCCGCCATGCAGGCTGCCGTGAGCTGGGCAAAGCGGCAGAAGGCGGCAAAGTAAGGCTACCTGAAAATAAGTGGATTAAAAGCGGCTAGCCTCAGGGCGTGCAGGCAATATATCAATGCAGGTCAACGCCCTTGCATGGCGATTTTAATCCGCTATATCCGCCGCTCGAACAACGAGGCCTTATGCAAACCAAATTGCTTCTTCCAATCCCTACCGTATTGCTGCTGGTTGGTTGTGCCGTCTCCATCGGCAATCTGCCCGCGCTCACGGCGGAAAATGAAGAGAGCCTGCGGATGTGCGAAAAACAGCATGCCCGCATCCTCCCGCCGCTGCCGGAAGGCCTGCCCGACGGCAAATACCGTTGGCCGCCCGGGGGAGATAGGCAGGTCGTGATCAAAAACGGCCGGCTCTCGCAGTTGGAAATATTCCATCCAAACGGCAGAGTCCGCACCCGGCACAGCTATAACGCACAGGGCAAGATTGAAGGTTGGTCACCCGGCTACCTGTCGGACGGCACATTGCGCCTGCGCCTGCTCTACCGGAACGGCACTGTTACCCGCCTGCAGGCATACAATCGGGCGGGCCGTTTGGAAAAAGACGAAATCATCGACTGCGCCGCCCGCACGAGAACGCCAGTGGCAGTACGGCCGGATAATGCCAAACCTTAACCGAAAGGCTGCCTGAAACCTGATACTGCTTTTCAGGTAGCCTCTATCAAAAATCGAAAACAAAGGAAACCCCATGATTACACTCACCCCCAACGCTGCCGACCATATCCGCAGCTTCCTCACCAAGCGCGGCAAAGGCGAAGGCATCCGCATCGGCGTGAAAACCAGCGGCTGCTCCGGCATGGCCTATACGCTGGAATTTGCCGACGAAATCCTGCCTGATGATTTGGTATTTGAAGGGCATGGCGTGAAAGTGTTTGTTGATCCGAAAAGTCATGTGTATCTCGACGGCACCGAACTGGACTTTACCAAAGAAGGCTTGCAGGAAGGCTTTAAGTTCGCCAACCCGAACGTGAAAAACGAATGCGGTTGCGGCGAAAGCTTTAATGTTTGAGCCCTTGGATTAGTGCATCAGAAGGCTACCTGAAACCGCGATTGTGGTTTTCAGGTAGCCTTATCGGCTACAATGCGGCCGTTTCTTTGATTGGATTGATGATGGCAACCCGTTCCAAATCCTCCAAAAGTTGGCTGAACGAGCACGTGAACGACCCCTATGTGCATCAGGCGCAGAAAGACGGCTACCGTGCCCGGGCGGCATACAAATTGCTGGAGATCAACGAAAAAGACAAGTTGATTAAAAACGGCACGGTGCTGGCCGATTTGGGCAGCGCACCGGGCAGCTGGTCGCAGGTGGCGGTTAAGCTGGCGGGGGCGCAGGGCAGGGTGTTTGCATTGGATATTTTGCCGATGGAGCCGATTGCCGGGGTATCGTTTATCCAAGGAGATTTCCGCGAAAACGAGGTGCTGGAAGAGTTGGAAAACCTGCTCGAAGGCCGCGCGCTAGACCTTGTAATTTGCGATATGGCACCCAATATGTCGGGCAATGCGGTAACCGATCAGGCGCGCAGCTATGTTTTGTGCGAGCTGGCGCTGGATTTTGCCGCCGAGCATCTGAAAACCGGCGGCAATATGTTGGTGAAGGTGTTCCAAGGCGCGGGTTTTCAGGAATATATGCAGGCCATGCGCGGGGTGTTTTCCCAAGTGCAGGTGCGCAAGCCCAAGGCCTCGCGCAGCCGTTCCAGCGAGGTATATCTGCTGGGCAGGAATAAGCGGTAATCAGCAAGGTGCTGGTTATCATCTGTTTTTTTATTTGTGGCATTTTAATTAGTTAGGAGCTTGTTACCGTGCGTAACACCATGAGGACGATTTTGGTTTGGCTGTTTCTGGCCGGGGTGCTGCTTGCCTCGGCCCAAACGTTGCTAGGCAAGAGGGAAGACAAACAGCTGATCAACTATTCGCAGTTTATCCAGCAGGTAAACAAAGGCGAAGTGGCCAAGGTGGATATTGAAGGCACGCTGCTGAGCGGTTATGTGATCAAAGGCGAGCGCACCGACAAATCCAAGTTCTACACCAATGCGCCGATGGACGACAAACTCCTGACGATGCTGCAGGATAAAAACGTTGATTTCCGCTATATCCCCGAAGAAAAGCCCGGTCTGTGGAGCAATATTTTCTTCACCAGCCTGTTGCCGGTATTGTTGCTGATTGGCGCTTGGTTCTACTTTTTGCGTATGCAAAACGGCGGCGGGGGCAAAGGCGGGGCGTTTTCCTTCGGTAAAAGCCGTGCCCGGCTGCTGGATAAAGATGCCAACCGCGTAACCTTCGCCGATGTGGCCGGTTGCGACGAGGCGAAAGAAGAAGTGCAGGAAATCGTGGATTACCTCCAAGCGCCGAACCGTTACCAGAGCTTGGGCGGCCGCGTGCCGCGCGGAATTTTGCTGGCCGGCAGCCCGGGTACGGGTAAAACCTTGCTGGCCAAGGCGATTGCCGGCGAAGCAGGCGTGCCGTTTTTCAGCATTTCCGGCTCGGACTTTGTGGAAATGTTCGTGGGCGTGGGTGCTTCCCGCGTGCGCGATATGTTTGAGCAGGCCAAGAAAAATGCGCCCTGCATCATTTTTATCGACGAAATCGACGCCGTGGGCCGCCAGCGTGGTGCCGGTTTGGGCGGCGGCAACGATGAACGCGAACAAACCTTGAACCAGCTCCTGGTGGAGATGGATGGTTTTGAAAGCAATCAAACAGTGATCGTGATTGCCGCTACCAACCGCCCAGACGTGCTCGATCCGGCTTTGCAGCGCCCCGGCCGTTTCGACCGCCAAGTGGTGGTGCCGCTGCCCGATATCCGCGGCCGCGAGCAGATTTTGAAAGTGCACGCCAAGCGAGTGCCGCTGGATGCTTCGGTGGATTTGGTATCGCTGGCGCGCGGCACGCCCGGTTTTTCCGGCGCGGATTTGGCCAACTTGGTGAACGAGGCTGCTCTGTTTGCCGGCCGTCGCAATAAAATCAAAGTCGATCAGAGCGACTTTGAAGATGCCAAAGACAAAATCTATATGGGCCCCGAGCGGCGCAGCATGGTGATGCATGAAGACGAAAAACGCGCCACCGCTTATCACGAAGCCGGCCATGCCATCGTGGCGGAGAGCCTGCCGTTTACCGATCCGGTGCACAAAGTAACCATCATGCCGCGCGGCCGTGCGCTGGGTCTGACCTGGCAGCTGCCGGAGCGCGACCGCATTTCGATGTATAAAGACCAAATGCTCAGCCAGCTGGCCATCCTGTTTGGCGGGCGCATTGCCGAAGATATTTTTATCGGCCGCATTTCCACCGGCGCGTCTAACGATTTCGAACGCGCCACGCAGATGGCGCGGGAGATGGTAACGCGTTATGGCATGAGCGAGAAAATGGGCGTCATGGTGTATGCCGAAAACGAAGGCGAAGTGTTCCTCGGCCGCAGCGTTACCCGTTCGCAGCATATTTCCGAAAAAACCCAGCAGGAAGTAGATGCCGAAATCCGCCGCATTCTGGACGAACAATATGCGGTGGCCTACAAAATCTTGGATGAAAACCGCGATAAGATGGAAACCATGTGCAAGGCTTTGATGGAATGGGAAACCATCGATCGCGATCAAGTGCTGGAGATTATGGCAGGCAAACAGCCCAGCCCACCGAAAGACTACAGCCACAATGTTCGTGGCGACAACGACGCTGATGCGGGCAATAATGAGGCAACGGATGCGGACGAAACCGACCGGCCAATTGCCGACCCCGCTCCGGCTCTGGCAGATGAAGCCGCCGGGCAAGACCAAGTTGTTGCCCCATTGAGCACGCAGGCTGCAGAGGATACGGAGCAGCAAGAGGCTGCTGCCGACAAACAGCCTTGAAATCACGGTATATATTTCCCCACCCACATATCCGATGAAAGGAAAAACGATGAGCCAAAATGAAAACCTCCAGCCGGAAGCTGCCGATAACAATGCACCGCAAGTACAGGAAGATATCGAGCTGAAGGTGCTCAACAATGCCGATAGCAACAACGGCGAAACCACCGAAAGCGGCTGCTGCGGCGTTTGCGGCGGCTAAATTCGGTTGGTTCTTTCAATAAAGGCTACCTGAAAGCGTGAGCTGCAACGCTAAACTTTCAGGTAGCCTTTTGGTTGTGCTATTAAAGTATAGAGATAAAGCTTTCGGTAAAGTGTGGGTGATGCAAACCAACGAGGTATGCAGAAGCCGCTTTGAATACCAGAAAGGCTACCTGAAAGTAGGCTTTGCACATGTCTGCGAAGCCGATTTTCAGGTAGCTTTTTTATAGTGAATTAACAAAAACCGGTACGGCGTTGGCTCGCCTTGCCGTAACGTGTGTACTGTCTGCGGCTCGCCGCCTTGCCCTGATTTTTGTTAATCCACTATATTGCGGAACAGTACTCAGCCTTTACCCTTGCCGCCTGGCGGCCATGCGTTTGCCGATGATGTGCAGTTCGGCCTCGGGAATTTTTTGGTCGCCTAGGTTGAACAGCTGCTCTTCGCGCGGAATGTGGAAGTCGTAGCCGGCAGTGAAGCGGGTGATGAGCTCGGAGTTGAGCGGCGTGCCGTCGGCGAGGGATGCCAGGTGTCGGTTGAGCAAATCCCAGTTGCTGTGCAGGGATTGGTGTTCGCTTTCCAACTCTTGGATCAGCGCTTTGGCTTCGGGGGCGTATTGCAGCAGCAGGGGAAAGAAATCTTCTTCTTCGTCTTGGTGGTGCAGCGGGGCGGCTACGTTGAAATAGTGACGGATTTGGGTAACGGCTTGCTCAGCTATGGTGTTGTAGCCGTGCTGTTGCAGATAGTCGGGCAGGGCGTGCAGCTGGCTGCAGAAGCGTTTTACTTTGCCATGGCAGGCGCGCAGCATGGCGGTGGGTTGCTCGAAGGTAACGGAGCGGGTGTTGAATAAGTCCATGATGTGTATTGTTGAGGCTACCTGAAAAGCAAAATGCTGCCGTAATACGGCAGCAGTGTCAATGTGTGGGCAGGGTTAGGTGGGTGGCGACGGCAACGCGGCTATTGCAGGCTGTTTTTGCCGGCGGCAGCCTGATGGTTGTCGCTGTGGTCGCCTAGGTAGGAAACGGCCAAATCGGCGCAGCAGCCGCAGCAGGTGGCCACGCCCAAGGCGTTTTGCAGATCGGTAAGGCTGGTGGCTCCGGCGGCAACGGTTTCTTTGATTTGACGGTCGGAAATGGCATTGCAAACGCAGACGAACATGGGTGTGCCCCTTGAAAATAGTGGTTCTATTGATAATCAGTATTATTGATATATGGTAATGGAAACCAGTTGGGATGGCAATAGGTTTTTATGTAAATAGGGCAGGGCGGGGAGCGATGTTGCAATTGTGGTTTCAGGTAGCCTGATAGTGGTGCATTGCAACCCCAATTCATTTTCGCTACAGCGTTACTTTGACTTGCCGTACCGCCGTATTGTCTGCGGCTCGCTACCTTGTATTAAAAGCTAATTTGGTTTGCATGGTAGGGCTTATGCCATAAGTTTGGCTGTCTGCTGGCGCTTTATAGTAAAATGCGGCCACTTTTTTATCTGTTGGGTAATGATGAATATGAAGGAAGTTTCGTGGTTCCGGTTGTGGCCGTATGCTTTGTTGGCGGCTTTGGTGGTGGTGTTGGATCAGTGGAGCAAGCTGTGGGTGGTGGATCATATTATGTACAACTGGCGCGAGCCGGTGATCGAGGGTTTTTTCGATTTGACTCATGTGTACAACCCCGGTGCGGCGTTTAGTTTCTTGGCCGGTGCTTCTGGCTGGCAGAAATACCTGTTTGCCGGTTTGGCGGCGGTGGTGACGCTGTATTTGGCATCGGGTATCCGTTCGGGGAAATTCGGCCGGTTGGGCGATGTGGCGGCGGCGATGATTATCGGCGGCGCCATCGGCAATGTTATCGACCGTATCAACTACGGCCATGTCATTGATTTCTTGTTGTTTTATTGGAATAATCACTACTATCCGGCATTTAATGTGGCCGACAGTTTTATCTGCATTGGCGCAGCATTGTTCGTAATTGACGGTTTCCGTCAGGGCAAGCGTAATCAGGCTACCTGAAAGTGTCAGCTTCAGTGATAGCCAAACCAACCACACTCAGAGGAAAAAATATGGCGAAAACCATTATGCTGGCCAATCCGCGCGGCTTTTGCGCGGGGGTGGACCGCGCCATCAATATTGTGGAACGGGCATTGGAGCTGTTTGGCGCGCCGATTTATGTGCGGCACGAAGTGGTGCACAATAAATTCGTGGTGGACAATTTGCGCGCCAAAGGAGCGGTTTTTATCGAAGAATTGGCAGATGTGCCGCCTGGCGCTACGCTGATTTACTCGGCGCACGGCGTATCCAAGGCGGTGCAGGAGGAAGCGGCGGAGCGCGGTTTCCGCGTGTTTGATGCTACTTGCCCACTGGTTACCAAGGTGCACCGCGAAGTGGCGCGTTTGGATGAGCATGGCTACCAAATCATCATGATTGGTCATGCCGGCCATCCGGAAGTGGAAGGCACTATGGGGCAGCTGCCGCCGGGCAGTATGCTTTTGGTGGAAACGGCGGCGGATGTGGCCGATTTGGAAGTGCGCAATCCCGATAAACTCGCGCACGTGAGCCAAACCACGTTGTCGATTGACGAAACTAAGGAAATCATCGATGCGCTGCGGGCGCGTTTCCCCAATATCCGCAGCCCGCACAAGGAAGACATCTGCTATGCCACCACCAACCGCCAAGAAGCAGTGAAGCAGCTGGCGGCGGCCAGTGATGTAGTGGTGGTGGTGGGCTCGCCCAATTCTTCTAATAGCAACCGTTTGCGCGAAGTGGCCGCACAACATGGCGTGGATGCTTATATGGTGGACAATGCAGGCTACCTGAAAAAAGAATGGTTTGCCGGCAAAGAGCGGGTGGGGATTACGGCCGGAGCCTCCGCGCCGGAAGTACTGGTACAAGAGGTGGTGGACACTGTGCACGGCTGGGGCTTTGAGACGGTGCGGGAAGGCGAAGGGGAAGAAGAGAGCATTGTGTTTGTGCTGCCCAAAGAGCTGCGTGGATGAGCAGGGGCAGATTTGAAGCAACTGATATGCAAAAAAGGCTACCTGAAAAATATTTCAGGTAGCCTTTTGCTTGGTATGGAAAGGGTAGTGGATTCGATTTAAACCAGTATGGTGTTTGTCACATGCCGCAGCATACTCTTTGCGGCTCGTCACCTAGTGCTGATTGAAGTGGAATCCACTAAGCCTTTTAGCCACAGGAAAAAAGCAGGCTACCTGAAAAATCAAGCAGCCTAAAAGAACAGCTAGAGAGTAACTTTTACTGGGCGCAGATGCTTTCGATAGCCTGCGGGATGTCGCCGGCACAAGCCCAAATCAGCTGGCCTTGCGATTGCATCGGCAGCAGCAGAACTGCACGCTCGGCAGTGCTGCCGGCCGGAATAGCGGTAATCGCGCCTTGGCTGAGGGTAATGCTCTGCCAGAATTCCTTCTGGCTGGCGGGCACGTCGATTGCTTCGTTGATTTCATTCAAGCGGGTGCCTTTGGCCAAGCGGGTTTCCACCCATACCTTCGCCATATTCAGCGCTTCAACGGCTTTAGGATCGGTGATGGTGGGGGCGGCGGGAGCCTGTTGGGCGGCCGCACCACTGCCCATGTTGCCTTCATCAGCCGGTTCAGCCAAGCCGACCATGGCTTTTGCCTGCTCGATGATTTCCGGGTTCATATAGGCATAAACACCACCGCCCACCAGAATCAGAACCAGCAACAGGCCGATTGCGCGCAATGCGCCGCCGCTACTATTGCCGCTGCGTTTGCTGCGGGATTTGTTGTTACGGGATAATTTTCTCACTGCTGTAGTCATTGTATTGGGTTTCCTAATAATTGTTGGGATGTTGGATAGTTAGAAAAAGAAATTTCGATAGTAGATAAGCATAAAGCGTGCCAAAGTTTGATATTGGATTAGATTTGGCATGATAAATTTCTATTTTGATTGTTATTTATTGTTATATATGAATATTTATTTATGGAGATGTGGCGATTGGTGATGAGACGAGGCTACCTGAAAACGCTGTAAAGTTTCTGCGAAGCTAAAATTTCAGGTAGCCTTTAAACGACAAACGGCAGGCAAGAAAAAGCACCCTCGCTCGAGGGTGCTTTTGCATGGCGTTGGGATGATTACATCATGCCCATTCCGCCCATGCCTCCCATTCCGCCCATATCGGGAGCGGCAGGGTTGTCTTCCGGAATGTCGGCTACCATGCATTCGGTGGTCAGCATCAGGCCGGCGATAGAGGCAGCATTTTGCAATGCGAAGCGGGTAACTTTGGCCGGATCGATTACACCCATTTCCAGCATATCGCCGTAGCTGTCGTTGCCGGCGTTGTAGCCGAAGTTGCCGTTACCTTCCAGCACTTTGTTCACCACCACGCTCGGCTCGCCGCCGGCGTTGGCCACGATCTGGCGCAGCGGAGACTCAACCGCACGCAATACGATTTTTACGCCGGCTTCTTGGTCGGCATTGGCGGTTTCCACCGATTTCAACGCCGCACGGGCACGCAGCAGAGCCACGCCGCCGCCGGCCACCACGCCTTCTTCCACGGCGGCACGGGTGGCATGCAGCGCGTCGTCCACGCGGTCTTTTTTCTCTTTCATTTCCACTTCGGTGGCTGCGCCCACTTTGATTACGGCCACGCCGCCGGCCAGTTTGGCCACACGCTCTTGCAGTTTTTCCTTGTCGTACTCGCTGGTGGCAGTTTCAATCTGGGTACGGATTTCGGCCACGCGGGCTTCTACAGCGGATTTGTCGCCCAAACCATCGATGATGGTGGTGTTTTCTTTGCCCACTTCAATGCGTTTGGCCTGACCCAAATCTTCCAGCGTGGCTTTTTCCAAAGACAAGCCCACTTCTTCGGCGATCACGGTGCCGCCGGTGAGGATGGCGATGTCTTGCAGCATGGCTTTGCGGCGGTCGCCGAAGCCGGGGGCTTTCACGGCCACGGTTTTCAGGATGCCGCGAATGTTGTTCACCACCAGAGTGGCCAAGGCTTCGCCTTCCACGTCTTCAGCGATAATCAACAGCGGGCGGCTGGTTTTGGCTACTTGCTCCAACACGGGCAGCAGGTCGCGGATATTGCTGATTTTCTTGTCAAACAGCAATACAAACGGGCTGTCCAGTTCGGCCAGTTGTTTTTCCGGGTTGTTGACGAAATAGGGGGAGAGGTAGCCGCGGTCGAACTGCATACCTTTTACCACTTCCACTTCGTTTTCCAGCGATTTGCCGTCTTCCACGGTGATTACGCCTTCTTTGCCCACTTCGTTCATGGCTTGGGCAATGATGTTGCCGATGGATTCGTCGGAGTTGGCGGAAATAGAAGCCACTTGGGCGATTTCCTTGGATTTCTCCGGCACGGGTTTGGCAATATTCTGCAACTCTTTTACCAAAGCGGAAACGGCTTTGTCGATACCGCGTTTCAGGTCGGTCGGGTTCATGCCGGCGGTAACGTATTTCATGCCTTCGGCCACGATGGCTTGTGCCAACACGGTGGCGGTGGTGGTACCGTCGCCTGCCACGTCGTTGGTTTTAGAGGCAACTTCTTTCACCATCTGCGCGCCCATGTTTTCAAACTTGTCTTTCAGTTCGATTTCCTTAGCCACGGTCACACCGTCTTTGGTGATGTGCGGGCCGCCGAAAGCGCGGTCGATTACCACATTGCGGCCTTTCGGGCCGAGGGTTACTTTCACGGCGTTAGACAAAACGTTTACGCCGTTTACCATCTTCTGGCGGACTTCATTGCCAAACTGTACATCTTTTGCTGCCATAATCGGTTTCCTTTTAAAAATAAGTGTTAAAAATCAAAAACAGTGTTTGCAGGCTACCTGAAAAATACAGGCCGCCTTTATTCCAAGCCCATCTGTTTCGCAAGTTCCGCATCCAGCGTCTGCGCTTTGACAAAGGCGGGACGTGCCGCGTGGCGCTTCATAAACGCGCCCAATTCGCTATCCATATCCAGCACTTGCGCCCGCATAATGCCCCACGCAATCAGACCGCTCAAATACAGGTCGAGAGTGGTGAAATGGTTACCCAGCGCGTATTCTTTGCCGCGCAGAAACTTAGTCAGCGTGGCGACGACTTCGTCAAAGCTGCCGTAGCCGATGCTGCGCTTGCGTTCCGGTGTTTCGGGAATGCCGTGCCATTTGTCCATGAAGGCGTATTCGGCGTGCATGGCGAACATCAGCCAGCGGTAAAACTCGCCGCGTTCTGCGGTGCCGACGGCGGGAATCAGGTTTTTCTCCGGGAAGAGTTCCGCCAGAAAAACCACCAGCGCGGCGGTTTCGGTGATCACCGTATCGCCATATTTCACCGCAGGCAGTTTGCCCATGGGGTTGACGGCGAGAAAACCAGCGGATTTGGTGCCGTTTTCGCCGTAAGACACGGGGATAACTTCATAATCCGCGCCGCATTCTTCCAGCAGCCAGCGGATAACCCGGCCGCGCGAATTGGGATTGGTATAAAGCGTGATTTTTTCCATGTCGGATTTCCTGATTGAATTGCGAAACAGGCGTGCGGGCTACCTGAAACTTATTCCACAATGCCGAAGATATCTTCTTCGCGCATCACCAGCAGCTCTTCGCCGTCGGCTTTTACGGTTTGGCCGCTGTATTTGCCGAAAATCACGCGGTCGCCCACTTTCACATCCAGCTTACGGCGCTCGCCGCCTTTGGTGAGCTTACCGGCACCCACGGCCACCACTTCGCCCATATCGGGCTTCTCAGCGGCAGAGCCGGGCAAAACAATGCCGGAAGCAGTTTTTTCTTCGGCTTCCAGGCGTTTGATAACCACACGGTCGTGTAACGGACGAATTTTCATAAATCGAATCTCCAAATCAAAATGTTCCTACCCGATTAAGGGTAAACAGAAATGCGCCGCACCAAGCGCGGCACACCACTTGTGCGGGCTTGAAAATAAGGCTGGCGTCGGCGAATTCAAGGGCAGGGCGGGAAAAAATATCCGGCAGCCGGGTTTGCTTGGGCGGGAAGAGGGCAGGGGCGGCCTGGGAGGGGCGGTTTGATGCTGAAAAAGATTAGTCGGCAATTTTCAGGTAGCCTTAAATCCGACCACAAGCTAGCTGAGAACAGCGTGTCGGCATCGCCCGGCGTGCCGTCGGCCTAAAAACCAACAGCCAGCCCCGGCCGTTCGCGTTATAATTGGCAGCAAAAGCAACACCTGTCTCACAACTAGAAAAAGGATAAAGTCATGCGCCCCGCCGTTCTACTACTCGCCCTCATCGCCCTTTCCGCCTGCACCTGGGAAACCTACCAAGACCAACAAGGCAAAACCGGCCTGCGCCAGCGTTATGCCCCGGGCACGCCCGTGGTATACCAAGACGGCACTTTCGCCCGCGACCAACGCTACAACGAATACCGCCCCGTGCCCGTGCCTGTTACCCGCGAACAACACCAGCATAGCGTGCCGCGCACCACTTGGAGCGGCGACAGCGTGCCAGAAGCGCCAAGCAGCCATTAATATCGGCAGTTTGAATCCTCTTTTTTCAGGTAGCCCCCAGCAGGCTACCTGAAAACCATCATTCCAACGAAATCGTTCCAAGAAAGCCCACCCATGCACCAGCCCCTCCATATCGTCATCCTCGCCGCCGGCAAAGGCACGCGCATGTATTCCGCCCTGCCCAAAGTGCTGCACCGCATCGGCGGCCAAACCATGCTTGAGCGCGTTATCGATACTGCGCAAAGCCTCAGCCCGCAAAGTATCAATGTAGTCATCGGTCATGGCAAAGAGCAGGTGCGCGAGCAAGTGCGGCGCGAAGGCATCCGTTGGGTGGAGCAAACCGAGCAGCTCGGCACCGGCCACGCCGTGCAAACCGCCCTGCCGCACCTCGGCAACACCGGCCGCACCCTCGTGCTCTACGGCGACGTGCCGCTGATTAACCGCGCCACCCTGGAAGATTTGCTACAGGCCGCCGGCAATGAAATCGGCCTGCTCACCGACATCCCGCCCAACCCATTCGGGCTGGGTCGCATCATCCGCGAGGCCAATGGCCAAGTGGCCGCCATTGTGGAAGAAAAAGATGCCTCGCCCGAGCAAAAAGCCATCCGCGAAACCAACACCGGCATTTTCGTTTTGCCCAACACACACCTCGCCCGCTGGCTGGGCAGCCTCTCCAGCAACAACGCCCAAGGCGAATACTACCTCACCGACGTCATCGCCCTTGCCCGCGCCGACGGCGTGGCCGTGCATCCCGTTCAGGTAGCCTCCTCCTTCCTTGCTGCCGGCGTAAACAACAAAATCCAGCTCGCCGAACTCGAGCGCATCTTCCAGCGCGAACAGGCGCAAAGCCTGCTCCAAGCCGGCCTCACCCTGCGCGACCCGGCCCGCTTCGATCTGCGCGGCAGCCTTCGGCACGGCCAAGATGTGGTGATTGATGTGAACGTGGTGCTGGAAGGAGAAAACCAATTCGGCAACAACGTATCCATCGGCGTCAACTGCGTGATTAAAAACGCGGTAATCGGCGACAACACGGTTATCGAACCCTTCTCGCACCTCGAAAACTGCCGCATCGGCAACAGCGCCCGCATCGGCCCCTTCGCCCGCCTGCGCCCCAATGCCGATTTGGCCGACGAAGTGCACATCGGCAATTTTGTGGAAGTGAAAAACAGCACCATCGGCCGCGGCAGCAAAGCCAACCACCTCACCTACCTCGGCAACGCGCAAATCGGCAGCCGCAGCAACATCGGCGCCGGCACCATCACCTGCAACTACGACGGCGTGCACAAACACCAAACCGTTATCGGCGACGAAGTGCGCATCGGCTCCGGCAATATGCTGGTTGCCCCGCTCACCATCGGCCACCGCGCCACCACCGGCGCCGGCAGCACGCTCACCCGCAACTGCCCCGAAGGCGAACTCACCCTCACCCGCGCCCGCCAAACCACCATTCCCGGCTGGATACGGCCTGAGAAGGAGAAAAAATAGGCTGGGGTTTCGCTTCCGTGGCCTAAGGCTACCTGAAAAAATATATACCAAAGGAATCAATGGTTCCAAATTTTCAGGTAGCCTTTATTCTGCGCAGCCAGGCATGGGTAGGATGGACTATCGCCCTGATATGCCCGGTCGCAAAATCCGCATTGCTTTTGCCGGGCAGTCGAACGGTAGGAGAGAAAACAGCTTTTGCTGCCAGCCGCCCGATTGATTTGAAAGATTATTCAGAAGCGCAGCCGCCGCTGCCGTGATGCAGGGTGTATCCGCTCCGGACAGCCCGCGTTTCGGCAAACCCAGTTGTCCGCCACACAAGGAACCCCCGTGTCTAACCATTATTACGCCTGCTTCGAATGCCGCACCGCCCTGCGCCGCCCGCATGTTTACGGCAGGTGGGAAACCGCGCCGGACTGCCCCGAATGCGGCCAACGCTGCACCTTCGTTACCTACAAACTCGCCATTCCGCCCAAACGGCACAAATACGCCTGGCGGCAGTTACAGGCGGTTATGCAGCAATACCGGCAAGAGCGGCGCGCCTTCTTTGACAGCCGACCGTACGAACGGCTGGCGGCTCTGGAGCACCAATTTCGCGTGTGGAACACCAAACTCAACTGCGCCCAAACCGAAAACCAGCGCAACGCCTTCCGCCGCGAAATCGACCGCTGTCTGCAAGCCGTTGCCGATATTCAGAAAGAGATAAACCGGTTTCACGGGTTTACGGTGCGGTGAATGCCGCTATGCTTATCTGTTTTGTAGAGTATGAATAAAAAAATACTACTTCGTTGGCTTGCCTAGTTGTACTGAATAAATAGAGCTACTAGAAACGTTGGATTTATCAGCCTAAGCTATGCTTACTAAGTAAATCCGAAAACAAATGCAGGATAGGTTTTGCTTTTTGATAGGGTTTAATATGTGGAAATGAGAGCGCCTTATCTCTTCCCCACAAAATACCGCTTTCTACATATTTAATAAGTAAAGATTTCAGATATTCACTATCACCAACCATACCAAAAAATTCATATTTATAAATTGAGTCAAGATCTGCTTCTTCGTTTAGCTCCGGAATAAGAACCTCATATGAGCCATTATGTATATTCTTGATTTGTATTAGAGAGGATGCGGACGGTTCTTTGTTTTGAAGCCCATGCGCAAGGTTGTACATGATCATATACGTAAAGCTTAAGTATTTTTCTTGAGGAGGCCTTGTATTCGGGATTATTTTTTTCTCAGTGCGCAGGAAAAAGTCTTTAAGCTTACTGCTTGCACAAGAACGTGTCATTAAAATATCCACATTGTTCAGATCAATAGCCAAAAATTTCTTCTCATCAGGCTTTGTGAAGAAAATGTCAAAGAATTCGTAAAAAGTATTGCCACGATGTTGTACCAATGAGTAAACATTATCAGATATTTTAATTGTATATACTCCGTCCTGTGTTTTTCTTATTCGTTTTAGCATGATGATTCCTTAATTTATTTACCAAGGGATGTAGTATTCCTTTTGGAGGGCTACTGATGTTAGTCTGAATTTTGTATTTTTATCAAAATTAGAATATTTTTGTGACAATGCGTTCCGCATTATACCTCTTAATTTTGCTGTATTCGGGAGCCAATCCTAATTCATCAAGCTATGCTTATGCACCAGTCATATAGTTCTTCAGGTAGCCTCTTTGCCGTACGCACAAAAACCGACCCCGCCGTCTGAAACGGCGGGGCTGTGTTGTAGCGGATTAAAATAAACATGATACAAGGCGGCGAGCCGCAAGGCGTACAGGGAGTACGTCAAGACGAGCCAACGCGGTAACATGGCGATTTTAATCCGCTATAGTTCCGGCTTACATATGCTGTGTGAAAGTGCGGGTAATCACATCGCGCTGCTGCTCGGGTGTGAGGGAGTTGAAGCGCACGGCGTAGCCGGATACGCGGATGGTGAGCTGCGGATATTTATCGGGATTAGCGGCTGCGTCTTCCAGCATTTCGCGGCTCATTACGTTCACGTTCAGGTGCTGGCCGCCTTCCACTTTCGGGCGCACGTAGCTGTCTACGGCCACTTCTTGGTAGCTCACATTGCCCAAATCGCTCAGGGCAACGATTTGGTCGGCAGCGAAATGCTCGTCCTTGCTGCACAGGCAGCGTGCCTGCCGGGTTTCATCGTCCAACAGCCAGAAAGAGTGCACCAAGGCGGGGTGTTGGGCGGATTGGGTGATTTGAATGCCTTTAATCATTGGTTTATCTCCAAAAGTTGTGTTGTAAAACTATGGTTTTAAAGTAATACCGCACTGCCGGGCAATACGGCGTGAAAACGGTTAAACGCAGCAGCGGCCGAAGCGCAGTTTTTGGTTGAGCAGTGCGTGGTAGCACAGCTGTTTCACCACCAGCACGGAAGTGTTGTCTTCCAGGGCCACCAGGGCATGGGTTTCATGCGGCTCGAGTCGTGCCAGGGTCACCGGCTGCAAATCAATCTGCCCCTGCTCGGTTTTCAGGCACACCGCGCCGGAGAGCACGGTGATGGTGATGATGGCTTCGGCGGAGTAGGGCGGCACTTCGTTGCCTTTTTGCAGATTGAGCTGCACGATTTGCTGGTCTGCATCCTCCGCAATCACGCCGCCTACGGGTTGGTGTGGGTCTAGTTGATAGCCTCGCATGGTATTTCTCCTGCAAATTCGGATGCTGCCAACGCTAGGATAAAGCTACAACAGACCGTTGGAATGCGGCAACCGTTCGGTTTTAAATCAATCTCAGCAGAAAATGCTTCAGCAGCCAAGCTGGAGCGGCTTAGGGGGAATTAATGAAGTGAACAGTATTCCCAAGCTGATGTTCTAAATCTGCTATTGCCCGCTATTCTACAGATTTTGCTGATCTTTCTCAAATTTTAATTGGCCTCAAATTAGCATAGCTGGCTATATCTGATTAAAAAACCACACAAAATAAAAGCCTACCTAAAATCAGGCTATTTTGTTTTCAGGTAGCCTATAAACTTCAGCATGTAAAATCAGCTCCACACACTAACATGCCTCTTTTTTAAACTCATGCAAAAAGGCTACCTGAAACTTCAGGTAGCCTCTTCAATACTTGCCAAGCGCTATTTGAGCAGTCGGCGTTTGGCGTCGGCCGTTTGATTGTCCGGCCAGGCGGCAACCAGCTGGCCGCTGTAGAATTCCTGTTTCCAAATCGGCACTTCGGCTTTCACCGTATCGATAATATAGCGGCAGCCGGCGAAGGCCATGTCGCGGTGGCCGGCGGTTACGCCCACCCACACCGCCATATCGCCCACTTCCAACCGGCCGTAGCGGTGCACGCACACGGCGGCTTCCAAGCCGAAGCGGCGTTTGGCCTCCTCAATCACGGCCTGCCCCTGCCGACGCGCCAGCTCTTCATACACGCTGTACACCAAATAATCCACGCGCTGCCCGTCATTTTGTCGGCGCACCCAGCCTTCAAAGCTGAGGTAGGCGCCGCATTGCTCGTTGTTTAGAAGCTGTTGGCGCAGGGCTTGGCTGTCTATCGCTTGTTCGGTTAAATCAAACATTTCAACCTCCTGCCACCGGCGGGATAAAGGCCACGATGTCGTTGGCGGCAAGCGGCTGCAGCCAGTCGGCAAACGCATGGTTTACCGCCGCCCGCACGCGCTCCTGCGGCAGGGTGAAGCGGTATTGTTGCGAGAGTTGCTCGTATAAGGCCGCTGCGGTGCAGCCCTCGGCAACGTGGATTTTTTCTTGCTCTTTGCCGGCCTGTTCGCGCAGGGCGGCGAAATACAGCACGGTGATTTCAACGGTTGAACTCATGTTTGCCTCCGGATTTGTGTATTAGGCGGATGTCTTGGATTTGGATGTCGTGGCTCAGGGCTTTGGTCATGTCGTACACCGTGAGCGCGGCCACGGATACGGCGGTGAGCGCTTCCATTTCCACGCCGGTTTTATGGCTCACGGCCACTTCGGCGCGGATGTTCAGGCCGTGTGCGGCATCGTCGTATTCCAGCTCCAGCTTGCAGCGCTCCAGCATCATCGGATGGCACAGCGGAATCAGGCTGGCGGTACTTTTCGCCGCCATGATGCCGGCCAGCCGCGCCACTTCGGTAATCGCGCCTTTGGCGGTTTGCCCGTTGGCCGCCTGGATTTGGGCATACACTTCCGGCGGGAACACCACCCGCCCGGCAGCCACGGCCACACGGCGGGTGACGGCTTTGTCGCCCACGTCCACCATGCTGCTGCGGCTGTGTTGGTCTAAATGTGTCAGCAAAATTCTATCCTTGCATGAAAAACAAACTATTGGAGGCTACCTGAAAAACCATCCGCCGGTTTTCAGGTAGCCTTTCTATATTACTTTTGGCTTGATGCGGATGAATGGGGCTACCTGAAAAGCAATGCGGCCAAGCGATTTTGGCTTGGCCAAAGCCCGCTCCGTTTGTTTTCAGGTAGCCTTTTGTAATATGCGCAAGCAAACAGGCTACCTGAAAATGCACATTTCAACCCGCCAACAGCCGCTCCGCCTGCTCCACCGCCCGCTCAAACTCCGGCGGCGTGTTGAAATTGCACAGCGGCAGCCATTCGTCCGGCAGCGGCACAACGGCAAACGGTACGGTTTGCAGCCAAGCGGTTACGCGGCGCTGCCCGCTTTCCACGTATTGGCGAAGCGGGGCGGCCAGGGCGGCAGACCAATGCGCCAATAGCGGATAATCCCGCCCGCCGCCGCTCAGCGCGGCCACGCCCTGCTGCCAAGCCGCGCTGTTTCGCGCCTGTTGCAAACAGCCTGCCACTTGCTCAGGCAGCAGCAGGGTATCGCAGGAGAGTACATAAATGCCGGCATGGCCTTGTTCGGCAGCCAGCTCGAGTGCGGGCAGAATGGCGGATAAGGCGCCCTGCCGTTCGGGCAGGGCATCGGGCAAGTATAGCGCGGGGGGGAGATGGGGGAAACGCTGCCCGGCCGAAGCAATCCACAGCGGCCGGTTTGCCGCCGCGGCCAGGCGCTCAATCAGCGGCACGCCGCGAAACGGCAACAGTGGTTTGGGACTGCCCATACGCTGGCTGAATCCGCCGCATAAAATCAGCAGCGGCTCGGTAGCAATCTCCATGAGTCCGGTTTTACTCACTTGCCCCAAGCGTTGAACACGCGGGTGAAGCCGCAGCTGTTGATGCGCGGATCGAGCTGCGGGGCGATGACTTTTTCCCAAGCGGTACGGCAGGCGCCGGTAGAGCCGGGCAGGCAGAAAATGAGCGTGCGGTTGGCAATGCCGGCCACGGCACGCGATTGGATGGTGGACATGCCGATTTCCTGCAGAGACACGGCGCGGAACACTTCGCCGAAGCCGGGGATGGTTTTGTCGAACAGGATTTCCACCGCATCGGGGGTAATGTCGCGATCGAACATGCCGGTGCCGCCGGTAATCAACACAATGTCGGTTTGCGGCTCGGCAATGGCGGCGGAAACGATGGCGCGGATATCGTAGCGCTCGTCGCGGCACCAATCACGCGCGTACAACACGTGGCCTGCGGCCTGCAGGGCTTCGGCCAGATAGTTGCCGCTGCCGTCTTCGGCGGGGCTGCGGGTGTCGGTTACGGTGAGCAGGTGGATGCGGAAGGGGCGGAATTCGGGTGCGGAGCGGTGCATTTAGCCTCCGGTCATGGAAAGGTTGGTGATGAGGCCGACTTTTTTATCGTGCAGATAGTGGTGTTCGGGTTTTTCGGCAATGGTTTGATGCAGATAACGGCGCAAGCCTTCGGCATCGCCTTCGCGCAGATGGGGGCGCAGGTCGTAGGCAATACCGCCGAACAGGCACAGGTGCATTTTGCCTTGGGCGGTAACGCGCAGGCGGTTGCAGCTTTTGCAGAAATCTTCGCTGTAGGGGGCGATGAAGCCGATGCTGCCGGAGAAATCGCGGTGGAAATATTCCCGTGCGGGGCCGGCGTGCGGCTGGCGCGGCAACAGCTGCCAGCCTTGCGCCTGCAGGCCGCGTTCGATTTCGGCGGCGGAGAGGTGCTGGCTGTTGAAGAAGCTGCCGTTGTCGCCGGTTTGCATCAATTCGATGAAGCGCAAGGTTACGGGGCGCTCGCGCACGAAATCGAGCGCGTCGGCCAGCGTGCGCTCGGCGTAGCGGCGCAGCAGCAGGGTGTTGACTTTGACGTTGCAGAAGCCTTCGGCCAGGATGTTGTCGAGCGCGCGCAGGATGTTGGTGCATTCGCGCTTGCCGGTGATTTCGAAGAATACGTCCGGGTCGAAGCTGTCGATACTGATGTTAATTTTGTCCAGTCCGGCAGCGCGGTAGGCTGGGAAGAGCTGCGCCAGTCGGAAAGCGTTGGTGGTAAGTGCCACGTTTTCAATCAGCGGGTTGGCTTTGCACACGGCGATGATGTCGGCCAAATCGCGGCGCAGGGTGGGCTCGCCGCCGGTGAGGCGGATTTTGCGCGTACCAGCGGCAGCGAACACGTTTACCAGAGTTTCGATTTCTGGCAGGGTAAGTTCGTCGGGCTTGGCTTTGCCTTGGTAGCCGTCGGGCAGGCAGTAGGTGCAGCGGTAGTTGCACAGGTCGGTAACCGACAGCCGCAGGTAGCTCAGGCGGCGGTTGTAGGGGTCGGTGAGTGTGTGGGGCTGGGTCATGATGGTTTCTGTTTGGTGTGTTGGTTTGCTTGATATTATTTGCGGGGGTAAAGGCTACCTGAAACTCGGACGGCCGGTTTTCAGGTAGCCTCATTTGCCCAAAGGGCATACGGGCTACCTGAAAATGTGCCAAGCGCTTTCAGGCAGCCGCTCCGGCTTTACAAAAATGCTTCGGCGAAAGGCTGCACGGTGACTTCCGCGCCGGCGGGCAGCGAGCCGCTTTCGGCGGGGAGAACCAGGTAGGCATTGGCGCGGCTTACCTGATAAATACGGTGCGAATCCTGGCTGCCGCAGGGGGCGGCCAGCCAAGTGCCGTCTTCCTGACGGCTGATGATACCACGCTGGATGTCGGTGCGGCTGTGGTTTTTCTTCACCGGCTCGGCCAGTTTGGCCGTAAAGCGCACGGGCTGCGGGATTTCGGCCGCGCCGCACAGCTGCCACAGGGCGGCTTTGAGGAAAATATCGAAGCCCACAAAGCCGGATACCGGATTGCCCGGCAGGCCGAAGCACCAAGTGGTCATGATTTGGCCGAACACGAAGGGTTTGCCCGGTTTGAGGGCGACTTTGTAGTGATGGATGCTGCCCACGCGCTCCACGGCCTCGCGCATGAAATCGTAATCGCCCACGGATACGCCGCCGGTGGTAATCAGCACGTCGGCTTGGTTGATGACTTTATTCAGCATTTTCAACACGTCTTCCAGCCGGTCGGCCACTTGGCCGAAGTCGATTACCTCCACCGGCAGGGGCGCGAGCCGCGCCATCAGCATATAGCGGTTGCTGTCGTAGATGCGGTCGGTGCGGCTGCCGGCCGTGCCCGGCTCGAGCAGTTCGTCGCCGCTGGAGAGTACGGCCACACGCAATTTGCGGCGCACTGCAATTTCAGCAAAGCCTAGGGCGGCCAGCAGCATGATGTCGGCCTGGCGCAGAATCCGCCCGGCTTGCAACACAGTATCGCCCGCTGCGATTTCTTCGCCGCAGCGGCGGATATTGCCGCCCTCGGTCGCGTCTTTTTCCAAACGGATCACGCCGTCTTGCAACTGCACATTTTCCTGAATCACGATGCTGGTGCAGCCTTCGGGCACCACTGCGCCGGTCATGATGCGCACGCAGCTATCGGCAGGCAGGCTACCTGAAAACGGCTGCCCGGCCACCGATTCGCCCGCTATTTTCCATTCGCTGCCCGCCGCTGCGGCCAAGGGCAGGGCGTAGCCGTCCATAGCGGAAATATCGGCGGGCGGAATGCTCACCGGCGCGGCCACGTCCTGCGCCAGCACGCGCCCCACTGCCGACACCAGCGGCACGGTTTCGGTTTCCAAGGGCTTTTGCGCGGCGGCGATTTTATCGTGAATCAGGGCTTGCAGTTCGTGAACGGGGGTGAGTGCCATGACGGGTATCCTTAGTTAGTAGAAATAACGGGGTAGGCCAAACGGTTAAAAGGCTACCTGAAAACCTTGCGGCCTTTTCAGGTAGCCTGCCGTTTTAGCACTTGGCTTCGGCGTTTTTGCGGGCGTAGTACCACCAGTTGAGCCCGGCGCAGATGATGTAGAACAGGATGAAGCCGATCATCGCGCCGTCCACATTGCCCAGCAGGGCCAGCGAAGTGCCGAAGCTTTTGGGGATGAAGAAGCCGCCGTAGCCGGCAAAAGCGGCGGTGAAGCCGATAACGGCGGCAGCTTCGCGGTTGGCATGCTGCACACAATCTTCTTGCGGGATTTCGCCGCAGTCGGCACGTTTTTGGTGGAAGCCCAGAAAAATCTGCGGCACTTGCACGAAGGTGGAAGCATTACCGATGCCGCTCAAAGCGAACAACACCATGAAACACACGAAGAAGCCCACGAAGTTGCCGTTGCCGTTGGCGGGCAAGAACAGCATCACGCCGAGCACGCCGATAATCATGCCCACAAACACGATCTGCGTGGTGCGCGCGCCGCCGCCGAGTTTTTTGCATACCCAGCCGCCTGCGGAGCGGGTGAGCGCGCCCACTAAGGGGCCGAGGAAAGCATATTTGGCGGGATTGATTGCCGGAAACAACAGTTTAATCAAGAACGGGAAACCAGCAGAGAATCCGAGGAAGGAACCGAAAGTGCCCAAATAAAGGATGCACATGATCCAGTTGTGCTTGCGCGAAAAAATAACAGACTGCTCTTTGAAGCTGGCTTTGGCACTGGCCAAGTCGTTCATGCCGAACCAGGCCGCCAAAGTGGCCAAGATAATGAACGGTACCCACACAAAACCGGCGTTTTGCAGCCAAATTTGCACGGTTTCGTTGTTTTTCATCATGGTTTGCGGTTCGCCGCCCAACGCACCGAACAGGCCGGCGGTAATGGCCAACGGTACAACGAACTGCACGGCGGATACGCCGAGATTGCCCAAGCCGGCATTCAGGCCGAGTGCGCTGCCTTTTTCCGCTTTGGGGAAGAAGAAGCTGATGTTGGCCATGCTGGAGGAGAAGTTGCCGCCGCCGAAACCACACAACAGGGCAAGAATCACCATGGTGCTGTAGCTGGTAGTCGGGTCTTGCACGGCAAAACCGATGCCCAGTGCAGGCAGCAGCAGGCTGGCGGTGGTAATCGTGGTCCATTTTCGGCCACCGAAAATCGGCACCATAAAGGAATAAAATGCCCGAAGTGTCGAACCGGATAAAGCGGGCAAAGCAGCCAGCCAGAATAATTGGTTTTTACTGAAATTAAAGCCGATATTGGGCAGGTTTAGAATGGTTACGCTCCATACCTGCCACATGGCAAAAGCCAAAAACAGCGCGGGGATGGAAATCCACAAATTGCGCCGCGCGATTTTACGGCCGGTGTTTTGCCAGAATTCGGGATCTTCCGGCCGCCAGTCTTGAATCAAATGGGACATATGTTTTCCTATGGGTTGTGAAAATTCAGCGTTTTTCGGGTGGTACGGTTTAGGGCGGAGGCTACCTGAAAAAAGGCTACCTGAAAAGCCAGTTTGCGGTTTTCAGGTAGCCTTCAGACGGATTATTGCTCACGTTTGGATTTGAAAGAGAAGTGCATCCAAACCAGCGATACGCATACTGTGCCGTAGAGCAGCATGAAGGTGGTGGATCGGATGCCGGTGAGGTCGAGCAACATACCGAACATAATCGGCAGGAGGAAGCCGCCCAAGCCGCCGGCCAAGCCGACGATGCCGGATACCGTACCGATGTCGTTCGGGTAGTCGTCGGCCACGAATTTGAACACGGAGGCTTTGCCCACCGCCATGGCGATACCGGCGGTAAACATCAAAACGGTAAACAGCACCACGTTCAGGCCGATGTGCAGGCTTTGCGGGCCGTGCGTGGTGGCAATCACGAGGTCGGTTTGCGGGTAGGACAGGATAAAGAAGCACACCCACAGCACCCACATTACGCCCCAGGTAACTTTATAGGCACCGTATTTGTCCGACAGCCAGCCACCCACTGCGCGCAATACGCCGCCGGGCAGGGAGAAGCAGGCAGCCAGCATACCGGCAGTAGCGATACTCAGGCCGTATTCGTTGATATAGTATTTGGTCATCCACAGAGCCAATGCCACATAGCCGCCGAACACCACAGAATAATACTGGCTGTAACGCAGCACGCCGGGGTCTTTCAGCATGGCCAGCTGGTCGGCGAGCGAGGCTTTGGGCGCGGTATTGGGGTTATGCGGGGTGGGGTAGGTGGTGAACCAGAACAATACGGCGGTAGCGGCCATGATGACGGCGTACACTTTCGGCACGATTACCCAGGCAGCCGCACCGGCACCGGCCGCAGCCGAATATTTAATCAGCGCAGGGGCAACGAATTTGTTGATGGCGCTACCGGCATTGCCCGCGCCGAAAATGCCCATGGCCAAGCCTTGCTGGTGTTTCGGAAACCAGCGTGCCACATAGGGGGTGCCCACGGAGAAGGAGCCGCCGGCCAAGCCCATCATCAGGCCGATGGCGATGAAGTGCCAGTAGTGGGTGGCGTAGCTCATCAGGAAGATGGCGGGCACGGAAAGCAGCATCAATACAAACATTACAATACGGCCGCCGAATTTGTCGGTCCAGATGCCCAGCGGTACGCGGATCAGCGAGCCGGAGAGTACCGGCACGGCCATCAGGATGCCGGTTTGCGTTTCGTTCAGGCCGAGCTGCTCCTGCACTTTCACGCCAACAATCGCCAGCATCATCCAAATCATGAAGCAGACTGCGAAGGCAAACGTGCTGAAAATAAGCACGGAGTAGCGTTTGTAATTTTCTGATTTCATTTTTTGTTTTCTCTATACTAAGGGGAAATTTCGCGGTTTGCACGCCCTGATAAGGAAGAGGCTACCTGAAAACCGCCGGTTGAAGCACGCGGAGCCAAACCGTTTATTTTTCAAAATAAAAAAATCACGTTGGAAAAATAAGGGTTTCAACTGTTGAGAATTGTAAAACAACGGTTTGGATTAAATAAGCCCTGTTGTATCTAGGTCTTCTAATCCGAAAGTATTAGAGCAGTAACCATTTTCACTAAGCCGATAGTTAAGCTTCATGGATTAAACGCGTATAATGAGCGATTGCACTTTTTGATTTCCCCGCCTATCTCCATGAATTTCTTAAAAAGCCTGTCTGTTCGGCTCAAGCTGCTGACCCTGCTGTGGCTGGTGATTGCCGTGGCTTCCATCAGCTATACCCTGCTGCTTTCCTGGCGGCTGGAGGGCAGCGCCGCCGCCATCAACGACATCGGCAGCTTGCGCTTGAGGAGTTTCCGCATCGCCCTTTTGATTCGTGAAAATGCCGGAGCGGAAGAAATCGAACAGCGGCTGCGGCAATACGACAGCGTCCTCGACAACGTGCGCCACGGCGACCGCTCCCGCCCGCTTTTTTTGCCGCCCGATAAAGTGGTGTGGCAGCGTTTCAACGAATTAGACCGGCAATGGCGGCAAAACATCCGCCCGGCTTTTCAGGTAGCCTACCGGCAAAACCGCCCGGTTACCGATAAACAGCTGCAACCCTTCCTCAGCCGTTTGGACGGTTTGGTTTCCGCCGTGGAGCAGGCCAACACGCGCTATATTTCCTGGCTGCGCCTGTTTCAAAGCTGCCTTTTGGTGTTGGTGGTGATGAGTTCCGCCTTTATGGTGTTTTTGCTGTATTGGTGGATTATCAAACCTTTGCAGCATCTGCAACAAGGCGTGGCCGCCATTCACGACGGGCAGTTCGGCATCCAAATCCCCATCGACCATTCAGCCGAGTTCGCCCGGGTAGACAACGGCTTCAACCAAATGAGCGGCAGCCTGCATAAGCTCTATTCCCATTTGGAAGAGGAAGTGCTGGAAAAAACGCGCGATTTGGCCAGCAAGCACCACACGCTCGAAACCCTGTATTTCTTCTCGCGCTTCCTCAGCCAAACCCAAACCACCACCGAAGCCGCCGAAGTATTCCTGCAAAAAATGCTGGAAATGGTGGCTGCCGACGCCGGCAGCATCCGCTTAATCGACTTCAAGCGCCAACGCATGGATTTGGTGAGCCAAATCGGCCTGCCCGATAGCCTGCAAACCGCCGAAGCCTGCCAGCGCTTCGACGACTGCCTGTGCGGCCACGCCGTGCTGCACGACGACTGGCAGCCCATCCGCTTCGTGCGCGAACCCGACGGCCACGCCTTCGACACCGACAACAGCGAATGCAGCCGCATGGGCTTCCGGCAGCTGCGCATTTTCAAAATACAATATAAAGCGCAAGATTTCGGCATGGTTACGCTCTATTTCAAACAGAAAGAGCCCGTGGCCATGGCCGATACCGAATTGTGGGAAGCCCTGTGCAGCCAGTTTGGCGTGGTGGTGAGCAACCTGCGCCTGATTGATGAGAGCCGCCAGCTGGCCGTATTGCAGGAGCGCAACCTCATCGCCCAAGGCCTGCACGACAGCATCGCCCAAGCCCTCACCTTCCTCAACCTGCAAGTGCAGATGTTGGAAAGCGCCCTGCAAAACCAAGAGCAGGAGCAAATCAACGAAAACCTGCACTACATCAAAGACGGCATCCAAGAGTGTTATGACGACGTGCGCGAACTACTCATCAACTTCCGCACCAAAATCAACAATAAAGATTTCACCGAAGTGGTACAGACCCTGACCGACCGCTTCCAGCGCCAAACTCAAATCGGCGTGCGCCTGCATTGGCACGGCAATGGCCCCCAGCTCAACAGCGAGCAGCAGCTGCAAGTGGTGTTTATTTTGCAGGAAAGCCTTTCCAACATCCGCAAACACTCCCAAGCCACCGAAGTGGATATCCGCTTCGACAACCGGCAGGATTTTGTGATGGAAATTGAAGATAACGGGCGCGGCTTCGATATCGAAGGGCTTAAAGAGCGGCATTCCGGCAACCATGTGGGGCTGAACATCATGCACGAACGCGCCCAACGCATCCGTGCCCGCCTTTCCCTACACTCCAAACCCGGCAGCACCCGGGTAACCCTGAATCTGCCTTACGAAGAAAGAAGACAGGTATGACTGAAAAAATCCGCATCGTACTCATCGACGACCACACATTATTCCGCAGCGGCATCAAAGCCCTGCTTGCCCGGCAGGAAAACTACGAAGTAGTGGGCGAAGCCGCCGACGGCCTCAGCGGCGTGAAGCTGGTGAGCCAGCTGGAGCCCGACGTGGTACTGCTCGACCTCGACATGCCCGTGATGAACGGGCGCGAAGCGCTGGCCCAAATCCTCAGCAGCCGCCCCGAACAGAAAGTGGTGATGCTCACCGTATCGGAAGACGGCGAAGACTTGGTGGAATGCATGCGCCTGGGCGCGTGCGGCTTTCTCTTGAAAAACATCAATGCCCACTTCCTTATCGACGCCATCGGCAAAGCCGCCAACGGCGACAACGTGTTTTCCCCCGAAATGATGGCCTGCATGGTGCAATCCCTCATCCGCCCGGCCCAACCCGCCGCCGAAAGCGCCCTCGACACCCTCACCTCGCGCGAACTCGAAGTGCTGCGCTACCTCGCCGTGGGATACAGCAACAAAATCATCGCCAAGCGCATGGATTTGGCCGAATCCACCGTGAAAGTGCACGTGCAAAACATCCTGCGCAAACTCGAACTCGGCAGCCGCGTGCAGGCCGCCGTGTATGCCGTTCAGCACAAACTGCCCCTGCCGGACGAGGAAGAAGAAGCAGAAGATTGAGGCTGCTTGAGCATTGCGGCGGAATTTGGCGGCCTGCCGGTGCCGGATTGTTAAAAAGGCTACCTGAAAACTCATCAAGCGAGTTTTCAGGTAGCCTTTTGCTTGTACTGTTTGTACTGTGGGTGGCCACAGGCCGCTTGGTCAGTTCAGGCGAATAGAACGGTCACAGCCACGAGCGTGGCGGCCGTACATGATAGTACGGAATCTCATAATTTTGTTGGCGGCATCATAGGCATATTCAGTATGGTGCTGGGCCAGATTGCCCGGTTCGTCATCCAGATTCAGGTAGCAGTAATTGGGCAGGTCGCGCACCGTGGTGCGGCCGCTGGCCTTATGGCGTTGTACCACCCGCATCTTGCAGGTTGAGTAGGTAGGCTGTGCCCTGGTTGTACCGTCGCCATTGGGAGGAACCAGACAGGTACCGCCGGGTAGATCGTTATTATTCAGCATCAAGAAAATATAGTGGTTCTCGGCGGTATCGGCTTCGGCCAGCAGGGCGAACGCCACATCCCGCGGTCGCAGGCGGTTGCCCCATACTTCGCGCACGGTTTGCGCTTGTTGCGGGGTGCCGGTCTTGCTGTAGAAATTAAAGGTTAGACCTCTTGCGAAAATATTCATCCCATCGCATTAACCAGTCCTGCAATCAGATTTGCCCTTAACCCGAACCGTTTCCGCCTGTTGCGGTAAGGCAGCGACAATATTTTGAATATCTTCAGTTTCCTGTTGATGTGCTCGATGACGGTTCTGAGTTTGCCTAACCGCCTGTTCGCCTCTTTATCCTGTTTGTCCGGCGGATGACGTTTGGATTTCTTTTTCGGGGTCTGTAATCCGGTTTTGGCCAATCCTTGATAACCCTTATCCGCAATGACTATTTTGTAGGGATAAAGCTCTGCAAGGTGCCTCTTGGCTAAACGCATGTCATGCCGGGCACCCATCCCCGTCCGGATGCTGATGATTTTTTCCGTTTCCCTGCCGTATATGACCCGGATTTTAACCGTGTGCCGCCTTTTCTTGCCGCTGTAATACTGCCGCTGTTTTTTTGGGACGTTCAATCGGGCTTTCGGTAACGTCAATGATGACCGTTTGGTCGCCCGGATTCTTGTGCTTTGGCAGGGAGAAGCGTTTGCAACGGATGAGGGCGTCCTCGGTTTTACGGATGGTGCGGCAGACATTACTTTCGGAAAGGCCGTAGATGGCGGCCAATTCGAGTTGGGTATGGTAATGGCGCAGATAGCTTAGGGTAAGCAGCAGTTGGTCTGCCAAACCGAGCGTATGCGGCCTGCCCGACTTGACCTTCCGGCTTTCTGCTTCTGTGGTGACTTGCAGCATTTCGTGAAAAAGGACGGGCGTTACACCTGTGAGCCGTTTGAATTCGCTATCGCTTCTTTGGATGAGGTTTTCGTATTTCATTTGGGAATTGTAAATCTTCAGGATACTTTCGCAAGAGGTCTAATAGTAAAAAGCTGCTTGGAAAAATATTTGATAAAAGAAAGTGTTTGCTAATTAGCAAGAATATTTTGCCGAAAAAGCTTGACTCAAATGTGGATAACTGGTGTAATAGCAAACTTCAAAAGCGGCCAGATAGCTCAGTTGGTAGAGCAACGGATTGAAAATCCGTGTGTCGGCAGTTCGATCCTGCCTCTGGCCACCACTAACCGCATTTTAGCGGTTGTTTTTTTGTCTAACGCCGTCTATCCAAATCTACAAGACCCAATCCCAGCAAGGCTTTCAGCCATGTTTAGGGCTTGTTCGGTATCTACCGCCGTCTATCCGAATTGCATTGAAGCAACAGAATTTTTACGGTATCTTTTACGGTATTTTGAAAATACCGCCGAAAAAATACCGTAAAAATGCCGCTAACCGACCGCCAAATCAAGAATGCCAAGCCTGCCGACAAAGCTTACAAGCTGACTGACGGTAGCGGGCTGTATCTGCAAGTTACCCCTGCGGGTGGCAAATTATGGCGGTTTGATTACGCGATAGCCAATAAGCGAAAAACACTATCAATCGGGAAATATCCCCTTATCTCCCTGCTCGAAGCGCGGGAAGCCGCCGAAAGCGCACGCCGTCTGCTGGCTGCCGGGCAAGACCCGGGCGAAGCCAAGAAGCAGGCTAAACAAGAGCGCATTGCCGCCCTGCAAAACACCTTCCGCAATTTGGCCGCCGAATGGTACGAACACCAGCGCGCCGGCTGGACGGCAGGCCATGCCGCTAAAGTGTGGCGCAGCTTCGAGGTAGATATTTTGCCCGCGCTTGGCAGCCTGCCGATAGCGGAAATCCGTATTAAAGACGTGAAGGCAACCGTTGATGCGGTGGCCGCACGCGGTGCATTGGATACGGCAGCCAGCGTATTGCAGCGCATCAAAGCCGTATTCAATCATGCCATCCGCACGGAGCGAGCCGAAAACAACCCTGCCGCCGCGCTAACCGGCACAATCAAACTGCCCAAACAAAAACACCAGCCCGCCTTGCCGCAAGCCGAGTTGGTGGAGTTTTACCGCCGTTTGCTGGCCGAAAAAATCCGGCAGCCAACCCGGATAGCCATGCTGCTGATTATGCTGGTGTTTGTGCGGGCAGGGGAATTGAGGCGGGCGGAATGGGAGGAAATCGACTTTGAGGCGGCAGAGTGGCGCATTCCCGCCGAGAAAATGAAGATGAAAGCCCCGCATATCGTGCCGCTGGCCGATTGGCCGCTGGAACTACTGGCCGAACTGCGGGCGATAACCGGCTACAGCCGCTATTTATTTCCCGCCGTGAGCCATGCCGATAGGTGTATGAGCGAAAACACCCTGTCTTACCTGACGGGCAGGATGGGCTATAGCGGTATAGCCACACCGCACGGCTTCCGCAGCTTGGCTACCGATATTTTGAATGAAAACGGCTGGCCGCCGGACGTTATCGAGCGGCAATTAGCCCATGTGGAGCAAAACAAAGTGCGTGCCGCCTATCACCGCACGGAATATCTGCCGCAGCGCAAGGAAATGATGCAATGGTATTCGGACTTTTTGCGGGAGCGGTACGAACAAGCCAAACAGGCTACCTGAAAAGTTTACGGCCACACCTAGCCCGCGATTAGCTACCAAAGGCGAAAAGCAGGATGCAGCCCCAAGCCTGCCGGTGTGGCCTCCCTATGCTGTGGGGCGGAAATATGGGGCATTTTATGGGCGGTTTTGCGCCTGCATGGTTTGATTTGGGCTGTTATGAGAAAACCAGAAAATACAAACGTAGGGAATGGGCGGCAGATTTTCAAATTCGGCGTGAACTGTATAGGCAGCTACTGGAGTTGCGGGAGGATTATGCATTTGCAGCGGCGCAGGAGCCTTTGGGGTTTCGTCTTGAAGATTGGCAACGCTATACGTCCGTACAGTTGTTACAGATGGAATTAAAGGCTACTGCCACATTCCACTTCAATTTATCAGGCACTCCGGGAGACACCAGTAAAGCAGTTGATAGGTTGATATTGAGTTATTTTGACCTACTTCGAGAAGTTGATAAGCTTATAGAAGCTTCTGCCCAGCAATCGGCAGATTTTGCCTATGATAAATATAGCTATTTAACGGATTGGAGCGTTACAGTTGATTCCAGCCGCAGTGATACGGCCATTATTGAGGATTTTAAGCAATGGTTGGCAACGCAACGTAAGATAAATGGGTATGGCAATACCAAGGCGCTTGATAACGGCGTAGTAGCGCGGCTGTATGAAAACCGTGTATTGCCTTATTTGGATTGCTGGCTATGGCAGGAAATCGGGCAGTATGAAGAAAAGGCTTCGGCTTATTCGTGGGCGCAAAAATTGGCTGTTATTTTCCCTTCCGACAGTTTAAGCAAAGCGGAAGCCGCCGTTAAGACAACCGAAACATTGAGGAAAACAACACATAGGCTGGCAATGGATATATTGCGGCGTGATGTCTTGCCTTTTTAAGACAATATAAACATTTTTTTAACAAGTTTAGTTAAATTTTGGGAAATAACACCCGTTTTTCGCCTTCCTATGAAGCCGCCCATGTGGGCGGCTATCCTTTTGCCTGTGTATTCCTACTGCTACTTAGCAGCAACGGGATACACGGGCATTTTAATTTTGGAGAGCAAGAAACATGGAAAATATCACGATACGAATGTTGCGCCTGCCCGATGTGATGGCGATTACCGGCTTGAGCCGGGCGGCGATTTATGCCAAAGGCAATCCGAAAGACAAGGCGCGGTACGACCCGGATTTTCCGCAAAGGGTGCAGCTATCCGCCAATACGGTAGCTTGGCCTTCCGACAGACTGCAAATGTGGCTGGATAAGCGTATTGCGGCGAGCCATGCCGCCCATAACACCAGCGCCGCCGATAAGGGCGGGAAGGGGGCGAGATGAGTAGCCAAGCCGTATTGTTGTGCGACCGGAGCAATCTGACTTTTGCCCTTACGGATAGAGCGGGGCTGCTGGCCGCCATAGAAACCGGCGTATGGCCGGCAGATACCCAAATCCATAGTTATGACCGGCACGATGCGCTCCTTTGCTTAAGCGTAGAGGTGGAAAAATGCGCGAAACAGGCGGGAGCGGTGTGCCTTGTCCGCTATTTTGACGATGTGCCGGCAATGGAAAGCCTGAAAGTAGCCTTGCTGGTGTATGACGTGATAAGCAGCGGGCAGATACCGCCGGATGATGAAATCAGGGCTGTCCGCGAACAGTTGGCACGCGGGCGCATTCTGCCGGTGTGGCTGGAAGGATTGCCGTTTGCAGCGGCCTATCAGGCGATTGAGCCGTATTACAACCCGCCGCCGATGGTAGAACTGGCGGAGCGGGCGGCTTTGCGCGGTAAAAACGCACTACGCGGCAATCCGCCGCCGCTGTTCGCGGTGGTGCATCTGGGCGAAGCGGAAAAGGCTACCTGAAACCCCCACCGCCCCTTGACAGCACTATTCTACCGGGCAATAATGGCTGTGCCGTTTTCAATCAAACGGCCAGCCGTGAGAAGCTGACACAATACGGCAAGCAGCCGCCCACCGCGCAAGGTGTTTCCGACACCTGCACGCCAAGCGGTATTTTCATGCTTGCATTCCCCTTGCTTTACCTTTCAGAGGCAGGCGGGGGCAAAGTAAGGCGCAAGCCTTGCCGATTCGTATTGTCGGTTTCTCACCCTTTGCCCTTTGCCCTGCCGCCCCACCGCGTGAGAACGGAAAGGCGGTGCCAAGCCAATACGAAAGAGGTAAGCAATCATGAACAAAATCCGACAGGGCTATTCACGCCCGCTTGTTTCCCATCCTATCCGCACGTTTCCCAGCCTGATACAGGCTGCTGCCTTTATCGACCGCCTAACGGCCTCCCGTGCCGACCATTACCGCTTCAATATCCAGCAATCCGCCGCCGACAAATGGACGGTGTGCCGTGTGGTATCGGGAGGTGTGGCATGAATACCGGCAAACCCGACACCAGCCGTATCAATATGGCGCTATATGGCGGCTTGGCCGGCTTGTTGGCCAACCGTGAGTATCTTGCAGCGGAGTATGTGGTTGATTTATCCGATACCGAGCTGGACAACCTGCTTGAGCTGTCGGAAGTGGCCTCCCGGCGCTTGGGCTTTATCCTGGAAACGGTAGGCCGCCTGCTGGAACACCATGCCGCCCTGCCGGCTTCCCAGCAAGAGCTTGGCGCAGCGGAAAGCGCCCGCCTGTCTAATGCGCTGATGGCGGAATTGGGTGCGGCTTTGCCCTATCTGCACGAGCTATCCGGTGTGCTAACGGAGCAATACGGCTTCCGCCAAGGATTCCAACAAGCTTTGAGCGGTACGCAAAAGCAGGAAGGGAGCAAACGATGAACCCTTTAGCCATTAAGCCGTTGTTTGCCTTTGGCAGCCTTGCCGAAACGGCGGAGGCGATAGCCGCATTGGGCGGCAACCGGCCGGAGGGCGCGCGTATCGGCGTGTTGCGACAGGGTGGGCGCTGGTGTGTGTATCTGTGGGACGTGTCTGCCGGCGCGGTGGTGCTGGACAGGCGCAATCCTGCGGCGCTGGCGGGGCTGCTGGAGTGCGGCAGCTTTGCTGAAGCGGCGGAATATGCGGCGGCGCATGAGGCTAGCAATCCCATGATTTTGCAGTTGGCGGGTGGGGCTTGGCTGGTGTCGGGCAATCAGCTGGCCTACCGGCGCAGCCAAACGCCAGCCCGGCAGCCTGCCGCTGCAAGCAACCGGCATAAACGCCGCAAGCGATAAATGCGCGGTAAACGGCTTAAATTTGCGTTTATAGCGCGTTTAGACCGTGCGGCAGTAATTTGCCTATCTTTCCATTCTATCCCCTTAATTTCGTAAATCAGGCCGCCTAGCGCACGTTTTGGCACTAGGCAGGGCGGTTTGCAGCCTGAAGAAGGCCAAATCATGAGTTATCCAAACGAAAAACGGCCGCACTTCCCCCTAGCCGAAGTGAAGGCGGCGGCACGCGGGCGCTGGCCGGCCATCTTGGCGGCCTTGGGCGTGGATGCCCGTTATACCGATACACGCAAACACCAGCCCTGCCCCGCCTGCGGCGGCAAAGACCGCTACCGCTTTACCGACCATAAGCAGGGCGGCGGCTTTATCTGCAACCATTGCGCCCCGGATGGCGGCAGCGGCTTTGATTTGCTGATGCTGGTGTCGGGTTATGACTTCAAGGAAGCGGTGCGGGCGGTGGCCGGGGTGTTGGGTATGGGCGGCGGTCAGCCTGCGCCGGTGTTGGCCAAAGCCGCGCCACCTGCGCAAGAAACGGTAAGGGATGAGGCCAAGCGGCAGCGGCTGGCGGCTTTATGGGGCGAATGCGAGCCGTGGAACGGCAGCCGGCTGATTGCGGATTATCTGCACGGGCGCGGTATTCCCTACCCGGAACAGTTGCCGATAAGCGGCGATTTACGCCTGCATCCGCGTTTGGCCTATTGGCACGCGGGGCGGGTTATCGGGCGTTTTCCCGCTATGGTGGCGGTTTACCGCGATACGGCGGGCAAGCCGTGCGGGCTGCATCAAACCTATCTCACGGTGGCTGCCGGCAGCGAAGTGGCCAAGGCGGCGCTATATGAGCCGCGCAGCCGGCAACGGCTACCGGCCAAGAAAATGCAGGCGGTGGGCGCGGGCAGCCTGACCGGTGCGGCCATGCGCCTATTCCGCCCGCAAAACGGCCTATTGGGTGTGTGCGAGGGTATCGAGACGGCGATAGCGGCGCGGTATATATCGGGCGTGCCGATGTGGGCTTGCGGTTCGGCACACGGGCTGAAATCGCTGGTGTTGCCCGATAGCGTGCGGGAGCTGGTCATTATTGCCGATAACGACCCGAATAAAACCGGCATTCAGGCCGCGCGGGCATTGCAGCGGCGATATAGCGGCAAATTGGACAGCATTAGGATTTGGCAGCCGGACGGTATCGGCACGGATGCGCTGGATGTGCTGGCGGCCAATACGGCTAAAGGCTACCTGAAACAATAGAGGCTACCTGAAAATGAGCGACAACAGAGACGACAGAAACGAAACAGGCGAAAACGATGCGGCAAACGGCCGCCAAGGCGCAGCCAAGGGCAATCAGGGCGGCGGCAAGGATAACGGCCGCTTGAAGCTGGTTAAGGGCGAACGCAGCGATTTGGAGGCATTGGCCGCCATTCGGGACAGCGAGCCGCAGCCGATAGCGCCCTATTACGAAGTGATTTGGCACAATGCCACCTTGTCGGCGGGGGTGTGGTATCACGGTGTGAGTACGGATAAGGACGGCGTGGAACACTTCAAAAAGCCGCAAAAGCTGGCCGACCCATTCGAGATTGTCGGGCGCGGGCAGGATTTCGAGGGCAACGAATACAGAGTAATCGAGTTCAAACGCAATGGCCGTACGGAGCGGCGCGCGCTGCCGATGGATATAGTAGGGCGGCCGGACGGGTGGGGTTTCCTGCGCGGTTTGGGTATCGGTGTGAAGCAAGGCAGTATGTTGATGGGGCTGCTGGCCGACTATATCCAATGGGAAGGCAGCGCCGAGGTGTGGCAGGTAGTGAGGCGCGGCGGCTGGTGTGATAAGCATTTCAGCGCCTATGTATTGCCCAGCGGCGAGGTGTTGGGCAGCCCGGAAGGCAAAGTTATCTATATCGGCGACACCAGCAAGCAGGAAGCGTTTCAGTCTGCCGGTAGCGTGGCGCAATGGCAGGCGGAAATTGGGCGTTATTTGGCCGGCAACAGCCGCCCATTGCTGGCTTTGGGCATGGTTTTTGCCGCACCCCTGTTGCGGTTGGTTAAGCAGGAAAGCGGCGGTTTCCATTTTTTCGGTAGTTCGTCTATCGGCAAGAGCATATCGGGGCTGATTGCGGTGTCCGCGCTTGGCGACCCTTCCCGCCTGAAAGTGCAATGGAAAGGCACTTCGCTAGGTTTTGACAATGAAGCTGCCTCCAATAATGACGGCCTGTTGTTTCTCGATGAAATCAGCGAGGCCGACCCGAAAACCGCCAAAGAGGTAGCCTATTCGGTATTCAATGGGCAATCCAAGCTGCAAGGGGCGGCTAAGGGCGGCAATAGAGGCCGCTTGAGCTGGACGGTGGCGGCCATTTCCACCGGCGAATACGATTTAGAAAATTATTTGCGCGCTGCCGGCTTCGAGCTGAACGCGGGGCAGGCAGTACGGCTGCCGTCTATCCCGGCGGATGCAGGCAAGGGCTACGGCGCATTTGACGAACTGCACGGCTTCGCTGACGGCAAGAGCTTGGCGGTACATTTGGAGGAAGCGGCCAAAAGCCTGTATGGAACGGTATTTCGCGCTTATGTAGCGGAGCTGGTGCAGCGGTTGCACACCGAACCGGAAGCGCTTAAGGGGCGGCTGAAAGCCTTACAGGGCGAGTTTGAAGCGCAATTGCCGCCGGATTTGGCCAGCCAGCCAGCCCGTGCCGCGCGGCGTTTCGTGTTGGCGGCGGCAGCCTTGGAATTGGCAACGGAGTGGGGCATAACCGGACTTGAAAGGGGGACGGGCTTTGCTGGTGTTTTATCCTGTTTCGGCGCTTGGTATGAGCGGGACGGCGGCGGCAACCGTGAAGACAGGATAATCCGCAAGAGCGCGCGCGATTTCCTACAGGCCTACGGGCAGGGCAGCAAGTATTTTGTCAATTTGGCGGATGTGGGTATTGGCGGCAATTACCAACCCGATTATGCGGAGTTTTGGGGCTTCGTTGTGCCGGCAAACTATGAAGACGGCAGTACGGGCAAACCGCGCTATTTCCTCACGGATAAGGTGTTTGAAGAATATATCTGCAAGGGCTTTGACCCGCGCAAGGTATGCCAAGTCTTAACGGCGGATGGCTGGATGCGCAAAGACGGCAAGCATAACCGTATCAAGCTGCCGCGTAAGGCGGTGGAGCTGAACCTGCTTTGCGTGAAGCGGATGTATTGCTTTGTTGGGGACGTGCCGCCGGATGAGGCGGCGGAGCAAATTTGACGGTGCGCGCCGGGCGGATATGAGCCGGCAAGGCAAGCGTGGGGTGTGTGCATTTTTAACACCAGCTATCACACGCGCGAGAAGAATAAGTGGGGAAGGTGGGGACAGGTTTAATATATAGTAGTTAATTAACTTATAAATCAATAGCATATGTCGAAATGTGCCGCTTAATAAAAAGTGGGGAAGGGGTGGGGACACGGTGGGGAAGGTGGGGAAGGTGGGGAAGCGTTTCAGGTAGCCTGCCCTTCCTGGCGGCTGGTGTCCCCAGCCCCTTCCCCACGCCTGTCCCCACCCCTTCCCCACCTGAACGACCTTGTAATCAATTGATTATATTTGATTTCCCCACTTTCCCCACTTTCCCCACCATGTTTTGTATATATAGAAAAAATAAAATCAGGGTGTATTTTATAAATTCAGGAAAAACAATATGATAGATGGTATCGTTAGCGGTAGACTGCAATTAAAGCCGAAAATGCTGAAAACCAAACGGGGAACAGACTACCTAATTGCGAAGCTGACGGTGTACGGCTACCGCAGCGGCAACCTGCCGGCTATCGAGCTGAACGCTGACCTAATCGCCTTCGATAGGCGGCTGTGTAGCAGACTGATGGAGTGCGATGCCGGGCAGATAGTGAGCATAGCCGGCATTATCCGGCCGGCGGAGCAGGTAGAAATGGGCGGGCGGGAAATCGTGCTGAAGATTACGGCTAAGGCAATGGTAGACGGTTATTTGTATCGGCAGAGCCGGGGCAAGGGAAGGCTGTTTGATTTGATTGGTTGAAACGGTAAAAGGTACTCCGCCGCCTGCCAAGAACGCGGGTAATACGGCGCGCAATTTTTGACAAGCGGGGCGGTGTGATGACTTCCTTCCTTGGTTTGGCCTGCGGATAGGCAGGGGGGTATGAAAAGTTTGGAGCTATGCACTTCCTAGACCGCCCGCATTCTCATTTATATTTTTTATCCTGTTTTCAGGCGGGTTTGTTAAAGGTTTCCTGTTAAAATATAGGGATAAATTATTGTTTATTGTTTTAAAAAGGGTTTATTCTGCATAAGCGCCGATTGGAAAAACAGCGTGAACATTACTGCAAAGGGATTAACCCCAGCCCTCCCATTCCTGCCGGCTACCAACAGGCTACCTGAAAAAAATGCGACCCTTACCCGGAAGCAACCGATGCGCTAGGGCAAACGACGGCAGGCGTATTGGTATATCTCTTGATATATATCTTGCGGTGTACTACACTAAACGCCAACCGATATTTAGAGAAGGGGATAGCCATGCAGACCGCCAAATTGTTTACCAACGGTCGCAGTCAAGCCGTGCGCCTGCCTGCCGCCTTCCGTTTTGAAGGCGATACGGTGTATATCCGCCGAGATGAAAACGGCGATGTCGTTTTATCTGCCAAGCCTGCCGATTGGCAGGGGTTTAATGCCGCCGCCCGAGAATTGGCGGGAGAAGGCATAGAACGCGCCCAAGGCAGCCAAGAGCGCGACGTTTTCGCAGATTGGCAGGAATAGCGCCATGCGCCGCTATATGTTGGATACAAACGCCGTGAACCATGCTTTGAAGCAACACCCGGCCTTTATGGAGAAACTGACTGCCCAGCCGATGGCTGCCGTGTGTATTTCCGCCGTTACCCGCGCTGAAATCGCCTACGGCTTGGCTAAGCGTCCAGATGCCGTAAAGCTGCATAGAGCGGTGTCCGAGTTTCTGAAGCGTATAGATACCCTGCCATATACGGAGCAGGATGCGGCGTATTACGGGCAATTCAAGGCCGCCGTGGAGCAACAGGGGCGAAGTTTGTCTGCTTTGGATATGCTGATAGCCGCCCATGCTGCCGGCAACGGCTTAATACTGGTTAGTCATGATGGCGCATTTGGTAAAATTGACAATTTAGCCGTTGAAGATTGGGCTACCTGAAACTGTGTCTAAAAATGTCTAAAAGTCCAAAAAAAGCCTAGACATTGCAAATTTACGGTATTTTTTACGGTATTTTCGGATTTTTGAAAATTTGCGTCTTTATGTTTCAATAAGTTATCTGTTCATTTCGATAGAGCCTCTGCCAATATATCGCATTTGAACTCGGTAATCCGCAGCGGGGTTTGGCTGTTGAGGCCGTCTGAAAGCGGGGCGGCATCTTTTTTGGCAATGGGCTGTTCGCCCGGCTGCGCCATCAGTTTGGCGGAGGGGGAGGCGTCGTCGCCGAATTCGCGCTGCTCGACCAGTTCGTTGCCGGCATTGTAGCGGTAGCCGGTCAGCTTATGGTCGAAACCGCTTTCGGCAATCAGGCGGTCGAGGACGTCGTAGGCAAAGCGGTAGCGCGCACCGTTTTCATTGGTGAGGCCGACTAGGCGGCGGGCTTTGTCGTAGTGGTAACCAAAGGTATGGCCCAGGGCATTGGTGCGTCGGGTCGGCAGACCGTCTTGGCCGTATTCGTAGGCGGTTTTGGCTTAGATTGTTACGGAATAAATATTTCAGAAGACCTCGAAAAAGGGTTGAGGTCGTCTGAAAAGCTCAAACCGCGTGCGTACATATCGCACATGCCCTACGTCGGGGTTGGAGGTTTCATGGGGGCTGCTGCTTGCTTCTTAGGCTGTTAATTCTTGATCCAACCTATGGTTACTAAATTTTTATTTATTACGTTACATATTTTCATTAAATGCTTTGTGTAAATTTTCCAAAATCTCAGCATCTGAAATGCCTAATAATCTTAATAACTCAATTGCCCATGTAAAATATTCATCAATTTCTGCTTGTGGTTCAGTCTGAAATAGTTGGTGTATAAAACGAATAATAGGCATTTTTTTAGGATTATATGTTGCATCCTGATTATCAAGAGAATTCCATATCATACTTCTTATTTTTGACATTTCTTCTGGTGTAATTTCATGTTTATACCAGTATTTTTCAGCTAAATCTAAAGAATTCAAAAAATCATTTAGTATCTTGTGCTTTAATTTAGGAATAAATAAAAAAAACAAAATTTGATATATTTTTTATAATTATATAATAAAGAATTATGCTTTTCTGCATAATCAATAATATTCCAGAATTTATCATAAAAATTTGAATTTTTCATATTCCTACTGATAAGGATTCTATAAATTAATCTTAAAAGCAGCCAATAAAGGTTCACATGAAGGACATGGGATGCGTATATGCCCATGTTTTGCGCCTCCAACACGTGCAATTTCTATTTTTTCTCCATCTAATTTATGGCCTTTCTTTAAAGCCTTATTGATAGCAGCTACTTCCGCACAATGTCCATACCAATCCACTCTTTGACTTTTGGGGATATTGTCTAATACCTTTTTTAAACTCGGGTGTAATTTACCAACCCTTCCACTAATACCTATAAATCGTTTATTACCGACTCTTAAAATAGCAACAGCTCCACTATCTTTACCTAGTGTATTTTTAGTAAAATTAGCTAATGCAACTATTGGACTATTTCTTATAAGTCCTAAAGTATCTATCCATATTTGCGTGTTTTTAGCAAATTGATACAGATTTTCTCCACCGTTTAACCCAATCGGATCCTGATTCACAAACCGACCCGCTTCAGGCTCGTAATACCTGAAGAAGTTGTAATGCAGCCCCGTTTCTTCATCGCAATACTGGTTTTGTAATCGGAAGGGTTGGTGTGCGCTATCCGCCACCTCGGTTTCCTCTTTCAGACGGCCCCAGCCGGTGTAGTTGCCGAACCACAGCAAATTGCCGTCTTTATCGGTCATCTCTCTTGGGATGCCGAGTTGGTCGCAGTGGAAATAGTTGATTTCCTGTTTGCTTTCGCCTTCTCTGTTTGTCCGGTTGCGGACTTGCGCGAGCGGTTCGTAGGAGTCTTGGTCGGCGTAGATGTAGGTATATCTGCCGTCCGGTTGGATTTCTTGCAAGAGGTGGCTGCCGTCCCAAACGAAGCGGGTTTCCTCTTCGAGGCTACCTGAAACTTCCTGACTGGTTTTCAGACGGCCTTTGCCTATCCTTCTGCCCAAGGCGTCGTAGCTGTACGCCCAAGTTTCTTTGCTGCCGTCTTTTTTGAAGATTTCGGCCTTAACCAGTTGGTCGTGCAGGTCGTAGAAATAGTTCTGCACTTCGCCGTCAGCGAGTTCGCGGTGGATGAGGTTGCCGAGGTCGTCGTAGTAATAGGTCGTGCCGTTGTAGGTTTTCAGGCGGTTGTCGGTGATGGGATTGAGGCCGGCTGAAAGCGGCGCGGTTGCTTTGCCCTCTCCCCGACCCTCTCCCACGGGAGAGGGGGCAGGGTATGGCTTGGCCTTAGGGCGGAAGATTTGTGCGGCTACGGCTTGCTTTGAATGTGCAGGCTGCTTTTAAACCGTTTTGGGGCTTTGAAAAGCAGCCTGCACTTTTTCAGGTAGCCTGAAGGGGGACGCTCACCCCGCGTCGGGACTGAGGTCGTTTGAACAGAAACCGCGTGCGTGCGTACCGCACGCACCCTACGTTGGGATTGGAGGTTTCATGCGGGCTACGGCTTGCTATTATTATCATTGCGGATCTCAATATTTTTTTTATGTGCGAATAATAAATCTAAAATTTTAGATATATTCTTTGAGTCAGGGAATTTTCTAGGATTTTTTATATTTACGAAATTATTAATTTCCAAGTTGTGTAAATGACTTATTAGTAAAATTGTAGATAGTGGGTATTTATATGAGGAAGGATTTTTTAAAATATCCTCTATTGCTAAATTACTTCCAAAGTAATAATTTTTCATTGGTAATACATAATTATAAAATATAGCAATAATTATCTCATTAATTTCATTTTCAGATGTTTCTGGATATAAAGAAATAATGCCAAAATCTTTGAAAATAGAATCAAATTTTCCAAGTTCTGAACCATGTACTTTAAAATTACTTGGTGTGTCATTTTCATCAAAAATATCGTTTATTTCAGGGTAAAATTTTGGAATAATTGTGCTTAATTCTATAAATTTTTGGTCTAGAATATTTTTCTCATTTATATAAGAAACGATAGAAAATGAGCATAGTGCCACAATTTTCACATGCTTACCTTTTTTAAATTGAAAATTAATTTTTCCAAAAAAAATATCATTAAAAAAAAGTGAAATAATACAATCTTGTTTTTTAAATGAAATATGGTTAGCTTCCAAATATGAGCAGAAGCTATTTAATATTTTTTTCTTCATTTTTTATACCTCAATAAAATAAATGTTATGTTTCTTCCATTTACATTAACAACTTTGCCTTTAGAAGTTAAAATAGTTCCTCCTCCTTTTCTTGATGTATTTGCATTTGCACAACGACCAGTTGGAAACGCGTTTGATGCTCTTTGATTTTTAGTAAGCCTACCTGAGCCAAATTTTGATTCAAATACATAAGTCTTTCCGCCACGTTCAGCAACAATATCAGCAATAATATTTTGCCCATTAACAGTCATGGGTACTTGTGTTCGAATATTTTTGAATCCATTTCTTGCAACATCAAATAGAGCATGGGTCTCTCCTCGTCTACCATTAAAATGTGGAATTCCTAATAAACCCAAGGGATCTAACCACATTTGAACATTTGGCGCAAACCAATACAGGTTATTCCCACCCATCAACCCAGTCGGATCCTGATTCACAAACCGACCTGCATCAGGCTCATAATACCTGAAGAAGTTGTAATGTAACCCTGTCTCACGGTCGGCGTACTGGTTTTGCAGGCGGAACGGCTGGTAAGCGCTATCCGTTACCTTGGTTTCCTCTTTCAGACGACCCCAGCCGGTGTAGTTGCCGAACCATAAGAGGTTGCCGTCTTTATCGGTCATTTCTCTTGGGATGCCGATTTGGTCGCAGTGGAAGTAGTTTGTTTCTTGTCGGCTTTCGCCTTCTTCGGTTGTCCGGTTGCAGATTTGCGCCAGCGGTTCGTAGGAATCTTGATCGGCGTAGATATAAGTATACCTGCCGTCCGAGTGGATTTCTTGCAGTAAATGGCTGCCGTCCCAAACGAAGCGGGTTGGGTTTTCGAGGCTACCTGAAACTTCCTGGCTGTTTGTAGAAATCAACAGCGTTGTTTACACTTTCGACTTTTGCTTGAAGACCTGTTTGAGCAGCTACCTGGCATTATCAAGAATGTTGATAGACACGGGAAAACCGCTCTGTTCTTGATAATGACGGATAGCTGCCTAAGAATCATTCAAGCAAAAACAAAAGCTATCCGCCGTAGAAAAAGTATAAACAACGCGACGATTTCCTACAGGCGGTTGTCGGGCTCGGGTTCGTTGTGAGAGAACAGCGGCCATATGGCGACAATAATGACTATGCCAACGGGCAGGATTTTAGGGAATGGGTTCATCGTCCTTCTCCATAACGGGCGGCAAATTTGAAAACCTGCGTAAAGAATGTTCAAAATAACGCAAGATTTAAAGCGGCAATAGGGGTGTTCGCATTGTGGCGGCGGCCAGTTGTCCGGCAAATCCTCGGTGCGGTGGATATCGGCCAGCATCCTGCTGTGCCGGCAAAATTGGGAACGAGGGATAATCTCCAGCCCGTAGGCATCCGAATGGATTTTCAGGTAGCCTAATTCATTCAAATAATGGTTGCGGGTTAATGCAACCGTTTCTTCCATCGCATGGGAACGCTGCTTTTCGTCCAAATAAATGCCGATTTGTCGGCCGCGCTCGGTCGGGCGGTAGAGCTGATGCTGGGAAACAATGTCTGCTGCCATTGGCCACCGTATAGCTGGTATTGCCGCGCACGCCCATGATGATGCGGCCGTCGCCCATATCGGTATGCAGCGCATTGGTCGAGTAGGCGGGGATGTCCTTAATCTTCATCAGATCGCCGCCGCCGGTAGTATCAGAGCCGCTGCGTTTCAAACTCACTACAAACTGCTCGGCATTGCTGATGGTGTCGTTCAACACCGGGCTCATCAGCAGGTAGTCCACGTGCTCGTAACGCTGGCCGCTCATGCTTGCCTTGGCCGCACCCACTTCGCGCAGCAGGCCGTTCAGGTGTTTCTCCAGTGTGTTACCACTGGCCACATCCAAGTTGAACAGCACGATGTTGGTGGCTTGGCTGTAGGAGATTTTCACGCCGGTAGCGCCTGCCTTAGGTGCACCCAGTTGGTTCACCAGCTGGAAAATACCCTGGTTCAAATCCACGATTCGGAAGTAGTCGCCGGCAGGTTGGGCATTGGTGCCGTCGTAGGCTTTAACCACGGTGGCGCCAATCTTGATGGTGATCGGGTTTTCCGCCTCGCCCACGGCTGCGCCCTGCAGAGTCAGGTTCTGATGCGGGCGCACCACCGGGAATTTCGCGGTTTTGAAAATGCCGCTGGTGGCGTTCGGGGTAACCGCCTCGTCGGTAATCGTAACCGCGGCGTAGCTGTCGCTGGCACGCTGGATTTCGTTGATCAGGCGGCGAGCAACCAGCTCGCGCAGGATGCGGGCGTTGGTTTCGATGTTGCGCCCCAATGCGTCCCAGTTGATAACGGATGCGCGGGTGAAATGCACCACCTCGTTGGTTACCGACAGCGCCAGTTTCATCTGGTTGATGTAGGCCAAATCCATTTTCTGGCTCACACCGGCAAACGGAATCGGCTGGCCTTCAAACACCATGCCGTCGTTGTACACCGGCGCCAAATCGCGCTCTTCATAAGGAATCTGAGTGGTCTGATTGGCGCTGAAGTCGGTCAGCGTCTGCACCAGCTGCAGCACGTTCAGGTCATGCAGCGCCTGGCGGATCACTTCGCGCTGCACACCGTAGGGCAGTTGGCTGCGGTTCATATCCATTTCGCCGCCGGACAGCAGCTTGCGCTCGGCGTGCAGTTCGCGGGCAAAGATGCGGTCGAACTCGGACAGCACCTTCTTGGCAAACGGGCTGTCTTGGTCGGTAAAATTCAGGCTGCCTGAAAGCGTGGACTGCTTCAGCTTGTCCTGATAAATCTGGCTCAACTGTTTTGCCCCTTCGTCCGGCACAGTAATGTGCGGCGAACCGGCCACACTGTAACCCATCGCCGCCAGCGAAGAAGCGGCGGCCATGCGGTTGCCCATATTGATTTGGTGCTGCGCCAACTGTTTCACCTGTGCTTCGGTGGCATGGTCGGACAGCAGCGCTTTGGCGCCTTCGGCCAATTCTTTTTTCAGCTCGTCAGACAAGCCTTCGGCCTTGCTGATTTCTTCCGCCAGCAGTTTTTCGTTGGCTTCACGTGCCTGTGCCTGCTGCGCTTTAGCCTGCTCAGCTTCCGCCAGCTTTTTCGCCACCAGCGCCTCCAGTTCGTCTTCACTCAAGGTTTTCGCCGGAGCGGCGGCCTGTGCCGGAGCAGCAGTCGGAGCGGCGGGAGTGGCAGCCGCGGCCGGGGCGGCTGCTTTCTTTCCCTCGTCTTCGGCGGCAGCCAGGGTTTTCGCCATGCCTTCCAGTTCGGCAATCACTGCAGCGGCCTTTTCCTCGCCGGTATTTTCGTCCACCGCCGCTTCAGCCAGTTTTTTCACCTGTGCCTGCACTTTGGCGGAATAGCCGGATTCGGCCAGTTTTTTCAAAAATTCTTTCAATTTATCCATGTTCGCTCTCGCTTTTTTCATCAAATCGTCGGCCAGCTCGGCCAGAATCAGGGTATCGCCGCCGGATTCGCACGACAGCGTGATCGGATCTAGGCGCTTAATGACGGGCCGTACCGTCAATCCAGCACCCAGTAAAGTCGGGCCGTGAAACGCACCGCCCTCGTTGTCTTGCCAGTTATCCGCAAATTCGGCGGAAAGATAGGTGAAACCACGCTCCCGCACCGCCTTCAGGCCGTAATCGGTCCATTCGGCCAGTGCCCGCAGGCGCGTGCCCTCCACCCTCAGCTTTAGGATTTTGGCGGCAGCACCGTCGCCCGGTTTATGATTCACATCGATGTAAATCTCCTGCCCCACCACCTGCTCGTCGAAGTTCTTCACCATGCTCAACAGCATTGGTGATGTGATTTCAAACGGCCCGTAGCGCGGGTCGGTGAACGAACCGGTGCGGGTAATCGTCACCCATGAGGTCTGCTTGCCAGACAGCGGCGGCGTGGCCGCTGCCGACAACACACGGCGGCATCTCGGTTTCGCTTCGGATAAGCGGTAAATTCGCGGTTTCATTGAAACTCCCTCTGACAATAATGGCAGATTAGGCGGTTTCCGCATGACAAAACAGGGATATTTTTGGCAAAAGAAAACGCCCCGCAGGGCGCGGGGCGGATGGATCAGCAGCAGGTATGGTCGTAGTAGTCGTCCGTTACCCGCTGAATCATTTTCTCGCACAGGTTCAGGCGCAGGCCGAAAGTCTTCAACCATTGAATCAGCAGCTCGATATCCACTTTGTCCGAATTGGAACAGGACAGCAGCGTCACCATGCCGTCGAAGGCCACGCGGCAGCCGAAAATCTCATCTGCCACATCATTCAAACTGGGGCAGCAGGCTACCTGAACCGGCGTATCGGTGAGCGGGGTTTTCAGTTCCATCAGTATACCTCCTGTCTGCTGCTGTAATACATTTTTCTCAGGTTGGAAAGCGTACGGCGCGGCGGTTTGGCCGGTGCCGGATCGGCGAAGGCATCGGTCAGCGCCTGCTCCAGTTCCTCCTTGGTGGCGTGGGCGTAAATGCGCGTGCTGGCCGGGCTGGTATGCCCCAATGCCCGCTGCACTGTGCCCAGCTTGTCTTCCGCCCGGCTGGCGCGCAGTACACGCATGGCGCAGGTGTGGCGCAGCCAGTGCGGTGTGGCCTCCTGCGGCAGGCCGAACACCACCATCCATTGCGCAAAGCGCAGCTGCAGTGCACGCGGCGTGATGGCGCGGCTGCCGCGCCCCAATACCAGCGGCTCGCCGTCGGACTGGCTGCCGCCGAATTCCGGTTGCAGTGCCAGCAGGTCTTCCAGCGCCTGCCGCAGTTTGGCGTGCAGCAGCACCTTGTGGTCGCGCCGCCCGCCCTTGCGGTGTTCGGCGGGGATGTAGATATAGCGGGTTTCCAGCGCCGAGAAGGCTTGGGCGCAGGTCATTTTGGTGAATTCGCCGATGCGCATGCCCGAATAAAGCAGAAAGCGGATCCAGGCGTAATCGCGGCGGTCTTCTTTGGCGGCAAAGCGGGCTAAGCCGTTCAGCAGGGTTTGCTCCTGCTCGCGGGTGAAGTAGCGGTCCATGCCGCAGGAATCGGCGGCGAAGAAAGAGAGGGAGTTCATGATGAGTCCTTTCGTGGGGAATGTAGCCCGTTCACGCTGTCAAACGTGAGGCGGGGCGCAAAGGATGGGTTGACAGACCGGAGAAAGGTATCCGGCAGGCTCTCGCCTCCCATCCAGTGCGCCCCGTAGAGGGTACATCTGGAGATTACAGACACAAAAACACCGCTAGGCATTCGGGATGCTCGGCAGCGGCTGTGTCTGCCTTTCGTTTCGGGCTGTCAAACCCGTGTGGCCGATTGAGGCCACGGCGCAATCATAGTTCAGGCTGCCTGAAAGGTCAAGCGGTTTTTCAGGTAGCCTGTATCAGGGCCAAAGCCTCCTGTTCGGAAAGTTCGTACACATACACATTGGCCTGGATAAAGCATTCGTCCCACCAGTAGCCGGATTCGCTGTAGTCCCACTGCCGGGTGTGCCGGTTGAAGAAGGCGCAGTCGAAAACGTTGCCTTCTTCGTCTTCGTCGCCGCGCACGATGATGTCGGGGCGGCCGGCCACCAGCCGGTATTGGTATTTCATTTCACCTGCTCCTTACCTTGGCCCGGATGCTGCGGATGCCGGGCGGGTTGGGGATCTGCCGGCTCAGTTCCGCCATCTGCCGCCGCAGCTGCGCCCGCCTCTCGGGATGGGTGGCGCGGTCACGGGCTTCTTCATACAGTTTGTGCAGATCGTTGTGTTTCAGCCGGAAGCTCTGCTCAGTATGGAATTGTACCTCAAACATCTGCCCGTTGCGGCTGACCGTGGTGTTGATCCCCTTGTATACCGCGTCGTTGCGCCAAGTGTTGGATACCCCGATGGTCTGGTAGCCGCGCGCGGCCAGCTGCTCCTGTATCTGCCGGTATTGCTTCACGAAGTCCCGCTCGTCCAGCAGCACCGTGTAGCGCAGCGCGTCATTGATCTGCCGCCCGATTTCGGCAGGCGTTTCCCGCCGCGATGCCATCTGCGCCTCAATCTTGCGCAGCAGCGAATCGCGGCCTTTGAAGCGGTGCTCCAGCCCGGCCAGCCGGGCGCGGTTGGCGGCGGCTATGCTTTGCAGGTCGGCGGTTGCCGCCGGCTCGATGGCGGCGGCGCGCCCCAGCAGCGCATCGGCCTCCTCCGCCATCGCCTTGCGCACCGCGCCCACTGTCGGGTTGGGCGTGCCCATATCCTCCACCTTCACTATTTCCGTATAGCTGAAGGTGTTGGGATGGGCGGGGTAGGGGATCAGGTCGAGCGGGTACACCCCTTGCCCCATACCGTATAAATCCGCCGCCGCGTGCTCGTCGCAAATATCCACCCGCGGATGCTGCGGCCCCAGCATAAAGCGCATCCCGACCACGCCGGGGGTGTTGCGGGCGATTTCCCGCTGCCGCTCGAAATGCGCGCGGTTGATTTCGGTGCGCAGCACGCGGCGGAATTTCATCGCCGCATTGTTCGGGTTGGTCAGCAATCCGGCTTCCAGCCGTTTGGCCACGGCGCCCGCGCCGGCTTCCTCCAGCGCCTGCCGCAGCTCCGGCGTGAGTTTCAGCGTGCGCTGCAGGGTGTGCTCCGCATCCCAGCCGCGTTGCACCGCCACATCCACAATACTTTTTAAGTCGCGCGCCGCGCCGGCATGGATGCGCCACAGTCGCGCCGACAAGTTCAACCCATCCTTCTGCGGCGTATCCAGCAGGTGCCGCACCAGTAGCCGTTCTGCTTCCGGCTCACGCCGGCGGCCGCGCCAGCCCAATGCTGCTGCCGCCGCTGCGGCCAGCATGCCATCGTGCAGCAGTCTATTCTGTACCTGTTCCAGCTGCTTCAGCTCGCTATCCAGCAGGCGGTGGATTTCCGCCAGTTCGACAATGCCGATGTGCTCGTAATCGGCCACCTGCTGCCGGATGCGTTTGCCGGCGGCACGGTAGGCTGCCCGGCTGGACTGCTCCATCGCCGCCACCAGTGCCCAGGTTTCGGCCAAATCAGGCCGCGAATGCGGTGCGCGAGGGATATCATCCATGATTGCCCACGCTCGTCATACTCTCTCCCTTCGGTGCGTTACCCGGCGTTACCTTCACGCTCGGCACATGCGCATCCTCTGGGTAAGGGTCGTAGTTCTTTTCATCGTTCTCACGCCGCTGTTCCACATCGGCCGGGTTGTAGCCCAGCTCCTCCCAAATCATCGACTGCGGCAATTGCAGTGCTTTCAGTTTCAGCGCCCGGTCGGTGGTCTGGTTCAGTGTTTCGGTGCGCCGTTCGGCAAATGACACCCTGAAATTTTCCGCATCGGCCGGGATGCCCTGCAGCAGCAGGTGTAAGCGGAAGCCCTGCTGGTACACCATCGCCAGCACGTCCTGTATCTGATCCACTTCGTCGTAGTAGTCGCGCTTCAAGTCTTCCAAGATGTCGCGCGCCAGCCCGTCGGTATAGCCAGCCAACCCTTTCGGCAAAGGGCTGCCTGAAAAAAAGCTGTCCAGCAAATACACCACATCGGCGATTTCGCCCATTGTGGCGTCGCCTTGTACCGCCTGCACCCCGCCCTTTTTGTTGCTGTAAAAGTCGGTGGTGATCTGGTCTTTGTTCGCCTCGGTATGCTGGCGGTATTCTTCCAAATCCTCCGCGCTCGCCCCTTCCAACACATGCGACAGGCGCATCGGGCTGCGGTGGTGGCGGCGGATCACTAAGTCGGTGTCCGTCAGCCGCAGTTTGCGCCAAATCTCGCGGCTGGCATCCAAAAACGGCCGGCCGAGAGAAGAGAGGTCATCAAAGTTGTCCGGGTCTTGCCGCGCCAGTGTCAGCTGCCACAGCCCGAACACTGCTATGTCTTGACCACGTTGGAAATCGTATTGCGCATAAGCCGCCGACACATCCTTGAAGCGGCCGTCGTTGCCCACTATTGGGCGGATGGTTTCCGCCGGCATGCGCACCGCTGCCACCACCTGCCCTTTATTATCCAGCACCCACTGCATCGGCAGGTTACCTTCCATCACCAGCCCGCGCGCATCCGATTTCAGTTTCTGCGCATTGTCCAGTTGCAGACGGCGTACGAATTCGCGCCATGCCTGCTGTACCCGCGCGCTCGGGTCGGCCTGCAGCAGCACCAATCCGCCGCGGGTCACGTCGCGCGCTACCCGGTTATGGATGCGCTTTACCCGCCCGTCTTCGCGATCCATGCGCCGGATATCCAGCACCACCGCGCGGTAGTCGTAGTCAATAGTTTCCCAGCTGTATTCCAGCCGCTGCTGCCGCTCCGGCGTTGGCCGCATCCCGATTTCGCTGGTTATGCCGTGCGCTTCCTCACCGGTCAGCATGGCATCGGATTGGCTGCGCCCGAAACGGCGCAGCAGCCTATTGATGATCCCCATTTTCGATTCGCTCCACTTTAACGATTGACCGCCAACCTTCGATCAGTCCCGCCTCATATAACCGGCGAATCATGTCGTCGTCCTCGCCGAAGGCGGCAATCCATTCCGCCCGCTTACGGGCCACTTCGATTTTTTCCTGCTCGGAAAGAGGGCGGGGTGGCGGTCGGTTCGGTTTCATAATTGCCCCAGTAGTTGCTCTTGGCTGATGCGCCGCGTCAGCACCACGCCCGGCTGGTAATTCTCGATACCGGCGGTAACCATTGCATATACCGCCGCGCAGGCCGCATCGAATAAGTCGTCGCCGATTTTCGGGTTCGCCATCTTGTAGGTGTTGTAGGCAGCGTTTTTCGCCGGCGCCGATTTCACATTACCCAGTTGCCTGATAAACAGCGCGAAATCGCTGCTGTCGGCACCGATTTCATCCAATCGGCTCGGCCCCCAACTGGTATTCGCCGCGTTTTTTGTCCGTAGCGCGTCGCTGCCGTCGTCCATATACGGGATGGCGGCCTGCCCGTTGTGAAAGGCGGTGCGCAGCAAGCTGGCCATATTATGTTTGGTCATCCCCTCGAAACGTATCGGGGCGAATGGCCAGTGCATCCACGTCGAAGCAGTCGATTGCCCATCACCGATACTGCGTCGGTCGATATCGGTGAGACCGCGAGCAAACAGCATATCGTTCAGGTTGGTCAGCATACCCAAGCCATAGGCGTCGCCCATCGCGTAATCCGGGCGGAAATACTCCCAAAAGCCGAACAGGTCACGCTGCACCACCGCATCATCGGTTCCCGCCGGCCACGTTTTCACAAACGGGAAGGTGGCAAAATTCCCCACCTGCTCGCACACCACCAAAGCAGACTTGGAAGCATGTGCGCTCTCGCCGTGGCCGGAATGGTCATAACCGAAACTGAGCAATCCTTTCTTACGGTAGCGGCCGCCTGGCAGCGGGCAGGCAGCCTGCAAACCGGCCGACAAGCCCACCGCCATCGCCCGGCGAATGTATTTTTCCCAAATATGGTTCTGCGCCGAAGCGTTGATGCACAAGAACTGCCGTATCCACTCTGAATCCGGTAACTGTTCCTTCATCTCATCCACAAACGCCTGATTCAAAATCCCCAGTTCGATACCGAGATACACGTCTACCGGCGGCAATACATGGTAGCCGCCGGTATCAATCAACTGGGTCAGCACGTCCGCCCCTTTGTACACGCCGGTGATACGGATCTGCGGGTCGAAACTCACCGAGCTGTCCACCCCCAGGCGCCGGGCCGAACCCAGCATCGGCAGGAAGCGGGAAAATAGCCGGTCGGCCGGCATGTCGTCGATTTCTTCCAGCGAACCGATACTCAGGCCGTCACCGTCAATTTGGCTCATGATACCGTAGCAGACGGCCTTGCTGCCGTTGTGGAACTGGTAACGGGTATCGGCAATCTGTCGCCGCCCGGATTTATAGCCGATCCAACCACTCAAAATCGGGCTGCGTCGGATGGCATCGATGTGATACATCAGGTTGGTTTGGCTCTGCTGTAAGCGTGGCGCCACAATCCCTTCTTCTTGGAAAGGGGTAGTAGCCAAATATTCCAGGCAGTACATTTCTTTCACTGCAGTTTTACCGGTTCGGCGGCAGGAAAAATCCACCGTATTGCGGTGGTCGTCCATCTCCTGCATCTTCAACACCTGCATCGGGTCGAGATCGACGTTGTGCACATGCTTGTGCCACAAGGCATGCGGCCTGATGCCGGTAACCGGGTCGGGGCGGGCATAGCGCATGATTTCCTGCTCGGCACTATGCTGTATTTGGATGCGTTGGGCGGCGGTCGTCATGCAGCCTCCGTCTGTGGAGCCAACTGCGCCAAATAAGCCGCCCATTCCTCATGGCAGTCGCGGCACACGTCCAAATATTGCAACTGCTCGTGCCCGTCCAATTTGGCGCCGCAGTCGGCACAGTATTCCGACGGCAGCATCAATCCACCTTTAACCCGAAAAAACATACATAAAATACCGCGGCGAATACCAACCAACCGCAATGCGGTACCCGTTCTTTCGCCGACAGATAGGCTACATACACGATTGCCACCTTGCTACCCAGAAACAGGGCGCTGATTGCAAACTCTTTCATGATTTATCCCCGTTCTGCTGCCGGTATTCAATCAATACCGGGTCTTGCTGTTTGCGTTCGTTAGCGCGTTTTGCCAGTACCGATAAATTTTCCAGCGCTTTGGCACTGCGCTCGGAGTATTCCAAAAGCGACTGCTGGGTGGCGGCATCCTGTTTCAGGTGGCCTAATGCCTGCTCTTCCTGCTCGATGACTTTCGGTGTCATACCCATATCGGCCAGCGACAGACCGTTTTTGCTCAAGAAATCCTGCAGGCTGCGAATCAGCGGATGGGAGTGGACTTCGTAAATCACCTTCATCTCGCCGCTGGCCCGGTCGAGGTATTCGCCGATCACTACATTGCCTTCCTGATCCACCTTCCATGCCGGTGCGCGCAAGACCACGCCGTCCGCCACAATCGTCTGCAGTATCTGCTGGACGATAGCGGTAATGGCCGCCTGCATATCGGCATAAATCTCGGTCAAATACCGTGGGTCGCGCTGCTCGAACGCGGCGTGGTGCAGCATAAACAGCTGCGTCTGCTTTACGCAGGCCGGCTGGCTGCGGCAGTATTCGCGGTCCACCGTACAGGTGCGGCAGGCCGGGTAGCCGTCCGGCTTGGCCGGGAAATAGGTGGCGGTGCGGGCATTCATGCCGTGCTTGAGCGCATTGAAGCGGGTCCTCCGTGTTTCCTCCGGCGTCGGGTGGCCTTCCAGATTCTTACGCACCGCCGCCTTGCCTTCCGCCGTCTTCGGACCGGTGGCATTCGCCCAACCCTTCATTAGGTTGCGGTGCCAGGCCGCCTGGGCGCAGGTCTCCCCGCATTTCGGGCAGGCTGCCTGATAGGCAAACGGGTGCCACTCGTATTCAGGCGCATCCAGCACCGTTTGCGGGGCACATTCAAAAGTGTGCTTGCAGGCGGTGCAACGGAAAACAACGGTGTCGAGGGATTGGGAAGAATGGTCGGTCATACGGGCATTAAACGACCAAAGACAAGAACAAAACAGGGGTATTTTTGGCACAAGATAGGCAGTAAAATTTGCCCGGAACAGGAAAGGGAAGTATGAAACGAGCAATTATCTACGTGCGGGTCAGCACTGCCCGCCAAGCTGATGAGGGCATTTCCATCGATGCCCAAACCGATCAATGCAAAAAGAAAGCCAAAGAGCTTGGCGCCAGCGTGTTACAGATATTCCGCGATGAAGGCGTCACCGGCACTTCAGCCATGAAGCGCCAGGCATTCCAGCGCGCCATCCATTACTGCGCGGTAAACGATGTGGACTATTTCATTGTGTGGTCTACTTCGCGATTTGCCCGCAATAAGCTGGATGCCGCCAGCTACAAACTGCTGCTGCGTGAAAGCGGCACCCGCCTGGTATATGCATCGATGAATATCGATAGCGACACTGACGAAGGCTGGTTCACCGATTCGATTATGGAGATTATGGATGAGCAGGTGTCGCGCCAAATCAGCCGAGACACCCGCCGCGCCATGCTGAAAAACGCGGAAGAAGGCTGGTTTAACGGCGGACGCGCACCGTTCGGCTATCAAATAACCAGCCAGGGCAAACGCCGTAAACTGGTGCCGAACGATGCCGAAAAAACATTGGTGCAGGAAGCCTTCCGCCGTTTTGCGGCGGGGGAGGGTGCCATTGCCATCGCCCGCAGCTTTACTGGGCGCGGCTATACCCGGCGCGGGGCTGAATGGCAGGCCGCCAGTCTGTCGCATATGCTGAAAAACCGTGTCTACATCGGTCAGACCGTGTATAACAAACGCAGCGGCAACAAACCCAACCCGCCGGAAGAGTGGATTATTCGGCAAACCCACGAGCCGTTGGTTTCGGAAAAAGATTTCGAAGCTGTACAAAAACGCTACCGGCCGGATTATAAGCAAACCGGCAGCCCTTCCAGCCGTTTCCTATTCACCGGTTTGCTGCGGTGCGGTCACTGCGGCAAAGCCATGAGCATTGAAACCGCTACCAGCAAAACCAAACGTCGCTACAATTACTACAACTGCAGCGGCTTCAAGAAAGGTTGCAATTGCATATCGCGCCGCATATCGGCCGAAAAGCTGGATGACTACCTGCTAAATATTGTGGTCGATAAACTGCTTACCCAAGAAGTGGTCAGCGATTTTATTGGTGAGGCTTATCGGAAATACGTCGAAAAACGTACCAATAATGCCGAGCAGCGCAAACTACTACAGCAAGAACTCACCGAACTACGCCGCCGGCGCAATACCCTGTTTGAACTGGTGGAATCAGGGCTATCCGGTTCAGACAGCCGCTCCCTGCTTGAGCGCGTGGCCGGTTATGATGAACGGGAACAAACCCTGCTCATCGAACTCGATAAGCTGGCTGGCGCGCCCGATGTTGATGCAATCCCGGAGATTGATGTCGACAGCGCATTACGCACACTGAAAACTATCCTCCTGAATACTGCAAATGAAAAAAAGCTCCGCATTTTATTGCAGAGCTTTATCAGGAAAATTGATATAAATCCCACTGAAGTGGTTATACACTACAACCCGGAACGAATTATCAACGATTCTATAGGGGTTCATAGTACGGAAAGTTGGCACGCCCAGGGGGAATCGAACCCCCGTTACCGCCGTGAAAGGGCGATGTCCTAACCGCTAGACGATGGGCGCGGATAAATTGTGGCGCACCCGGAGCGATTCGAACGCCCGACCCTCTGGTTCGTAGCCAGATACTCTATCCAACTGAGCTACGGGTGCGCTATGAAGTTTTGAATTATAGTCAGGCTTATTTTTTAAGTCAAGCTATTTCGCCGGAAATATTCTCTCATCTGTGTATAATGTTGGCTAGCTGTTTCATTTATCGGTAAAAATAAATGTACCGGGAGCTGTTTTATCAACAGCCCTAAATTGTGGCTTAATCTTCAGGTAGCCTTTCCCAGTTTGCAGGCTACCTGAAACTTGGCAAATTCCAGTAAACCCGCTATAAACCGTCTCATTATTATCTATTCCAAACTTTGCCCATATGTCCGAAACCGCCTCCCTCCAACTAGCCAAACAACTTATCGCCCAAGCCTCCGTTACCCCGGACGACCACGGCTGCCAAGAGATAATCGCCGAGCGCCTGCGCGCCATCGGCTTTACTGTCGAGCCCATGCCCTTCGGCCAAACGCAAAACCTGTGGGCGCGGCGCGGCAACGGCACGCCTCTGGTGTGCTTTGCCGGGCATACCGACGTTGTCCCGCCCGGCCCGGCCGAAGCCTGGGCTTCTCCGCCGTTTCAGCCCGCCGAACGCAACGGCCAGCTCTACGGGCGCGGCGCAGCCGATATGAAAACCAGCATTGCCTGTTTCATCACCGCCTGCGAACGCTTCCTTGCGCAATATCCGCAATTTTCAGGCAGCCTCGCCCTGCTGATTACTTCAGACGAAGAGGGCGACGGCAAAGACGGCACCGTGCGCGTGGTGGAAACCCTGCGTACACGCGGCGAGCATATCGACTACTGCATCGTCGGCGAGCCGACTGCCGAACGCGAATTGGGCGACACCATCAAAAACGGCCGTCGCGGCTCGCTTTCAGGTAGCCTCACCATCCGTGGCAAACAAGGCCACATCGCCTATCCCCACCTAGCCGCCAACCCCGTCCACCTTGCCGCCCCCGCCCTGGCCGAACTCACCACCGAGCATTGGGACAACGGCAACGCCTACTTCCCGCCCACCGGCTTCCAAGTCTCCAACATCCACGCCGGCACCGGCGCCACCAACGTCATCCCCGGCGAGCTATCCGTCCGGTTCAACTTCCGTTTCTCCACCGAATCCGATGCCGAGAGCCTGCAACGCCGCGTGGAAGCCATCTTGGAGAAACACCGTCTGCAATACAGCCTCCAATGGCAGCTCTCCGGCCAACCCTTCCTAACCGAAACCGGCCGCCTCACCCAAGCCGCCCAAGCCGCCATTGCCGAAGAGTGCGGCATTCAAGCCGTGCTCTCCACCGGCGGCGGCACATCGGACGGCCGCTTTATCAAAGCCATTGCCCGCGAACTCATCGAGCTTGGCCCGGTGAATGAAAGCATCCACCAGATCGACGAGCACGTCGAACTTGCCGCCATCCCCCGCCTCTCCGCCGTCTACGAAAATATCCTGCGCCGCCTGCTGCTTGGTTAGGCCCGTTGGATATCTCAAATTGAATGCCACAAAATTTCAGGTAGCCTGCTCTGCCCACAGGCTACCTGAAATTTAGCTTCCTACAGCGTTGGCTTGCTTTGCCGTGCTACTTACTGTCTGCTCTTCGCTGTATTGGTGTGAAGAGATCATTATAGTGAATTATAGTAAATTAAATTTAAACCGGTACAGCGTTGTCTCGCCTTGCCGTAACGTGTGTACTGTCTGCGGCTCGCCGCCTTGTCCTGATTTTTGTTAATCCGCTATATTTCAGCGATGGCTGCCGATTTTTGATTGGAGGCTACCTGAAAATCCTAAAGTTACTAGGCCAGACAAAAGCCGCCCCGACAAACGGGACGGCTCAATAATCATCACAGCGGATTAAGTCCGCTCAACAAACACGGCACCTTTTTCTTCTACCACACTCTCGGGTGGCAGGCCGCGCAGTTCGGCCAGTTTGGCCGCAATTTGCGCTTGGGCGGCGGTACACAATTCTTGCCGCGTTTTGCCTTCCGGCGGAATCGGTTCCAGAAAATACAGCACGCCTTCGCTGCGCTTTTGCGGCAGGATGCGGCAAAACGACTCCCACAGGCTGGTGTCGCCGCAATAGGCCATATTGGTGTTCGGGCTGCCGTCTTCGTTCGGGTAGTACACCAATACCGGCCACACCGGCTGTTTGGCAATGATGGCGGTATCGAACAGCCCGCTCTTAAACGGTTTGATGCCGTGCCCGTCGGTGCTCGTGCCTTCGGGGAACACCACGGCGTAGTCCTTTTCCGCCAAAATCTGCAACAGCACATCCATCACCTGCTGTGACGATTGGCGGTTGCCGCGTTTGATGAATACCGTGTCCACCCGCGCCACCAGCCAGCCGATTACCGGCCAGTCGCGCACTTCCTGCTTGGCCACAAAGCGCACGGCCTGTACGGAGTTGATGAGGAAAATATCCAGCCAGGAGATGTGGTTGCCCACCATAAACTGGCCGCCCTCGGCGAAAAAACGCTCCGCACCGTGCACGGTCAGTTTGGTGCCGAACACTTTCATGCACCGGCGCGACCAGCGCTGAATCCGCCATTGGCGTTTGGCCTTGTCTTCACGGCCGAAAAACAAGGCTACCTGAAAGCAGCCCCACAACAAAACGGCGGCCACTCCAAATAGCCTGACAATCAGTCTGAGCTTACGCATCAGCTAACCTTATCTCCTGACTTATTTAACAAAATGTTTGGCATAACGCGGATGGATATTGGCCATCGGCATCATCACCAGCATATCGGCACTGCCGAAATCCTTGTCCCAATGCGGCTCGCCGCAAATCCATACGCCGGCGCGCAGATAGCCCTTCATCAGGGGCGGCGCTTCCACCTCCAAATCCTGCCGCAGTTCGTTCAGCGGCAGCGGCACTTTCGGGAATACGCGGTATTCCTCGGGCGAATAATGGGTTTGCTTGAGCTGGTTAAACAGGCTGGCGGCGTAGTGCCCGCCGTCGTCCACATGCACACTGCCGCAGCCGATCATGTATTCCAGGCCGTGCGCCTGCATGAAGCTGATCAAACCCATCCACAGCAGCGAAATCGTGCCGCCGGTGCGGTAGTCCTTATGTACGCAGGCGCGCCCCAGCTCCACGGTTTTGGGCAGAATGTGGCGGATGCGGGAGAGGTCGAATTCGGAATCGGAATACCAGCCTCCGGCAGCTTTGGCCGCCTCTTCGGTAATCAGGCGGTAGGTGCCGATGATGCGGCCGCTGGTTTTGTCGCGCACAATCAGGTGGCGGCAGAATTCATCATAACGGTCGATGTCGCGGCCGTTTTCGCCGTGTATGCCGGCGCCCATCTCGCGGCCGAAGATGTCGAACCGCAGGCGTTGTGCTTCTTCCACGGCATCAGCTTCGCGGGTTACACTCACCTCAAGATTGCCGCCGTCCACCAGCAGCCATTCTTGGTCTTTTGTCTGTTGCATGGGTGTTTCTCCTGAGAAACGTGCATTTTGCACAGGCCGAACTGTAAAGCCACAAGGCGCAAGTGGCAAGTAGATTGTTTGCCCGTGCGGCGGAAATGGCGGATTTAACAAAGGCTTTACTCAACAGTGGAATGGCACACTGTAGATTATTCAAGAATATTGCCGGCCAAATGGTTGCTCTAAAGTTAAAGTTTGTGCCTTCTGGCAGCCCTATCAATCCATAGCTAACAGGCTGCCTGAAAGCCTGCCTGAGTAATCGAAAACTTTCAGGTAGCCTCTTACGTTCTCCGTAAAAACCGTGGCGGTACTTCCTTAATCAGCCACACTTTGTTGGCTGTTAAGTAAAACACAAAACCCTGCCGCCACATCAGCCCGGCCTGCACTTCCAACACTAACGGCTTGCCGTGGCGGCTACCCACCGACACAGCCGTCTCCACATCACCTGACAAGTGCACATAATGCCGACTACCCGGCAGCAAGCCTTGCTCTTCAATAGCTTCGGCAAAACGCTGCGCCGTGCCGTGATACAGGATTTCCGGCGGCTCGGTTTCGGTGTAGGCAATATCCACTTGTGCCGTGGAATGCCCTTGCTCAGCACGGATTTTGCGGCCATCGGCAGACAGCGTAAACCGTTTTTTATTGTTGGTGGCCACCACTTCATGCAATAGTGGCAGGCTGATGTTGCGCCCGTGTGCCGCCGCTTGGGTTAATAATTCATCCACATCTGCCCAGCCTTCGCCATCCAGCGTCAAACCGATGGCTTCGGGATGGTGGCGCAGGATATAACTGAGAAATTTGCTTACGCCGGCGGTTGATTTGTCCATTGTGTTGCCTTTAAATCTGGTGTTTGGCTGAGCTTTAAGTATCGCACTGAGACTGAAAACGGGAAATATTAAACGAGCCCTACCGCATTTATCAAACCGTACCAGCTTAGTGAGGCTTCGCTCCGGCCAATCAGGGCTACCTGAAAACAAGGTTATCAGGTTAATCTAATAGGTAAGGCAATAATTTAAATACATTCTTCAACCGATGTCTCGTTTTAGGCTCGCCGCCTGCAAGATGTTGTATCCAGCAGCACATTCGATAAGTTCATCGCGATAGAACTTGAACCGGAAATGCTTTTTATGGTATAAAGCAAGCTTCGTTTCTATCTAATATTTTTTGAAGTTTGGAGAATAACCATGGCACGAGTTTGCAAAGTAACCGGGAAGCGGCCGATGTCCGGTAACAACGTATCGCACGCCAACAACAAAACCAAGCGCCGTTTTTTGCCGAACCTGCAATCGCGCCGTTTTTGGGTTGAGAGCGAAAACCGCTGGGTGCGCTTGCGCGTTTCCAACGCGGCTTTGCGTTTGATCGACAAAGTTGGCATTGATGCCGTTCTGGCTGATCTGCGCGCACGCGGCGAAGCCTAATCACATTAATTTAAGGAATTAGAGTCATGCGCGATAAAATCAAGCTGGAATCCAGCGCCGGCACAGGCCATTTCTACACCACCACCAAAAACAAGCGGACCACCCCCGGCAAATTCGAAATCAAAAAATTCGATCCGGTTGCCCGCAAGCACGTGGTTTACAAAGAAACCAAGCTGAAATAATCCTTCAGCCATACTTTCTACCCAAACTGCATTTTCTGCTTGGCAGAGAATGCAGTTTTCTATATCTGCCGTACTCGGGGTGTAGCCGCACTCAGGGCGTATCTGCCGTTAAATAGGGCAAATGCGTGTAATCCGAATGCCCGCCTGGAAAATAGCCTGTATACTGTGCGCCGTTTTTTGCAATCTAATGCTTAGCCAAGCTGGCATCAAGCTTGCATATTTATATGTCACACTACTGTATCAAATGCACAACTGAAGCATATTTTGCAAACAAAGCGAACCCATGCGTCGCATGAAGTGAATTTTTAGCCATACAAAGGCTACCTGAAACCCTGCCAATCCCATGATTGCAGCCTGCTTCGGCAGCCTGCGGAGCCCATTTCACTATGCTTCCCTTAGAAACCTGGATCGGCCTGCGCTATATGCGCGCCAAAAAACGCAACGGGCTGATGTCTGTTATCAGCATTATCTCGATTTTCGGCATTGCCACCGGCGTAACCGCGCTGATTGTGGTGCTTTCCGTCATGAACGGTTTTCAAAAAGAAATCCGCGGCCAGCTGCTGAAGGTTACCCCGCATATGCAGATGAGCTATCTACAGGCCGATCCGGGCGATACCTGGCAGGGTCTGGCCAAAATCGCCCAAACCAACCCGCGCGTGCTGGGCGTGGCGCCCTATGTGAGCGGGCAGGCGCTGTTGGCTAATTCCGGCGAGGTTCAGGGCGTGCAGGTAAAGGGGATCGACCCGGCCGAAGAGCCGAAAGTATCTGCATACGGCGAAAAACTGCCCAACGAGCTGTATCAGCAGCTCAAACCCGGCCAGTTTGAAATGATTTTGGGTAAAGATATTGCCGACCGCTTAGGCGTGCAGCCGGGCGAAAAAGTAACCCTGATTTCGCCCGAAGGCAACGTTACGCCGGTGGGCATGGTGCCGCGCATGAAGCAATTCACCGTGGCCGCTACCGTTTCCACCGGCATTTTTGCCGTAGATAACAGCTTGTCCATCATCCATATTGAAGACGCCAAAACCCTGTATCGCGCCGGGGATGGCGATGTCGGCATTCAGCTGCGCCTCTCGCAACCGGAAACCGCACCCGACGTGACCGCCACTATTGTGCCCGCCGAGCAGCGCAACCACATCGCCGCCTTCGATTGGACCTACCAAAACCGCGACTACTTCCAAGCCGTGGAAGTGGAGAAGAAGATGATGTTCGTCATCATGTTCTTCATCAGCCTTGTCGCCTCCATCAACCTGATTTCCACCCTCATTATGACCGTAACCGAAAAGCAGGCAGCCATCGCCATTTTGCGCACCCTCGGCCTGCCCCCGCGCGGTATTATGAAGATTTTCCTGGTACAGGGTACACTGCTGGGCGTGGTCGGCACCGCCATTGGCGTGGTGCTGGGCGTAACCGTGGCACTAAACGTGGGCACTATCGTTTCCGCCATCGAGCAGATGGCCGGCCGCAAGCTGGTTACTTCCGCCATCTATTTCATCGACTATATGCCTTCGCAAGTGAAACTGTCCGACGTGCTGGCGATTGTTGCCATTTCCCTCGGTCTTTCCTTCGTGGCCACCCTGCTGCCCAGCTGGCGCGCATCCAAAACCCAACCCGCAGAGGCCTTGCGCTATGAATAAAGAAGCCGTTATCCAATGCCAAAACGTTGGCAAAACCTACGACGACGGCAGCCTCAAAGTGGAGGTGCTGCGCAATATCGATTTTCAGGTAGCCTCAGGCGAAGGCATCGGCATCATCGGCGCCTCCGGCAGCGGCAAATCCACCCTGCTGCACATCCTCGGCGGGCTGGATAAACCCACCAGCGGCGAAGTGAAAATCCAAGGCCAGGGCTTAAACAGCCTCTCCCAGGTGGCCATCGGCCGGCTGCGCAACCGCCATTTGGGCTTTGTTTACCAATTCCACCATCTGCTGCCTGAGTTTTCCGCACTAGAAAACGTGATGATGCCGCTGTTGGTGGCACGCAAAAGCCGCGCCGAAGCGCAGGCGGCCGCTGCCGAAATTTTAGAAAAAGTCGGCTTGGGCAGCCGCAAAACCCACCGCCCCGGCGAACTCTCCGGCGGCGAACGCCAACGTGCCGCCATCGCCCGCGCCTTGGTAACCAAGCCTGACTGCCTGCTGGCCGACGAGCCCACCGGCAACCTCGACCGCAAAAACGCCACCCACGCGCTGGAAATGATGCTGGAGCTCAAACACGAGCTCGGCACCGCCCTCATCGTGGTTACCCACGACGAACAACTGGCCAAGCGCTTCGACCGCGTGCTCACCATGGACGACGGCAGCCTGCGCGCTTAATTTCACCCGTGAATCCGGCTGTGCTGCCGGGCGAAACGGTTGCAGAATAGAAAGGCTACCTGAAAACGGCTGGGCAGGTTTTATAGTGAATTAACAAAAATCAGGACAAGGCGGCGAGCCGCAGACAGTACACACGTTACGGCAAGGTGAGCCAACGCTGTACTGGTTTAAATTTAATTCACTATAACTGCATTAGACCTCTTGCGAAAATATTCATCCCATCGCATTAACCAGTCCTGCAATCAGATTTGCCCTTAACCCGAACCGTTTCCGCCTGTTGCGGTAAGGCAGCGACAATATTTTGAATATCTTCAGTTTCCTGTTGATGTGCTCGATGACGGTTCTGAGTTTGCCTAACCGCCTGTTCGCCTCTTTATCCTGTTTGTCCGGCGGATGACGTTTGGATTTCTTTTTCGGGGTCTGTAATCCGGTTTTGGCCAATCCTTGATAACCCTTATCCGCAATGACTATTTTGTAGGGATAAAGCTCTGCAAGGTGCCTCTTGGCTAAACGCATGTCATGCCGGGCACCCATCCCCGTCCGGATGCTGATGATTTTTTCCGTTTCCCTGCCGTATATGACCCGGATTTTAACCGTGTGCCGCCTTTTCTTGCCGCTGTAATACTGCCGCTGTTTTTTTGGGACGTTCAATCGGGCTTTCGGTAACGTCAATGATGACCGTTTGGTCGCCCGGATTCTTGTGCTTTGGCAGGGAGAAGCGTTTGCAACGGATGAGGGCGTCCTCGGTTTTACGGATGGTGCGGCAGACATTGCTTTCGGAAAGGCCGTAGATGGCGGCCAATTCGAGTTGGGTATGGTAATGACGCAGATAGCTTAGGGTAAGCAGCAGTTGGTCTGCCAAACCGAGCGTATGCGGCCTGCCTGACTTGACCTTCCGGCTTTCTGCTTCTGTGGTGACTTGCAGCATTTCGTGAAAAAGGACGGGCGTTACACCTGTGAGCCGTTTGAATTCGCTATCGCTTCTTTGGATGAGGTTTTCGTATTTCATTTGGGAATTGTAAATCTTCAGGATACTTTCGCAAGAGGTCTATTGAAGCTTTGCTTTCAGGTAGCCTTTTGGTTTTCTGCAATGGAGGGGCAATACCGTCGCACTCTTTTTAGCGCATATAGTGGATTAACAAAAATCAGGACAAGGCGGCGAGCCGCAGACAGTACACACGTTACGGCAAGGCGAGACAACGCCGTACTGGTTTTTGTTAATTCACTCATAGTAGGCCGGCTGAAAGCCGCGCGGCTTAAACTTTCCCAACAGTATTTCGGGTTATAATCCGCCTTATGCAAAATTCCCTCTCTCTCTTTTTCAACGGCGAAGCCGCCACCGAAGCCTTCGGCCAGCGCATCGCGCCCGATTTGGCCGCACCGCTGGTGGTGTGGCTGGAAGGCGATTTGGGTGCGGGCAAAACCACGCTGGTGCGCGCTATTTTGCGTCGGCTGGGGCATACGGGTGCAGTGAAAAGCCCCACTTATGCCATTGTGGAAAGCTACCGGCCAAACGGCCTGGCGGTAAACCATTTTGATTTATACCGTTTCGCCGCGCCGGAAGAGTGGGAAGATGCCGGGCTGGGCGAATTGTTTGCCGAGCCCGCCCTCCATTTCATTGAATGGCCGCAACGCGCTGCAGGCTTTGTGCCCGCAGCCGATTTGCACATCGCGCTGCAAAACAGCGGCAGCGGCCGTGTCTGTACTCTTTCCGCCGATTCTGAAAACGGCAAGCAACTCATCGAATTATGGCAAAACTTACCCGCCGAATTTTCCTAAGCAGTGGCGCCGGCCTGCTGCTTCTGAGCATTGTGCCCACGGGCGAAGCGCACGGTACGCCGCAGTTTGTGGCCGTGCGCATTTGGCCGGCCTCTTCCTACACCCGCGCCACGCTCGAATCCACCCGCTCCCTTCATCATAAATATTTCCTGCTGGACAACCCGCGCCGCCTGGTGGTGGACATTCAGGGCGCGAGCCTCGACAGCGTGGTGCAGAGCCTGCCGCAGAAGCTCAGCCGCAGCGATCCGTATGTGGCCGGCATCCGCGTGGGGCAGTTCAACCCCGACACCATCCGCGTGGTGATGGATTTGAAAACCGCCGTGAACCCGCAAGTGTTCTCGCTCGCGCCGGTGGCCAATTTCAAACACCGCCTGGTAATCGACCTCTATCCTACTCAGGCCGTGGCGCTGGCGCAGGAAGCCAACGACCCGCTGATGGCGCTCCTGCAAGACTACACCAATGGCCGCATCCGCCAAGACGGCACCGCCACCGAGCAGGCGCAAACCACCAGCGTGCCGCCGGTGCAAAACCATGCCGGCGGCAACCGGCGCGGCAACCGGCGCGGCAACCGCAAGCTGGTGGTGATGCTCGACCCCGGCCACGGCGGCGAAGATTCCGGTGCAATCGGCCCCAGCGGCCTGCGCGAAAAAGACGTGGTACTCTCGATTGCGCGCGAAACCAAACGCGAAATGGAGCGGCTCGGCTATCAGGTGTACATGACGCGCAACGAAGACGTGTTCATCCCGCTGGGTGTGCGTGTGGCCAAGGCGCGCAGCCGCAAAGCCGATATTTTCATTTCGATTCATGCCGATGCCTTCACCACGCCGCAGCCGCGCGGCACCGGCGTGTATGCCTTAAGCCGCGGCAGAGCCACCAGCGCCGCCGCCCGTTGGCTGGCACAATCGCAAAATGCCTCCGACCAAATCGGCGGTATCCGCGTGAGCGGCAACCGGCAGGTGGACCACACGCTGTTTGACCTAGTGCAAACCGCCACCATCAACGACAGCCTGCGCCTGGGCAAATCGGTGCTCGACGAAATGGGCAAAATCAACCGCCTGCACAAAGGCCATGTGGATCAGGCCGGCTTTGCCGTGCTCAAAGCGCCGGATATTCCGTCGATTTTGGTGGAAACCGCCTTCATCTCCAATCCGGATGAAGAGCGGATGCTGTCCAGCAGCCAGTTCCGCCAAAAAGCCGCCCGCGCCATTACCGCTGGGGCGCAGCAATATTTGGCCACGGCCGTGGTGGCAAGACGTTAGCTGCTTGACCGGCAAGCATTAAAGGCTACCTGAAAGTTTTCAGGTAGCCTTTGCATTCGCGTCGGGTTGGCTGCCTGTGCTACACTTTATGCATTGTTTGTTTGCTTGGAAACCATGATGAAATTGAAATTTGCCCCCGCTTTAGCCGTTTTGTTTGTGTTGGCCGCATGCAGCAGCGAGCAGCCGATTGCGCCTGTGTCGGAGGCGCAGAAGGCGGTGCCGGAAGCATCGGCCTTGCCGGTGTCGGAAACCGGGTTCAGCCAAAATGCCGAAGTGCAGCGTTTTATCCGGCAGCAGGCCGGGTTGGGCGTGATGGGCGAAGGCCAGTTGCAGCAGTTTTTCGCGCAATCGGTGTATAAGGACAATATTATCAACATCATGAACCGCCCCGGCACGTCGCGCCCGTGGTATGAGTTCCGCAGCGGCAATGCCGGTGCGGGCAAAATCAACGGCGGCCGCCGCTTCTACCAGCAATACCGCCAAGTGCTCGACCAAGTGGCGAGCGAGTACGGCGTGCCGGCGGAAGTGTTGGTGGCGATTGTGGGCATCGAAACGAACTACGGCAGCAATATGGGCAGCTTCCGCCTGGCCGATTCGCTGCCCACGCTGGCGTTCGGCTACCCGCGCCGTGGCGAGTTTTTCCAGCAGGAGCTGCATGAATTCCTGCTGATGGCCAAAGAAGAAGGACGCGATCCGTTCAGCTTCACCGGCAGCTATGCCGGGGCGATGGGGATGCCGCAGTTTATGCCGTCGAGCTACCGCAAATGGGCGGTGGATTACGATGGCGACGGCCAACGCAACATCTGGGGCAGCGTGCCGGATGTGGCGGCGTCGGTGGCCAACTATCTGAAGGCGCACGGCTGGCGGCGCGGTGGCAAGGTGATGGTGCCGGTGTCGATGGTGCCCACGCCGGAATTGCTGGCGCTGATTGATGAAAAAACCGCGCTGAATAAAACCGTGGGCGAGCTGCGGCAGATGGGGGTAACGCCGCTGGAGGAAGTGGCCGACCACGAAAAAGCCGTGCTGTTCCGCCTGGAAACCGCGCCCGGCCAGTATGACTACTATATCGGCCTCAACAATTTCTTCGCCGTTTGGCAATACAACCACAGCCGCCTGTATGTGAGCGCGGTGCGCGAAATCGCCAACGGCGTGGGCGGCGGCAAGCTGTAAGCCCCGTTGCAATAGAGGCTACCTGAAAAGCAATCAACTGTTTTCAGGTAGCCTTTTCCGTTACAATACGCCACTCAAAAATTCAGCTAAGAAAGCACACACCATGCCTAAAGTAACCGTCTTGCCGCACAGCGAATTGTGTCCCGAAGGCAAAATCATCGAAAACGCCCCCGAAGGCGAAAGCATTTGCAGCCTGTTGCTCGACAACGGCATCGAAATCGAGCACGCCTGTGAGCAATCCTGCGCCTGCACCACCTGCCACGTGATCGTGCGCCAAGGCTTTGACAGCCTGGAAGAACCGAGCGAAATCGAAGAAGACCTGCTCGACCAAGCCTGGGGCTTGGAAGCCGAATCGCGCCTGAGCTGCCAGGCCAAAGTAGGCAGCGAAGACCTCGTGGTGGAAATTCCCAAATACACCATCAACCACGCCCGCGAACACTGATTTCAGGTAGCCTCATCATGAAATGGACCGACACCCAACGCATCGCCGAAGAACTCTTCGACCGTCATCCCGACATCGACCCGAAAACCGTCCGCTTCACCCAGCTGCGTCAGCTCATCCTCGATTTGCCCGAGTTTGACGACGACCCGCAGCGTTGCGGCGAGCGCATCCTCGAAGCCGTGCAGCAGGCTTGGATAGACGAAGCCGAATAAGCAGATTTCAATTTTGTTGCAACACATACTTTCAGGTAGCCTCACTATCGGTGCAGGCTACCTGAAAAATTCATTCCGAAAGCAAACGCCATGAAAATCGCCACTTGGAACGTAAACTCCCTCAAAGTGCGCCTGCCGCACGTGAGCGACTGGCTGATTCAGCACCAGCCCGACGTGCTCTGCCTGCAAGAGCTCAAGCTGGATCAAGACCAGTTTCCGCTTTCCGCCTTCGAAATGCTCGGCTACCGCGCCGTGTGGAGCGGGCAGAAAACCTACAACGGCGTGGCCATCCTGAGCAAAGAAGAAGCGCAAAATGTGCACACCGGCCTGCCCGCCCTGCCCAACGACCCGCAACGGCGCGTGATTGCCGCCACCATCGGCGGCGTGCGCGTGGTGGACGTATATTGCGTGAACGGCGAAGCCGTGGGCAGCGAAAAATTTGCCTATAAACAGCAATGGTTTGCCGCGCTGGCCGAATTTATCCGCAGCGAATTGGCGCAGCATCCGGAATTGGTGCTGCTTGGCGATTTCAACATCGCCCCCGCCGATTTGGATGTGTACGACCCGGAAAAATGGCAGGGCAAAATCCTCTGCTCCGCTGAAGAACGCGCCTGGTTTCAAACCCTGCTCGACCTCGGCCTCACCGACAGCCTGCGCCGCCTGCACCCCGACGAACCGCTCTACACCTGGTGGGACTACCGCATGAATATGTTCCGCCGCAAACTCGGCCTGCGCATCGACCACATCCTCGCCAGCCAAGCCCTGCTGCCGCGCCTTGCCGCCGCCGGCGTAGACACCGCCCCGCGCGCGCTGGAACGCCCCAGCGACCACGCGCCGGTGTGGGCGGAGTTTGAATAGCACATCGTTGCCGCAATGAAAAGGCTACCTGAAAAATTTCAGGTAGCCTTTTTGTATCGTAATCAGAGTGGGCAGGGCTTACGATTGCATCGTCCAAGCCACGCTGCCGCCGGCGCGCATGGGGACGAGTTGCCCGCCGTTGCCGATGGGGAAGCTGTTCGGCACGGTTTGCGCTTGTTTCAACAGGGTGATGGTGTCGGTGTTTTCGGGCAGGCCGTAGAAGCGGGCGCCGTTTTTCGAGGCGAAGGCTTCGAGTTTATCGAGCGCGCCGATTTGCTCGAAGGCTTCGGCGTAGAGCTCGATGGCGGTGGCGGCGCTGAACATGCCGGCGCAGCCGCAGGCGTTTTCTTTGGCGTGTTGCGGGTGCGGCGCGGAGTCGGTGCCGAGGAAGAATTTGTGCGATTGCGCGCCGGATACGGCTTCGAGCAGGGCTTGGCGGTGGCTTTCGCGTTTGAGCACGGGCAGGCAGTAGTGGTGCGGGTGCACGCCGCCGACCAAAAGGTCGTTGCGGTTGAGCAGCAGGTGCTGCGGGGTAACGCTGGCGGCGAGATTTTCGCCGCTTTGGCACACGAGGCGGGCGGCTTCGGCGGTGGTGATGTGTTCGAATACGGTTTTGAGGCCGGGCACTTTATTCAGCACGGGCAGGAGGATACGCTCGATGAATGCGGCTTCGCGGTCGAAGATGTCGATGGCGGGGGCGGTTACTTCGCCGTGCACCAGAAAGCGCAGATCTTGGGCGGCAATTTCTTCGAGCACGGGCAGAAGTTTGAACAGGTCGGTTACGCCGCTGTCTGAGTTGGTGGTGGCGCCGGCGGGGTAGAGTTTGAAGGCGACGATGCCGGCAGCTTTGGCTTCCCGCACCAGGGCGGGGGTGGCGTGGTCGGTGAGATAGAGCGTCATCAACGGTTGGAAGCGGCTGCCGGCGGGCAGGGCGGCGAGGATGCGTTCGCGGTAGGCCAAGGCATCGGCCACGCTAATCACCGGTGGCTTGAGGTTGGGCATGATCACGGCACGACCCATCTGGCGGGCGGTGTGCGGCAAAACGTGGCGCAGGGTGTCGCCGTCGCGCAGGTGCAGGTGCATATCGTCGGGGCGGAGGAGGGTGAGGGTTTGCATGGCGGACTTTCTTGGTTGGATAGATAGTGTTTTCAGGTAGCCTTGGGATGCTGGGTGGATAAGGCTACCTGAAACTGTGTTCCAAGGTTGGTTAAAACGATATTGCGGTAAAGCCGGGCTATTTGTGTTGGATCACCAAAACGAACACGCCGTTATCCGTGCCGGAAGCGAGCAGTTGGTGGCCGGTTTGGCGGCAGAAGGCGGCAAAGTCGTCGGGGGCGCCGGGGTCGGTGGCGCGCACGGAAAGTATCTGCCCTGCTTCCAAAGTGGCCAGTGCTTTTTTGGCGCGGAGAATGGGCAGGGGGCATTTGAGGCCGGTGAGGTCGAGCTCTAGGGTAGGGGGCATGGCGGTGGTTTCTGTGTGATTGGTGGGAGTGGATTATAACGCGGGTTGGGCTTGGGGTGAGCATGAGAACTACCTGGAGTTTCAGTGCTGCAGAAACTCTCAGAACTTGTTTTAACTTCGTTGAAGCTGATACTTTCAGGTAGCCTTTTGTTTAGCCGGGCTGCCTTATTCTGCTTCCCGGCTGGTGAGGCCGTAGAGCAGGAGTTGCAATATATCCTGCGGCAGTCGTTGCAGGGCGGGGGTGTAGAGTTCGGCGAGGCTGGGATGGCGCATGAGGCTGTCCATTTGGCGGATGAAGAGGTCGATGAGTTCGGGCGGCAGGCTGTGGTGGATGAGTTTGCGCTGTTGCAGGGTGTGAAAAAAGCTGCGCATAAACTGATATTTCTCTTCTTCCATGCTGCGGAAAAAGCGTTCCAACTCCAAATCGGCCACATTGGCGATGTCGTCGAGCACGGGCACGGAATAGAGTTCGGCCATGGATTCGCGTTGGATGGAGAATAGGGCAGCAGCGGCCTCTTCCAGGCTGCATTGCTGCGCCAACAGGCCTTCGAGTCGGCTGCGCACCTGTTCTTTCTGTTCGGCAAACAGTTCCTGCACCAGCGCGTTTTTGCCGGAGTAGTATTTGTAGAAGGTTACGCGGCTGGTGTGGGCGGCGGTGCAAATGGCTTCTACGGAAACGGCAGCAAAGCCTTGGGTGTAAAACAGATTTTTCGCTGTTTCGCGCAGTGCCTGCCGTTTTTTGCTGTGGGGCATGTGGGAATACCTTTCTTTTGGCAAGCATTCGATAATCGCTTGCATTATCTTTTGTTGCTTTCTATAATTTACAGTATATGTATGTTTAATGTAAATCTGTAAATTTTTATTGTACTCGCCGAGCCGAACCAACAAAGGAGAAACCGCAGTGAAACTCAATGCCTGCCTGCTTGCCCTGCTGGCCGCCGCCCCGTATTTCGCCCACGCCGAAGAAACCGATGCCGCCGCGCAACTGCCCGATATTGTGGTTACCGGCGAGCGCGGCAGCCGCACCGTATTCCAAACCGGCACGTCGCACAATGTGTTCACCGCGCCGGATATCGACCGCAGCGGCCACAAACTTTCTGCCACCGACCTGCTCAAGCAAACCGTCAACACCGTGGATTTGGGCAGCGGCAACGATTTGCCCACCGTGCGCGGCGTGGACGGCTCCGGCCCGGCGGTGGGCGCGGTGGCCTTCTTCGCCGGTACGCGGCCGCGTTTGAATTTGTCGATAGACGGCCGCTCCGCCACTTACAACGAATACGCCTTCGGCACGCAATCGCTGTGGGATATGCGGCAGGTGGAAGTCTTGCGCGGGCCGCAGAGCCTGGTGCGCGGGCAGAACGCTGTGGCCGGCGCCATCGTGATGCGCTCCAACGACCCGACTCAGGAATGGGAAGGCGCGGTGCGCTTGGGTGCGGGCAACCAGAAAACCCGCAACGGTGCGCTGATGGTATCCGGCCCGATTGTGAAAAACAACCTCGCCTTCCGCCTGAGCGCCGAGCGCCAGCAGCGCGAAAGCTACGAGCCCTTCGTGCATTACGACCCCGCCGGCAACCCGCGCCGCGTGGAAAACACCAATATCCGCTTCAAGCTGCTCTTCACGCCCGAGGCCTATCCCAACTTCCTCAGCCGCTTCACCTTCAACTACATCAAATCGCGCGCCCCGCAAAACGAAATCATGGGCAACACCGCCAGCGCCCGTTTCCTGCCGCAGAAGCCCGTATTTGAAACCGGCTCCCGCTCCGGCATTTGGGACGTTTCCTGGCAGGTTAGCGACAGCTTCAAGCTCGAAAACAAGCTGGTGTACGCACGTTACGACAACGACCGCATCCACCTGCCCATGTCCGTGCACCCGCAAGGCGTGCCCGCCACCCTGCGCGGCCACGAAGTGCAGTGGGAGCCCGTATTGCACTACCGTCCCGAAGGCGGCAGCGTGAAAGGCCTGGCCGGGCTGTATTTCTTCCGCAGCAGCCAAGACGAAACCGTAGACATCCGCAGCGTGGGCGGGCGCAACAAGTTCAACGACGCCAACCGCGTATATGCCGCCTTTGCCGAAGCCGATTGGCAGTTCGCCCCGCAATGGAACCTCACGCTTGCCGGCCGCCTTGAGCGCGAAGAACACCAACGCCACGGCGGCGGTGCCAGCCTGCGCCTGGATTTGGACAAAGGCCAAACCGTATTCCTGCCCAAAATCGACCTTTCCTACCACCCGGGCGAACACTTCACCGCCGGCCTCAAACTCGCGCGCGGCTACAACCCCGGCGGCGCAGGCATCACCTTCGGCCGCCCCGTGCTCACCTACACCTACCAGCCCGAATACATCAACAACATCGAGCTCTACACCCGCTGGCGCACGCCCGACCGGCGGATCGAGCTGAGCGGCAACCTTTTTGCCAACCGCTATAAAGACATGCAGCTCCCCTTCTACCTCGGGCCCAACTCCGTGGTGATCCGCAACGCCAACAGCGTGCAAACCTACGGCGCGGAAATGCAGGTCGGCTGGCAGGCGCTTGACAGCCTGCGCCTTACCGCCGGGCTCGGCCTTCTGCACACCGACATCCGCCACTATCCCGGCAGCGGCATCGAAGGCAACCGCTTAGGCCGCGCCCCGCGCTACACCGCCACCTTGGGCGTGGCCTGGAAGCACCCCTCCGGCTGGGAGGCCGGCGGCGATGCCCGCTTCAGCGGCGGCTACTACTCCGCCGCCAACAACGCCGAAGTCGGGCGCATCAAACGCTACGGCCAGCTCAACCTCTACGCCGCCTACAACTTCAAATACGGCCGCGTATCGATGTATGCCGACAACGTGTTCAACAGCCGCCGCCCGATCTTCGTGTCCACCAACGACCGCCACGACTCACTCTACCAACGCCCCCGCGCCATCGGCGTGAGTACCGAATGGCGGTTTTAGGCAAAACGGAGGCTACCTGAAAACACAGCTTCAACGAAGTTAAAACGCAGCCCACGAATGAGGCCGTTTCTGCGGAACTAAAGCGCGAACCTCAACGGAGCGAACGCGGTCGAATAATTTTCAGGTAGCCTATTCGCGGCACGATCAGGCTACCTGAAAAACCGTAAGGGCAGGTTTTATCCCTGCACGCCGCCCTGCTTCCTTTCCAGGTAGCCCGCCTGCAGCACGCTGGCGCCGCTCGCCTTTCCCGTGTGATAGGGCGGATAGGCAGGCCGCAGGAGGGCACTTTGCCGCGCTTCCCTTTTCAGGTAGCCCATGCGGCATAAGGCGGTAAAGGCTACCTGAAAAAGCAGAGTTGGTTGTAACTCCGCGAAAGTTTACGTTTTCAGGTAGCCTTACCCCAACACGGCTGCAAAGGCATCGAGGCTACCTGAAACCGCCAAATCCACACCAAAAAGGAATCCACCATGTTTACCCCCGTCAAAACCCTGCCCCAAGGCACCATTTTCTACACCGACCTGGTCGGCGTTTCCCTGTTTGCCGCCTGGCTCGATGCATTCGAAGTGCTGCTGCAAAGCCACCCGCGCCTGGCCACCGTGTGCGCCACGATGCGCCTGCAAAAGGAAGAAGCCCAGATTGTGGCCGACCGCAAGCTCTATCTTGATTGGATACGCGCCCACCGCCCGCTGCTGGACGAACGCTGCGCCGCCATGCTGCTGATCGAGCCCGATGCCGAACAGCTGGATGTGATGCGGCAGCAGTCGGGCAAAATGGCGCCCACGCTCGGCGTGAACTATATTGTGGAAGCCGACTACGCCACCGCCATCCGCAGCGCCGAAGCCGCGCTGGCCGCCTTTAGGCCGGAAAAAGCCTGAGGAGGCCGCCCGTGGCACACGATTCATCCCGCCCGAACCGGCGCGACTGGCTGCTGCTCGCCACCGCCGGCACCTACAAATTCACCCTCATCGGCTTTTACCTGGTGGCGCTGATGACCATCCTTAAAAGCGGCGGCTTCAACCTGAAGCAGCTGGGTTGGATTTACCTGATCGGCAGCGTGGAGAGCGGCAAAATCCTGTTTTCCACCCTGATCGAACGCTACCGCATCGGCCGCTGCGGGCGCTTTCGCGGCTGGATGCTGGTGTCGCTCGGCGGCATCGGCCTTGCCCTGCTGGTGTTGCTCGCCATCAACCCGCTGCACAGCTTCCCGCCGCTGGCCGCCGCCTGCCTGCTGTTGTGCGCCTGCGGCACGCTCTACGGCTGCGCCGTGCTCGGCTTGAGCTGCGTTTTGCTGCCCTACCGCGAGCGCGGCTTCGGCGGCGTGATTCAAACCGTTGCCGCCCGCGCCGGAAAGATGGTTGGCGGCGCGCTGGTGCTGCTGGTGTTCCGCCGCTTGGGCTGGCAGGCCGCCGTGGGGCTGGTGCTGCTGTTCAACGTTTTGCTGCTGCTGCAAGTGTGGTTTTACCGCGAGCCGGAGGCAGATGCGCCGCCCGCCGCCGGGTTCGGCACGCTGTTTGCCCGCATGCTCGGCTTCTGGCGGCTGCCCGGACGCGGCCTGCGTTGGCTGCTGCTTTTGGCCGCCGCCGCCACGCCCTATGCCTGGATTGCCGCCACCTTCGTGCCCAAACTGGGCGATTTGGGCTTCAGCCCCGCGCAAACCGGCACGATTCTGGCCGTGGCCATCCCGCTCGCCTGCATGACGGTTACGCCGCTGGCGGGCTATCTGGCGCGCAAGCAGTCGCGGCGGCGCATCGTAACCGCGCTGTGCGCGCTGCAACTGCCGCTGGTGGCTTCGTTTGCCTGGATAGACCGTGCCGCCGCGCTGCACCATTGGCTGCCGCCGCTGCAAATCGTGGCGCTGAGCCTGAGCTATACCCTGCTGCTGCCCGTGATGCTGGCGCTGATGATGGACAAATCCGAGCCCGCCACCGCCGCGCTGGATAGCAGCCTGCAATTCTCCGTGCTGCTGGCCGGCACCTACGCCGCGGGCTTCGCCGGCCTGCGCCTGGCCGAACGGTGGGGCTATCCTGCTTCTTATAGCGTGGCGGCAGTCTTGGCGCTGCTGGTGTGCATCGCCTTCGCCTTCAGTGGGCAGCTGTTTGAATACGGTTCGGAAAGATATAGCGGATTAAAATCGCAATGATACGGCGTTGCCAACGCCATTATGTACTACCCGTACACGGCGGGCGTTGCCGCCTTGTCTCATTTTTATTTTAATCCGCTATAGTTCGGCGGCTGATTGGCAGGAAAGAGGCTACCTGAAAATTTCAGGTAGCCTTTTTAATACTGGAACGGCTTAGCGCAAAGCCTGCCACACTTTCAGCGCGTCGGCGGTAGCTTTCACGTCGTGCACGCGCAGGATGGCGGCGCCGCGTTCGGCGGCATAGAGGGCGGCAGCCACGCTGCCGTGGATGCGTTGGGCGGGTTCGGCCTCGCCGGTGATTTCGCCGATCATGCGTTTGCGCGATACGCCGATGAGCAGGGGAAGGCCGGTTTGTGCCTGCAGATCGGGCAGGTGGCGCATGAGTTGGATGTTGTGCTGGAGGTTTTTGCCGAAGCCGATGCCGGGGTCGAGCACGATGCGCTCGGCGCGGATACCGGCGGCTTGGCAGGCTTGGGCTCGGGCTTTCAGGTAGCCTGCCACTTCGCTTACCACATCTTGGTATTGCGGGTTGTTTTGCATGGTTTCGGGCAGCCCCTGCATGTGCATCAGGCAGATGCCGGTGTCGGGGTGGGCGGCGAGCAATTCGACGGCACCGCCGTCTGCCAGGGCGGATACGTCGTTGATGATGTCGGAGAGGCCGTCGCCGAGCAGGCGTTGCATGATGGCGCTGCGGCGGGTGTCCACGCTGAGGGGAACGTTCCATTTGGCGATTTCGCTCACGATGGGTTGCAGCCGCGCCCATTCTTCTTCGGGGGAAACGTGGGCGGCGCCGGGGCGGGTGGATTCGCCGCCGATGTCGAGAATGTGCGCGCCTTCGGCCAGCAGGCGTTCGGCATGGCCAAGGGCGGCGTGGGCGCTGCGGGAATAAGTGCCGCCGTCGGAGAAGGAATCTGGGGTGAGGTTGACGATGCCCATGATTTTGGGCACGGATAAGTCGATGCGGAAACGCCCGGCTTGCCAGATGGGTTGTGTCATGCGAGGCTACCTTAAAAAGAGGGAAAATGGGATTATAAGCCTGCGTGGTGCAAAGGTCTTCTTTGCTGCGCTAGGGCAGGGATAGGAGGAGTGGCGGATGGGGAGTGGAAAGAGCCGGGAAAACGGTTATGTCGTGTAAAAGATAGGCTGTCTGGGCAGTGTTTGACGGTGGCAAACGTATGGGCATTTCTGGCTTTATAGGATAAAAAACAAGCATATTATGATGCCGAGGTGGCTATGCCCGAAATTGTCATGCATCAAATACATACAATTATGTCGGTGTTAATATTTACTTTGAAAAGCAAAAGGCATATACTGCGATTCAGCGTTGGGCAAGGTGGAAAAGCTTTTTCAGCCAGCTGCCTAGTTCAACTCACTAATAGAAGCAGGCGATATTGCTTGGATAATAAAGTCTGCCAAACCTTCCTGAGTTACAAAGTAGAGAGTATGAATTGGTTTCGGGAAGCTTAAATTATTTGTTTTTATTTTGTTTTTGTGGAGATCTTGTCGAAAATGAATTACGATAAAACCGTAGCGGAAATGTTGAACGTGGATGGCGCTCTGGCTGCCGCAGTAGTGGATTATTCTAGCGGCATGTTGTTGGCCGGCGGCGGTAGCCCCTCAATCGATTTGGAAATTGCTGCCGCAGGTAACACCGAGGTGATGCGTGCCAAAAACAAAACCATGCAGATGCTTGGTTTGAAAGACGAAATTGAAGATATCTTGATGACTTTGGGCACCCAATACCACCTGCTGCGCCCGCTGCCCCGTCATGACGGCCTGTTCCTGTACTCTGTGCTGGACAGAAGCAAAGCCAACTTGGCTCTGGCTCGCCGTTCTCTGATTAACGCCGAACGCAACTTGGGCTAATTGCTATATTCGAAACCGGCTGTCTGATAGATTAGACAGCCGGTTTTTATTGTTTGCTACACCTGGTATGGTGCGGGAAAAATACAACAATCCTCCTGCCTTTTCTGCCGTGCACTTGCCGCAGTAGGTATCCGGCCGCTACTATGCGCGGGTTTTCATTACTTATAGTGGATTAACAAAAATCAGGACAAGGCGGCGAGCCGCAGACAGTACACACGTTACGGCAAGGCGAGCCAACGCTGTACTGGTTTTTGTTAATTCACTATATTCACCACTGCAAAGAAAGGAGCTGGCTATGCCGTACACTTCAATCCTCCGTTCAACTCTTTGCAGCTCAGAAGCCTAAGGCCATTCCCTTTTTCTGTGCCGCCCGCTTCGGGCTGCTTTCTCACTATTTTGCAAACTGCATTTGATGCGCTGCTTTGCTGCGCCTGCCGTTTGCATTCTGTGGATAAATTTATTTGCCGTTTCAAGCTATTGCTGCCGTGTTTACGCGGGTAGGGCAGGGCTGTGCGCAAACGAAATTATCCGCCGCAAGAAAGTACATTATGGGCACACAAAATCCCCAAATCATTTCTGAAAACATTGTTTTAATAGCTGATTCAAACACCTGGATTGAGGGCAACGCCATCCAACAACTCCAAACCACTGCCCGCCTGCCGCAGATGCGCCGGGTGGCCGGTATGCCCGATTTGCACGCCGGGCGCGGTTATCCCGTCGGCGCGGCATTTTTCAGCTTCGGCCGTTTTTATCCTGCGCTCATCGGCAATGATATCGGCTGTGGCATGGCGCTGTGGCAAACCGATTTGGCCGCATACAAAGCCAAACCCGCCAGGCTGGCCAAACAGCTTGGCAGCATCGATGCGCCGCTGGATGAAAGCTGGCAGGCACGGATTAACGAAGTCTTGCCGCGGCATCCTTTTCAGGCAGCCTTAGGCAGTATTGGCGGCGGCAACCATTTTGCCGAACTGCAAACTGTGGATACCGTTTACCGCCCCGAGAGGCTACCTGAAAACTTCGATACCGATTGCCTACAGCTGCTCGTGCACAGCGGCTCGCGTGGGCTTGGCCAGCAGGTTTTGCGCCGCCATGTGGACGCGCACGGCCACCAAGGGCTACATGAAAACAGCCCCGAAGCCGCCGCCTACCTGGCCGAACACAACGACGCGCTGGCTTTTGCCCGCGCCAACCGGCTGCTGATTGCCGAGCGCATGCTGGAGCGTTGGCACGCCGAAGGCCGCTGCCTGCTCGATGTGCACCACAACTTCCTGCAACAGGCCGAAATCGGCGGCGAAACCGGCTGGCTGCACCGCAAAGGTGCCACTCCGTCCGACTGCGGTTTGGTGCTGATTCCCGGCTCGCGCGGCGATTATAGCTATCTGGTCGAACCGGCTGCCGATTGCAGCATCGCCCTCAATTCGCTCGCCCACGGCGCCGGCCGCAAATGGCAGCGCGGCGAATGCAAAGGCCGCCTGTCGCACAAATACAGTGCCGATAGCCTGCGCCGCACCGCCTTCGGCAGCATCGTGGTGTGTGCCGACAAAGCCTTGATTTTTGAAGAAGCCCCGCAGGCCTACAAAAATATCGACAGCATCATCGAAGTCATGCGGCAGGCCGGCCTGATCGAGCCGATAGCCCGCCTCAAGCCGGTGCTCACTTATAAAACCAGCGGCGGCTGTGGGGAGTGATGCTATGAAAATCATCAGTAAATTTAAAGACTTTTATGATCATAAAGTGGCCAAATACGGTATCGACCCCGTGCTGGTGTTCGATCGCCGCCAGAGCCCCGAAGCCGAAATCCTGCGCAGCCTGCCTAAGCCGCCGACCGAGTGGAAGAAGGAGTACGGTGCCTGCGCTGTGGTGTCCGAGCTGTATATCGGCAACCTGCGCGTGTTTCTGTTTGCTGCTGAGAAGCAGGTGTACAGCTCATACGACATCGATACCGTGTATCTGCAACACCGCCGCCACCGCTTTTCCCTGAGTATGGTGCGCTTTCTCGACGGCAGCGAATACTGCCTGCCGCAATGCCATAACTACTATTGGCCGGGGTATCGCCACTTCCAAACGCCCGACTTCAGCCCCCGCCGCTGCAGCCGCCGCCATCCTATAATCGCAAATACCGCCATACGCCGCTGCTACTCACCTATTACGCCGACCCAAACCGGCCCACCCGGCTCGACAGCCGCCAAGATTTTGCCGAAAACCCGCAGCTCTCCGGCCTCGGCGTGTATATCGACCCCGATATCGTGTGGCAGTATCTTTGCGAATACCTCTCACAGCTCAAAAGCGAGGCCGAAACCAGCCCGGCCGTGCCAGACCAAGACAAAATCGGCAACAAAGGCTTCGATGCCAAGCATTCGTTCCGACCGAAAATGAAAAGGAAATGATGTCGTGAAAATAATCAGCAAATTTAAAGACTTTTACGATCACAAAGTAGCCAAATACGGCATCGACCCCGTGCTGGTGTTCGACCGCCGCCAGAGCCCGGATGCCGAAATCCCGTACGGCCTGCCCAAGCCGCCTGCCGAGTGGGAGCAGGAATACGGCGCATGCGCGGCCATGTCGGCGCTGTATGTGGGCAGGTTGCGCGTGTATTTGTTCAACACGGGCGAGTGTGTTTACACTTCGTTCGATGTGGCCGAAGTGATTCGCCGCCCGCCGCATCCCGGCCGGGATATTTACCCTAAAATCCGTTTTCACGACGGCGGCGAATATTGCCTGCCGCAATACGGAGACTACTTATTGAGTGCAAACCAGAAATTCCAAGCCGAAACCGTAGCCTCACGGGAGGAACTGCCCGCCGCGCCGCTGCTGCTGGAGTGCGAAACCGGATTGCGCAGCTGGCGGGAAGGCAGGTTTGCCTATTACGCCAACCCCCAGCTCTCCGTACTCGGCATCTACATCGACCCCGATATCGTGTGGCAGCACCTGTGCGAATACCTCTCGCAGCTCAAAAACGAGACCGAAACCAGCCCGGCTGTGCCCGATCAAGACAAAATCGGCAATAAAGGCTTCGATGCCAAGCATTCGTTCCGGCCGAAAATGAAAAGGAAATAACCCATGATTTATCTGCAAATTTCCACTGCCCAAGGCCCGGCCGAATGCCAGATGTTTGCCCGTTTCGCCCTGCAAAAAATCCTGCGCGAGGCTGAAACGGCAGGTGTGGAGGCCGAAATATTGGAAGAAACCCCGAGCAAACACGGCATTCTCTCCGCCGTGCTCAAGCTCTCCGGCAGCCGCGCCGAAAGCCTGGCCGCAAGCTGGCAGGGCACGCTGCAATGGGCCTGCCCCAGCCCGCTGCGGCCGCAGCACCCGCGCAAAAACTGGTATATCGGCGTGTTCAGGCTACCTGAAATTCCGGCGCTGCCGGAAAGCGAAGGCATCGAATTCCAAACCTGCCGCGCCGGCGGCAAAGGCGGGCAGCATGTGAACAAAACCGAATCCGCCGTGCGCGCCGTCCACCTCGCCAGCGGCATCGCCGTGCGCGTTGAGGGCGAGCGCAGCCAGCACGCCAACAAAAAACGCGCGCTGGAGCTGCTCGCGCTCAAGCTGGCCGAACACCACCAAACCGCCCTGCGCCGGCATGCCGCCGATGCGCACAAATTACTTTATCGAGTGGAGCGCGGCAACCCGAGGCGGGTGTTTAAAGGGGAAGGTTTCCGCGAACAGGCTTGATGGCGCGGGCAATGGGAAAGGCTACCTGAAATTTCAGGTAGCCTTTGGTGTGGAAATCAACAGCGTTGTTTACACTTTCGGCTTTTGCTTGAAGACCTGTTTGAGCAGCTATCCGGCATTGTCAAGAATGTCGATAGATACGGGAAACCTGCTCTGTTCCTGATAATGACGGATAGCTACCTAAGAATAATTCAAGCAAAAACAAAAGCTATCCGCCGTAGAGAAAGTGTAAACAACACGACGATTTCCTATATAATAATGCAACTAGAAGTAAAATCGTTCAAGAGTGGATTGCTAGAAAAAGGATTAGAGATCCAAATTTAATTGATAGAATTATGAGCGATACTAGTAAATTACAAGTATTTCCACCCGGCAGCTCGATGCCAAATTACACTATAAAAGCACCTGATAAACTGATTATTTATGAGAATTCTACAACAGTTGAATCAGCAACTAGTTTAAGCGATTTAATTAAACCAAAATCTGGATGTATAGCTCTAGCAACATGTACATCATATTATAAATAGGTATTAAATAATGTTTTATCCTGATTTAGAACCAGTTAGAAGTGAATTTTCAATTTATCCTAAAGTACTTAATATAGGTTGGCTAGATAATGGATATACTTACTATAAAGGTTTGATGAACACGTCTTTAGTCACTAAGTTAAAAGAAATAATACTTCTTGACTTGGATCAGATGCCGGATGATGAGTTTTGTGGAATTCAGCATCACCCTAAAAATATTATTGTGCATAGAATGCATATGATGGGGGAACCATTTAGATGCCCTTTTTGTAAATCTAAAGTTAGTTTACATGATGATAGCGGCAGGGAAATGATTCTTGGTAAAAATGAGGTAATTATTCCAAGTGTTAATAGAGATTATGTATTTTGCTTTCCTACTCTAGTGTATCATTATGTTACTAAACATAATTATCTTCCACCAGAGGTATTTTTAAAGGCCTTAGCTTATTTTAGTTTAGATAAACCTTATAATTATCTAGAAGATCCTAGTATATTTGATGTTAAAAAATTGATTTCTATGTAGAAAATCATAAAAGATAGTTCTTGTTATTTACTCGAGAAATTCTCTATATTTTCCTATCTTATTTTTAAAAAAAATACCCCTATTCGGCCATAATAGCATCGGGAAAGGCTATTTATAAATTTCAGTCGGTAGGTTGGGTTGGTAAACCCAACATTCCACTTTATTTGTTGGGTTACGCCTGCGGCTAACCCAACCTACTCTTGCTGATGCAGGTTTTAAGCCAGGAACTATTACAAATCGCCAAATTTACTTAGATAAGGATGGAAGAGTGTTAAGATATGAAGCAGGGGGATGGAAGCATGATTGATCTTAGTTATAAAGTAATCCCAGATTTATATGCAGAAATAGAGCCTAATATTGGTGCTGCTAATATTAGGCTAGGATTAAATTTTAGTTATTTTATAAAGAACATAGATTATATTAATGTAACAGATAATGATGTAACGGTGTGTAATATTGCACTAGATATTCCATATGAAAATTATGATACAAGCATGAAGGAAAATAAAATAATAAAAACTAAAAATATATGGTGTATATATCATAAGGACCCTTGGGAGTGGAATGGAGATTTAATTGACAATATATATGCGTACTGGAACAATTCAGTAATTTTAGAGTTTAATAAAAAGAAAATTGGTGACTATATATTGTCAAATATATGTTTACAAAATGAATACAAGGGTAAATATATGAATACACTAGCTGTTGGTGATAAAATGTCATTGCTTTTAGATGCCTATGATATTTTATTTTATGGAGATTTACATTATTTGGCAAAAAAAATAACTACAGATAAATTTGATGACTTGTATTGCTCTAATAATTTTGAATTAGATAGTATCAATAATTTATTATGGGAGAATAGAGAATTAATAATAGGTATAAATATACAAACAAATTATCGAGAAGCAGTTGATAGGAATAATTTTACAAGACAAATCGCTGAAAGTATAGAAGTATTCATAGATACTTAAATAGGTGAAAAATTAGGATAAAAATCTATTTCTATATGGATAACTAATTCTTTTCTATATCGCAGTGTACTTTTCAGGTGGCCTCCATGCTGAAGGAGACTGCCTGAAAATCACTCCCCTCTTAATCAGTCGGCCACTTCCTACGCTCTTTAACAACCCAAGCACAACAAGAGATTCAGAGGCTACCTGAAAAAATTTCAGGTAGCCTCTCCATTAAGCGAAGGCGACATCCGCATCGGCGGAGAACGCACCACCGCCCAGGCACTCGGCCCCTGCACCCGGTTAACCCAACCTACTCTTGCTGTGTTTACCTTTTTGTCCGGTTGATGTTTTTTTTAGGTAGCCTTTTTGCTTTACGGTTGCATGGTATTGTTTGGGGCGGCTTCGTCTAAATATTTGAGGCGTGTAGGGTGCGTGCCTGTGGCACGCACGCCGTTGCCAATTATTCCCAAACCGCGGTGCGCGTTTCGCACGCACCCTACGCCCGCAAATGAGCAGGCTACCTGAAATTCATTTTTCAGGTAGCCTTTTGCAAGCGTAGGTTGGGCTAGCCTCAGGCTAGCCCAACCTAATTTACTCATTAACTATACAGCTGATCGATTTTCCTATTACAAATGTATTTGAGGACATAGCTTCTTCAAAAGATTGCGGGGGATCTGCAAAATTGCCAAACTCTAAGCAAATTAATTCATCAAAAAAAAATTATATGTATTCCATTAGATATTACTTGTGCGGTTGTTTGAAGTGGCTCATGTACTCTGTATGTAACAACATCTTTAACAATAATTTCAACTTCTTTCCATACATTATTATATTTTCCCCACATATATTGCGAATAAACTAAAATAGAAAAATTCTTGCTTCCATCTTCTGTGTATTCAATTTTTATATTTCTAATTATAGAGTCCTCAAAATTACTAAAATCATTAAAAACAAAATTAATGTCCATATTAATATTCCTATCTATGTCCTATGGGGGTATGAGGGATTGCATTAGAGGGAAGCTTTTTCCATTCAGCTGGAACGTTATTAGTAAGTAGGTTGGGTTAGCTGCAAGCGTAACCCAACAAATTTAGCAACGGAAAGGCTACCTGAAAATTGTTTTAGCCCAGTAGGAATAAATCGCGGCCATGCTGTTTGAGCCAAGCAGTGGCAGTGGATCGGTGCGGGGTGTGTTGTTCGACTGCTGCCCAAAAGGCTGGGCTGTGGTTGAGATGGCCCAGGTGGCAGAGTTCGTGCACGCAAACGTAGTCGGCCACGTATTCGGGTGCGCCGATAAGCCGCCAGTTGAGGCGGATGTTGCGGCGGCGGCATACGCCCCAGAAGGTTTTGGCGCGGCTGAGGGCGGTGTGTTCGGGAATGAGCTGCAGGCGTTGGGCGTGTGCGGCGAGGCGGGGAAGGAGGTAGGCTTCGGCCAGAGGCTGGAGGTGTTGGCGCAGGCGGGCTTGCTGCTGCGGCCATTCGGCTGCGGGCAGATAGATGCGGCCGGGCTGGATTCGGATGGCGGCTTGGGCGTGGGATTGCAGTTGGTGCGGCTGGCCGTAGAGCCAGATATGGCCGGGGGCGGCAGCCGGGGCGGGGCTGCGCCGGAGCATTTGCTGCAGGGTAGTTTCGTTGTGTTGCAGCCAGCGGCGCAACTCGGGCAGGCTTAGCTGCGGCGGGATGCTGATCCGCAGGCTGTGTTCGCCGTGTGCCCGCAGGATGATGTTTTTCTTGGCACGGCGGCTGAGGTGGAGCTGGATGGTGTGGCCGTTGGCGAGGGTGTGGGTGAGGAGCGGCATGGCGGGTTTCAGGTAGGATTTGGGGGTTAGTGTAAGCGAATATGGTTTCAGGTAGCCTTAGGCTACCTGAAAATATTTATGCTGGTGCAACCACATCAGCCGACAGCTGGCAGGCCTATTTCCGATATTTGTGCCTAAAACTGCTGTTTAGTATGAATGCCAGCCCTGCGGTTTTAGTTTCAGGTAGCCTTTGAACACGCCAAAGGCTACCTGAAAGTTTAATTGGATTGGCCGGCGGCTTCCGGCTGGGCGGATACGGCTTCGGCGGCAACAGCTTGGTGCAAGGTGGTGAGCTTGCGGGTGAGGATGTTGAGGATGAGGCCGTAGGCAGGCAGGAAGAAGAGTGTGCCGATCACGAGTTTGAACAGGTAATCGACAAAGGCGATGTGCGGCCAGTTGGCGGCCATAAAGGCGTCGCTGCTGCCGGCGAAGGCGATGGAGAAGAAAAGCACGGTATCTACGGCGTTGCCGGCGAAGGTGGAGGCGGCGGGGGCGATCCACCAGGATTTCAGCCGGCGCAGGCGGTTGAACACGACAATATCGAGAATCTGGCCGACGGCATAGGCGGCAAAGCTGGCCAGGGCGATGCGGAACACGGGCATCACGAACACGGCAAGCGCGCTCCAGCCTGCCCACGCGCCTTCTTGAAACAGTACGGAAAAGGCATAAGAAACGAGCAAGGCGGGGAACATGACGAAGAAGATAATGCGCCGGGCGAGGCTTTGGCCGAAGATGCGCACGGTTAAATCAGTGGCGAGGAAGATAAAGGGGAAGCTGAGCGCGCCCCAGGTGGAATGTACTTCAAAGCCGTTGGGCAGGGTAACGCTGAAGGGAAACTGCACGAGATAGTTGCTGGCGGCAATCACGAAAATGTGGAAGAAAACGAGCCAGCGGAGGGCTTGCTGCTGTTGGGCGGGGGTGAAGCAGTAGTTTTGCATGAATGGTCCTTAGTTTTGGTTTAGATAAAAATCTGCGCGGGAGGGTTGCGAACCGCGCGGGGTTGGAAACTGGGTTTCAGGTAGCCTGTGGTGGGCTGGTATTGATTTCATCGTCTCTCTATTCGTCCTCTTCATAGTCTTCGTATTCATCGGGGGTAAGTGTGAGGAATACCCATATCATTCCTGTAATCAGCAGGTAGCCGGCCACGAAAGATAAGGCTAACGAGGCTAGCGAAATGCTTACAGAAATTTTCGACACAGGTATGGAGGTAAACATCAGCCAGGAAAATGCAACTGACAATATACTCAGTGCTGCTCCGATGGCCGCGATATAAAAGCCCCTATTGTCGGCTAGCCTTTCGTTCATCCGAGTTTTATCTATCACAACTGCTGCCACCACCAACATGATGATAGGATAAGCCCAACCGAAAAGCCCGCCGGCTGGCAGACCGGCCCAGATACCGATACCACCAAGCAGATTAATTGCCGGTGATGGGTTAGGTATCACCGTTTTGCCAAAAAACATGGCTAAACAAACTGTAAGCATGGATTTGTGCCACGTAGCGGTGGGTAGTCGGTCTGGATCGTTGTTGTCTTCCGACAGTGCAAACAGCAAACGGTTCAGACTAACGCCAAGCAGGGCAAATATTGCCAGTAGCATGGGGATGATAAGAATACCTATCCCTAAGACAATCTCACCAGCAGCTTCGGTATGTAGCCCGAATATCGTTAATCCGAAAAAAACGATGCAGCCAATCGGCAGCAAAGTGGACAGCGACAAACCCAACATTCCGCGCTTGCCTTCAGCACGCTGGGTGAGGTCGGTATACCATACCAATATCATTGCTATTAGCACCGACACCAATATAACTGCCAAAGTTTCGATAATCGGATTTATTCCGATAGCGACCATTATTGGGCTTAGCGACGCTAAGGGTTGCATAAACACATAGGCGAAGGCTAAGGTTAAAACGGTAGCACGGCAAAATGATAACAGGGTGTTCATTTCAGTACTCTACAAGTATGCTGTTGCAGGTAGCCTTTTGGTTAATGCAGCTGAGCTTAATCTTCGCCGCCTACTTCAAAGGAAAAGCTGAGGCCGGCAAACCATTGGCTGAAGTGGTCGGCAATTTTTTGGTAGAACAAATCGCTGTAAATCAGCCAAACGGATTGGTCGGGCAGGAGGAACAGGCGGCCTTCGTTATAGCTGCCGATGGTAAAGCCCTGCTGTATTTCTTCCGGCGATAATTGCGGCCCATCGCTGCGGGTTTCGATGGCTTTGAAGTAGAACTCGGGGTCGGAAAGGCGGGCGTAGTATGGCTGGCTGTTGCGCTCGGTTTCGCACAGCCGGGCAGGAGGGTAGAAATCTACGTCTTCGCCATCGGCAGTTTCGTATACTCGGATGCCACGTGCCTGGCCAATCATGGCGAGGTATTCGGCAGGCAGGGGCTGGCCGGCGTAGTGGGTGGGAAGGGTATGAGACATGATGTTTTCTATAAATTTTAGGAGGTAGCCCGCAGCTCACTGCATATCGTGCTTAAACAGCCGCTCGCGCGCCATTTGCTCGAACGGTGTGCCGGGGCGGCCATAGTTGGCAAACGGATGGATGGCGATGCCGCCGCGCGGGGTGAATTCGCCGAACACTTCAATATATTTCGGGTTCATCAGTTTGATGAGGTCTTTCATGATGATGTTGATGCAATCTTCGTGAAAGTCGCCGTGATTGCGGAAGCTGAAGAGGTAGAGCTTGAGCGATTTGCTTTCCACCATTTTGATGTCGGGGATATAGCGGATCAGGATGGTGGCGAAATCGGGCTGGCCGGTGAGCGGGCACAGGCTGGTGAATTCCGGGCAAACGAATTTGACGAAGTAGTCGTTGCCAGGGTGTTTGTTGTCGAACGCTTCGAGGATTTCGGGGGCGTAGGTTGTGGGATATTGCGTGCCGGTGTTGCCCAGCAGGGAGAGGCCGCTGAGCTCTTCTTTGTTGCGCATGGGAGTCCTTAGTTTTGGTAACGCGGGAGGGTTGCGAACCGCGGTTTGGAAAAAAGGAACGGATTATAAAGGATTTTTAGGCTACCTGAAAGCGCGGCTTCAACGAAGTTTCTGCAGAAAGTGAAGTGTCTGCCAAGCTAATTTCAGGTAGCCTTTGGCAGGTTCGTGCTAAATTTCTCCCGCGCGCAGGGCGGCGAGTACGGGGGCGGTTTTGGGGGAAAAGCCACGCCAGAGGCGGTAGGATTCAGCGGCTTGTTCCACCAGCATGCCCAAGCCGTCGGCGCTGCGCCCCGCGCCTGCTTCGGCAGCGAAGCGCATAAAGGCGGTGGGCTCTCGGCCATAGGCCATGTCGTAGGCGAGTTCGCATTGGGCAAACACGGCAGGGGCAATGGCGGGCACTTGGCCGCTCAGGCTGCCGGAGGTGGCGTTGATAATAATATCTAAACCGGCAGCAGGCAGTTGGCCCAACTCGGCTGCACAGATGCCGAAAATCGCAGCCAGCTCTTGCGCTTTGGCCGCGGTGCGGTTGGCAATGGTGAGGCTGGCGGGGCGGCATTCGAGCAGGGGCAGTATCACGCCGCGCGCTGCGCCGCCCGCGCCGATGATGAGGATGCGTTTGCCCGATAGGGCTACCTGAAAGTTGCGGCTGATATCGGCCACCAAGCCGAGGCCGTCGGTATTGTCGGCATGGATTTTGCCGTTAGTCTGGTTGATTAAGGTGTTGGCTGCGCCGGCGGCACGGGCGCGTTCGGAAAGGCTGTCTGCCCAGGCGCAGGCATCGGTTTTGAACGGCACGGTTACGTTTGCGCCCGCGCCGCCCGCAGCGAAAAAGGCAGCGGCGGCCTGGGCGAAGCAGCCCGGCTCGGCCAGCAATCGTTCATATTCGATAGTTATGCCCTCTTGGGTGGCAAACATTTGGTGGATGGCGGGCGAGCGGCTGTGGGCCACGGGGTTGCCGAAAACGGCGTAGCGGGGAGCAGGCATGGTGTGCGGCAGGGAATAGAAAGTGCTGAATTATAGCCAAATATATGCTGCAACGCTTGCAAACCTGCCCTGCCGCCCCATCTTGCCGTTTAACGGCCGAAGCAGGCAGCAGCAGCGGCGGCCGGCTGAATTTTTTGCAAACGGCGTATTTGCTGCTACAATCCGCATTCGTTTCTTTTAATTGATATTTAATAGGAGTTTTTCCACATGCAACCGCGCAATGTTTACGATTACACCGACGTGGGCGGCAGCGTTTCCGCGCAAAGCACCATTTTGCGTAAAACCTACGGCCTGCTCGGGCTCTCGTTCCTTCCGGCGGCTGCCGGCGCGTTTGTCGCCATGGCCACCGGCCTGAGCCTGTTCAGCTTCACAGGCAGCTATTGGGTTGGCGTGGGTATTTTCCTCGCCTTTTTCTACGGCATGTGCTTCCTGATCGAGAAAAACCGCTACAGCAATGTGGGCGCTGCCCTGCTGATGGTGCTCACTTTCGGCCTCGGCTTCTCGCTCGGCCCGATTCTGAACTACAGCCTGGCGCTTTCCAACGGCATTCAGCTCATCGGCATTGCCGCCGTGATGACTGCCGCCGTGTTCCTGAGCATGGCAGCCATGGCCAAATCGTCCACCTTCCAAACCAACAGCATCGCCCGCTTTGTTACCGTGGGTTTTGTGGTGGCCTTTATCGCTATGATAGCCAACCTTTTCCTGCATATTCCCGCGCTCTCGCTCACCGTATCCGCCCTGTTTGTGATCGTGAGCTCCGTGCTGATTATGTGGCAGGTGCGCGTGATCATCGAAGGCGGTGAAGACAGCCACATCAGCGCCGCGCTGACGCTGTTTGTTGCCATCTACAACATCTTCACCGGCCTCCTGCGCCTGCTGTTGGCATTTGCCGGCGAAGACTAAACCGCTTTAATTCATGTTTGAACAAAAGGCTACCTGAAAAATTTCAGGTAGCCTTTCTTTATGGCAAAACGATAGGGGCTTATGCCCGGCCTTCATCCAAGGGCTTGAGCATGATGCAGCGGCGCACGCTGTAATAGGCTTCCTGGCGCGGCCAAGGGAGAGCGGCCAGCTGTTGTTCTTCTTCGGCGGCATCGTCTTGATTGTCGATCATAAATTCCACGTTCATCGTTTCGTTGTCCGATTGGGCGTAGAAGAAGCGGATTAGATGATATTGCGCTTTAAGTTCTTGATTGCAGATGAGGGATTGCAGCGTGCTTTCCAACGCTTCAGGGATGATGCCGCCGATGGTTTCCGCATTGCCGCCGTCGGTATTTTCGCCCAGTTTTTTCGTTGTCCAGTCGCCCAAAATGGCTTGGAAACGGTTGCCGTTGCGGGCTGTCCAGATTTCGTGCGGGCAATGGTTTTCGCCGGGGTTGAATGCATCCAGCAAAACGTGCAGGCTGTTGGTGCAGAAGCTTTGCAGGTTGCGCGAGACGGCTTCTTCCAAATTCTCGCCGATGTCGCCGCAGCATTCGTAGAGTTCGCGCCCGTCGGGCAGGGTGATGCCGACATCGAAACGGCTCACCACCGCACCGTTGGCGTGTTCGCGCGGAAATGCCCAGGTTTCGAGCTGCACGGGCACAACGAAATCGGGCAGGATTTTGTCGCCCTGCGTTTGGCAGGCATAGCCGTGGGCTTGCAGGATTTCGGCAAGGGCTTCGTTGAGGTCTAGGGTGTCGAGTTCTTGAGGTTCCATGGGTTTGCTCCTGAGGCTACCTGAAAAAGCAGTAATCGTAGTTTTGTCGGATACTTGTATCCGACAAAACCTTTTATAAGTTAATTTGCTATAAAGTTTTCAGGTGGCCTTTATTTTATTCAAAATCAAAAATTTCTCGATGTTTCCGTAAAAATGGGATATGCCGTTTATCTAATTTTCGAAGTTTACTATCGGAAGGAATAGCCATTTGTTTTAATAATTCGCTATATTCTGGCTTATAAAGAAGCTTGCCATGATCATCAAAACTAATATAGCCCGCATCAAATAGGCGATCTAGGTGCGGAGATAATAATAGCCCGTTAAATTGCTGTACCTTGTCGTTTTCATTAGCAATTGACCAAGGAATAATATGAGAAGCAATTAAAAATTTTCCGCCGATAGGGTTTTTAAGTCCAAGAACAGCGCATTTATCTTCCCAATAATCTGTCAGCCCTTTCTTAAATTTAGCATGGCCGAGTCGAACTTTTGCAGTACGTAGAACATCCCAGCCTTTGGCAGAGTTACTATCGGTGATTTCATCTCCGATTTTTGGACTTCCCGATAAATCTAACGCAGTAAAAATAACGGAAATGGTTGACTCTCTCTCCCACTCGGTTTCGATAATTTGGCTAAGATGTGATGGCAGGTAAATTTCGCATCCGCTTGAAATGGAAAGATAATCATGAAAAGAAAATCCATTAAATTCAATCAGAAACTCTCTTTTTTCCCCATCTGTATAGTTGCTTTTAATTGGATTGGGAATTGTCCAAGTTTTAAAAGTTTCTTTGTTGCATTTATCCAGCCATGAATAATCCGATAAAGGAATCTGATTTTTTATTGCCATTTTTTTCTCCATCAATATCAAAAAAGTTAGGAAATACAGTTTTCAGGTAGCCTTATCATACATTAAAGCTATTTGAAAACTCAATGCCTGAAATGCCGCACACCCGTTACCACCATGGCAATGCCGTGTTCGTCGGCCGCATCAAAAACCTCCTGATCGCGCATCGAGCCTGCGGGGTGAATGATGGCTTTGATGCCTTGTTCGGCGATGACGTCCACGCCGTCGCGGAAGGGGAAGAAGGCGTCCGAAGCGGCGCATGCGCCGTGTAAGTCTAGGCCTGCGTCCTGCGCTTTGCGGGCGGCGATGCGGGTGCTGTCCACGCGGCTCATTTGGCCTGCGCCGATGCCGTAGGTTTGACCGCCTTTGCCGAACACGATAGCGTTGGATTTGACGTATTTGGCGACGTTCCAGACAAATAGCAAATCGTTCCATTCCTGCTCGGTCGGTTGGCGTTTGGAGACGACTTTCAGGCTGCCCCTGTCGATGCGGTGGATGTCGGGCGTTTGCACCAACAGTCCGCCGCCGACGCGTTTGAGTTCGAAGCGGTTCGCGCCTGCTTCCAGAGGCACTTCCAATACGCGCACGTTTTTCTTGGCAGCGGCGATTTCGAGGGCTTCGGCAGTGAACTTCGGCGCCATCAGGACTTCCATAAACTGGTTGTCGGTAATTTGTTTCACGGTTGCGCCGTCCACTTCGCGGTTGAAGGCGATGATGCCGCCGAACGCGCTGGTGGTGTCGGTGGCGTAGGCCAGTTTGTAGGCAGTCAATGTATCGGCTGCGACGGCGACGCCGCACGGATTGGCGTGTTTCACAATCACGCAGGCGGGTGTGTCGAAGGATTTGACGGCTTCCCATGCGGCATCGGCATCGGCGATGTTGTTATACGACAATTCTTTGCCTTGCAGTTGTTGGTAGGCGGCGAGGCTGCCTGCGGCGGGGTACACATCGCAGTAGAACGCGGCGCGTTGGTGCGGGTTTTCGCCGTAGCGCATGTCTTGCACTTTAATCCAGCTTTGGTTGAATTGTTGCGGGAATTCGCCGATTTCAGGCTGCCCGCTCAACGCGTCGTCTGAAAGCGAAGTCAGGTAGTTGGAAATCATGCCGTCGTATTGGGCGGTGTGGCTGAACGCTTTGCGCGACAGGTTGAAGCGGGTTTTGTCGCTCAACGCGCCGCCGTTGGCTTCCATTTCGGCGACGACGGCGGGGAAGTCGGCGGTGTCGGTAACGATGGCGACGTGTTTCCAGTTTTTCGCGGCGGAGCGCACCATGGTCGGGCCGCCGATGTCGATGTTTTCAATCGCGTCTTCCAGCGTGCAGCCGGGCTTGGCGATGGTGGCGGCGAAGGGGTAGAGGTTCACGCACACCAGGTCGATATTGCCGATGTCGTGCTCTTCCATGGTGGCAACGTGATCAAGCAAATCGCGCCGGCCGAGGATGCCGCCGTGGATTTTCGGATGCAGCGTTTTCACGCGGCCGTCGAGCATTTCGGGGAAGCCGGTGTAGTCGGACACTTCGATGACGGGAATGCCCGCATCGGCCAAGAGCTTCGCCGTGCCGCCGGTGGAGAGGATGGCCACGCCGAGCTTGTCGAGCGTGCGGGCAAATTCGACCGCGCCGGTTTTGTCGGAAAGGCTGATCAGGGCGCGTTTGATTTTGGGGAGCATGGGGATTCCTTGAGAGATGATGGGAAGGGAAGGGGCTACCTGAAAAACTTCGGCCTTCATTATAAAGGCATTGCAAAGGCTACCTGAAATTATAGTGAATTAACAAAAACCAGCACAGCGTTGGCCTGCCTTGCCGCAACGTGTGTACTGTCTGCGGCTCGCCGCCTTGCTCTGATTTTTGTTAATCCGCTATATCTTTGCCGCCGCGCACCACCGCCTGTGCCCCTGCCGCGAGCCAGCGCTCGGCATAGCGCGCCGCTATATCGGCATTGGCGCTCAGCAGCACCAGCGGCAGCGGCACGCCTGCGGCCAGTGCGGCACAGGCTTGTTCCGCCGCTGTTTCGTTATCTGCCGGCCACACGGCGGCTTCGGCTTGGGCGGTGGCAATGTCGTCGGCAGAGCGCACCAGCGGCCAGCGGCGCACATCGCCCGGCGTATCGGCGGCCAAATCGGCTAAGTTCACCAGCAGGCGGCTGCCCGGCGGCGGGTTGGCGGCATGAAGCGGCAGCACGAGGAAACCGTCTGCCGCGTGCAAACCCTCATTCAGGCTACCTGAAAACTGCGTGGGCAAAGCCAGCGCTGCCAGCAGCGCGGCATTGGCCGGCAGCATGGGCGACACATCATAACGCCCCGGCTGCTGCCAGCGCCATTGTTGGCCCTCGCGCGCCTGCAATTTGCCGCGCCAGCCGTCGGCCGGCACGCGGAAAAAACGCAGCCGCACATGGGCGTGTTCGTAACTGTGGGTTTTGGTGAGCCACGGCACGGCGCTGTGGATTTGGATGCCCAGTTCTTCGGCAAATTCGCGGCGCAATGCCGCCAACTCGCTCTCGCCCGCCTCCACCTTGCCGCCGGCAAATTCCCAATAGCCAGCATAAGCCTTGCCTTCGGGGCGCGAACTGAGCAGCACCTCGCCGCGATCGTTATACACAATGCCGGCCACCACTTGCAGCAGCGGGCGGGGGTCGGCCTCGGCCGGGGCGATGCGGGTGTGCCAGAGCCAGTCGATGCACTCCTGCAACAGGGCGGGCAGGCGGCTGATTTCGCAGGTGTATTCCTTGCGCAGCGGATGTTCCCAATCTTGGTTTTCCACCAGCATCACACCAAACTGCCCGCGCGGGCCGAAGCCATACCAGCCCGCATCGAGCAGGTATTGCCCGCCGCAAAAGCTGATTTGCAGCAGGTCTTCGCCTAAAAGCAGGTCGGCCGGGTTTTTATCGGCGTGTTCCAGCAGCCAGAAGAAATTGTCGTAGGTGATGGTTCCGTTACGGAGGTTGAGGGTTTGGGGCATGGTGTGGCGGATGGAGGGATAAACGCGGGCAGTTTACTGGAGCGGGCGGGCTGGGGCAACGGCGGTTTGGCGGTCGGCAGCCTCCGGGGCGGATAGGGCAGGGGCTGTTTGCCCTTAAAGGCTACCTGAAAATCGGAAGCAGCAGAGAAAGCAAGCATACGGTTCGCGCATATTGGTTTTCAGGTAGCCTTTGCCGTTGCGGAAGGAGGGCGAACCAGTGCTTAAGGGTTTCAGGCAGCCTGCGTTCAGCCGCCGATGCGCTCCAGCAGCAGCCGTTCGAGTTTGAGCTGGAAGGCGGTGTCGGCCAGCTGGGGGTGGCGGATTAGGAAGCTGTCTTCCACGCGTTCGTCGAAGGTGGCGATGGCGGCGTAGCTGAGGCTGATGTTGAGCCGGGCGAACACGTCGGCAATGTCGGCCAGCAGGAAGGCTCGGTTGGCGGCGATGATTTCCAGGGTGTAGGCGCCGGCGGTTTCTTCGGCGGAGAGGGTGATGCGCGGCGCAATGGGCAGATGGCGCAGGCGGCGGCTCAGCCGGTGGGGGGAGGGGCCGGGTTCGACGGCGCTTGGCGGGTGGTGCACGAATTGGTCTAAGGCTTGCTGCAAGCGGGTGCTGATACGCTCGATGTCGTCGGGCAGGCAGTTGGCGGGCAGTTGCAGCACGAAGGTGTCGAGGATGTATTGGTGGTCGGTAACGTAGGCGTGGGCGGCGAGGATGCCGAGCTGGTGGCGGCCGAACAGGCGGCACAGGCCGGCAAACAGGCGGTCGCGGTTGGGCATGAACACCATCACTTGCAGGCCGCCGGTGGCGCTCAGGGGGCGGATATGGGCTTGGGGCATTTCGGCGTTGGCGGCCAGCAGGGGCAGGTGCCACAGGATGATGTCGGCGCTGTGGCGCACGAAATAGGCCTGCCCGAGCTGCTGCCACAGCGCCCGGCTTTGCGCTTCGCCCACGCCCGCTTCGGCCAAGGCCTGGCGGGCTTTTTGCTGGCGGCGGCTCACGGCCATGTCGCGGCTGGTGGTTTGGCCGCCGAAGTATTGCAGGGCGGAGCGGAACAGGGTTTCGAGCAGGCTGGCTTTCCAGGCGTTCCAGATTTTTGGGTTGGTGCCGCGCATATCGGCCACAGTGAGCAAATAAAGCGCGGTGAGCCGCTCGGGCGTTTGCACGCGGCGGCAGAAGGCGGCCACCACGGCCGGGTCTTGGATGTCTTCTTTCTGCGCGGTGAGCGACATCAAAAGATGGTTGCCCACCAGCCACACGAGCAGGTCGGTTTCGTATTGGCTCAGGAAATGGTCGGCGGCGAAGCGGCGGGCGTCTTCCATGCCCAGCTCGGCATGGTCGCCGCCGCGCCCTTTGGCGATGTCGTGAAACAGGGCGGCCAAATACAGCACGGGTTTGCGCTCGAAAGCGTGCATCAGGGCGCTGGCAAAAGGCAGCTCGTGGCTGTGCGCTTCCAGAGCCAATCGGCGCATATTGCGCACCACCATCAGGATGTGGTCGTCCACGGGGTAAACGTGGAACAGGTCGTGCTGCAACAGGCCGACGATTTTGTTCCACTCGGGCAGGTAATGCGAAAGCGCGCCGTAGAGGTTGAGGAAGCGCAGCAGGTGGGTGAGCCCGCCGCCGTGGCGGAAGAAGCCCACGAAGCGGCGGCGGTTGGACGGATCGGCATAAAAGCGGGCATCGGTTTTCTGCACCGCCTGCCACCAGGCGCGCAGGGTTTCGGGGGCGAGGCCGGCGAGGTGGCTGTGTTGCTGCCACAGTTCCAGCACCTTGAAAATATGCTGCGGCTCGCGGCGGAATAAGGCTTTATCGCGCACGGCGATGAGGTTGTTTACTTGGAAATAGTGCTCATCCAAATCCAGCGCCACGCGCGGCAGCGGCGAGGAAATGCGCCCGCGCAGCATCGGCAGCAGGATGCCGCCCAGCTGCTTCACGGTTTTCACCGCGCGGTAGAGCGTGTGCATCAGCCGCTCGCTGCGCACTTGTTTGCTTTCATCGGTGTAGCCCAGCGCGTAGGCCACCTGCGGCTGCAAGTCGAAACGCAGCTGCTCCTGCGGCTTGCCAGCGGCCAGGTGCAGCTCGATGCGGATACGCGCCAGGCTGCGGTGGCTGCGGCGCAGCATGGCCGCTTCGGTGCGGGTGAGGATGCCTTGGCGGGCCAGGCGGTGCAGCTGCGGTGAAATGCCCTGCACCCGTGCCAGCCAAAGCATGGTGTGGATGTCGCGCAGGCCGCCGGGGCAGGTTTTCAGATTTGGCTCCAGGCTGCTGCCTGCTTGCGCTTTCAGGTGCCGCTGCTGCAATTCCAGCAGTTTGCCTTCGGCAAAGGCCGTTAGGTCGCGCTGCACGTCCAAATCACGGCGCAGGCGGGCAAACAATTCCTGGCTGCCGTGGAGCAGGCGGGCTTCCAAAAGCGAGGTGTCGCCGGTTAAGTCTTCCGCCGCCCCGGCGCACAGTTCGGCCACGCTGCCGGTTTTCAGCGAGGGGTTTAGCCCCATGTCCCACAGGGTTTGCAGCCAAGTTTCAATTTGCTGCTGTTGCGTTTCATTCAGGGCATCGGCTGCCACAATGCCCAAATCCACATCGGAATGCGGATACATCTCGCCGCGCCCGAAGCCGCCCAGCGCCAGCAGCGCCAGCTCCCCTGCCGGCTGCATCTGCCGCCACAGCGCGGTAACGGTGCGGGAGAGCAGGGCGGTGTGGTCGGCAAAAAAACGCTGCGGGCTGCGGTGGCGGCGGTAGTCGGCAACAATTTGCCGTTTGTGCTCGGCCAGCTCTTGCGCCAAAAGCTGCGGGGATTGCGGCATAGTGGGATTCCTCGGACGGGGTGGGGCGATGGTGGCCTTGGGGTGGAAAGGCTGCCCGAAGCGGGTTTCAGGTAGCCTGTATGGCGGTAGGGGCTGCTTGAAAACGGTATGACAGGCTGACAGGGGTTTAAGGCTTTTTCAGGTAGCCTCTTTGCCGCCTGATGCCTTGCTATGCGTATCCGCCCATTCAATCAATGCCCGGCGCAAGTCTTCTAAGCCCAGGCTTTGGGTAACGGAGAGGCGCACGGCGGCGATTCGGCCGCTTTTGCTGCGCAGGATGCCGGGCTGTTGCTGCTCGGCGGGCAGGAGGTCGATTTTGTTATACAGCAAGAGCTGCGGCACATCGGCCGCGCCGATTTCGGCCAGCACGCGATTAACATCTTCCATACGCTGCTCATAGTCGGGCTGGGAAACGTCGGCCACATGGAGCAATACGTCGGCTTGGGCGGTTTCCTCCAGCGTGGCGGAGAAGGCGGCCACCAGGCGGTGCGGCAGATCGCGCACGAAGCCGACGGTGTCGGTGAGGATGATGCTGTGCTCGCGGTCGAGATACAGGCGGCGGGCGGTGGTGTCGAGCGTGGCGAAAAGCTGGTCTTTGGCCAACACATCGGCTTTGGTGAGGCGGTTGAACAAACTGGATTTGCCGGTGTTGGTGTAGCCCACCAGGGCGAAAGTGGGCAGGCTGCCCTGCTGGCTGGCTTTGCGGCGGGTGGCGCGCTGACGGCGCACGTCGGCAAGGCGTTTTTTCAGGGTGGTGATTTTTTGGGCGATCAGGCGGCGGTCGGTTTCAAGCTGGGTTTCGCCCGGGCCTTTGAGGCCGATGCCGCCTTTTTGGCTTTGCAGGTGGCCGTAGCCGCGCACCAGGCGGCCGGAAAGGTGGGTGAGCTGCGCCAGCTCCACTTGCAGGCGGCCTTCCTGGCTTTGCGCGCGCTGGGCGAAAATGGCAAGGATGAGCCCCACGCGGTCGAGCACGCGGCATTGCAGCCTGGCTTCGAGGTTGCGCTCCTGCGTGGGCGTGAGCTCGTGGTTGAACACGGCCAATTCGATATTGTGCGCCCGCACTTCGGCCGCCAGCTCCTCGGCTTTGCCTGTACCCACAAACAAGGCGCCGCTGGGGCGGTCGCGGCGGGCGGTGGAAACGTGCACCAACTCCCCGCCGCCGGCACGCACCAGCTCGGCGGCTTCGTCCAACACGTTTTGAAAAGCGCGGGCGCGCTGCTCGTTGCTGCCGGAGAAACTGTCGGCCAGCATCACGCCCACCAGCAATACGCGCTCGGGGCGGCTGAGGGATTTGTCGGGCTGGAAAGGAGGGCGGCGCGGCATGGCATCAGGCGGAATGGATTGAAGATGCGGCATTATAGCGCATGGGCAGGCGGCTGCCCGAAAGCATAGTGAATTAACAAAAACCAGTACGGCGTTGCCTCGCCTTGCCGTACTATCTGTACTGTCTGCGGCTCGTCGCCTTGTCCTGGTTTTTGTTAATTCACTACAATTTTCAGGTAGCCTTTCGTTGATGAGGCTACCTGAAAATCTTGGCTTCGCAGAAACTGGGCTGCCTTCGGCAGTTTCGTTTCAGGTAGCCTTATTATTTGCTACAGCCCGGGCTTACTTACCCTTGCCCAGTTTCGGCAACACCGAGCCTTCACCCAGCGAGAGCAGGCCGCTGTCGGCGTAGATGCCGAGTTTGGCGCGGGTGTCGGTGATGTCGAGGTTGCGCATGGTGAGCTGGCCGATGCGGTCGAGCGGGGTGAACGCGGCGTTTTCCACTTTTTCCATGCTCAGGCGTTCCGGATGGTAGGTCAGGTTGGGCGACTCGGTATTCAGAATCGAATAGTCGTTGCCGCGACGCAGTTCCAGCGTGACTTCGCCGGTGATGGCTTTGGTCACCCAGCGTTGGGCGGTTTCGCGCAGCATCAGTGCTTGGCTGTCGAACCAGCGGCCTTGATACAGCAAACGGCCGAGGCGCAGGCCGTTGATGCGGTATTGCTCGATGGTGTCTTCGTTGTGGATGCCGGTGACCAAACGTTCGTAGGCGATGTGCAGCAGCGCCATACCCGGGGCTTCGTAGATGCCGCGCGATTTGGCTTCGATGATGCGGTTTTCGATTTGGTCGCTCATGCCCAAGCCGTGGCGGCCGCCGATGCGGTTGGCTTCGAGGAAGAGTTCCACTGCGTCGGCAAAGGTTTGGCCGTTTAATGCCACCGGCACGCCTTCTTCAAAGCGCACGCTGACTTCTTCGGGTTTGACTTCGACGCTTTCGTCCCAGAAGGCAACGCCCATAATGGGTTTGACGATTTTGATGCCGCTGTTCAGAAATTCCAAATCTTTGGCTTCGTGCGTTGCGCCGAGCATATTGGAATCGGTGGAATAGGCTTTTTCTACCGACATTTTGTATTGGAAGCCGTTGGCGATGAGGAATTGGCTCATTTCGTGGCGGCCGCCGAGTTCGTCGATAAATTGCTGGTCGAGCCAGGGTTTGTAGATTTTCAGCGCGGGATTGGTTAAGAGGCCGTAGCGGTAGAAACGCTCGATGTCGTTGCCTTTGTAGGTGCTGCCGTCGCCCCAGATGTTCACGTCGTCTTCCTTCATGGCGGAAACGAGCATGGTGCCGGTTACGGCGCGGCCGAGCGGGGTGGTGTTGAAATAGGGCACGCCGCCGGTAGACACATGGAACGCACCGCATTGGATGGCGGCGATGCCTTCGTGCGCCAACTGGGCGCGGCAGTCAATCAGGCGGGCGTTTTGCGCGCCGTATTCCATCGCTTTTTTGGGAATGGCGTTGTAGTCGTCTTCGTCGGGCTGGCCAAGGTTGGCGGTGTAGGCGTAAGGCAGTGCGCCTTTGAGCTTCATCCACAGGAGGGCGGCGGAGGTGTCGAGCCCGCCGGAAAAGGCAATGCCGACTTTTTGGCCGACGGGCAGGGTTTGCAGGATGGTGGCGTTGTTCTGGCTCATGATGCTCCTTTGTTTGGCAAGATGGTTGAAGGCTGGGATTGTGTGCCTAAACGCATGAACTTGTCCAGCCGGATACGGGCTACCTGAAAGCGTGGATTCAACGAAGTTATAGTGGATTAAAATCGCAATGATACGGCGTTGGCTCGCCTTGACGTACTACCTGTACGCCTTGCGGCTCGCCGCCTTGTCCTGATTTAAATTTAATCCACTATATTTTAATCCACTATAAAGCCAGCCCGGTTTACGCGCACGGCGCTTTCAGGTAGCCTGTGCGCCTTTTGTGTTATCTAAGGAGCGGGCAAATGAGCCGACAAAATCCGCCGCTGCGGAAAATGATGGTTTGGTATGTGCTGTGTTCGGGGTTTTTCTGCGGGCTGCTCTACGGCGTGCTGGCGCTGCTGTGGAAGGCTGGCTGGCAGTCGCCGCAGGCCATGCTGCTGCGCCTGGTGGGGCTTAAAGGGCTGAGTATCGTGCTGATCTCGGCTGTCCACGGCCTGTGGCTGCTCGCACTGCCTGCCCTGCTCACCGGCGCGCTGGCACAGCGGCTGGGCTGGCAAAACAATCTGCAAGGGTGGGCGGTGTCGGCTTTGGTGTGGACGCTGCTGACGGCGGTTTTGTATGCCCTGCCGCAGCTGGCGGGCGTGAATGTGCTGCCGGAATTCAACCGGTTGGTTGCCGCCATTTTGGGCGAGGCAATGCCTTTCCCCGCCGAGGCCATCAATCAGCTGATGGCCGCGCCGCCGTGGTATGTGCTGCCCGCACTGTTTGCGGTTGGCGGCTGGCTCACGGCCATGCTGGTGCTGCCCTACGAACCGGACGAAACTTGGGGCGACCGCACGGGCGAACGCAGCGAACAGTGGTGAGGGAAACCGAGGCTACCTGAAAATGCAGGCCAAGCTGTTTTAACTTCGTTGAGGCTCCTGCTTTCAGGTAGCCTCATCGATTTGACGCAAGCCGCTTTCCCTCTACCCCGTATCTTGTATAATCCCGCCCCATTCCAACTCAATTCAAAAAGGATATGCCGTGAACCGTTTCTACCCCCACCCGCTGATTGCGCGGGAAGGCTGGCCGTTTATTTTGGGAGGGCTGCTGCTGAGCGTGCTGGTGAGCCTCTGCTGCGGCTGGTGGTCGCTGCCGTTTTGGGTGTTCACCGTGTTTGCGGTGCAGTTTTTCCGCGATCCGGCGCGCGATATCCCGGCCGATCCGGAAGCCGTGCTCTGCCCGGCCGACGGGCGCATTGTGGTGGTGGAGCGTGCCGAAGACCCGTTTCGCAAAGTGCCCGCGCTGAAAATCAGCGTGTTTATGAACGTGTTCAACGTGCATTCGCAGCGCGCGCCGGTTGACGGCACGGTAACGCAGGTGGACTACTTCCCCGGCCAATTCGTCAATGCCGCGCTGGATAAGGCCAGCACGGAAAACGAACGCAATGCGGTGTTCGCCACCACCAAAAGCGGGCGCGAGCTGACCTTTGTGCAAGTGGCCGGTTTGGTGGCGCGGCGTATTTTGTGCTACGTGCGGCCGGGCGAGAAAATCACGCGCGGCCAACGCTACGGCTTTATCCGTTTCGGCTCGCGGGTGGATGTGTATCTGCCCACCGATGCCGTGCCGCTGGTGGCCATCGGCGAAAAAGTGCGTGCCAGCGAAACTGTTTTGGCTCGTTTGCCGCTGGAAGCCAATGGCGAACAAGCCGTTATCGAAGCAGCTTCGGCCTTGGTGCGGGAAGCAGCGGAAGAGGTGCTGCCGGAGTAAGCGGGCCCGGCCTTTCAAGATAAGGCTACCTGAAAATATAGTGGATTCAATTTAAACCAGTACGGCGTTGGCCCGCCTTGCCGTACTATCTGCGGCTCGTTGCCTTGTCCTGATTTTTGTTAATCCACTATAGGCATACCGGCCTTCCGGCATCCGTATCCGGCCAGCAAAAAAGGCTACCTGAATTTTCAGGTAGCCTTTTGCCTGTTTGGGCAAACCGTTGGAGATTAATTTGCCAGTTTCACCACGCCGTTCATCACGCCGGCATGGCCGGGGAAGGAGCAGAAGAATTTGTAGTTGGTACCGGCAGCCAGTTTGGCCACGGGGAAGGTAACGGAGGCTTCTTCGCCGCCGCCGATGAGTTTGGTGTGGGCAATCACGCGCTCATCGCCGGGTTTCACATAATCGTTGTCCGGGCCTGCGCCTACGCCGTCGTTGTTCACGCCGTTCACGTCGCCTTCGGCGGTGATCACGATGTTATGCCCCATCGCGGTTTTGGGCATGCTGCCGGTGTGTTTGAGGGTAACGGTGAAGTCGGTGCAGCCTTTGGGCACGCTGATTTCGGCGGTGTTGTACTGCATGCTGTCGCCGGTTTCCACCAGCTGTGAGCAGCCTTCGGCAGCTGCGGCGGGAGCAGAGGCGGCTTCAGAGGCCGGTGCGGCTTGGGAAGCGGCAGAGGCGGCCGAAGCAGCGTGGTCGTGATGGGCTTCGGAAGCGGGTGCGCTGGGGGCGGGTTCGCCGCCGCAGGCGGCCAGCGCCAGAGCAGCGGCGGCAATCAGGGGGAGATACAGTTTCATAACTTGGTCCTTATCAAAACACGGGGAAATACTGCGTGGGCGATTATAGCGAACTGCCCTGTCTTTTGATACTGCCGATACGGTGCTGTTTTATCCGGCGGCAGAAAATGCTGCTGGATCAAAAACTATCCGGCTTTCAGGTAGCCTGAAAGCCGGATATGGGTATGGCGGTTTTTAACCGGCCTGCGGCGCCGTATGCTCTTCTGTTACCGCGCCGCTGTTTTGATACAGGGTAAACAGGGGCACGCCTTCGTTGCGAACGCGCTCGCCGCCGGGCAGGTCGGTGAACTCAAGAATAGCGGCGGCTTCCACCACGTTCCCGCCAAGCTTGCGGATGAGCTTGATGCCGGCGTGCATGGTGCCGCCGGTGGCCACAAGGTCGTCCACCAGCAACACGCGGGCGTTGTCTTTAATGGCGTCGGTATGGATTTCCACGGTGGCTTCGCCGTATTCTAGCGCGTAGCTTTCGGAAAGGGTGGTGAAGGGCAGCTTGCCTTTTTTGCGGATGGGCACAAAGCCCACATTAAGCTGATAGGCCAGCGCGGCGCCGATGATGAAGCCGCGCGCGTCCAGCCCGGCCACCACATCGATGTCTTGCGTCATATAGCGGTAGGTGAGCAAATCCACCAACAGGCGGAAGTATTCCGGGCTTTGCAGCACGGGGGTGATGTCGTGAAACAGCACGCCTTCCTGCGGCCAGTTGGGGATTTTGCGGATTTTCTGCGCCAGCATTTCAACGGTCATGACTTCGGGATGGAACAGCATAGCGGGTATCTTTCAGGTAGCCTGTGCGAAACGCGAATCTTACCATTTCTCCAAATAAAATTGCACCTGCATCAAACTCCCTGCATTAACCAGACCCTTCTTGTCGGATTTTTGGTTACAATCAAGTTTCATACCGCAAAAAAGAGGAAACCATGGAGACCGGCTATTCAGACACGCATATAACCGGCCAGCAAGAATGTTTGGCCTGGTTGAAAGACTATGCCGCACAGCAAAACGAAGCCGACCGCGCACTCTTGCAGCAGGCGCTCGCGCTGGCCGAGGCGTACTACCCCGCCGACGCGCAAACCTACGCCGGCGAGCCGCTGCTGCCGCACACCGTGGGCGCGGCGCAAATGGTGGCGCAGCTCGATTTGCTGCCCGAAGCCGTGGCCGCCACCATATTGTCGGGCATGTCCAAGCAGGGCGGGGATTGGCAGCTTCAGGTAGCCGGGCAATGCGGCCAAACCGTATGCAGCCTGGTGCAGGGTATCGACCAAGTGCAGAAGCTCACCCACTTTGCCCGCGTGGACGGCTTGGCCACGCCTGAAGAGCGTGCCGCGCAGGCCGAAACCATGCGCAAAATGCTGTTGGCTATGGTGTCCGATATCCGCGTGGTGCTGATCAAGCTCGCCCTGCGCACCCGCACCATGCAATACCTCGGCGGCTGCCCCGACAGCCCGGAAAAACGCAGCATTGCCAAAGAAACGCTGGATATTTTCGCCCCGCTGGCCAACCGCTTGGGCGTGTGGCAGCTCAAATGGCAGCTCGAAGACCTCGGCTTCCGCCACCAAAACCCCGAAGAATACCGCCGCATCGCCCACCTGCTCGACGAAAAACGCCCCGAGCGGCAGCACTATATCGACCACTTCCTCGGCATCCTCAAAGCCGAGCTGACCAAATACGGCATCCGTGATTACGACGTGGCCGGCCGCCCCAAACACATCTACTCCATCTACCGCAAGATGGTGAAGAAAAAGCTCGATTTCGAAGGGCTCTACGATATCCGTGCCGTGCGCGTGCTGGTGAACAGCGTGCCCGAGTGCTACACCGTGCTGGGCATCGTGCACAGCCTGTGGCAGCCCATCCCCGGTGAATTCGACGACTACATCGCCAACCCTAAAGGCAACGGCTACAAAAGCCTGCACACCGTGATTGTCGGCCCGGAAGACAAAGGCATCGAGGTGCAAATCCGCACCAAAGAAATGCACCAATTCAACGAATTCGGCGTGGCCGCGCACTGGCGTTATAAAGAAGGCGGCAAAGGCGATTCCGCGTATGAGCAGAAAATCGCCTGGCTGCGCCAGCTCTTGGATTGGCGCGAAAACATGGCCGAAAGCGGCAAAGCCGACCTCGCCGCCGCCTTCCAAACCGAGCTGTTTAACGATACGATTTATGTGCTCACCCCGCACGGCAAAGTGCTCTCCCTGCCCGTGGGCGCCACCCCCATCGACTTCGCCTACGCCCTGCACAGCAGCCTGGGCGACCGCTGCCGCGGCGCGAAGGTAGACGGCCAAATCGTGCCGCTTTCCACCCCGCTGGAGAACGGCCAGCGCGTGGAAATCATCGCCGCCAAAGAGGGCGAACCATCGGTAAACTGGCTGTATGAAGGCTGGGTGAAAAGCAGCAAGGCCGCCGCCAAAATCCGCGCCCACATCCGCCGCCAAAACGCCGAAAGCGTGCGCGAACAAGGCCGGCTGCAGCTGGAAAAAACCCTGCTCAAAGTCCAGCCCAAGCCCAATATGCAGGCTTTGGCCGAAAAACTCGGCTTCAAAAAACCGGACGAGCTCTACACCGCCGTGGCACACGGCGAAATCATGCCCCGCGCCGTGCAGAAAGCCTGCGGCCTGCTGGCCGAACCGCCTGCCGCGCCGGTGAGCACCGAGAGCATCGTCAAACAGTCGCGCATCAAAGAAACCGGCGGCAAAGGCGGCATTTTGGTGGATGGCGAATCCGGCCTGCTCACCACTTTGGCCAAATGCTGCAAACCCGCCCCGCCCGACGAAATCGCCGGCTTCGTAACGCGCGGGCGCGGCATTTCCATCCACCGCATCGGCTGCGCCTCTTTCCAGAAGCTCGCTGCCGACGCGGCTGAAAAAGTTGTGCCGGCCTGCTGGGCGGGCGTGCCTGCCGGGCAGGTGTTTGCCGTGGATATCGAAGTATCCGCCCAAGACCGCAACGGCCTGCTGCGCGATATTTCCGAAGCGCTGGCGCGGCACAAACTCAACGTTACCGCCGTGCAAACCCAATCGCGCAACCTGCAGGCCAGCCTGCGCTTCACGCTGGAAGTGCAGCAGGTGGACGACCTGCCGCACGTGCTCGCCAGCCTCGCCAACGTGAAAGGCGTAATCGGCGTGAGCAGGCTGTAGGCAGGCGGTTTGATAAGGATAAGGCTACCTGAAAACGCAATCGAGTGTTTTCAGGTAGCCTTTTATAGTAGATGAACAAAAATCAGGACAAGGCGGCGAGCCGCAGACAGTACACACGTTACGGCAAGGCGAGGCAACGCCGTACTGGTTTTTGTTAATTCACTATATTGCCGTTTCTGCCCGTATGGAGAGTTTGGCGCAGGAGGGCGGGCTGTTGCCAAAAGAGGTGTTGCTTTAAGGCATATAGGCAAGCTAACTGAATTTTTATACGAAGCGGTGAACCGCAGGCGGCAGGCCGGGCGATAACCGGCACGGGCAGCTTGTAGGCGCAAGCCCGGTGCGGGCAAAAGGCTACCTGAAAATAACCAAGCGTTTTCAGGTAGCCTCTGCTATCGTGTTTTTATAGTGGATGAACAAAAATCAGGGCAAAGCGAGCCAACACCGTACTGGTTTTTGTTAGTTCACTATATGGTGCGGCTAGTACGGCGAGCTGTATGAAGGGAAGCATTCAGCGAAGGGTTTCTTCCCGCCCTTTGCCCGTTAAAACCGTACCGGCAAGGTAGTCGTAGAGGAATTGGCGGGAAGGATGGATGAGGGCGAAGCCGATGGGCAGTATCCACCACGCCAGTGCCATGCCGGCTACGGTTTGGGGCGGCAGGGGGGTGAGTTGGCGCAGGATGCCGAAGGAGGCGAGCGGCAGCAGCAGAAGCAGCACGGTGGCCCAGATGAAGCGTAGGCGCAGTTGGCGCAGGCTGGGGCGGCTGCCGGCGGGGGTTTGCAGCTGCAGCCGCCACACTTTCATCGGCAGGGTTTGCCCGCGCGGGCTGTGCCAGCAGAGGCGGAAATAGCCCCACCACACGGCGAGGATAATCAGCGCCACGGCGGTTTCGGCCAGCAGCGGCACAGTATGCAGCGCCATATTGGCGGCGGCGGCGGGGATAAAGGCCACGCAGGTGACGGCGGCCAGCAGCAGGGCTTCGTAGCACAGGGCGGCGAAACGGCGGCGGAAAGAGGCGGGGGCGGGCGTGCTCATGCGAAGTGTTGTTGGCAAAAAGAATGAAGGGTTTGGCTGTGTTGCCGGAGGCTACCTGAAAACGGGTCGATTACCAAATCGGCGGGCAGTTTGCGCAGCCAGGTGAGCTGGCGCTTGGCAAGCTGGCGGGTGGCGGCAATACCCTGGGCAATGAAAGTATTACGGTCGGTTTCGCCTTGCAGGTGCGCCCAGGCTTGGCGGTAACCCACGCAGCGCACGGCGGGGTAGTCGGGATTGAGCTCGGGATATTGTGCTTGCAGTCGGCGCACTTCTTCGAGGAAGCCTTGCTCCAGCATGGCGTGGAAGCGTTGTTCGATATTGCGGTGCAACCGTTCGCGTTGCGCCGGAATCAGGGCGATGCTGCGCAGGGAGAGCGTCGGCGCGGCGTTGGGCTGTTCGGCAAAGTGTTGGCTGAGCGGCCGGCCGGTGAGCAGCCACACTTCCAATGCACGTTCGATGCGCTGGCTGTCGCCTGGCTTGAGCCGGGCGGCGGTGGCGGGGTCGGCCTGTTGCAGCTGGGTATAGAGATGAGGCAGGCCGTGCTGCTGTTTTTGCTCTTGCAGTTGGCGGCGGATTTCAGGATTGGCGGCGGGCAGGCTGTTGAGGCCGTTAACGAGGGCGTGGTAATACATCATGGTGCCGCCCACAATCAGCGGCAGGCGGCCGCGCGCATGGATTTCACGGCACAGGCGCAGGCAATCATCCAAAAAGTCGGCCACGCTGTAGCTTTGCGGCGGGTTGATGATGTCGATGAGGTGGTGCGGCACGGCGGCACGTTCGGCCGGAGTGGGCTTGGCGGTGCCGATGTCCATACCGCGGTAAATCAGCGCGGAATCGAGGCTGACGATTTCCAGCGGCAGCTTTTCGGCCAAGGCAAGCGCGAGCACGGTTTTGCCGGCGGCGGTGGGGCCGAGCAGGGCGAGTGCCGGCGGTGGAGTGGATTGCGGCATGGGGCTACCCGAAAAAGAAATCAATATTCCGGCTTTATGTTTCAGGTAGCCTGTGGCCACACAAAAGGCTACCTGAAACATAAAGCCACACGGCGCGGCATTCTATCAGCCGCATGATAAAAAACAAAATATGGATGCCCGCACACCGCTGCGGCGTCGGCTTATCCGCTTCCGCCTTTCAGGCTACCTGAAAATCAGGTAGAGTTCGGCCTACCACCAATTCCCCCATCTTCCCCATGAAACACAGCCAATTTCACCGCATCGGCATCGTCACCCGCCCCAATACCCCGCAATTGGGCGAAACCCTGGGCAAACTGGTGGCCTTCTTTTTAGAAAACAGCATCGAAGTGCTGTTAGACGAAGAATGCGGCAACGATTTGTCTGCCAACCCGCTGGCCGAAAACTGCCGACGGGTAGCCAAAGAAGACATGGGCGCTTGCTGCGATTTGGTGCTGGTGCTCGGCGGAGACGGCACATTTTTATCCGTAGCCCGCCGGCTTGCCCCTTACCGCATCCCCATCATGGGCGTGCATTTGGGGCATTTAGGCTTCCTCACCCAAGTGCCGCGCCAAAACATGATTGCCGACATTTCGCGCATGCTCGCCGGCCAATACCTGCCCGAAGAGCGCATCATGCTCGAATGCACCGTGCAGCGTCACGACGAATCCGACTGCACCGAGCTGGCCCTCAACGAAGTCGTCATCAGCCGCGGCGGCTTGGGGCAGATGATTGAATTCGAAGTATTTATCAACCAAGAATTCGTCTATACCCAACGTTCCGACGGGCTGATTGTATCCACCCCCACCGGTTCCACCGCCTACGCCCTGGCTGCCGGCGGGCCGATTCTGCAATCCACCCTGCGTGCCCTCACCCTCGTGCCGATCTGCCCGCAATCCATGACCAACCGCCCCATCGTGGTGCCCGACAGCTGCGAAATCGAAATCCTCATCACCAAAGCCGACAATGCCCGCGTGCATTGCGACGGCCAATCCCATATTGACCTGCACAGCATGAACCGGCTCACCATCCGCCGCTACCGCAACACCCTGCGCGTGCTGCACCCCACCGATTACCAATACTACAAAACCCTGCGCCAGAAACTGCATTGGGGCGAACAGCTGGTTTAGCGGACAGAGGCTACCTGAAACCGGTTTTATAGTGAATTAACAAAAACCAGTACAGCGTTGTCTCGCCTTGCCGTAACGTGTGTACTGTCTGCGGCTCGCCGCCTTGTCCTGATTTTTGTTAATCCACTATAATCGCCGTGTGGCTAGCACAAACAAAACCAGCCGGGCATGAGCCCGGCTTTTGGTTTTTCAGGTAGCCATACAAGCAGCTAGGCTACCTGAAAACTGCATAACAAGATTTAGGTAGGGATTATACAGCTTTCCCCTCTTTCGCTTCCGATAAAGCAACAGCAAAGGTAGCGTAGAATTTTTCTGTACCTTCCACCAGTTTTTGCCCTAACTCCTCACACAACGATTGGAAGGCAGCAGTTTCTGCCGCGTGGACGGGTTCGACGAACGGGCGGGCGTAGGCGCGGCCTTGTTCGGTCAGGGTCAGGATTTTGCGGCAGCGGTTGCCGTCGTCCTGCACGATGCTGAGTATGCCCTTGTCCATCAGTTCGTTGCACTGGGTGGAGACGGTTTGTTTGGCAAAGCCCCAAAAGGCGCAGATGTCGCTTTGGGTGCAGTGTTCGCGGTAGTACACGAAATACAGGATGGCGAATACGGTGTAGTTGAGGCCTTTGCTTTTTGCCCAGTTTTCATACTGATCATAAATGCCGGTCAGCAAGCTGCCGCGTTGGTCGATGCCTTGGGACGGGTCGAATCGGCTGTTTGCGTTTTCCATGATGTTCCTTGTTTTTGGGATATGTCGTCATTGTAGCACTGGGTTTATTGTCCTGTTGATTAACAGTCCTAAATGGGACTAAATTGGATTTCTTGCTTTTTAGACGACCTATACGCTTTTTTGGGAGACTCTATGAAACATATCGTTCGAACCGGAGTGTTATTTTCTTTATCCATGTGCCTACTGCACGCGCCATCCGCGTATGCGGAGGATTTTCGGCAGGAGCCGCAGAAAACGGAATTTTCGGTCGGTGTGGCGGGTGGTTATGCCGACAGCGGCTATCGGGGCAAATCCGCCGACTGGACGGTTGCACCGCTGGTTCAGCTTGAAACGAAGCGGTTTTACATACGCGGACTGTCGGCCGGCGTGAAACTCTACACTTCCGCCGACCAGTCGCAGAAAGTGCTGCTGGGGGGCGACCTACCTGCGCGATTACGGCTTGAAACCGGGCGATTCGGACGATGCGCGCCTGAAGCGGCTCGACCGCCGCAAAAACGCGGTGATGGCGGATATTTCCTACAACCTGTACAGCCCCTACGGCAATCTGGAAACGCATGTGTCGCATGATGTTTCGGGTACGAACAAGGGAATGCAGGCGCAGGTGCAATACAGCTATTTCTAGCAACCCACGCCTAAATTACTCGTCAAACCCGCCGTCGGCGTGTCTTATTCGAACAAAAAATTCAACCGCTACTACTACGGCATCAACGCCGACGAAGCCCGCCGCAGCGGCTTGAACGCCTATCAGCCCAAGTCTTCCGTCAATCCTTATATCGGTTTGGAAACGCAATACAGCTTCACGCCGAAATTCAGCGCGTTTACCGGCGTACTGGCCGAAGCGCTGCCTTCTACCGTGAAAAACAGCCAGATGAACGACGGCAAATACCGCGTCGAAGGCACGGCGGGGTTGATGTGTCGCTTCTGAATATTTCCGCATAGGTCGTCTGAAAGGCATAAATTCCCGACCTACGGCCTTGTTGCCGTTGTTCCCGACCAAATGGGGATAGCGGTGGTTGAAAGGTCCTATTTTATAGTTAGAATCAACCATAAGCAGATCCGCCCATGATGTCCGTTACCCTTTTCCGTTAGTCTCATCTATTCAATTTCCAGCAACACCAAATACAGCATATTGAACGCGAATGGTTGGGTTACGGTCATTCTCTGCTGGCTCAGCCGAACGGAGCGCGGTTTTTCGGGGAACAAGGGCTTGCATGCTCGAAGTGACGAAGCCACAAGTTGCGGGCTCGCCCGAAAAACCGCGCGGAGTGAGGGAAGTTTGGCGGAGCCAAACCTATGCCCGCAGTCGCCTTTCTTTGCTTCCTTTCTTTGGCGAAGCAAAGAAAGGAAGTGCCCCGCGCCGGCATAAGGCGCAAAGGCGAACAGGATATCAGTATAGATGGTGCCTGACCTTTTATAAGCTACTAAAAATTTAACCTGAGCAGATGAGTAAAATTATGAGGCTACCTGAAAATATAGTGAATTAACAAAAACCAGTACAGAGTTGGCTCGCCTTGCCGTAACGTGTGTACTGTCTGCGGCTCGCTGCCTTGTCCTGATTTTTGTTAATCCACTATAGAACCGACATAAGGTGGCCTCACGGCATTTTGCTCAAAACAGTTTAAAACTGGTCAAAAAATAGGCAGTTTTGGGCAGATTTTGGGTAATTTTGGATAAAGAAGCGGGAGAAAATGGGCAGTCGTCGGCTGGCTGGCATGGTGGGGCCAAGGCCGGACAAAGAAAAACACCAGCACGGGGGCTGGTGTCGTGGGTAGTGGTTTTCAGGTAGCCTCAAACGGATTAAGCAGCCTTACCCCGCTGCCTTGGAAATCAGCGGTATTACGCGTTACCAACACCAGCCCGTATTGTTTGGCGGTAGCGGCTATCCACGCATCATTTTCCGGGGCGGGGTCTGGAGTATGCAGGGCGGCACAAACAGCGGCGGTGCGCTCGTCTATCGGCAGAATGCGGCCGGCAAATAGCCCGTCATGATGGCGCTATACCACGCCCGCAATACCTGCCCTTGTGCAGGGTCTTTGCGCTCCATGCGCAATATGCCACGCTCAAGTTCCATTACAACAATAGCGCTGGTGTAGAAGGCGCCGCTATCGGTGGCGGCAAGCCAAGCGGTAAAACCCTTGTTTGCCGTACCGTGTCGGATTTTCCGCATTTCGCTAATGGCATTGGTATCCAGCAGATACACGGCTAATCCTCCGTGAAATTCACTGGTTGGCGTTGCGCTTTGCTGCGCGGGGGAATTTCCAGCTCTATATCGGCGGCGGTATCGGGATAATTCAGGCTTTGCAGTGCCTCTAGTGCGCTCCGACGGCCTCCGGTTAGTTTCTGATAGTCGGCATAGCTCAACAGCACATGTGCCGGCCTGCCCCTGTTGGTAATCACAGCAGGGCTTTTTTCTGCCTCTTGCTGGGCGCGGTAGGTATGCTGATTAAACTCCCGGCTGGTCATAATGGCGGGCATGATATTTCCCTCCTGTAGCTTTTCTTGCTGTGATGTTACTACTATAGACCTCTTGCGAAAGTATCCTGAAGATTTACAATTCCCAAATGAAATACGAAAACCTCATCCAAAGAAGCGACAGGGAATTCAAACGGCTCACAGGTGTAACGCCCGTCCTTTTTCACGAAATGCTGCAAGTCACCACAGAAGCAGAAAGCCGGAAGGTCAAGTCGGGCAGGCCGCATACGCTCGGTTTGGCAGACCAACTGCTGCTTACCCTAAGCTATCTGCGTCATTACCATACCCAACTCGAATTGGCCGCCATCTACGGCCTTTCCGAAAGTAATGTCTGCCGCACCATCCGTAAAACCGAGGACGCCCTCATCCGTTGCAAACGCTTCTCCCTGCCAAAGCACAAGAATCCGGGCGACCAAACGGTCATCATTGACGTTACCGAAAGCCCGATTGAACGTCCCAAAAAAACAGCGGCAGTATTACAGCGGCAAGAAAAGGCGGCACACGGTTAAAATCCGGGTCATATACGGCAGGGAAACGGAAAAAATCATCAGCATCCGGACGGGGATGGGTGCCCGGCATGACATGCGTTTAGCCAAGAGGCACCTTGCAGAGCTTTATCCCTACAAAATAGTCATTGCGGATAAGGGTTATCAAGGATTGGCCAAAACCGGATTACAGACCCCGAAAAAGAAATCCAAACGTCATCCGCCGGACAAACAGGATAAAGAGGCGAACAGGCGGTTAGGCAAACTCAGAACCGTCATCGAGCACATCAACAGGAAACTGAAGATATTCAAAATATTGTCGCTGCCTTACCGCAACAGGCGGAAACGGTTCGGGTTAAGGGCAAATCTGATTGCAGGACTGGTTAATGCGATGGGATGAATATTTTCGCAAGAGGTCTAATATAAATGGGGAGTCTATTAAATAATTAAAAATGTTTCATTCCTGTATAGAAAATCGGGCTAAATAGCAGAAATGGCTTGGCATAAATAGGAAATAAACGATATGATACCTAGGTTTAGAGATTTTAATCCGTTGCACGACAGCAGCTGTACAGGCTGGAATTTTGCTTGCCTGGCTCTGTATTTTTCTATTTATTCAGAAGGTTAGTTGTGCATTACTTTAGGTTGTAAGGGGGATTTGATGTTTTGTAAGCAGTATAAAATGAAGCTGATTGCGGCTTCACTGGGTTTGGCAGCCTCTGTTGGCGCCCATGCCGCTTTGGGCGGCCTGCAGGTTCAGTCGCGCTTGAACGAGCCGTTTTCTGCCACAGTGGTGGTAACGGGCGACGAGGCGCGTGCTTTGGCTTCGGCCAAGCCAACCATCAACGGTGCCGACCTGCAAGCCACGGTGTCGCGCCGCAGCGGCGACCGTGCCGTTATTCGCCTGCACTCCAGAACACCGATTAAAGAACCGGTGATGACTTTCTGGCTGGGTGTAGGGAATCAAAACCACCAATATACTGCCATGCTGGATCCCCGTGATTACCATGCTTCCGGCAGCGCCCGTTCACGCCACGAACGCCGTGCTGAAGCTGAGCCTGGCCGTCGCCATTCTGCTGAATCTAGACGGCACCGCCGCGCTGCCGACCGACGCGAAGCACCGGTACAGATTAGTGGGGAAAGCTATCAAATTAAAGATGGCGAATTGCTGGTGGATATTGCGCAACGCGTTAAACCGGTCGGTATGACTTTGCGTCAAACCATCAACGCCTTGGTGGCTGCCAACCCGCGTGCTTTCCGCAATGGCAACCCCGATTTGATGTATCGAGGCGCTACTCTTACCATCCCTGACGGCGATACCCTGCGCCGTTTGGCACACAATCCGCCGCGCCGCTTAAGCACCCGTGCACAGGAAGAACGCCCGGCAGCAGATACTGCTCCGACACGCCAACAGCCGCAGGTAGAAGCCCAACCGACTCCGCCGGTTACGCCGCCTGCGCCCCCCGCACCGCCTGTTGAGCCGACGCAACCACAGCCACAACAACCTCAACAACAAGCACAACCGCAGCAGCCCGCCCAGCCACCGGTTCAGCAGCCGCCCCAAGGACAACAACCTGCTGTTCCGCCTATGGCTAGCGACGCGGTTCCCGAAACGCCGGCTTCTGCCGCCCTGCCCGATATGGGTGTCAGCCAGCCTGAGCAGGCTTCCGATATGATGGCGTCCGAGCCGGTTGTGGAAACACCTCCGGTTGAGGTTGCCCCGCCGGTGGTGGAAACTCCTCCGATGGAAGAAGAGGGCATGGACATCACCCAGATGGTACTCTATGGTGGTGGCGGCCTGTTGGCATTGGGTGGCTTGGCTTATCTCTTGATGAACCGCCGCCGTAAAGGTGCCGCTCCTGCCCGTGGTGACGACCATGAGGATGATGACGACGGCCTCTATTTTGAAAATGTGACCGATCATTCCGATAGCCTCTCCGCCACTCCAGCTGCTCCCGCTGCCGCAGCACCGGTTAGCCAGTCGGCTGCCCCTGCCGCAGCACAACCTGCAACGGTGAGCGAGCAGGATTTGGGCTTGGATTTGAGCTACTTGGACGAACAGCAGCAACTGGGTAGCACACCCAGTACTGAAGCAGCCGCCCGGCAGGCCGAAGCCGATGACTGGAGCTGGTTGGAAGAATCCGAACAACCTGCTGCTGCCTCGGATGACGACTGGCTGAACTTTGCTGCTGAAGAGCCTGCCCCGGCTCAAGCTCCCGTACAGCCGGTGCCTGAGCCGCAGGCTGCGCCGGTTGCCCCCGAGGAGCTGGATTGGGTATTGGACGAGACTCCGGCCACCCAAACCTTCCAAGCGGAAGCCCCAGCTGCCGTTGAAGTGGCAGAACCTGCCAAACCGGCCGCACCGGAAATGGACAACACCATTGCCTTCGATGTATCGAGCTTGGATACTGAAAGCGTAAGCAGCGTGGCCAAAGAAGCCGCCGCTCCTGCCGCCGCATCGAATGTGATGGATTTTAATTTGGACTTTGACAGCACCCCGGCTGCCCCGGCACAAGCCGCTCCGGCGGAAGTCAGCCAGCCGGCTCCGGCAGCGCGTACCGAACCGGTTAGTGCCGCCCCGCTGCCGAAAGAGGCGCTGGAAGCCAAATTGGAATTGGCTAAAATGTATCTGGAAATCGACGATGCCAACACCGCCCGCCAGACTCTGATGGAACTGATTAACGAATCAGAAGGCAGCAGCATTCAGGCTGAGGCGCAGCAGTTGTTGAACGACATCGGCCGGTAATCCGGCCAGCCACAGCAACCCGGGCAGTTCCGCCCGGGTTTTTCTATACGGTGCAGCTTTTGCCGGTGTTGTTTCCGTTTTCAGGTAGCCTTCTCAAGCAATATCGTGGATACCTGAAAAGAGTAGGCTGACTTCGGCTCACAGTGATCAGTCAGATGGCAGGCGTAAAACTGCTGTACACAGCACTCCGCTGGCGTAAGCATGCCAATCAGCCCAGTGATACCGTTATCTGATTTTCAGGTAGCCTTTCCCGATATGCAGGCTACCTGAAAACATGGCTGCAGCGAAGCTATAGTGAATTATAGTGGATGAACAAAAATCAGGACAAGGCGGCGAGCCGCAGACAGTACAAATTAGTACGGCAAGGCGAGCCAACGCTGTACTGGTTTTTGTTAATTCACTATACAATTAAACATGCTGCTGCGTTGGCTTGCTTTGCCATACTATCTACTATTTGCGGCTTGCCACTCTGACCCATTCTTAGGTTTTAAGCCACTAAAAAATCAAATAATTTGAAAAACATGAATCCATCTCCCATCAAACGCCGTGCCTTATTCGTCAGTTACGACGGCAGCCGTTTTTTCGGCTGGCAGAAGCAGGTAGACGGCATTGCCACCGTGCAAAGCGCCTTGGAAGCTGCGTTGAGCGAATTGGCGCAGGAACGCATTAGCGTGGTGACGGCTGGGCGTACCGATACCGGCGTGCATGCCACTGCGCAGGTGGTGCATTTCGATTCTGCTGCGCAGCGGCCGGATCAGGCCTGGGTGCGCGGCGTGAACGCGCTATTGCCCGAGGGTGTGGCCGTGTGGCGGGTGCAGGATGTGGCACCGGAGTTTCATGCCCGTTTCGATGCTTGCGGGCGGCGGTATCGTTATCTGTTGCAGTCGGCGCCGGTGCGCTCGCCGTTGTTGGTGGGGCGTGCCGGGTGGACGCATTATGTCTTGGATATGGATGCCATGCGCCAGGCTGCCGCGCTTTTGGTGGGCGAGCACGATTTTTCCAGCTTCCGCGCCGCCGAATGCCAGGCCAAATCGCCGGTGAAAACCCTGTATCGTGTGGCTTTGTGCGGCACGCCGGAATTGATGGCGGTAGATTTCCACGGCAATGCGTTTTTGCACCACATGGTGCGCAACCTGATGGGCGCGCTGGTGTATGTGGGCTGCGGTAAGTTGAGTGTGGACGGTTTTGCCGGGCTGCTGGCCGCCCGCAGCCGCAAGCTCGCGCCGCCCACTTTTATGCCAGACGGGCTGTATCTTACCGGCATCGACTACCCGCCGCAGTTCGGTGTGGCCACGCTGCCGCCGCCCGCCTGGCTGTTTCCCGATTGGTAAGGAAAATCAGATGGTTTTAACTTTAATGTTTCGTGAGTATTGCAGCCTGTGCCACCAGATGCGCGCTGCTCTGCAGCCGTATCAGGCAGCGTATGGTTTTGAGTTGCAGGTGTTTGATGTGGATGAAGATCCTGAACTGGAAGCGCGGTATAACGAGCTGGTGCCGGTGCTGCTGCATGAGGGCGAAGAAATCTGCCATTGGCATTTGGATGAAGCCAAATTGTTGGCGGTGCTGCAAAATGCAAAGGCTACCTGAAAAATATTGCCCGCCTATAGCTGAAAGGAAACCCGATGCCTAAAATCAAAATCTGCGGCCTCACCCGGCCGCAAGACGCGCAGGCCGCTACCGAATTGGGTGCGGATGCGGTCGGCTTGGTGTTTTATGCCAAAAGCAAACGTTGCGTAGATATTGCGCAGGCCGCCGAAATTGCCGCCGCCCTGCCGCCGCAGGTGGTTAAAGTGGCGCTGTTTGTGAACGAATCGGCCGAGCAGATCCGCCGGATTCTGGGCGCAGTACCGATTGATATTGTGCAGTTCCACGGCGACGAGGTGCCCGAATTTTGCCGCCAGTTCGGCAAGCCCTATTGGAAAGCCGTGCGGGTGCGTTCGGCGCAGGATATTGCCGAAGCGGCCGGTCGCTATGCCGATGCTGCCGCCCTGCTACTGGATGCGCATATTGAAGGCCAATATGGCGGCACGGGGCAGGTGTTCGACTGGCGCTTGCTGCCCGAAACCATGCCGCTGCCGTGGATTTTGTCGGGCGGGCTGAACCTGGGTAATGTAGCCGCCGCCGTGCGGCAAACCGGCGCGGCTTGGCTGGATGTGTCCAGCGGAGTGGAGCAGGCACCCGGCATTAAGAGCCATGATTTGATGGCAGATTTTATCCAGAAGGCGCGTGGGTAGATTGGCCGGAAAAGGGAAGGCTACCTGAAAACTCCAGTTTTGTTTTCAGGTGGTCTTTTCTTTTCAGGCAACCTATAGGTGGCTGATTTGCATCCTGTCTTTAGCAGGATTATGATGATGTGTATAGTGAATTAACAAAAATCAGGACAAGGCGGCGAGCCGCAGACAGTACAGATAGTACGACAAGGCGAGGCAACGCTGTACTGGTTTAAATTTAATTCACTATAAAACATATTTCAGAACTCCACAGGAGTAACCGCGTGCATAAACCCTCCCTGTTTCCCGAGCAGCAGCTTGCCAAGCCCCAAACTTTTGTCGGCAAGCTGAAAGGCTACCTGAAACGCCACTGGCGCGGTTTGCGCTGGACGGCTTTATTTGTGCTGGTGGCTTATGGTTTGGCCAGCTGTATGGTAACGCGAACGTTGGCCATAATAGGCGTGGAATATATCACGGGGTACTCGCCTACTTATACCGATTTTCCGCTGGGGCAGAATAAACGACTGAATTTGGAAGTGCGCAGCTATGTTAAGCATCCGTATTGCATCGGCATGCGGACAGAGTTTATTGATGGTAAAACCAAATCGTACGGCCCTAATCTGGAAAGAGGGCCAAGCGATAGAGACCCATGGGAATACGGCAAACAAGAAGTTTTCCGAGGGCATAGCCTAGAAGGCATGGCTATAGGCGGGTTAGCCCCCGAAACCTTCTACCGCCAATATTACACTTTCCAAGTTATCGCCTACCGCCAAGGTTGGTTTGGTGAAAAGGTCTTTTTCCGTAAAAACTACACCAATCTCAACATAATGGGGAAAGTCTTTTATTCCTATGGCAGCAACACGGATAACCCTAGAAACCCTGCTTATCAGGACGGGGTGGACTGCTTCGACTTGCCCTATGGCAAATATCGTTTTGAGTTTGTGGACAACAGCCCTCCGATTCCTGAGTTTAAAGAGGTCATGACTGCGGTAGATATTCACCCATATATCAATTTGAAATAAACCTGCCGTAATAGAACCAAAGGCTACCTGAAATTTCAGGTAGCCTTTCTAGTAAGTCTGCTGCTGGTGTTCAATTGAAATGCTGAGATGGCAATACTGCCGTTTGGTTTCCCATCTTATGTTTCAGGTAGCCCCCGCGTGGCAGGCTGCCTGAAATGTTGTAGGGGCAGTTGTTATAGTGAATTAAATTTAAACCAGTACAGCGTTGGCTCGCCTTGCCGTAACGTGTGTACTATCTGCGGCTCGCCGCCTTGTCCTGATTTAAATTTAATTCACTATATATCCGTTTGTGAGCATATTGAAAGGCTAGCTGAACCCAACAAACGAGTTGCAGCTAGCCTTTTCCTATGCCCGGGCTGAGGGGCGCAGGATTTTCTCGGCGGCTTCCACGCCCCAGTAAACGGCTTCTTCCATCACGGAGTAGCTGCTCAGGTCGCTGTGGGCGAAGGTGAGGCGGGAATGGTGTTGGCGCAGTTGGAGCAGGGATGGCCGGTTCAGGTAGCCGGGGGTGGGGGAGCTCATGCCGTGGCCGCGGATGCCGATGTCTACGGAGGCAACGTGTTGCCAGAAGCGGCTGCCGTAGATTGGGACGAGGTCTTGGGCGGCGTGGGCGAGCAGTTCTTCTTCGCCTGCTTTGAGCAGCCAGCGGCGGGTGTTTTGCGGGCTGTCGTGGTTGAGGGCGGTGTAGGCGGTGAAGATGGTGTGTTCGGGTTTGGCGGTGCGGATGAGCTGGTTGATGGACACGACGTAGCCAAGGCCTTGCGTGCCGTGTACTACGTTGTCCCACGCCAATTCGCTGCGCTGCGCTTCGCGGGGGAAGCCGTTGAGTACGAAATTGCTCACCAGCCAGGGGGCGTAGGCGGGCAGGTCGGGCGAGAAGCCGTAGCGTTGGGGCTGGGCGATGATGCGGGCGGCAATCATCAGGGGCATGGCGCAGATAACGTTTTGGGCACGAATGAGGGCGGTGTGGCCGCTTTGGTTGTGGCGCAGGATAACGGCAACGTCTTCATCTGTTTCGCTGATTTGCAGGGTGGAGGCGTTGACGGCGGTGGGCTGGGCAAAGGTGAGTTCGGCGGTTTCAGGTAGCCTGTCGATATTTTGCAGGCGGATGTGGCGGCGGATGGCTTCGGAAAGGTGGGCGAGGCCTTCGGGCCAGGTGAGCACGGCTTCGTTGGTGTGGCCGCGGGCGGCGAAGTAGTGCAGGCCGGCGAAGGCGGATACTTGGGCGATGCCTTGGCCGTAGTCGTCGCGGCAGCAGTAGTCGAGATACCAGAGCAGGCTGGGGGAGCGGTAGTTTTCTTTTTCGAGCCAGGCGGCGAAGGTGGTTTGGTCGAGGCGACGCCATGCTTCGTCGGCGGAGGAATGGGCGATGGGGATGGCGAAGATTTTGCGCCCGTCGCGGCCGCGTGCGCGGCGCAGGGTTTCGATGAGGGCGTGGAAGCGGCGGCTGTCGGCATCTTCTTGCGGCAGCAGGGAATCTTGCCAGCAGTTTTGGTAATACAGGCGCTCGGCGGGGGCGTAAACCAAATCGGTTTCGCGATACAGGGGCTCGGGCCGGTCGATGCCGTCGAGCAGGATGCCGAGGTCGGATAAGAGTTGGCGCACATACACGCTTTCCTGCGAGGGCAGGGCTAAATAGTGCGCGCCGGAGGGGGCGGAAAGGCTACCTGAAACATAGGCGGCATTGTTGCCGTTGCGCTCGATGCCTTCGGCGAGGAGGAAGTTGCGGTGGCCGTGTTTGGCCAAATACCAGGCGGCGGAGAGGGCGGCGGCGCCGCTGCCGAGAATGAGGGTGTGGCAGCGGTGTTCGGATTGGGGGGCGAGGGAAACTTGGCCGTTGCGCAGCTCGTGGCCGAAGGGCAGGCCGATGCGGCGGATGTGCACGGGGGGCAGGCGGTGGAGGTATTGATGGCCTAGGTGGGAGGCGGCGGCTGCGGCGGTGAGGGCGGCGGCGCTGCCGAGCAGTTGGCGGCGGGTGAGTTTCATGTTTCAGGTAGCCTTGGGGAGGGAGGCCGGTGGCGGGCAGAAGTCTGATGGTTTATATGTTTTCAGGTAGCCTTTATCCATTAGGGCTACCTGAAAAACAAGATGCGGTGCAATGCTATTCGGCAGATTGATTTTGCCGTTTGCTGCGTTCGGCTTGCTGCTCTCGGCGCATTTCCTGCAGCTTGGCGTGGAAAAATTGGCGACGGCGGCGTTTGCGCTGCCAGAAGTAGAACAACACCAGTGCGCCGATGCCGATGATTGCGTAGAGGATGTGCTGGAACTGGTGGGCTTTCATGAGCAGCCAGTCTTTGTTTGCGGCGCCGTAGTGGCCGAGATACACCCAGGCGGGCACGGAAATCAGGGAGGCGAGGCCGTCCATAATCAGCCAGCGCCAAAACGAAATCCGGCCGCTCATGCCGGCGGTAATGAAGATGGGGGTGCGCAGGCCGGGCAGGAAACGCGCCACGAATAATACCCAGCTGCCGTGTTTGTCGAACTTTTCCTGCACTTGCAGGTAACGTTGCGGCGGCATCAGGCGGTTGACGAAGCGGGCTTTGAGGATGCGGTCGCCGTAGAAGTGGCCGAGCAGGAACATCATGCCGTCGCCGGTGAGCACGCCGATCATGCCCACCACCACCATGATGTGCGCGTTGCTGTGGCCGAGGCCGGAAATCACGCCGCCTGCAATCAGTGTGATGTCTTCGGGGATGGGGATGCCGAAACCGCAGGCAACCAGCACCACGAATACGGCGGCGTAGCCGTATTGGGTGAACAGGGCTTCTAGAATATCCAGCATGGTTGTGGGTGTTCCTGTGAGTTGCTGTTATTTTTGACGGATGCTGGCGGCAATGCGTTCGGCGCAGTGCTGGGCAAGCTTGGTGTCGCGCGCTTCCACCATCACGCGCACCACGGGCTCGGTGCCGGAGGCGCGCAATACCACGCGGCCGTGCCCGGCCAGTTCGGCTTCCACGGCCTGCAGCTCGGCGGCGGAGGCAGTTTGCCAATCCTGCCCTTTGCTGATGCGCACGTTAATCATGGTTTGCGGGAAGGGCAGCCAATCTACGGCGGCGGCCAAATCCTGATCCAGCGTTTGCAGCGCGGCCAGCACTTGCAGGGCGGCAATGGTGCCGTCGCCGGTGTTGTGTTTGTCGAGGCAGAGGATGTGGCCGCTGGCTTCGCCGCCCAGCTGCCAGCCGCGTTGGTGCAGTTGTTCCAGTACATAGCGGTCGCCCACTTTGGCGCGGCAGAATTCGATCTTGAGCTGCGCCAAGGCCAGCTCCATCGCCATATTGGTCATCACCGTGCCCACTACGCCGCCAACCAGCGAACCGGCTTTATGGCGGGCGCGGGCAATCACATAAATCAGCGAATCGCCGTCGTACACTTTGCCTTGTTTGTCCACCATCATCAGGCGGTCGCCGTCACCATCGAGCGCAATGCCGTAGTCGGCCTCGTTTTGCAGCACGGCGGCTTGCAGGGTTTTGGTGTAGGTGGCGCCGCATTTGTGGTTGATATTGAAACCGTTGGGCTGGTTGCCGATTTCGATTACGTCTGCGCCCAGCTCGTGGAATACTTTGGGCGCCACGTGATAACCGGCGCCGTTGGCGGTGTCCACCACCAGCTTCAGCCCGCGTAAGTCCATATTGGCGGGGAAGGTGGATTTGCAAAATTCGATGTAGCGGTCGTCTGCGCCGCTCACGCGTTTGGCACGGCCGAGGTGGTCGGAGGAAACGGTGTGCATTTCCTGATCCAGCTGCTGTTCGATTTCCTGTTCGATTTCATCGGAAAGCTTCATGCCGTCTTCGGTGAAAAATTTGATGCCGTTATCGGCATAGTGGTTGTGCGAGGCGGAAATCATCACGCCGGCAGAAAGGCGCAGCGCGCGGGTAAGATAGGCCACGCCCGGGGTGGGCAGCGGGCCGGTTTGGATAACATTCACGCCGGCAGCGGTAAAACCGGCCACCAGCGCGGTTTCCAGCATATAGCCGGAGATGCGGGTGTCTTTGCCGATGAGCACGGTAGGCTTGATTTCATCGTCGCGCCGGGTGAGCACCTGGCCTGCGGCATAGGCTAGTTTTAATACGAAATCGGGCGTAATCGGAAATTTGCCCACTTCGCCGCGCACGCCGTCCGTGCCGAAATATTTTTTTGCCATCGTGAAATCCTTTGTAGTAGCCGCTTGCAGGCCGAATGGGCGAATTGTAAAGCAGCGCTCATTCTTATGCCAGCATTGCGGCGGTTAAATCGGGCAAACCTGCGGCGGAAAAGGCATTTGGATGGCGGCAAAGTATTCGGCAATGAAGTTTATATCCAGCCCAAAGGCTACCTGAAAAATTAGAGCGGCGCAGAAACTCGCGCTACATTTTGATTCGTTAAAGTTTTGCTTTCAGGTAGCCTTTGCCTGAATGGTGCATGTGTTACAGCGAAGCAGGCTAAGGTGGGATTATTGCCCGTTTGGAACGGCTATATAGTGGATTAACAAAAATCAGGACAAGGCGGCGAGCCGCAGACAGTACACACGTTACGGCAAGGCGAGCCAATGCCGTACTGGTTTTTGTTAATTCACTATATGTATAGATTATGCCAGCGATGGCCGCTATAATCAGGCCTTTCAAACCGTTCAAGCACAGAAGGAAAAACCATGGCAGACTTCAATAAAATTCTCGACGCCGGCGATGTAGACGGCGGCATCATCAACGTGGTAGTGGAAATTCCGCAAGGCTCCAACCAGAAAATCGAATGGAATCGCAAAATCGGCGCAATGAAACTCGACCGCATCGAACCGCAGATTTTCGCCAAACCCACCAACTACGGCTTCATCCCGCAAACTCTCGATGAAGACGGCGACGAACTCGACGCCCTGATTATTACCGATCTGCCGCTGCCCACCGGCATCTACATGGAAGCTAGAGTGATCGGCGTGATGAAATTTGTAGATGACGGCGAAGTGGACGACAAAGTAGTGGTGGTGCCTGCCGACGACCGCCACAACGGTAATGCCATCAAGACGTTGGCCGATTTGCCGCCGCAGCTGATCAAGCAAATCGAATTCCACTTCAATCACTACAAAGACCTGAAAAAACCTGGCAGCACCAAAGTCGGCCACTGGGGGGACATTGAAGAAGCCAAAGCCGTTATCCGCGAATCGCAAGCCCGTTGGGAAGCGCAGTAACCTTGTGCTAGAGGCTGGCTGAAAAGGCTACCTGAAAAGTAGAAACCCGTTTGTTCTGAATAAGAGAACAGCGGGTTTTGGTTTTTCAGGTAGCCTGATTGGGGCTGGAGTCCGGCCGGTGTCGGCTTAAGGTTTGTTGTGTTCTTCCAATTCGTGCTCAAAGCAGCCGTGGCGCAGGAAGTGGGCGGTTTGCCGGGCGACGGTAGGGTCGGTGAGCATGGCGGAGTGGTTGACGGGTAGGACGAGGTAGTCGCGGCAGTTGCCGGGGCGGGTTTCGGAGAGGAGGACGGTGCCGTCGCCTTCGCCTTGCAAACCGACGATTTGGCCGACGCCCAGGTGGCGGTTGCCGGCGATGCAGCCGAGTTCGAGCTGGGGCGGCCAGGGTGGGAGGTTGCCGTCTAGGCCGTTTTGGTAGGCGCCGCCGAGGAGGGCGGGGGCGTAGCGGTGCAGCCGGTTGGCGGTTTCGCTGCCGAGATGCGGGGTGGCGAGGGTAACGCTGCGGCCGCGTACCAGTTCGGGGTAGTCGGCGGCGAAACGGCGCAACACGAGGCCGCCGAGGCTGTGGCAGATGAAGTGCAGCGGTTCTTGGTGTTGTTGGTAGTGGCGGCGGACGGCTTCGGCGAGGCGGCGGCTGTGCTGGGGCAGGGTTTGGGCGATGCTGTAGTAGCCGAAGCAGCGGCTGTGGATATGGTGGCGGCGCAGTTGCCAGGCGAGCGGGAGCATCACCCAGGCGTGCATATGGATGCCGTGCAGCAGGAGGGCGCGCAGCGGGGTTCGGGGCTGGCTCATGGTGTTAGCGGCTGCCGTCGGCAAGCAGCCATTGCTGGGCTTCGGCGGCATCGTTGAAATATTTGGGGTGCTGGCGGGTGAGCAGGCTGGAAATGTGGGCGGAGAGGCGTATCCAGAGGTCGTTGGTGACGATAGCGATGCGGCCGAAGTCGTTGTCGTGGTTGTTGAGGAAACGCAGTTGTTCGGCGGCCATGTCGATGGTGTAGTCGCGCAACAGGGATAAGTCGAGGAGGAGGTCGGGGCGGTGTACGCGTTGGAGGCACTCGAGGATGGCGGCTTCGAGGGTTTTGAAGTCTTCGAGGGTGAATTCGTTGTAGAGGGCAACGTTGAGGCCGTAGTTTTGCTGGCGGATGGAAATCATGGCAGAACTCCTGTTGAGATGGGTTTCCCGCAAGGGGGTGGGAGTGATACCGGCACGCTGTGGGCGCCTGCTGATTATAGTGAAATTGTCGGCAAACTGCTATGGCGCGGGTTTGTGTTGCCGCAAGGAATGCGCTGTATGCGGGCGGCAAAAAGGCTACCTGAAAATCCACTTGGTTTGTTTTCAGGTAGCCTTTTATAGCAAGCCAACTTAATTTTCGCTACAGCGTTGGGTCGCCTTGCCGTACTTCTGTATTGCTTGCGGCTCACCACCTTGTATCGAAAAGTCAATTTGGCTTGCTATAGATTAAGCCGATGGTTATTTGATGTCGCTGCGGCTGGACAATACTTGGTCGATGAGGCCGTATGCTTGGGCTTCTTCAGCCGACATAAAGTTGTCGCGGTCGGTATCGCGTTCGAGTTCGTCCAGCGTGCGGCCGCAGTGTTCGGCCAGCAGGCGGTTGAGCGTGGCTTTCAGTTTGAGCAGCTCTTTAGCGTGGATTTCTATATCGGAAGCCTGGCCGCCCAAGCCGCCGCTGATGAGCGGCTGGTGAATCATCACTCGGCTGTTGGGCAGGGCGAAGCGTTTGCCTTTGGCGCCGGCGGAAAGCAGGAACGCACCCATGCTGGCGGCTTGGCCGAGGCACAGGGTGGATACGTCGGGCTTGATGAAATTCATGGTGTCGTAGATCGACATGCCGGCGGTAACGGAGCCGCCGGGGCTGTTGATGTAGAGGAAAATATCTTTATCGGGGTTTTCGCTTTCCAAAAACAGCAGCTGCGCCACCACCAGGTTGGCCGTTTGGTCGTTTACCGGCCCCACCAGGAAGATGATGCGCTCTTTCAAGAGGCGGGAATAAATATCGAAGGCGCGCTCGCCCCGGCCGCTCTGTTCGATAACGGTGGGTACCAGATAGTTGTTTTCGATTGTGGGGTTCATGGGTTTCCTCGCGTTTGTAAGGGATGATTCGGGCAAAAAGCACCTCGGCGAATACGGCCTTGGTGCTTTGTTTGCAACGGGTTTCAGGTAGCCTGAATTACTGCTGGCCCATCACTTCGTCGAAGCTCAGTTTTTTCTCGTTCACCTTGGCCTGGCCGAGCACATAATCCACCACGTTGGCTTCCACGGCCATGGAAATCGGGCCTTTCAGGCGGCTGCGGTCGGCAAAGTACCAATCCACCACTTCCTGCGGATCTTCGTAGCTTTCGGAGAAGGTTTGCACCACGGCTTTAACCTGGTCGTCGGTCGGCTGCAGGTTGTGCTTGCCCACCAGGTCGGCCAAAATCAGACCCAGTGCCACGCGGCGTTCGGCCTGCTCGGTAAACAGGCTGTCGGACAAATCCACGTCTTCCGGCTTCATGCCTTGGTTCACCAGGTTTTGGCGGGCGCTTTCGGCCATGCGGGCGGTTTCTTCGCGCACCAGGGTTTTCGGCAGTTCGACGGGGGTAACGTCCAGCAGGGCTTTCATCACGTTGTCTTTGGTTTGCGCTTCCACGCGGCGGGTTACTTCGCGTTCGATGTTTTTCTTCACTTCTTCGCGCATTTTGGCCACATCGCCGTCTTGGATGCCCAAGGCTTTGGCGAATTGTTCGTCCACTTCCGGCAGAACGGGCTCGGCCACGTTGCGCAGGGTGATGGCGAATACGGCGGTTTTGCCGGCCACTTCTTTGCCGTGGTAGTCGGCAGGGAAGTTGACGCTCACGTCTTTGGTTTCGCCTTCTTTCATGCCTTGGATGCCGGCTTCAAACTCGGGCAGCATCTGGCCTTGGCCGAGGATGAAGGGGTAGTTTTGTGCGGAGCCGCCTTCGAAGGGGATGCCGTCGATGGTGCCGGCAAAGTCGATGATTACGCGGTCGCCGTCTTTGGCTTCGCGTTCCACGCGGTTGAAGCGGGTACGCTGACGGCGCAGGATGTCGATGGTTTTTTCCACTTCCGCTTCGCCCACTTCGCATACCACTTTTTCGATTTCCTGGTCGGCCAGGCTGCCCACGGTGATTTCGGGGAACACTTCGAAACGGGCGTTTACTTTGAATACTTTTTCGTCGTCTTGCGCTTCAACGGCATCAAAAGCGAGCAGGCCGGCGAGGCGGATGTCTTCGGAATCCACGATTTCGCCGAATTTGCGGCGCAGGCTGTCGTTTAAAACCTCGTCGCGGATGCCCGCGCCATACATGGATTCGATCATGCGCAGCGGGGCTTTGCCGGGGCGGAAGCCGTCCACGCGGGCACGTTTTTGAGTGGCCTGCAGGCGTTTTTGTACGGCTGCTTCGATGTCGGCCCAGGGCAGTTCCAGTTGCAGGCTGCGTTCGAGACCTTCCAGTTTTTCAATAGTTACGCTCATTCGTAAGACCTTGTTTTGGTGTTCATCAAACCGGCAGGCGGCTGCCTGCCCGGAAAAGTTTGCACTTTGGCCGGCGTGTTTTTCCGCACCGACCGTAAACGAAAGGCGCAAGTGTATCATAACTTGATGGCGCAGGCAGTATTCGGCTGAGGAATTTATGCGGCAAAACGGGTTTCAGGTAGCCTTTTAGCGAGGGCGTGAGGCTGGTGGGAAATGGGAGGGTGCTACAGGCAGGCTACCTGAAAACAGGGTTTGGGTTTCAGGTAGCCTTTATTTTGCCATGGCAGCCTAGGCGTTCAGCTAACCTGCCCAGACTGCCGCAGGGCGGCGATGCGTTCGCGGGCGTTGGGGTGGCTGTCGTACCAGCGGGCATACCAGCGATCATTTACCAGGCTGGCGGCATTGCTGCGGTAGAGTTTGATCAGTGCGGAAATCAGGTCTTCAGCATGGGTGTGCGCGGCGGCGAAACGGTCGGCTTCAAATTCGTTGCGGCGTGAGGAAAAGCTGCCCAACGGGGCGAAGGGGAAGGAGAGCACGGGCAGCACCAGCATCATCAACAGCAGCGCCATGGCGTGGCTGGGATAGGCCACGCCCAAACCGTGATACACGGCGGCAAAGTGGATGATTTGCCCGAGCGCAAACAGCACCAAGAGCGCGAGCAGGAAGCGTACGGCGATTTGCTTCACGATGTGACGGTGTTTGAAATGCCCCAGTTCGTGCGCCAACACGGCTTCCACTTCTTGCGGTTGCATACCTTTGAGCAGGGTGTCGAAAAACACGATGCGCTTGTTTTGGCCGAGGCCGGTGAAATAGGCATTGGCGTGGCCGCTGCGTTTGCTGCCGTCCATCACGAAAATGCCGTTGCTGGCAAAGCCGGTGCGCGTGAGCAGATTGGTGATGCGCTGTTGCAAGTCTTCATCGGCCAGCGGTTCGAAGCGGTTGAACAGCGGGGCAATCCATTTTGGAAACGCCCACAGCATCAGCAGCGAAAAACCTAGCCACAACAGCCACACCCACAGCCACCACGCATTTCCGGCTGCGCCCATTAGATAAATCACGGCATACAGAAGCGGAATGCCGATGGCCGCGCCCAGCAGCAGGCCTTTGATTTGGTCGGCAAAGAAAGTACCCAAAGTCATGTTGTTGAAGCCGAATGCGGCTTCCAGCCGGAAGCTGCGGTAGAGTGCAAATGGCAGGGACAACAAGCTGCTAGCCAGCGAAAACAACACTATCAATAGCACGCCTTGGTTCAGCGGCGAGGTGGCAAGGCGGTTGGCTGTTTCTGACAGCAGATTCAGCCCGCCGCCGAGGGTAAACATCAGCAGCAGCAAGGTTTCATACAGAATATGCCAACGCGAAAACCGCTGTTTGGCCAGCGCGTAGTCGGCGGCTTTTTGGTGTTCTTCCAGCGAAACCACGTCTTTGAAATCGCGCGGCACGCGATCTCGGTGCAGCAGCACGGCGCGGCTCTGGCGCAGAGAGAGCAGTAGTTGCAGCAGGGTGGAAAAGGCGGTGAAACCGAGAAAGAGGTAAAACACGGTGGCGGACATGGGTTGCTCCGAATAAAAAACGGGCGGCAGTATAGTGCGATTTGGGGCGCTGGGCTATGGCGCCGGTTTGGTTTGCTGCAGCGGATAGGGAATATGCAGTTGGTGTTGATTTGGAGGCAAGTGTTTGTTTGGCCGATTCATATTTGAATGCGCCAAGCAGCGGGAGATTTATGCGGTGAAGTGGGCAAAAAAAGCGGCGCATATTGAAAAATATGCGCCAAATCTACAAAGGAGAAATAGAGGAGAAACTTGTTAAGCAGTCATCCCTGACTACCTAACGGAGCGAATTATAGGGCCATTTGAAAGGGAAGGCAAGGCTAATGCTATGATTTAACCTGCTTTTTCCTGATTGTAAGTAAATGTGAATGCGAAAAGCTAGCGGTATGAAACTAAAATAAAAATTAAATATACTGATTTGCTCGGAATTCAGGCTGGATATGGGTTTGAGAGGGGTGTTGGCATTTTATGGCTGTTTGTGCACTAAATCATGCAATAAATTTTCAGGTAGCCTGTTTGGATAAAAAGGCTACCTGAAAAATAAGCGTGCGGTTTAGAAACCGTCCCAATCGTTTAGCAGTACGCCCAAGCCGATGCTGTTGTGTTTGTGGTTGTAGTCGAGCAGGCTTTCGCCGTAGCCGTGGAAGGCCTGCACATAGCCTTTGAGCCGGCCGGCGATGGGGAAGGTGTAGTTTAGCTGCAGCCCGCCTTTGCCGCTGGCGGGGTTGTAGCGGGCGAGGGCGCCGAGGCTTTGGCGGTCGTTGAAGCGGTAGTAGAGGTGCAAATCGCCGTAGCCCATGTAGCGGTTGATGTCGGAGTTGTCGTCGTCGCTGCTTTTTTCGGGGATGCGCCACCACAGGCGCGGCACCACGGTGAGTTTGCCCCATTCCATGCCGACCATGGCATAGATGCGGTTCCAGGAGCGGGAGAGTGGGTCGCTTTGGCCGTTAGATTGGTGTGCGGCACCGATGCCGAGCATCCGCAGGCTGCCGTCGCCGGGCAGGTCGGCTTTCACCGGTTGGGTGAGGAAGATTTCGGGCTCGTAGTCGGTGTTGCGGAAGGGGGAAGACATGGAGCCTTTATATACCTGCCAGTGGGAAACTTGGGTGTAGCCGAACCAGAGGTCGGCATTGGTGCCGAACAGGTCTTGCAGCAGCTTGGTTTTGAAGGAAACCTGCATTTTGGTTTCCACATGGCTTTGGCGTTGCTGCTCGGGGATGGCGGAAGTGTGTTCGGGGGAGGAGGGGTTGCGGTTGGGCGAGCTGTTGTACCAGCCGGGCAGGAGGTAGATCGGGCGGTGCGCACGCACGCTGAGGATGCCGGATTCGTGGTTGACGTCTAAATCGTAGGCGAGGCTGAGCGGGCTGAAGGCTTGCGGCTGGGTGGGGGCGGCAGGGGCTTCGGTGAGCACCACTTTGGGCGTGCTCCTGGCCTGGCTCTGCTCGATGCTTTGCTGGATATCGATGGCGGCCTTGCTGTTGGCGGGGATAGATAAGGGCTGGGTGGGCGGCAGTTGTGCACCCATGCTGCGGTCGTAGCAGGCGAGGCGGGCGGCAGGATCGCTGATTTGGGTGCAGGCCAGGGCGCCGGCTGGGGCTTGGGTTTGGGCGGCGCTGTGGGCGGAAACCAACAGGGCGGCAGCGATGAGGGGAAGGCGGGATGTTTGCATGATGGTTGGGGGTGTGAAACGTAAGCTTTGGAGTAAGGCTACCTGAAAAATAGTGTGGCTTTCAGGTAGCCTTCTTGTTGCCGATTCAAGGCTACCTGAAAACCTGCGTCAGATTTCGCCCATGCGGTAAAACAAATCGGCCAGGGCGGCCAGGCGCAGGGTGTCGCAGCCCCAGCGTTCGGATTGGAGGCGGCGCATCCACAAAATGGGGTGCATGCTGCGGCGCAAAGTGCGGATTATAGCGGGATTTTGCCTTTGCAGGCAGGCTTTGCAATGTTCGGCTGCCTGGTCGAGCAGCCCGCCGCGCAGGAGGATGTCGGCGGTGGATTGCAGGTAGCACAGCCAGTCGCGGCCTTGGCACTGCTGCAGGCTGAGCACGGTGGCGGGGTTGTCTTCGAAGTCGATGAAGCCGATGCCGCCGGTTTCGGTCAGCACCATATTGCGGGCGAAGGCTTGGCTGAGGAATTGGTTTTGCCGGTGTACGGCTTCGATGGCATGCAGGCCTTGCAGCCAGCCGTCGAGGCTGCCGGCTTCGGTTTGCTTTTCGATGGCGATGAGCAGGGTTTGCTCGCCCACATGGCTCATCAATAGGGCATTGTCCTGCACGGCCAATAACTTGGGCGCGGGAATGCCGGCTTCGGCCAGCTCGCGCAGGCGGCCGGCCTCAATGGCGATGCCGGCTTCGCCGCCGGGGTTGGGCACCGGGGTGAGCACGCCCAAGCGGCACACTTTGGCCAGGCCGTTGAGCAGGCTGTATCGCCAGGCGGCTTGGCGCGGGGCGGCTTTGCGCAACCATACGGTTTCGCCGTTGTCTAAACGGTGGCGGGCGATGGTTTCGGTTTGGGCGGCAGCGAGGACGGCCAGCTGGGCGGCGTAGTTCATGGCAGTGCGGAGAAAGGAAAGCGGCATTATATAGCGAAACGGTTTGGGCGCACTGTTTTCAGGTAGCCTCTTTCGGAAAGCGACTATAAAATACCTGCTCGATATTGATTCATCCGATTGCCCGCCATGCCCAAACACATCGTTTCCAGCGAAACGCCGCTATTTTCAGGTAGCCTGCCGCCGCAGAATGCGCTGCGGCGCAGCCTGTCGGCGCGGCTGCTCACGGCGATTTTGCTGTGGGCAGGCGGCTTGCTGCTGTTTGTGTCGATGACGGTGGTGGCCACCTGGCGGCTGGAAGAGCGGGCGGACGCCATCCGCCAGGCCGGTCGGCTGAACGACCAAGTCCACCGCCTCACCCTAGCCGCCGTCCAAAATCCCGGCGCGCCGCTGCCCACACGGCAGATGGCAGACACGCTCAAGGGGCTGGACAGCAGCCAGCATGCCGTGTGCTGCACCTGGTGGGACGAACCGGCCTCGCGCCAGCTCGAACAGGTGCGCCGCGACACCGAAGCCCTGCTGCAAACCGCCACGAAACCGGACACCGCCGCGCTGTTGGAACAGGCCGAACGCCTGCACACCGGCATCGACAGCTATGCCCGGCTGCTGGAAGAACAAAACACCCGCAGTATCGGCTGGCTGCGCAGCGGGCGCATCGGGCTGATGCTGCTGATCCTGCTTTCCGCCGCCGTCAGCTTCCGCCTGTTGCGGCAAGTGGTGCTGCGCCCGCTGGGCACGCTGTACCAAGCCATGAATCAAATCACCCACGGCCGTTTGGGCACGCGCATCGCCGGCCCGAATTCCGGCGACGAATTCGAAGCCGTGGCCGACGGCTTCAACCGCATGGCCGACAACTTGCAGGAAATGTATGCCCACCTGGAAGACAAAGTCGCCGAGAAAACCGCCGCCCTCTCGCGCCAGAAAAGCGAATGGGAAATGCTGTATTACGTTACCTCCTACCTGCACAAACAAAGCTTCAGCAGCGAAGTGGAGCAAGCCTTTCTGGAGCGGATGCTGCGCCTTTCCCACAGCGGGGGCGGCGGCATTTTCTGGCAGGTGGAAAAAGGCTTTGCCGCCGCCTGCACCCTCGGCCTGCCGGACGGTTTGGCCGAACGCCTGCCGCACACCCACACTGCCGAGCAGGAAAGCGAAGCGGGCAATATGGTGTGGATGCAGGGCGAAGAGGGCGCTTTGGTGGCGCTGGTGCCCATTTATGCCCTGGGCGGTTTCCAAGGCTGGCTGGCGCTGTCTAAGCCGACCGTGCCGCTGCTTTCCGCGCAAAACGCCGGCCTGATGCGCTTATTGTGCACCCAGCTGGGCATCGCCCGCGAAAACGCCGCCATGACCCTGCTCAAACAGCAAAACGCCGTGCTCGAAGAGCGCAGCCGCATTGCCCGCAGCCTGCACGACAGCCTGGCGCAGTCGCTGTCGTTCATCAATATGCGCTTTCAGATGCTCAGCAAAAACAAACTGCTGCCGGATGACAAATCCGTGCGCGACAACATCGAGATGATTCGCGACGGCATCCAATATTGTTACGAAGACGTGCGCGAACTGCTCGACCATTTCCGCGCCAAACCGCAATACGGCAATTTTGCCGAAACCGTGCGCAGTGTAATCGAGCGCAGCCGCAAGCAAGCCGGCATTCCCGTGGTGCTGCACATTAACGGCGGCGACTGTCCGCTCAACAGCGAGCAGCAAACACAGGCGCTGTTTATTTTGCAGGAAGCCCTGTCCAACATCCGCAAACACGCCGCCGCGCAGCAGGCCGAAGTGCTGCTGGAAAACGGCGAGGGCTTCACCATGACCGTGCGCGACGACGGGCAGGGCTTCAATCCGGAAAGCCGCGCCGAAGCCGAGCCCGGCCGGCATATCGGCCTGAGCGTGATGCACGAGCGTGCGGAAAAAATCGGCGCGGAAATCAGCATCCGCTCCCGGCCCGGCAGCGGCACCGAAGTGCGCCTGCATATTCCCGGCGATTTCAGGTAGCCTTCCGCCGCCGCGCCTGGTTTGTCTGCACGGCAGGGAAGGCGCGGAACAAACTATTCGTGCCATAAAGCTCCGTGTTTGATTTACCGCAAGTTTCATATACCCAACACCATTTTCAGGTAGCCCCATGACTGACCCCAACATCCGCATCCTCTTGGTAGACGACCACCCCCTGTTCCGGCGCGGGCTCAGTTTTCTGCTCGCGCAGGAATACGGTTTTGAAATTGTTGCCGAAGCCACCGACGGCCTCGAAGGCGTGAAGCTTGCCCGCTTCCACCGACCCGATTTGGTGCTGCTCGACGTGGAAATGCCCGTGATGAACGGCCCGGAAGCCCTGGCTCAAATGCTGGATTTCCAGCCCGGGCTGCCGGTGTTGATGCTCACCATTTCAGAAGATGCCGATAACCTGAAAAAGTGCCTCGAGCTGGGCGCGTGCGGCTATATTTTGAAAAATGCTGACACCGATTTCCTGGTGGGCGCCATCCGTCAGGCCGTGGCCGGGCAGCAAACCGTGTCGCCCGAAATGAACAGCACCGGCCAGAGCGCGCCGCCCGAACACTCTGCCATTCTCGATTCCCTCACCCAGCGCGAGCGCGATGTGTTGCGCTACGTGGCCGGCGGCATCAGCAACAAAATGATTGCCCGGCGGATGTTTTTATCTGAAAACACAGTGAAGGCGCATATGCAGAATATCTTCCGCAAACTCAACATCGACAACCGCGTGCGCGCCGCCGTGTATGCCCGCGAACTGGGCTTGGATAAGGAAGAGGAGTGATGCGGTTGGCGGTTTCAGCGCTAGCCTTTGGGTGAGGCTACCTGAAAACCGCAAGGCGGAAGGCTGGCAACGATTGCTGTTGCCAATGGCTGGCTGGAGTGGGATTCCGGCATTCGGCCTACAGTGAGCTACTAAGTGGTTTGTCACTGGAAAAGGCTACCTGAAAAATGTTTCAGGTAGCCTTTTTGGCGTGTGGCTTGGGTTGGGCTGAAAGCTGCAATGCAACGTTTACAGTGGTGTTGGCATGGGCTGATGCATGCGGCTAACCCGCTACGGGTGTTTTCAGGTAGCCTCTTCAGCCTCTTTCATGCCCGCCGCACACTTTGCAGGCGGGGTTTTTCGGAATAGCGAAGTGCTGCCATTGGCCGCTGAGTGCGTTGTAGCAGCGCAAAACGCCGTTTTCGGCAGGCAGGCCGAGCAGGATTTTCAGCGCTTCGGCGGCTTGGGTGGTGCCGATGATGCCCACCAGCGGGGCGAATACGCCGAACAGGGCGCAGGCACCGTCGTTGTCTTGCTCGCGGTCGAACAGGCAGGCATAGCAGGGCTGGCCGGGCAGGTCGGGGCGGTAGGTGGCGATTTGGCCGTCGAAGCGGGTGGCGGCGCCGGAAACCAGCGGGGTGCGGGTGGCGCAGGCGGCGGCGTTGAGGGATTGGCGGGCGGAGAAGTTGTCGCTGCAATCGAGCGCGGCCCGGCATTGGGGCAGCAGGCGCAGCAGGGCGGCTTCATCCAGTTTGCCGTGGGTTTCGATTTGGCAGGCGGGGTTGAGCTGTTTCAGGTAGCCTGCCATGGCTTCGGTTTTGAGACGGCCGATATCGGCTTCGCGGTAGGCGGTTTGGCGCTGAAGGTTGGTTTCGTCGATGCGGTCGTGGTCGGCAATAATCAGCCGCCCCACGCCGACGGCGGCCAGATAGGGCAGGGCGGCACTACCCAGCCCGCCGCAGCCGAGCACCAACACGCAAGCATCCAGCAGCTTTTGCTGGCCTTCGGTGCCGATTTCGTCGAGCAGGATGTGGCGGCTGTAGCGCAGCAGTTGGCGGTCGTCCATGGCGGGAATCCGGTGGTGGGAAAGGCGGAGATTATAGCGAAACGGCGGGGAGGTCGATACAATGCGGCTTTCCGTTGGAACGAGAACGAAATGGGCGTGATTCACGATTTGCCCTCGCTGCAACAGACCTTCCGCCGCAAACAGAAGCTGAAGTTCCTCTATTTCTGGGGGCATACGCCCAAGCAGACGGGTGTGGCGGATCAGGCGGTGTTCAGCCAGTGGTATCCCGCGCCGTTCGAGCTGGCGGGCGAGCGTTATGCCACGGCCGAACATTATATGATGACGGAGAAAGCCCGCCTGTTTGGTGCGGAAGCCGTCCGCCGCCAAATCTTGGCTTCGGGTTCGCCTGGCCATGCTAAGGCGCTGGGTAGGCAGATCGAGGGCTTTCGGGAAGATGAATGGAATGTGCGGCGGTGCGAAATCGTGCGCCGTGGCAATTTGGCGAAGTTCGGCCAGCATCCGGCTTTGCGCGCCTTCCTGCTGCAAAGCGGCAGCCGTGTTTTGGCGGAGGCCAGCCCGGCGGACAAGATTTGGGGCATCGGCCTGACGGCAGACGACCCGCGCGCGGCCAATCCGCTGCAATGGCAGGGGCTGAACCTGTTGGGGTTCGCGCTGATGGCGGTGCGTGAGGAGTTGCGCGGGAAGGGCGGCTGAGGTTTTCGATAGATGGGGGGCGTGTGTGCTTTAGACGGGAAGGTTTGTGGCCGCTTTTGGGTTTGCCAATCCGACCGTTAGTTACTGGTGGCTGCAATGCAAAGGCTACCTGAAAGCGGGTTTGCTGGTTTCTGCGAAGCCGAAAATATTTCAGGTAGCCTTTGCCGCGGGCGGCCTGCCGGGGCAAATGGCGTATCCAATCAAATTGCCGCAGCCGACTATGCCCGGCTTATGTGGGGCAGGCAGCCGTGCCCGGGCGCGGGCTGGCGGTTTGCCGGGAAATCCTCTATACTGCGTGCACTCCTGTTTTGCGGGTATCGTCTAATGGTAAGGCACCGGCTTCCCAAGCCGACTATGCGGGTTCGATTCCCGTTACCCGCTCCAATTTCTTTCCCATGCCGTTTTTCCGGCATGGGATTTTTATTGGTTGATTTGTTAAGGAATGTTTGCAGACGGGTATATGGAATGAGGAACGGGTAGTTTTGCCGGGCGAGGTGCGCAGGATAGGGAATGATTACGGAGAGTTGAAAAATTATTGTTTATATACATTGCATTAGATTGTATAAAGGCTACCTGAAAATAAAATCCGTTTTATTTGTGTGATAAAGTTTGGTAAACTCAGCGCCATTTTTTGCATACATAAGTTTACTTTGGAGACCATAATGAGCTTCTTTGCTCAACATGCGCAGTTTTTTATCCAGTTTGCCGTGGTGCTGTTGTGCATCTTGGCCGGCGCCCAGGTGGGCGGCATCGGCTTGGGCGTGTTCGGCGGCATAGGTTTGGCAATATTGTCGTTCGGTTTCGGCCTGGAGCCCACCAGCCCGCCGATTGATGTGATGCTGATGATTATGGCGGTGGTGTCGGCGGCGGCGGCGATGCAGGCGGCCGGCGGTTTGGACTATATGATTAAAATCGCCACCCGCGTGCTGCATAAAAACCCGAAATACATCACCTTTATCGCGCCGATGGTTACCTACACCTTCACCGTTTTGGCCGGCACGGGGCATGTGGCCTATTCCGTGCTGCCGGTGATTGCGGAAGTGAGCCGCAAAAACGGCATCCGCCCGGAGCGACCGCTCACCATGGCGGTGATTGCTTCGCAGTTTGCCATTGTGGCCAGCCCGATTGCGGCGGCAGTGGTGGCTTGCGTGAGCTATCTCGAGCCACAGCATATTACGATGGCAGACGTGCTTAAAGTGAGCGTGCCCTCCACCATCATCGGCATCGGCATTGCCTGCGTGCTGGTGAACCGGATGGGCAAAGAGCTGAAAGACGACCCGGAATACCAACGCCGCCTGCAAGACCCGGCCTACAGCAAGCTGTATGATACGGAAACCGTGGCCGCCGATGCGCAAGTGAGCGGCAAGGCTAAGGTTTCGGTGGGGATTTTCCTGTTTGCCGCCATTTTGGTGGTGTTGCTCGGCGCGATGCCCTCGCTGCGCCCGGTGTTTAACGATAAGCCGATGGGGATGGCGCATACCATTGAAATCGTGATGCTTTCCGCTGCCGCGCTGATTATCCTCACCTGCAAACCGGACGGCAATGCGATTACGCAGGGCTCGGTGTTCCATGCCGGTATGCGCGCGGTGATTGCTGTGTTTGGCGTGGCCTGGCTGGGCGATACGCTGATGCACGGGCATTTGGACGAAGTGCAGCAGGCAGTGTCCGGCTTGGTGCAGAGCGCACCGTGGGCGTTTGCCTTTGCGCTGTTTGTGCTTTCCGTGTTGGTGAACAGCCAGGGCGCCACCGTGGCGACGCTGTTCCCGGTGGCCATTTCGCTGGGCGTGCCCGCACCGATTATCATCGGTACATTCGTGGCAGTGAACGGCTATTTCTTCATTCCGAACTACGGCCCGATTATTGCCGCTATCGATTTCGACAGCACGGGCACGACGAAAATCGGCAAATATATTTTTAACCACAGCTTTATGCTGCCCGGCCTGCTGAGCATGGGCTTCAGCTTGGCTTTTGGATTGCTGTTCTCCAAGATGTTCTTCGGCTGAACGGTTTGATTGGAATATACGCGCCCGGGCTTTGGTTCGGGCGTTTTGTTTTGGGAAAGGCTGCCTGAAAGGTTATAGTGAATTAAATTTAAACCAGTACAGCGTTGGCTCGCCTTGCCGTACTATTTGTACTGTCTGCGGCTCGCCGCCTTGTCCTGATTTAAATTTAATCCACTATAATTGCCCAAGCACTCAAGCCGTTTGTTTTGATTTCGTTGGGATTACTGCTTTCAGGTAGCCTTTGCGTGGCATGTCGGAGCGACAGATATTCCGAGGCAAAGGCGTTACCGGCTCTTCATCCATGAAATGCCGGCTTCCCGACTGTAAATTTTTCGATAAGAGCGCCATTAAAACCGATAACGCAGGTTCAATAGCACTTCGTTTTGCCGATAGCGGTAGTAGTCTGCATTGCTGCGGTTTACGGTGTGCCTGAAGCGCAGCTCGGGGTAAATGCCGTGCCACTGCCAGCGCGGGAAGCCCAGCGCGGCGACGGCGGCGTATTGCCTGTCTTCGCGCCGTTTGCCGTTGCTGACGAAGCTGGCCGCGCCGTAGCGGCTGCGGCGGTGCATCAGCAGCAGGTTGGCGTAGGCGGTTTGGCCGAACATTTTGTAAAGGCCGAGCCGGGCGGCGTATTCGCGGCTGGAGGCGGCGGCTTCGGTATAGGCTTTGCGGGCAGTGTCGAGGTTGGCAAACAGCCCCCAACTCCGCCCTGCCGCCCATTCGGCGCCGAGTCCGGCTTCGTATTGGCTGTAGTCGGCGAAATAGCGGCGGTTTTCCCCGCTGTAATGATGGCGTTTGGCACCGCCGCGCAGGCTGATCTGCCAGCGCGGCGACAGGGTGCGCGCCCATTCGGCATCGATGCCCCAGGCGCGGTAGTGGGTGTGTTTGTTACGGAAGTCGTGCTCGAAATAGGGCAGCAGGGTGAAATGGTTACGGATGTCGGCGTAGTCGTAGCCGGCGTAGAGGGCGGCGGTGTGGTAGCTGTAGTCGGGGGAAACGGTTTGCTGCGGGTCTTCGCGCCGGTAGCGGGTGCCGTAGGCCAGCCCGCGCAGGTGCAGGCCGTGGTGGCCGGTAAGCGGGAGGGTACGCAGGGCGGTGGCGCTGTATTGCCACAGGCCGGATGCTATCGGCTGCGGCAGTACGCGCTCCATCAGGCAGATGCCGGCAATTTGCCACACGCACAGGCGGCTGCCGTTTCCTTGGTTGATGTTATTGTTGTAGCCGTAACCGAGGCTAAGTTGGCCGTGCCAGCTGCGGCGTCTGCCCAGTTCGTTTTGATATTGGCCGACTAAGGCGCGGGTTTCTTCAGGCAGCCCGATATCGACAGCACGGCGGAATTCGGCGGCGGCCTCGCGGTTTTGGTTGTCTTCGGTATAGACGCGGGCGAGTTCGAGGCTGATGCGGGCATTGCCGGGTTCGGCGGCAGCGGCGCGTTTGAACCGGACAGCGGCCAGGCGGTAGTCGCCCCGGGCGCGTGCCTGCAGGCCGGCGGCCAAGTCGGGCAGCGAGGGTTTGTGCTGCGGCAGTGTGGCGTAGCGGGCGGCGAATTGTTCGGCCTTGTGCCATTGTCGTGCGTTGATGGCGTGGTAAATCGCGCTTTCCAGCTCTTCGGCCGTGTCTCCGACGGAATAAACCTGTCCGCCTATATTGATGTAGCCGCTGTCGTCCTCTACGGCGGCGGCATCCTGCCCGCCCAGCCAGCTGCTTTCACGGTATTGCCGGGTTTGGCGGCTGCCCTCGTCGAGCAGGCGGCGTTCGTCGTCGGTGTCGTCGGCACGGGCGAAGGAGGGCAGCAGCAGGCAGAGGGCGAGGCTGAGGGGTTTGTTCATGGGCCTGGGCTTCCGGGAATGGTTTTTCAGGTAGCCTGCGGTGTTTGTTTGACGATTGGGATAAAGGCTACCTGAAAATGGTTTGGGTGTCGGCATAAGGGCGGCCTGAAGCGTTTCAGACCGTCTTTGTCTGCTATAAAACCAATGTGTGCGGCTTGCCGTGGCTGCGGCTATTGTTTGCGGCCGCCGAAGGCTACGTCTTTGTCAACACCTGCACGGTCAACAATACCGGCCAAGGCTTCCGCGCCGCTGCCGTAGAAGCGGCCGCTGATGTGTTCGTTAGCCTTGCCGTTGTCAAATATGCCGCGAGAATTAATATTGGTGTCGGCAAAGTCAATGCTATCCGAACCGCGCGTCAGATTGCCAATCAAAGAACCTTTACTGCCGCCGTAATTGGCAGTTAATGTGCCGGTGTAGAAGTCGTTCTGACCCGGTGTGTGTTTGTTCACACCCAACACATTGTATTGTGCATTAACCAAATTCGGCATATTGGTGGTTGGGTTGTCGCCCACATACCAAACGGTGCGGCGGCTGTCGCCCATATTCAGGTCGGTGCTGTTTTGCGGCGGGTTGCCGGCGCGCGGCGCCCATTCGCCGAAGAACACGTTGCCGTCGCTGCCGTTCATACCCGGCACCTTGGCGATGACCAGGCCGCCGAATTTGGGTGCGGCAGGAATGGCCGGGTTGGCCATCTGGCGCACGCTGTGCACTTCGGTGTTGTTGTGGCGGTTTTCATACCACACCTGACCCAGTTTGGGGTTGTAGAACCAGCCGATAACCGGGGCGACATCGCGCAGGGTCAGATATTGCGGATTTCGAGTGCCATTAACGTTGGCATAGGGGTCAGTACCGTTAATTGGTATCGGTGTCTTATTGCGGTCATTATATTTGGCGCGGATATGTTGTACCGGACCTTTTTCCAGATTGATACTGGTTGACCAGTGGTTGCCGCTGGTGAAGCGCAAACCGGCCTCGCCGGCTCCGAAAGGCAGTGCCTCCGACATACCGGGGTCTACATTATCCAGCTCGGAAGAACCGCCGTATTCTCGGATACCGGGTGCTGCCACAGCCACACCGAAAACGCCGCACAGCAATACGGCCAACAGGGTTTGATTACGCATAGACATAATTGTCTCCTTATAAAAAGTGATTAAACGAGAAGCCCCGTTTTGTTGCCGCCCGAAGGCGGAAAAAACGGTAAAAACCATTGCCCCAAAAGGCGGGGGTGGTTGGGTTTGTGTTGTTCCGTGATGCGTCTGTATCGTTATCTTTCTGCCGGCCTGTTTTCGGCCGGTGTGCCGGTCAGGCTACCTGAAAATTCCGGCTGTATAGCAAACGGTGTTTTTCAGGTAGCCTTGATGGCTAGAATTTGGCGGTGAGGCCGAAGGTAACCGTTCTGCCCGGCCCGGGGGCGGGCACGTTGGACATCGGGTCGAGATAGTAGCGGTTGGTCAGGTTGGTGATACCGAGATTCACACCCAAGTTTTTATGCAGCTGATAGCGGCCATAGACATCCCAAGTTAAAGATGGGCGCCAATGGTAAGGCTTGCCGCTGGTGTTGAAAATATAGCCCAATTCTTTTTGTAACAGGGCGTCGTATTGCTTGGTATTGACGCTGCTATGGTAGATGCCGCGTAGGCCGAGTTCAAGCCGTTCGCCCAGCAGGCGCACACCGGCATCCAGATTAATCGAATATTTCGGCTGCAAGGCCTGATAGCCGCGCGTGCTGCCGTAGCCGCCTTCGATGCAGACCGGCACGCCTTTGTAGCCGTAGGGGTCGAAATCAAAAGCCATATCGCGGTCGCACATCTGCTGTTTCAGGCGGTAGGTGGCGCCGAGGGAGGCGAAGAAACGGCCGGTATCGATACGGCTCTGCCATTCCAGCCCGGCGGTGTCTTTGCGGTCGTATTGGGTGGTGCGGAAATAATCGGTGGTTTCGATTACGTTTTCAATCCGGTTGCGGTAGTAGGTGAGGCGGATATCGCCGGCGCGCAACTTGCTCCAATAGGGGGCGAAATCAAAGCTGTAGCCGATTTCCCAGCTGCGGCTGCGTTCGGGTTTGAAGCGGAAAGTCGGCGCTGTCGGCTTGCCGACATAAGCCACATCATTATAAAAACTGCCAACCTCATACACACTGGGGAAGCGGGTCATCTGTGCGTAGCGTGCGAACAAGCGGCTGTTGTCGGTTAAATCGTAGCTGACGGCAATGGTCGGCGCCCAGGCATGCGCCCGTATCGGTTTGGGCATTGCCCAGTATTGCTCTTCGGTGTATCTGCGGGTCACTATGCCTTGGCCCAAGCCCGGGACTAGTGTGCCTTCACCGCTATCGCTTAATTTACGCCGAAGCATGGCACAGCCCGGGATGTCTTTCTCGCAACCGTAATAACCTGAGGCATAGGGAGAGCGGTCTCCGTGCAGCCAATAACGGTTGTAGCTGCCGTTTAATCCCTGCGGGTTGTCTGTTTTTTCTTCAAACATACCGGAATGATAGTGTTGTTCCCATACGCGGCTGTCCAGCTTGCCGTTGACATAAGGAACAAAAACCGGGCGCATCCGATATAGGGGAGAGTTGTGGTTGGAAGGCAAAGGCAATTGCCAATCGTAATAGTAGGCATACCCATTGCTATCGATACGACGGTAGCTGTCTGTATAGTATTCATCGCTGCCGTCATCGTATTTCGGCAGATTATATTTGGCACCGTGCACCCGCTCTGCCTGCTCGGCGGCGGCAATGGCGGCGGCATCGCCGGATAGACGGGCCTGACGGCGCTGTTCGGCCACCGCATCCCAGTCGCGCTGTTCCTGATCGCTTACCAATTCCATATAAGGTAGATAGGCCCCCGCCCTATATATGCTGTTCCCTCCTGGCCCGCCCGATAGCGCGGATCGCGCCGTGCGCGGCCTTCGGCCAGGGCGGTATCGAAGCCCCTGAAATTGTGGTAGCGGATGCCGGCGGAGATTTTCAGGCGGTCGGTGGCCTGCCAGTCGAACACCAGGTTCGTCCCCCATTCGCGCCGCTCGCCGCCGCGCGGGCCGGCCAGCTTGGTCATGCCGGTGGCCATGCCGGCCAGGTTGAACAGGTCTTTTGAATTGACGATTTCCACTTCTTCCTCCAGCTTTTCTTTCTGATAGTCGGCGGACAGGGTCATGCTCAGGCGCGGATGCGGGCGGAAGCGGTTACTGATATCGAATCCGGTGCGGCTGACGCTGGTTTTCTGCTCGGCGCCGGAGAGTACGCGGAACCGCCCGTTGTCGTTGGGCAGCAGCCGCATCACTTCTTCTTTGCTCATGCCGCTGATGCCGAAATCGTCCAGCAGCTCGTTGCAGTCGGCGTAGGAGTCGGCTTGCTCGGGCGGCAGCTGGCCGCGCCGGTTGCACCAATGCCAGGCATCGTAATACAGATCGCGCCCGGCGACAGACAATTCCATGCCGCCGCTCTGGTGGCGGGTGCTGTCGGTTTTGATGCGCCACAAATTGGTTTGCAGATCGAGCCAGCGGCTGCCTTCGGGCTTCCAGCCCCAGCCGAGTTTGTAGGTGTCGGTGCGGATGGTGGAATCGATGCTCTGCACCTGCGGCGACAGTGCTTTGGGGCGGCTGCTCGGGTTGTGTTCCTCCATATTCATCACATAGGTGGTGTGGAAGGGGTTGATTTCGCCGAAGCGCACGTCGGTGCGCATATACTGCCAGCCGAGGTTGTGGCTGTCGGGCAGGTGCCAGTTGTTTTTCAACAGCAGGGTTTTGGTTTCGGTGTTGCTGTTGATCACTTCCACGCCGGGGTGGTAGATGCGCGCCATATTCGGAATAAAGGTGGCGGAGTTTTTGCAGTTGAAATCGCTGCCGCCTTGGTCGTAGCAGCGTTGCAGGTCGTATACCGGATTATTCAGGTAGCCTTCCGCCCCCTTGGTGCCGGCAAAGTAGTTGCCTTTGTTGCGGTAGCTGTAGGCGGCTAGGCCGTCTGAAAGTTCGGTTTTGAAGGCGGCGGCGGCCATATAACTGCGGTCGCCGCCGAAGCGCCAATTGTCGCGGCCGCTTTTGTGTGCGGGTGGGGCGAGGCCGTCGGCCACCAGTGCCTGCGGGCTTTGCTGGCCGGTCAGCGGGTCGGAACCGCCGCCCGCGCCGTCGGCGGTGGCGCCGAAGGGCAGGGTGCGGTAGTCTTCCCAGCCCAGCCATTGGTTGAGGTCGTTGGCCGGGCGGCGGCTGTTGTTGGAAAACTCGCTTTTGAATTGGAAGCCCCAGCGTTCGCCTTCGGGCACGATGTCTTGGGCTTCGATGGTGCGGATGGTTACCGCGCCGCCGACGCCGGATTTCACGCCGCGTGTGAGCGCCGGGCTTTTTTCCACGGCGATGCTGCGGAACAGGGCGGGGTCGAGGTAGTTGCGGTCGCCCACGCCGTAGTTGTTCATCCATACGTCTACGGTTTGTTCGGTGCCGTCTACGGTAACGGGGATGCGGCCCTTGCCGGTGATGCCGCGTATGTTGGGCGTAATCGCGCCGCCGGCGGTACGGGTGTTCATGTTGTACACGCCGTTCAGGCCTTTGAGCACGTCGCCGGCAGCATTGACTTGGAAACGCTCGAGATATTCGCGCCCGACGTAAACATTGGACACGTTCTTGCGGTATACGTCGTCGGCGCCGCGCTGGTCGGGACGGCGGCCTCGGATTTCGATGGTTTCGAGTTCTACGGTAGGCGGCGTACTGTCATTCTTGGCAACGGCAGAATCGGCTACAGCCTGCATATGGGCAAAGGCACTGGTCAGCAGCACGACCAACAGCTTAGGGCAAAAAGATTGGGTTGTCATGATTGTCATATATAAGGGAAGAGAAGCGGAAGGAAGATTAAATTCCCTATTGTTTATAGGGAATTATCTAGATGATGCGGTACGCAGACAATAACAGAAATAGGAACTGTTTTCAATAATGTAGCCAATCGTTGTTGCCTGCCGGTTGCTGCTGTGCTTGGCTGTTTTCAGGTAGCCCTTGTGTGGCATACCGGAACGACAGATGGCATGGGGGGATTGAGCCGCTATCTCTTAATAATGTTTGTTGCAAGCCATTCTTGTGCAGGCTACCTGAAGGTTAAGCATAATACAGTTTGCCTTGGCATTATGGCCAACCGGGAAAAAGGCTCTTGGATTCGGATTTCAAGTGCAACACTCGGATAAGCGGCAATCGGCGTGTGTGGGCCGGATTTCATCATCTGGCCCACACACGCCGATTTTTGTTTTCAGGTAGCCTCTTTAGAAGGCCGTCTGAAACGGCCGATGTTTACTTATCCAGCCGCTTCAATTGCTTGGCGGCATATTTGTTGCCTGCCTCGGCGGCACGGCGGTAGTAGCGGACGGCTTTTTTCAGACGGCCTGCATCTTCATAGAGAACGCCGAGATTGGATAAGGCAAGGATACTGCCCGCGCGGGCGGCGAGTTTGTACCATTTTTTCGCTAGGCTTTTGCTGCGGCGCACGCCTTTGCCGTTGTAGTAGAGGAAGCCCATGTTGTTGCAGGCGGTGGCATCTGCCTGCAGGGCGGCGCGGGCGTACCATTTGCGGGCTTTGGCATGGTTTTCGGGCAGGCCGAGGCCTTTTTCGTACAGGTAGCCGAGGGTGCGTTGGGCATCGGCGTGGCCGTTTTTGGCGGTGCGGCGGTAGAGCCGGCAGGCGGCCTGGATGTCTTTTTTGCCGCCCAGGCCTTTTTCATATAGATAACCGAGGCGGTAGGCGGCATTGGGGGCGTCGCTGCTGCGTTGGGCGGCGGCGCGTGCATACCATTTGCGGGCGCGGCGGTAGTCGGGCTTTTCTGCAAATTCGTATAGGCAGCCGAGGGCTTCCTGTGCTTCGGCGTGGCCGAGTTTGGCGGCACGGCGGTAATATTTTTCGGCTTTTGCGGGGTTTGGTTTGACACCGTAACCGTACTGGCGGGCGCGGCCGAGGCCGAACCAGCTGTCGGGACAGCCTTTTTTGGCGAGTTGGCGGTATGTGCGGTAGGCGGCGCGGGCTTCGGCCGGGTCGGCGGTTAAGGAGGCGTAAAAGAGGTATTCGAGCAGGGCGGCGCGGTAGAGGGATTTAGGATTCATGGTTTCTGCCTTTCTGGGGGTTTTAGACGGCTGCTGTGCAGAACCGTTTAAAAAATGTATTTGGCTTGCAGTGCGCTTTTTGAATGGTTTTCTAGGAAGTTTTCTCGGTATCGGCTGAGCGTGCTGCGGTTGATGGCAGAGTATTGCTCGCCGCTTGTGCCGTCGTTTTCCCATTGGCAAATCGGGCAAACAGCGTAATCAACCGGAGGGCTGAGGGAATAAAACGAGCAGCAGGAGCAGGATGATAAGGCTTGTTTTTCATTGCCGGTTACTTGAAATTCGTTTTGAGTATGCCGTTTTAATTCTGCAGCCAGGTATTTGTTGTTGAAGATTTGATATTGGTCTGCCAAACCGATAAGGACGATGGGGCGGAAAAAATCTGTGTATTCGCTTAGATTTTCGGCTTCATGGTTGGCTAGAAAGGATTTTAATTCGTGGCCAATGCTAAAATCTTCAAACGAACACCAATAATCCACAACTAGGCTGGGCTTTTGTTCGCTGGAGAGTTGGCTCATTTCGTATTCAGCCAGCAGGCGCCGGGCTTGTTCGCGGTCTATTAGCATGCGGGAAATCACTTTTGAGTGTGTTGGTACCGGATGACAACGCTACTTATCTTTTCATTTCATTGGTAATGATGTTTTCAGGTAGCCCCAAAGTAAAGGCTACCTGAAAACGTTTGGGCGGCATATGCCTGGGTTTGACTGAAATATTGCGCTGATACCGTCTGGTTTCGCTGCCGCACTATTTTCAGGTAGCCTGATCGGCCAGTACGGCGGCGATGAGCTCTTGGGCGCCGTTGTCGGCCAGTTTTTTGGCGACGGCACGGCCGAGGGCGTCGGCGTATTCATGCGGGGCTTGGGCTTCTTCGCGCAGGATGACGGAGCCGTCGGGATGGCCGACCAAGCCGTGCAGGGTGAGCAAGCCGTCTTGCTCGGTGCAGTAGGCGGCCAGCGGCACTTGGCAGCTGCCGCCCAGCGCGCGGGCGAGGGCGCGTTCGGCGGTAACGCAGGCGGCGGTTTGGGCGTGGTTCAGCGGGGCGAGCAGGGGCAGCAGTTCGCTGCGGTGCGCGGCAATTTCGATACCGAGCGCGCCTTGGCCGGCGGCGGGCAGGCTGTCAGCGGGGGAGAGGGTGTGGCGGATACGCTGGGTGAGACCGAGGCGCTTGAGGCCGGCTTCGGCCAGGATGATGGCGGCGTAGTCGCCCCGATCGAGTTTGGCAAGGCGGGTTTGCACGTTGCCGCGCAAAGGGGCTACCTGAAGCTGCGGGAAACGGGCGCGCAGCTGGGCTTCGCGGCGCATGCTGGACGTGCCGACAATGGTGCCGGCGGGCAGGTCTTCAAGCCGCCGGTAGTCGTTGGAAACGAAGGCGTCAAACGGGCTTTCGCGTTCGCAGACGGCGGCCAAGGCAAAGCCTCCGGGCAATACCATCGGCACGTCTTTGATGGAGTGCACGGCAAGGTCGGCGCGACCGTCGGATAGAGCTTGTTCGAGCTCTTTCACAAACAGGCCTTTGCCGCCGATTTTGGAGAGGGTTTTATCGAGGATACGGTCGCCTTGGGTGGTGAGGCCGAGGATGGATACTTCGCAGTCGGGGTAGAGCGCGCGCAGGCGGGATTGGATGTGTTCGGCCTGCCACATGGCGAGGGCGCTTTCGCGGCTGGCGATAACGAGTTTTTGCGGAATCATTTCAATTAGGAAAACGGAATGGCAAACGGCGGGCAGTCTATCATGAAACGGCGGCGTGTTTGTGGGCGTTTTGCGCTGCCCGCTATATAATCCGTCTATCGTACAACCACTTCGGGCTACCTGAAAAATGAAACGCCATCCCCTGCTGATTCCGCTGTCGCAAGACCATCACCATTCGCTGGCCATGTGTGCCCGCATCCTGCGCGACCCTGCCGCCGACCACCGTGCCGATTTTGCCAAGCAGAAAGATGATTTGCTGGCGCATTTTGCCGATGAGGAAACGCTGTTTGCGCCATGGTGGGACAAATTGGCGCAGCCGGAAATGCAGCGGCGTTTCGAGGATGAACATGCGCTGTTGCGACGAATGCTGGCTGCGCCCGAGTTTGACAATCCCGATTGGATGAAGGTTTTTGCCGAAACCCTGCGCGGCCATGCGCGTTTTGAAGAGCGCGAGCTGTTTCAGGCGTTTCAGGAAATCTTTGGGGAAGAGGGAGAGGCTACCTGAAAATATTGTGCGGCTTGCCCAATAGAATTTCAGGTAGCCTTTTGGTGGTTATATCATTTGAAAAACAAAGGCAAACAGTCGATATGGCTGTTTGCCCTTTATTGTGCACCGATATGCTCCTAGGCTGCCGGTTGGTCGTGCAGAGTGGCTGCGTAGAAGGTGTTTTCCAGCAGGGTGGCAATGGTCATCGGGCCTACGCCGCCGGGGACAGGAGTAATCATGGAAGCGCGTTCTTTGGCGGCTTCAAAATCCACATCACCACAGAGCGTACCGTCTGCCAACCGGTTGATGCCCACATCCACCACCACGGCGCCGGGTTTAATCCAGCTGCCCTGAATCAGCTTGGGCTTACCCACGCCCACCACCACTACATCGGCTTCAGAAACTTCGTCTTCCAAACTCGCAGTAAAGCGGTGGCATATGGTAACCGTGGCACCGGCCAGCAGCATTTCCAGCGCCTGCGGGCGGCCGACAATATTGGATGCGCCCACGATCACGGCTTTCTTGCCGCGCAGCTCCACGCCGTAAGTTTCCAATAAGGTCATCACGCCCTTGGGGGTGCATGGGCGCATCAGCGGCATTTTCACGACCAGGCGGCCAACGTTATAGGGGTGGAAGCCGTCCACGTCTTTATTAGGCTGGATACGCTCGATAACTGATTGGCTGTTAATGTGTGCCGGCAAGGGCAGCTGCACCAAAATACCGTCCACATCGGGAGCGGCATTGAGTTCGTCAATCAGTTGCAGCAGTTCTTCTTCGCTAGTAGAAGCCGGCAATTCGTAGGAACGGGAGTCGAAATTAGCCTTTTCACAGGCAATTTTTTTGTTGTTCACATACACAACACTGGCAGGATCGCTACCAACCAGCAAAACAGCCAAACACGGGGGGCGCAAGCCTTGTTTGCGCCGCTCGACCACTTTGTCGGCAAGTTTCAGCAGACGTTCGTTAGCAACGGCTTTACCATCGAGAATCTGGGCTGTCATAGGCTGTTCCTTTTCTGTCGGGTTGGGTGGAGAAGTAAACTGGACGGGCTGGATGGCTGCCTCGGGTAAAAATTAAATCATGTATTAATCTTTTATGCAGCAACATATGCTACAGCCGACTATTTTGCTGAGATTTCAACGCTTGTTGGCTTGGCAATTATAGCATGTTGTTCATAACACTTTTAGGTTGGAAGAGGCTTTGGCCATGTTAAGCTTCTTATGCATATATGCACTGATGATTTGTAAGCAGGTCTTCAATTAACATGCTGTTATTTAGCATGAAACCATACAAATAAATCAAAACTGATATTTAATTTTGCATTACTTGCTTGACAGGGTAAAAGCAGTATGAGTAGAATTCGCCTTTCTTATCGGGGCGTAGCGCAGTCTGGTTAGCGCATCTGCTTTGGGAGCAGAGGGTCGTGAGTTCGAATCCCACCGCCCCGACCAAAGTTCTCCGAAAAATTGTGAACGACAGGATAGGTAGAGCGCCCGTAGCTCAACCGGATAGAGCACCCGCCTTCTAAGCGGGCGGTTACAGGTTCGATTCCTGTCGGGCGCGCCATAAAGTTTTATGGTGGCTGTAGCTCAGTTGGTAGAGCCCCGGATTGTGATTCCGGTTGTCGTGGGTTCGAGCCCCATCAGCCACCCCAAATTGAAACCCGTATGCCTCGGCATACGGGTTTTTTATATCCCAAACTCACTTCCAAGTTATTGAATCTTCTTTTTCAGGTAGCCTGTGTTCACTGTGTGAAATATTGCACACATACCAAGCTACAATCACCACACTCTACTCAGCAAATGCTTGCTTACGTTGTATTTTGCCGATATAATGCCGCGTTTTTCACCCCTTGCCCGCTGTTTCCGCATGACGGCGGGCTGTATTTAGCCATAAGGAGATAACATGCGTCATTACGAGATTGTATTCATCGTTCATCCCGACCAGAGCGAGCAAGTGCCCGCCATGGTTGAACGCTACAAAACCTTGATTACCGAGTCTGGCGGCCACATTCACCGCTTGGAAGACTGGGGTCGCCGCCAGTTGGCTTATCCCATCAACAAGCTGCACAAAGCACACTACGTGCTGATGAATATCGAATGCACCCCGGCTGCCATCGAAGAGTTGGAAACCGGTTTCCGCTTCAACGACGCCGTATTGCGCCACCTGACCATCAAAATGGACGAAGCCGTTACTGAGGCTTCTCCCATGATGAAGGAAGAAAAATCCAAAAACCTGCTGAACGGCCAGCCTCAGGAAGAAGCTGCCGCCGAAGCCTAAGCGTGAGATTTTGAACAATACTGTAAGCCTTACCGCCCGCATCAAAGATGCCGACACCTTGCGCTACACCCCGGCCGGCACAGCCGTATTGGGATTGATGTTAGAGCATGAATCGTGGCAAACCGAAGCAGGCGAACCCTATTTGGCCCGGTTTGAACTCCAGGCGAAATTAATCGGCGAACAGGCAAAACTCTGGCAACACAAAGCAGGCAGTATGGTGGATATATCCGGATTTCTTGCAGCTTACAGCCAAAAATACCGCCGCCCCATATTGCATATACAGACAATTATTGAAAATAAAGGTTGAATGAGATGGCTCGTCAAACATTTAAACGTAGAAAATTCTGCCGTTTTACTGCAGAAGGCATCAAACAAGTAGATTACAAGTCAGTTGATTTACTGAAAGATTTCATTTCTGAAAACGGCAAAATCATCCCCGCCCGCATTACCGGCACCAAAGCTCACTATCAGCGCCAGCTGTCTGTGGCCGTAAAACGCGCCCGTTTCCTGGCTCTGCTGCCCTACACCGACCAACACAAATAATTAACGGAGAATTTATATTATGCAAATCATTCTGTTAGAAAAAATTGGCGGCTTGGGTAATCTGGGCGATGTAGTAACCGTAAAAAACGGCTATGCCCGCAACTTCCTGATTCCGCAAGGTAAAGCCAAACGCGCAACCGAAGCTGCCCTGGCCGATTTCGAAGCCCGCCGTGCAGAGCTCGAAGCCCGTCAGGCTGAAATCCTGGCCGATGCACAGGCCCGTCAAGCCAAATTGGAAGGCCAAACCATCACCATCGCCCAAAAAGCCGGCGTGGACGGCCGTCTGTTTGGCTCTGTAACCAACGCCGACATCGCCGAAGCCATCCGTGCATTTGGTGTGGAAGCTGCTAAAGCCAACGTACGCCTGCCCAATGGCCCGTTCAAAGCAGTTGGCGAATACGCAATCGAAATTGCCCTGCATACCGATGCCGTGGCCAATATTACTGTGGTTGTTGTACCGACCGCAGAATAAGTCTGCATTGTTGTCTGCAGCATCAAAAAGGCTACCTGAATATTTCAGGTAGCCTTTATTTTATGGCTGAGGGATGAAGAAATTTTATAGTGAATTAACAAAAACCAGTACAGCATTGGCTCGCCTTGCCGTAACGTGTGTACTGCCTGCGGCTCGCCGCCTTGTACTGATTTTTGTTAATCCACTATAATTCGCTACAGCGGTTATGTTCATAAGAAGCTATCCGGTGAGATGGCAATGGAATATGGTGGGGAGCTTAGCGAGACGTTGATTTCTTCATGATTTCTTTCTCTGATGCTATTGCCCTCTGCCGTATTTCTATGCTGCCTATGATTGCAGTTGACTCTCGATGTCTATTGGGTAAGGCTAGAGTTGATGCAATAAGCAGGCTACCTGAAAACGAAGCGCGGCGCAGTGTCTGCAACGCTAAAATTTTCAGGTAGCCTTTTCTCTATCCTACGGTTTAGGCAGCGTTTAAATCAAAGCCGCTATGGCGGAGTAGGGCGTCGATGCTGGGGGCGCGGCCGCGGAAGGCTTGGAAAGATTCGGCGGCGCTGCGCGAGCCGCCCACGGCGAGGATTTCCTGCCAGAAGCGGCGGCCGCATTCGGCCACATTGCCGCTTTCTTCAAATGCGGCGTAGGCGTCGGCGCTGAGCACTTCGGCCCAGGCATAGCTGTAGTAGCCGGCCGAGTAGCCGCCGGCGAAGATGTGGCCGAAACTGTTGGCGAAACGGTTGTAGGCGTGCGGCTGCACTACGGCCACTTCGCGGCGCACGCTGTCTAACACTTGAGCCCAGCCGGAAAGACGGGCGGGATCGGTTTCGCTGTAAATCAGCATGTCGAACAAGGCGAATTCCATTTGGCGCACGAGGAACATGCCGCGCTGGAAGTTTTTGGCGGCGAGCATCTTGTCGAACAATTCCTGCGGCAGCGGTGCGCCGTTGTCTTCATGCTCGGACATGCCGCGCAGTACATCGTATTCCCACACGAAGTTTTCCATAAACTGGCTGGGTAGCTCTACGGCATCCCATTCCACGCCGTTGATGCCGCTCACGCCCAGTTCGTCCACTTGGGTGAGCAGGTGGTGCAGGCCGTGGCCGGTTTCGTGGAAAAGGGTGAGGATTTCATCATGGGAGAGGCGGGCTTCTTTGCCGGCTGCGGGCGGGGTGAAGTTGCACACCAGATAGGCTGTGGGGCTTTGCAGCTGGCCGTTGGGCAGGCGGCGGCGGCCTTTATAGTCGTTCATCCATGCGCCGCCGCGTTTGCCTTCTCGGGCGTACAAATCCATATACACGCCGCCGATGTGCGCGCCGTTTTGCGAGAGCTCGAAATAGCGCACGTCGGGATGCCATACGGGTACGGTTTTTTCAGTGAAATCCACGCCGTAGAGCCGTTTGATTTGGGCGAACAGGCCAAGGAGCACTTTGCCCACGGGGAAATATTTTTTCACTTCGGTTTCGCTGAACGAATATTTGGCCTGGCGCAGTTTTTCGGAGGCGTAGGCCAAATCCCAGGGTTGCGGGTTTTCAATGGCGAGGGTGTCGCGGGCGAAGGCCTGCACGGCGGCAAAGTCCTGCTCGGCGAAGGGTTTGGCACGTTTGGCCAAATCGCGTAGGAAATCCAGCACTTGCGCGGGCGAATCGGCCATTTTGGTGGCCAGCGAAAGCTCGGCGAAGTTGGCATAGCCCAGCAGTTTGGCTTCCTGCAGGGTGATTTCGAGGTGGCGGGTGATGTTGGGGCTGTTGTCGAAACGGCCTTCGTTGGAAAGCTCGCTGGCGCGGGTAACGTAGGCGCGGTATACCTCTTCGCGCAGTTCGCGGTTGTCGGCGTATTGCATCACGGCGAGGTAGTGCGGCATTTGCAGGCCGATTTTGTAGCCGCTTTTGCCTTCGGCCTGCGCGGCGGCGGCAAACATGGCCATGGCGTCTTCAGGTAGCCCGGAGAGCGGCTCGGCATTGTCGAAATAGAGGGCAAAGGCATCGGTGGCATCGAGCACGTTTTGTGAGAATTTGGCGGCCAGCTGGGCGCCTTCGGTTTGCAGGGCGGCGAATTCGGCCTGTTTTTCGGGCGGCAGCTCGGCGCCGCTGAGCACGAAATCGCGCAGGTCGTGGTTGAGCTTGGTTTGCTGTGCCGGGCTTAGGGCGGCGAATTCGGGGGAGCTTTTGATGGTTTTGAAGCGCTGGTAGAGCTCGATGTCTTGGCCGATTTCGGTGAAGAATACGGTGATTTCCGGCATTAGCTCGTTATACACGGCGCGCAGTTCGGGGGTGTCGGCCACGGAATTGAGGTGCGATACCACGCCCCAGATGCGGCCGACGCGCTCGGTGATGTCGGTGAGTTTTTCCACGGTATTGGCCCAGGTGGCCTCGCTTTGAGCCTTGACGGCAGCAATGCCGGCCCTGGCTTCGGCAAGGGCGGATTCGAGGGCAGGGCGGATGTGGGCGGTTTGGATTTGGTCGAAACGCGGCTCTTCGCCGAGTTGGAGCAGGGGATTCACGGGTTGTCCTTTGATGATGGGGGGATGATACGGGTAAATAGGGGCAGGGCGGGTTTTCACAAGGGCAGGGGCAGTGTTAATTGGTGTTTTCAGGTAGCCTGGGTTTGAGGCAGCTTGAGGCTACCTGAAAATAAGTATAGTGAATTAACAAAAACCAGTACAGCGTTGTCTCGCCTTGCCGTACTATAGTCAATTAAAATCAAAATAGGACAGTAGCGCATCGTCAAATCGGGCGTAATCAGACAATACGGTTCGCAGATACCGCTTAATATTCGCCCACACCTTCTCAATCGGGTTGGGCTCAGGTGAATAAGGTGCAAGAGGCAATACCTTATGTCCCAATTTTTCCGCCATTTCCCGTAAGACACCCATACGGTGAAATCGTGCATTATCTAAAATAATCACCGATTTTTGAGTCAATGCGGGCAGCAGGCATTGCTGAAACCACGCTTCAAAAAAGACTCCGGTCATCGTATTTTGATAAACCATCGGAGCAATCAGCCGGTTGCCGACTTGTGCGGACACCAGAGATAAGCGTTGGTATCTTTTTCCACTTATCTGCGCTTTCACTATTTGCCCTTTCAGGCTGCGGGCATAGGGACGGAACAGGTAGCGGTCAAATCCTGTTTCATCCAAATAAACACGTTGGTAGTCGGAAAATTCGGCCAGCTGTGTCAAATAATGCGTTACTGTGGCCGGGTCTTGTTCTTTGTAAGCGGTGGTCTTTTTTTGCGCGTCATCCCCATCTGTTTGAGCGCATAGCAAACGGCGGCTGCCGTACAATCAAAATGTTTGGCGATTTCATGCAGATAGGCATCCTGGTGTTGCCCAACATATTGAGCCGGTTTTTGCCTATCCAATTTGACGGCGTTTAGACCGGTAACTTGATGTTTTAGGCTGCCTGTTTGTTTTTTAAGGCGAATCCACAGGTAAAGCGTGTTTCTTGACAAGTGAAACGTTGCTGCGGTTCGGCTGATGTTTTTGCATTGTTCGTAATAGTTTAAGGGGCTGACGTAGATTAGCAGTTATGCTAGGCTACGAGGATGAAGATAACCAATTGTAAATTAAGCAAGAGAGTTCAAAAGAAACTGCTTGAATTTTTTGTGCTCCAAGTTATCGCTCGTTCCGCTGCCGATATTTTAGACATTCAGCCCAACTCCGCCATTCTGTTCTACCGTAAAATCCGTATGGTCATCAGCCATTATTTAGCCTTGGCTGCCGATGAGGTTTTCGAGGGGCCTGTCGAGTTGGACGAAAGCTATTTCGGCGGACGGCGTAAAGGCAGACGTGGTCGCAGTGCGGCAGGAAAAGTGGTTGTCTTTGGCATCCTGAAACGCAACGGACGGGTCTATACCGTTGTGGTGGATAATGCCAAGTCTGAAACGTTACTCCCTGTCATTAAAAAGAAAATCATGCCGGACAGTATTGTTTATACCGATAGTCTGGGCAGCTACGACAAGTTGGATGTGAGCGGCTTTATCCATTACCGCATCAACCATTCCAAGGAATTTGCAGACCGCCAGAACCACATCAACGGCATTGAGAATTTTTGGAATCAGGCAAAACGCGTCTTGCGCAAATACAACGGAATCAACCGCAAATCTTTCCCGCTGTTCTTGAAAGAATGCGAATTTCGGTTTAACTTCGGCACACCGTCCCGGCAGCTTCAAACCCTGCGGGATTGGTGTGGAATTTAGAGCTAATCTACGTCAGCCCCTAGTTTAAAGCTTTGTTTCTTAAGTCCGCAGAATATGCCATGGTTAGACCTTCAAAGTTAAGTATTGTACTATTTTGTTTTTAATTGACTATAGTACGGCAAGGCGAGCCAACGCTGTACTGGTTCTTGTTGATTCACTATAAATCATCGGCAATCATGGAGCTAACCGTTTACCTCAACTTCTCCCTCGCTGCTCAATCTTCCGTTGCCAAGCGGCAAACTATCCATAAAATCCAGCAAAGTTTGCAGCCGTATCATGGTGAGGCAATGACAGAAGAGGGTGGGTTTGTCGTGAAATTGAATGCGCCAAATTGGCCGCAGGGCGTGTTTCATCTGTTGGATTTCGCCCAACAGTTGGGGCGGCATTGGGTGGTGGGCGGCAATATTCGGCACGGGTTGGACGCATTTAGCAGCGAGATATGCATCACAGGCGTGGCGGCTGCAAGCATGATGTGTGAGAATCCGTTTGGTGCGACCCGGATGCCGCTGCAGTATGAAGCATGATGGATTGCGGAGTTGCCGCAATTTTGAGCATATTATTTTGTTTTGTATGATGTTATGAGCAATCCCGCTCTGCGTGTCGACCGCCTGGGCTCAGGCTGGATGGTGGTTTCCGCCGCCCTGTTTGCCCTGATGGGCGCGTTTGCCAAAGCCGCCGGCAGCCGTTTCGGCTTCAGCTTCAACGAGCTGGTGTTTTGGCGCATGTTGTTCGGCCTTTTCGCCATCGGCCTGCCCGAATGGTGGCGCGGGCACGCCTTTCGTACGCCCTATCTGAAATCGCACCTCAACCGCAGCATCACCGGCTCGGTGGCGCTCCTGCTCTCGTTCTTCGCGCTCACCCGCTTGCCGCTGGCCACCGCCATCACGCTCAATTACACCTCTTCGCTGTTTTTGGCCTTGCTCTCTTTCATCTTCCTTAAGGAAAGAATTGCCCCGCTGATGCTGGCCGCGCTCTTGATGGGTTTTGGCGGCATCATTATCCTGCTCCAGCCCACCATTGCCGCCGAGCAGCAGCTTGCCGGCCTCATCGGCCTGATTTCCGGCGTGTGTTCCGGCTGGGCATATTTGCAGGTGCGTGAACTCTCGCAGTTGGGCGAACCCAGCTGGCGCGTGGTGTTCTACTTCTGCTGCGTGGCCACCGCCATGTCGGGCACATTGGCCTGCATCAACGGCTGGCAGCTGCCCACCGCCCAATCGCTGCCCTATCTGCTCGGCCTGGGTGCCGCCGGTACGCTCGGCCAGCTGGCGATGACCCGTGCCTACCAAGTGGGGCGCAAGCTCACCGTGGCTTCGCTGGCCTACCTCACCGTGGTGTTTTCCACCCTGCTGGGCATTTTCTGGCTGGGCGACAGCACCAGCTGGCACGAAATCATCGGTATGTTGGTGATTGTAGGCGCCGGTGTATTGGGCAGCTTTGCCAAGGGCAAATAGGGGGCTTAAAGGCTACCTGAAAGCAAGGCGAACAATTTATCCACTGTATTTAAAGGAGAGAATTATGATCAACAGCATGACCGGTTTTGCCAACGGCAGTGCCGAACATGGCAGCAAACGCCTGTATATCGAACTGCGCGCGGTCAACCACCGCTATCTCGACATCCAATTCAAAATGCCCGAAGACCTGCGCCACCTCGAAGGCGCATTGCGCGAAGCCGTATCCGCCCACGCCGCGCGCGGCAAAATCGAATGCCGCATCCAGCTGCACCACGGCGATCAGACCGGCGGCGAGCAAGAATTGCGGCTGAACAAAAAATTGGTTGCCCGGCTGGCTAAAATCAACAAGAAAATCTGTGAGAGACATCCCGATATTCAACGTTTGGGTGTAGCCGACATCCTCGCTTTCCCCGGCGTGCTGGCTGCTCCGGTGGAAGAAACCGGCGATTTAGACGAAGCCGTGCTGCAGCTCATCAACGAAGTGCTGCTTGCCTTCAACCAAGCCCGCAGCCGCGAGGGCGAGCAGTTGCAGCAACACCTGCTGCAGCGTTTGCAACAAATGGAGCAAATTCTGGACGCTTTGGCCGCCGCTTTCCCGCAGCTGCTGCAACAGCATATGGACAAAGTGCGCCAGCGGTTGCGCGAAGCGGTGGGCGACGTGGAAAACGACCGCCTGCAGCAAGAGTTTGCCCTGTTTATGCAGAAGGCAGATGTGGATGAAGAATTCAGCCGCCTGCGCACCCACATCGCCGAAGTGCGCCGCATCGTGAGTAGCCAGCCCAAAGGCAGCATCGGCAAGCGCCTGGATTTCCTGATGCAGGAACTCAACCGCGAAGCCAATACGCTGGGCAGCAAATCCATTGCCGCCGAATGCACCCAGGCTTCGGTGGAACTGAAAGTGCTCATCGAGCAGATGCGCGAGCAAGTGCAGAATATCGAGTGATGTCCTGAAGAATGGGAAAAGGCTACCTGAAAGTTTCAGGTAGCCTTTTGTTTGGCTGAGGATGGCGATATGGCAATATTTCAGTTTTCTACAGAGAGGCCGGTATGCTTTTGCAGCAATTCGGTAAATCGGCGGCATTCTTCATCGTTGGCGAAGGCGCTGTGGGGGACGGCATATAAATAGATGGGGCCGATACGGATAACGAGGTGGCGGTGCAGGTTGGAGAGGCGGGTGATGGCGGGGTAGCGGATAAGGGTTTGGGTTTGGCCGTTTTCCGAAACGTGCAGCAGGCCGTCGGATTGGAGGGTGATGGTGTTGCGCCCTTCGATTAAAACGTTCATGGCTTCAAACAATTTGGAATAAATGCGGTCGATGCATTTGGGGCGCACAATCAGGGAATAGGTGGAAACGAGGAAGGCGTAGGCAATCATGGGCAGGCAGGCAGGCGGCGGCAAGGCTGGCAAACATGGGGTCGTCGGAAAGGCCGTAGGCTTCAAGCGATTGTTTCAGGCTGTAGCAGAACCAAGCCGTAACCGGGAAAAATGGCAGCAGGAGGATAAGGTCGCCCAATCCTACCAGGTTAGGAAGTTTGCTGGTTTTGACGATTTCTTTGGTAATCAGGGCGCAGACGGCTTTGTAGGAAGGGTCGTGTTGGTTGAAGAGGTAGCTGACTTGCATGGGGGACTCCGGGGATTAGATTGGCGGGATATGAGGCTCTTGGTTTTCAGGTAGCCTTCGAGACTACCTGAAAATATTTCGGCTAGTGGCTGCAGCCGCAGTTGTGGCCGTGTTCGTGCCCGTGGTGTTTATGCCCGGGCGCGGGCTGGTTCTCGCCGCCGTGTTCGTTTTGGAAGAATTGGTGCGCTTGGCGGGCGGCTTGGCTGCCGAGGTCTTCAATCATGAGGGAAACGTATTCGGGGAAGAGGTAGCGGCCGCTGAGTTTGGCGCGGGCGGCGTCGGTTTCGGGGTCGAGGCTGGGGATGGGGGTGGAGAGGTCGACTTGGCCGTCCCATTCGATGGTGAAGCGTTTGTCGGCAAAGCGGATGGGGGTGATCTCGGCTTCTTTGTGGCGGTGCATCAGGCACAGGGCACGGCGGCTGAATACGTCGTATAGCCAGGCGTCGCCTTGGTCGGTGTTGAACAGGAGGTAGGCGCTGGGGGTGGCGGTTTCAAAGCCGGTGGCGGTTACGTAGTCTTGGCCGGCACGAGTGTGCTCGACCACGGTGTGGCATTCTTCGGTGAGCGGGGTGCGGCCGAAGCGTTCGCCGGCCTGGTGGCAGATTTCGGCGTGGCGCCAGCTTTGGTATTTGGCCTCTTGGGCGGCGCGGTTGAGCAGCTCGGCGATTTTGCCGCCTTGTTTGTTTTGGCGTTTTTTAGCCTGCTGGCGGAGGTGTTCGAGGGTGTCGGCGGTGGTGTGGATGTATTTCATGCGGGGTCTCTTTTTAATTTGATGTGAGGCTACCTGAAAATGTTTCAGGTAGCCTTTCGGGTTTATTGGACTATGCCGGAGGCTTCGTTGGCGGCCGGGGTTGCGGAGGCGTCGGCGGGGTTTTTCAGCCAGGCGGCGGTGTCTTTGGCGAGGGTGTCGGTTACGCGTTCGAGCACGGAGCAGGAGCTTTTAAACATGCCGCCCATGCCGCCGAGGGAGCGGCGGGAGAGTTCGGTGGTGGCGGTTTGTTGGCCGTTTTCGTAGCGGGTGAGGCGGATGTGCATGGATTTGTAGTGGCCGGTGAAGGCGCTGCCGTAGCTGCGGGCGTCGGTAATCTGCACGTCGAGGCGGTTGGGCTGCCCGGCGAGGCTGTCGGCGCCGGTGGCCTGCAGTTCGATGCCGCCGGCTTTGGCTTGCTCGATGATTTTGCGGCTGAGGTTGGTGCCTAAATCGGTGCATTCTTGGCGGATGCGGTCGGCCACTTTGGCTTCGGGGGCGTAGGGGATGGTGTCGGCGATAAAGCTTTGGGCGTAGGTTTGGCCGGCGATGAGGAGGGCGGCGATGGCGGTGAGGCGGCGGAGCATGGGGTGTCCTTTCTGTGGTGGTTGATTTGGGAAGTGGGAAATTTTAACGGTTGGGTAGCAGGTTTGGAATGGGGAGGGGAAAGGCTACTTGAAATTTTCAGGTAGCCTTTCCACCCTAAATAATTGATAGCGAGTTACTGAGGAGTATTGAAATTTCTAATGACTTTATATGTAATGCTCTGATTGTTTGCATCAATAATCTCTATCAGAGCACCTTTATAACCAATAGTTTTTGATTCGGTTAGGTCGTATTCTACGTCATTTGAAAAATCTGAACGTGCCATATTGTGGATAAATTCTCTATATCCAATTTTAACTCGATTGCCAATTTTCCCACTATAAATGAGGGTTTGTTGAAAGCTCCTGTCAGAAGGGACAACAATCTGTTTGATTGATGGTGGGGTAGTTATTTCAGAAGTAGGGCAAGATACTAAATTTAAGATAGTTATCAGGCAAACATCTTTATTGGGTTTCAGTAGTATAGAGACCACAGGATCAGCTAGGGCACGTACAATAACTTGTTGTCCTTCTATACTGCTGATTAAAAAATTTTGTCCTGCAGAGCTATCCCCTGTTTTTCGGTAGTTACCTGGTGGAATAGAGTATGCAAAATTAATTCTTGTTGCGGTACTAAATGATAGTACATCTGCTTTCGTGATAATGCCCTGTCTTAGCATTTCATCGCCAATATTTACGGTATTTTGGCTACCAATTGGTGGCAAGCTAATATTTTCAACATTAGGGGTATAGTTATACGAGGGAGCAGCACAAGCGCATAGCATAAGGCTGGTGCAAATCAATAGCATATTATTTTTTAACATAAAATATCTCCTAAAATTCAATCTAGTGTCGCAAGCGTCCAGATGCGTCTGTTTCAGGGATGATTCAATTTTACGCATCAATATTTTGCGCAATCAGGGCGTTGGTTTCGATGAACTCACGGCGGGGTTCGACTTCGTCGCCCATGAGGGTAACGAATACTTTGTCGGCGGCAATGGCGTCTTCGATGCGCACTTTCAGGAGGCGGCGCACTTCCGGGTCCATGGTGGTTTCCCACAGCTGTTCGGCGTTCATCTCGCCCAGCCCTTTGTAGCGCTGGATGGCCATGCCTTTTTGCGCACCGGCGAGCAGGATGTCGATGGCCTGCTCGAAGCTGTTTACGGTTTGCGGCTCGGCTTCGCCTTTGTGGAGCAGGGCGCCGGGCTCAACCAGGCCTTGGAGCTGTTCGGCGGTGCGGCTGATGGTTTGGTAGGCTTTGCTGTCGATGAATTTCTGGTCGAGATAGGAAACCATCACGTTGCCGTGCAGCTGGCGGGTGATTTTGATGAAATGGCCGCCTTCGTGGCCGTCTAGGCGTTCCAGAGCCACTTCTTCTTTGGCCAGCAGGGGGGTGAGGGCGGCAATGGCGGCATCGGTGCTTTCGGCGCTTTCGAGCGAAATGGGGGCGGTGTCGAGCAGGGCGCGCAGCACGAGGCCGTCGATGATGCGGCTTTCCTGTTCGATGGTGCTGCGGGCGCGGAGGAACTGCTTGGCGGCGCGTTCCAGCTCGGCGCCTTCCAGCGTGCGGCCGCCGGAAACGATTTTGGCTTTGTCTACAGCGAGGCCGAGCAGGAATTCGTCTTTTTCCGTGTCGTCTTTCAGGTAGCGTTCCTGTTTGCCGTATTTGGCTTTATAAAGCGGGGGTTGGGCGATGTAGATGTAGCCGCGTTCCACCAGTTCGGGCATTTGGCGGTAGAAGAAGGTTAGGAGCAGGGTGCGGATATGCGCACCGTCCACGTCGGCATCGGTCATGATGATGATGCGGTGGTAGCGTAGTTTTTCCAGATTGAATTCTTCTTTGCCGATGGACGTGCCCAGCGCGGTAATCAGCGTGGCCACTTCTTGGCTGGCGAGCATTTTTTCGAAGCGGGCTTTTTCCACGTTGAGGATTTTGCCTTTCAGCGGCAGGATGGCTTGGAATTTACGGTCGCGGCCTTGTTTGGCCGAGCCGCCGGCGGAATCGCCCTCCACCAGATAAAGCTCGGATAATGCAGGATCTTTTTCCTGGCAGTCGGCCAGTTTGCCAGGCAGGCCGAGGCCGTCCATCACGCCTTTGCGGCGGGTGATTTCGCGCGCTTTGCGGGCGGCTTCGCGGGCGCGGGCGGCATCCACGATTTTGCTACAAATGATTTTGGCGTCTTGCGGGTTTTCTTCCAAGAATTCGTGCAGCGCCTGACTGAGCACTTCGTTCACCACGGGGGCGATTTCGCTGGAAACCAGTTTGTCTTTGGTCTGCGATGAGAATTTCGGGTCGGGCAGCTTCACGGACAGCACGCACACCAAGCCTTCGCGCATATCGTCGCCGCTGGTATCCACCTTGGCTTTCTTGGCGATTTCGTTGGCTTCGATGTATTGGTTGATGGTGCGCGTCATCGCGGCGCGCAGGGCGGTGAGGTGGGTGCCGCCGTCGCGCTGCGGGATGTTGTTGGTGAAGCATTGCACGGATTCTTGGTAGCTGTCGTTCCACTGCATGGCGCACTCTACGGTCATGCCGTCTTTTTCGCCGATGGTGTAGAAGATTTTTTCGTGCAGGGGCTTTTTGTTGCCGGTGGTGTAGCGGACGAAACCGGCCACGCCGCCGGATTCGGCGAAGTTTTCGTGTTTGCCGTCGCGTTTGTCGAACAGTTCGATTTTCACGCCGTTGTTTAAAAAGGACAGTTCGCGGATGCGTTTGGCCAGGGTTTCAAATTTATATTGCACCACGCCGAAGGTTTCTTCGCTGGCCATGAATTGCACGCGCGTACCGTGTTTGTCGGGCGGGCAGTCGGCCACGGCTTTGAGCGGGGCAACGGTTTCGCCGCGTTTGAATTCCACGAAGTGCTCTTTGCCTTCGCGCCAAATGGTGAGTTTCAGCCAGTCGGACAGCGCATTCACCACGCTCACGCCCACGCCGTGCAGACCGCCGGAGACTTTATAGCTGTTGTTGTCGAATTTGCCGCCCGCGTGCAGGATGGTCATGATGACTTCGGCGGCGGAGCGGCCTTCTTTGGGGTGGATGCCGGTGGGGATGCCGCGCCCGTTGTCTTCGATGGTGATGGATTCGTCGGCGTTGATGCACACGGTGATGTTGTCGCAATGGCCGGCCAGCGCTTCGTCAATGGCGTTATCCAGCACTTCGAACACCATGTGGTGCAGGCCGGAGCCGTCCTGTGTGTCGCCGATGTACATGCCGGGGCGTTTGCGCACGGCCTCCAATCCTTCGAGGACTTGGATGCTGTCTGCGCCGTATTCTTGTTGGGTGGATTCTGTCATGGTTGTTTTGCTGTGATGAGAATGAGTTGAGGCTACCTGAAAACGTGGTTTCAACGAAATTGCAACGGGTTATCCGTTTATCTTTGCCCAAGGTTGCCCTTGATACAGGATGCAGTTTTGATCTTTCATGGCGATGGCGTTCAGATGCAGCAGGCAGTCGTATAGGCATTTGGCTTCGACTTGCGTTAAGCCGTCTGCCAGTTCTTCGCGTACGTCGATACAAACGGGGGTAGAGAGCAGGCGCCTCGCCCATTTGCTTGGCGGAGTGTAGATTTTTTTGTCGGCAGCTTGTTTTAGGGCTGCCTGTAAGTCGTTCACAAGCTGCTGAAAAGATGCAACGATGATACGGCTGTTGCTGAATGTGCCGCGATGTTCCACCACGATGCCGTTGTGGCGAATAGAGATGCGGTTGAAACGGATTTCTACGGTAATCATTAGGGTGTGTGCTAAAACGGAGGGCTTCAGGCTACCTGAAACCTAACGCGCGATTATAACACATCTGCCCAGGCCGTTTTTGCCTGAAAAAGAACAGGCTTCCGTTTAGGAAGCCCGGTTTTCATTTGATTGAAGCAGATAATTTCAGGCAGCCTGTTCTGCCTTTTCGCGGCGCATGGTTTGGATGCCGTGATACAGCATCACGATGATGCTCGCCCAAATCAAACTGTGGCTCACCATGGCCACCCAATCTAAATGTTCGCCCAGCACAAACACCGAAAGCAGAAACAGCAGCGCCGGCTCCAGATAGCTCAGCATACCGAACAGCACCACCGGTAAAAGCTCGTTGGCCGTGAGGTTAACCTGCATCGATACCGCGCCGTTGAGCCCCAAGAGCACGGCAAACAACAGCAGAATCGGTTTGGCCTCGATCATGGCCGGGCTGGGCGAATACATCACCAGATACCCAACCACAAAAGGCAGCGCCAAAATCAAATCCAGCAAGAGCCCGAGCAGCGGCGGTACGCCCTGCCAGCGGCGCATGATGTAATAAATCGGGAAGGTGGCGAACACGGCAATGGTTACCCAGGAAAACGTGCCGCTGTTCCAGATTTCCAGCGCCACCGCCGCCGAAGCCAGCAGCACGGCAACCAGCTGCAGCCGATCGAGCCGCTCGCGGAACACCATCACCCCGCCCAACATCATCGCAAGCGGAAACAGGAAGTAGCCCATCGATACATCCACGCCCTTGCCGTTTACCGGCGCCCACATATAAAGCCAAATCTGCCCGATCATAATCGGCGCGGGCAGCAGCACCAGCGCCCAGCGGCGCACATTGCCGCCGATTTCGTGCAGGAATTTGGCCGCATCGTGTTTGGCCGACGTGAGCAGCATCATGGAGAGCGCACAGGCAAACGTGCCCACAATGCGCCAGGCAAACACATCCGTGCCGCTCATCGGCCGCATCCACGGGCCGAACATAAACAGCGAGCCGAACAGAATATTGGAGACCACGGCCGCAATAATCCCCTTGGCCATTTTCGACATATACAGCCTTTCGGAATTAAAGATAGTTAACATTATAAACGTCTTCTCGCCGCTTGGCACGTTTTGGCAGCATTTGCCCAAATGGCCGTAAGAGAAAGAAAAATATGGCAATGACTGGTCTGTCTGTGCTGTGGATAAAGGCTACCTGAAAAATTCCGGCAATGGTTTGTGTGAAGTTGGGTTAATCAAGATGAAAAAGATTTGAGTTGAGTGATTAAGACGATTTTTCAGGTAGCCTCTTGCGCACTCAAAGGCTACCTGAAAAATATCGCGGCGCTTCAGGTAGCCTCTCTTGTTGATTAAACATTGTCCAGTTTGTCTTTCTCTTGTACTCTGCTGCCTCCCTGCAATCTTGTTTAAGGAAGTTGAGATGTCTGTTTATGCTAAAGTCCTTCTACCGCTGCTGCTGGCAGCCTTGTGTGCCTGCCGTGTGGATGTAGGCCGCCATGATGGCGAGGCTGCCAGCCAGGCCGCTGCCGCTGCCGCTGCGCCTGTTTTGCAAAGCGTGGAAGTGGGCAAAACCACGGTGGATCAGATACGGGCGTTGTATTCCGATGCGGTGAAGATGGAGGATGGCGAGATCATTTTCGGCAACCGGAGGCTCGGCAGCGAATCCGGTGCGGTGGAAGTGTATCAGAGCAATGTTCAGAACGGCTTTCCGTTGCGCATATTTGCGTTCGACGGCGAGAGCAAGCTGCTGCAAATGATGATTTTGGCGCGCACGGATAATGAAGTGGCAACCTTGGTGAAAGATTTGGAAGCTGCCGGGTTTGCACCCTATCCGCACCTGAGCGCGGAGGAATTTGCCATGCTCAACAGCGGCATGTTTATTACGGCCGAAGAGCGGGAAAAGTTTTTGGCCGAAAACGGTATACAGCAGTTTAAGCGCGGTAGCCTGCTGGCTTTTGCGATGACTAAGAGTGTCAACAACGGCAAGGCCGGAATCGTTATCATGAACCTCGCCTACGAGCCGGAACACCGCGCCAAATGGCAGCGGCAGGAGGCCGCCAAACAGCAGGCGGGGCAGCAATAGCCTGCCGCGATTGGGTTTCATGCAAACTCTTTATGGTGAATTCAATTTAAACCAGTACAGCGTTGCCTCGCCTTGCCTTATTATCTGTACTGTCTGCGGCTCGCAGGCTTGTCCTGATTTTTGTTAATCCACTATTTGCGTGTTCAGGTAGCCTTCTTGTGTGAAAGGGGCTACCTGAAAAACAGTGGGGCGGCATTTGTGCTGAGTTGCGCGGGGGCGGCCTGAAAATCGGTTTTCAGGTAGCCTAAACCGTGCAAACGGTCTAAACTTCCCGCTTTGTTTATTTCCAACCCGAATTTTCATGCCCGAATTGCCCGAAGTTGAAACCACCCGCCGCGGCATCCAGCCCTATATGCAGGGCAAAACCGTGGCCGGGGTGGTGGTGCGCCAGCCGAAATTGCGCTGGCCGGTGCCGCCGGATTTGGCGCGGCAGCTGGTCGGCAGCCGCATCGTGCATATCCGCCGCCGCGCCAAGTATTTGCTGTTTGAATTTGCCCACGGTGTGATGCTGCTGCATTTGGGCATGTCCGGCAGCCTGCGCGTGTATCCCGACGGCAGCGCGCCGCCGCCGGAAAAGCACGACCACCTCGACATCATTACCGACGACCAAACCGTGCTGCGCCTGCGCGACCCGCGCCGCTTCGGCGCGGTGCTGTGGTTTGCCGGGCCGGCGGAGCAGCACCCGCTGTTGCAGCATCTGGGCCCCGAGCCGCTGCAGGACGAATTTACCGCAGGCTACCTGAAAACCGCGTTCTCGCGCCGCAAAAGCGCCGTCAAAACTGCGCTGATGGATAACAAAATCGTGGTGGGCGTGGGCAATATTTATGCCAACGAGGCGCTGTTTGCCGCCGGCATCCTGCCCACCCGCCGCGCTGACCGCGTATCCGCCGAAGAGTGCCGCCGCCTAGTGGCGGAAATCCGCAGCGTGTTGCAGCGTGCCTTGAAGGCAGGCGGCAGCAGCCTGCGCGATTTTCTACACAGCGACGGGCAAAGCGGCTATTTCCAGCAGCAATATCAGGTATATGGCCGCGAGGGCGAACCCTGCCGCCAGTGCGGCACGCCGATTGCGCGGCAGACCATCGGCCAGCGCAGCAGTTTCTACTGCCCGCAATGCCAGCGTTGAGACCGTTTCCGGCAGCCTTTGGTTTTTCAGGTAGCCTTTATAAGATCCGACCAATAAACGAAACAAACACATGAACACACCATCCACCTCCGTCTTCACCCGCCTCTTCCGCATCCTGCACCTGCTGTTTTGGTTTTTCCTCACCGCCTATCGCCTGTTCCGCCTGCGCGAATACAACCGGCACAGCAAAGACGTGATGCAGAGCTTGGCGCGCAGTATGTTGAAAGTATTGCACATCCGTATCGAAGCCAATCCGAACAACCCGCCTTTCCCGCCCGTGTTCCTCGGCGCGGCGAACCACGTTTCCTGGCTCGACCCGATGATTCTGATGGCCATGTATCCCACCGTATTCATCGCCAAGCGCGAAATCCGCTCCTGGCCGGTGGTGGGCGCGGTGGTGGCGCGTACCGGCGCGGTGTTCATCAACCGCAACAGCCGCAGCGACGTAGCGCCGGTAAACGAGGCCATCGTGCGCTCGCTCACGGCCGGGCACAGCGTGTCGTTCTTTCCCGAAGCCAAAGCCTCGGACGGCGTGGCGCTGCTGCCGTTTAAAGCCGCGCTGTTCCAATCCGCGCTAGACAGCGGCCTGCCAGCCGTGGCCGTGGCGCTGCGCTATTGCGACCTCGCCGGCCGCCGCACCACCGCTCCCGCTTATGCCGGCAATACCAGCCTCCTCACCGCGCTGTGGCGCATCGTCTCCATGCCCGAAATCATCGTCCGCGCCGACTGCTCCGAGCCGTTCACCCTGAATGCCGAAGAAGCTGCCGATGACTCTGCCCGCTTTTTGCTCAAAGATAAGGCGGAAGCTTTTGTTGGCGCGATCGTGAACGGAGAGGATAAGGGCTGATTGCTGCTTACTGTTACAAGAATGAAAAAAGGCTACCTGAAAAGTTTCAGGTAGCCTTTTTAGGCAGCTGAAAAGCACATGTGTACAAAATGTACGTTCTAACTATACGGGCTGCGCCGGCCAATATGGCTGCTTTATGCTTGATTCGCCAGTTCGATAATTTTCTGGAAGGTTCTGCCGTTGCGTATTGTCAGGCTTTTGTAGAAGGCAGACCCTATCAGTTTTTTATGGTAGTTCGAGCGCAGGTAGTCGGCTTGGTTGTGATTGCTGTAAAAGAAGGAGGTTTCGCCAAAATGCAAATGCTCTTTTTCATCTACCCACGAAAGTGTTTCGGCTTTGATTTGCTCTCGGTCTGCTTCCGGCAGATAAAAGAGAGCATTGCGCCGATAGGAGGTTTCATCTTGCCACCAGTCCGGCAGTTTGTCTGCTTCTTGTTGCAAAATATCGGCGCGGATTAGGGCAAAAGGCAGAGGAAAGTCGTAGGTGTTGTTGAAATGGGCGGTTAGCAGTTCTCTAATTTTCTGTTCCGGCGCTTGGCTGTTGAAGAAAAGATTGCCGCTGTTGATATAGGAAACGGGGTGTTCAAAACCCATTTCGGCTAAGCTGTAGAAACCAGTAGCGTTGTTTACAGTATTTCAGGAGAATACCGACATGAACATGTACAAAAACACCAGCCCGCTGCTACCAAGTCAGCCGCGTCACCATCTACCGTGCACTTAAAGCTGCAAGGGGCAGACTGCTCAAACCCCAAACCAGTACCAACAACCGTTTCAAACAAGAAAAGTATGGAATGAAACGTTTGGCCAAGGTAGAACGTAGTATTCAAGAAAAACTGAAAACGCAGGCAAACGCTACAACAAATCCTATCCCGGCGAAATGGTGCACGTCGATACCAAACGGCTGCCACTACTCAAAGGGCAGGAAACCACCGATAAGCGGGATTATCTGTTTGTCGCCATCGACGATTTCTCAAGAGAACTGCAGACCAACTGTAAAGCCGAGAGGGTAATCCGGACAATTATGGAAATGTGGCATGAAAAGCAGAGTTTCGACAGCTCGGAACACCGGCAAAAGGAGCTGTGCCGATTTGTGAACTTCTATAACACGGTGAAGCCGCACGGTAGTCTGGACGGCGATACGCCGTTCGAGGTGTTGCAGGCTTCATTCCCAACCTGTGGTGTAAACAACGTGGTTGATTTCTACAGCTTCGATGTTGCAAAACAGTTTCAGCAAAGATACCCAAATATTGATATTAAAATATTTGATAACTCTAGTCAGCTTATTATTCCTAAAAGATAGGACAGGACATGGAAGAACGTAGAAATTATATAGAGCTAAAGCAGGATTACATGTTAATCGCTTTTGATGCATGTGCTAGCAAATTCCATCTTGGCAAAGTAGATAAATGGGTGGATAACGAAACGGAATATGGTTATGTTGATTATAATTTTGAATGCTGCTTTAGATTGCCAATTGATCATTTAATGTGGTACGTTATTTCTATAATAGTACATGCAGGAAGAAATTATACATGTCACAAGATAAGGTTAAGAGAAATAAAGGAGATTCTAAGAAAGAATAATATTAACAATCTCATTTCTGATTTCGATGAGGAAGAGAGAGAGGAATTTATGAGAGATCTCAACCTGGTTTTACAAAACCAAAAGTTAGCGTAGCCTGCGTGCAGAGTGTGTGGTAACGCGACGATTTCCTACAGATAAGGCTACCTGAAAACCCTGTTTCAGGTAGCCTTTTTGTTCTCAAAGTTATGATATCAAACATTTCCCTCTGCCGATTTGGCCTTGCGCCGGCCAAAGTAGAGGAAGCCGATCAGGCCGCAGGCGATCATGGGGAGGCTGAGCCACTGGCCCATGGAAAAGTTTAAATAGAGCAGGCCGAGGAATTCGTCGGGCTCGCGGGCGAATTCGGCGATGAAGCGGGCGGTGCCGTAGCCGATCAGAAACAGGCTGGCCACCTGGCCGGTGGGGCGCGGTTTTTTGGAAAACCACCACAGCAGCACAAACAGCAAAATGCCTTCCAGGGCAAATTGGTAGAGCTGGGAGGGGTGGCGCGGCAGCATGCCGTATTGCTGGAAAATCGCGCCCCACAGCTGCGGCTGCTCGGCGGCCAGTTTTAAGTCTTCGCTGTGCGCGTGGGGAAAGCCCATGGCCCAGAAGGCGTCCGGCCGGGTGACGCGCCCCCAGAGCTCGCCGTTTACAAAGTTGCCGCCCAGGCGCACGGCGGCAAAGCCTAAGGGCGTGAGCGGGGCGATGGAATCGGCCAGCTTAACCGGGTTGATTTTGTGTTTGCGGGCAAACAGGAGGGTGGCGGTTACCACGCCGAGGAAGCCGCCGTGAAACGACATGCCGCCCTGCCATACTTTGAAAATTTCCAGCGGATTGGCCAAATAGTAGGCGTGCTGGTAAAACAGCACATAGCCCAGCCGTCCGCCCACAATCACGCCGATGATGCCCCAGGTGAGGAAGTCGTCTAGGGTTTGCGTGGTGAACACGCTGTTGCCTTGGCGGATGCGCCGCCGCCCGAGCCACATAAACAGGGCAAAGCCGACGAGATAGCTGACGGCATACCAGCGGATGGCGAGCGGGCCGAGCTGGAGCATAACGGGATTGAAAGCGGGATGGATCAACATAGGGAAAATGCGGCTGAAACAAAAGGGCGCATTATAACGCATCTGGCCATTGGCCGATAACGGGCAGAGGCGTAAAGAAAGCACGGTTTGGGTTGGGTTTTGCCGGGTTGTGTTGCGGTTTTGTTGGGAAGGATGGGTTTCAGGTAGCCTTGATGGGGGAAGGCTACCTGAAAGTTGAAGCGCGGCTTTAACTTGCGGCGGGGATTGGGTATGATAGCCCGCTTTGAAACCGCCAGCGGAGGCTGTGATGGCTGTATTGAAATTCACCAAAATGCACGGTTTGGGCAACGATTTTATGGTTATCGACGGCATCAGCCAGCATTTTGATCCGGCGACCGCGCCGATTGCCGAATGGGCAGACCGCCACCGGGGCATCGGTTTCGACCAGCTGTTGCTGGTGGAAGCGCCGCCGCTGCCCGAAGCCGAGTTCGGCTACCGCATTTTCAATGCAGACGGCAGCGAGGTGGAGCAGTGCGGCAACGGCGCGCGCTGTTTCGCCCGTTTTGTGCACGAAAAAGGCCTGAGCCGAAACCGCCGCATCAAGGTGGCTACGGCCAAAGGGCTGATTGTGTTGAATTTGCAGGGAAACGGCCTGGTTACGGTGGATATGGGCGAGCCGCGTTTGGCGGCAACGGATATTCCGTTTGCGCCCGCGCCGGGAGAGGCATCCGATGCCTTGTGGCACGAGATTGATTTGGATGGCGCAAGTGCGCGGTTTTCCTGTGTGAATATGGGCAATCCGCACGCCGTGCTGGTGGTGGACGATGTACGCCGTGCGCCGGTGGCTGAATGGAGTGCGCGCCTGGAGCGGCATCCGCAGTTTCCCGAGCGGGTGAACGTGGGCTTTATGCAGGTGCTGGATGCGCACCATATCCGGCTGCGCGTGTTTGAACGCGGCACGGGCGAAACCCAGGCCTGCGGCACGGGCGCGTGTGCGGCGGCGGTGGCCGGCATGCGGGCGGGGCTTTTGGCGCGGCAGGGCGCGGTGTGCGTGAGCCTGCCGGGCGGCGATTTGCAGATTGAGTGGGCGGCGGATAACCATGTGTTGATGTCAGGGCCGGCGGCCACGGTGTTTGAAGGAACGGTAACTTACTGATGAACGAAAAGAAAATATTGGCTTATTTGCAGGAGCACCCGGAATTTCTGTTGAACCATGCCGCCGATTTGGGCGTGCGCCCGGCCGAGGGGCGGGTGCAGTCGTTTGCGCAGGCGCAATGGCTGGCGCAGCAGAAAAAGGCGGCCAAAATGGCCGGGCAGTTGGCGCAAATCATGCAGGATGCCGACAGCAACCACCAAACGCTGAGCCGGATGCTCGGCTTTGTGCGCCGCCTGCTGGCGGCCAATACGCTGCTGCAGGTGCTGCGTGCGGCGGAGGCAGGCTGGCAGGAAGATTTCGCGCTGCCGTCCGGCCGGGTGTGGCTGTTGGCCGAGCCGCCGAAAAAAGGCGCGGTTTCCGGCAGCTACAGGCTACCTGAAAACCATGCCGCCCATGCTGCCTTGTCTGCCCTGAAAGAACCGCTGTGCAGCAACCGTATTGCGCCCGCATTGATGAAGGCGCTGCCGCAGGAGGGCAGGGGGCTGGAGAGCTTTCTACTGCTGCCCTGGCGCGTGAACGGGCAAACCGTGGCGGCGATGGTGGCGGGCGATGCCGATGAAACGCGCTTTACGCCGGATTTGCCGCTGGATTGGATGCGCGAGTTGGCTGCCTGCGCGGCGGCGGCGCTGGCCAGAGCCGGCGGGTGGCAATGATGGCCTGGCAGAGCCCGACTTTGTGGGCGCTATCGGTGTATATCGCCGTGTTTCTGACTTTGGCGTTCCAGCGGCAGCAGTTTTCCTGGCTGTGGGGCAGCGTGATGCTGTGGCTGGGCTTCGGCATCCTCAGCGCGCGGATTATGCCCGGCGTGCTGGGGATTACCCATGTGGCCAATCTCTATCCGGTGTACGGCTATTTTGCGCTGGGCAGCCTGTTTCTGTTTGCCAACGGCTGGCGCTACGATGCGCGGCAGATGGGCTGGCGGCTGGGCGGCGGCGGGGTGTTTCTGGCCTATTTTGCCGTGGCCGGCGCGGTGCAGCATATTACGTTTTTGTTTTTGCTCTTGCTGGCGGGCTGGCAGTATCCGCAAGGGATGTCTGCCCCGCTGCTTACCGGCCTTGTCACGCTGTATTTCCTCAAACCGCTGCTGTGGATCGCCGGGCAGGCGCTGCTGATGCTGCTGATGTGGTTGCACCGGCGTTATTTGAGCCGCGATGATGTGCTGCTGTTCAGCCCCTTGCAGCTTCAGGGCGTGTTGCTGATCAGTTTGCTTTTTCAGGTAGCCTGTTTGTTGGCTGGCGAAAAAATCCTGCTGATTGCCCTGCTGCGCGCGCTGTGGATGCTGTTTTATGGGTAGGGATAGGGCAAGATTTTGCCAAAGTGATTTAATTTGACGCGCTATGCGAAAAACAAAAACCAGGCTAAGTGATTGCTTAGTCTGGTTTTATTTTGGTGGGTCGTGAGCGGCTCGAACGCTCGACCTACGGATTAAGAGTCCGCTGCTCTACCAACTGAGCTAACGACCCATGTGACGTTGTGTATTGTAAAAATGCTCTAACAGACTGTCAAGCATGGTTGGCATGGTGAAAGAGGAAAGGCTACCTGAAAACTGATTTTCAGGTAGCCTTTTGACGCATAGACAGGCCTGCCTACACCACCAACCAAGCATTTTTATGCTGATATAGTGAATTAAATTTAAACCAGTACAGCGTTGTCTCGCCTTGCCGTAACGTGTGTACTGTCTGCGGCTCGCCGCCTTGTCCTGATTTAAATTTAATCCACTATACATCAAATAGTCGTCGATTTCCTCGTCTTCATATACCAGGCGGGATTCTTTGTCAGGATTGGGTGGAATACGTTCGTCTTGGCGCACGAATTCCAGCAAATGGGTTTGGCCGTCTTTTTGCAGTAAACGTAGGTGTCGGATACTTGGGCTATTTATGCCCAAATTTCAGATTCGAGAATTTGGCCTACAACTGCTGCCCGAAACTGAAAACCATGTGCGTTTCGCATATATTCTGCCCATGTGGGTTGCGCTTGTTTATAAAAGTAATTTACTGATTTCTAAATTTAATACAATAATGGATATGTAGAAAAATAAGGAATATACATATGGTATGAATGAACATTAATATACATGTAGAAATGATTAATGATAAACTCATTTCATTATTAGTATAATACAAAAAGATAAGTAATGATAAGATATATAACAGGTATATACTTTTTGTTCCAGATAATCCTCTCGTTCGGGTTTGTTCCCATTCTAATGGGAATAAATCATTAAAGAAGTTTCTTTTGCTTTGATTGTCTAGTTTTGAAAACTCTACAATAAAGATATAATATTGTAATATTGAAATGCCGATAGGTATAAGCAATATTAGGCTTTTATATATAAATAATGAGATAATTAATTTTCTATAAAAAGATATTAATATGGTAAAAATAGGAAATATTGCCATATAGGACTTGACTTGAATAGTAATGCATTTATCTAGATTATATCTATAAAATAACCCTGCTAGGTTAGCCATTTCCATTGCTCCTAAAATTTTATGCATCTTATTCAGTAAATAGCAAGCAAGCGTTAGATTCAAAAGCCCGACCGACGACTGCCGCGACTCGATACCGTGTATGTATAGCTAACATATTTTGAAATAGATACATTTGTAGGGTGGGCTTCAGCCCACCATTGTAAAGCATATAAGGATTGATGGGTGGAGACCCATCCTATCCGTGTATCAACTCTTTCGTATGCTGGGTATAGAAATCATTATAGTCAATTAAAAACAGAATAGTTCAATACTCAACTTTGAAGGCCTAATCATGGCATACTCTGCGGACTGAAGAAACAAAGCTTTAAACTATAGTAGATTAACAAAAATCAGGACAAGGTGGCGAGCCGCAGACAGTACACACGTTACGGCAAGGCGAGACAGCGCTGTACTGGTTCAAATTTAATTCACTATATATGCGCTTTCAGGCTACCTGAAAAAAGGTGGGCAACCAATGCCCACCTTTTTGCTGCGGATAGTTTAATTTCGTTGAGGCTGATGCTTTCAGGTAGCCTCAACCGGCTTAGGCGTAATCCCGCTCTTCGCCTTTGCCATCCACATTCCCGGCGCAGCGGACGCACAGGGTGGGGTGGGCGGCAACGCTGCCTACGCTGTCCACATAGTGCCAGCAGCGTTCGCATTTGGCCTCAGTGCTGGGGCGGACTTCGGCGGTGAGCTCGCCGCCTTTTTGCAGCTCGATTTTGGAAACGAGCATGGCGAAGCGCAGTTCGCTGCCGAGTGCTTTCAGGTAGCCGTATTGCGGTTCGGGCGCGGTGAGGACGACTTCGGCCTGCAAGGACGAGCCGACGGTTTTGTCGGCACGCAGCGGCTCGATGGCGGCGTTTACAACGGCGCGGGCTTCGCGGATGTGCGTCCATTTTTCCGTGAGTGCGGCTTCGCCGGCGGCGGGGATGGGCGGGAAGTCGTGCAGGGTGTGGTAGAGCACGCTGTCTTCTTCGCCGCCGCCGATGATGTCCCACGCTTCTTCGGCAGTGAAGCAGAGGATGGGCGACATCAAAAGCACGAGGCTGCGGGTGATGTGGTAGAGCGCGGTTTGCGCGCTGCGGCGGGCGTGGCCGTCTTTTTTGGTGGTGTAGAGACGGTCTTTCAGGATGTCCAGATAGAACGCACCGAGGTCTTCGGAGCAGAACTGTACGATGTCCTGCACGGCGAAGTGGAAGGCGTAGCGCGGGTAGTGGCTACCTGAAACTTTCTCCTGCAACTGGCGCGCCAGCACGAGGGCGTAGCGGTCGATTTCCACCATGTCGGCCTGCGGCACGGCGTCTTCAATCGGGTTGAAGTCTTTGAGGTTGGCAAACAGGAAGCTGAGCGTGTTGCGGATGCGGCGGTAGCTTTCGGTTACGCGTTTGAGGATTTCTTTGGAAATCGCCAGTTCGCCGCTGTAATCGGTGGCGGCGGCCCACAGGCGCAGGATGTCGGCGCCGAATTCGTTATACACCTCCTGCGGGGCGACCACGTTGCCGATGGATTTGGACATTTTGCGCCCGTTCTGATCGACCACGAAGCCGTGGGTGAGCAGTTGTTTGTAGGGCGCGCGGCCGAGGGTGGCGCAGCCGGTGAGCATGGAGGATTGGAACCAGCCGCGGTGCTGGTCGCTGCCTTCCAGATACAAATCGGCCGGCCAGGCGAGCTCGGGGCGCTGTTTCAGCACGGAGAAGTGGGTGCTGCCTGAATCGAACCACACGTCCATGGTGTCGGGCAGTTTGTCGTATTGCTCGCAGTCTTCGGGCGACAGCAGCTCGGCTTTATCCAGCTCAAACCAGGCGTTGATGCCTTTTTTCTCGATGAGCAGGGCGACTTTTTCCAACAACGCGGCGGAATCGGGGTGCAGCTCGCCGGTTTCTTTGTGGGCGAAGAAGGTCATCGGCGTGCCCCAGAAACGCTGGCGGCTCACCACCCAGTCGGGGCGGCCTTCAATCATGGCTTCCAGCCGCGCACGTCCCCAGGCGGGGAAGAATTCGGTGTCGTCCACGGCTTTCAGGGCTTTGTCGCGCAGGGTTTTGCCGTCTGTGCCGGCTTTGTCCATGCCGATAAACCATTGGCCGGTGGCGCGGTAAATCAGCGGGGTTTTGTGCCGCCAGCAGTGGGCGTAGCTGTGTTCGATTTTGCCGTGGGCGAGCAGGCGGCCGTTTTCTTGCAGCCAGTCGATAATCGGCTGGTTGGCTTCCCACACGGTCATGCCTGCCAAGCGCGGCACTTCGGCGATATAGCGGCCTTGCGCGTTCACGGGGTTGTAGAGCTCGATGCCGTATTGGTTGCAGACGAAATAGTCTTCCAAACCGTGCGCGGGGGCGGTGTGCACGAGACCGGTACCGGCTTCGGTAGTTACGTGGTCGCCGTTGATTACTGGGATATCTCGACCATCAATAAGCGGATGTTCAGCCAGTATATTTTCTAAATCGGCACCAGTACATTCGGCAAGTATAGGGCTACCTGAAAAACCATAGCGTTCCAGTGCGGCTTCGGCCAAATCTTTGGCCAGCACCAGTTTGCCGCGCGGCGTGTCGATCAGTTGGTACACGATGTCTGCGCCGGCAGAAACTGCCTGAGTAGCGGGCAGCGTCCACGGGGTGGTGGTCCAAATCACGGCAAACGCGTCGCCGGAGATTTCAGGCAGCCTGAAAGCCTTGGCCAGTGCGGCGTTGTCTTGAAAGCGGTAGGCCACGTCAATCGCGTGAGAGGTTTTGTCTTTGTATTCCACTTCGGCCTCGGCCAGCGACGAGCCGCAGTCCAAGCAGAATTGCACGGGCTTCGCGCCGCGATACAGGTAGCCTGCTTTGTAAATTTCGCCCAGCGTGCGCACGGTGTCGGCTTCGGTTTTATAGTCCATGGTCAGGTAGGGGTTTTCCCAATCGCCAATCACGCCCAGGCGGATAAAGTCTTTTTTCTGGCGCAGAATCTGCTCGGCGGCATATTGGCGGCACAGCTCGCGGAACTTGCTGGGCGGCATTTCCTTGCCGTGCAGTTTTTCCACCATCACTTCAATCGGCAGGCCGTGGCAGTCCCAGCCCGGCACATAGGGCGCGTCGAAGCCCGCCAGCGTTTTGCTGCGGATGATGATGTCTTTCAGGATTTTATTGACCGCATGACCGATGTGGATGTCGCCGTTGGCATAGGGCGGGCCGTCGTGCAGGATGAATTTGGGGCGGCCGGCGGCAATTTGGCGCAGCTTCTGATAACGTTTTTCGTCCTGCCACTGCTTCACCCACGCCGGTTCGCGCTTGGCCAGATTGCCGCGCATGGGGAAGGGGGATTCGTAGAGGTTTACGGTTTGGGAGTAGTCGGTCATGGTGGTCTCGGAGTGGTTTGAGTGCGGCTGTATGGCGGGCGGTTGCAGCTTGCCTGCCGTGCCGGAATGAGTAAAAAACAAGTTGCCGATTTTATAAGGATTTGGCACAAAAGGCTACCTGAAAGCGGGTTTCAGCCGAGTAATCCACCATAAAACGGGTAGCAATGTTTTCAGTCGGCCTCAGGCGGGAGGGGAGGCTACCTGAAAATAGGGGGCGGGGGATGAGTTGGTTTACTATGGCTGAAGCGCTTCATTTCATGCGGTGTTGGCTCGCCGCCCTGCCGTATGGCAAGTCAACCTAATTTGGCACGGCATGGGTTCGTCTTGCCGAATTTTTGTGTCGCCTGCAGCTCGCCGCCTTGCGCCGACTTTATTCCAAAATCCGTTCGGCTATTTTGCGATTAGATTTCAGGTAGCCTCAAATCGCCGATAACAAACCGCCCCAAGCATTTGTTCGGGGCGGTTGGTTTGTGGCCTGGGCAGGCTACCTGAAAACATAGATCAGCTGTGGTGGGTTTCCACTTGCTGCAGTTGCTGCGGTTCGGGCACGGCGGCCGGGGCGGCGGGGGCAACATCGGCGCGGCGCAGGCCTTTGGGCTGTTCGGGCTCGGGCTGAACGGCGGTGAGCGCGGCGGGATCGGTTTGCACCAATACTAGACCACCTAGGTCGGCGGCTGTGGGTTCGGCTGCGGTTTGTTGTTGCGGCGCGGGTTGTGCTACGGCTGCCGCTGCAGTTTCTACAGCTTGGGCTGCGGCAGCGATGGAATCATCAACAGGAGCAGCTTCCGGAGCGGCTTGGGTTTCGACGGATGAGGTTTCTACGGCCACGGTTTCCACCACAACGGCTTCTTCCCGCGCCGTTTCCGCAACGGCAGCCGGGTTGACGGCTTCGGCATCTTCCACGGCTTCGGCGGTGTTTTCTTCGGCAAACACGAAGGTGGGCGCATCGGCTTCATCGACCACTTCGGGGATGGTGATGACCAGCGGTTTGTCGATGTCGGTCTCATCAGGCTGCAGCATGGGGGCGGGTGCTTCGGTGTGCAGGCCCAATACCACGTCGGCAGCGGATTTCACCAGCTCGGCTTGCAGCGGAATATCCAGATATTGGATGATTTTCTGCGCAGAGGGGATGTTGCGCTGGCGGCCACGGCCTTTGCCGTTGCGTTGGCCGTTTTCTTGGCGGCGGTCGCGGCCGGAGCGGCGTTCGTTGCGTTCGCCGCGCTCATTGTTGCGCTCGCGATCGCCGTGTTCGCTGCCACGCTCTTGGTTTTCCGCAGGGCTGCCGGTTTCGTCAGCAAAGCGTTCGGGAATATCAACCGCTTGGCGAGCAGTCTGCAGCTTGTCGTTTTCGGCCGAGGCTACCTGAACATCGCTGTCTTTGCGTTGGCGGCGGCGTTGGCGCGGGTTGGATTGCTGCTCGGCAGCGGATTTTTCAGCCAGCTGTTGCGGGGCGCGGTTACCCAAGGTTTCGGCATCGTCGGCAGCTTGCTGGCGCGGCGGGCGGCTGTTGCCGTTTTGGTTTTGGCCGCGCTGCTGGCTGCGGTTGCGGCGGTTGCGGTTTTGCGGGGCTTTGCCGCGATTGCCGCCATTACGCCCATTGTTGGCTGCGGGGGCTTCGGCAGGTTTGGTTTCGCCGCCGCCGAACAATTTGGCAAACCAGGCGCCGATACCGGCCAGCAGGCCGGGTTCGGCAGGCTGTTGCACCACGGGGGCGGGGCTGCTGTGTTTGATGCCTTTTACCGCGGGCTCGGGTTTCACCGGCTTGGCTTGGCGGCCGATTTCCAAGGTTTGGCTGTCGTCTTCTTCGGGGATTTCGACTTGTTTGTAGCTGGGCTCGGCGTCGTCGTCCACGTCGTCGGGGCGCACGCGGGTGATGTTGTAGTGCGGGTTTTCCAGATGGGTGTTGGGAATCATCAGGATGGATACGTCCAACCGCTCTTCCAGGCCGAACAGCTCGGCGCGTTTTTCGTTGAGCAGGAAGGTGGCCACGTCCACCGGCACTTGGGCGTGCACTTCTTCGGTGTTGTCCTTCATCGCTTCTTCTTGGATGATGCGCAACACGTGCAGGGCGGTGGATTCGATGCCGCGAATCACGCCGGTGCCGGCGCAGCGTGGGCAGGCCACGTGGCTGCTTTCGCCCAGGGAGGGGCGCAGGCGTTGGCGGGAAAGCTCAAGCAGGCCGAAGCGGGAAAGTTTGCCCATCTGCACGCGGGCGCGGTCTTTCCGCAGCGCGTCGCGCAGGGTGTTTTCCACATCGCGCTGGTGCTTGGGGTTTTCCATGTCGATGAAGTCGATCACGATCAGGCCGCCCAAGTCGCGCAGGCGCATTTGGCGGGCCACTTCTTCGGCGGCTTCCATATTGGTTTGGAAGGCGGTTTCTTCGATGTCGGCGCCGCGGGTGGAGCGGGCGGAGTTCACGTCTACGGAAACCAGGGCTTCGGTGTGGTCGATCACGATGGCGCCGCCGGAAGGCAGGCTCACGGAGCGCGAGAAGGCGCTTTCGATTTGGTGCTCGATTTGGAAGCGGGAGAAGAGCGGGATGTGGTCGTCGTAGTATTTGAGCTTGCCCACGTTGTGCGGCATCACATAGCTCATGAATTCCTGCACTTGGTCGAACACTTCGCGGTTGTCGATGAGGATTTCGCCGATGTCGGAACGGTAGTGGTCGCGGATGGCGCGGATGAGCAGGGAGCTCTCCATGAAGAGGAGATAAGGGTCTTGATGGGCGTTGCCGGCTTCTTCGATGGCGCGCCACAGTTGCAATAGGTAGTTGAAATCCCATTGCAACTCTTCCACGCTGCGGCCGATGCCGGCGGTGCGGGCGATCAGACTCATGCCGGGCGGCACATCAAGCTCGCTCATGGCGGCTTTGAGCTCTTGGCGCTCTTCGCCTTCGATACGGCGGGAAATGCCTCCACCGCGCGGATTGTTCGGCATGAGCACGAGATAGCGGCCGGCCAGGCTGATGAAGGTAGTGAGCGCGGCACCTTTGTTACCGCGTTCGTCTTTTTCCACCTGCACGATGACCTGCATGCCTTCTTGCAATACGTCTTGGATGCGGGCGCGGCCGCCGTCGTAGTCTTGGAAGTAGGCGCGGGAAACTTCTTTGAAGGGGAGGAAGCCGTGGCGGTCGGTGCCGTAATCCACGAAGCAGGCCTCGAGCGAGGGCTCGATGCGGGTGATGATGCCTTTGTAGATATTGCCTTTGCGCTGTTCTTTGCCCAGCGTTTCAATGTCGAGATCGAGCAGGTTTTGCCCGTCGACAATCGCCACGCGCAGCTCTTCGGCCTGGGTGGCGTTAAATAACATACGTTTCATGATATTGCTAACCTTTTGTTTGGTTTGCAATTCCGAAGCGTGTAATCAGTTTGGCCGCTTTGCTGCCGTTGGGGAAGGCTACCTGAAAATAAAGATTCAACGAAGTGAAAACCGGCAGCCGTTATTGTGCAGGCCTGAAGCGCGGTGTGCGGCAAACCGCCGTGGCGGTTGGGCAGCCGGCATCGGGCGCGGGCAGAAAACGGTAAAGAAGGTAGTGAAAGAGCGGGGCGGGCATCGCTACCACGCCGGCCGCCGGACGGGCGGCCGATTTGGAATACCGCGGCAGGCCGGATGGCGGCCGCTTACGGCGGAGTATAGCGGATTGATTTTAAAGCAAAGCTGTGTTGGCTTGTTTTGCCGTACTGCTTGGGTTGCGGCTTGCCGCTTGGCTTTGGTTTAACTTAAATCCGTTATTAATTCGGTGTTGTGGTCTTCTTTAAGCCCGGCAGCGGGTGCGGCGGCACGCTGGTCGCGTCTTAGGCCGTTTGGGCTGCCGGAGCCGTAAACTCAATTACTATTTCAATCTGCCCGCCAAAATGCGCGGCAGGCAGAGAAAAGCCGTTCGGAATTGTCTTTTTACGATAAAATAAACAGTAAACAATCAACTTGCCAACCCGGCGGCACCCTTTGTTTTTCGCTTTGTTGAAGCTTGGCTTTCAGGTAGCCCGGGCACGGTGTCGGCAGGGAGGGGATTATAGAGAAAATGCCAGCAATTAGCAAAAATTCAGTCAATTATTTGAGCGTGGACGAAGCCGCCGCCGGGCAGCGTTTGGATAACTTCCTCATCCGCCTGCTCAAAGGCGTGCCCAAGAGCCATATCCACCGCATCATCCGGGGCGGCGAAGTGCGTGTGAACAAAAAGCGCGCCGCTGCCGACAGCCGCTTGGCCGCGGGCGACGAAGTGAGGATCCCGCCGATCCGGCTGGCGCAGAAAGCCGAGCCGGCCGAGGCTGCCGTGCCGCCGCGCGAGTTTGACATTGTGTTTGAAGACGAGCACCTTTTGGTGGTGGACAAACCTTCCGGCGTGGCCGTGCACGGCGGCAGCGGCGTGAGCTTCGGCGTGATCGAACAGCTGCGCCGCGCCCGGCCGCAGGCGCGTTATTTGGAATTGGTGCACCGGCTGGACAAAGATACCAGCGGATTATTGGTGGTGGCCAAAAAGCGCGGCGCATTGGTGAAGCTGCACGAAGCCTGGCGCAATGACAAGCCGAAAAAAGTATATTTGGCACTGGGCGTGGGTGTGTGGCCGCAGGATGTGCGGCAGGTAAAGCTGCCGCTGTTCAAATACACCGGCGCGGCAGGCGAGAAAATGGTGCGCGTGAGCGAAGAAGGGCAGAGCGCGCACACGCTGTTCCGCGTGCTGGAAAGCTTCGGAGGCGCGCCGCTGCATGGAGTGGGGCTTTCCGCCCTGAGCCTGATGGAAGCCACGCTGCGTACCGGCCGCACCCACCAAATCCGCGTGCACATGCAGTCGCAAAACTGCCCGATTGCCGGCGACGAACGCTACGGCGACTACACCGCCAACCGCCGCCTGAAAAAGCTCGGCCTCAAACGCATGTTCCTGCACGCCCACCGCTTGGAGCTCGAACACCCGGCAAGCGGCGAAACGCTGGTGCTCACCGCGCCGCTGCCGGAAGAGCTGCGTCAGATGCTGGAGGGCTTGCGGCAGGAGCAAGGGCTACCTGAAAAATCGGCGTGTTGATGGCGGGAGGTGAATGATGGAATACGAGTTGCGTATCAGTTTTTTCCGTTGCAGCCTATGGCTGTTGCCGGGAGCGGCGTTTTTTCTCGGGTTTGCGTTTTTGCTTCTGAGCTGGAGCGATTCGGCGGCACGCGATACTTTTGTTGATGTGCTTTGGGGGCTGTTTGCCGCAGTGGGCGGGCTGTTTGTGCTGGTGTGGCTGCGCTGCATCACGGGCTTTCGGCCGGTTGTGCTGACGCAGCAGGGCGTGGTGCTGCGTTCCGTATGGGGCAGGGAGCGGCTGGTGCGCTGGGCGGATATCGAGGATGTTCGGGAGCACACAATCCGTGCCAACGGCTGGAGCACGGATTTTGCAGCTTTGTGTTTGCGGGGAGACAGCCGGTATGCGCCGTATGATTGCCGCCATGCCGAGAGCAAGAAGCAGGTGTTGGTTCCATACAGCCACGTTATGCACGGCGGGCATCGGAATGTGCAGCAGCAGCTGCGAAGCGCCCTGAGCCTCTATGGATCGCAGCTTTAGCCGGTGTCGGTGTTCGGAAGGGGCTACCTGAAAAAAGTGTGCCCATGATTCCGGCTTCGTTTTTCAGGTAGCCTGTTTGCCATTTAGCCAAAAAGGAAAGATATGCAGCAAAACGATCAACAACCCAAATTCAAAGTGATTCTGCCGGAAGGCTTTTCTTTGGAGCGCCCCAAGCAGGTGATCACCCAGCCCGCAGAGAGCGGCCGTGCCGATTTGGAGGAAATCATCCGGCAGGAAACGGTATGCCGCCAAGCCGAGGCGGAAGCCGATGAAATCATGATTAACGCCTTGCTGCACGGCGCAGGGCGCAGCTTCAAGTGAGGCGGATAGCTGAAATATAGTGGATTAAATTTAAACCAGTACAGCGTTGTCTCGCCTTGCCGTACTATTTGTACTGTCTGCGGCTCGCCGCCTTGTCCTGATTTAAATTTAATCCACTATAATTATTTCTTCATGCCAGGCGAGCCAACGCAGTAGGAAAAAATAAGAATTTTAGCTATACCTGAAAATTCAGGTAGCCCAAACCCAACACATCAAGGAATCCCTATGAAACCCTACCGCGTATTGATTTTCGATTGGGACGGCACCTTGGCCGATTCCACCGCCCAAATCGTGCAGGGCGTGCAAAACTCTTTTTGCCGCTTCGGCTGGCCGCCGCCCGCCGAGGCCGACATCCGCGCCACCATCGGTCTGAGCCTGCGCGAAGCCCTGCGCCGCCTGTGCCCGCAGCTGGACCAACAGCAAACTGAAGCCGCCATCTGCGCCTATCAGCACGAATTCCACCACCGCCGCGAGCAAACCGTTTTATTCCCCGACACGGGCAATACACTGCAGCGGCTGCAACAGCACTACTGGCTCGCCGTGGCCACCGGCAAAGGCCGGCGCGGGCTCGATGCCGCCCTGGACGAAACCGGCACGCGCAGCCTCTTTCTCGCCACCCGCACCGTCGACGAATGCGCCTCCAAGCCCCAGCCGGAAATGGTGCTCTCCATCTGCGACGAATTGGGCGTGCATCCGGCCGAAGCCCTGGTAATCGGCGACACCACCCACGATTTGCACATGGCGCACAACGCCCGAAGCCCCGCCATCGCCCTCACCACCGGCGCCCACACCCCCGACCAACTGCAAACCGCCCCGCACCTGGCCATGCTCGACAGCCTGACCGGCTTGGCGGCTTGGCTGGCGGAGTAAAGGATAAAGGCTACCTGAAACCTGTTTTTAGGTAGCCTTTGAAGCATGGGCAGGGCTTGAGATGCTGGGTGCGCCACACCCTGCCGCCTATATAGTGAATTAACAAAAACCAGTATAGCGTTGTCTCGCCTTGTCCTGATTTTTGTTAATCCACTATATAGCGGAAAAGGCTACCTGAAAGGTTTTGGCTTCATTGAAGCCGATGTTTTCAGGTAGCCTTTGCCATTCGGTTTTGCCTGGGCTAAATGGCGTATTCGATCAAATCGCTGTGGCTGAACACGTACACCTGCTGGGGGGCGAGCGGCAGGATTTGGCCGGGGGCGAGGCCGAGGCGGTCGGCTTCGGTGGCGGCGAAGCTGGCTTGCAGGGTTTGGCCGTTGGGGGCTTGTTCGCGCAGGGTGAGGCGGGTGAGGGCGCCGGTGTGGTGCAGGCTTTCGATGGCGGCGCGGAGCATGGGGCGTTCGGGGTCAATCTGCCATTCGTGCGGGCGGATGTAGCCTAGGGCGCTCTGTTCCTGCCAGCGTTTGCCCGGCGGCAGCGGCCAGGCGTAGCCCCGGTAGTGCCACTGCCCGCGTTCGATGCGGCCTTCGAAGGAGTCGGTTTCGCCGAGGAATTCGGTTACGAAGGCGTTTTCAGGTAGCCTGTAGAGGGTGTCGGCGCTGCCGGATTGTTCGATGCGGCCGTGGTTCATGACGACGATTTGGTCGGAAATTTCCAGGGCTTCTTCTTGGTCGTGGGTAACGAGGATGCTGGTGATGCCGAGCTCGTGGTGCAGCCGGCGCAGCCAGGTGCGCAGCTCTTTGCGCACTTTGGCATCCAGCGCGCCGAAGGGCTCGTCGAGCAGCAGCAGTTTGGGCCCTACGGCCAAGGCGCGGGCGAGTGCGATGCGCTGGCGCTGGCCGCCGGAGATTTGGTGGGGATAGGATTTGGCGAGGTGTTCGAGCTGCACGAGCTTGAGCAGGCCGGTCACTTTTTCGCGGATTCGGGCTTTGGACGGGCGTTGGGCGCGGGGCAGTACGGTGAGGCCGAAGGCGATGTTGTCGGCCACGTTCATGTGGCGGAAGAGGGCGTAGTGTTGGAAGACGAAGCCGACTTTGCGCTCGCGCACATGCTGGCGGGTTACGTCTTGGCCGTCGAACAGGATTTGCCCGCTGTCGGCGTTTTCCAGCCCGGCGATGATTCGCAGCAGGGTGGTTTTGCCGCAGCCGGAGGGGCCCAGCAGGGAGACGAGCTTGCCGGTGGGCACTTCGAGGCGGATGTTTTGCAGGGCGTGGAAGCTGCCGAAGTGTTTATTGATGTTTTGGATGGTGATGCTCATTGCTTGCTCCTTGCGGCGGCGGCCAGTTTGCGGTTTTGGATGCGGGTGAGGATGCCTTGCAGCGCCAGCGTGGCGATGGCGAGCACGGCCAAGAGGCTGGAGAGGGCGAAGGCGGCGGTGAAGCGGTATTCGTTGTAAAGGATTTCCACCAAAAGCGGGATGGTGTTGGTTTCGCCGCGGATGTGGCCGGACACCACGCTCACCGCGCCGAATTCGCCCATGGCGCGGGCATTGGTGAGGATGAGGCCGTAGAGCAGCGCCCATTTGATGTTGGGCAGGGTGATGCGCCAAAACATCTGCCAACCGTTCGCGCCCAAAATCAGTGCGGCTTGCTCTTCGCTTTCGCCCTGTGCCTGCATCAGCGGGATGAGCTCGCGGGCTACGAAGGGGAAAGTGACGAACAGGGTGGCGAGGATGATGCCGGAAATGGCGAAGATAATCTGCACGCCCCGCGCCTCCAGCCAGCCGCCCAAGGCGGTGTGCGCGCCGAACAGCATCACAAACATCAGCCCGGCCACCACGGGCGACACGGAAAAGGGCAGGTCGAGCAGGGTGGTGAACAGCTGCTTGCCGCGAAAGTCGAAACGGGTGAGCAGCCAAGCCATGGCGATGCCGAGTACCGCGTTGGCGGGCACCACGATGGCGGCGGCAATCAGCGTGAGGCGGATGGCGGCGCGGGCTTCGGGGTTGGTGAGCGATTCCAGATAGGTTTGCCAGCCCTCGCGCAGGGCTTCGTAAAACACCGCCGCGAGCGGGATGACCAGCATCAGCAGCAGAAAAGCCAGCGCGGTGCCGATAAGCAGCCATTGCAGCCATCTGGGCTCGGTGATGTTCGGATTGGTTTTCATGCTTTCGCACCCCCGCGTTTGCCCAGCGCCCACTGGCCGATATTGAGCGCAAACAGGATGAAGAAGGAAATCAGCAGCATAAACAGCGCCACGGCCGATGCGCCCTGCACATCGTATTGCTCCAGCTTGCCGGTGATGATGAGCGGCAGGATTTCCGATTCCATCGGGATATTGCTTGCAATGAAAATCACCGATCCGAATTCGCCCGTGGCGCGGGCAAACATCATGCCCGCCCCGGTGAGCAGCGCGGGCGCGATTTCCGGCAGGATGACGCGGCGGAAGGTGGTGAGCCGCCCCGCGCCCAGCGAGGCCGCCGCCTCTTCGTATTCGCCCGACAATTCTTCCAGCACCGGCTGCACCGCGCGCACGATAAACGGCAGGCTCACAAACACCAGCGCAATCCAAATCCCCTTGGGCGTGAAGGCTACCTGAATATCCATTTTGGCAAACCAGCGCCCGATCCAGCCGTTGGGCGCGTACAGCGTGGCCAGCGCAATGCCGGTAACCGCCGTGGGCAGCGCGAAGGGCAGGTCTACCAGCGCGTTGGCCAAATGCCGCCCCGGAAACTCATAGCGCACCAGCACCCAGGCCACCAGCGTGCCGAACACGATGTTGGTGAGCATGGCGAAGAACGACATGCGCAAACTCAGCCACACCGAAGCGAGCACGCGCGGCTCGGACACCGTGTGCCAAAACGCCGCCCACCCCATCTGCGCGGTTTTCACCGCCATCATGGCAAAGGGCAGCACCACCAAAAGCGAAAGGCACAATACGGTAATGCCCAGGCTCAGGTTGAAGCCGGGAAGTACGCTGGGGGTTTTCAATAAACGCATGGGATTCGTGGATTCGGGTTTCAGGTAGCCCGCACTATAAACAAGGCGGCGGGAAAACAGAAAGAACGGTTGGTTGTTTGCAAATGCGGGTGGGTTATATAGGGTAGGGGAGGCTGCCTGAAAGTTTGCAGGGAGGGCGGTTTGTCTGTTCCGGCCGTTTTCAGGGCAGCCTTCTTAGGCTGCGCCTGTTTGCCTTTGCGCCTATGTCTTGGTGGGAAGAACGGCTTGTTATATAGTGGATTAACAAAAACCGGTACGGCGTTAGCTCGCCTTGCCGTAACGTGTGTACTGTCTGCGGCTCGCCGCCTGGTCCTGATTTTTGTTAATCCACGATATAGTTCTTTCGGCCTATATCGGAATAACTATTGCCTGCCAAAAGGCCGTTGCTAGAATTTCGCGCGATTTAAACCTCCTCTTTGTGATAGAGGCTACCATTTACACCACCTAAAGGAGAAGATACATGCGCCGTTTCAGCCAAACCGCCCTCATGCTTGCCCTGGCTTGTGCCGCCCTGTCGGCCTCTGCCAAAGAAATTACCGTTTCCGCCGCCGCCAGCCTGAAAGAGGCGTTCCAGGAAATCAACACTGCCTATGGCCGTGCCCACCCCGATACGCAAATCCGTTTGAACACCGCCGCTTCCGGCGTGCTGCTGCAACAGCTGGTGCAAGGTGCGCCGGTGGACGTGCTGGCCACTGCCGACCAGGAAACCATGGATAAGGCTGCCGAAGCCAAGGTTATCGCTCCCGCCAGCCGCCGCACTTTCGCCATGAACGACTTGGTGCTGATTCAGCCGAAAACCACCAATGTGCGCGTGAACACCCTGCAAGATTTGGGCAAACCGCAGGTGCGGCGCGTGGCCGTGGGCAACCCCGCCAGCGTGCCGGCCGGCCGCTACACCAAGGCCGCGCTGGAAAAAGCCGGCCTGTGGCAGACGGTGGAAGGCAAAATGATTTCCACCCAAAACGTGCGCCAGGCGCTGGATTATGTATCGCGCGGCGAAGTGGGTGCTGGCTTTGTGTACCGCACCGATGCCATGCTGATCCGCGACCGCGTGCGCATCGTGCGCGCCGTGCCGCTGGAAAAACCGGTTTCCTACGCCATTGCCGTAACTGCTTCCAGCAAAGATGCTGCCGAAGCCACACGCTACTTAGACTTCATCCGCTCGCGCGAAGGCAGCCGCATTTTGCAGAAATACGGTTTTAACCCGGCCAGACGCTAAGCCGGAATGGTAGGAAAAGAGGCTACCTGAAAAGTGAAATAACGCTTTCAGGTAGCCTTTGGCATGACAGCGGGCGGGCATATAGTGGATTAAAATAAGGAGAGGGCAAGGCGGCGAGCCGCAAACAGTACAGCTAGTACGACAAGGAGAGCCAACGCAATAACCTTCTTTTTTTAATCCGCTATAAAATCCGCCCCGCCAAGTTTCAGGTAGCCTCTGATGATTGCCAAACCTACGCTGCCAACTGAAAAACGGCTAGCGGTAAATCCAAATTGCGATGGCTGCGCAAACCATATCGTGCAAGCTCAAGCAATCGCTCCCTTCCCTACCCATTATTACGCTATTTCAAAGGAATCCGTGTGTTTCAAGACGTATTGCCCGCGCTGCTGCTCTCGCTGAAAGTCTCCTTTTGGGCGAGCGGGCTGAACCTCGTGCTGGGCGTGGCCGTGGGCTGGCTGCTGGCGCGCTGCCGCTTTCCCGGGCGCAACCTGCTGGATGTGTTGCTCACGCTGCCGATGGTGATGCCGCCCACCGTAATGGGCTACTACCTGTTGGTATTGTTCGGGCGCAACGGCGTGCTCGGGCAGCTATTGCAGGAGTATTTCGGCATCAGCCTGATTTTTACTTGGCAGGGCGCGGTGTTGGCGGCCACGGCGGTTACCTTCCCGCTGGTGTGCAAGCCGGCGCGGGCGGCGTTTGAAGAGGTTAATCCGCAGCTGGAACAGGCGGCACGGGTGCTCGGTTTGGGCGAATGGGCGGTGTTTTTGCGGGTTACGCTGCCCTTGGCTTGGCGCGGCATCCTGGCCGGCCTGCTTCTGGCCTTTGCCCGCGCGCTGGGCGAATTCGGCGCCACGCTGATGATTGCCGGCAGCATCCCCAACCAAACGCAAACCCTCTCCATCGCCGTATATGAAGCCGTGCAGGCCGGCGACGACGCGCTGGCCACCAAGCTGGTAATCCTGATTTCGGCGGTGTGTGTGGCCGTGTTGTGGAGCGTGAACCATCTGGCCAAAGCAAAGGATAAAGCATGAGCGGCACACCGGTTTTCGATTTTGCCTTTCACACGCGGTTTACCGGCGGCGGGCAGATTTTTGAGCTGGATTGTCGCTGCCAAAGCCAAGCCAAACGGCTGGCTATCGTGGGCGAATCCGGCTCGGGCAAAAGCCTCACTTTGCAGCTGCTGGCTGGGCTGTTGCGCCCGCAAGCCGGGCATGTGCGCATTGGCGGCACATGCTACGGCGACACCGAAAAGCGGCTGTGGCTGCCGCCGCAACAGCGGCAGGCCGGGCTGCTGTTTCAGGATTACGCCCTGTTCCCGCACCTGACCGTGGCGCAAAACATCGCCTTCGGCCTGCGCCACGGCTGGCGCACTCCGCCGCAAAAACAGGCCGCGCAGCTGGCCGAATTTTGGCTGGAAAAAATGCAGCTCGCTTCCCTGGCCGCACACTATCCGCACCAAATCTCCGGCGGCCAGCGCCAGCGCACCGCCCTCGCCCGCGCCTGCATCGCCAGCCCGCGCTGGCTGCTCTTAGACGAACCCTTCTCCGCCCTCGATATCGGCCTGCGCAGCCGTATGCGGCAATGGCTGCTGGATTTGCAGCAGGAGCTGGACATCCCCATGCTGCTCATCACCCACGATCCGGAAGACAGCGAAGTCCTCGCGCAGGAAGTGGCGCATATGGAGGTGGGAAAACTGGCGTACGGGGTTTCCGGTTAAGCGCCGTAACAACAATGGCAAAAAGGCTACCTGAAAACCGAAAAATGGTTTCAGGTAGCCTTTAAAATTTTAGGTAGCCTTCGCTGTACGATAAAGGCCTTTTGAAACAGAAAGAATCAGTTAAGCCCGATTCGCCGCTTTCATATTGTCAATGAATTTGTCAAACAGATAGCCGACATCCTGCGGGCCGGGGCTGGCTTCGGGGTGACCTTGGAAGCAGAACACGGGTTTGTCGGTCAGTTCGATGCCTTGCAAAGTGTTGTCGAACAAGGATTTGTGGGTAATCCTTGCGTTGGCGGGCAGGGTGTCTGCATCGACGGCGAAGCCGTGGTTTTGGCTGGTGATGACGACTTTGCCGCTGTCCAAGTCTTGTACGGGGTGGTTCGCGCCGTGGTGGCTGAAGTGCATTTTCAGGGTTTTTGCACCGATGGCGAGGCTGATGAGCTGGTGTCCCAAGCAGATGCCGAAGATGGGTTTGCCGCTTGCCATCAGTTTTTGCACGGCTTCGATGGCGTAGGTGCAAGGTTCGGGGTCGCCGGGGCCGTTGGAGAGGAACACGCCGTCGGGGTTGAGTGCCAACACGTCTTCCGCGCTGGTTTGGGCGGGGACGACGGTCAGGCGGCAGCCGCGTGAGGCGAGCATACGCAGGATGTTGGTTTTCACGCCGAAATCGTAGGCGACGACGTGGAACGGTTGTTCGGCAGGGGTAACGAAACCTTTGCCCAGCGCCCATTCGCCTTCGGTCCATTCGTAGGCTTCTGTGCAGGAAACTTCTTTTGCCAAGTCTTTGCCGACCATGCTGCCGAACGCGGTGATGAGTTCTTGCGCTTTTTCAACCGTGGCGTCCGCGCCGGTCAGAATCGCGCCGCCTTGTGCGCCTTTTTCACGCAGCAGCGTGGTCAGGCGGCGGGTGTCGATGTCGGCGATGGCAACGGTTTTGTTGCGCACCAGATAGTCGTGCAGGCTTTCGGAGGCGCGGAAGTTGCTGTGCAGCAAAGGCAGGTCGCGGATAATCAAGCCTGCGGCATAAACGCTGCGGCTTTCTTCATCTTCGGCGTTGGTGCCGGTGTTGCCGATGTGGGGGTAGGTGAGGGTGACGATTTGTTTGCAGTAGGACGGGTCGGTCAGGATTTCCTGATAGCCGGTCATGGAAGTGTTGAACACGACTTCGCCGGAAGTCGAACCTTCGTAACCGATTGATGTGCCGTGAAATACGCTGCCGTCAGCGAGAACGAGAAGGGCGGGAGTGGTCATGATTGGTGTCCGGATGCGGGGGATAAAAAAACACGTTTCGCGGCTTTTAAAGCGGGGCAAAACGTGCTTCGGCGCGGGCAGTGCTGCCTGCCGGAAGCACGTTATTTTAATGGACAACGGGAGTGCCGGGCAAGTTGGGGCAGAGAGGTTTCAGGTAGCCTGAACGTTACCGAAGGCTACCTGAAAATTAAGGAAGGCAGATAAAACAAAAGGCTGGCACATCCACGCCAACCCATCGCTTTGAGGCGACCTGAAAGCACAGCCTCAGCAAAATTCAAACGAGGGCTTTGCAGGAAGACAGGTTGCCGCAAAGCCAAAATAGGCCGCCGTATTTTTCAGGTAGCCTTTTTGTATTAGACCTCTTGCGAAAATATTCATCCCATCGCATTAACCAGTCCTGCAATCAGATTTGCCCTTAACCCGAACCGTTTCCGCCTGTTGCGGTAAGGCAGCGACAATATTTTGAATATCTTCAGTTTCCTGTTGATGTGCTCGATGACGGTTCTGAGTTTGCCTAACCGCCTGTTCGCCTCTTTATCCTGTTTGTCCGGCGGATGACGTTTGGATTTCTTTTTCGGGGTCTGTAATCCGGTTTTGGCCAATCCTTGATAACCCTTATCCGCAATGACTATTTTGTAGGGATAAAGCTCTGCAAGGTGCCTCTTGGCTAAACGCATGTCATGCCGGGCACCCATCCCCGTCCGGATGCTGATGATTTTTTCCGTTTCCCTGCCGTATATGACCCGGATTTTAACCGTGTGCCGCCTTTTCTTGCCGCTGTAATACTGCCGCTGTTTTTTTGGGACGTTCAATCGGGCTTTCGGTAACGTCAATGATGACCGTTTGGTCGCCCGGATTCTTGTGCTTTGGCAGGGAGAAGCGTTTGCAACGGATGAGGGCGTCCTCGGTTTTACGGATGGTGCGGCAGACATTACTTTCGGAAAGGCCATAGATGGCGGCCAATTCGAGTTGGGTATGGTAATGGCGCAGATAGCTTAGGGTAAGCAGCAGTTGGTCTGCCAAACCGAGCGTATGCGGCCTGCCCGACTTGACCTTCCGGCTTTCTGCTTCTGTGGTGACTTGCAGCATTTCGTGAAAAAGGACGGGCGTTACACCTGTGAGCCGTTTGAATTCCCTGTCGCTTCTTTGGATGAGGTTTTCGTATTTCATTTGGGAATTATAAATCTTCAGGATACTTTCGCAATAGGTCTATTGCTGCAAAGGCTACCTGAAACCCTGCGCTTATTCCGGCAGGCGGCTGATGCGGATTTGTTCGATGCGCTGGCCGGCTTTGGCGGCCACGGTGAAACGCCAGCCGTGGTAGTCGAGAATATCGCCCACTTCGGGCAGGGTTTTCAGCTCTTCGATCATCAGGCCGGCCACGGTGTGGTAGTCGGCATCTTCTTCGGGCGGCGGCAGGCCGAGTTGGGGGGCGAGCTCGGCGTATTCGTGGCTGCCGTCCACCAGCAGGCTGTCGCTGCTGTCGGTGCTGTGTTCGCCGGGCTGGGCGTTGGGCTCTTTGCGCTCGTAGGCTTCGGGGAATTCGCCGGCAATGGCGGAGAGCAGGTCTTTGGTGGTAACCATGCCCTGCACGGCGCCGAATTCGTCCACCACGAGGGCGTAGTCGGCGCCGCTTTGGCGGAACTGCTCGATGGCGGAAAGGGTGTTGGTGCTGTCGGGCAGGATGAGCGGCTGGCACAGGGCGGCCTGGATATCGGGCTCTTGCCCGGCCAGAAGCTGGTTGAGCAGGTCTTTTTTGTTGATGTAGCCCAAAGGCTCGTCGGCACCAGCCTTGCCCACCACGAGGAGGCGGGAATACGGGGAGTTTTGCAGCTGGGCATATTGCTGCTCGCGGCTTTGGGAAATATCGAGCCGTTCGATGTCGCGGCGGGGCACCATGATGCCGGGCAGGGGGCGCTCGGCTAGGGTGAGCACGCTGCGGATCATGGATTTTTCGTTTTCTTCAAAGTGGCCGGCATCGTGGTTTTCTTCGCCGGCTTTGGCCAGCATGGTTTCGCGGATGCCCATCATGCCGAGCACGTTTTCGGCGGTACGGCGGCGCCAAGAGCGGCTGCCGTAGGCGTTTTTGTCGGTATTGCGCTGGGAGATTTGGTTGAACACTTCAATCAGCACGGAGAAGCCGATGGCGGCATACAGGTAGCCTTTGGGGATGACTACGTGGAAGGCTTCGGCAATCAGGCTGAAGCCGATCATCAAGAGGAAGCCGAGGCAGAGCATCACCACGGTGGGATGGCGGTTGACAAATTCAGTGAGCGGTTTGCTCGCCCAAATCATCAGCGCCATCGCCACAACCACGGCGGCCATGGCGATTTGGATGTGTTGCACCACGGCCACGGCGGTTACCACGGCATCAATGGAAAACACGGCGTCGAGCACGAGAATCTGCAACACCACGCCCCAAAACGGCGCATGTTGTTTGCGATGATCGGTGTCGGAAACGGCGTAGTGGTTGGCACCTTCCAGCCGTTCGTGCAGCTCGGTGGTGGCCTTATACAGCAGGAATAAGCCGCCCACGAACATGATGATGTCCTTACCGGCCACTTCCAGCCGCCCCAGTGCAAACAGCGGGGTAGTGAGCTGCATGATGCGGCTCATAAAGGCGAGCATGAGCAGCCGGATGAGCACAGCCAAAGTCAGGCCGGTGATGCGGGCGCGGTCGCGCTGGGCGGGGCGCACTTTGCCGGCCAGAATGGCCACGAACACCAGGTTGTCGATACCGAGCACGACTTCGAGAATAATCAGCGTAGCGAAGCCCAGCCAGGTTACCGGGTCGGCCAGCCAAGAGAAATCCATGAATGTGAATCCTTGATTGCAAGTAATAACAACAAACAAAGGCTACCTGAAAACGCCGTGGGCAGCTTTCAGGTAGCCTTTAAATATGCCGTACACACACGCTTATCCACCGAGGCAGGCTCGGGCTCTGGAGAGGCGGGGGAATCAGTGTGCATATTGGAGTGGAAAGAATAATGAGGTGGTGAGTTTAGCAGATTGCAGCGGCTTGCTGAAGAATTATGGCTTCAGTCTCGCACAAAACGGTATGGCTGCTACACCACCGGCCGCTGGCGGTAGAACAGCAGCCCCGGCAGCGCCAGCCCGAAGGCCAGTGCGCCGATAACGAAGCCGGATTTCACAAAATAATCCACCGCCTGCCCCAAAAGCTGCTCGGAGAAGCCCTTATGGTTCATTTGCACAAGCGCAATCATCGCTTTATAAACATACACGCCCGGAATCATCGGAATGATGGCGGCCACGGTAAATACTTTCGGGTGCGCCCGGTAGCGTTGCGACAAATACACGCCGATAAAGCCCACCAGCGAAGCCGCACACAGCGTGGCCAGGCCCTGCGACAGGCCGAACTGCATCATGAGCGTGCGCGAGCCGTGCCCCAGCGCGCCCAGATAAGCGCAGTATTTCAACGCATTGCGCGGCACATTAAACAAAATCGCAAAACCCACGGCGGGGATGGCGGCGAAAAACATATCGTCCAGCAAATTCAGCAGCATGGCTTAATCCCAAGCGGAAACATTCAACAGGCTCAAGGCCAACACAATGCCCAAACAGGTGCTGAAGGTGAGCAGCGTGGCCACTGCCCAGCGGCTCATGCCCATGTTCACATGGCCTTTGAGCATATCGGCCAGCGAGTTAATCAGCGGCACCCCGGGCACCAAGAGCAACACGCTGGCCGCCGTGGCGATTTCCGGGTGTGCGCCCCAGCCGAACTTCAGCGCCGTGCCCGACACCATCGAAGCCACAAACGCGGTTACCGCAAACACCACCGCCGGATTGTAGTGCCGTGCCGACAGCGCCTGGCGCACCCACATGCCGCAGGCCGAAGCAATAAACGTGATGAAGCAAATCAGCGGGTCGCCGCCCGAAAGGTGGGCAAAGCTCGCGCAAGAGAGCCCCACCATGAACACCACAAAATATCGGTTGTATTTTTCCGCCTTCACCGCATCCAGCCGCTCGCGCACTTCCTGAACACTATACAGCCCGTCTTCCGCATCCAGCACAATATGCTGCACCGCCGTGATCACCGACATATTGATGCCTTTGTCGAAATTCTTGCGCGTGGTGGTGATGCACTGATTGCCGCGGCGCGTGGTGATCACAATCGCATTCGGCGTGAGCGCGCATTCCACGCTGTCCATGCCCAGCGCACGGCCCAGCCGCACGGCGATTTGGTCGATCAGCGTGCTTTCCGCGCCGTATTGCAGCAGCAACAGCGCGGCATGGATGCACAGGCGCGTGATTTCCTGCTGCTGTGCGTAATCGTCGGAAACGGAGGGCGGGGAGATGGGGGTGGGAGTCGTCATCTGGATAAACCGGTTGGCGAAAACGGAAGGGGACGGCTTGCGGAAAACGGCCGGACATGCTGCGGGCGGCAAGCCGTTTGCTCGGATGGATAAGGAAGCAAATTATACTGCAAGCCCCGTGCGGCGGCCACTTATCGCCGAAGGCCGGGTTTCTTCCGTGCGGGTTTGCCTGTATGCAAGGTGGCATCCCGACTGGAATGCGGATACCGGCAAAAAGGCCGCCTGAAAACGCAGCGGCAAACTCCCAACAAATTCAAACCAGGCCTCCGCAGGAAGGCGGGTTGCGGCAGGCCTGAACGGCATGGCAACGGTATAGTGAATTAAATTTAAACCAGTACAGCGTTGGCTCGCCTTGCCGTACTATTTGTACTGTCTGCGGCTCGCCGCCTTGTCCTGATTTAAATTTAATCCACTATAAACAGCCTGTCGGTTTCGGATTACAATACAGCCCTTCCCTTCCACGCAAACAGTCTGCAAACACCATGTGCCCACGAATCCTTTCCGCCGCTGCCGCCCGAGGGCTGCGCGCGCACCTGCGCCGCGGCGGCTTGGTAGCCTATCCCACGGAATCCAGCTACGGCTTGGGCTGTCTGCCCACGCACCGCCGTGCCTTGCATCGGCTGATGCGGCTGAAAAAGCGGCCGCAGCATAAAGGTTTGATTGTTATCGGCAGTCATTTGAAACAGCTTGAGCCCTTGCTGCAAAGGCTACCTGAAAACCAACGCAGGCTGGCGCAAAGCACTTGGCCGGCGGCGGTTACGTTTTTATTTGCGGCAGCCGATAGCGTGCCGTCGCTGTTGCGCGGGTGCGGGCGGGAAAAGCTGGCGGTGCGCGTGCCGGCGCATGACGGGGCGCGGCGCTTGTGCGCGCTGCTGGGCACGCCGCTGGTGTCCACTTCGTGCAACCGCAGCGGGCGGCGGGCTTTGCGGCATCAGCGCGAAGTACGGCGCTGTTTCGGGCGGGATGCGTATGTGGTCAACGGCCGCTGCGGCGGCTCGAAGCGGCCGAGCCGGATTGTGGATGCGCAGAGCGGGGCGTATTTGCGCTAGAGGCTGCCTGAAAAATTGGAAACCGGCATTTGATAGTGGATTAACAAAAATCAGGACAAGGCGGCGAGCCGCAGACAGTACACACGTTGCGGCAAGGCGAGCCAATGCTGTACCGGTTTTTGTTAATTCTCTGGAATGCGGCGGGCGGATCGAATGCGGCAGGCTGGGCCGGTGCGAAGTGTTTCGGCCGTGCAGAAATGATTTGCCCCGCTGGTATATAATGGGCATGGTTTATTTCCGCATTCGTTTGCGCCCCAATCCCCAACCATGAAGGAAACGTTCATGAACCTACTCAATGAAATAGTCGAACACAACAAGCGCTTCGTTGAAAGCGGCAAATACGTGGAATTTTTCAGCGATAAATATCCTGAAAAGAAACTGGCCATCCTGTCTTGCATGGATACGCGCATTCTTGAGTTGCTATATGCCGCCTTGGGTTTGAAAAACGGCGATGCCAAAGTGATCCGCAATGCCGGCGCGGTGGTGCTGCACCCGTGGGGTTCGGTCATGCGCAGCCTTCTAGTGGGCGTATTCGATTTGCATGTGGAAGAAATCATGGTAGTGGCACACCACGATTGCGGCATGTGCGGCTTCTCCCCCGACCGCCTGCTCAACAAAGCCCGCGCCGCCGGTATTTCCGAAGCCAATATCAACACCCTGCGCCATGCCGGCATCGACTTGGACGGCTGGCTCACCGGCTTCGATAATGCCGACGAGAGCGTGCGCCACACGGTGAGCCTCATCAAACAACACCCGCTGATGCCCGAGCACATTGCCGTACACGGCTTGGTAATCCATCCCACCACCGGCAAGCTTACCGTGGTGGTGGACGGCAATAAGAAAGCTGCCGAGTAAACACAGCTTCAGTTGGCCGCTTGCGCTTTGTATCCGGCACGATGGTTTTCAGGTAGCCTTATGCTCAACAGGCTACCTGAAAACTTTTGCCACAAACGTTCATACCCAACAGCCGCTAAGCAGCCTGATCATCCCACGATTTCAATTTTCAGGTAGCCTTACCACCGTTAATACAGGATTCCCATGCCCGCCCAACCCAACTCCCAACCCGTGCTGGCCACCGCGCTGGCCCACCGCTCCATCCGCAAATTCACTGCCGAGCCCGTTGCGCCGGAGCAGCTCGCCGCCGTGCTCGAGGCCGGCCGCGCTGCCTCTTCGTCCAGCTTCATGCAGTGCATCCATATCATCCGCGTTACCGACCCCGCCGTGCGCGAGCGGCTGTATCAGATTGCCGCCCAACAGGAATACGTCCGCCTCGCGCCGGAATTCCTCGTGTTCTGCATCGACTACACCAAACACCGCCGCCTCGTGCCCGATGTCCAAACCGACTATACCGAAGCCCTGCTGCTGGGCGCCGTGGATGCCGGTATCACCGCGCAAAACGTTTTGCTGGCTGCCGAATCGCTCGGCTTGGGCGGCGTGTACATCGGCTCCCTGCGCAACGATATCGCCGCTGCCGCCGAAGCCCTCGGCCTGCCCGATACCGCCGTGCCGCTGTTCGGCCTCTGCCTCGGCCACCCCGCGCAAAATCCGCTCTACCGCCCGCGCCTGCCGCTTGAGGCCATCGTGAGCGAAAACCGCTACCGCGAATGCGGCAGCAACACCCTCGATGCCTACAACCGCGAACTGGCGGCCTACTATCAGGCGCGCAGCGGGCTGGATTTGGACTGGCGCGGCCAAATCGCCCGCACCCTGGCCCAACCCCTGCGCCCGCATATCCTGCCTTTCCTGCAGGCGCGCGGCTTTGCCAAGAAATGAGGACAGGCTACCTGAAAACACAAATGTGCGGCTGAAACAACTATTCGCTTCTGGCAGGCGGTATAGTGGATTAAAATTGCAATGATACGGCGTTGCCAACGCCCTTATGTACTACCCGTACACGGCGGGCGTTGCTGCCTTGTCTCATTTTTATAGTGGATTAACAAAAATCAGGACAAGGCGGGCGAGCTGCAGACAGTACACACGTTACGGCAAGGCGAGCCAACGCTGTACTGGTTTAAATTTAATTCACTATAATTCACTATAATCCATGATAGCGATAGGCTGTCAGCCATCTATACCGCTACCCTACAGACAAAAAGGCTACCTGAAATTTTTCAGGTAGCCTTTTTTGATGCCTGCAGCGGGTATTTATTGGCCGCCCACGGTGTCGGCGGCGCGGTTGAGGCCTTGGGACAGGGATTCCACCATGGCGGGGTAGCCGTCGCCTTGCTGCGGGGTTTGGATGTTGAACGGGGTGGTGCGGCCGTTTGGCCATTGGGCATAGCCGCTCACGAGGGTGTGGCCTTGGAAGCTGCCTTGGAATTGCTCGATGTAAATCTTGAGCACGGGCAGATCGTTGCCGCGGCCGTAGGGCACGAAGCGGGCGCTGCCGTGGCGGTTGAGCCGGTTGCTGAAGGCGGCGGCAAGGCTTTGATCCAGCGGGGCGGACCACAGGTGGTGGCGGGCGAAGTTGAGGCGGTGGGCGTCGGTTTGGTAAACGAGGCCGCCTTGGCCGAGCGGTTCGGCCAGGATGATTTGCACGGTGGTTTGGCCGCTGCTTTGGCCGGCGGGCGGCACAAAGGCGCTGTCGGGCAGGCTGAAATACTGGGTGGCGGGGGTAGAGGCGCAGGCGGCCAGCAGCAGGGCTGTGGCGGCGGCGGACAGTTTGGCAAACAGGGACATCAGCGGCTTCCTTTCGGGGTGGGGTCGGTGGCGGAAGAGTTGAAAATCAGGGCGTTGGGCTGCTCTTTGAGGGTGTTGAGCACGGGTGCGGCCTGCTGCAGGGTGCGGTCGATGCTGCGCAGGGTTTTCTGCACGTCGCCATACACGGGCGATTGCGGGGATACACCCTGCAGGGTGGTGCGCAGTTCGGCCAGAGTGCGGTTGAGCTCGCCGGGCAGCTGCTGGGTTTGCGGCTGGCCGAGCAGGCGGTTGGCTTGGGCGAGCGTGCCTTTCAGCTCGGTCAGGCTGCCGTTGAGTTCGCGCACGGTTTTATCCAGCGGCAGGCGGTTGAATTTGTCGAGCAGGGTGGATACTTGCTGTTGCAAATCGCCCAGGCTGCCGCCGTTGCGGCTGGCGATCACAGTATTGCCCTGATAGCTGGCGGCGGGTTTGAGCACGCTTTGGCCGGGGGCTTCGGAAAGCTCGACAAACAGGGAGCCGGTGAGCAGGTTGTTGCTGGAGAGGGTAGCGCTGAGGCCTTTGTTGAGGGCGCGGTTGATTTGGTCGGCCCAGGCTTCTTTGCTTTGGCTGTCGGCGTTGATTTCGAGGCGGGAGGGGTCGATGCGGATGCGCACGGGAACCCAGCCGTTGTCGAACAGGTTGAGGCTGTCGTTGCGGCTGAAATAGGGCACGTCGGTTACCGTGCCGATGGGGATGCCTTTGTATTCCACGGGTGCGCCGACGGCCAGGCCGCGCACGCTTTGTTTGAAGAAAACCACATAATACAGCGAGCGCGCGTCGGCCTGGTTGTCTACGTCGGCACGGCTGTCGTAGAGGGGGAAGAGGGCGTTGTTGGCCACCTGGCCGCCTTTGTCGCCGCCGGGCGGGTCGTCGAAGGCGATGGCGCCGGAAATCAGGGCGGGTAGGGAAGGGGTGTCCACTTTGAGACCGCTGCCGCCAAGCTCGATTTTGAGGCCGCTTTGCAGCCAGAAGCGCACGTTGCTGCCGATGAGTTTGTCGTTGGGGCTGCCGATGAAGATTTGGTAGTCGGTGGTTTTGGATACGGGGTCGAATTTCGCGCCCTCCACCGTGCCCACCACGATGTCGCGGTACATCACCGGGCTGCCGCTGCTGAGGATTTTGCCGCTGCCGCTTTTTAAGCGCAGGCGCAGGCCGCCTTGGGCGAAGGCAGACACGGGCGGCACGTCGGCCACGGTGAATTCGCGAGCCTCTTCCGGGCTTTTCCCGGGTATCAGGGCGATATACGAGCCGGACACGAGCGTGCTCAAGCCGGTGATGCCGCTTTGATCCACGCGCGGCTTCACCATCCAAAACTGGCTGTCTTTGCGGATCATGTCTTTCGCTTCGCCGGAAAGCTGGGCGGTGAGCGCCACGCCTTCCTGGCCGGGGCGCAGGTGGATGGCGGTAACGCGGCCCACTTCCACATCGAGCACCTTGATCACGGTGTTGTTCACTTCGATGCCCTCGGCATTGGCCATATACAGCGTGATTTCCGGGCCGGTGTTGCGGATGTGGTCGAACAGCAGCCAGCCGCCGGTAAAGAGGGCAATGAGCGGAATCAGCCAAACCATAAAGGAAAAACTGCGGTTGCGGCGGATTTTTGCCTGTGGTTCGCGTGCGGAAGAATGTTTATTCATTGTGTGATTTTGCGTTTATGAAAAAGGTTTCAGGTAGCCTATGCTGCGTTGGGGCTACCTGAAAACGGTTCGGGCAGCCTTAATGGTTTCAGGTAGCCTTCTTGTTGCGCTGGGTAGCCTTGTCCCACAGCAGGCGCGGGTCGAAAAAATGTGCCGACAGCATGGTGAGCAGCACCACCAGGCAGAAATACAGCGCCGCCGGCCCGGGCACCACCCGCGCCAGATGCGTGCGGAAAGTGGACATCAGCATGATGATGACGAAAATATCGATCATCGACCAGCGCCCGATGGATTCCGTAATCAAATACAGCTTGGAAAGCTTCTGCGGCGCTATTTTCATGCCGAACTTCGCCGCATACAGCAGCACGCCCATGGCGATAATCTTCAGCCACGGCAGCATAATACTGGCGCTGAAAATAATCATGGCGATGTAGTGGTCGCCGTCGCGCCACATAAACCGGATGCCGCTGAAAATTGTGCTGCGTTCGATAACGGTGGGGTTGGACGACACCATAATCGTCATCAGATTGGCCGGCAGCAGTAAAATCATGGCGGTAATCAGCAGTGCCAGGCTCCAGCCCAGGCTGTTCGGCCGCCGCTTATGCAGCCCCGAGCCGCAAATTTCGCATTCGGTTTCGTGTGCCGGCCGCTCAAACAAACACTTGCCGCAAAACACCGAGCCGCCTTCAGGCCGAACCAAATCTTTATCCCCGCGCAGCCGCCGGATTTGGTAATACACCCAATGCTCCGGCACGGAAAGCGCAGTGCGGATAAGCAGCACGGACAGCACGAACATCAAATAAAACGCCGGCCCGAAATGCACCTGCGCCACTTTGCCCAGCTTGATGTAGGCCACCAGCGTGGAAATAAAAAACACATCCACCATCATCCAGCCGCGCAGCTGCACCAGCCAGCGCGTGGCCCGCAGCACGCCGGGCGGCGGCTTGCCCCACAGCAGCCCGCCATACACATACAGACACAGCAGGCAGAAGAAAAACGGCGCACCGAAGGTGAGCACAAACATCACCTCGGCCAAAAAGCCGGATTGTTGCAAAATCAGCACCTTCATCATCTCCGGCATGGTGAGCGGCACCTCTAAACCCAACACCGTAACATGCATATACAACCCGGAAAACACCACCGCCAGCATAATCAGCGAGGCCAAGGCCAGCGCCGGCGGCAGCAGAAACGGGTTGGCTTCCACCCGCGCCAACGGATGGCCGCAGCGCGGGCAAAACGCTGCCTTCCCCGGCTTGAGCGGCGGCAGGCGCAGCTCAAGTCCGCAGGAATGGCAGGAAATATAGTGTGCTGGCATCACCGCCTTCGGCTGATATGGCCGGTAGCGGCGCGCGCGGCGCAAGCGGGTGGCGAATTTCAAAAGGGAACCGGAAGATAATGAAAAATGGTGATTATAGCCTAAAGCGGATTGGCAGCAATAGCTTAGGGTTTGTTGAAAGCTGCTGGTTTTTGCGCCTTGGGGGCGAAAATTCGTTTGGACAAAGTAGCTGCCAACAGACCCTGGCAGGTTTTCAGGTAGCCTTGGCTATGAAGAAGGCTACCTGAAAAATAATCGGTATTGGAAAAAAGAGTTGGGCAGATAGTGTTCAGGTAGCCTCTTTGTTACAAAGACAAGCTGCCTGAACATGGCGGAAGCCGTGTTGACCTTACTGTTCGCAAAAAAAGGCTACCTGAAAAATCGTGGCTGTTGCGGATAGGAGTTTGGTGCGGAAGTACGGCACACTATTTTCAGGTAGCCTGAAGCAGCAATTTATAGTGAATTAACAAAAACCAGTACAGCGTTGTCTCGCCTTGCCGTACTATCTGTACTGTCTGCGGCTCGTCGCCTTGTCCTGATTTTTGTTAATTCACTATAGGATTGGATTTAGGCGATGGCGGTAGCCAGCCACAATTTGGCGGCGAAGAAGATAAACAGGGCGCCTGCACCGCTTTTACCGAACGCAGCCACACGGCTGTATTTGGTGCCCACGCGGCCGACGGAATCGGCCATCATAATCAGCGTGCTCATGCACAGCAGGCTGCACAGCTGGAAGGTGCTACCCAAGAGCAGGAAGCTCAGGTGTGGGTGTTCGTAGCGGATATCGACAAACTGCACCATGATGGCCGGGAAAAACAACAGGCTTTGCGGGTTGGCCAGGGAGATAACCAGCGATTTGCGGAACACCTGCAATAGGGTGCTTTCGGCGGTATGGCTCTCGGCTTGGGCCGCGGCAGCATGATGCAATTTGAGCCAGCCTTCACGCAGCAGCATAAAGCCCAAGTAGGCCAAGTATGCGCCGCCGGCCAGCTGCAGCGCGTTAAATAAAGAAGGATAGGTTTGCAGCAGGGCGCTGGCGCCGAAAGTGGACGCCACAATCAATATGCCGTTGCCGACAAAGATACCGGCGAAGGCGCTCCAGCCGGTTTTTTTGCCGTATTGCCCGGCCACAGATAAGCAGTAAACCATATTCGGCCCGGGCAGCAACACCAGCAGCAGCACGGCTGCAAGATAAGCGGAAAAGTTAATGATACCGAACATTTGCATACTCCCATTCGTCATGGTAGGGATACTATACAGCCGGTTTTTTGATATATAAAATACTGCTTAGAGAAGTCTGTGATAGGGAAAGCAGATGATAAATTTCCGCCTCATCCGCCATTTGTGGATGTTTCTCGCCGTGGCCGAAGAAGAACACTTCGGGCGCGCCGCCGAGCGGCTGAATATGTCGCAGCCGCCGCTCACCGAACACATCAAACAGCTCGAGCAGGCCTTGGGCATGGTGTTGTTCGAGCGTTCGCGGCGCGGCACCAAGCTCACCGCCGCCGGTTATTCCATCCTGCCTGCCGTGCGCAAATTTGCCGAGCAGATGCAGCGGCTGCAAACCACCGTGCAGGAAATCGCCGCCGGCCACAGCGGCATTCTGCACATCGGTGCGATTACCGTGGCGCTGTTGGAAGTGGTGCCGCCGCTCATCGAATATATCCACCGGCACTATCCCGCGCTCACCGTGCGGGTGCGCGAAATCGACAGCGGCGACGCCGAGCCGTTGCTGCAAGCGGGTGACATTGACCTCGCCTTCGCCCGTCTGGAAATCCCATGGGACAGCACCATCCGCCTGCACACCCTGCGCCGCGAGCAGCTGGCCGTGGTGTTGCCGAAAAGCCATCCTTTTGCCGGGCGCGAATCCATCGGTTTGAAAGACCTAGCCTGCGAGAGCTTTGTGATGTTCGAGCGCGCCGTCAGCCCCGATTCCTTCGATGCCCTGATTACCGCCTGCCAACGCGCCGGCTTTGTGCCCAACATTCTGCACGAAGTGCGCACCATCGCCCTGCAGGTGGCCTTCGCCGGTTGCGGGCAGGGCGTGGCGCTCGTGCCCGTGTCTTCCGCCCGCTACCTGCCCGGCAACGCCGTGCTGCGGCCATTGGACGACGATATTTGGATCAACAGCGTGGTCTTGGCCTGGCACGAAGGGCAGCACGACCCGCTGCTGGAAAACGTGCTGGATTTGGTGCGCGGGTATTTCGACGATGCGGGAGGGAGGCAGGCTATAGTGGATTAACAAAAATCAGGACAAGGCGGCGAGCCGCAGACAGTACACACGTTACGGCAAGGCAAGCCAACGCTGTACTGGTTTTTGTTAATTCACTATACCTGAAAAAGAAGCGGTATTTCCGGCGGTTTTAAAACAATGAAGGCTACCTGAAATATTTAGCTGCCCACTCGTTTTCAGGTAGCTTTTCGGGTAGGCCGATGCAGTACTGGTTTTTGCCGATTCACTATATAATCCCGCCCCCTGACCATATTTTTCAACACCCCAAAACCATGTTTGCCCAAGCCCGCCAACATCTCCGCACCCCGCGCGACCTCCTGCGCTTTTGCACCAGCCGCTTCAACCACGCCCGCCTCGGCTTCGGCCACGGCAGCGACAACGCCCACGACGAAGCCGCCTACCTCATCCTCCACACCCTTTCCCTCCCGCTCGACACCCTCGAGCCCTATCTCGACGCCGCGCTCCTGCCCGAAGAAATCGACGCCGTGCTCAGCCTGGCCGAACGCCGCGTCAACGAACGCCTCCCCATGGCCTATCTCACCCGCCAAGCCTGGCAGGGCGACTTCGAATTTTATGTGGACGAACGCGTGCTCATCCCCCGCTCCTTCATCTACGAACAACTCGGCGAGCCCATCGCCCCGTGGACAGGCGAGAGCAACCAGATCCGCCGCGTGCTCGACCTCTGCACCGGCAGCGGCTGCCTCGCCATTCAAGCCGCCTGCCACTATCCCGGAGCCCAAGTCGATGCCACCGACCTCAGCCCCGAAGCCTTGGAAGTGGCCGCCATCAACGTGGCCGACTACGGCCTTGAAGAGCGCGTCCGCCTGATTCAAAGCGACCTCTTCGCCAACCTTTCCGGCACTTACGACCTCATCATCTCCAACCCACCCTACGTAAACGCCGAAAGCGTTGCCGCCCTGCCCGCCGAATACCTGCACGAGCCGGAAATGGCACTCGGCAGCGGCGAAGACGGCCTCGACGCCACCCGCCAAATCCTCCAGCACGCCCCCCGCTTCCTCAACCCGCGCGGCGTATTGCTGGTGGAAATCGGCCACAACCGCGAAGCCCTCGAAGCCGCCTTCCCCCGGCTCCCCTTCTTCTGGCCGGAACAAAGCGACGGCGGCAGCAGCGTCTTCCTGCTTACCCGCGAGCAATTATTGGGTGAAGAATAAGCGAAACCGTCTGATTTTATAGTGGATTAACAAAAATCAGGACCAGGCGGCGAGCCGCAGACAGTACACACGTTACGGCAAGGCGAGCCAACGCCGTACTGGTTTTTGTTAATTCACTATATTCGCTGCGAAAGGCTACCTGAAAACCCTAATCCGTTTTCAGGTAGCCTTTCGGAATTTCAGGCAGCCCCAAAGCGGAAGCCTTGCAGGCCGGATAGCGTTGTCCGGCAAACCGTTACATTTGAAGTGTCGGATTCGGGAGCTTGAAGGCCCCAACCTGTTTTCAGGTAGCCTCAAAAGCAACGCGGAGGGCGGGCGAAGTGGTAAAATCGCGCCTTCGGTTTTGAGTATGGAAACGGGCGGAAAGCGCCCGAATACAGGAAAGTTTGGCAGAGATGACAGAACAAACAACACGCGAGAGTATGCAATATGACGTGGTAATCGTGGGCGCGGGCGTGGCCGGGCTGTCGGCGGCGATACGGCTCAAGCAGCTCGCGGCCGAGGCGGGCGGCGACATCAGCGTGTGCGTGGTGGAAAAAGGCTCGGAAGTGGGCGCGCATATTTTGTCGGGCGCGGTGTTCAACCCCAAGGCGCTGAACGAGCTGCTGCCCGATTGGCGCGAGCGCGGTGCGCCGCTCAAGCAGCCGGTGAAAGGCGAGCGGCTGCTTTTCCTCACGCGCCAATCCTCGCTGCCGCTGCCCCTGCCGCCCAGCTTCCACAATCAGGGCAACTACATCATCAGTTTGGGCATGCTCTGCCGCTGGCTGGCCGGGCAGGCCGAAGGTTTGGGTGTGGAGATTTATCCCGGCTTTGCCGCCGCCGAAGTGCTGTATCGGGAAGACGGCAGTGTGAAAGGCATCGCCACTGGCGATATGGGCATCGGCAAAGACGGCCGGCCCACCGACGCCTACCAGCCCGGCATGGAGCTGTGGGGTCGGCAGACGGTGTTTGCCGAAGGCTGCCGCGGTTCGCTGTCTGAACAACTGATTGCCAAGTTCCAATTAGACCAACACAGCCAGCCGCAAACCTACGGCCTGGGTGTGAAGGAGATTTGGGAAGTGCGGCCCGAGCAGTCGCAGCCCGGCAACGTGATGCACACCGTGGGCTGGCCGCTGGATGCCCGCACCTACGGCGGCTCTTTCCTCTACCATTTGGCGGAAAACAAAGTGGCTGTCGGCTTTGTGGTTGGGCTGGACTATCAAAACCCCTATCTCTCGCCGTTTGAAGAGTTTCAACGGTTTAAAACCCATCCTACTATCCGCCTCGTGTTTGAAGGCGGGCGGCGCATTGCCTATGGCGCACGCGCGCTGGTTGAGGGCGGTTTGCAGAGCCTGCCCAAGCTCACTTTCCCCGGCGGTGTGCTGGTGGGCGATGCGGCGGGTTTCCTCAACGTGCCCAGCATCAAAGGCGCGCACACCGCCATGAAATCGGCCATGCTGGCTGCCGAAGCCGTGTTCGGCGTGCTGCAAAACAGTGCGGCGGAAGAGGGCGTTGAAGCCGCAGCCTATGCCGAAGCCTTCCGACAATCCTGGCTGCACGACGAGCTCTACCGCGCCCGCAATATCCGCCCCGCCTTCAAATGGGGCTTTTGGCCGGCCATGGGGCTCAACGCGCTGGATGCGTATCTGTTCCGCGGCCGCGCCCCGTGGACCATCAGCCACCACGGCAGCGACCGCGAGAGCTTGAAGCCTGCCGCTGCGTGCCGCCCCATCGAATACCCCAAACCGGACGGCCAAGTGTCGTTCGACCGCGCCAGCAGCGTGTATCTGGCCAACACCCACCACGAAGAAAACCAGCCGGTGCATTTGAAGCTTGCCAGCGAACAGGCCGCCATCGAGGTGGGCTATGGCCGCTTTGCCGCACCCGAAACGCGCTACTGCCCTGCCGGCGTGTATGAAATTGTGCAGGAAAACGGCCAGCCACGTTTGCAAATCCACGCTGCCGACTGCATCCATTGCAAAACCTGCGACATCAAAGACCCCGCCGCCAACATCACCTGGACCTGCCCCGAAGGCGGCGGCGGGCCGAACTACGGCGAGATGTAGCGGCGGTAAGTTTTAGGTAGCCTCTTTTTCAGGTAGCCTCGATGGCAACAGGCTACCTGAAAACGGTTGACCCCACTTTCCAGCCAGCCATTTGACGGCATACGGGGTGCCGGAAAGGCTACCTGAGAAACCAACGGCAACACGTTTTAACCCACATCTGCTTTTTCAGGTAGCCCCATGCAATTTCACCACACCCTCACCGAACTTACCGCCATCGCTGCGAAACACGACCCGCATTTTCCGGCCAGCCTGCAGGCCGGTTTGAGCCATGCGGATTTACAGGCCAAACTGGATGCCGCCGGTTTCGCCCTCCGGCCGCCGCAGGAATGGTTTACCCTCTACGGCTGGCACAACGGCAGTGTGCAGCCAGACACACAGCCCTTAGACACACCGCTGTTTAATTACCATTGCTTCCTTCCCGTGGAAGCGGCGCTGGCCGAGTGGGCATGGCGCATGGAAACCAACCGCCAAGAGCCGGATTTCCCCGTGTTCGAGCCGCGGTTGCTGCCGGTGTTCGAGTTTGAGGGCGAGTTTTACTGCGTCGAATGCGGCGATACGGAGCAGCCCCGCGCCCCGGTGTGGTTCGACTTCCACGGCGCTATCTTGTGCTACGACAGCCTGCACGCGATGCTTGAAGCCAAGCTGGAATGCCATCGGACGGCAGGCATCTATGTGCGGGATGCCGACGGCTGGGAAGATTGTGCCGACGAGGCCGCCTGCGCGGCGGTATTGCTGAAACACAATCCCTGCCGCGCGAAGGAATTGCGGGATTGCGCACACCCGTGAGCGGGTTGTTTGAAAAACGAAGGCTACCTGAAAAACCGTATTCTCAAGAATACGGTTTTTTGTTTTGCCGCCAGCCTGTTGACGTAAATTAATACTTTTTAGCTAGATATTTCATGACAAGAAATGGCTATAGTAGCAATGGGAACAGGTGACCTCGTTTCGGGCAGTTTCTTGCCCGGGCGGCGGCATCAGTTTGAAATCACCACAAACCAATTTTAGAGGATTAATAATGGGACAATATAAGAAATTATGGTTGTCGCTCATCGCAGTTTTGACGATAACCTTTTCAATATTGGGCTATTTGGGCGTGGAGGTATACCGTCAGGCACCTCCGTTCCCGGAAGCCTATGTATCGGCCGACGGCAAAACCGTAATCAGCAAAGACGACGTGCTGGCCGGCCAGTCTGCCTGGCAGAGCACCGGCGGCATGGAGTTGGGCTCGATTCTCGGCCACGGTGCTTACCAAGCCCCCGACTGGACGGCCGACTGGCTGCACCGCGAATTGGTGGCTTGGTTGAACATCAGCGCGCAAGAGCAGCACGGCAAGATGTTCGACGAGCTCAATGCCGACCAACAGGCTGCGCTGAAAGCCGCGCTCACGGAAGAATACCGCAACGGCAGCCGCATGGGCGCCGACGGCAAAGTGGTGTTGAGCGACACCCGCATCAAAGCCATTGAAGCGGTTGCCCCATACTACATCAAGCTGTACGGCAATGATCCGTCAATGGAGAAAACCCGCGAGCACTTCGCGATGAAAAACAACACGCTGCCGGATGAAACCCGCCGCCAGCGCCTGGCCAATTTCTTCTTCTGGACGTCTTGGGCTGCCGCCACCAACCGCCCGAACCACGATGCCACCTACACCAACAACTGGCCGCACGAACCCTTGATCAACAACGTGCCGACCACGGAAAACGTGATGTGGTCTGTGGCCAGTATCGTGTTCCTGCTGTCCGGTATCGGCCTCTTGGTGTGGGGCTGGTCTTTCCTGCACAAAGAGGAAGGCGAGCTGCAGCTGCCGGATACCGACCCGGTCAGCAAAGTACAGCTCACGCCTTCGCAACGCGCGCTGGGCAAATATGTGTTCCTCACCGTGGCGCTGTTTATCGTGCAGATTCTGCTCGGCGGCCTCACCGCGCACTACACCGTGGAAGGCCAGCGTTTCTTCGGCATTCCGCTGTCTGACTGGTTCCCCTATGCGCTGGTGCGCACTTGGCACTTGCAATCCGCCATCTTCTGGATTGCCACCGGCTTCCTCACCGCCGGCCTGTTCCTGGCTCCGGTGGTAAACGGCGGCAAAGATCCGAAATTCCAGGCGCTCGGCGTAAACGCGCTGTTTGTGGCGCTGTTTATCGTGGTGGGCGGCTCTTACGGCGGCAACTTCCTGGCCTTGAGCCACGCCATGCCCGCGCACCTGAATTTCTGGTTCGGCCACCAAGGCTACGAATACTTGGATTTGGGCCGCTTCTGGCAGATTCTGCTGATGGTCGGCCTCCTGCTGTGGCTGTTCCTGATGCTGCGCTGCACCGTGTCTGCGTTTAAAGACAAAAACGCCGACAAAAACCTGCTGGCCATTTTCGTGGCCTCCATGGTGGGCGTGGGCGTGTTCTACGCACCCGGCCTGTTCTACGGCGAGCACGACAGCCTCACCGTGATGGACTACTGGCGCTGGTGGGTGGTGCACCTGTGGGTGGAAGGCTTCTTTGAAGTGTTCGCCACCGTGGCGCTGGCCTTCATTTTCTACAACCTGGGTTTGGTGAGCCGCAAATCGGCCACCGTGGCCTCGTTGGTTGCCGCTTCGCTGTTTATGGTCGGCGGCGTGCCTGGCACGTTCCACCACCTGTATTTCGCCGGTACCACCACGCCGATTCTGGCCGTGGGCGCCTGCTTCTCTGCTTTGGAAGTGGTGCCGCTGATTTTGCTGGGCAAAGAGGCGCATGAACACTGGGCCTACCAGCACGCCACCCCGTGGATGAAACGCCTGCGCTGGCCGCTGATGTGCTTCGTGGCCGTGGCTTTCTGGAATATGATCGGCGCCGGCGTGTTCGGCTTCCTGATCAACCCGCCGCTGTCACTCTTCTACCTGCAAGGCTTGAACACCACCGCCGTGCACGCCCATGCCGCTCTGTTCGGTGTATACGGCTTCCTCGCCTTGGGCTTCGTGCTGCTGGTGGCACGCTACCTGAAACCGGACTATGAGTTTGAAGAAAAACTGATGAGCTACGGTTTCTGGATGCTGAACCTCGGCCTGGTGGGCATGATCGCCACCAGCCTGCTGCCCGCCGGTGTAATTCAAATTTATGCCGCTATTCACGACGGTTTGTGGATGGCCCGAAGCGAAGGCTTCATGCAGCAGGATTCGCTGGTGATGCTGCGTTGGATTCGCACCATTTCCGACTTGGTATTCATCGCCGGCGGCTGCTGCGTGGCTTGGCAGGCGACTAAAATCGTGTTCAGCAAAGGCACCGGCAAGAAAACTGCGTAATGCCGCCGCTTGAACCTTGATTGAAGAAAAGGCTACCTGAAACTTCAGGTAGCCTTTTTTGATGGCTTGGCAGTAAGCAGTGGATTGCTTGATTTGGTTTTCAGGTAGCCTTTGTGGATTGGTTCGATGTTGCTGGGCTGATTTTGTTATATGGAGCGGGTGGCTACTTGTTGGAGTGAGTGTCTATTTGCTTGGTATGGGATTGTCTGCCAAATGGGCTTTAAGACTGGATAGCAGGCTACCTGAAAAAGCAGCCTTCGCAGTTTTCAGGTAGCCTGTTGTCTGGAGGCTACCTGAAAGCTTACGCATCAAACAGGCAAAAGTAAACTCCCCAATCTTGCGGATTGGGGAGTTTTAAACTGGCGGAGTAGGAGGGATTCGAACCCTCGATACAGGTTTTAGCCCATATGCACCCTTAGCAGGGGTGTGCCTTCAGCCTCTCAGCCACTACTCCGTGTTCGGAACGGCGGATAATATAGGAAGCGTGCCCAAAAGGCAAGATATTTTGCGCCAAATGGGGATTTTTCAGTTTGATGGGGTTGAAGCGTAAAGATTTTTAGTTGGCATGGCCGCAGGCAGTTTGCAACGGATGAGCGGCGTAAATGCGAATCAGCCTGCCGTTTTATTACTATTTGCTATAATATGCAAAGAAATGTTTTGTTAGTTTAACGAGCTATTGCGGTTTGGGAATGGCGTTTGCCAACAGGCAGATCCCCCGGCTGCAACGGATAGATCAATATGAAACGATTGGGTTTGAAGCTCAGCAGCGGCATCGGCAGGGCGCTGTCGCACAAAATCAAGCAGACTCAGCGCCTGTCGCGCAAAACGGCGGCGGTGGTTTTGCTGTTGATGGGGGCGGCTTTGGTGTCGCTGGTGTCGCTGGGTTTTGCCAGGCTGGCGGATTACGCGCTGCATCTGAACCGCGAGTGGTCGCGGCAGTATCCGCTGGCGGCGTTTGCGGTGCTGCCGGCGGCGATGATGCTGATTGTGTGGTTCACGCGCCGTTATGCGCCCTATACGGCGGGCAGCGGGATTCCGCAGGTGCTGGCCATGCTGTCGATGCCGAAAGTGAAGGGCGGCAACCGTTTGGTGGCCTTGGGGCGCACGGTTTGGAAAATCCCGCTCACGTTTTTGGGCATGCTGGCCGGGGCGTCCATCGGGCGCGAAGGGCCTTCGGTGCAAGTGGGTGCGGCGGTGATGCTGGCCTGGGGTTCTTGGTGCAAACGCTACAATTTGGCATTCAAGCGCTTGCAAGACAAGGAATTGCTGGCGGCCGGTGCGGCGGGTGGTTTGGCGGCGGCATTCAATGCGCCGCTGGCCGGGGTGATTTTTGCGATTGAGGAGCTGGGGCGTTCGGTGTCGCTGCATTGGGAGCGGCAGATTTTTATCGGTGTGCTGGCTTCGGGCTTCTTTTTGGTGGCGATTGAGGGCAACAGCACTTATTTTCATGGCTTTCATGCCGGGCAGCCGGCGGAGCACATGCTGCGCTGGGCTTTGCTGTGTGCCGCAGTGTGCGGCGTGGCGGGCGGGCTGTTTGCGCGTTTTTTAAGCAAGGGCGCAACCTGGCTGGCGTTGCCGCAATGGCGCAATTGGATGCGCCGCCACCCGATTTGGCTGGCGGGCGTGTTCGGCCTGATGCTGGCCGCTTTGGGCGTGCTGTTTGACGGGCAAACCTACGGCACGGGCTATGATGTGGCGGCGGCCGCGCTGCATGGGCAGACGGATTTGGCCTACGGCCTGGCCGGGGCGAAGTGGGCGGCCACGGTGCTTTCTTATTGGGCGGGCATTCCGGGCGGGATTTTCACGCCTTCGCTGGCCATCGGCGCACTCTTGGGCGTACACATCGCACAAATTGCCGGTACGGAAGCTCCGGCGGCGATTTTGGCCTTGCTGTGTATGGCTGCGTTTTTGGCGGCGGCCACGCAGGCGCCGCTCACGGCCAGCGTGGTGGTGATGGAAATGACGGGCAGCCAGTCGCTGCTGTTTTGGATGCTGGTGTCGTCGATTGCCGCTTCGGTGATTGCCCGCCAGTTTTGCCCGCAGCCGTTCTACCATTTCGCGGCGGGGCGTTTCCGCCAGCGCGTGCGTGAGGAGCTGCTGCGGGAAGGGGCGGCAAGGCAGGCGGAAACGGCGGCAAAGTAATGCTAGAGGCTACCTGAAAAGTGTTTTGCTTGGTTTTCAGGTAGCCTTTTATTGTGGATTAACAAAAATCAGGACAAGGCGGCGAGCCGCAGACAGTGCACACGTTACGGCAAGGCAAGCCAACGCTGTACTGGTTTTTGTTAATTCACTATATTTGGCCGTATCGAAGGATTCGTTGGGCATACCAAGCCATCTGGCCGGTGCTGTTTGGAATGTTTTAACGGGCTGCCGGGCTATTCAAGCCGATATGCTTTTTGTGTGGGCAATGGGTTGTCTGCGCCGCGGGCATGTAAAGAGGCTACCTGAAAAATCGGATGCTCCGGATTTTCAGGTAGCCTTTATTTAAGTGCGCTCGGGTTTAGCGGTCAAACACGGGTTTGGTGCCCATGAATACTTGGCTGCTGTATTCGCATTGTTCGGTGCTGCATTTGGGCATGATAACCGTGAGGGTGTAGCTGCCGGTGCGGTTGGCACGCCAGCCGAACATGGGGTAGTCGTCTTCTTCGCTGTCTTCTTTGATCACTTGGCCGTCGGCTGATTTGAGGGCAAGGTCGATGTCGTTGCAAGCGTAGTCGCAATCGGCAAAGAAGCTGTAGTATTTGCCTGCGGTGAGCTGCACTTGGTGGCTTTGCTCTTGCTCGCGGGCGGCACGGCCACTAAACAGCCGTACTTGACGGGATCTTGGGTCGTGGTTTTGCATCGCTTTCCGGCGTGCCTCTTGAGCCTGAGGCAGCCAAGGGCTGTATTCGAAGGCTTGGATGCTGTAGCTGCAGCCGGTGGCGGCTTCGCATTTGTTCATGCGGATGTTGAGGGTATAGCTGCCGCCGGTTGTAATAGCGCTGTGGATGACGGGGCTATCATTGTCGTCTTTATCTTCTTTGATGGTTTTGTCGTTGCTATCGGTCAGCTTGATGTCGATGTCGGTACATTGGCGGTCGCAGTCGGCAAAGAAGGTGTAGGCTTTGCCACTTTCGAGACGGATGCTGTGGCCTTTATTTTGATTTTGTGCCAATTTGTCTTGAAAAACCTGGATTTCGCGGGCTTTCGGGTCTTTTTCCTGCATAATCTGGCGGTTGATTTTTTGTGCTTCGGGCAGCCATTCTTCGGCAGGCTCGGCCAATACGGGGGCGGCGGTTAGAACGGCGAGTGTGATGAGGGCGAGTTTTTGCATGGCATGCTCCTGGCCGGGTAGACAGTTGATGAAGGAAAAAGTAGGGCGAGATTATAGCCAATGTGCCGGGGTTTAACTAATCTTTTCTGATGTTAGGGGCTGTTGGCAATTGCTTGTTTCCGCATCTTTTACCCCAAAGGCGGCATCTTCCGCTTTGGAAATCCTCGCAAGGTGCTCAACCTTACTGCGGTTTCCGACTTGAATCTGCTGCCTTTGGGGCAAAAATCCGCTTGGAAAAGCAGCTGTCAACAGCCCCAATCAGGCTACCTGAAAAACCATCTTCAGGTAGCCTGATTGGGGCTTAGCGTGCCGGTTCGGCTTGCAGGATGACATGCTGCCTGCGGTCGAGCAGTTCCAGCTTATTGCCGTTGATGCGGTAGGCGGCGGTGCGAGCAAAGGCGGCTGAGAGCCATTCTTCCTGCGCCTGAACATTCGGCGGGCAGAGCATCAGCGTGGTGGCGAGCTCGCCGATTTGCAGGGTTTGGCCTTGGTGGCTGAAGTGGCCGGATAGGGAATTACAGCCGAACGAGGCGTTTACGCGATTGTTGGCGTTGAACGCCAACGATCCGTTGGCGGCGTGGCGGCCGATGCGGGTGATGCGCCAGCCGTGGCGGGAGAGTTCGGTTGCGGTTGCATTGGGCGCTGTGGCAACAGGCCGCGCCACGGGAGCAGGCTGCTCAGGGGCGGCGGGGGGCGGGGGGGCGCTGTCGGCCGGATTGGGGCGGGCGGCGCAGGCGGCGAGTAGGAAGGCGGCGAGATAAATCGGTTTCATTGCATGGGCTCCTATCTGGTTGAAAAGCATTTAATACAATGTGTTGTATTGTACACTAGGGGATGCGGTTCGGTGTTGATATAAGGCAATGGGGCGGGCATTTATAGCGGGTTGAAAAGGAACGCCGCTGCGCGTTGGTTTGCTTTGCCGTGCTGCTTATACTTGCTGCGGCTAGACGCTTTGTCCTACTTTTTTATTCCGCTATATTTTGGAAAACGTGGTGTGGGCCGCATCAACGTAAAAGGCTACCTGAAAATTTTCAGGTAGCCTTTGTTTGCTTGCCTAATCCGCTTAGTGCTCAATCGGTTTGGCCGGGCGGGTGGCGGCTTGGCCTAGGGCGGCGCGCCATTGTTGCGGGGCTTTCACCAGTTCCAAAGCGCGGCGCAGTTGGTCGTCTTTGGCCGGATTGGGTTTGTAGCGGGTGGCGGGGTTGTTATCAGCCTCGTCTTTGGCGGCGGGCTCGGAGGCGGCTTTGTTTTCGGCGCTGTGGTTGTTCAGCGTGCGGCCGCGCACTTCGTTGCCGCCGTTGGGGTTGCTCAGGTGGCCGGAGAGGTCGGCTTCCCGGCTTTCGTAACGGCGGGTTTTATCGGCCACTTCCACGTCGGGCACGATGCCTTGGGCTTGGATGGAGCGGCCATTGGGGGTGTAGTAGAGCTGGGTGGTGATTCTCAGCGCGCCGCCGTTGGAAAGGGGCATCACGGATTGTACGGAGCCTTTGCCGAAGCTTTGCGTGCCCACAATCACGGCGCGTTTGTGGTCTTGCAGGGCACCGGCCACGATTTCGGAGGCGGAGGCGGAACCGGAATTGACCAACACGGTGATGGGGATGGTTTTAAATTCGGCAGGCAGGCCGGCAAGCGGGTCTTTGCTGTTGCCGATTTGGTAGTCGGTGGGCTGGGCTTTGAGGTTCATGTTTTCTTTGCCGTCGCGGCCTTTGGTACTCACCACGAGCTGGCCGTTTTGCAGGAAGGCGGCGGATACGCCCACGGCGCCGTTGAGCAGGCCGCCGGGGTCGTCGCGCAGGTCGATGATGAGGCCTTTGAGCGGGCCGCCGTTGGTGCGGTGCATGGCTTGCAGGGCTTCGGCCATGGCGGGCACGGTGCGCTCTTGGAATTGGCTGATGCGCAAATAGCCGTAGCCGGGTTCGATGAGGTCGTGGCGCACGCTGCGCACTTTGATGATGGCGCGGGTGAGGGTAACCACGATGGGCTGGGGCGTGTCTTTGCGGAGGAGGGTGAGGGTGATTTTGGTGCCCGGCTCGCCGCGCATGCGTTTCACGGCATCGTTTACGCTCATGCTGCGGGTGGAGGCATCGTCGATTTTGATGATGTAGTCGCCGCTTTTGATGCCGGCGCGTTCGGCGGGGGTGTCTTCAATCGGGGAGACCACTTTAACGAAGCCGTCTTCGCTGCCCACTTCCATGCCCAGGCCGCCGAATTCGCCTTTGGTGGATTCCTGCATATCGGCGTAGTCTTTGAGGTTCATATACTCGGAGTGCGGGTCGAGGTTGGAAACCATGCCTTTGAGCGCGCCTTCGAGGATTTCATCGTCGGTTTTGTCTTGATAGTAGTTGGCTTTCACCTGGCTGTACACTTCGGCCATGGTGCGCAGTGAATCCACCGGCAGGGGCTGCTGGCTGCGGGTTTCGGCAAAGCTCTGCATGCTCAGGCTCACGGCGATGCCGGTGAAGGTGCCCAGGGTGTAGAGGGCGATTTTTTTGAAGGTGTTGTTGGACATAATGGGTGTTGGTCTTTCAGGTTTTGTTAATCTGAGCCCGGATAATCGGCGGTGGCGGTAGCTGTGTTTTTTCAGGTAGCCTGCCGTGTGGCTCGAAAGGCTGAACTTTAGGCAAATTTGCTTGTTCCAGCAAGGGGGTGGGGGAAAATAAATGTTAAACGGAGATTTTGGGTGGGGCTACTTGGAATAAATTGAATAAGATGGGATCATGCCAAATTTTCAGGCAGCCTTTCAGCGGGGACGGGTGATTTCTGTTATTCTTCCTTCCTACTTCGGTAATCATGCATTTTAATCATTTTTTGGGAAATCATATGGTGCGTGTACGGATACATAAGAAACCGGTGAAAAAAACCATGTCGGTTGAAGAATTGAGGCATGCCAGGCCGTTATGCTACGTTTCGGCAGTGTTGCTGGTATTATCGATTTTTATGCCGGGGTTCTTTATCAGTGGGGAAACAGATCCGGAATGGTATGGCTTGATGATTTTGATGGTAAGCCCACTTGCCTGGATGAATGGCATCAGCGGTCTTGCCGTATATGCCAATTTTGTCTATGTATGGGTGTGGTTGAGGTTGCTGTCCGGCGTTAGGGTTAAGGAGTCGGTTTTCCTGATGGTTGGATTGGCTTTGTGTACTTTCACTTTACGGGAAGTAATGATAGATGAGAATGGCGGAACCCGTAATGTAGTGGCATGGGGCTGGGGCGCGATAGTGTGGGGGGCGGCGATGGTTTTGCTGGCAGGGGCATCGTGGGATAAGCGCCGTTATCGCTCGGTGTTTCATACGCTGCTACCATACATAACAATATTTACTTTAATAACGGTTTCGTTGTTGCTGCTGCGTGAATACCAATGGCGTTCCGCCAACAGCGACGAACGCAAACATTACCTACCGCAAGCTACTGCTTTCGTGGAGATAACTCCGATTGGTGTTCCGATTATGCCGCTTGGCGCTGCGTTCGGTATGTTCACTCCGTCCGGCGTTCCCTATCTGCCGCCGCCAGAGAAGTTGCCTTTGCCGTCGGGGACAATTGTGGAGCTGGCAGCGGATGTTCAATTTGATCGGTCAGATAATGAGCCAGAAATTCACATAGCCGGTGTGGAGCGAACTGGCTATACCCCTAATCGGTTTATTTATCGCGGCTATCTATTTCATGAAAGATATGAGCTTCTCTCCATCGCACCCAGCCGCGGTAGGCGTGGTAATTTTGTATACGGTATCCGTCCCAGCCGTCAGGGCGAGCCGGGGGAGATAATCCAATATATTGCCGACCGCAAACAAAACCGAAATATTTGGTATGCACCGGCCATCGTAAGGAAAAGAAGGCTTTACCCCAATTTCACTTCCGAAATACCAGGGTTATTAAATGAGTTGCGGCCTGAAAAGCCATTTACGCTGCCAAAGCCTTTGGAGTTTGACGGCAAGGCGCGGTGTGTAAGGCAGGCCTATTCGCTGCCGTTTGGTCTAAATCCGGAGCAAGTTACACAATTCGACAATATTGTTCTTACCAATACTAATTTGTCTCTCCGACCTCGGTTTAACGATGTTGCTGCTTTCTGTTCGGGAGATTATGCATTGGCAGTAAAAGCTGCACATGGTAAGGATAGAGAGATATTTTATGCAGTCCTGCTGCGTCGGGGCAGCGGGGAAATTTTAGCCAGCTACTATGGATGGGTAGAGGGTGAGGAATGGAAGGATTTGCCGGAGCAGTGGTTTTCTCCATCGGAATCGGGGCATATCGAACAAATTTCCCTCAGTGATGGTGGCATGATTATCCGTTCTGATAGGGGTGTATTTCGATTTTCACGTGACAATGAGGAAAGTGCTGGTTGGTGGACTCTTAAATGGGAAGGCAAAATGTAGTGACAATATGAGAGATCGGTTTTTCAGGTAGCCTTTAAGTGGTTAAAGGCTACCTGAAATTTTCGCCCACCGGTTTGGCTAGTTTACCCATGAGGCGGGGTTCATGGCTTGGTTGCGGTAGCGGATTTCGAAGTAGAGGCCGTTTTCGCCGTCGGGGAGGCTGCCGCTGCGGCCGATGGTTTGGCGGGCGGATACGCGGCTGCCTGCGCCGGCGCTGATTTGGGAGAGGCCGGTGTAGATGCTGAGGTAGCCGCTGCCGTGGTCGACGATAACGGTGTTGCCGTAGCCTTGCAGGGGGGCGGCGTAGGCGACTTCGCCTTCGGCGATGCTGCGCACGGCGGTGGGCGGGGTGCTGATGAAGAGGCCTTTCCAGGTGCCGCCGCCGGGGCGGGCTTGGCCGAAGCGGCCGCTGATGCTGCCGCCGGCGGGACGTTGCAGGCGGCCTTGCATGCGGCTGAAGCCGTGGCTTTGCGGCTCTTGGGCTTCGGGGGCTTCGAGGGCGAGGTCTTCGGCGGTGAGGGTGTTGCGGTTGGGGGTGTCCGGCTGTTCGGGCGGGGTGGGGCGGGTTTCGTTCGGACGGAGATCGCTTTGGTTCGAACCGTTGTGTTCGTTTTCAGGTAGCCTTTGGGAGCGTGGGGCGGGTTTGTTGCCGTTTTGGGCTTGCTGCTGGCGGCGTTGGCGCAGGATTTGGGCGCGGCGCTGGCGTTCGGCTTCCTGCCGTTGGGCGGAGCGGCGGCTGAGGCTGGCGATGAGGCCGTTGAGGCGGCTTTCGTTTTGGCGCAGGGTTTGCAGCTTGGCGGTTTCGCGGCTGATGTCTTGTTCGAGACTTTGCTGTTGGCGTTGCTGCTGTTGCTGTTGGCGGCCGAGGCGGGCGGCGGTGGTTTGCTGCTGGCGTTTGAGGGCGTCGAGCCGCTTGAGCTGCTCGCTGATGCTGTCTTGCTGCTGTTTGAGCTCTTGGCGGTTGTGTTGCAGTTGGGTGAGGGCCCGGGCGTTGGCTTGGTTGAGGTGGCGCAGGTATTCGAGGTGGCGGCCTTTCTGCTGGGGGTCGGCGTTTTGCAGGAACAGGGTTACGGCGTTGGGCTGCTGGTTGCGATAACGGCTGTTGAGCAGGCGGGCGGCTTGGGCTTGGGTGTTTTGGATGCGGGTTTGCAGGCTGTCGAGCTTGGCCTGCATGGCTTGCAGTTCGCGCCAGGCGGTTTGGCGGCTGCGGGTGAGGCGGTCGAGCTCGCGGCGCACGGTGTCGAGTTCGCTTTGGGTTTGGCGGATGTTGCTTTGCAGCTGGCGCTGTTCGCTTTGCTGCTGTTGGAGTTTGCGGTTGCTCTCGCCGATGGCGCGCTGCACTTGGCGCAGGTCGTCTTTGGGTGCGGCGGCGGCGGGCAGGGCGCTGCAGAGGAGGGCGAGGAGGATGAGGATTTTGCTGTGCTTCATGAGGCTACCTGAAAAAAGGAGAGGCTACCTGAAAGGATTTAGAGGAAATGGAGGTGTTCGGCAAGGATGAGCGTGCCGATGCCGATGAGGACGAGGCCGCCGAGGATTTCGGCACGTTTGCCGATGGCGTTGCCCAGGAGGCTGCCCAAACGCAGGCCGATGGCGGCCATGATGGTGGTGGCCAGGCCGATGGTGAGGGCGGTGAGCAGGATGTTGACTTCGAGGAAGCCAGGCCGCCGCCGACGATCAGGGAGTCGATGCTGGTGGCGAAGGCGATGGCGACAAGCATCAGCGGCGACGGCGGGCGGCGGCCGGATTGGCCGCTTTCGGGCTGTGCCTGTTCAGATTGTTCCCCGGCGGGCTGTTCCGGCTGCAGCGCGCCGTAAATCATGCGCAGGCCGAGCAGGAGCAGCAGGGTGAAGGCGACCCAGTGGTCCCAATCGGCGATGTAGCGTTGTGCCACGGAGCCGATTGCCCAGCCGATGAGCGGGGTGAGGGTTTCCACGCTGCCAAACACAGCGGCGGTGCGCAACGTGCCCCGGCGGGTGGGCGTGCCGATGGCGGCGCCTTGGGCGATGGCGGCGGCGAAGGCGTCCATAGACATGCCGAAGGCGAGGGCGAGGATGGTGAGGAAGCTCATGGCGGGTGGAGGCTACCTGAAGCTTTCAGGTAGCCTGCTGCTGGGCGGTCAAACAAACTCAATCAGGCTCTCGCCGCTCATTTCCTGCGGCTTGGGCAGGCCGAGCATGGCGAGGAGGGTGGGGGCGATGTCTTTCAGCGCGCCACCGGCCTTGATGCGGGCGGGGCGGCCGACATACAGGAAGGGCACGGGGTTGGTGGTGTGCTGGGTGTGCGGCTGGCCGTTGGCGGGGTCGAACATCTGCTCGCAGTTGCCGTGGTCGGCGGTAATCAGCACTTCGCCGCCGGCTGCTTGGGCGGCAGCCACGATTTTACCCACGCAGTCGTCGAGCGTTTCCACCGCTTTGATGGTGGCGGCCAGCACGCCGCTGTGGCCGACCATGTCGCCGTTGGCGAAGTTGCACAGAATCACATCGAAACGCTTGGCGGCGAGGCTGTCGAGGATGTGTTGGCACACTTGCGGCGCACTCATTTCGGGCTGCAAATCGTAGGTGGCGACTTTGGGCGAGGGCACGAGGATGCGCTCTTCGCCGGGATAGGGTTCTTCGCGGCCGCCGCTGAGGAAGTAGGTAACGTGCGGATATTTCTCGGTTTCGGCAATGCGCAGCTGGCTGATGCCTTGGGCAGACAGGTATTCGCCCAAGCCGTTGCGGATGCTCTCTTGGGCAAACAGCACGGGGAAGCGGTATTGGCTGCCGTAGCTGGTGAGCGAGGTGAAATAGCCGGGGCGGAAGCGCTGCTGGCGTTGGAAGCCTTGGAAATCGTCGAACAGCAGGGCTTGGGTCAGCTCGCGGGCGCGGTCGGCGCGGAAGTTCATGAAGACAACCGCATCACCGTCGTGCAGGGCGGCTGCTGGGTCGATGACGGTGGGCTGCACGAATTCGTCGTGTTCGCCGCGTTCATAGGCGGCGGCCAGGGCTTGCAGCGGCGTATCGGCGCGGAACGGGGCTTGGCCGAACAAGGCGTTGTAGGCCTGCTCGACGCGCTCCCAGCGGTTGTCGCGGTCCATGGCGAAGAAGCGGCCGACCACGCAGCCCACTTTCACTTGCGGGTGTTGCTCGCAATAGCTTTGCAGGGTTTTCAGGTAGCCTTCCGCACTTTGCGGCGGGGTGTCGCGGCCGTCTAGGAAGGGGTGGAAAACGATTTTCTGCATACCGGCGGCCAGGGCGGCATCGGCCACGGCGAAGAAGTGGTTGATGTGGCTGTGCACACCGCCGTCGGAGAAGCAGCCTAGCAGGTGCACGGTTTTCGTGGGGCTTTGCCAGGCGGCGGTGAGGGCGGGGTTTTGCGCGAGCGAGCCGTTTTCGATGGCCATGTCGATGCGGGTGATGTCTTGCGCCACTACGCGGCCGGCGCCGATGTTCAAATGCCCCACTTCGGAATTACCGAACTGGCCGACGGGCAGGCCGACCATGCGCTCGGAGGCGTCGATCGTGCCGTAGGCGTATTGGGCTTTGAGGCGGTCGAGATTGGGGGTGTTGGCGAGGAGGACGGAGTTGTCGTCGCCTTCGGGGCGGTGGCCGAAGCCGTCGAGAATGAGAAGAACGATGGGTTTGGTGAGCTTGCTCATGATATGCGCCGGGCTGGGAATGGGGATGGGCATTATATAGCGGATTGGGTGGGAATTGAATGCGTGAAGGGCTACCTGAAAAAGCAAATCGGGTTTCAGGTAGCCTTTAATATAGTGGATTAACAAAAATCAGGACAAGGCGGCGAGCCGCAGACAGTACACACGTTACGGCAAGGCGAGCCAACGCCGTACCGGTTTTTGTTAATTCACTATAGTCAATCCACACGCTATCCGACCGGGTTGGCTCGCCGTGCCGCACGGCCTGTGCTATTTGCCGCTTGCCGCCGGGTATCGAAAGAGCATTGTTTAGCCATGTTTTCTGCCTGGCTCAGCCTTCATGTACTGCCGCTTTGCCTGCCGAGGGCAGCAATTTGCGCACCAGCAGCGTCAGCGCAAACGTGGCCGCAATCACCGGCAGCGTGGTGCCCAGCGGCGGCTGCCATTTCAGCATCTGGCGGTAGAACACAAAACCCACCAGCCACAAAGCCAGGCTCACCCAATCCACTTCCCCTGAAGTCGGTTTGCGTTTCAGCACAAAATAATCCGCAATCTGCACCGCAATCATCGGCGCAAACACCGAGCCGATAAAATACAGAAACCCTTCAAAGCGGCTCACATCAAACACCAGCGCCAGCAGCGTGCCCAGCAGCGTAACCGCCGATGCCACCGGCACCTCACCAAAGCGGCTGCTGATGCTGTGAAAGCTCACCCCGGCCGAATACGCATCCAAAAACGTCGTACTCACCGTGGACAACACCACCACCAAAATCCCGGCGGCGCCCAGCCCGGCATATTGCAGCATCGGTGCGATTTCGCTCTGTCCGGCAAATAGCGCCGCCGCCAGCCCGATGGCATACATCCACGAGCTGGTGCAGAAATAAGCCAGCGTAGCCGAAAGCGTAGCCGCCCGCGCCTTGGCTGTGCGGCGGGTGTAGTCCGACACCAGCGGCAGCCACGACAGCGGCATTACCGCCGCCAGCTCCACCGCCAGCCCGAAACTCATCGCCTCCGCATCCGCCTGCCCGGCTGCCGCCGGCTCTCCGGAGGCTACCTGAACACTCAACCACAGCGTGAGCGCAAACAGCGTGCCCATCGACACAAAATTGATTTTGCTGAAATTCCGCATCCCGATGTGCAGCCACAGCAAAATCAGCGCGCCGATAATCACGCTCCAAACTGTCTGCGCCCCGCTCCAGCCAGCCGTGAGCGCCGCCGCAGCCTGCGCCCCGGTGAAAATCATAATCGCCGTCCAGCCCACCAGCTGCACCACGTTGGCAGCAGCAAACAGCAGCGAGCCGCGACGGCCGAAGGAAAGCTGTACCGTTTCCATCGCACTGCGCCCCGTTTGCGCCCCGATCAGCCCGGCCAGGTAAAACAGCACCCCGCCGATCACATGGCCGATAGCCACTGCCAAAAGACCCATGCGCCAACCCAACGGCGCAAACAGCATGCCGGTAAGGATTTCCGCTACCGACACCGCCGCCCCAAACCAAATCACCGCCGAAGCGGTAACCGAAAGTTTATCTGCTTGCTGTTCCATCAAATTGTTTCCTCTCTATATTTGAAAAACTACTCCGCCGAGCCGCGTATCAAACGCGCACAAAAAAGCCCGGCATACCAAGCCGGGGCGCAGCGTAAAGCAGAGAAGAAACCATCTGTTCCGGATGGGGCAAAGCAACCCGAACGGCACACGCCGCCCGCATCCTCTGCCTGATAGTTCCCTACGCCGGTGTTAACCGGATCAGGTACAACGGGTATCCTCTCAGCCGCCCAAGGCAGCACCCCGACTAATTGGGCGCGATTATACCTTGCCGCCCTGTTTTTTCAAGCCGCCGCAGCAAAGGCTGCCGACACGTCAAATGGTTAAATGATTCCACCGGCAACAATGTTTCCACACCCAGCCGTTGCGCTTCTGCACACCTGCAAATCCAAACGGGAAGCATGCTAACGAAACGGAGTAATCGGGGCAGATTGCTATTTGGCTTCAGAACTGTCGAGAAGCAGCACATAAGTTTTCAGGTAGCCCCTTCCCCCCACAGGCTACCTGAAAAACTTCAGCCAACTCTTACCACATCACCGTAGTTCAACTTTTGCTACACCAGACAATTCCCTACCCGACAAGAATGCGGTAGCATTCAGCTTAGAGGCTACCTGAAAGCGGATATAGTGAGCTTTCAGGTAGCCTTTTGCATACTCCTAACGACGGCCGCAAGGATGCTGGCGCGCCCTGCCCGGCCGCGTATCGCACAGCGACATGCCGCGCAGACGGCGTGCCGCATCAGTCAGCTCCTCCCGACTCGGCAAGTGGCGGAAAGCATATTGCGCCACATAAAGCGCGCGTTCGCCTCGCATCGCTTTTATCCAAGTATATTCCGGCCTGCCGCTTTGCGGGTTGTGCTCGCAGCTCATTTGCAACAAAGCGAAGGGATAGCCGTTTTCCTGCCCTTCGCTCAGATTGATTGTGTTGCCGCCCGGGCAGGCGCTCCGCCAGCCGTCCGACACCGCGCGGCGGAAATCGATTACCGAGCGGGTGTTACCGGCGAAGGTTTGTAGGGTAACCATCCGCTCCCAATTCTGCACCGTTTGCCCTCTTGGTACCAACTCCACAATCGTCTGCTCGCCTTGCGAAGCCCGATATCCGATTTCAAATCCTGCCGGCGGTGTGCCGAAGGAAACGATTTCTCCACCGCGTTGGGCAGGCGCAGCCAGTGCCACGGCGGGAAGCAGCATCAGGGCAGCTGCCCAGGTTTTTAGCTTCATTTTGCTGTGTTTCATGTTTTATCCTTTTGTTGGAATGAGGAATGTGGAAGTTGTCGGGCGGTGCGCAGTGCAAAACGGTTTGGCCGTATGCCTGCTTTACGCCCAAAGGCTACCTGAAACCGCATTCCTATTTTCAGGTAGCCTTATATTGTTAGCCGTGAAACTCTTCCACCCAGCCCCCTTCAAAGAAGCCCTGCAAAATCGCCTGCGCGGCCACTTGGTCGAGCACAGGCTTTTGTTTGCGGCCGCGCAGGCCGGTTTGGTTGAGGAGTTCGGCGGCGTAGAGCGAGGTGAGCCGCTCGTCTGCCCAATACACGGGCAGGCCGAAGCGGCCGTTGAGGCGGCGGCCGAATTTGCGGGCCAGATGGGTCATTTCGTGTTCGCTGCTGTCAGTGGAAAGCGGCAGCCCCACCACGAATTGCACCGGCCGCCATTCGTCCACCAGGGCGGCGATGGCGGCGAATTTTTTGTCGTTACCCTCGCCGCTGATGGTGGCCAGCGGGTGGGCGATGCCCACTTCGGCGTCGCCCTGCGCCACGCCGATGCGGGTTTCGCCGAAATCGAAGGCCAGCGTGGTGCCGTGCGGGATGTTAAGCATGGCCGCCGGTTCGGATGAGTTGTTCGGGGGCGATGTTGAGCAGCGACATGGCGGCTTGGTAGCGCTGCTCATGCGGTATGCCGAACATGATGTGCTCGCTGGCGGGCACGGTGAGCCAGCTGTTTTCCGCCAGCTCGCGCTCGAGCTGGCCAGCGCTCCAGCCAGTGTAGCCCATAAACAGCATGGCCTGTTTCACGCTTTGTTCGTCGTGCAGGTGGGGAAGGATGTCGCCGGAGGAGGTGAGCGCGAGGTTGTCGCTCACGATGATGCTGCTCGTCCAGTTGCCCGCCGGGCTGTGCAGCACAAACCCGCGGTCCACCTGCACCGGGCCGCCTAGGAAAATGCAGTCGTCAAACAGATGCTGCGGCGCGGTGTGCTGTTGGGCGGAAAGAATCTGCCGCAGCGGCAGCGGGGAGGGCTTGTTGATGATCACGCCCATGCAGCCTTCGGCGGAATAGGAGCAAACATACACCACGCTTTCGGCAAAGAAATTATCCTGCATATCGGGCATGGCGATGAGGAAATGGTTGGTTAAATCCATAATCGGTTTCGGCGTGTGTGGAAATGGTTGGATTATATAGCGGCGATGGCCGATTTAATACCGCAGGCGGGATTCGGTTTCTTTGAATTTTCAGGTAGCCTTTACGCAGGGGGAGGCTACCTGAAAATTTAAGAAGAAGTTGGGCGGTATGGATGGCTGTTATCCGTTTCAGGTAGCCTCTTTAATTTGGTTTGAGGCTACCTGAAAATGGATTTGCAAGCAGAATCTAGAACGTGTAGCCAGTTTGCAGCTCTTCGTCGCCCACCAGTTCGAGCAAGAGCGTGTAGAGCGGGGCGAGTTCGCGGTAGCGGCGGGCGGTGCGGCGCAGGTAGTTGAGGAAGCGGGGGATTTCGGGGCGGTATTTGCCTTTGCCGTCGCGGTGCCACAGGCGGGCGAAAATACCGGCCACTTTCAAGTGCCGCTGCACACCCATCCATTCGAAATCGCGGTAGAAACGGTCGAAATCGGCGGGCACGGGCAGGCCGGCGGCGCGGGCTTTTTCCCAGTAGCGCACAGCCAGATCGATCACAAACTCTTCTTCCCATTCGATAAATGCGTCGCGCAGGAGAGAAACCAGGTCGTAAGTAATCGGGCCGTAGAGCGCATCTTGGAAATCCAGCACGCCGGGGCGGCCCGGGGTGAGCATCAGGTTGCGTACGATGAAATCGCGATGCACATACACTTGCGGCTGGGCGGTCAGCACGGGCAGGAGGGTGTCGAGCGTTTGCTGCCACAGCTGTTGCTGTTTGAAGTTCAAGCTTTTGCCCAGCTCTTTGGCCATAAACCAATCGGGGAACAGCTGCATTTCCCGGCGCATCACGGCTTCGTCGTATTCGGGCAGCACGCCGGGGCGGCTGGATTTTTGCAGTTCGATCAGTGTGTCGAGTGCGTCCAAAAGCAGGGCGCGCTGCACTTCGGGACGGGTGTCGTGCTCCAGTGCGGCCAAGTAGGGCACTTTGCCGAAGTCTTCCAAGGCGGCGAAACCGTGTTCGATATCGTGGTGGAACACTTGCGGCACATGTACGGCGGTAAAAATTTCGCGCACGCGCAAATAAGGCTCGATGCTCATTTTATCGGGCGGCGCGTCCATGCAGACCACGCTCTCGCCGTTTTCGAATACGGCGCGGAAATAGCGGCGGAAATCGGCATCCGCTGCGGCAAAGGAAAGGGTGAAACTCCGCTGCGGATAACGTTTCTGCAGCCAGTTTTGCAATTCTTTTTCTCGTTCCATGATGTTTTTCGGGTTAAAATACGCGCCATTTTAAACCCGCTGTGAAAAATTGGGGTGATTCTTTGTCTTGCTTTTTCCGATTGAGCCCGATAGCGGCCGCCGTGTTGGCCGGTTTGAGCCTGCCGGCTCTGCTGCAGGCCGAGCCGTTGTCGCTGGCGGCAGAGGGCGGTGCGGCCTGCCACCGGCCGGACGCGCCCAAACAGATGATTGCGCCGGTGAAAACCAGCGGCGAAGGCGCATTGGCCGAAGGTGCCACCCGCGTGAATGCCGACCGTGTGATCGGTCAGAGCGATGTGCGCGTACGTGCCGAGGGCGATGTGGTGGTGGAGCGTGGCAACCAGGTGCTTAATGCGCAATGGATTGACTACAATCAGCCGCAAGATACCGTGCAGGCCGGTGAGCGCTTTACCTTGGAGCAGGGCGGCGGGCGCGTGAGCGGCGAGAGATTGCGTTATAAGATGGACACCCGTCAGGGCGAGGCCACCAATGCCCGCTTTGAAGCCGAAAGCAGCAGCGGCCGCCGCTTGCAGGGCACCAGCCAAACCCTGCGTATGGACGGTGAAAATCGTTACCGATTGGAAAACGGCCGCTTCAACACGTGTAATCCGGGCGATGAGAGCTGGTATATCCGCGCCAAAAGCATTGAGGCGGATTATGAACGCAATGTGGGTGTGGCGCGCCATGCTTCGCTGGTGGTGGGCGGCGTGCCGCTGTTTTACACGCCGTGGATTGATTTTCCGCTCAACGGCAACCGCAAAAGTGGATTTTTAGTGCCCACCTTTAAAGCCGGTTCCGACGGCGCAGAAATCACCGTTCCCTATTATTTCAACCTGGCTCCGAACTACGACCTCACGCTCACGCCCAAACTCTATAGCCGGCGCGGCCTGCAGCTGGCCGGACAGTTCCGTTATTTGCAGCCCAAATATCAGGGCGACATCAGCTTGGCTGTGCTGCCGAAAGACCAGCTCAGCCGACACGACACCCGCAGCAAAGTCGATTGGAACCACCAACACCGATTCAGCCGCACCCTCAGCGGCGGCGTAGATTTCCACCAAGTATCCGACGACGATTACTACCGTGATTTCTACAATCGCACCGACATTGCCACCAATGTCAACCTCAACCGCCAGCTGTGGTTGCGCCACCAAACCGAATTGTGGACCGGCCGCTTCGACAGCTATGCCACCGTGCAGAAATACCAAACCCTGGCCAATGCCGACGGCTACAAAGGTGACCAACCTTATTCCCTGTTGCCGCGCCTAAGCAGCCAATGGCAGAAGCGTTTCGGCATCGTCAACTTCCAAATGTTCGGCCAATACAGCAACTTCCGCCACGACAGCAAACAGGAAGGCAGCCGTTTGGTGCTCAACCCCAGCGTGAGCGCGGAATTCAACCGCAGCTGGGGCTATGTCCGACCCAAGCTCGGCTTGCACGCCACTTATTACAGCCTCGACAGCCACAACGACGCGCAGGCACGCAATTTCAGCCGCATATTGCCCACCTTAAGCGTGGATAGCGGCATGGTGTTCGAACGGCCGGCCAGCTGGCAGGGGCGCGATTATGTGCAAACCTTAGAGCCGCGCCTGTTCTACACCTACATCCCCACCAAGCAGCAAAACGACATTCCGCTGTTCGATACTGCCGAAAACAGCTTCAACTACAGCCAGCTGTTCCGCGAAAACCGTTTCTCCGGCCACGACCGCATCAATGCCGCCAACTTCCTCACTATGGCCGTGCAAACCCGCCTGTATGACGCCAAAAACGGCGAAGAGCGTTTCTCCGCTGGCCTCGGCCAGCGCCTGTATTTCACCCGCGACGATGTGCTGCTCGACGGCAGCCGCGTGCAGCGGCGCAGCGGCCATTCCGATTTGCTGGCCTTTGCCGACGGCCGGGTAACCGACAATATCTGGCTGAACAGCGAAGTGCACTACGACACCAGCCAAAATGCCGCGGCCAAATATCATTTCGGCCTGCGCTACAGCCCGGAGCCCGGCAAAACCGTGGGCGCGCGCTACCAATACCGCCGCCACGGCGAAATTTACGATGACGTATACGGCAAAGTACGCCGGGCGGACGTGTATTTCCAATGGCCGGTAAACCGCAACCTATACCTGGTCGGCCGCCACAGCTATTCCTTCAGCGAGCATAAGCCGGTGGAACACCTTTTGGGTATGGAGTACATCAGCGGCTGCGGCTGCTGGAGCCTGAGCGCCGTCGGCCAGCATTATGTGAACGGCGTGAATTCCAGCAAAAATGCCTTCTTCCTCCAGCTGCGCCTGCGCGACTTGAGCAGCTTGGGCAACAATCCTTTTGAACAAATCCGCCAGTCTATTCCTGGCTACACCAACTATTGATGAGGTAATGCGTAAATGAAAATGAAAACTTTGGTTTTGGCGCTGGGCATGAGCCTGGCTTTTCAGGTAGCCTCGGCCAACACCGTGCGGTCGGTAGACAACATCGTGGCCGTGGTGGAGAACGAAGTCATCACCCAGCGCGAGCTTGATCAGGCCGTGGCCCACACTCGCAGCCAAATGCCGCGCGGCACGCAAGTATCCGAGCAGGAATTGCAGCGGCAAACTCTGATGCAGCTGGTGAACCAATCACTTTTGGTGCAGGCCGGCCGGCGCAACAATATCCAAGTGCCGGATGCCGAAGTGGAAGCCGAAATTGCCCGTATCGCCGCTTCCCGCCGCCAAAGCGTGGCTCAGTTTGAAGCTGCCCAAGCCCGCTTCGGTATCGACAAAACCGCCCTGCGCCGCCAAGTGCGCGACAGCATGATTGCTCAACGCGTGCAGCAGGGGCAGACTGCCGGCGAGGCCAAAGTGAGCGAAGACGAAATCAATGCCGCCATCGCCCGAGCCCGTGCCCAAGGCATTACCCTGCCGCAGGCCACACCCAAAACCCAATACCATGCCCAGCATATTTTGATTGCCAGCCAAGGCGAGCGTGCCCAGCGGCTGGCGCAACGCCTGGCGCAAAATGCCCAACGCGGCGCCGATTTTTCCGCCCTGGCGCGTCAGTATTCGCAAGACGGCAGTGCTGCCAATGGCGGTGATTTGGGCTGGCTCTCCGAAGGCGAAACTGTGCCCGAGTTCGAACGTGCCATGCGCGGTTTGAAACCCGGTCAGGTGAGCGCACCGGTACACACCCAGTTCGGCTGGCACGTGATCCGCCTGGTGGAAGCCCGCACGCCGAACACGCCCGATGCCCGCATCCGCGCCGGCGTACACGATGCCATCGCTGCCCAGAAAACCCAAGCCGCTATGCAGGGCCTGCTTCAGCAGCTGCGCCAAAACAGCTTTATTTCCATCCGGATACAGTAGGCAGATTGGCCGCAGAGGGTGTTTGACCGCCTTCAGCGGCCGATTTTAAAAGGCTACCTGAAATTTTCAGGTAGCCTCAAGTTCGGCCAATCGGCCGTTACAGGCCATCAATGCCGTATTTATTTTTCAGGTAGCCTGCCGTGTTCAGGCAAGGCTGTTTGAAAGCAAAACTTCAGTCAGAACAAAATTCCAGATAGCCTCACAGGCTACCTGAAACCCATACCAACCCTAACCGATAGAGAAGAGAGACCCGCCATGCGCCCGCTCACCGCCACCATCCGCCTCAGCCACCTGCGCCACAACTACCAACTGCTCAAACGCCTGCACGGCAACAAAATGCTCGCCGTGGTGAAAGCCGATGCCTACGGCCACGGCGCCGTGCGCTGCGCCCGTGCGCTGGCCGATTTGGCCGACGGTTTCGCCGTGGCCACGCTGGATGAGGGCATCGAACTGCGCCAAGCCGGCGTCAGCGCGCCCATCGTGATGCTCGAAGGCGTGTTTGAGCCCGCCGAATACGCCGCGGTGGACGAATACCGCCTGTGGCCGGGCGTACAAAACCAATGGCAGCTCGAAAGCCTACTGGCACACCGCTGGCGCGAGCCGGTAACCGTTTGGCTGAAAATGGATTCCGGCATGCACCGCGTGGGCTTCTTCCCGCAAAACTTCGCCCCCGCCCACCAAGCCCTGCGCCAAAGCCCGCAGGTGGCGCATATTGTGAACATGACCCACTTCGCCCGCGCCGACGAGCCGGAACAAGCGATGACCACCGCCCAGCTGGCCGCCTTCGACACCGCCGTGGCCGGCTTGTCCGGCGCACAGAGCCTCGCCAACTCCGCCGCCATCATCGCCCACCCCGCCGCCCGACGCGACTGGGGGCGCGCCGGCATCGCCCTCTACGGCATCGAACCCTTCCCCGGCGCCTGCCCCGAGCTCAAACCCGTGATGCGCCTCACCAGCCGCATCTTTGCCGAACGTACCCTCCAGCCCGGCGAGCCGGTCGGCTACGGCGCATCCTTCATCACCGAACGCTCCACCCGCATCGGCATTGCTGCCTGCGGTTATGCCGACGGCTACCCCCGCACCGCACAAAACGGCTGCCCGCTCACCGTAAACGGCCAGCCCAGCCGCCTCATCGGCCGCGTGAGCATGGATATGCTCGCCGTCGAGCTCGACCATCATCAAGGCGTGGGCAGCGAAGTGGAGCTGTGGGGCGACGCCGTTTCCGTAGCCACCGTGGCCCAATCCGCCGGTACGATTTCCTACGAGCTGCTGTGCCACATCAAACGGGCCCATTATGTGTATCAAGAGTAATCAATAAGTTGAAGGCTACCTGAAACATGAGCAACCCTTTCTTCCCCTGCCGCTTCATTAGCCGTGAAGAGCAGCAAACTGACTACGACACCGTTATCACCTCTGATTTCCACTATTTTGACAGCTATTTCGGTGATAAAGGTTGCGCGGGCTATGGCCTGCAACAGCTCGCCAAAAAACTTGCTAAGCAGCATCAAATCAAAGGGCTGCACTTCGATTCCGAAGCTGGTATGTTTTGCGCCTATTCCGCCAACCGCGAAAGTCTACTGCGCCTGTGCCAAGCCCTGCGCGAAATCAGCGGCGAAGAAAGCCAGCATACCGCCCCTGCCACCGCCAAGCCCAAAATCTCCGTCGAACGTGCCGACGAGTTGTTGTTGCGCGGCTTTATCCTGCGCCTCGACCCGGCCAAACAGCAGGAATTTCTCGATAACGTACCGTTTCCTGCTCTATCGCCTGTCCATGCAGACTATATAGCCGCGCTGGAACACGGTACGGAAGAAGAAAAAATCCGCGCCGTCAAACGCATCGAATCCGAAGCCCGCAGCCAAACCCGCCGCCGTGCCGACAGCTATCTTGCCCACCCGCACCTTATCAGCCTGTTGCTGGACGTGTTGGATCATCAGCCCGGCGAAAAGCTGCATTTGGAAATACTCTATGCCCTTAGATCTGTTTGCGACTGTCACTTGCCCGATTTGCGTTGCCGTGAAGCCTTCTACCAAGCCCTGACGCACAAAAAAGCCGCATTCCGTTACGCAGCGCTGTACGGATTGTTATACCTGTATGAATTTGATGTGGAAAAAGTTAAGCCGCTGCTCCATGACAAAGCCAAAGCAGTGCGCGAAGCCGCCGAATACCTTCTGCGCGGGGATCAGCGCAAAGACAAAGCCGAAGACATTTTCCTTTGGAGATTTGACGATAAAGCCATCAACGCAATCCGTAAGGAATGGAAGCAGGCTACCTGAAAAAGCAGCCTGGCATTCATACCCAACGTTTTGTCAAACTCGCCCAACACATATCACACCACCCATGCCGCACACCCTTTCCCCCGAAAGCCTGATCGAAGCCGTGCTGCTTACCCAGCCCGAGCCGCTGCCCGAACGCCGCCTGCGCGCCCTGTGCGAGCCGCCGCTTTCTGCCGACAAGCTCGAAGACGTGCTCGAAGCCCTGCAACAGCGCTGGCAGGGCAGGGCGCTGCAACTGGTGCGCACCCATGAGGGCTGGCGGTTTCAGGTAGCCTCTGCCGCCTTCGAGCGGCTCGGCAGTTTGGAAGAACAGCGCACGCCGCGCTACTCCCGCGCGGTGATGGAAACCTTGGCCATCATCGCCTACCGCCAGCCGGTCACGCGCGGCGACATCGAAGCCATCCGCGGTGTGGCGGTGTCGCAAAACGTGATGCAAACCCTGCAGGAACGCGGCTGGATAGAAAGCGTGGGCAAACGCGACACCATCGGCCGTCCCAGCCTGTGGGCCACCACCAAAACCTTTCTCACCGATTTGCAAATCGACACCCTCGAATCCCTGCCGCCCCTGGCCGAATTGGGCGAGTTGGTGTTGCCGGAGTTGGGTATTTCCGGCACCACGGCAGAAAAAGGGATGGTGGAAGAAGAGGCTGCGAAATAGGGCATTCAAGCGCGGCCAATATTTTCAGGTAGCCTGATGAAGGCTACCTGAAAAACATCCGCTCCAGTACAATCCCGCCATCTTTCTGCCACGCACAAACCCACGCTTTAGCTTCGCAGAAACTCACTTCGTTCGTTTTAACTGCGTTGAAGCTCACGCTTTCAGGTAGCCTTATCCCATGAGCGCCGATTTCAAACAACAACTCAAGCTCACCGACACCACCGCCGGCAAGCTCGCCAAGCTGCATATCCGCAGCCTGTGGGATGCCGTGCTGCACCTGCCCCTGCGCTACGAAGACGAAACCCACCTTACCCCCATCAAAGACGCGCCCGTGGGCGTATCCTGCCAAGTGGAAGGCGAAGTGACGCATCAGGAAATCCAGTTCCGCCCGCGCCGCCAGCTGATTGCCCAAATCCGCGACCAATCCGGCAGTGTGCTGCACCTGCGCTTTATCCATTTCTACCCCGGTCAGCAAAAACAGCTCGCCGTAGGCAAACGCATCCGCGCCATCGGCGAAATCCGCCACGGCTTTTTCGGCGACGAAATGGTGCACCCCAAAATCCGCGATGCGGCAAGCCAAAGCCTGGCCGAGAGCCTCACTCCCGTGTATCCCACCGTGTCCGGCCTCAGCCAGCCCACGCTGCGCCGCATTATCCGCCAAGCCCTCGGGCAAACCGATTTGGCCGACACGTTACCTGAAAGCCTGCTGGCAAAGCTCAAGCTGCCGCCGCTGGCCGAAAGTCTGCACCTTCTGCACGCGCCGCCGCCCGAATACAGCATCGGCCAATTGTCGGACGGCAGCCTGCCTGCCTGGCAGCGGCTGAAGTTCGACGAACTGCTCGCCCAGCAGCTTTCCATGCGTCTGGCCCGTGCACAGCGGCTCAGTGGGCAGGCCGTGCCGCTGGTGGGCGACGGCAGCCTGGCCAAACCGCTGGTGCAGAGTCTGCCTTTCGCCCTCACCGCCGCGCAGGAGCGCGTGCTGGCCGAAATCCGCCAAGATTTGGCACAGCCGCACCCGATGCACCGCCTGCTGCAGGGCGATGTGGGCAGCGGCAAAACCATCGTGGCCGCGCTTTCTGCGCTGGCCGCCATCGAAGCAGGCGCGCAAGTGGCCGTGATGGCGCCCACCGAAATCCTCGCCGAGCAGCACCACATCAAATTCCGCCAATGGCTCGAGCCGCTGGACATCAGCGTGGCCTGGCTTTCAGGTAGCCTCAAAAAGAAAGAAAAAGACCAAGCCAAAGCCGCGCTGGCTGACGGCCGCATCCGCCTGGCCGTGGGCACGCACGCCCTGTTTCAAGACGACGTATCCTTCCAAAACCTCGGCCTGGTGATTGTGGACGAGCAGCACCGCTTCGGCGTGGCGCAGCGCCTCGCCCTGAAAAATAAAGGCCGCGACGTACACCAGCTGATGATGTCTGCCACCCCGATTCCGCGCACGCTGGCCATGAGCTTCTTTGCCGACCTCGACGTTTCCATCATCGACGAGCTGCCACCCGGCCGTACACCGATTAAAACCCGCTTGGTCAACAACATCCGCCGCCGCGAAGTGGAAGGCTTTGTGCTGGCTACCTGTAAAAAAGGGCGGCAGGCCTATTGGGTGTGCCCGCTGATTGAAGAGAGCGAAGCGCTGCAGCTGCAAACCGCCACCGATACGCTCGCCGAGCTGCAGGCCGCCCTGCCCGAGCTCACCATCGGCCTGGTGCACGGCCGCATGAAAAGCGCGGAGAAAGCCGCCGTGATGGCTGAATTTGCCGCCGGGCGCATCCATGTGCTGGTGGCCACCACCGTGATCGAAGTGGGGGTGGACGTGCCCAACGCCGCCCTGATGGTGATCGAACACGCCGAGCGCATGGGGCTTTCCCAGCTGCACCAATTGCGCGGCCGGGTAGGGCGCGGCGCCGCGGTATCCAGCTGTGTGCTGCTGTTTGCCGAGCCCTTGGGCGACACCGCCAAAGCCCGCCTCAAGGTGATCTACGAAAATACCGACGGCTTTGAAATCGCCCACCAAGACCTCAACATCCGCGGCCCCGGCGAATTCCTCGGCGCCCGCCAAAGCGGCCTGCCCATGCTGCGTTTCGCCAATTTGGAGCAAGACCTGCCCCTCTTGGAAGCCGCCCGCCGGATCGCGCCCGAGCTCATCGCCCGCCACCCCGATATTGTGGAAAAACACCTAGAACGCTGGCTGGCCAGCCGCGAAGGTTATTTGGGCGTGTGAACGGGCAAAGGCTATCTGAAAGCGAAGCTTCAACGCGGTTAAAACCAGTGAAGCGGGTTTCTTTGGATCGGATCGGACTTCCGTGGGAGAAGGGCTCTGCGGAGCTAGAATTTCAGGTAGCCTTCATCGGGCTACCTGAAAATCCGGTGTGCGCTATGGCTGAATCATTTCTTTATAGAAAGCGGCATGGTTGCGCCGCTGTGTGTTTCCGCCACAATATCCCGCCCGATGCCCGCCGTATTTCCGCCGCCCGCCGGCTTGCTGATAAAATCCACACTTCTTCTGATTAATCAACAAAAAGAGTAAAGCATGAACAATCAAGATTTTAACCGTTATGCCCCGCCGAGCACGCCGTTTGAAGAAATCTCCCGCAGCATTGAAGACGACGGCTATTTGGGCGAGCCGCAGGCCGTGGGCATGGGGCGGGCGATGGGCTGGCTGCGTGATGCATGGAGCTTGTTTAAACAGCGGCCGGGCAAATGGATGGGTGCGGTGCTGCTGATTCTGCTTGCCAACGTTGTTATTGCACTTATCCCTATCGTCGGCCCGCTGTTGCAGCCGCCGCTGATGACCTTCCTATTGGCCGGTGTGGCCTATGCGGCGCAAGACACCGAGCAGTATGGTAATTTCAGTATCGGCGATATTTTTTCTACCGGCTTTCGGGAGCGGGCTTTGAGCCTGTTGGGTGTGGGGCTGTTTACTTTTGCCCTAACCTTGCTGTACGGCGCAATCGTTTACTTTGTATTCGGTAGTGATGTGTTGCAGGCATATTTGGACAATGTGCAGGAAGGGATGCCAAACAACCTGAAGGCCATGAATTTGGTTTTCGCCATTGTTTATTTGTCTCTCACTTTCCTTACCCCCACGCTGATTATCCTGCAAGGCGAAAAGCTGTTCCGCGCCATCGGCCTGAGCCTGAAAGGCTTTCTCCGCAACATCGGCGGTGCGTTTTGGTGTTCGCTGCTTATATTTTTGGCCTTCCTCGGCGTGATATTTAGCGGTGCGGTTTTGACAGGCTTCTTGGCCTCGCTCGCGCCGGGATTGGGCAAAGCTGCCCTGGTGCTGCTGGCCGTTGCCGTGCTGGCCTGCCTGCCGGTGCTGTTTATCCTGCCTTATGCGGTTTACCGCGATCTGTTTTTTGAGCGGGAATAGCCTATCCTTCCATTCCAGGCAACAGGCTACCTGAAAATCTAGTGTTCCGGTTTTAGGTAGCCTGTTTTGTATAATATGGGTCGCTGCCAAAAGGCTGCCTGAAAAACAAGCCGGTTATCTCAAAAATCTTCCAAACACACTCCACACCATGCCCTCCCCATCAGCCTTCCAAACCCTCAAAGCCATCGCTGCCCAAAACCGCCGCCGTCTCATCGGAACGTTCTCTCTGGTGGCAGCGGAAAACCTGCTTATCAATACTTATCCGTTGTTTGCCGGCTTCGCCATCAACCAGGTGGTGTCCGGCAGCTTGTGGGGTGCGGCAGGTTATGCGCTGCTGATGATTGTGATTTACAGCGTGTCAGCAGCACGCCGCAGTGTGGATACTCGAGCCTTTGCCAAAATCTATGCCGAAACAGCCGTGCCAGTAATTCTGCGCCAGCGCGAAAGTGGGAGCAGCCATTCGGAAACCGCTGCCCGTGTAGCTCTTTCCCGTGAGTTTGTGGATTTTTTCGAGTTGCACCTCCCCTTGTTTACTACTTCAGTGTTTTCCGCCGTTGGCTCGGTGGTGATGCTGCTGGTGATTGAGTTTTGGGTGGGCGCTGCGGCACTGTTGGTGGCGGCGGTGTTTGCTCTGTTGGTGCCGCGTTTTGCTGCCGTGAATGATCGGCTCTACCACCGCCTGAACAACCGCTTGGAAAAGGAAGTGGATTTGGCGGGTACGGCTGGCGAGCATACTTTGTTGAAACATTATTCCTTCTCCGCCCGCCTACGGATTCTGATTTCCAATCGTGAAGCTGCCAGCTTCCTGACTATAGGGCTGGCGCTGAGCTTCCTGTTCGGTACGGCATTGTTGCTGCTTACCCTCCAGGGCTATGGTAGCGCGGGGCACGTTTACTCCGTAACCACTTATCTGTGGAACTTTGCCATGAGCTTGGACGATAGCCCGCAGCTTTTGGAGCAGTATGCCAAACTCAAAGATATCGGTAAGCGGGTTGAAATGTAGTTGTACTGTGGTTTAGATGGATAGGAAAAGGCTACCTGAAAACCGGCATGCTTCCGGTTTCAGGTAGCCTTTGTTTTCGCAGCATAGCTGCCAGCCGATATTATTCGATAGCTTATTTCCGCTTTTTTAAGTGAAGTGGCATTTTCTTAGTGATTGCTCGGCGTTAGCTAGTTAATCATGCCTCTGATGCAGTATTTTTCCTGCCTGCTCTTGTTTTTTATGCCGCGCTGCGGTATCTTGATTTTTCTTTTTTTACACAACCCCGCATCTCTTCCGAGGGTGCGGCGTGCAGACTGTTACCGGTTGTTGCCGTTTTGCGTACCTTAAATCCGCCCGGCTTCAGCCAGCGCACTACCATGCCGGGGTAAAGCTGCCGCCGACTGTCGGCTGATGTGCATAAAAGGAGAGGTTTGATGCAGTTATCAGGCGCACAAATATTGGTGCAAAGTCTTAAGGCCGAAAACGTGGAATACGTGTTCGGCTATCCCGGCGGCGCGGTTTTGGAAATCTACGACGCTCTCTACCAACTCCACAAATTCGAGCATATTCTGGTACGCCACGAGCAGGCTGCGGTGCATGCCGCCGATGCCTATGCGCGCGTGAGCGGCAAGGTGGGCGTGGCGCTGGTTACTTCCGGCCCGGGCGCCACCAACGCCATCACCGGCATTGCCACGGCCTATAGCGACTCCATCCCGCTGGTGGTGATCTCCGGCCAGGTGCCTTCGCCCGCGGTGGGCTCGGATGCGTTTCAGGAAATTGATATGGTGGGCATTTCCCGCCCGTGCGTGAAGCACAATTTCCTAGTCACCGAGGTGGACGAAATCGCGCCCACCATCAAAAAGGCGTTTCAAATCGCGCAGAGCGGCCGCCCCGGCCCGGTGGTGGTGGACATCACTAAAGATGCTACGCAGGCGCTTTCTAAGTTCAGCTATCCGCAGGAAGATATTTTTATCCGTTCCTACCAGCCGGTTACGCACGGCCATATCGGCCAGATTAAAAAAGCGGTGCAGATGCTGGCGGCGGCCAAACGCCCGCTGGTGTATTTCGGCGGCGGCGTGATTTTGGGCAATGCGGCCAAACAGCTCACCGAATTGGTGCAGCTTTTGAACATTCCCTGCACCGGCACGCTGATGGGTTTGGGCGGCTATCCCGCTTCCGACCGCCGCTTCCTCGGCATGCTCGGTATGCACGGCACATACGAGGCCAACTTGGCCATGCACGATGCCGATGTGATTTTGGCCGTGGGCGTGCGTTTTGACGACCGCGTAATTTCCGTGCCGGCCAAATTCCTGGAACAGCCGAGGAAAATTATCCACATCGACATCGATCCTTCCAGCATCGCCAAGCGCGTGAAGGCCGATGTGCCGATTGTGGGCGACGTGAAAAACGTGTTGGAGGAAATGATCGGCCTGTGGCGCAAGCAGGAATTGCAGTTTAATCCGGCCAATCTGGAAAAATGGTGGCAGCGCATCGAAGCTTGGCGCAGCCGCGACTGCCTCGCCATCGAGCCGCATGAAGACATTATCCTGCCGCAGCAGGTGGTGCGCACCCTGGCCGAAGTAACCCGGGGCAACGCCATCATCACTGCCGACGTGGGGCAGCACCAAATGTTTGCCGCGCAGTATTACCCCTTCTCCCAGCCGCGCCAATGGCTCAATTCCGGCGGCCTTGGCACCATGGGCGTGGGTCTGCCTTATGCCATGGGCGCGTATCTGGCCGCACCGGATCGCGATATTTGCTGCATCACCGGTGAAGGCTCGATTCAGATGAACATCCAAGAGCTGGCTACCTGCAAACAATACAACCTGCCGGTGAAAATCATCTGCCTGAACAACGGCTACCTCGGCATGGTGCGCCAATGGCAGGAGCTGTATTACAGCAACCGCGAAGCCGAAACCTATTTCGACACGCTGCCCGATTTCGTGAAACTGGCCGAAGCCTACGGCCATGTGGGCATGCGCATTGAAAAGCCGGCCGACGTGGAAGGCGCGCTGCGCGAAGCCCTCGCACTGAAAGACAGGCTGGTGTTTATGGATTTCGCCGTCGATCCCAAACAAAACGTCTTCCCCATGGTGGGCAACGGCAAAGGCTTGGACGAAATGGTGTTGCCGCCGCATATGCGCGAGCGCAAAGCCGATTCCGATGTAAACGAAGTAACCGACCGCCACTATGACACAAGGAGCGTGCCATGATGCGACACATTTTATCCATTCTGATGGAAAACGAATCCGGCGCCATGAGCCGCGTGGTCGGCCTCTTTTCCGCGCGCGGCTACAACATCGATGCGCTTTCCGTAGCCCCCACCGAAGACCCGACCCTCTCGCGCATGACCATCGTTACCCGAGGCAACGACCAAGTGCTCGAGCAGATTACCAAGCAGCTCAACAAGCTGGTGGAGGTGGTGAAAGTAATCGACTTCAACAATTGCCGCCATGTGGAACGCGAACTGATGTTGGTAAAAGTGCGCGCCTTGGGCAAAGACCGCGATGAGCTCCTGCGCCTGACCGATATTTACCGCGGCCAGGTGGTGGACGTAACCGATAAAAGCTATGTGATCGAAATCACCGGCACCAGCGACAAACTCGACAGCTTTCTCGAAACCGTGCCCAAAGGCTTGATTCTGGAAACCGTGCGCACCGGTGCCGCCGGCATCGGGCGCGGCGAGCGGATTTTGAAGATTTGATGTTGCCGGGCAGGCCCAAGCCTGCCGTGAATTTTCAAACAGCCTTTGTATGAAATGTCGGATACCCTATCCGGCCGGCCGCTGCGCCGTAGAGGCTACCTGAAACCAAGCAAATATTTTTCAGGTAGCCTTTCTCTCTTTCAGGCTACCTGAAAATCCATAGAGCGTAGGTTGGGTTAGCCACGGGCGTAACCCAACCAATAGCAGAATGTTGGGTTTATCAACCCAACCTACGCCCTGCGGCACGAAACAAGAAAAGGCTGCCTGAAACTTTTCAGGTAGCCTTTCTTTCTTTTGGGGTTGCCTGAAAAGCCGTAGCCGTTTAGGGTGCATGCAGAACGCGCGCGCAAGGTTTGGGATGGCGTGTGTTCCGCACATCCTAAGGTAATCTGTCGGTATGGCAATGCTGGCTTACGGCTGTGTCGGATGCCGGTATCCGGCCTGCAGCCGCCGTAGAGGCTACCTGAAAAAAGATTATGCTATTATTTACGGATAATTGTGTTCAACCCTGTGAAAGGAAAAAACATGAAAGCAACATATCGGTTGGCCGCTGCGGCGGTGTTGGCTGCCCTGTTGTCGGCCTGCGGTGCCGGCGTAGGCGTGAGCGGCGGCGATGGCCATGTGGGTGCGCGCGGCTCGGTGGATTTGGGCAACGGCAATAGCAGCGTGACGCCTTATGGCAAAGTGGGCGTGGGGGTGGAGGTAACGCGCTAGGCAGCTGTGTTACTGTTTCTATATCTGCCCGTTATAGTGGATTAACAAAAATCAGGACAAGGCGGCGAGCCGCAGACAGTACACACGTTACGGCAAGGCGAGCCAACGCTGTACTGGTTTTTGTTAATTCACTATAGAAAGGCTACCTGAAAACCGTTTGGATGGTTTCAGGCAGCCTTTTTGTTGTTCGGTATGGCTATTCAGCCGCGGCACATCAGGCGTTGGGTTTCGTGCCACATGCCGTCGGGGCGTGGTTCGACCACGGCGATGAGGCCGGGGGCTCGGCGGGCGAGTTCGGCGGCGCTGATGGTTTGTTCAAACGGGACGCGGGCGGGGGCGAGGTAGGCGAGGCGGGGCAGGGGGTAGAAGCGTTGTGCGGCTTGGGCGGGGTAGTCTGCCCATTGCGGGAGGAGGAGGCCGCTCCAGCCGAGGGGATTGAGGGGGCTGCCGTTGAGGCTGCCGTTTGGGGTGAAGCCGGTGCCGCGGATGATGGTGGCGGTGTGTAGGGCTGAACTGCTAAGGTTTTTTGCTTTGTGCAAATCTGTTTCGCCTGTATTGGTTTTGCAGGGGTTTGCTTCGCTCGTTTTAGCTTCGCAGAAACCCGCTTCGCTCGTTTTAGCTTCGCAGAAACTCACTGCGTTCGTTTTAGCTTTGCAGAAACTCGCTTCGCTCGTTTTCAGGTAGCCTTGGAGTGGGGCGGGCAGTTGGGCGCGGGCTTGGGGGGTGTGGAGGAGGCAGCATTGTTGTTGCAGTTTGGCGGCTTTGCCGAGCAGGGTGTCGGCGGGGTTGAGGCCTTGGAAGTCGTCGGGTGCTGTGCCGCCGTAGTATTTGCAGGTGAGTTCGAGGTGGTAGGGGGTGGAGTCGAGCAGGCAGAGGAAGTCGGCGGCGCCGAGGGTGTGGCCGCTTTCGCTATGGACGGGGTGGTTGCGGGCGATGAGTTGGCAATGGGGGGCGTGGGCCAGCCAGAAGGCGAGCAGGCTTTCGGCGTAGCGGCCTAGGCGGTGGCCGAAGGGGGCTTCTTGTTCGAGCCATTGCGTCAGTGGGGCAGGGGCGTCGTCGAGGCTGAGCAGGAAGCGGAAGCCTTGGCTGCCGAGCAGGCGGGGGATGGGGAGCTCGCAGCCGCTGTGCCACAGGGGTGGTGCGGTGAGCAGGGCGGCGAGGTCGCGCACGGCGGGGTGGCGCAGCCGCCACCAGATGGCATCGAGGGCGTAGTTCATGGTTGGGCGGGAAGGCAGCGGGCAAAGGCGGTTTGCAGGTGTTGGAGAAAGCCGGGATGGCTTAAGTTGGTGTCGATGGCTTGGTGGGCAGGATGGCTGAAGCCGCCGTTGGGTTCGCGGCGGGAAGGCAGCAGGCGGACGGTTTGGCCGGGTGTGGCGAGCAGCAGTACCAGGCTGCTTTCGATATCGAATTTTTTGGTGGCGGGGTAGCCGCTGAAGCGGGTGATGCGTTGCATGAGACGGCTTTCGTTCAGTTGGGTTGGGCTGACGGTTTGTTTGGTGGGCAGCAGGCTGTGCAGCAGGGGGGACAAGGCAGCTTGCGGCGGCGGCGGAGAGTTTGACGATGCGTTCGGACAGCCAGTCGGCGGCGTTGCCGCTATCGAGAGCGTCGTAGCTGATGAGGACGAGGTCGCCGTTGGGTAGGCGGCACAGTTGGCAGGCGTAGGTAAAGGGCATGGTGGAGTAAGATGGAAATTGATGTGAGGGAATGTAGCGATGACGGGGTGGGCAGTCAAGTTGTCTCAAGAGGCTACCTGAAAAGAGGGCGTGGTTTCAGGTAGCCTTTCGTTTGTGGATTGTGTGTGAAATCATTTGTTTTTTATGGGTTGACACCGGATAATACGCGCGACGCGGCGTGTGCCGGATGAATTAATTGAGGCTGTGTATGTATAAAACGAAGAAGCGTGGCTGGCTGCCGTGGGTGGTTGGCGGGTCGCTGTTGTTGGCGGTGGTACTTTTAATTGTGCAGATACGCGATGTGCTTTCGCCGTTTGTGGTGGCTGCGGTGTTGGCCTATATTTTGAACCCGCTGGTAGAAAAGCTCTGCCGGCACAGGGTGCGGCGTGCGATGGCGGCGATGCTGGTGATGGTGTTTGCGTTGCTGCTGCTGGTGTTGCTGCTACTGATAGTGGTGCCGATGTTGGTGCAGCAATTTGGCAGTTTGCTGGATAAACTGCCGGAATTGGCGGCATTTGCGCAAAATAAGGCGCTGCCCTGGATTAATCATATGCTGGGCACGCATTGGGTGTTAAACGACCAATCGGTATCGAAATGGCTAAGCGGCCATGTGGGCAGTGTTCAGGCAGGGCTTTCCAAGGCGCTGCCGGCCTTGTTGGAACGGGGCGGCAATTTGGTAACCAGGTTGGGCAATTTGATGGTGCTGCCATTTTTGCTGTATTACTTCCTGCTGGATTGGTCGCGCTGGGCAGAGGGAATTAACACCATGATTCCGCGCCGCTATCTGGCAGCCTATACGCGCATTGGCGGCAATATGGATACGGTGTTGGGCGAATTTTTGCGCGGCCAGCTGATTGTGATGCTGATTATGGGGCTGCTCTACGGTTTGGGACTGATGCTGGCCGGGTTGGAATCGGGCTTTGCTATTGGTATGGTGGCGGGGCTGTTGGTGTTCGTGCCGTATTTGGGGACGTTCACCGGCCTGCTGCTGGCCACAATGGCAGCGCTGTTGCAGTTTGACACTTGGCAGGGGCTGATTACCGTGTGGGCAGTGTTTGCCGTGGGGCAGTTTTTGGAAAGTTTCTTCATCACGCCGAAAATTGTGGGCGACCGCATCGGGCTTTCGCCGTTTTGGGTGATTTTCGCCTTGATGGCTTTCGGCAGCCTGTTGGGCTTTGTGGGCATACTGCTGGCGCTGCCTTTGGCCGCAGTAACGCTGGTGTTGCTGCGCGAGGGCGTGGCGGCATATATGGATAGCGGGTTCTACCGGCGAGAGAAATAGTCGGGCAGGGCAGGCGTTGTTTGCACAGGCTACCTGAAACGGCACAGCGGAATTTTGGTGCAGATAAAGTTTCAGGTAGCCTTTGGTTTGGTTTGGTTTTGGAGGCAGGTTGGGAAATGTGCTGAGCCGCCCGGTTTTGTTGTATTGGGCAAACGCTCTTTCCCCGCTTGCCCGCCGTTTGCCGAAAATAGCCCGTGGCTACTTGCATTTAGACAACATCGCCAGTAAAATGCCTCGCTTACGGATTTTATTTTACTTATCAGGAGATTTTTCATATGGCCAATAGCGCCCAGGCACGCAAACGCGCCCGCCAGTCGCAGAAAAACCGTGCACACAATGCCAGCCTGCGTACTGCTTTCCGTACCGCAGTGAAGAAAGTTTTGAAGGTTGTAGAAAGTGGCGATAAAGCCGCCGCCCAAGCCGAATTCGTGGCAGCCACCAAAGTGATGGACCGCATCGCCGACAAAGGCGTGTTCCACAAAAACAAAGCCGCCCGCCACAAAAGCCGCTTGGCTGCCAAAATCAAAGCCATGGCCTAAGCCGCTTGCCGCATAAACGCTGCCGCATCTTGCAAATAGATGCGGCTTTGTTTTGCGCGGAAGGTTTGTATAGTGAATTAACAAAAACCAGTACAGCGTTGGCTCGCCTTGCCGTACTGTTTGTACTGTCTGCGGCTCGCCGCCTTGTCCTGATTTCTGTTAATCCACTATAGAGCGGCTGTGAGGCTACCTGAAAAATATGCCAATCCCGGCCAGCCGCTGCCGCCCCATCTGTAAGGCAGCCGCCAAAATGCGCTACAATGTGCCCACTATCTTGCACAACAGGAATACCCAATGATCTACGGCATCGGCACCGACATCCTGCGTATCGAGCGCATCGAGCAGCTATACGGGAAATACGGCCAGGCATTGGCCGAACGCCTGCTCAGCCGCATCGAACTTTTGGAGTGGCGATCCGTCGGCAACAAGGCAAATTTTTTGGCCAAGCGGTTTGCCGCCAAAGAAGCCTTTGCCAAAGCCGTGCACACCGGCTTGCGCTCGCCGGTAACACTGCACCACATTTCCATCGCCCACGACAAACTTGGCCGCCCCGAATTCGTGGTGGAGCTGCCCTTGCAGGAATGGCTGCGCCACCAAGGTATCGGGCGCGTGCATTTGAGCCTGAGCGACGACAACGGCGCGGTGGTGGCCTTTGCCGTGGCCGAAAAAGCCTAACCGCCAGAGCAGTACACCAGTATTCAAACAATAAAAACAAACACATCAATTTTCAGGTAGCCCTAATCGCCCGCAGGCCGGCCTGACAAAACAGTTAATCCAAAGCAAATAGAGAAAGGAAACACCATGTTCTACAGCCGCAACGTCGTTAGCAACACCTTGCTATACGAACGCCCCGCCGACAGCATGGACGCCTTCAGCCAAAGCCTGGCCGAAATGCGCACCGCCCAGCGCCGCTTTGCCGCTGCCGGCGTGCAGGCGCGGGTGGCTATGCTTGCTGCCTTTGCCGACCGGCTCGAAGCTGGAAAAACCAAGCTCGCCCGCATGATTTGCGAAGAAGTCGGCCGCTGCCTGCGCGAATGCGAAGCCGAGATGGACAAATCCGTTTCCCTCATCCGCTATTATGTGAAACTCGCCCCCCAGCTTCTGCAACACCAAACCATCGCCACCCAGGCCAGCCTCAGCCAAGTGCGCTTCGAGCCATTAGGCGTGGTGCTGGCCGTGATGCCGTGGAACTACCCTGTGTGGCAGATTATCCGCTTTGCCGTGCCAGCCCTCTGCTCCGGCAATGCCTGTTTGGTGAAACCCGCGCCCAGCGTGGCTCGGGTAACCGCCGCCCTGTTTGATATTGTCGGCAGCGAATTGCCCTGGCGCGCCGCCTGGCTGGCACACGAAGACGTAGAACACGCCATCGCCCAAACCGATGCGCTGGCCTTCACCGGCTCTGCCAACATCGGCCGCCGCCTGGCCGGTTATGCCGGCAGCCACCTGAAAAAATGCGTGATGGAGCTCGGCGGCAGCAACGCCTTCATCGTGCTCGACGATGCCGACATCGCCCAAGCCGCCGCCGACGCCTGCTACGCCCGCTTCCGCGATGCCGGCCAATCCTGCAACGCAGGCAAACGCATCATCCTCACCGAAGGCATCGCCGCCGAATTCACCCGCCTCTTCCTCGAGCACTGCCGCCGCCTCACCCCCGGCTGCCCGCTCGACCCCGGCACCACCCTCGCCCCGCTGCACCGCAAAGACCTGCAGCTGCAAGTGCACGAACAAGTGCAGGACGCGCTCGAACACGGCGCGAAACTCCTGCTCGGCGGCGAGCTGCCCAACGAAGCCGACACCACCTTCTACCCCGCCACCGTGCTCGACAACATCACCCCCGCCTGCCGCATGTACCGCGAAGAAGTGTTCGGCCCCGCCGTGGGCATTTTCCACGCCCGCGATGCCGCCGATGCCGTGCGCCTGGCCAACGACAACCCCTTCGGGCTCGGCGCCAGCATCTATTCCGCCAATCTCGATAAAGCCTGGGAGCTTGGCCAGCAAATCGAAGCCGGCAGCGTATTCATCAACCGCCACACCAGCAGCGACTTGCGCCTGCCTTTCGGCGGCGTAAAAGACTCCGGCTTCGGGCGTGAGCTCTCCGAATTCGGCTTGTATGAATTTGTGAACGTGAAAGCATATTGGCAGAAATAGCGCGGCAGAAGGCTACCTGAAAATGCGCAACCGTTTTTCAGGTAGCCTTGTGTCTGCGCAGTAGGTCGGGCATTTATGCCCAACACCGGCCTAGAACATAAAATTCGGCATCCACACCCAAACCGCATTTTTCAGGTAGCCTCCCGCTTTGAGGCTACCTGAAAACCCACTAAGGACACACTATGTCAGTCGGACACTACGAAAATTTCCCCGTCGGCTCGCTGGTTTTGCCGCGCCGCCTGCGCCGACCGGTGCACGCCATTTATGCGTTTGCCCGCACTGCCGACGATATCGCCGACGAAGGCAATTTGCCCAACGAAGAACACCTGCGCCAGCTTGATAATTTGCGCGCCGAACTCGATCGTCTTGCTGCAGGCCAAACCCCACACAGCGAATTGATGCAGCGGCTCGAGCGCGAAGCCATCCGGCCGTTTAATCTTCCGCTCGAGCCTTTCTACCACTTACTTTCCGCCTTCAGCCAAGACGTGGTGAAAACCCGCTATCAGCACTTCGGCGAGCTGGTGGATTATGCCCGCCGCAGCGCTAATCCGATTGGCCGACTGCTGCTGCATCTCTACGGCCACACCGATCCGCTCAGCCTTGCCCAAAGCGACGGCATCTGCACTGCCCTGCAACTCATCAACTTCTGGCAAGACGTGGCTGTGGATTGGCAAAAGGGCCGCGTTTATCTGCCGCAAGACGATTTAGAGAAATTCGGCGTGAGCGAAGCGCAAATTGCCGAAGGCCGCGCCGATGCCGCCTTCCAACGCCTGATGGCGCACCAATGCCAACGCGCCCACAAAATGCTCAAAGCCGGCTCTCCGTTGGGTAAAACTCTGCATGGCCGCATCGGCTTCGAGCTGCGCCTGATTATCCTCGGCGGGCAAAGCATCCTGCGCAAGCTGGAGGAAAACCGCTACAACGTCTTCACCCACCGCCCCGTGCTTGGCGCGAAAGATTGGTGGCTGATGCTGAAACGGGCTTGGCTGAAAAAGTGAACGGCTGTATTCAGCCCAGCCAAAAGGCTACCTGGAAGTGCAGTTTCAACGAAGCCAAAACGATGTTTTCGAAGGAAGCGAGACTTTTGCGTGGTTGAACATTTTTCCACTAGATAATGAAAGGGAAAAGTAACATGCGAAAAACAGCTGGGCATATTATTTTTTGCCTTGCTGCAACCAGCGTATTAAGTGCCTGCGGAAGTGTTTATTACGGCGGGGAGCCTGTGAATAAATATCTGCGCGACAACAACGGCCAAGTGGTTTTAGATAAGAACAGCAACCTGCCGATTGTGAACCCCGAGTTTCACATCATGCGGGAAATGAACCGCTGATTATTTAGCCGAATAAGGAGGGAATAATGCGAAACAATATAGGTATGCGGGCAGTAGTATTGGCCGCCGCGATGCTTTTGGGCGCATGTAGTGCCGCCGAATTTTGGAACGGGGAGTATGCAGAGGGGGCGGCGCTCCGCAGCAGCAGGAATAAAGAGGCAGCTTTTTACGCGACCGAATCGCCACAGGCCAAAGCAACTCGGGCGCAAAACAGCCGGTTGTGCTGGAGCGAAACCAATCGCATCCATGTCGCAGATGCCGCACACTGGGATGCTGCCTACGATAGGTGTATGCGCCGGCGGGGTACGCCGATGTGGGCTGATGATATGGGGCGATAGTCTTTCTATGCCCAAAAGGCTACCTGAAAACGGGCTCGCGAGTTTCTGCGAAGCTAGAATTTTCAGGTAGCCTTAAAAACGATGGAATTGCATAGTATGCCAGAATGGTTTTGTAGGTTTGGTTGGTAACCATAACATTTCACTTTGTTTTTTGGGTTATGCCTGCGGTTAACCCGACCTACTCACTATGAGCATATCGATTAGGCGCAAGCGGAGAAATTTACCCGCGCCATCGGTTCGCACAACAGCCGCCCCGTACAGCCGCTGAATGCGCGGGTTGTTATTGAATAAGCGGTAACGCTGCAACGGTAACGCTGCAAATAGAAAAGCAGCCTACACTTCAGGAATTGGAAAGTGCAGGCTGCTTTTTTTGGGAATGTAAGGCAGGCATTTATGCCTACACAGGTGCAGGCTACCTCAAGCAAAGAACGCGTGCGTGCGTACCGCATACACCCTACACCTCGGTTTTAAAGTTTGTGCCGTCCGCAGGTAGAGAGTGGTGCAGCTACGCACGCGGTTGGCAGGGAGGCAGGCTACGGCTTGCTGCGCAAGCTGGAGGAAAACCGCTACAACGTCTTCACTCGCCGCACCGTGCTCGGCGCGAAAGATTGGTGGCTGATGCTGAAACGGGCTTGGCTGAAGAAATAATTGTTTGTTGTGATTGGCAATAAAAAGGCTGCCTGAAATTTTCAGGTAGCCTTTTTATTCAGCAAGAAGAAACTGATAACGAGAATTTACAACACGCGATTGATAAACAGCGTTACAAACAAGACTAAATATGAAAACGGCCAAAATAGTAGGGAAGTTAGTTTGGCGTTGGCAACATTAGCAAGCGTGTTATGCATATGATGCCACTCCAATTGCCGCAACACGATGCGGTTGAGCAAGAAGCCGATAATGAAATAGCCGAAGAACAAAACATTGCCAGCTAAGCTGCCAGATAAAAAAGTATAGCCAAGATACATGAAAAGCAAGCCACCTACATAGACAATAAGCCCCAGTTTCATCGGGGAAAGTGAGCTTTTTTGTTCTGGGCTATTTTCCGTGGTTAAATTTTAATTGTTTTTATCTATTGGCGTTTTCCTTAAAGGTGGGGTGAAATTGTAACGAGGATTATAATCCGTGGATAAATAAACGTCAAAAAAGGATATTTTGGTATTTACGCAAGTGGATACCATCATGGCGGATTTAAGCACTTTAGTGGGCGAGCGCATTCGGCAGCAACGCAAGCGGCTGGGTATCAACCAGGAGAAACTGGCATTGATTGCTGACATCGATCGCAGCTATATGGGACGGATTGAGCGCGGCGAAGTGAACGTCACTCTAGATAAACTCTATGGTCTGTGTGTCGTATTGCAATGTGAAGCAGCCGATTTGCTGCCACTTCGGGCGGAGCTTGATAGGCGGCAGGAATAAGATTAAGGCTACCTGAAAACCAGGAAATAGGGTTTTCTGGTAGCCTTTTGTTGCCTGGCAATGCCGCCGGGGGCTTCAAGAATACTCAATCAGCGCATAGGCTGAATGGTTGTGGATGCTTTCGAAGTTTTTGCTTTTCATGCTGAAGCGGTCGATGCGCGGGTCGTTTTTCAGCGCCACGGTGATGTCGCGCACCATGTCTTCCACGAATTTGGGATTTTCGTAGGCGTGTTCGGTAACGTATAGTGGATTAACAGAAATCAGAACAAGGCGGCGAGCCGCAGACAGTACACACGTTACGGCAAGGCGAACCAACGCTGTACCGGTTTTGTTAATTCACTAGACCTCTTGCGAAAGTATCCTGAAGATTTACAATTCCCAAATGAAATACGAAAACCTCATCCAAAGAAGCGACAGGGAATTCAAACGGCTCACAGGTGTAACGCCCGTCCTTTTTCATGAAATGCTGCAAGTCACCACAGAAGCAGAAAGCCGGAAGGTCAAGTCAGGCAGGCCGCATACGCTCGGTTTGGCAGACCAACTGCTGCTTACCCTAAGCTATCTGCGCCATTACCATACCCAACTCGAATTGGCCGCCATCTACGGCCTTTCCGAAAGCAATGTCTGCCGCACCATCCGTAAAACCGAGGACGCCCTCATCCGTTGCAAACGCTTCTCCCTGCCAAAGCACAAGAATCCGGGCGACCAAACGGTCATCATTGACGTTACCGAAAGCCCGATTGAACGTCCCAAAAAAACAGCGGCAGTATTACAGCGGCAAGAAAAGGCGGCACACGGTTAAAATCCGGGTCATATACGGCAGGGAAACGGAAAAAATCATCAGCATCCGGACGGGGATGGGTGCCCGGCATGACATGCGTTTAGCCAAGAGGCACCTTGCAGAGCTTTATCCCTACAAAATAGTCATTGCGGATAAGGGTTATCAAGGATTGGCCAAAACCGGATTACAGACCCCGAAAAAGAAATCCAAACGTCATCCGCCGGACAAACAGGATAAAGAGGCGAACAGGCGGTTAGGCAAACTCAGAACCGTCATCGAGCACATCAACAGGAAACTGAAGATATTCAAAATATTGTCGCTGCCTTACCGCAACAGGCGGAAACGGTTCGGGTTAAGGGCAAATCTGATTGCAGGACTGGTTAATGCGATGGGATGAATATTTTCGCAAGAGGTCTACTATAGTGTGTGTGGCGCCGCTACGCACGCAGTTGGTAGGGATGCAGGCTACGGCTTGCTGCGGCTAATCGTACCTACAGGCTACCTGAAAATGCCGTGCAACGGAAAAGCAGCCTGCACTTTAGGGTTTCAAAGTGCAGGCTGCTTTTTTGGAGATGTAGGGTGGGCATTTATGCCTACGCAGGTGCAGGCTGCCTCACGCAAAGAACGCGTGCGTGCATACCGCACACACCCTACACCGTGGTTTTAAAGTTTGTGCCACCCGCAGGTAGGGTGTGTGGTGCAGCTACGCATGCAGTTGGCGGGGATGTAGGCTATGGCTTGCTATTTCGGACATCCATGCAGCTCCAGACACGTCAAAGGATACGGCTTGCCGTCTATCGTAACCGTGTCTTTTTTCAGGCTGCTTTGGGGAGCGGTTTCCAGTTGCCGCTTTGCCCAATCGGGAAGGTCATACCATTTGAAGTCTTCCAGTCTGAGTTTGTTGTCTGACAGGACAACCCCGCCCAGGTCTTGTTGTGTTTCTCCATGCAACGGCTTTCCCGACAGATAAGGCACACACCGGATGCTTGGTGTTTTATATCCGGCAATCTGCTGTCCGTCGCTGCATTGCCATTCAATGCTGTTGATTGCCGCATCGGTTAAGCCCGTGTCCCGGCCAGAGTTGGTAAATCTGGATACCGTGTTGAGCAGCATCATATTTTCAGGCTGCCTTCCGTTGGCAGTGGCAGAGAATAAGGCGTTTTTGGGTGCGGCATCGGTCAGCACGATAGCGTTAAACTGCTTTTCAGGCTGCCTGAAAAACCATTCGCCGAAATCCTTACCCTCATAATCGGGCGGATAAAAATTGATGTCGTAGCGGTTTAGCCGCACGCAGTCGTCGTGCAGTTCCTGTATGTCGGCAAACGGTGTGTATGTGTCTTTATCGGCAGTGTAATTCGGCAAACCGAAAATCCGTATTCCTTTTTCGAGCGATTCGGAATGCCAGCCGGCAATCTGTTCGATTGTTGTGTGTTGCAGATTGCCCAAATACCAATTGGTCGGTTTTTCAGACAACAAAATCAGGCTGACAGACGGTGGTGCGCCGGCAAAATCCAAATACACGTTTTCGGCAGAGGTCTGGTTGCTTATGCGGTAAATATATTCTTCTTGGCGTTTCCACACAATTTTTTCGCGGACGCAATCTGCCGCTTTCTGCCGGAAAATCTGTCTGTGGTCCTCCATGGTCAGTCCTTTGACAACCTCCCTGTCGCTGCATTCGGCAATCTGCACAGACGGCTTTACGCCTGCAAAGCACCGCCAGCGTCCGTTTTCCGCTTTAAACCAAATACTGCGGCGTTCCAGCAAATCGGGAATGTAGTCTGATGTCGCACCGGTGGGTCGCAATCCGGTAGGGATGCCTCTGTCGTTATATTTATACCGTGGCAGAAACGTGTATTTATAGGCATTTAAACGCGGATAGTACAATACCTGCCAGCGCAGATACGGGCTGAAATCCTGCGGCATTTTGTCCGCCAAATCCGGAGATTCGGGGGGCGGCAGGCGTTTTTTCAGTGCGGCAACCGTTTCCGCCAACAAACTCTGCGCCTGCCGCCGCTCTTCTGCTTTGTGTTTTTGATACTGTTTTACAATTAAATCCGTGGCGTAAACCGCAATAGCGATGCCCGCTGCAAATACCGCTGTCCGCACTATTCTCGAAACGGTTGGATGGGTTCTCTCTGACATTTCTCAATCTTCCTGAAAATAGAAAGGTGCATTCATTCACTGTAATAAGAAAGCCATTATGGGGAATGAATGTAAAGATGCGGTAGAATTGTTGTAAATATTTGATGAAGATTTTCAGACTGCCTGAAAACACAGATTCCATATCCCAATCCCTTTTTCCCTTCTTGACCTTTAGAAAATAAACGTTCATATCCACCTCTTCCTTGTTTATCGCAGGCTTCCTCTACACCAAACTTCAAACAATCCGATAGAAAACCAAATGCATCAAAAATGGTACCTTTCTCCACACCATTTTTTCCAATTACGGCAGTTAGTGGAGTCAATGGTTTACTTTTCTGTTGATTCCATAGTTTCCCCCAATGTAACATCTTTAAGTGAACCAAAATTTTTAATACGGAAACCTTCAATTTTTGCCATTTAAATTCCTATATAAAATCAATTATATAAAACCTACTCAGCCCCAAACAACAAATTCTCCTTAATCCCCCGAATCCTATCCCGCAACACAGCCGCTTCTTCAAACTGCAAATCTCTAGCCGCCTGCTGCATGGCTTTTTCCAGTTTGGCGATTTCTTTAATCGCGTCTTCTTCGTTGTGAATCTCGCCGACTTTGACCTTGTTTTTGGTTTTCAGACGACCTTTGCCGCCGTCTTCTTCGTGGTACACGCCGTCGATGATGTCTTTGACCTGTTTTTTAATCTGCTGCGGCACGATACCGTGTTCTTCGTTGAATTTCATCTGTTTTTCGCGGCGGCGTTCGGTTTCGTCGATGGCGGCCTTCATGGAGTCGGTGATTTTGTCGGCGTACAGGATGGCGACGCCGTTCACGTTGCGCGCGGCGCGGCCTATGGTTTGAATCAGGCTGCGGTGCGAGCGCAGGAAGCCTTCTTTGTCGGCGTCGAGGATGGCGACGAGGGAGACTTCGGGGATGTCGAGGCCTTCGCGCAAGAGGTTGATGCCGACCAGCACGTCAAATAGTCCGAGCCGCAAATCTCTAATGATTTCAACGCGCTCGACGGTGTCGATGTCGCTGTGCAGGTAGCGCACTTTAATGCCGAGTTCGCTGTAGTAGTCGGTGAGTTGCTCCGCCATACGTTTGGTGAGGGTGGTAACGAGTACGCGTTCGCCTTTTTGGATGCGGTCGTTGATTTCGCTCATTAAGTCATCAACTTGGGTGGCGACGGGGCGGATGATGATTTGGGGGTCGACCAGCCCTGTGGGGCGGACGACTTGTTCGACCACTTGTCCGGCGTGTTCTTCTTCGTATTTGGCGGGGGTGGCGGAAACGAAGACGGTTTGCGGCATGACTTTTTCAAATTCGTGGAATTTGAGCGGGCGGTTGTCGCGGGCGGAAGGTAGGCGGAAGCCGTAATCCACGAGGTTTTGCTTGCGCGAGGCGTCGCCTTTGTACATGCCGCCGATTTGGGTAACGGTAACGTGGCTTTCGTCGATGAACATGATGGCGTTATCGGGCAGGTAGTCCATCAGCGTGGGCGGCGGTTCGCCTTCTTTTTTGCCGGAGAAGTGGCGGGAATAGTTTTCGATGCCTTTGCAGAAGCCCATTTCGTAGAGCATTTCGAGGTCGAAACGGGTGCGCTGTTCGATGCGTTGTTGCTCGACGGGGCGTTGTTCGCGGGCGAAAAATTCGATGCGTTCGCGCAATTCTTCTTTGATGGACTCGCAGGCGCGCAATACGGTGTCGCGCGGGGTAACGTAGTGGCTGGATGGGAAGACGGTGTAGCGGCCGACGCGCTGGTGCAGGCTGCCTGAAAGGGGATCAAACATATCGAGGCGGTCGATTTCGTCGTCAAACAGGCTGATGCGCAAGGCGTTTTCGGAGCTTTCGGCGGGGTACACGTCAATCACGTCGCCGCGTACGCGGAAGCTGCCGCGTTTGAAGTCTAAATCGCCGCGTTCGTACTGCATGGAAACGAGCGTGGCGATGATGTCGCGCTGCTCGATGGTGTCGCCTTCTTTGACGGACAACACCATTTGTTGATACTCGGTCGGGTCGCCGATACCGTAAATGGCGGACACGGTGGCGACGATAATCACGTCGTCGCGCGTCATCAGGTTTTTGGTGGCGGAAAGGCGCATTTGCTCGATGTGTTCGTTGATTGCGCTGTCTTTTTCGATGAACAAGTCGCGGCTGGGCACATAGGCTTCGGGCTGGTAATAGTCGTAGTAGGACACGAAATATTCCACCGCGTTTTCGGGGAAAAACTCGCGCATTTCGGCGTAGAGCTGGGCGGCAAGGGTTTTGTTGTGCGCCATGATGATGGCGGGGCGGCCGCTTTGCGCGATGACGTTCGCCATGGTGTAGGTTTTGCCCGAACCGGTTACGCCGAGCAAGGTTTGATAGGCCAAACCGTCTGAAAGCCCTTCGAGCAGGCCGGCAATGGCGGTGGGCTGGTCGCCCGCGGGCGGGAAGGGTTGGTGGAGTTTGAAAGGGGAATTGGGGTATTGGATGATGTCCATGAGACTACCTGAAAAAAGCGCGGGCAAAAGGGAGATTATAGCGCTAATGCGTGCGCTTGCTGCGGGGCGTGCTGGGGTTTCAGGTAGCCTTTTGTGGCCTGGCGGGGCGGCAGCGGAGCAGTATTGTTATGAAGAAGGCTACCTGAAAGTTTCAGGTAGCCTTCTTTTCAGGCAGCCTTTTCAGGATTACAACGCAGCGTGGATTTCCTGTCGGATTTTATCGAGGAAACGGCCTTGCGGCACCAGTTCGGCGGCTTGGGCGTAGTCTGCCTGCCGAAAGGCGGTGCTGAGTTTGGCCAGCAGCCGAGCCTCTTCGGCAGCCACTTGGCTATCCAGCGCAGCAAGCCGTTCGGTGGAATTTGCAGCGCGGGCTGCGGCCAGCTCTTCGCGCCATTCCATTTGCTGCATCAGAAACTCGGGGTCGAAGGCGGTGCGCTCTTCGGAATCGGCCTGAATACCTTGTACCTGCAGCAGCAAAACGGCGCGCTCCAGCGGCCGGCTGAGGCGGCGGTAGGCTTCGTTTACGGCGGCGGCCATCATCACGGCCTGTTTCTGCTCGAAGGCGGAAGCGGTGGCGGTTTTGTCGGGATGGAAGCGGGCGGCCAGTTGGCGGTAGGTTTGCTCCAGCGCGGCGGGATCGAGGTCGAATTGCGCGGGCAAGTTGAAAAGTTGGAATTCGCGCGGCATGTGTGTGCTTTCAGGTAGCCTGTTCTAAAGATGGAATATTGTATAGGCAAACGCCAAGATGAGGCTACCTGAAAATGGCGGCAGTCGGTTTTGCTGAGGTATGCTGCATCTGCTTTCAGGTAGCCTGCAAGCGCCGTCGGCTGGCGGAAGGGCGGCGGCTTGCTATACAATACGCGCCCTTACCATTTGAAAGAAATGCGATTATGCCCTACCAACAAGCCAGTATTCCGATTGGTGCCGACCGTGCCGAGCAGTTTTCCGATGCGTTAATGACGGCCGGCGCATTGTCGGCTGCGATTGAAGATGCCTACGCCGGCACAGACGAAGAACAGGCTATTTTTGGCGAGCCGGGCGAAGAAAGCGGCCAAATTTGGCAGCGCAGCTTGGTGATCGCCTTGTTTAACGACCAATGCAACGTAGCCGCTGCCGTGGCGGCTGCAGCCAAGGAATGCCGGTTGGAAGTGCCGCCCTACCGCATCGAGCAGCTGCCGGAGCAGGATTGGGTACGCCTCACGCAATCGCAGTTTGATCCCATCCGCATTTCCGGCCGGCTGTGGATAGTGCCCACCTGGCACGATATTGCCGACCAATCGGCCGTCAACCTGCGGCTCGATCCCGGCTTGGCTTTCGGCACGGGCAGCCACCCCACCACCCGCTTGTGCCTGCAATGGCTCGATGAAAATATCCAAGCTGCCGACCGCGTGCTCGACTACGGCTGCGGCTCCGGCATTTTGGCCATTGCCGCGCTCAAACTTGGCGCTGCCGATGCCGACGGCGTGGATATCGACGAGCAGGCCATCATTGCCAGCCGCAGCAATGCCGAGCAAAACGAAGCCGCCGCCCGTTTTTTCCTGCCCGACAACTTGCCGGAAGCGGGATACGATGTGGTGGTGGCCAATATTCTGGCTAATCCGCTGCGCCTGTTGGGCGGCATGCTGGCCTCGCGTACCAAGGCGGGCGGGCGGATTGTGCTTTCCGGCATTCTGGAAGAGCAGGCCGAAGAGCTAAACGGCATCTATAGCGAATGGTTCGATATGCAGCCGCCGGTTGCCGAAGGCGGCTGGGTGCGTTTGGTGGGCGTACGCAAAGCCGGATAACCCGCCGGCCGTGCCATAGAGCCGTTTCGAATAGGGGCAAAACCGGACAAGCCAATGCCGCGTATCCTTCTTTTTTGAAACGGCTAAATTCACGGCAAATGGTTTGGCGGGAGGGTTCCGCCGACACGGACTTTCTGTAAAATATACAAAAAACCGACAGTTAGCCGCTAAAAGGCTACCTGAAAATGGTAAAAGTGCATTAATTTTCTTAAAATAGCGGTCGAAACATCAGTATTTGGATTGCCGACACATGAAAACCGTCAAACTCAGTTGCCCCCGCTGCCAAGCGGAAAATCATTATGCCGTAGCCGATTTGCAGGCAGCCAACGGGCGGGTGCAGTGCAGCCAGTGCCGACATGCCTTTACCGTAGCGCGCAAGCCGAAAGCCCAGAGTGCCCCGGCCGCCCAGGCTGAAATTCTGCAGGAAGACGTGATTCACGCCAAAATGCCCCTGCGCGAAAAACTCGCCCGCCTCAAACAACAATCTGCCGCCTTGGCCGCACAGCAGGCCGGGCAGGATGCCGACGAGCCTCTGCATACCCAGAAAAAACCGCTGGCCGCCGAGCTGGACGAAATCGACAGCCGCCTGCGCCGCCAGCGCATGGCCTTGGATAACGACACCGGCCAAGCCATGCCCTTCAAACTGGCCGAAGCCGAGCGTACTGCCAACAGCGCCGATGCCATCGAAGCCCTGTTGCAACGCTCCGCTTCCACCCCGCCGCCGCCCACCGTGCTGCCCAGCATCGACACCCTGCTCAAAAGCGCACAATCTGCCGCCGCCGGCCATGGGCAAACCCAAAACATCCACATCCAGGCCGAGAGCTTGGTATTCAACTTGATGTCCGGCCGCGATCCCGGCGGCATCCAGCTGCCTGCCGCAGCCAAACTGCCCGCTGTTATCGACCAGCCCGCCGATAATCTGCTCGCTGCGCCTTCCAGCCCCCCGAATACTCCCGCATCTGCCGCCGCCGTACACAGCGAATTCAACTGGACGCTGGCTTCTCTGGCCGCGCTCACGGTATTAATTATGCAGCTGTTTTACTATTTGCTGATTATGAAGCATTAAATTACGGCGTCGAAAGTGAAAAGGCTACCTGAAAACCGGTTTGGAGAGGTTTCAGGTAGCCTTTTATGATTTTGGAAGCAAGGGCTATTTCCTGTTTAACCGGCGTGGTTTGTAGGCCTACGTCGGCTGGGATAAGTTGGATGGCGTGCGCTGCCGGCCGTTGAATAACTACCGCTAAGTGCAATTGTGTAGGGTGCTGCATGCTGATTGGCAGGCAGTGCGGGCATTCGAGCGACGGATGGCGACATTTTTGCAAGCGGCAGGATAGCCCGGCCGCTTGATTAGCGAAATAAAGGCTACCTGAAATTTTCAGGTAGCCTTGCTTATGCAGGGGAGGCTCTCACAGTTTGCCGCCGGATTGGTTGGCCATATACACCACGGCGGCTTCCACGTCGGCATCGCTCAGGTTGGCATCGCCGCCGCGGGCGGGCATGGTTTTGAAGCCTTGGATGGCATGCTGCACCAAGGTGGCGCGGCCTTGTTTGAGGCGCGGTGCCCATTGGTCGTTATGGGTGATCTTGGGCGAGTTGGGGAAGGCGGAGTTGGCGGCGTGGCAGGCGATGCAGAGTTTGTTGAACACGGCTTCGCCATTGGCTGAGGCAGATTTGCCTGCGGGAGCGGAAGCGGCTGCACCGGAAGCGGCGGCATCGCCTTTTTGCACGGCGGGGGCGGTGAAGTTGCCGCCGGATTGGTTGGCCATATAGGCCACGGCGCGGGCAACTTCGTCGTCGGTGAGGGTGCTGTCGCCGCCGCGCGCGGGCATTTGGCCTGCGCCATTGAAGCCGTTTACAGCGTGGGAAACGAGGGTGTCGAAGCCTTTGGCGATGCGGGCGCTCCATTCGTCGTTGTGGGTGACTTTGGGGGCGAAGGCGACGTTTTTGTCGGCGCCGTGGCATTGGATGCAGACTTTGTCGAACACTTGCTTGCCTTCGCGTTCGCCTACGGGCGTACCGTCGCCCATGGTGAGGCGGCCGATGGGCTGGATGCGGGTTTCCACGGCGCTGGGCTGCATATCGGAAACGTTGCTGTAGTAGCCGGTGGTGGCAAGCTTAATCAGGAGGAAGAGGGTGATCAGCAAAACGAACAGGCCGCCGATGAAGGTAGTGGCGGCTGAGCCTTTGATGTTGTTGGCAGTGATGTTCATGGTATGGGCTTTATGGTTTGTGGTCGCTATGGGCGCATGCGGTGCGCATGCTTGTTGGTTGGTGTGAAACCTTCGCCTAATCAAGTTATTGAATGCTTTTTAGGATTGGCGCCCAAGCCGGCTTATACGGATTGGGTTTCGGTTTGTAAGATTGTGCGAAATTATACTGAATTCGCTTATGGCTTCCAATCGTAAAATCCTATTCTGTGCCGCTTTGCCGCCGGAAGGAGACAAAATTTTTTGCCTTTGCGCCGGTTTTGGGTTAATCTTACGCGCTTCTCGCACCCATAGCTCAGTTGGATAGAGTGTCAGTTTCCGAAGCTGAAGGTCACAGGTTCGATCCCTGTTGGGTGCGCCAGTTTCATGGGAAGGCAGCCGGAGGGCTGCTTTTTTGTTGCCCGGCCGTTCCAAACCGGCATGATACGACGTTGGTTTGCCTTGCCGTTTCTGTATTGCCTGCGGTTTGCCGATTGGTATCGAATGCCAATTTGGCTTGTTATACGGCGGAGGGACGGCTATAAATTTCAGGTAGCCTTTCCAGTGGGGCTACCTGAAAACGTTAGAAGCGAAATGATGAGGCTTTTTTCACGGCGGGGCCGCCGAGGGCGGGGGCTACGGTGTCGAACATCACGCTTTGTTCGTAGCCGGCTTCGCCGTTGCATTGCACGAGCAGGGCGTGCATCACGGGTTCTTGGCCGACGATCACGGCCATGCGGCCGCCGGCAGGCAGTTTGCTGCGCAGGGTTTCGGGCATGACGGGGCAGGAGCCGCCCACGTAGATGGCGCTTACGGTGGCGATGGGCGGGTTTACCAGGCCGTCGCCGATGCGGTAGTCGATATTGGTGATGCCAAGGCGGTCGAGCACGGCTTTGGCTTTTTGCTGCTGGGCTTCGTCGGTGTCGATGGTGATGACGCGGCCGGCGAGTTTGGCCAGCACGGCGGTGGCGTAGCCGGAGCCGGTGCCGATTTCGAGCACGGTGTCATTTTTGGTGAGCTTCAGGCCTTGAATCAGGCGGGCAACCACTTTGGGTTCGAGCATGGCGCTGCCGTTGGGCAGGGGCAGGGAGAGATCGGCGTAGGCGTAGGCTTGCTGTTCGGGGGCAACGAATTGTTCGCGCGGCACTTCGGCCAAGGCGTCGAGAACATCGAAATCCAATACGCTCCAAGGGCGGATTTGCTGTTCGACCATGTTGAATCGGGCTTGTTCGAAAAAGTTCATTATTCTGCTCCGCAATGGGGGTGGTATGTGTTTGAAGGCTGGATTATAAGCTAATTCGGCGTTTGTGGGCGGCAAATGTGCGGGAGAAAGAAAAGGCTGCCTAAAATTTCAGGTAGCCCTTTTATAGGGCTATTTACTTCTTGTGAAATACAAGTTGTCAAATAATAGGCAACATCGCAATTAAATAGTATAGTGAATTAACAAAAAACAGTACAGCGTTGTCTCGCCTTGCCGTAACGTGTGCGCTGTCTGCGGCTCGCCGCCTTGTCCTGATTTTTGTTAATCCAATATATTTAATCTAGATAAAATAACAAACCCTTATGCATAGTTATTTAATATTGCCTCTATACCTTCCTTTCCAAATTCTTCATACAAGGGAGAAGATCTATCATTTAATGATTTTTGTAGCTGATAGATTGTTACAAACCAATCTTTATCTAAAGAATCAAATAGCGATTTCGCTTTTTTATTATGGGTATTAAATGCAAATACACCCCAGTCAACAGGGTAATACTGTGCTGCACACCAACTAAGATCATGCGGTGTTATTACAACTCCTGTGAAATTAATCTCTTTCTCGTATATTATTTTACCTATATCTGTTAAATTATTATTCACTACATCCACATTGATCACAGGGATATCACTGACTGAAGTAAAAATATCTAATTCTAAATAATTATTTAAAATTAGAATATTGCTAAACTCATTTGCAAATTCTTTATCGCTAAATAATGGATAATCAAAAAATAAAAATTTATTATACTTTAACTCTTTATTAAAGAAAAAGAAATCTGGAAATCTAAATTCATTTTTAGTCATAATTTCACTAAATTTATTCATAAATATATCTCCTATTTAATTAGGCAAAATCGTATTTTTATACCGACTTTATCCTCATTAATTAAAATTTCTGCCAATGGAAAACCTGTTTTTACATCACGCATTCCTCTGTATGTACTTCTTGGATAAAAATTGTATCTAACACCACCTTTTTCAAAATAGTAAACATTTGACTGACTAGTTGCATGCCGTGAAAAACCATTTCTTTCTAGATTAATCATAGCTTCTTCTTGTGATATATTGGCAAAAATCTGAGTAGACGAATTTCTAGTAGCCCATTTTTCAAATTGAGAACTATTTGCTCGCATGTTATTAGCAGCCCTTCCACAGCATCTTCTCTATGCCTTTTCTTGATATTATTTGATCTATTATGATGATTACCATTATTCGGATCGGGTGGCATAGGCGCGCCTGCAGCAGCTACAACCTGCTGGGGTTGTGTAGCAGTAGCAAATGCCGCATTGAGGTTGAACAGCAGCATCAATTTATCAACTGACGGGAATTGTTCACTCCCTACCTGTTTAGTCAGAGTTGAAAAAGGGCTACCTGAAATTTCAGGTAGCCTTGATTTTTACTGTTGCAGCTGGTTTAGCCTTGGCGCTGTGCATCCACGGCGGCCAATGCCACCATGTTTACCAAGCGGCGCACGGAGGCGAGCTGGTTGACGATGTGCACGGGTTTTTTCATGCCCAGCAGAATCGGCCCCACGGTTACGCCGTCGGGGCTGGCGACGCGCAGCAGGTTGCAGCTGATGTTGGCGGCTTCCACGTTGGGCATCACCAGGAGGTTGGCGGCGCCTTTCAGGGTGGAGTCGGGCAGGCTTTGCTGGCGCAGGCTTTCCACCAAGGCGGCATCGCCCTGCATTTCGCCGTCGATTTCCAACTGCGGGGCGGCTTGGCGGATGAGCTCAAGTGCACGGCGCATTTTTCCGGCGCTTTCAGAGGGCACGGAGCCAAAGTTGGAATGCGAGAGCAGCGCAACCTTGGGCGTGATGCCGAAGCGTTGGATTTCTTCGGCGCACATCAGCGTGCTTTGGGCAATCTGCTCGGCGGTCGGATTGGCGTTGACATAGGTGTCGGCAATGAACAGGTTGTGGCCGCCGAAAATCAGCGCGTTCATGGCGCAGGCGGTGTGTTCGGGGTTGTTGTAGCCGACAACGTTGGAGACGATGCCGAGGTGGTGCTGGAAATGGCCGACTGTGCCGCACACCATGGCATCGGCATGGCCGAGCTGCAGCATGAGCGCGCCGATGAGGGTGGTGTTGGCAAGTACGCGGCGTTTGGCCAAATCGGGGGTGATGCCGTTGCGCTGCTGCAGGCGGTAGTATTCCTGCCAGTATTCTTGGTAGCGCGGGTCGTTTTCGTTGTTCACGATTTCAAAATCGCTGCCGGGGCGGATGGTGAGCCCCATTTGTTGGATGCGCTCTGCGATTACGGCGGGGCGGCCGATGAGGATCGGTGCGGCCAGTTTGGCAGACACAATCTGCTGGGTGGCGTGCAGCACGCGCTCGTCTTCGCCTTCGGCCAACACCACGCGTTTGAGCGATTGGCGAGCCTGGGCGAAGATGGGTTTCATGAACAGGCCGGACTTATAAACAAACTCGTTCAGTTTTTCTTCGTAAGCGGCGAAATCGGCAATCGGGCGGGTGGCCACGCCGGAATCCATGGCGGCTTTGGCCACGGCGGGTGCCACGCGGGCGATCAGGCGCGGATCGAAGGGTTTGGGAATCAGGTATTCGGGGCCGAATTTCAGCTCGGCGCCGGTGTAGGCGGTGGCGACTTTATCATTTTGCTCGGCCATGGCCAAATCGGCAATGGCGCGCACGGCGGCCAGCTTCATTTCTTCGTTGATGGTGGTGGCGCCCACGTCGAGCGCGCCGCGGAAGATGAAGGGGAAGCAGAGAACGTTGTTTACCTGGTTGGGGAAGTCGGAACGGCCGGTGCCGATAATCACGTCGGGGCGGGCGGCTTTGGCTTCCGGCGGCCAGATTTCGGGCTGCGGGTTGGCCATGGCCAGCACGATGGGCGAGGCGGTCATTTGTTTGAGCATGTCGGTGCTCAACACGTTGGGGCCGGAGAGGCCGAGGAAGATGTCGGCGCCGGGCACGGCGTCGCCCAGTTTGCGCCAGCCTTTGTCTTCAATGGCGTAGCGCACTTTGCTTGCGTCCATGCGTTCGCGGTCTTCGCGGGTTTGGTAGATGACGCCTTTGGAGTCGCACACGGTGATGTTTTCGCGTTTCATGCCCAAGGCCACGAGTAAGTCGAGGCAGGCGATGGCTGCCGCGCCCGCGCCGGAGCACACTAAGCGCACTTGGCCGATGTCTTTGCCCACCAGGCGCAGGCCGTTGAGGACGGTGGCAGCGGTGATGATGGCCGTGCCGTGCTGGTCGTCGTGGAATACCGGGATTTTGCAGCGTTCGCGCAGTTTTTTCTCAATGTAGAAGCATTCGGGCGCTTTGATGTCTTCCAGGTTGATGCCGCCGAAAGTGGGCTCGAGCGAGGCGATGATGTCCACCAGTTTTTCGGGGTCGGTTTCATTGATTTCGATATCGAACACGTCGATGCCGGCGAATTTTTTAAACAATACGCCTTTGCCTTCCATCACCGGTTTGCTGGCTTCTGCGCCGATATTACCCAAGCCGAGCACGGCCGTGCCGTTGGAAACCACGGCCACCAAGTTGCCGCGTGCGGTGTATTTGTAGGAATCTTGCGGATTGGCTTGGATTTCCAGGCAGGGGGCGGCCACGCCGGGGGAATAGGCCAGCGACAGATCATGTTGGGTGGCCAGCGCTTTGGTGGGGGCTACCTGAATTTTGCCGGGCTGCGGATATTGGTGGAAATCGAGGGCGGCTTGCTTCAGCATATCGTCCATGGGATAGGTCCTTTTGTGGGGTGGAAGGGGAAACGGGCTTGAGGCTACCTGAAAAATCCAATGCCTGCCCAGCCTGGGGCTACTGCTTGGCTTTCGGCGGATTGGGTACCGCCGGCTGGGGCATCGACACCAGGCTCAGGCTGTTGCCGCGTTTGGGATACCAAATGCCTTGCACGCGCCATTTGCCGGCGCTGTCTTCCAGGCGTACATACCAATGGTCGGCAGGGCGCAGGGCTTGGAAATCTGCGGCATATTCTACCCGATTCGCCGCCGCTGCGGCACTACCCTGCCGCTGCATCGCTACGGTTTGGTCGTATTCGCTGCGGGCAGGATGCAGCCACAGCAGTTTGAGCGGCACGTCGGGCTCGATATTGCCGCTGAGCAGGATTTTGGCGCGGTTGTTGTCGGGGCTGACGAGCAATTCGGCACGGATTTGCCGACGTTCGGCTTCTTGGTCGCGCTCCATTTGCAGGGCGATGTTTTTACCTTCGCGGTAGTAATCGTCGGTAACCAGCGAGGGGTTGTTTCGGGTGGCGGCCAAGTAATAAGTGTAGAAACCGGCCGCCACCACAATGGCCGGCCCGGCCATCAGCAGCCACGGCCAGGGGTGTTTGTACCAGGGCTTGGCCGGGGCGCTGTTGCCACGGGGCGGGATGGGCGTGCTCATGTGCTTATTCTCCGGTGAAGGTGCTTTTGGTGGTGATGGTATCGGCTTCGTCCGGCTTTTCGGCATCAGCGTAGCGGAAGGTGAAAACAATGGGGTTGCTGCCCCGTTCGGCGTAGTCGGGCAGTACGGCTACCTGAACGGGGATGGAAACGCTGTCGTTGCCGCCCACGCGCAGGCCGCCTTCGGGCAGGCCGGTGATTTTGATGTCTTCCAGGCCGGAAACCGAGGCGGTGAGGATTTTTGCGTGCTCGCCGGTATTGCTGATGCGCAGGTTGTAGGCGTTTTCCAGCCAGCCGTCTTGGTTTTGGCGCACCATCACGCCCCGGTCTTTGATGATGTCGATGTGTACGTCTTGGCGCAGCAGGAGGCCCACCGCCAGACCCACGGCCACCACGGCCAAAACCGCGCCGTAGCCCAACACGCGCGGGCGCAGCATACGGCGCGGGATTTTGCTTTCCGGATAGTCTTTTTCCAGCGCACCTTCGGTGGTGTAGCGGATGAGGCCGCGCGGATAGCCCATTTTGTCCATGATGTCGTCGCAGGCATCAATGCAGGCAGCGCAGCCGATGCATTCGTATTGCAGGCCGTCGCGGATGTCGATGCCCACCGGGCACACCTGCACGCACATGGTGCAGTTGATGCAGTCGCCCAAATCGGTGTCTTCGCGCTGCACGTTTTTCTTGCGTGCCCCGCGCGGCTCGCCGCGTGCCGGGTCGTAGGAAATAATCAGCGTGTCGCGGTCGAACATGGCGCTTTGGAAGCGGGCGTAGGGGCACATGTATTTGCACACCTGCTCGCGCAGGATGTGGGCAAACAGCCAGGTGGCGCCGCCGTAGAGCGCGGCGGCAATCAGCGCTGCGCCGGAAACGGCCGCCCAGTTGAGCGTGAAGATGTGCGTTACCAGCGCGCGGATGGGGCTGAACCAGCCGGCGAAGGTGATGCCCGTCCAAGCGCACACCAGGAAAATCAGCAGGTATTTGGTGGCCTTGATGCGGATTTTGGTGAAGTTCCACGGCGATTTGTCGAGCTTGAGCCGCTTGTTGCGGTCGCCTTCCACCAAGTGGTCGATCCACAGCATGATTTCGGTATAGACCGTTTGCGGGCAGGCATAGCCGCACCACAAGCGCCCGGCGATGGTGGTCCACCAAAACAGGCCAAAGGCCGAAAGCAGCAGCAGGCCGGTGAGGTAGATTAAATCGTTGGGCACGAGCGTGAAGGCAAAGATGTGGAAGCGGCGGCCGGGAATATCGAACCACACTGCCTGACGGCCGTTTAGATTGAACCACGGGGTAACATAAAACACGAACTGCGTGGCCAGAATCGCCCACAGGCGCAGATTGGCAAAACGGCCTTTGGCCAGCTTGGGATGAATGCGTTTCGCGCCCTGATACAGGGAAATCACCTGCTCTTTCGGGGGTTGCGCCATGGGTGTGTTCCTTTGATTGGGTCTGTGGATTATTGTTGTTTATTAGTGGCTTGGCCGCCTTTTTGGCACAAGGGGCCGGTTGGGTGCGGCAGCCGATAACGCGCGGGATTATACGCCGCTGCCGAAATGCTTGTCAGCCCGTTAGTCGGCTGTTGTTCGGGTATAATAGAGAAAGGCAATGGCTGTTGAGGCTACCTGAAAGCCGTGGGGTTGGGTTTTGGCTTGGTTGGACGATGCTTTCAGGTAGCCTTTATGGCTAAATATAGTGAATTAACAAAAATCAGGACAAGGCGGCGAGCCAACGCCGTACTGGTTTTGTTAATTCACTATACTTCACTTCCCATCACTCTGGCTCGCCTTGCCGTAACGTGCGTGTTGCCTGCGGCTCGCCGCCCGGCATGGAGAAAAATCATTTCGACTGTATCTGGCATCGGCGGTGCAGGATGGAGGCTACCTGAAAATGTCGCCGCAACGATATTCCTGCGGGCTTGGTATTTCAGGTAGCCTTTTTGCGGCATTTGGCGGGGCGAGGGCAGGGCGACAGTGCGGCAAGAGAGAACAGTGCCGTATCGATTTCCGCTAGTCCGTCATATAATCCCTGCCTTTTGCAGAAAGGCTCGATCATGCCCTCTTTTGGCAACGACTATCTTTCCGGCTGCCATCCGGCCATTCTTGAGCGCCTGATTCACAGCAATCTTGAGCAAACCCCGGGCTACGGCCTTGATCCCTACTGCGAGTCTGCCCGCGCCAAAATCCGCTCCGCCATTGGCAGCCAGGCAGCCGATGTGCATTTCTTGGTGGGCGGCACGCAAACCAATGCCGCTGTAATCGCCCATATTCTGCGGCCGCACCAAGGCGTTATCGCTGCCGAATCCGGCCACATCGCCACCCACGAAACCGGCGCCATCGAAGCCTCAGGCCACAAAGTGCTTGCTTTGCCTGCTGCCGACGGCAAGCTCAACGCGCAGCAAGTGCAGGGCTTCATCGAACAATACTACGCCACCAGCCCGATTAAAGAGCACATCGTCCAGCCCGGCATGGTATACGTTTCGCAGCCTACCGAGCTTGGCACGGCATACAGCCAAGCCGAACTTGCCACGCTCTCGCAAGTGTGCCGCCGCCACGGCCTGCCGCTGTTTGTGGATGGCGCACGCCTCGGCTACGCCCTGCACCCCGAAGTGAGCGACCTCACCCTGCCCTCCCTCGCCGAATTGGCTGATGTGTTTTATATCGGCGGCACCAAATGCGGCGCCCTGTTTGGCGAAGCCGTCGTCATCACTAACCCCGCGCTACAACCCCATTTCCGCGCCACCATCAAACAACACGGCGGCCTGCTCGCCAAAGGCCGCCTGCTCGGCATCCAGTTCGACACCCTGTTTACCGGCAACCTATACCAAACCATCTGCCACAGCGCCATCGCCTACGCCAGCCGTATCCGCCAAGCCTTTGAAGGGCGAGGCATCGCCTTCTACGGCGCATCCGCCACCAACCAGCAATTTCCCATCCTGCCGGAAGCGCAAGCAGCCTACTTCATCCGCGAATTCGGTTTTGCGGCCTACTGGCCGGCAGAAAACGGCCGACAAATCGTGCGCTACTGCACCAGCTGGGCCACCACCGAATCCGATGTGGCAACCCTGCTGCACGCCATCCAACATCTGTGATGCCACTGCCGAACACAACAAAGGCTACCTGAAAATCTATTTGCGTTTCAGGTAGCCTTTGCTTAATCGGGGAATGCAGCTTTGTATAGTGAATTAAATTTAAACCAGTACAGCGTTGGCTCGCCTTGCCGTACTATTTCTGTCTACGGCTCGTTGCCTTGTCCTGATTTAAATTTAATTCACTATATCAGTTATACGGGTTGTGCACGCTGCGCACCAAATCTTGCAGGAATTCGCGCACTTGTTTTTCACTGCAGCCCATCAGTAGAGCGTCTTCGAAGGTATCTTGCGCGAGCTGGTAGAGCTCTTGCATATTTTCCTGCATCACTTTCACTTTTTCGGTGCACGATACGATGTTGCCGTCATCGCTGTACCATTTGGGCATGGGGGGCATATTCATGATACAGGCCTTTAACGGGTGAAGCGAGAGGAGCGGTCTACCCGGCGGGCGGTGATGTAGCGGCTTTTCCAATAGTTACCGTTCATACTGGTGATTTCGATGTCGCGGCCGGTGCGCGGGGCGTGGATGAAGCGGTCGTTGCCGATATACATGCCGACGTGGGAAACGCGGCCGCCCGAGCCGAAAAATACCATGTCACCGGGCTTGAGGTTGGCACGGTCTACCTGCTGGCCTACTGTAGCCATTTCGGCGGAAGTGCGCGGCAGGGTGATGCCCATGCTGCGTTTGAAGATATATTGCATGAAGCCGCTGCAATCGAGGCCTTGGGTGGGGGAATTGCCACCGAAGCGGTAGGAGAGGCCGATGAGGCTCATGGCGTTCATGATGAGGTCGCCGGCTTCGTCTTGGCTGCCGGAAGAACGGCGGCCAGATGAGGAAGAGTTGCTGTGGCCGTCGTGTTCGGTCCGTTCGCGGATCAGGCGCTCGAGGGCGTCGTTATCCAATCCTTCCGGAGCGGCGTGTGCGGCGGGGGCGAGGCCGAAAGCCAGGGCGGCCAGGGCGCAGAGGGTTGCTTGTTTTATCCACTTCATCAATCTGAAACTTTCTTGTTTTGCCCATGTTATAGCATAGTGCGGCAAGGGGCGGCAATGTGTTTGGCCGAACGGTGCGCAATCGGGCGGTTTGTGCGCACCGGCAGGCGCGTATGTTATGCTGTGCGCCTGTTTGTGCGGACTTTATCCGCAAAGGGGATGCCGTATGGTTAGAACTGCCATGCCCGCTTTGGGCGACATCAATCGTTTGCGTCAAATCGCGGCCACGCTGGCGCGGCACGGTTTGGGCGGCTTCCTCAGCCGGATTAAGCTGAACCGGGCTTCTTGGCTCGGCGGCTCGACCGCGCAGGAAGATGCCGGTGGTTCGAGTACGGCGCACCGTTTCCGGCTGGCGTTTGAGGAGCTGGGGCCGACCTTTGTCAAGCTCGGCCAGATTTTGGCCACCCGGGTTGATATTTTCAACGCCGAATGGATTGAGGAATTCGAGCATCTGCAAAGCAGCGCGAATCCTTTGCCTTTCGAGGCGATTCTCTCCCTGCTCACCGATCAGCTAGGCTGCCCGCCGGATCAGGTGTTCCGGCACATCGACAGCGAGCCTTTGGGCAGCGCCTCCATCGCGCAGGTGCACCGCGCGGTGTTGCTCGACGGCAGCGAGGTAGCGGTAAAGGTGCGCCGGCCGGATATCGAACCGCTCATCCGGGCGGATTTGCGTATTCTAACCCATCTGGCGCAGCTCACCGAATCGGAAATGCCGGAAACCCGCCGCTATCAGCCGGTGCAGATGGTGCAGTATTTTGCCAAAAGCCTAGCCAGGGAAACCGATTTGCTGGCCGAAATGCGCCATTTGCAGCGGTTTGCCGCGCTGTATGCCAACCATCCGGCGGTGCATATTCCCAAGACTTATCCCGAATACAGCAACCGGCAGGTGCTGGTGCAGGAATACATCGCCGCCGATTTGCTCAAAGATACCAACATCGAATTGCTTAACGCTGAAGAGCGGCATATTTTGGCCTGCCGCATCACCGACGTGATGCTCGACATGATACTGGGGCAGGGCCTGTTTCATGCCGACCCGCATCCGGGCAACATCTTTATTTATCCCGATTTGCGCATCGGCCTGATCGATTTCGGCATGACGGGCTACCTGAATCCGGTGCGCCGGCAGGAAATCAACGCGCTGGTTGAAGCCCTTATCCACCGCGACCCGTTTGCCGTGCAATATATTCTGAGCAACTGGGCGCAAGGCGAAGTTCCCGATGAAGACCTGCTCGGCGCCGACGTGATGGAAATGCTGCTCGACTACGAGCACACCGCCGTGCGCGATTTGCGCGTGAGCCAGATAATTAACGATTTAACCCGCATCATGCGCGAACACGAGCTGGCCTTGCCGGGCGACTTGGTGATGCTGTTCAAAGCCCTGCTCACCCTCGAAGGCGTGGTGAAAAGGCTGGACGGCAGCTTCCAACTGCTGGAACACGCCAAACCGATTGTGCAGAAGGTGATCCGCCAACGCCTTTCGCCGCAGCAGCTTTGGCGCCGAAGCCGCACGCAAAGCCGTATGCTGGGGCAGATGCTGGGTGATCTGCCCAAAAACCTGCTGCGCCTCAACCGCAATCTGCAAAGCGGCCGGTTAAACGTAAACCTGGATTTGAAACGCCTCGATACCCTGAACCGGCACTTGGAATACAGCGCCAACCGGCTGACCATGGGCATGGTAACGGCGGCTCTGATTATCGGCTCGTCCATCCTGCTCAGCAGCAATATCGGCCCGAAGCTGTTCGGCCTCTCGTTTCTGGGCTTTCTCGGCTATCTCTTGGCCTTTGCCAACAGCTTGTGGATTATCTGGTCTATCTGGCGTTCGGGCAAACATTAAAACAAAACTTTTCAAGCGCGTAAAAAAGTGTATGGTAAAGAATGGCGGCAGTTGGGAGAAAATGGGTAACAGGCAATCCATTAATATCATATAGCTAAAGCATTTCATTCACGGTGGCGTAGGCTCGCTTTGCCAAGCGGATTTATTGTTTGCAGCTTGCCGCTTGGTAGGGAAAATAATTGCTTTGGCTATGGCTGCAATCAGAAGGCTACCTGAAAAATCATTTTCAGGTAGCCTTCTGCTGTTTCGGCATTAAAAACGGCATTCCGTTTCAACACAGCACATGCACCACATGCGTGGCCAAGCCGCCGGTGGAGGTTTCGCGGTATTTCGGGTTCATATCTTTGCCGGTTTCATACATGGTTTTGATTACTTCATCCAGCGACACTATGGGATCGGTGGTGCGTTGCAGCGCCATGCGCGAGGCGTTGATGGCTTTGATGGAGGAAATGGCGTTGCGCTCGATGCACGGCACCTGCACTTGGCCGCCCACCGGGTCGCAAGTGAGGCCGAGATGGTGCTCCATGGCGATTTCGGCGGCAATACATACTTGTTCGACAGTGCCGCCCTGAATCTCGGTCAGCCCGGCAGCGGCCATGGAGCAGGCCACGCCCACTTCGCCCTGGCAGCCCACTTCCGCGCCGGAAATGGAGGCATTCATTTTATACAGGCTGCCGATGGCGCTGGCCGTGATTAAATAACGCAGGATGTGTTCTTCATCGGCGTAGAAAATGAAGTGGTCGTAGTAGGCCAATACAGTGGGCACGATGCCGCAGGCGCCGTTGGTGGGCGCGGTAACCACCCTCCCGCCGGCGGCGTTTTCTTCGTTGACGGCAAAGGCCACCATATTTACCCAGTCCACCGCTGCCATTGGGTCTTTATCGTTCAGCCCGTTTTTCTTAAACTGCTTGCGCGAGAGTGGTGCGCGCCGTGGTATTCGCATGGGGCCGGGCAGCACGCCTTCGGTGTGCAGGCCGCGCTGGATGCAATCGCTCATGGTCTGCCACACGGCACGCACATAGTCGCGCACTTCCTGCTCCGGCCGCAGGGCGCATTCGTTGCGGAACATCAATTCAGAGAGGGTGAGATTATGCTCGTTGCACTGGCGGATGAGGTCGTCTGCGTTGGCATAAGGATAGGGCACATTGACGGGGGCAGATTGCTTGCCGCTGTCGGCAAATTGTTTTTCAGTCACCACAAAACCGCCGCCGATGGAGTAAAACACTTCCTGCACCACCAACTCATCGCCGACATAGGCTTCTAAGCGCATACCATTTTCATGCAGCGGCAGGAATGAAGAATGGAACACGAAATCGTGTTCGTAGTCGAACGGGGTTTGGTGGCCGCCAATGTCGGTGAGGGTTTTGCTGTTCAATACTTGCGCAATAAATTTGGGGAAGGCGGTGGTGTCCACCGTATCCGGCTCGTAGCCCGCCAGGCCGCCGATGATGGCGTGGTCTGTGCCATGGCCTTTGCCGGTGAAGGAGAGCGAGCCGTACACATGGGCGCTGAAGCGGGTAATCTTATCCAGCAACCCCTGTTCGATAAGCTGTTTGCGGAACAGCACACCGGCACGCATCGGCCCTACGGTATGCGAACTGGACGGGCCGATACCGATTTTGAACATGTCGAAAATACTGATCATTTTTTCCACCCCTTTCACTCATAGTGGGTCAACCGGAATCGGAGCAGGGCGGTCGGCTGTAAATGGTACATACGTATGGCAAAGCGGGCCAGCGCTCTATCGATTTAAAGTTAATCCACCATAGTTATTTAACTTTTCGCATTCATCAATATCTTACCAAATTCGCCATCGGCAGCATAGGGCATGCTGCCGTGTGCCGGGCGATATGAATGCGGTTTCCCCTATGAATAATGCTGGACAAGTTGCCGCTACCTAGGCAAAATGCGCACATTGCCTGTTTGATGCAGCAAGGATGTTGTGGGAAAGCATGAGAAGTTTGGGCAATATTTTCGTGATGCATATTGCATAATTGTACAAAAACAGTGCAGTATGGTTAGCTTTTTATTTTCAATCAACTACATTATTTAGAGGTTAATATGCCACAAATGTTGATTCAAGTGTCCGGTATGAAGCATAAAACGGACGGGGACCGCTTGGTTTTGAAGGGTGAAGCTGTTGCGGGTGTGAGAATGGTGAATGCCAATCATGAGGACGGCCGCGTAGTGATTACACACGGCGACGGCTTCGATATTGAAGCATTTAAAGCTGTCCTCTCGGCAGAAGGTTTTACCGTGGCATAACCGTATCGGTCAAACAAGCACAAACGGCTTCCGCAAAGGAAGCCGTTTTGCTTTTTCAGGTAGCCTTTTGCAGTGAGGCTACCTGAAAAGCGATAGCTCAAGCGATGATGTTTTTTGATTGCATGGGCTTGCCGTCTCGCAGGAAAAACTGCTGCAGCAATCTCTGCACGCGCTAATCAAACAAATCCTGCTGCCCGGTACGCTGCGGCAGCACCTGCGCCTTGGCCGTGCCGGTTTCAAAATGCAGCTGCAACACCTGCCCGCTGTGCAGCCTGCCAGCATCGCGCACCACTTTGCCCGTGCGGTCGGTAATCACACTATAGCCGCGCGACAGCGTGTGTTGCGGCGAGAGGGCGTCCAAAATGCCCGCCTGCTTTTGGCACTGCGCCTGCTTTTGCGCCAAGAGCGCAGCCATGTGGCGGTTGAGTTGTGTCGCCTGCGTGTGCAGCTGTCGCGCAACGGTTTGCACTTGCGGCCTGCTGCGGCGGCACAGCTCGGCCAAGTAGGCCAGTTGCTCCTGTTTGCGGTGCAGGTGGTGCAGCATATGGTCGGCAAGCATTTGGCGGCTACGCAATAGGCCAGCCTGCTGTTCCTGCCATTTCTGGCGCGGGTGGCGCAACTGCGCGGCATGCCAATCGAGCCGTTGCGCCGCGTCTGTGCAGCGCCGTTGCAGCGTGTGGCGCATATGGCTGTGCAGGCGGCACATTTTGTCCAGCTGCTCCGCACGGTTCGGGCTGGCCAGCTCGGCGGCGGCAGTGGGCGTGGGTGCGCGCACGTCGGCGGCAAAATCCGTGAGCGTGAAATCCGTTTCGTGCCCCACCCCGCTTACCATCGGAATCGGGCAGGCCGCCACCGCGCGTACCACTGCCTCTTCGTTAAACGCCCACAAATCCTCAATGCTGCCCCCGCCACGGCACACAATCAACACATCTGCCTGTGCGTGTTCTGCCGCCGCCGCAATGGCTGAGGCTACCTGAAACTCGCTGCCTGCGCCCTGCACCGCCGTGGGATACACAATCACGCGCACATCCGGCGCCCGCCGCCGCAGCGTGGTGACCACATCGCGCAACGCTGCCGCGGCCAGGCTGGTGACCACGCCGATACACTGCGGCGCGGCAGGCAACGGCCGTTTGCGTGCCGCATCGAATAAGCCTTCCGCCTGCAGGCGCTGCTTCAGCCGCTCATATGCCTCAAACAGCTGCCCCAAGCCCTTGCGCCGCACTTCCTGCACATTAATCTGAAATTCCCCGCGCGCCTCATACAGCGTGATTTTGCCCAACACCTCCACTTCCTCGCCCTCGCGCAACAGCGCGGCCAGCGAACGGGCGGCATGCTTAAACAAAGTGCAGCGCACCTGGGCGCGTTGGTCTTTTAAAACAAAATAATAGTGTCCGCTCGCCGCCTTCACCAAATTCGATACTTCGCCGCCCACCCACAGCCCGGCGAGCTGGTCTTCCAGCAGATTTTTAGCCAAATGGTTGAGTTCGGAAACAGAAAGCGCGGCGGGGGCGAATAGGTCGGACATGGCAATACGGCAGAAAAATAAACAAAGGCGGCATTATACAAGGGGAAGGCTACCTGAAAAATCGGGCGGTAGATTTTCAGGTAGCCTTCATACCGCCCTAAAGGCTACCTGAAAACGGATGCAGCGCGTTGCGTTCCAACCGCCTGCACGTTTTTCAGGTAGCCTTTCCCTACGCGGCAATATGTTAAAATACGCCGTTTTCAATTCGGATTTTCCGCCATGTCCAATATTCCAGACCAAGTGCGCCGCCGCCGCACGTTTGCCATCATCTCCCACCCTGACGCGGGTAAAACCACGCTGACCGAAAAACTGCTGCTGTTTTCAGGTGCGATTCAGAGCGCAGGTACGGTAAAAGGCAAGAAAACCGGCAAATTCGCCACTTCCGACTGGATGGAAATCGAGAAGCAGCGCGGCATTTCCGTCGCTTCGTCAGTGATGCAGTTCGACTACAAAGACCACACCGTCAACCTCTTGGACACGCCGGGACACCAAGACTTCTCCGAAGACACCTACCGCGTTTTAACCGCCGTGGACAGCGCGTTGATGGTCATCGACGCGGCAAAAGGCGTGGAAGCGCAAACCATCAAACTCTTGAACGTCTGCCGCCTGCGCAATACGCCGATTGTCACGTTCATGAACAAATACGACCGCGAAGTGCGCGATTCCTTGGAATTGCTGGACGAAGTGGAAAATATTTTAAAAATCCGCTGCGCGCCCGTTACTTGGCCGATCGGCATGGGCAAAAACTTTAAGGGCGTGTACCACATCCTGAACGACGAAATCTATCTCTTCGACGCGGGCGGCGAACGCCTGCCGCACGAGTTCGACATCATCAAAGGCATCAATAATCCCGAATTGGAACAACGCTTTCCGCTGGAAATCCAGCAGCTGCGCGACGAAATCGAATTGGTGCAGGCTGCTTCCAACGAGTTCAATCTCGACGAATTTCTTTCAGGTAGCCTCACGCCCGTGTTCTTCGGCTCCGCGATTAACAACTTCGGTATTCAGGAAATCCTCAATTCATTGATTAACTGGGCGCCCGCTCCGAAACCGCGCGATGCGACCGTGCGCATGGTCGAGCCGGATGAGCCGAAATTTTCCGGATTTATCTTCAAAATCCAAGCCAATATGGACCCGAAACACCGCGACCGCATCGCCTTCTTGCGCGTCTGCTCCGGCAAATTCGAGCGCGGCATGAAAATAAAACACCTGCGCATCAACCGCGAAATCGCCGCCTCCAGCGTGGTTACCTTCATGTCGCACGACCGCGAGCTGGTGGAAGAAGCCTACGCGGGCGACATCATCGGTATCCCGAACCACGGCAATATCCAAATCGGCGACAGCTTCTCCGAAGGAGAACAACTGGCGTTCACCGGCATCCCCTTCTTCGCCCCCGAACTGTTCCGCAGCGTCCGCATCAAAAACCCGTTGAAAATCAAGCAACTGCAAAAAGGTTTGCAACAGCTCGGCGAAGAAGGCGCGGTACAAGTCTTCAAACCGATGAGCGGCGCAGATTTGATTTTGGGCGCGGTCGGCGTGTTGCAGTTTGAAGTCGTTACCTCGCGGCTGGCCAACGAATACGGCGTAGAAGCCGTGTTCGACAACGCATCCATCTGGTCGGCACGCTGGGTATCGTGCGACGACAAGAAAAAGCTGGCGGAGTTTGAAAAAGCCAACGCGGGCAATCTGGCGATAGATGCAGGCGGCAACCTCGCCTACCTCGCCCCCAACCGCGTGAATTTGAACCTGACACAGGAACGCTGGCCGGACATCGTGTTCCATGAAACCAGGGAACACGCGGCGAAGCTGAGTTGATAAAGAGGCTACCTGAAATAAGATTTTCAGGTAGCCCTTATGCTGAAAAGGCTACCTGAAAAGTTAGGTGGTCATGTTTTATAGTGAATCAAATTTAAACCAGTACAGCGTTGCCTCGCCTTGCCGTACTATCTGTACTGTCTGCGGCTCGTCGCCTTGTCCTGATTTAAATTTGATTCACTATAATTTTGTTAAAGCTGCGCTTTCAGGTAGCCTGAAAGCGGATGGAGAAAGTGGAATGGCTTGGTTTGAGTTTGAAGAGGAAGAATGGGGGCAGTTGAACAAACTGGCGCTGGTAGTAGCGCTAGTGTTGGTGGCATTGCTGCTGCTCACCCGGCCCCTGGTATGGAAGGCGGATGCTTCGAAGCTGGCTATGGTGGTGTTTGTGTTGTTGGCGGTAGTTTGTGTGCGTTGGTTTTTCCGCTGGCCGGCGGGAGAAAAACAGAGTTTGAGCAGCGGCGGGCAGTTTAAAGGCAGAATGTCGAGCGTGATGTGGGGAGTGTTGCTGGCTGGTGTGCTGACACAGGTGGTGGTGAATGGTGTGGTGCTTGCTTCGCTGCTGCCGGTGGAACCAATGGTACGGCAAGCCAAGCTGTTGGATACACGGGGGAGCCGGAGCGGTTTTAATACATGGGTGGTGGAGTTGGAGGATGGCACGCGTTTTGATGTGGAATACGCCTTTTTGAGGAGTGTACCAAAGAGATTGGTGGGGCAGACGGTGCGGATAAAGATACAGGAGAACCGGCTGGGGTATTATGTGCGGCCGGAGTAGAAAAATAGATAGGAAAAGGCTACCTGAAAATTTTCAGGTAGCCTTTTTCAATACGATGGGTATAGCAGGAATAAGCCCGGCAAGCTGTTAATCCGGTGCAGCTGTCGGGTTTATTCTTGTTAAGTCAGGAAGAAGTATGCCCAAGCCGATACCACGATGATGGATAGGATATTCAGCAGGAAGCCAACCTGCATCATTTCTTTCTGCTTAATCAGCCCCGAGCCGAACACAATCGCATTGGGCGGCGTGGCCACAGGCAACATAAAGGCACAAGATGCACCGATGCCGATAATCAGCACCAACACTTCCTGATTCATGCCCATTTTGGCGGCAATGGTGGCGAATACCGGTACCAATAGCGCGGCGGATGCGGTGTTGCTGGTGAATTCGGTGAGGAAGATGATGAACGCGGCCACCACCAAGATAATCACCAAGGGGGAAGCATGGCCGAAAGAAGCCGCCACTTCATTGCCCAAGGCGGCAGAAGCACCGGATTTTTCCATCAATACGGAAAGGGTGATGCCGCCACCGAACAGCATCAGCGTACCCCAGTCGGTGTTGCGTGCCACTTCGCGCCAGCTCACCACACCGAACATCACCACGGCCACTGCCGCCACCATGGCGATAAAGCTGTCGATCGATTTGATACCGGTGGCTTTGCCCAAATCTCCGCCGAAAATCCAGCACAGGGCGGTAACCACAAAAATGATGACGGTAATCACGCGGTGCAAGGTCCACGGAATGTCTTCTTTTTGCTGCAAATCCACTTTTTCGGCAAAGTTCGGTTTCAATACTACAAACAGGGAAAACAGCATCAGCGGCAGCAACACCAGCATCATCGGCAGGCCGTGCTTCATCCAGCCGGCGAAGTCCAAATTGAGCGCTTTGGCGGCAATCGCGTTGGGCGGCGAGCCCACCAGCGTGCCCAAACCGCCGATGCTGGCGCAGTAGGCAATGCCCAGCAGCACGAATACATAGGTTTTGCGGTCTTTTTCCTTATCGACGTGCCCCATCAGCCCCATGGCCAACGGCAGCATCATCGCGGCGGTGGCGGTGTTGCTGATCCACATGGAAAGGCCGGTGGTAACGGCAAACACCATCATCACCGCCGCCAGCATATTGCCGCGCGAGAGCGAAATCACCAGCATGGCGATTTTTCTATCCAGCCGCTGCACGTGCATGGCTGCCGCCAGCGCGAAACCGCCGAAAAACACATAAATAATCGGATCGGAAAAGCCGGCAAAGGCTTCTTTGGTGCCCATATCCGGAATTTTGAAGAAAATCGCTAATAGTGGCACCGTAAGCGCGGTAACGGTGATGTGCACCGCTTCGGTAAACCATAAAATGGCCACAAATAGCAAAATAGTCAGCCCGGCATTGGGATAATGTTCATAGGGCAGAATTTGGTAGGCAATAGCAGATATCACGGCCGCAATAATGGCGATAATCAGCCCGCGAAAGCTGGTTACCGGTACTTGCGCACTTTGCAGCTCAAAGTTTTCTGGCAAATTGGTTTGGCTTGGGTTCTCTAGGAAGTTCATTAATCCTCTCCATCAAGGTGGTTAAGCTTTATCTTCACGTTTTTATTGTTTCAACCATGAGCGTGTGTGCACTCACCGCGGCAGAATAAGAGCTGGTAAGGGTTCTGTCAATTATTAATATGAATATCCCAAGCTATCTGTATATCGGCCGGCCGCTTAAAAGGCTACCTGAAATTTTAGCTTCGCAAAAACTTGCGTTGCCGGTTTTCAGGTAGTCTTTATATTGTGCAAGGGGTATCAGGCAGCCAAGTGCGGGGCGATGGTTTGCAGCATTTGCGCCAGCACTTTGGGTGGGGCGGCTACGATGTTGCCGCTTTCGAGCCAGCCTTCGTTGCCACGCATATCGGTTACGATGCCGCCTGCTTCTTGTACGATCAGTGCGCCGGCGGCGATGTCCCAGGGTTTGAGGTTGAATTCGAAGAAACCGTCGAAGCGGCCGCAGGCCACGGCGCACAGGTCGAGCGAGGCGGCGCCTTCGCGGCGGGCACCGGCGGTTTTGGTGAGGAAGTCGCGCAGGATGTTCAGGTAGCGTTCCATCATGCTTTGATCCACCACGGGGAAGCCGGTGCCGATTAGGCAGCGGTTGAGCTCGATGCGGCTGGATACGCGGATGCGGCGGTCGTTGAGCAGGGCGCCTTCGCCGCGTGAGGCGAGGTAGAGGTCGTTGCGCTCGGGGGCATACACGAGGGCTTCCTGCAATACGCCTTTATGCAGCAGCGCCATGCTGATGGCGTATTGGGGGTGGCCGTGCAGGTAGTTGGTGGTGCCGTCGAGCGGGTCGATAATCCATTCGTATTCGGCTTTTTCGGGGCCGCTGCTGCCGCCTTCTTCGGCGGTGATTTTGTGTTGGGGATAGGCTTCCTGCAGGATTTCGCGGATGATTTCTTCGGCAGTGCGGTCTATATCGGAAACGAAGTCGTTGAAGGCTTTGCTGTCGATTTTAACTGCGGGCAGGTTGTTGGCGGCACGCAGCATCATATCGCCGGCGCGGCGGGCGGCTTTGATGGCGGTGTTGAGGACGGGATTCATATTTCTCCGATTTAGGTAGTGGGGGCAGGCTGCCGCTGGCAGGCTACCTGAAAATGAAAAGGCTGTGCCGGAAACGGCAGCCGATGTTTGGGGCGGCATTATACCTTGGGCGGCAGATGGGCAAAAGCGCCCAGGCTTTAAATCGGCGGCGGCGGCCTTATTTGGCTGGCATGCGGGAATTTGCCTGCCTTGTTTGATAAAGGAATTTAATGATGACGGCTTTGCTGATTATTTTGGCGCTGGTGTTGCTGCTGGCGGGTTTGGCGGGCTCGATACACCCGCTGCTGCCGGGGATGCCGCTGATGTTTGCGGGCACTTGGCTCTTGGCCTACAGCCAGGATTACGAGGTGATCGGCACCACGGCGCTGACGGTGTTGGGGCTGATTATGGCGCTCGCCTGGACGCTGGATTATGTGGCGGGGCTGTTGGGGGCGAAATTTACCGGGGCGAGCAAACAGGCGCTGTGGGGCTCGCTGGCGGGCGGCGTTGTGGGGCTGTTTTTTGCACTGCCGGGCATGGTGCTGGGCCCGCTGGTTGGCGCGGCAGTGGGGGAATTTGCGGCACAACGCAGTTTGTGGGCCGCCGGCAAAGTTGGGCTGGGCACGCTCTTGGGCTTTGTGGCGGGCGTAGTGGCGAAGTTGGGCTGTGCGCTGGTGGTGCTGTTTAGTATTTTCGGGCTGTATGTGTATTATTGGCTGAGTTAGAGTTTTCAGGTAGCCTGTTGCCAAGCAAGAGGCTACCTGAAGTTTTGTTATTGCCTAAGGGCTGGCTATAGTGGATTAACAAAAATCAGGACAAGGCGGCGAGCCGCAGACAGTACACACGTTACGGCAAGGCGAGACAACGCTGTACAGGTTTTTGTTAATTCACTATAAAACCGTTTAACATGGTGATTTCTGGCGGCTGTCGCCTCCTAGTTTATCGCAAGGCTTGCCGTATCTGCTTGCCGCCTGCCTGTTGCCAAAGGCTACCTGAAAACGGAAAATGGCCGATTAAACACTTTCAGGTAGCCTCAGCCTGCTTTCCTGCTTACAGGCTACCTGAAAAAACTTTTGCAATGAAATGAGAAATACATGATTGGTTTGATGATTATCACGCATGAAACGCTGGGCGAGTCGTACACCAAGCTGGCCCGGCATTTTTTCGGGCAGATGCCGGCGCATTTGGCGATTGTGGGCGTGAATCCAGATGAAGATGCGGATGCGGCTGCCGCACGAGCCCAAGCAGCAGCGGAGCGTTTGGCGTTTGCCGACGGCATTTTGCTTTTGGCCGACGTGTTCGGCGCCACGCCGTGCAATATCGGCCGCCGGCTGCTGCCGCACTACCTCATGGTGATGCTCACCGGGCTGAATGCGCCGATGATGGTGAAGGCGGTGCAGGAGGCGGAAAAGGCCGATGATTTGCTGGCGCTGGCCGAATCGGTGCGCCAATCGGCCTTGGCGGGGATTATGCTGGTGTTGCCGGAAGAGGAGCAGGGCGTATGCTGAAACAGGAAGTGGAGATTATCAATAAACTGGGGCTACACGCGCGTGCGTCGAGCAAGTTTACGCAAACGGCAGGCGCGTTTGCGGCGGAAGTACGGGTGTGCCGCAACGGCAAGTGCGTAAACGGCAAAAGCATCATGGGCTTGATGATGCTGGCGGCAGCCAAGGGCTCGGTGATTGAAATTGAAACCGAAGGCGCCGACGAACAGGCGGCCATGCAGGCGCTGGTGGCGTTAATCAACAATTATTTTGACGAAGGCGAATAAACATGAGCGTGGTGTTGCACGGATTTGCAGCAGGCGGCGGGATTGCCATCGGGCGGGCGCATTTGGTGGTGCGCGGTATGGAGGAAGTGCCGCAGCTGGATTTGGCGCCGGAAGAAATTGATGCGGAAGCCGAACGTTTCGATGCCGCCATCAAGGCCACGCGCCGACAGCTGGAGCGATTGCGCAGCGCCATTCCGGAAAATGCGCCAACCGAATTGGGCGCGTTTATTTCGCTACATCTGATGCTTCTGACCGACGTTACGCTTTCCCGCGAGCCAATTGATATTCTGCGCGCGCAGGCCATCAATGCCGAATGGGCGTTGAAGCTGCAAACCGACAAGCTGGCCGAGCAGTTTGATGCGATTGAAGATGAATACCTTCGCGAACGCAAGCAGGATATGCTTCAGGTAGCCGAGCGGATTTACCAAAACCTGATGGGGCAGAACACCGATTTCATGCCCGAAGCAGGCGAGTTAGACGACGACATCATCCTGATTGCCCACGATTTGTCGCCTGCCGACGCAGTATATTTTAAAGAACACCATATTGCCGGCTTCGCCACCGATGCCGGCGGCCCCACCAGCCACACCGCCATTTTGGGGCGTAGCCTGGATATCCCTTCCGTGATCGGGCTCTACAACACACGCGAACTCATCAGCCAAGATGATTGGATTATCGTGGACGGCATCAGTGGCGTGCTGATCATCAACCCCGACGATTTAATCCTCAGCGAATACCGCAAGCGCGACCGCGTATACCGCAGCCAGCGCCGCCTGCTCAACAAGCTAAAAGACATCACCGCCACCACCAAAGACGGCGCAGACATCGAGCTATTGGCCAATATCGAATCTGCCCAAGATGTGCGCCTGATGCACCGCCTTTCTGCCGACGGCGTGGGGCTGTTTCGCAGTGAGTTCCTGTTTCTCAACCGCGACAACCTGCCCGATGAGGACGAGCAATACCGCGTGTATGCCGGCATTGTGAAAAAGCTCAAAGGCAAGCCGCTCACCGTGCGTACTGTGGATTTGGGTGTAGACAAAAACCCGCGCTGGTTTGGCGAAGGCCATGCGCTCAATCCCGCGCTGGGCATGACCGGTATCCGTTTATGCTTGGCCGAGCCGACGATGTTCCGCACCCAAATGCGCGCAATTTTGCGTGCAGCGGTGCATGGCCCGGTGAAAATCATGTGGCCGATGATTACTTCGGTGGACGAAGTGAGACAGTGTATCAATCATTTGGCGGTTGCCCGTAAGCAGCTGGACGAACGCGGCACAGAATATGGTGAAGTGCAGGTGGGCGCGATGATTGAAATCCCCTCCGCCGCACTCACAGTGGGCCATATCCTGCAACACTTGGATTTCATCTCGGTGGGCACTAACGATTTGATTCAATACACCTTATCGGTAGACCGCGGCGACGATAGCGTGAGCTATCTCTATCAGCCCGCCCATCCGGCAGTGTTAAAACTGCTGCATCATATTTTCAGCACCGCCAAACGCATGGGCAAGCCGGTGTCGGTATGCGGCGAGATGGCCGGCGATTTACATTTCACCCGCCTGCTGCTCGGCTTGGGCTTGCGCCGCTTCTCCATGAATGCCAGCAATCTTTTGGCTGTAAAGAATGTAATCATTCAAAGCCATGCCGGTGAGCTGGCGGCACAGGTGAAAAAGCTGCTGCGCTTGAGCGATCCGGAGAAGGTGCGGCAAGCCGTTAAAAAGATGAATACAGCAGATGATGACAAAAATGCAACACTTGAAATAACATAACATTGCACGGCGTGAATAAGCCGAAAGTGAAGAAGTGTTAAAAAATACTGTTTAGATACTGGTAGTAATCTTAATTAAAGTAAACACTCGTATTGTTGGCAAATTGTGTTTTTATGCAATTTTATCGCAGCAGATTGCCGTATTTGGGTAAATAACGACAATTAAGTGGCGACAAGGTGAGACGTGTTCTATATAATGCGCCGCATCTGTGCTGCTTCTTGGTAGGCAGCATGGATAGTAAGTAGACGTTTTCCCGCAAGTTGGCCATCAATACTTCCTCCCTTGGTATTGATGGCTTTTTTTTATGCGGGCTGGAGAGTTTGTTTATATCGGCTAGCCAAAGCGATGGCTTCAGTTTATTCAGGCTGGTGCTTTCAGGTAGCCTCTGCCCACGGAGAAATGTGGCCAGCTTATTTCAATCTGTATACTGGTCAGAATCACTAAATTGCCACGGGCGGCTGTTTCAAGCAACAGCTGCCCGATTATTTTTCCTACTGCTATCTTGTTTGGCGTAGCCCCCGCTGCTGGCTTATAATCCGCAGCTTTCCAATCTATCCGAAAACATCGGTAAAACGACATCATGCAAGAACTCTACCAACCCTCCGCCATCGAGCCCGCCGCGCAGCGGAAATGGGCGGCCGAACGCGCGTTCAATGTGTCCGAAGACGCTGCCAAACCCAAATTCTACTGCCTCTCCATGTTCCCCTATCCCAGCGGCAAGCTGCACATGGGGCATGTGCGCAACTACACCATCGGCGACGTGCGCAGCCGCTTCAAAAAAATGCAGGGGTTCAACGTGTTGCAGCCGATGGGTTGGGACGCGTTCGGCATGCCCGCCGAAAACGCGGCGATTAACCACCAGGTTGCGCCGTCCAAATGGACGTATGAAAACATTGCCTATATGCGCAAGCAGTTGCAGAGCCTGGGTTTTGCGCTGGATTGGGAGCGCGAAATCGCCACCTGCCGCCCCGAATACTACCGTTGGGAACAGCTCCTGTTTACCAAGCTGTTTGAAAAAGGCATTGTGTACAAGAAGTTGGGCACGGTGAACTGGGACCCGATCGACCAGACCGTGCTGGCGAACGAGCAGGTGATTGACGGGCGCGGCTGGCGTTCCGGCGCGCTGGTGGAAAAGCGCGAAATCCCGATGTACTACTTCAAAATCACCGATTACGCCGAGCAGCTGCTGGCCGATTTGGACGGTTTGGACTGGCCGGAGCAGGTGAAAACCATGCAGCGCAACTGGATTGGCAAATCGCGCGGCATGACCGTGCGTTTTCAGGTAGCCGCCGACAGCCGCGAAGGGCTGCCTGAAAGCCACCGCGAGTTTGTGCAGGTGTACACCACCCGCCCCGACACGCTGATGGGCGCGACGTATGTGGCCGTGGCCGCCGAGCATCCGCTGGCCGCCGCCGCTGCCGAAAAGCAGCCTGCACTGCAAGCGTTCATTGCCGAATGCAAGGCCGGCAGCGTGGCGGAAGCCGACATGGCGACCATGGAGAAAAAAGGCATGCCCACCGGCCGCTTCGTCATCAACCCGCTCAACGGCGAGCGGCTGGAAGTGTGGGTGGCGAACTATGTGCTGTGGGGCTACGGCGACGGCGCGGTGATGGCCGTGCCCGCGCATGACGAGCGCGATTTTGCCTTTGCCAAACAATACCATCTGCCGATTAAACAAGTGATTAGCGTGGACGGTCAGCCGTTTGACGCGGCGCAATGGCAGGACTGGTATGCCGACAAAGAAAACGGCGTGCTGGTAAACAGTAACGAATTCAACGGTTTGAATTTTCAGGCTGCCTTCGATGCCATCGCCGCCAAGTTGCAGGCTGCTTCTGCGGGCGAGCCGAAAACGCAATACCGCCTGCGCGACTGGGGCATTTCGCGCCAACGCTATTGGGGCTGCCCCGTGCCGATTATCCACTGCGATACCTGCGGCGACGTGCCCGTGCCCGAACAAGATTTGCCCGTGGTGCTGCCTGAAAACGTCGTGCCCGACGGCGCAGGTTCGCCGCTGGCCAAAATGCCCGAATTTTACGAGACAAAATGTCCGAAATGCGGCGGCGCGGCCAAGCGCGAAACCGACACCATGGACACGTTTGTGGAATCGAGCTGGTACCAGTTCCGCTATATGTCGCCACGCGACGACGCGCACATGGTCGCGCCCGAAGCCGCCGCGTATTGGGGGCAGGCCGACCAGTATATCGGCGGCATCGAACACGCTATTCTGCACCTGCTGTACGCCCGTTTCTTCACCAAACTGATGAACGACGAAGGCATCGTGTCCGTGCGCGAGCCGTTCAAACAACTGCTCACGCAGGGCATGGTGCTGGCGGCGACGTATTACCGCGAAAGCGCGGATGGCAAAAAAACCTGGTTCAACCCCGCCGAAGTGCGCGTGCAGACGGACGACAAAGGCCGCCCTGTGTCCGCCGTGCTGGAAGCGGACGGGCAGCCCGTGGTCATCGGCGGCGTGGAAAAAATGTCCAAATCCAAAAACAACGGCGTGGACCCGCAGCAAATCATCGATGCCTACGGCGCGGACACCGCCCGCCTGTTTATGATGTTCGCCAGCCCGCCCGAGCAGTCGTTGGAATGGTCGGATGCAGGCGTGGAAGGCGCGCACCGCTTCCTGCGCCGCCTGTGGCGCACCGTGTACGAATTCGTGCAAAACGGCGGCAGCAGCGTGGGCAAGTTTTCAGGTAGCCAAGACGCGCTTTCAGGCAGCCTGAAAGACCTGCGCTTCAAGCTGCACAGCACCATCGCCAAAGTAACGGACGACTACGACCGCCGCCAGCAGTTCAACACCGCCATCGCCGCCGTGATGGAGCTGCTGAACCAATACGACAAAACCGACACCTCCGGCGAACACGGCCAAGCCGTCGCCCGCGAAGTGCTGGAAGCGGTTGTCCTGCTGCTGTCGCCCATCGTGCCGCACATCTGCGAAACCCTGTGGGGCGAACTGGCCGGCGGCAACCTGTGGCAGCAAAGCTGGCCCGCCGTGGACAACGCCGCGCTGGTGCAGACCGAGATAGAAATGATGGTGCAGGTGAACGGCAAACTGCGCGACAAAATCCAAATCGCCGCCGATGCGGACGAAACCGCCGTGAAAGCCGCCGCCCTTGCCACCACCGGCGCGCAGAAGTTTATGGAAGGCAAAGAGCCGAAGAAAATCGTCGTCGTGCCGAAACGGCTGGTGAATATTGTGGTGTAAGGCCGTTTGGCTGAAATAAAGGCTACCTGAAAACCGATTTGGTTTTTCAGGTAGCCTTCAATATAGCAATCAAGGAGCGAACCATGTTCAGAAAAATTATCGTCTTATCAATACTATTCCCCACACTGGCTGTCGCGCAACCGCCCATCCGAGATTGCCGGGCTTTTCTGTTGGATATGAGTGTGTTGGGTTTTCGTACCGGTGCGTGTCATCAAAATGAAAGACATCCACAGCTTATCCGGTTGGCAAAAAGGCAATCTGAATGTAGCGCAACATGGGAAAACCCGCAAATACAGGCAGAGAGCAGAGAGATTTACCGAACACTGCAAGATGAATTTATAAATGATGCGATCACGCCAGAGACGGTTGATACGATACTGGCCAGCAAGCAGATCGATGTCAGCCAAACCGAATTCTGTAAGGCATACGACAGGCAATTAGAGGAGATGGCACGGCGCTATTTGCAGCCGTGAACAACAAAAGACTACCTGAAAACCGATTGATTTTTTTCAGGCAGCCTTAAACATGAAAGGAACACCCATGCCGAAACCCTATCGCCCGTTTCTCTTTTATTTCCTATTCATGCTGATTCCGTGGATACTCTGGTTTTCCGCCGCCTACATCAGCCACCGCCCCGATGCCGCCGCGCACCAATGGGCGCAAGCCGGATTGGGTTTGGCGGGATTATTTGCTCCGGCGGTCATCGGCGCATGGCTGCTGCACCAAAATCCCGAACATTGGGCAGATGCCAAACGCCGTCTGTTCCGCTTAAACGGCTTTCCCAAACGCTATATCGCCATTGCTGCACTGCTCGGCTCTGTTACGCTCGTTATCGCCCAATTGGTATCGCTCACTTTCGGGCATGGCTGGGAGCAATTCCGAATTACCGGGCAGCCGTCGTTCACATCTGCCCTGTTGTCGCCGTGGTTTATGCTCGCGATTGCCCCTGTTGCCGAAGAAATCGCGTGGCACGGCTACGGCACTGATGCACTCACCGCACGATTCAGCCTGTTTGTATCATCGCTGATATTCAGCGTGTTTTGGGCGTTTTGGCACTTGCCGCTCGCCTTTGTGAAGGGCTATTACCAAAGCCAAGTGTTCGCCGAAGGCGCGCTTTACACGGCCAACTTCGTGCTCAGCCTGATTGCCTTCGTTATTTTGATGAACTGGCTTTATATGAAAAGCGGCCGCAGTATTTCGGTGGCCATTTTGTTCCACCTTTGCGCCAACCTCGGCAACGAAATTTTCTCCACCCATCCCGACAGCAAAGTGATTCAGACGGTGATTTTTACCGGCATCGTGTTGTGGGTTTTGGTAAAAGAGAAGTCCTTGTTTTTTTTACAAGAGACAAGGGGAGACCTTTGCAAAATCCCCCAAAATCCCCTAAATTCCCACCAAGACATTTAGGGGATTTCTCATGAGCACCTTCTTCCAGCAAACCGCCCAAGCCATGATTGCCAAACACATCGACCGCTTCCCACTATTGAAGTTGGATCAGGTGATTGATTGGCAACCGATCGAGCAATACCTGAATCGTCAAAGAACCCGTTACGTCCGAGACCACCGCGGCCGTCCCGCCTATCCCCTGCTATCCATGTTCAAAGCCGTCCTGCTCGGACAATGGCACAGCCTCTCCGATCCCGAACTCGAACACAGCCTCATCACCCGCATCGACTTCAACCTGTTTTGCCGTTTTGACGAACTGAGCATCCCCGATTACAGCACCTTATGCCGCTACCGCAACTGGCTGGCGCAAGACGACACCCTGTCCGAATTGCTGGAACTGATCAACCGCCAACTGGCCGAGAAAAACCTAAAAGTAGAGAAGGCATCCGCCGCCGTCATTGACGCCACCATTATTCAGACCGCCGGCAGCAAACAGCGTCAGGCCATAGAAGTGGATGAGGAGGGACACGTCAGCGGCCAAACCACACCGAGTAAAGATAAAGATGCCCGTTGGACAAAGAAAAACGGCCTCTACAAACTCGGTTACAAACAACATACCCGTACCGATGAGGAAGGCTATATCGAGAAACTGCACATCACCCCCGCCAATACCCATGAGTGCAACCACCTGTTGCCTTTGCTGGAAGGAATAGCCAAAGACACAACCGTCTATGCCGACAAAGGCTACGACAGTGCGGAAAACCGGCAACACCTGAAAGAGCATCGGTTGCCGGACGGCATTATGCGCAAAGCCCACCGCAACCGTCCTCTGACGGAAGCGCAAACCAAACGTAACCGATATTTGTCGAAGACCCGTTATGTGGTCGAACAAAGCTTCGGTACGCTGCACCGTAAATTCCGCTACGCCCGGGCAGCCTATTTCGGACTGATTAAAGTGAGTGCGCAAAGCCATCTGAAGGCAATGTGTTTAAACCTGTTGAAAGCGGCTAACAGGCTAAGTATGCCTGTTGCCGCCTAAAAGGAGGCTCGGATGCCCGATTATCAGGTATCCGGGGAGAAAAAAAGGAGATTGGGAACAAAAAACAGCCGGAAGCCTGGGTTTGGGCTTCGGCTGTTGGGTGGAGGGGGATTTTTGCAAAGGTCTCTATATGGCTTTTCCTAGGGTTTCGCTTTCTTAATTTTTTGGTCATTTAGTTTCATATTTTCAATATGTTAAGTTGAATTTAACGGTATAGTCAATTAAAATTAAAATAGGACAGTAGCGCATCGTCAAATCGGGCGTAATCAGACAATACGGTTCGCAGATACCGCTTAATATTCGCCCACACCTTCTCAATCGGGTTGGGCTCAGGTGAATGAGGTGCAAGAGGCAATACCTTATGTCCCAATTTTTCCGCCATTTCCCGTAAGACACCCATACGGTGAAATCGTGCATTATCTAAAATAATCACCGATTTTTGAGTCAATGCGGGCAGCAGGCATTGCTGAAACCACGCTTCAAAAAAGACTCCGGTCATCGTATTTTGATAAACCATCGGAGCAATCAGCCGGTTGCCGACTTGTGCGGACACCAGAGATAAGCGTTGGTATCTTTTTCCACTTATCTGCGCTTTCACTATTTGCCCTTTCAGGCTGCGGGCATAGGGACGGAACAGGTAGCGGTCAAATCCTGTTTCATCCAAATAAACACGTTGGTAGTCGGAAAATTCGGCCAGCTGTGTCAAATAATGCGTTACTGTGGCCGGGTCTTGTTCTTTGTAAGCGGTGGTCTTTTTTTGCGCGTCATCCCCATCTGTTTGAGCGCATAGCAAACGGCGGCTGCCGTACAATCAAAATGTTTGGCGATTTCATGCAGATAGGCATCCTGGTGTTGCCCAACATATTGAGCCGGTTTTTGCCTATCCAATTTGACGGCGTTTAGACCGGTAACTTGATGTTTTAGGCTGCCTGTTTGTTTTTTAAGGCGAATCCACAGGTAAAGCGTGTTTCTTGACAAGTGAAACGTTGCTGCGGTTTGGCTGATGTTTTTGCATTGTTCATAATAGTTTAAAGCTTTGTTTCTTAAGTCCGCAGAGTATGCCATGGTCAGACCTTCAAAGTTGAGTATTGTACTATTTTGTTTTTAATTGACTATACAACGGAATCGATCGCAAATCTTTCCCGCTGTTCTTGGAAGAATGCGAATTTCGGTTTAACTTCGGCACACCGTCCCGACAGCTTAAAATCTTGCGGGATTGGTGTGGAATTTAGGGCTAATCTAGTACAGCCCCTTCTTTATGCCTTGGTTCAAACAGCCGGAACTGGGCTACCTGAAACTTTCAGGTAGCCCTTGTGACACCAGATTCCATCCACGATAACCAACCTGACTCTCACCACAGTCTTGCCGCACTTTCGCGCCACCTGCGGCTCTCCACCTTATATCGAAAGTTAATTTGGCTTGCTATATATAGTGGATTAAAATTGCAATGATACGGCGTTGCCAACGCCCTTATGTGCTACCCGTACACGGCGGGCGTTGCCGCCTTGTCTCATTTTTATTTTAATCCACTATAATCAGCCCCGACGTATTCATGCAGGAAACCATCATGCCTCAAACCATCGCCACCGTCCGCGAAATCCGCATTGCCCAGCCCAAACCCTTTGCCCGCGGCCAAATCAGCGGCATCGACAAACAACCCGTCACCGGCCCCATCGAAGCCACCCCCACCGGCCTGGCAGGCGACGGCGTGGGCGACCCGCGCTACCACGGCGGCGCCGACAAAGCCCTGCATTGCTACGCCCAGCACCACTACAAACAATGGCAAGCCAGATTCCCCGGCAATCCGCACTTCCACGCCGGCGGCTTTGGCGAAAACCTCTGCATCGAAGGCACAGACGAATGGCAAGTCTGCCTTGGCGACCAATGGCAAATCGGTAGCGCCCGCTTCGAAGTCAGCCAAGGCCGCCAGCCCTGCTGGAAACTCAACGAACGCTTCGGCGTGCCCGATATCGCCGCCCAAGTGCAGCACAATCTGCGCTGCGGCTGGTATTTGCGTGTATTGCAAAGCGGCCGCATCCAAGCGGGCGACAGCGTGCAACTCCTCGCCCGCCCCTATGCCGATTGGCCGCTCAGCCGCATCCTCGAGCTTATCGACAGCCAAAACTGCCAGCCTCAAGCCATGCGCGAAGTGCTGCAACTGCCCCTGCCCCCTTCCTGGCAGCATATGTTCCAACGCCGCCTCGACACCGGCGAATGCGAAGATTGGCAGCGCCGCCTCTTCGGCTGAACCACCATTTCAACCTTACTGACACTTCGCTTCAACCAAGTTGAAATCTTCCTGTCAGGTATAGCCGAAATAATGATTTCTTTATGCAGCTAGCCACAAACCGTATGGCAACGCAGTAAGCAACCGCCTTTAACTTCATACCAATATGAGCAAAATCTTCTTTACCTCCGACCTCCACTTCTCCCACAAAAACATTGCCAAATTCTGCCCCCAGTTCCGCCGCTTCGCCAGCGTTGAAGAAATGGACGAACACCTCGTGGCCATGTGGAACCACACCGTCTCCCCTGAAGATGAAGTGTACAACTTGGGCGACCTCAGCTTCTCCCACGACCTCAAACACATCACCCACCTACTCTCCCGCCTCAACGGCCGCCACCATCTGATTTTCGGCAACCACGACGACCACATCCAACGCCACATCGGCCGGTTCTTCCAAACCACCAAAGCCGACGGCCACCCCCTGCTCGCCTCCGCCCAACCCTACCTCAAGCTCAAGCTGCCAGAAATCAACAACACCCTGATTTTATTCCACTACCCCATCAACGAATGGGACGGCTGCCACAAAGGCTGGTATCACCTCTACGGCCACCTGCACGACCGCCTCGCCCCCCTCCCCGGCCGCGCCCTCAACGTCGGCTTCGACCTGCACGGCCGCTTTCTAAGCCCGCAAGACATCGACACCCTCCTGCGCCCCCTGCCCGCCGTGTCCCACTTCGGCGAAGCCGAACCCATGCCCGACACTCCCGATGCCGCCCGCGTTTGGGTGGAGCAAAAACTGGCCGAATTCAATCCCCGGGCAGCCGAATAGGGTTTTCAGGTAGCCTTTATATAGTGGATTAACAAAAATCAGGACAAGGCGGCGAGCCGCAGACAGTACACACGTTACGGCAAGGCGAGCCAACGCCGTACCGGTTTTTTGTTAGGGGCTGACGTAGATTAGCCCTAAATTCCACACCAATCCCGCAGGGTTTGAAGCTGCCGGGACGGTGTGCCGAAGTTAAACCGAAATTCGCATTCTTTCAAGAACAGCGGGAAAGATTTGCGGTTGATTCCGTTGTATTTGCGCAAGACGCGTTTTGCCTGATTCCAAAAATTCTCAATGCCGTTGATGTGGTTCTGGCGGTCTGCAAATTCCTTGGAATGGTTGATGCGGTAATGGATAAAACCGCTTACGTCCAGCTTGTTGTAGCTGCTCAGACTATCGGTATAAACAATACTGTCCGGCATGATTTTCTGTTTGATAACAGGCATCAAAGTATCGGACTTGGCATTATCTACGACAACGGTATAGACCCGTCCGTTTCGTTTCAGAATGCCGAAAACAACCATTTTCCCTGCCGCACCGCGACCATGTCTGCCCTTGCGCCGTCCGCCGAAATAGCTTTCGTCCAACTCGACAGAGCCCTCGAAAACCTCATCGGCAGCCAAGGCCAAATGATGGCTGATGACCATACGGATTTTATTGTAGAACAGTGCCGCCGAATTGGGATGGATACCCAAAATATCGGCAGCGGAACGGGCGGTAACTTGGAGCACAAAAAATTCAAGCAGTTTCTTTTGAATCCTCTTGCTTAATTTACAACTAGTTATCTTCATTTTCGTAGCCTAGCATAACAGCTAATCTACGTCAGTCCCAAAATAAAAATGATACAAGGCGGTGAGTCGTAAGGCGCACAGACAGTACGCCAAGGCGAGCCAACGCGGTAGCATTACGATTGATTTGGTACTGGATTTGCCCACAGGCCAAAACGAATGGGGCTGCGTTTTCCGCACCTGCCGCCCGGCATGCCGATATGTAAGGCCACGCGATTTTGCATGGGCTATGACAAAAATCACGCGGTCTTACAAATAGCCTGAGACCTTTGCAAAATCCTCATCTTTGGCTCATTTCTTCGCAATGCGCTTCTCTATGTGTGGAAATCAACAGCGTTGTTTACACTTTTGGCTTTTGCTTGAAGACCCGATTGAGCAGCTATCCGGCATTGTCAAGAATGTCGATAGACACGGGAAAACCGCTCTGTTCTTGATAATGACGGATAGCTGCTTAAAAATCATTTAAGCAAAAACACAAAGCTGTCCGCCGTAAAAAAGTGTAAACAACGCGACAATTTCCTACATCTAACGCTTGAAAATATTTCAATATTCTCTGCGCGTTCTGCGATGCTATTGCTTTGAATTGTGCTCAAATCTGAGGATTTTGCAAAGGTCTCAGCCTTTACAGTATTACAAAAATAAGGGCAGTAAACATTTATATCGTTACCTTGCCCCGTCCTTCACCAGCACAATCACCAATTCGCTGTCATCGGTTATTTTGATGGCGACGTATTCGCTGCCGTCCGCCTTCAGGACGCTGCCCGGCCTCAATTCCTGCCTTTTTCCGCCGTCAAACAAAAATACCGAGCTGCCTTTGGTTTGGGTAACCAGCAGGGTGTGGCCGGGGTGGTTGTGGCGGGGGATTTCCTTGCCTTTGGGCAGGGTTTCGCGGATGACGGTGTAGTTTTCACCTTCAAAGACTTTGCCCGTGCCTTGGGCGGTTTCTGCTGCGGGTGCGGCCGCGGCGGAGAGGCCGATGAGGGCGGCGAAAAGTTGGGTTTTGATATTTTTCATGATGGCTTTCCTTTGGTTGCAGTTAAAAATTCTGTTTCGGGCTGCCTGAAAGTGGCAAATGGGCGGCAATTCCGCAGTGGTTGTATTTTCAGCAACCAATTCTCTCTCCCTGTGGGAGAGGGCTGGGGAGGGGGCGGCAAACCGCGGGTTTGCTTTGGCGGCATTCCCAATGTGCAGGCTGCTTTTAACTTCGTTGATACTGCGCTTTAGCTTCGCAGAAACTCCGTTTTAGCTTCGCAGAAACTTCGTTTTCAGACGACCTTATTTAAAGCGGTAGGTAAATGCCGCGTTCACTGTCCGCAGTGCGCCGTAGCTGTGGCGGTCGGGCTGGGTGCGGTAGTGTTTGTTGAACAGGTTGTCCACGTTCAGCGACAGTTCGGCACGCGGATTGAAGCGGTAACGCGCCATGATGTCGGCGACGGCGTAGGCTTTTTGGCGGCTGTTGGCGGCGGCGCGGGCTTTGGCGGCGGGATTGGGGATGCGGAGCGTGGCAGGGTCGGTGTGGGTTTCGCCCTGCCAGCGCACGCCTGCGCCGATGGTCCAACCGCTGGGCGCTTCGGGTGTGAAGTGGTAGGCGGTGAAGAGTTTGAAGCTGCGTTCGGGCACGCTGTCGGGGTTCAGGCGGCTGCCGTCTTGGTCGCGGGTTTTGCTTTGGCTGTAGCCTGCCTGTATCTGCCATTCGGGTGTGATGCGGCCGCCGACTTCGATTTCCCAGCCGTGGGTTTTGGCTTGGTTGGCGGCGCGGTAGTAGGTGTTGCCGCTCGGGTCGCGTCCTGCTGCGGTGGCGAGGTTGTTTTTACGGGCGCGGTACACGGCGGCGGATGCGTTCAGACGGCCTTCAAGCCATTCGCCTTTGATGCCGGCTTCCAGATTGTTGCCGGTTACGGGTTTCAGGTAGCTGCCGTATTCGTCTTTTTGCGATTGCGGGACGAACAGGCTGCTGTACGAGCCGTAAAGCGACAGGTTGTCGGTCAGGTCGAACACGATGCCTGTGTAGGGGGTGAAACGGTTGGCGCGGATGGTGGGCGTGCCGCCGGTGTGGCTGTCGTAGCTGCCGCCGGTGCGGTAACGGGTGTATCGTCCGCCCAAAATCAGCGAAAGCTTGTCGGCGGCGCGGAAACGGGTGGCGAGATAGCCGCCGATTTGCCGCCTGGTGCCGTATTGCGGGATGGTTTGGGCAAACGATGATGGCTGCGGGTAGGCGCCCGTGCGGGAAAATTCGTAGGCGTTGGGGATGGCGTTGGGGATGATGCTGCGTTCGCCGTATTTGTTGCTGGCGTATTTGTAGCCGTTGATACCCGCGATTAAATCGTGTTCGCGGCCGAACAGGCGGTATTTGCCGGTCAATGACACGCTGGCACTGTGGGTGCGCGGGTCGGCGTGCCAATAGCCGGGAATCAGGTCGGTGGCGGCAGTGCTGTGGTCGATGGAAAGTACGCCTGCCACGCCGTAGGGCTGGCGGAAGCGGCTGCGGGTGTAGTCGTATTCGGCTTTGAGTTTCCAGTCTTGGTTGAAGCGGTGTTCGATGCCGGCGAACAGGTTGAGCGCACGGTGGCGGCTGTTCGACCAATTTGTGGCAGGGTTGTCTTTCGGGCCGAAGGCGGTGGCATAACCTTGGCTGTCGTACACGGCGTAGCTGAGCGGCGCGTCGGCGGTTTCTTTCGCCTGCTGGTAGTCCATGCCTGCGTGGACGCGGGTTTGCGGTGCGATGTCGTATTCCAAAATGCCGTAGAGTTCGGCATCGCGGCTGCGTTCGCGCTGCCGCCACGAGTCGCCGCGTCCGAAGGTGGAAACCAGGCGGCCGCGCAGCGTGCCTTCGGCGTTCAGGCTGCCCGATACGTCCGCGCCCAGCCCGAAATGTTTGCGGTTGCCCGCTTCGGCGCGGACTTCAAACAAGGGATTGCGGGTCGGGCGTTTGCGTACCAGATTGACGGTGGCGGAAGGCTCGCCCGTGCCGTCCAGCAGCCCTGCCACGCCGCGCACGACTTCCACGCGCTCATAGGCGGCGGTGTTGGCATTGCCCGTATCGGCCAGCGCGTCGGCAACGGGGATGCCGTTGATTTGGTAGTTGGCGATGCGGCTGCCGCGCGCGAACAGGTAGTTGTAGCCCGCGCGGTCGGAGCCGTAAATCTGGCGGCTGGTGCCGGTCGCCTGCAACAGGGCGCGGTCGAGCGTTTTGATGTTTTGGTCGCGCATTTGTTGCGATGTGATGACGCTGACGCTTTGCGGGATTTCGCGCAGGGTCATGGGCAGCCCGAGCGGGGTGTGCGTGCCGGAAACGGTGTAGCCGTCGTTGGAACTCGCGGTGCGGTCGGCGGTAACAGTGATGGTCGGCAATTCGGTACTTACCTGCGGCTTGGGGTCGTCTGAAACAGAAACATCGGCCTGCGCGTACACGGGCAGCAGGGCGGCAAACAGCAGGGAGTATTTGAAGCGTGTCATGGGATTTCCTTTGTGTGTTGGTGTGCAGTGGGGTTGCGTTTTCGGCATATTGAAGGTGCAGGCTGCTTTTAGCTTCGCAGAAACTCAGCTTCCTTCGGAAACTTCGTTTTCAGGCGGCCTCGGACGGGTCGGGCAACTCAATTAGCACCACCGAGCAGCCATTTTCCGAACGCGGGCGGTGCGACACCGACTTCGGCACGACCGCCATCTCGCCTTCGCGTATCGTCATGCTGCCGCCGTCGGCGAAGTCCACCGCCATGTCGCCTTCCACGGCAAACAGCACTTTGTCGCTGTATCCGTGCGTGTGCCAGCCGTAATCGCCCAAAAGTTTGACCAGGCGGAATTGGAACCCGTGGCGGTTGATGATTTCGGGCTGCCAGTATTCTTTGATGGCGGCAAGGTGCTGTTTCGGGTTGATGGTTTCGTTTTGCATGGGGTTCTCCTATGGGTTGGGTGGTTTTTGATGCGGTTTGTCGTTTTGGTTTCGTTGCAGGCTTCTTTCAGTGGGCGGAGTTGTAACGGAAGTGTCATCGGCTTTGATGCAAGCCTGCGGCTTACTGCCCTCTCCCTAACCCTCTCCCACAGGGAGAGGGGACGGGCTACCGTAGCCTCGCTGTTTGCCGCATAAACTCGGGTGCGGACTGCCATCGGTCTGAATCTTTGATTCAGCCGTTCGATGCGTGTGCCTGTGGTACTCCACGAGGTCGTCTGAAAACGGAGCTTCAACGAAGTGGAAATTTGCCTGAACCTTAAAGGCAGCCTGCCGCCCAACCCCCTCTCCCCGCGGGAGAGGGCTAGGGAGAGGGCGGCAAACCAAAGGTTTGCTGAGCGGTATTTTCAACGTGCAGGCTGCTTTTCACTTCGTCAAACCCGCGTTTTAGCTTCGCAGAAACTCCGCTTCCTTCGGAAGCTCCGTTTTCAGACGACCCTCTATTCTTTCCCCGCCGCAACGGGTTCGGCCTTTTCAAACGCCGCCTTCAACTGTTCCGCCGCCTGTATCAACTGCCGCGCACCGCCCGCGACAATGTAGTTCGCGGCAGGCATGACGATGATTTGCTTGCGCTTCCAAGCGTTCGTTCCGCGTACCAGCGCGTTATCCAACACTTCCACGGCCGCCGGCCCTTCCTGCCCGATGGCGGCGGTACGGTCGATGATGAAAATCCAGTCGGGGTTTTTCTCTTTGATGTATTCGAAGGAAACAGGCTGCCCGTGCCCCTCGTTGCGTAAAGATTCGTCCACGGGCGGCAGGCCGATGTCGCCGTGTATCCAGCTTGCCAACCGCGACTGCGTGCCGAAGGCGGACACCTTGTTGCCCGTAACCGACAGCACCAGCCCGCGCCCTTTGCCTTTGGCGGCTTCGCGCGTTTGGGCGAACAGCGCGTCAATCTGCGCCTTCAATTCCGCCGCGCGCGCTTCCTTGCCGAAAATCCGCGCCAGGGTTTCCATCTGCTTTTCGCCGCTGGTGCGGATATTGCCGTTGTCCACCGTCAGGTCTATGGTGGTCGCGTTTTTCGCCAACTGTTCATACGCTTCCGCGCCCGGCCCGCCGGTAATGACAAGCTGCGGATTGTAGCGGTGCAGGGCTTCGTAATCGGGTTCGAACAGCGTCCCCACCGTTACCGCCTTGTCAAATGCAGGCTGCAAATAGTCCACGCGCACCGGCGCGGTGGTTGCGCCCACGTTCACGCCCAATTCGGTCAGCGTATCCAATGCCGCCCAGTCGTACACGGCGACGCGTTCGGGATTCTTCGGCACAACGGCATCGCCCCGCGCGGTCGGCACGGTCAGTGTGGCGGCAGATGCGGATACGGCTTGGGATGCGGCGGATACAGTTTTTTCGGCGGCAGGTTCGGGCGAACAGGCGGCCAGCAGGACGGCGCAGGCTGCCCAATAAAAACGTGGCTTCACGGTGTGCGGTTCCTTTGCATACGAATAAGAATATTTATTATTAAGCAAACAACCTGCAGAAACCACGCCGCAAAACGCAAAATTCCCGAAACGGCAAAGGTCGTCTGAAACACCCTTTCAGACGACCTTTCCCGTTTCAACCAATCCCTACGCTTGATTATTGGCAATAATTCCTATTTAATCCACTTATCAGACAACCCGTTCCTATCCAAGCATGAACACCGCTGCCATCTACCGCCAGTACCAAACCTATGTCCGCTCCGATAAATCCGGCTGGGCGTTGGACGGCTGTTCCGACAGCGCGCTCATGGCGCAGGCAAAACAGCCCGGTTTGCATCTGGAAATGTGCATCAACCGCTTCGACTCGGGCATCACCCTATCGCGGATGCGCGGCGGCGGAACGGGTGCGTTTCCCACCGAAATCCACAATTTCAGCCACAACTGCGCCTTGTTCGTCATGGTGTCGGGGCAGAACCGGTTACAAATGGGCGGCAGGGAATACCGCCCGTCTGCCGGCGAAATCTGGCTGGTGCGCGGCGAACTGGCGGACGTATCCGAAACCCTGCTGCCCGACAACAGCGGCATGTGCGCGCTGCATTTGGATTTTTCGCTGGAAAAACTGCACCGCTGGCACGACGAAGGCTTGCTGGACGAACGCCTGTTTTCGCCGCAAACGATAGGCCGATTCGCCCTGCAACGGCTGGCGCAAAACGCGGCGGCACTGACGGCGGCGGCCTGCCCCCTGCTGCAACGCCCGTTCGAATCGGACGGCTTCGGCCTGCTCGCCGACGAAGCCGCCGCGCTGGAACTCTCCGCCCGATTATTGCGCTTCACCTTCCGCCGCCACGACAACGGCTACCGCCGCCGACGCATAGACGAAGCCGCCGACATCCTGCAACACGAATTCGCCCGCCCGCTGACCATCGCCGAAATCGCCCGCCGAGTCGGGCTGAACGAATGCTACCTGAAACGCTATTTCAAAGCGCAAACCGGCGAAACCGTCGCCGGATGCCTGCGCCGCCTGCGGCTGGAACATGCGCTCGCCCTCATCGAATCCGGCAGCACCGTCCAAGCCGCCATGCACTTTTGCGGCTACCGCCACGCGGGGCGGTTCAACGAAGCGTTCAGACGGCATTACGGATTTTTGCCTTCGGATGTGAAAAGGTCTGTTCGTAAAAAATGACGGAATACATAGTGAATTAAAATAAGAACGGAACAAAACGGTTAGCCACAAATACTGCAAATAGTGCAGAAAAACGAGACAACTCTGTAATATTCTTATATTAATCCGCTATAAACGCACACATAACATACTATAGTGAATTAAATTTAAACCAGTACAGCGTTGTCTCGCCTTGTCGTACTATTTGTACTGTCTGCGGCTCGCCGCCTTGTCCTGATTTAAATTTAATCCACTATAAACAGATACGTAGGGCGGGCATTTATGCCCACGCGGTTTCAAACCACCTTGGGATACGGAACGCGTGGGCAACGAGTGCACACCCTACACGGCTGCCGTGGCAAAGGCTACCTGAAACCGCGCAACGCTATTTGCGCCAATAGGCGGGGGTGAAGAGCATGAATACGGTGAAGATTTCCAGGCGGCCGAGCAGCATGACGATGGTGCACAGCCATTTTTGGATGTCGGCGAGGTTGGCGTAGCTGCCGGCGGGGCCGACGCTGCCGAGGCCGGGGCCGGCGTTGGTGATGCAGGCGGTGGCGGCGGTGAGGGCGGTAACGAAGTCGAGGCCGGTGGCCATGAGGGCGAAGGTGGCGAAGATGATGGTGAGGAAGTAAACGGCGGTGAACACGAGCACGGTCATGGCGGTGCGCTCGGCGATGTGCATGCCGTTGATTTTTACGGTGTGCACGGCGTTGGGGTGCAGGAGCAGCATCATTTCGCGCAGGCTGAATTTAAACAACACGATGGCGCGGATGGTTTTGAGCCCGCCGCCGGCGCTGCCGGCGTTAGCGAGGATATTGGCGAGGAAAAACATCCAGAGGGATACGGGCAGCGGCCAGGCGGCGAAGTCGGTGTTGGCGTAGCCGTTGGCCAGGCCGATGGAGATGAAGTTGAAGCCGACAAAGCGCAGGGATTGCGACCAATCGGGGTAGAAGTCTTTGTGCCACAAATAGAGGGCGCACACGATGATGCTGGCAATCAGGGTGGTGATCATCACGCGCACTTCGCTGTCGCGGCGGTAGGCGTTGAGGCTGCGTTGGCGGAAGGCGTAGTAGTGGTTGGTGAAGTTGATGGCGGCGATGACGCTGCCGACGGATAAAATCATTTCGATGGGCACGGAATCGAAATAGGCGATGTTTTGATCGTGGGTGGAGAAGCCGCCCAGGCCGAGGCAGGACATGGCGTGGCACACGGCATCAAGCCAGCTCATGCCGGCCAGGCGCAGGGCGAGGCAGACGGCGAGGGTGAAGAAAACGTAGATCAGCCAAAGGTTTTTGGCGGTTTGGGAAATGCGGGGGGCAAGTTTGCTGTCTTTGTGGATGCCGGGGATTTCGGCTTTGAACAGCTGGGTGCCGCCTACGCCGATCATGGGCAGAATGGCCACTGCCAAAACGATGATGCCCATGCCGCCCACCCAATTGAGCAGGTGGCGCCAGAAGTTGAGCGAGGGAGGGAAGCTGTCGAGGTTGGTGAAAACGGTGGCGCCGGCGGTGGTGAGGCCGGAGATGGCTTCAAAGAAGGCGTCGGTGTAGCTGATGCCGGGCAGATACCAATAAAACGGTAGGGAGGCGACCACGGCAAAACCCAACCACAGTAGGAAAACGAGGGTGAAGCCGTCGCGGGTGCGCAGCTCGCGCTGATGGCTGCGGGTGATGAGCCAGATGATGCCGGAGGCGCAGATGGTGGCGGCGGCGGTGTCGGCAAACACCCAGAAGGCGGCGTCTTGGTAGAGATACGACACGAACGTGGGCGCCAAGAGTAGCAGCGAAAACACGAAGCCGAGGCGAGATAGAACGTGGACGATGGGGGCGAGTTTGTAATACATGGTGTAGCGGTTTCAGGTAGCCTGTGCGGCGGGTATTTTACCTGTTTTAACGGGATAGCGTAGCGACGGCTGAGGCTACCTGAAAAATAGCAGGCGGGGTGCTTTAGTTTATCCTACGGTTTGTTTTTATTCATATTCACGATAAAACACCAAAGGCTACCTGAAAGCGGATACGGCGGTTTCAGGTAGCCTGCGGCATGGGCAAACGGGCGCGGCTTAAGCGCGTTTCGGATCATTGGGGCGCAGTTCGGCCGCCAGTTTATCCAAAATGCCGTTGACGAATTTGTGGCCGTCGATGCCGCCGAAGGTTTTGGTGACTTCAATCGCTTCGTTGATGATCACGGGGTAGGGCGTTTCCGGCATCTCGCGCAGCTCGAAGGCGGCGGCCAGCAGCACGGCGCATTCGATGGGGCTGAGGTCTTTTTCGTCGCGGTCGAGCAGCGGGCGGATAATCTGCATCAGCTCGCGGCGTTTGGCCTGCACGCCGAAGAAAATGGCGGTGAAGAGCTCGTTGTCGGCCTTGGCGAAGTATTCGTTTTCGCGGATATTTTTGGCTACTTCGGTATCGGGCAGTTGGTTGAGCGCGGCCTGATACAGCGCCTGCACGGCAAATTCGCGCGCACGGCGGCGGGGGGTGCGGTTTTTCGGTTTCATTACTCGGCTTTCTGAAATCAAGGGCTACACGATGGCATCGGGCAGGTTGTTGCCGGCCGGATTGAGGCGGCGCAGCAGGTTGGCGCATTCCACCGCCACCACGGCGGCTTCGGCGGCTTTGCTTTGGATGCGCGCGTGGGCTTGTTCGTCGTTTTCGGTGGTGAGGACGGCATTGGCGATGGGGATGTTGAAATCCAGCCCCACGCGGCTGATGCCGGCGGCGGATTCGTTTGACACCAATTCAAAATGATAAGTTTTGCCGCGAATCACCGCGCCTAAGGCCACCAGTGCATCAAAGCTGTGTGACTGCGCCATATTTTGTAGCGCCAGCGGCACTTCCAGCGCGCCGGGCACGGTGGCTACGGTGATGTTGCCGTCGGGCACGCCCATTTCCACTAGTTTTTCGGTGCACACTTCAAGCATGGCGCTGCCGATTTCGTTGGAAAAACGGGCTTGTACGATGCCGATATTCAGGCCTGTGCCGTCGTGATTGGGGGGGATGATGGTCATGTCCGCTGCTCCGTTGTAGTGAAATAAGCAAAAGCGGCATGCGCCGCAAAGAAAGCGGATTTTACACCAAAGCGCACGTTTTGGGGCTGTGAAGGAAGATGGCTTGCGTTACAATGGCGGCGTTTTGCTCCACTTTTCAGGTAGCCTCCCATGCCAACCATCACCCTTATCGCCGCCGTGGCGGACAACCGCTGCATCGGCAGCGGCAACGCCATGCCCTGGTATATCGCCGAAGATTTCGCTTTTTTCAAACGCTACACCTTGGGCAAACCCGTGGTGATGGGGCGCAAAACTTGGGATTCGCTGCCCAAGAAACCCTTGCCCGGCCGCCGCAATATCGTGATTACCCGCCAGCCGCGCTGGCAGGCCGAAGGCGCGGAACGTGCCGACAGCTTGGATGCCGCGCTGGCCATGCTGGCCGGCGTGCCCGAAATCATCATCATGGGTGGCGCGCAGATTTACGCCCAAGCCCTGCCGCTGGCCACCGATCTGCGCCTCACCGAAGTGCACTTGGATATCGACGGCGATGCCTTCTTCCCCGCCTTTGCCCCCGCCGAATGGCAGGAGGTTGAACGCAGCAGCCACACCGCTGCCGCCAACGGCATCCGCTTTGATTTCGTGCACTACCGCCGCGCCCGGCAGGCTACCTGAAAGATTGAGGCTACCTGAAAAATGCTGCACCGCCTGATCGAGCGCCATTGGCAAACGCCCAACCCGCTGCTCACGCCGATTTTATGGCCGTTGGTGCGGCTGTTCGGCCTGTTGGCGGCGCGGCGGCGCGAAGGCTACCTGAAAGGCCGGCGGCACAGCGAAAAGCTGCCTGTGCCGGTGGTGGTGGTGGGCAATGTGCAGGCTGGCGGCAGCGGCAAAACCCCGGTGGTGCAGGCCTTGGTGCGTGCCTTGCAGGAGCGCGGCATCCGCCCCGGCATCATCAGCCGTGGCTATGGCCGCAGCGGGCAGAGCGTGCACGTGTTAAGCAGCCAAAGCACCGCCGTGCAGGCCGGCGACGAACCGCTGCTGCTGCACCGCAGCACCGGCGCCCCCGCCGCCGTAGGCAGCCGCCGTGCCGAAGCGGGCAGGGCGCTTTTGGCCGCACATCCCGACGTGCAAATTATCGTTGCCGACGACGGACTGCAACACTACGCCCTGCAACGCGATTTCGAGCTGGCCGTATTCCCCGCCGCCGATGTGGGGCGGCCGCTGGATTTGCTGCCCAACGGCAATTTGCGCGAGCCTTTGTCGCGCCTGGAAAGCGTAAACGCCGTGCTGCTCGCCAACAGCACGCCCGACAGCCCCGAGCCGGATTGGGCGCTGCCGGATAACGTGCTGCTTTGCCGCAGCCGCCTGCAATGCGGGCAGATTTACCGCCTGCACCGCCCGCACGAACCCTTGCCCGAAGGCTACCTGAAACAGCGCCGCGTTATCGCTGCCGCCGCCATCGCCAAGCCCGAACGTTTCTTTGCCGAACTGGCGCGGCTGGGCATCGAGACCGAACGGCAAATGGCCCTGCCCGACCACGCCGCCTGGCAGATTGCCGATTTGCCCGCGGCCGACAGCTACATCGTCACCGAAAAAGACGCAGTGAAGCTCGCCGCCGATACCGCGCAGGAAGTATGGGTGTTGCCCGTGCGCGCCGAATTGCCGGAAGCCTTGGTGCAGGCCGTAATCCGCCGCTGCCTGCCGGATAAGGAACAGGCTACCTGAAAACGGAAAGGCTACCTGAAAACAGCGGCACGGCAGGCCGCGCGGAAAAGTTTCGGGCAGCCTCACAGCGTAAGCAGTTTTGCCAACAGGCGTTCGCGCCCGATACCCGCCGCGCCAACCCAACCAACCGGAGACCCCAAGCCATGGACAAAAAATACCTCGACCTCCTCGTTTGCCCGCTCACCAAAGGCGCGCTCGAATACCATGCCGGCCGCCAAGAATTGTGGAGCCGCCAAGCCAAGCTGGCCTTCCCCATCCGCGACGGCATCCCCATCATGCTGGAAAACGAAGCCCGCCCCCTCACCGAAGAAGAGCTGCACGCATGAGCACCCCGTTTACCGTCATTATCCCCGCCCGCCTGGCCTCCAGCAGGCTACCTGAAAAAGCCTTGGCCGATATTGCCGGCAAACCCATGGTGGTGCGCGTGGCCGAGCGCGCCAAGCTGAGCGAGGCACAGCGCATCGTCGTGGCCACCGACCACACCGCCATTGCCGCCGCCTGCTCCGAATACGGCATCGAAGCCGTGCTCACCGGCAAACAGCACGCCAGCGGCACCGCCCGCCTGGCCGAAGCCGCGCTGCTGCTCGGTATGGCCGATAGCGACATCGCCGTGAACGTGCAGGGCGACGAGCCGCTGATTGATCCCGCCCTCATCAACCGCACCGCCGAATTGCTCGGCAGCAGCAGCGCGCAAATGGCCACCGCCGCCCACCCGATTGCCGACGCGGCCGAGTTTCTCAATCCCAACTGCGTGAAAGTGGTGCTCGATCAGCGGCGCAACGCCCTTTATTTCAGCCGCGCCCCCATTGCCTGGCCGCGCGACGCCTTCGCCGAAACGCAAGCCGTGCTGCCCGAAGGCTTTGCCCCGCTGCGCCATATCGGCCTGTATGCCTACCGTGTGGGCTTTTTGCACCAATACGTCGGCCTGCCGCCCTCGCCGCTGGAGGGCATCGAATCGCTCGAACAGCTGCGCGTGTTGTGGCACGGCGGCAAAATCGCCGTAACCGTGTGCGACAACGCCCCCGCCGCCGGGGTGGACACCGCCGAAGATTTGCAGCGCGTGCGCGATTGGTTTGCCCGGCATCCCGAAGAGGCTGGCTGAAAACTATAATTGCTTTGCCAATAATTTCAGGTAGCCTTCTCGCGCCAAGCAGGCTACCTGAAATGAACATCTGCCTAACAAAGAAACGAATATGACCACACCCGACAACACCGTCCGCCTTTCCAAACGCATGGCCGAGCTCGGCCTCTGTTCGCGCCGCGAAGCCGATGCCTATATCGAGCGCGGCTGGGTGAGCGTGAACGGCGAGAAAGCCGTGCTCGGCCAAAAGGTGGGCGCGGGTGACCGCATCGAGCTGCACCGCGCCGCGCACGAAGAACAGGCCGGGCGGGTGACCATCCTGCTGCACAAGCCGGTGGGCTTCGTGAGCGGGCAGGCCGAAAAAGGCTACCGCAGCGCCGCCGAGCTGGTTACCGCAGCCAACCATTGGCCGGAAGACCGCAGCCCGCAAAAGTTTAAAGCGGCACACCGCCACGGTCTGGCTCCCGCCGGCCGGCTGGATATCGATTCGGTCGGGCTGCTGGTGCTCACGCAAGACGGGCGCGTGGCCAAAAGCCTGATCGGTGAAAACAGCGGCGTGGAAAAAGAATATCTGGTGCGGGTGAAGGGCAAGCTTTCCGAAGAAGGCCTGCGCCTGCTGAACCACGGCCTGAAGCTGGACGGCGAAGCGCTGCGGCCGGCCAAGGTGTCGTGGCAAAACCAAGACCAGCTGCGCTTTGTGTTGAAACAGGGCAAAAAACGCCAAATCCGCCGCATGTGCGAGCTGGTGGGGCTGCGCGTGGTGGGGCTCAAGCGCATCCGCATCGGCAAAGTGAAACTCGGCGCACTGCCGCCGGGGCAGTGGCGCTATCTGGCGCCGCACGAGCGGTTTTAACGGGAGCAGAGGCTACCTGAAAACGGGCACGCGGGTTTCTGCGAAGCTAAATTTTCAGGTAGCCTTTTTGATTTTTGCTCTATACGCTCGGGCGGCGGCTGTGGCAAAATGCCCGCTTGATTTTATCCCCGCATATTTAAAGGAGTGCCACCATGTCCATCAGCAATGTAGTTCGCATGATTGAAGAAAACGATGTCCGTTTCGTTGATTTGCGATTCACCGACACCAAAGGCAAACAGCACCATTTCACCGTGCCCGCCGCCGTGGTGCTGGACGACCCGGAAGAATGGTTTGAAAACGGCCAGCCTTTCGACGGCTCGTCTATCGGCGGCTGGAAGGGCATTCAGGCCTCCGATATGCAGCTGCGCCCCGATCCGGCCACCGCCTTCATCGATCCCTTCTACGACGATGCCACCTTGGTGCTCACCTGCGACGTGATCGACCCGGCCAGCGGCCAGGGCTACGACCGCGACCCGCGCTCCATCGCCCGCCGAGCCGAAGCCTATTTGAAAGCCAGCGGCGTGGGCGACACGGCCTATTTCGGCCCCGAGCCCGAATTTTTCGTGTTCGACGGCATTGAGTTTGAAACCCATATGCACAAAACCCGTTTCGAAATCACCTCCGAAAGCGCCGCTTGGTCGAGCGGCCTGCATCTGGACGGCCAAAACACCGGCCACCGCCCGATGGTGAAAGGCGGCTACGCCCCCGTGGCGCCGGTGGATGCCGGGCAGGATTTGCGCTCTGCCATGGTCAACATCCTGCAGGAAATCGGCATTGAAGTGGAAGTGCACCACGGCGAAGTCGGCACCGGCAGCCAGATGGAAATCGGCACCAAATTCAGCACTTTGGTTCACCGTGCCGACCAAACCCAAGACATGAAATACGTAATCCACAACGTGGCGCACAACTTCGGCAAAACCGCCACCTTCATGCCCAAACCCTTGATGGGCGACAACGGCAGCGGCATGCACGTGCACCAATCCATTTGGAAAAACGGCCAAAACCTGTTTGCCGGCGACGGCTATGCCGGCTTGAGCGACACCGCCCTCTACTACATCGGCGGTATCATCAAGCACGCCAAAGCGCTGAATGCCATCGCCAACCCCTCCACCAACTCCTACAAACGCCTGGTGCCGCATTTTGAAGCGCCCACCAAGCTGGCCTATTCCGCCAAAAACCGTTCCGCCTCCATCCGCATCCCCACCGTGCACAGCGTGAAGGCCCGCCGCATCGAAGTGCGCTTCCCCGATCCCACCGCCAACCCCTACTTGGTGTTCGCCGCGCTGCTGATGGCCGGGCTGGACGGCATCCAAAACAAAATCCACCCCGGCGACCCGGCCGACAAAAACCTCTACGACCTGCCGCCGGAAGAGGATGCGCTCGTACCGACCGTGTGCGCCTCTTTGGAAGAAGCCCTGGCCGCCCTCAAAGCCGACCACGAATTCCTCCTGCGCGGCGGCGTGTTCAGCCAAGACTGGATCAACAGCTACATCGCCTTCAAAGAAGAAGACGTGCGCCGCATCCGCATGGCGCCGCACCCGCTGGAATTTGAAATGTATTATTCGCTGTAAGGCGGGCAAAAATTTAATGGCACACTAAACCTTGCCAGACGATAAAAGGCTACCTGAAAAATTGGCTTCGCAGAAACCCGCGTGCTCGTTTTCAGGTAGCCTTTTTGTGCCATAGAGCAAAGCAACTTTCGCTACGGCATGGGTTTACCTTGCCGTATAGTGAATTAACAAAAACCAGTACAGCGTTGGCTCGCCTTGCCGTAACGTGTGTACTGTCTGTGGCTCGTCGCCTTGTCCTGATTTTTGTTAATTCACTATATTTCCGTACTGCCTGCAGCCCGCCGCCTTATACCGAAAGCCGATTCGGCTTGCTAGATTTGCCCAAGCTGCGGCCTGTTGAATGTTTCAGGTAGCCTTCATTTTGCGGATGGGCGAGACAAAATGGCGGCAGATTGAGCAAAATCGGATGGTTTGGAGCGGGGAAATGGCAGTATGATGCCGCCTGTTTTAAATTACCCCGGCAATAAAAGGACACATCATGGGCGCATGCCGCACATTTCCGATTCCGCTCAGTTATTTCAGCACCACCATCGGCCTGTTCGCATTGGGTTTGTCGTGGCGCTACGGTGCAGCGGCAGGCCTGATGCCGGCTTGGCCGGGTGAGGGGCTGCTGGCGGCGGCGTTTGCTGTGTGGCTGGTGCTGGTGGCGGCTTATGTGTGCAAGATATTGGCTTATCGCGATGAGTTTTTAAGCGATTTAACCGATTTGGTGCAATGCTGCTTTCTCAGCGCCATCCCGATTACCACCATCTTGGCAGGCATTGCCGGGCTGCCTTATGCCGCCGGGGCGGCACGCGTGCTGGTGTATGCCGGCATTGCCGGGCAGCTGGCGTTTGCCATGTATCGTGCTGCCGGGCTGTGGCGCGGGCTGCACAACTTGGCCGCCACCACGCCGGTGATCTATCTGCCTACGGTGGCCACCAATTTTGTGAGTGCCACGGTGCTGGGCGTGCTCGGGCTGTATGATTATGCGGTGTTGTTTTTCGGCGCGGGGCTGATGTCTTGGTTTAGCCTGGAGGCGGCGATTTTGGGCAGGCTGCGCACGGAGGCGGCGATTGCGCCGCAGGTGCGCGGGATAGTGGGCATCCAGCTTGCGCCGGCTTTTGTGGGCTGCGGGGCGTATTTTGTGGTGAACGGCGGCGCCATCGACCTGTTTGCGCTGGCCTTGATGGGCTACGGCTGTTTGCAGTTTCTGCTTTTGCTGCGCCTGCTGGGCTGGTTTGCCGAGGGCGGGTTTAGCATGAGCTGGTGGGGCTTCTCGTTCGGCTTGGCGGCCATGTGCGGTTGCGGGCTGCACCTGTTGGCCGCAGGCAAGATGATATGGCTGGGCACAGCATTGGCGCTAAGCGGCTCGGCCGGGGTGGCGCTGCTGTTGGCGGGAACGCTGTATTTGGTGTGGCAGGGGCGGTTTTTGGTGCGTTAGGCTGCTTATGTCCTTGTTGTAAAGGCTACCTGAAAACGGTTGATACGGTTTCAGGTAGCCTTTTTGTAGCGGAGGAAGGTATCAGAGCAAATCCAATTGCGCCAATGCCTGTTGCAGTTGGCTAGCCGTCCAGCGGTTGCCGGCGGCGAGGGTCATGAGGGCGGTGGCGGTTTCGATATTGCATTTGCCGCCGCCCACCGCGCCGGCCTGGCGCAGGGCGTTGCCTTGGGCGTAGGCGGTGCCGGTGCGGCCGTGGTGGGCTTGGCTGATGTTGAGCAGCAGGCCGCCGTTTTGAGTGAAGTGTTGCACGGCGGCGAGCAATTCGGGGCTGGCGGGGGCGTGGCCTTGGCCGTAGGAAAGCAGGATGGCGGCTTCTTGGGGGAAGTGGCGCAGGCTGTGGGCGATTTGCTCGGGGCTGCTGCCGGGGGTGAGCAGGTGGCTGCACACGCGGGCGTCAGGGTTGAAGCGGGTGGGCAGGCCGCTGAGGCGGCGGGGCGGGGTGTTTGGCTGCCAGGTGTTGAAGTGGGCGTTGTCGAAGCCTTGGTCGAGCTCGGTGCTGCATTTGCTGCTGCCGACGGCGGGGTAGAGCCGGCCGCCGAAGGCGATAACGGTGCTGTGCAGTTGGGGGTTTTGCAGGGCGGAGACGGCGGTTTGCAGGTTGGCGGGGGCGTCGCTATCGGCGGCGTGGTAGGGCTTTTGCGCGCCGGTGAGGACGATGGGCTTGCCGCCGTTGTCGAGCGCAAGGGCGAGGAGGTTGGCGGTGTAGGCGAGGGTGTCGGTGCCGTGCAAGACGAGGATGCCGTCGTGCTCGGGCAGGGCGGCTTGCAGGATGGCGAGCCATTGGGCCCAATGCTGGGGGGTGATGTTGGAGCTGTCGATCAGGGGCTGGCAGATGTGCCAGTGGAACACGGCTTGTTCGGCGTAGGGCTGCAGGGCTTGTTCGGCAAGCTGGGCATCGGGAACGAGGCCATTGGGGCTGGGTTTCATGCCGATAGTGCCGCCGGTGTAGAGGACGAAGATTTTTTGCATATTGGCTTTGCCGGGAAAGAAGGGGGAAGGGAGAGGCTACCTGAAGTGTGCCCAAACGGGGCTTGGCGGTTTCAGGTAGTCTTTATGGGCTTAGAACAAACGTTGGCGGCTGCTGCTGATTTCAAAGCCGTGGCCTCGGCTGTTGGAGCAGGTAATGCCGGTGGTTTGGCTGGTGCATTGCCAGCCGTTGCCGCGCAGGGTTTGTCCGTATACGTTTGGCTTTGCCTGGCAGAAAGCTGCCTTGCGGGGAAGCGGCGATACGGCAAAAGGCTACCTGAAAGCGGACTCTGCGGTTTTTGCGGAGCTGGGTATTTCAGGTAGCCTTTCTTTATTTGCGTTAAATTCGGGTTTAGAACAAACGTTGGCGGCGGCTGCTGATTTCAAAGCCGTGGCCTCGGCTGTTGGAGCAGGTCATGCCGGTGGTTTTGCTGGTGCATTGCCAGCCGTTGCCGCGCAGGGTTTGTCCGTAGGGCAGCACGCGGTGTTCGTCGTTGAAGATGGTGTCGCCGGCGCATACGATTTGGGCACCGTTGCGGGAAAGGCTGAAGCGGCCGCCCCAATCAAGCTCGCAATCGCGCGGTTTGGGGCGGATGGGGCGGGCAGGCCCGCGGATTTCGCACTCTACTGCGCCGGGGGCGTCGCCGGGCATGCAGTGAACATTGCCGCTGGGGCTGCGGAAGCCTTCGGCTTGGGCAAAGCCGGCAGCAAGCAGAAGGGCTGCGGCGGCAAAGGGTAGGGTGCGCATGGATTGCTCCTGATAAGTTATCAAATGAAAGGAGCGGTAATTCTATCCCAAGGTTTGTTTGGGTGGAAGCGGGTATGGCTGGGGAAGCTTGGTTTCAGATAGCCTTCGGTGCGGCCAAAGGCTACCTGAAAATTTACAGCACGGCCTGCGGATAGGCGCCGATGATTTTGACGAAGGCGGCGCGTTCGGCGAGGGCCTCAAGGGCGGGCTGGATTTGGGGGCTGTCGGCGTGGCCTTCGATGTCGATGAAGAAGACGTAGTCCCACAGGCCGGCGCGGCTGGGGCGGCTTTCGAGCTTGGTCATGGAGATGCCGTGCTCGGAGAAGGGTTGGAGCAGGCGGTGCACGGTGCCGGGGCGGTTGGGGGCGGAAACGATGAGGGAGGTTTTGTCGCGGCCGGATGGCTGGGTGCGGTTGTGGCCGAAGATGAGGAAACGGGTGGTGTTGTTGGGCTCGTCTTCGATGTTGGCGGCGAGTTTGGCCAGATGGTAATGCTCGGCGGCGGCCTGGCCGGCAATGGCGGCGGCTTGCGGCTCGGCGGCGGCGAGGCGGGCGGCTTCGGCGTTGCTGGCCACGGAAATGCGAGTGGCATGGGGCAGGTGGCGGTTGAGCCACTCGTGACATTGAGCCAACGCTTGGGCGTGGGCATACACTTTTTCCGGCTGCTCACTACCGCTGGGCTGCTGCAATAAATGATGCTGGATGCGCAGGAGCACTTCGCCGCAGGCACGCAGGGGGGTGGAAACCATGAGATCGAGGGTACGGCCGACCGGGCCTTCGGTGGAATTTTCCACTGGGGCGACGGCATAATCGGCCTGGCGGGCTTCCACCAGGCGGAAGCATTCGTCGATGGAGGGGCAGGGCCGGGTGTGGGCGGCGTGGCCGAAGTGCTTCACGGCGGCTTGCTGGGTAAAGGTGGCTTCGGGGCCGAGGTAGGCGATGGTGAGCGGGCGTTCTACGGCGAGGCATTCGCTCATGATTTCGCGGAACAGGCGGGCGACGGCTTCGTCGGGCAGGAGGCCGGCGGCGGTTTGGTTCAGGCTTTGAATGCGCTGCAACACTTGGGCTTCGCGCTCGGGGCGGTAGACGATGCCGGTGCCTTTGAGCTCGCCGATGGCGCGGGCGTGGGCGGCGCGTTGGTTGAGCAGGCTGAGGATTTCGGCGTCGATGGCGTCGATGGCCTGGCGGTGGGGGGCGAGGGATTGGTCTGGCATGGCGCGGCCTTTTTTCGGGTTGGGGATAGGCTGATTGTATAGCAGATTGGCGTCTTGTTGATACCAGTTGGGCCAAGGCCGCAGCGGAAGTGAAGTGAGCTTGTTATAGCGCAGAAAAACGGGGTGTTGGTGTGGGGCTGAATGTTTTCAGGTAGCCTTTAAGCGGGCGGGAGGCTACCTGAAAAGCGTTACGGGAAAAGTTGGGCAAAGGCTGCCTAAGGCTAGGGTAAAACGTTTATAATCCCGCGTTTTCAGGTAGCCTTTGTTGCCAGAGGTTACCGCTTCAACCTAAAGATTAAAGAAATTCAACTGAAACATGGACAAACTGAAAATTACCGGCAACGGCCCGTTGCACGGCGAAATTGTGATTTCCGGCGCGAAAAACGCCGCCCTGCCGCTGATGTGCGCCGGGCTTTTAACTGAAGATATTTTGCATTTGACCAACGTGCCGATGCTGGCCGACGTGAAAACCACGCACAAACTCCTGCAAGGCATGGGCGCGGAAGTGGAAAGCGACGGCGTGAGCGAATTCAAAATCAACGGCGGCACGGTAAACAACACTTGCGCGCCGTATGAATTGGTGAAAACCATGCGCGCTTCCATTTTGGTGCTCGGCCCCACGCTGGCGCGTTTCGGCGAGGCGGAGGTGAGCCTGCCCGGCGGCTGTGCCATCGGCTCGCGGCCGGTGGATCAGCACTTGAAAGGGCTGGAAACCATGGGCGCGGAAATCGTGATCGAACACGGTTATGTGAAGGCGCGCGGCAAGCTCAAAGGTGCGCGCGTGGTGATGGACATGGTGACCGTGGGCGGCACGGAAAACCTGCTGATGGCGGCCACGCTGGCAGAAGGCACCACCGTGCTGGAAAACTGCGCGGTGGAGCCGGAAGTGGTGGACTTGGCCGAATGCCTGGTGAAGATGGGCGCGAAAATCAGCGGCATCGGCACGCCTTCCATGACCATCGAAGGCGTGGAAAAGCTGCACGGCTGTACCCACAGCGTGGTGCCCGACCGCATCGAGGCCGGCACTTTCCTCTGTGCCGTGGCCATGGCCGGCGGGCAGGTGCGCCTGCAAAATGCCGCGCCCAAGACCATGGAGGCGGTGTTGGACAAGCTGGTGGAAGCCGGGGCGGAAATCCAAACCGGCGAAAACTGGATTGAAATCAAAATGACGCAGCGCCCGAAAGCTGTAGACGTGCGCACCGTGCCGCATCCGGGTTTTCCCACCGATATGCAGGCGCAGTTTATGGCGATGAACGCGGTGGCCGAGGGCAGCAGCCGGGTGGTGGAAACCATTTTTGAAAACCGCTTCATGCACGTGCCCGAGCTCAACCGCATGGGCGCGCAAATCAGCGCCGAGGGCAATACCGCGCTGGTAAAAGGTGTGGAGAGGCTTTCCGGCGCCACCGTGATGGCCACCGACCTGCGCGCTTCGGCCAGCCTGGTGATTGCCGGCCTGGTGGCCGACGGCGACACCATCGTGGAGCGCATCTACCACTTGGATCGCGGCTACGAGCATATCGAAGAGAAGCTGAGCAAAGTGGGCGCGAAAATCGAACGGTTGAAACAGTAGGCAGTTCGAAAGCAAAGGCTACCTGAAAAACCAACCGTAGGGTTTTCAGGTAGCCCCTCAAGCATCAGGAAGCAAAAACAGCCCGATATTCGGGCTGTTTTCCAATATTTGTTGGTTCTGATTAACGGCAGGACAAGCCCAAGATGGTGGGCGGGTTGCCGTTGGACAGTTTGATGCGGCAAGTGGTGCCGGAAGTGCCGGATACCACGGCATAGCGTGCGCCGCCTTCGCTGCGGGTGCTGATATTCATCGGCTCTTTCACGCCCATGGATTTGGACGTTTGCGCCAGATTTTGTACCAATTCGGGCGGCAGGCCGGAAGAGTCGTTGCCGATTTTTACACCGTCGGCCCATGCGGACGCAATCGGCAGCAAGGCCAGCATCAGAATAGTTAATTTGCGTTGCATAGTTAGGTTCTCCTGTGAAAAATGGCTACCGTTGCCGATAGCTGTGGGAACACTCTACTATATCGGTGCAAGGTTTGACAACGATTATGCCGCTTTTTACCTACGGCAGTGTCGGTAAGTGTCGCATTTTGTGGGCGAGCACTCTAGTAGCGTTAAACAAATTTCTTTATAAATCAGTATATTATTAGGATTATTTACTGCCTGACGTGAAGCAGGCGATAGCCAAGTGCCTACTGCCGATTAAATATTTTCAATGAATTCGCATATATGAATCCAAACATTTCCTCTCAGCTGCCTGCCTACCGGCCGCCGTTTTGGCTGCGCGGCGGGCATTTGCAAAGCATTTGGCCGAAGCTGGTGCGCATTGGCAGCCCGGCCTACCGGCGCGAGCTTTTGCCCGACAGCTTGGGCGCTACCGAAGTGGCCTACGATTTCGTAGATGGCAAACGCTCCGATACCCCGCTATTGATGCTATTTCACGGGCTGGAAGGCAGCAGCGCCAGCCATTATGCCCGCGCCCTGATGTTTGCCGCGCAACGGCACGGCTGGCACGGTGTGGTGGCGCATTTCCGTAGCTGCGGCGAAGTGGAAAACCGCGCACCCGTGTTTTACCACTCCGGCGACAGCGCCGAAGTCGCGCACATGTTGCAATTAATGCACTCGCGCTATCCGCGCATCTGCGCTGTCGGTATTTCCTTGGGTGGCAACGCATTGGCCAAATACCTGGCCGAGCAGGGCAACCGTGCCATTCCGCAGGCTGCTGCCGTGGTGAGCGCGCCGTTGGATTTAACCGCCGCCTCTCATCGGCTGGAACAGGGCTTGAGCAAAATGCTGTATGCACCTTATTTCCTGCGTTCGCTGTTGCCCAAAGCCGCTGCTTGCGCCGCCCGTTTTCCGCAGATTGACGCCGCTGCCGTGCAAGCCGCCGCCAACCTCACCGATTTCGACAACGCCTTCACCGCCCCCGTGCACGGCTTTGCCGATGCCGCTGATTACTACCGCCGCGCCAGCGCCAAACCCCTGCTGCACCAAATCGCCGTGCCCACCCTGATTTTGAACGCACTCAACGACCCCTTCATCCCCGCCGAATCGCTGCCGCAGGCAGGCGACGTGTCGCCAAGCGTTACTTTGTTGCAGCCCGAATACGGCGGCCACGCCGGCTTTCCCGGCACGGCTGATTTGGATTGGCTGCCGGATACCGTGTTGCGCTATTTCGACGGCGTGGCAGCACAGGCTACCTGAAAAATACGGGCAGATTTTTCAGGTAGCCTGTAATAATAAACTGCCAAAATCGGCCAACCGACGCCGCCGAAAGAGCGTATAATGCCTGCCGTTTGAATTTTCCAACCATGAAGAGAGGCTGCCATGACTATCCGCTACAAGCGTGTTTTATTGAAACTTTCCGGCGAAGCATTGATGGGTAACGATGCCTTCGGCATCAACCGCACCACGATTATGGGCATTGTCGGGCAGATTGTGGAAATCGCCAAAATGGGCGTGGAAGTGGGTGTGGTGGTTGGCGGCGGCAACTTGTTCCGCGGCGTGGCTGCGCAGGCCAGCGATATGGATCGCGCCACTGCCGACTACATGGGCATGCTCGCCACGGTAATGAACGCCCTGGCCTTGAAAGATGCGTTTGAAAGCCTCGGCCAGCCCGCGCGCGTGCAATCGGCGCTTTCCATGCAGCAGATTGCCGAAACCTATGCCCGCCCCAAAGCCATTCAATATTTGGAAGAAGGCAAAGTGGTGATTTTCGCCGCCGGCACCGGCAACCCCTTCTTCACCACCGACACCGCCGCCGCGCTGCGCGGTGCGGAAATGAACTGCGACATCATGCTCAAGGCCACCAATGTGGACGGCGTGTACACCGCCGACCCGAAAAAAGACGCTTCGGCCACGCGCTATCAAGACATCACGTTTGACGAAGCCATCGTGAAAAACCTGAAAGTGATGGATGCCACCGCCTTGGCGCTGTGCCGCGAGCGCAAACTGAATATCGTGGTATTCGGCATCGCCAAAGAAGGCGCGCTCAAACGGGTGGTGCTGGGCGAAGACGAAGGCACTTTGGTGCATATTTGATTGAATTGGCAAGATTGCAGGCCGCTTCCCAATGGGAGGCGGCCTGATGTTTTGGGTTTCAGGTAGCCTGCTGCAGGGGGGGGAGAGGCTACCTGAAAAACACCAATATATAGTGAATTAACAAAAACCAGTACAGCGTTGCCTCGCCTTGCCGTACTATCTGTACTGTCTGCGGCTCGTCGTCTTGTCCTGATTTTTGTTAACTCACTATAAAATCCGCCCAACCCAAGGTTGGCTTCCGCAGAAGCTCAGCCTCCTTTGGCCATCTTGTTCCGGCCAACTTTTCATGCCGCAAAAAAACGCCCGTTGCCATAACGGGCGTTGGTATGCTGGGCAAGCCTGCTTATTTTTGCAGCAACACGCGCAGCATCCAGGCGGTTTTTTCGTGGGTTTGCATGCGGGTGGTGAGCAGGTCGGCAGTGGGTTCGTCGTTGGCTTCGTCCACAGCGGGGAACAGCTCGCGGCAGGTGCGGATCACGGTTTCCTGGCCTTCCACCAGCTCGCGGATCATGGCCGGGGCATCGTTGCTGCTTTGGCCGTCGGGAATGGAAGTGAGCTTGGCGAATTCGCCGTAGGAACCTGGCGCTTTGAAGCCCAGTGCGCGGATGCGTTCGGCAATTTCGTCCACGGCCAGCGCCAGTTCGTTGTATTGCTCTTCAAACATGGTGTGCAGGCTGTGGAACATCGGGCCTTCCACGTTCCAGTGGTAGTTGTGGGTTTTCAGATAGAGGGTGTAGGTGTCGGCCAGCACTTTAGACAGGCCTTGGGCGATGGTTTGACGTTGGGTTTCGTTGATGCCGATGTTGATGCTCATGATGGCTCCTTATTCAACAGGGTTGGGAAAAAGAATTATTGTTTGATTGGCAGCCATTGTAGTGCTGATTGTTTTATTTTTCCAATTGAAAATTGCTTTTCGATTGATTTTTTATTTTAATATCCAAAAAAGGCTACCTGAAAGATTTCAGGTAGCCTTTATTATGTTTGATATGTTTGAAAGATTGGCTATACAAGGTGAGCGTGGGCATTCGCTGCTGCTCTAGCGCAGCACTTCCTGTTGCCGTAACGTGTGTACTGTCTGCGGCTCGCCGCCTTGTCCTGATTTTTGTTAATCCACTATATATAGTGAGGCTAGGGAATATGGCATAATTTGCTGCGGTGGAATTTAGCAAATGCCGGCTTGATAGGAAAGTGGTTGGCGCGGCTTGAAGGCTACCTGAAAACTTAGTGAGCTGAAGATAGGATATGGGAAATCGGCATAATCATGGCGCGGCTTCTTGGCTGCTGCGCGGGCTGGGACGGCTGTTGTATGGCGGTTTGGTGTTGCTGCTGTGGGCGGGGTTTGCCCGCTTGGGCGGCGAGGCATTAAGCCGGATGCAGATACGGCATTATCAGGCCGGGGAGCAGGCGGATGCGCGGTTTATGGTGGCGGTGCGCACGGAAGAGGGATGGCCGGGCTCGGTAACTTTGAGGCAGTGGCGGCAGGCGCGACATAAGTGGCCGCTGCTGACCGAAGCGGGCGAATCGCCGCATTGCTTGGAGGATATAGACAACTGCACGCGGCTGGAAATCGGCGCAGACGGCGTATACCGCGTGCAGGCAGGCGTGCCGTTTGTGCCGTGGCTGTATAGCGAATATCGGGTTACGCCGCAGGGCGAGGTCGTGCCGCTGTCTTTCCGCGACGGTTCGTTTATCTACAACTTTGAGGCGTTTGCACTGTTTCCCGTGTTGTGGTTCGGCATCGTGCGCCCGTGGTGGAAACGGCGGCGCGCCCGACAGCCGGAAAACCTTGCCGCAGCGGGCAAAGCAAGGTAGTATCCCGCCCGTTATGCACTATTGCCGTGGCAGCCGGTAGGCTACCTGAAAATATCTCAATTAAGGAAACCCTATGATCAAAGAAATCCAAACCTCAGCCGAAACCAAGATGCAGCGTTCGGTGGAAGTACTGCGCGAAAATTTAGCCAAAGTGCGCACCGGCCGCGCCCACACCGGCCTGCTTGACCAGGTGGAAGTGGAATACTACGGCAGCATGGTGCCGGTGAGCCAGGTGGCCAACGTAACCTTGCTCGACGCGCGCACCATCAGCGTGAAGCCCTATGAGGGCAATATGGCCGCTGCCGTGGAAAAAGCCATCCGCGATTCCAACCTCGGCCTGAACCCTGCTTCTATGGGCGACCTCATCCGCGTGCCGATGCCGATGCTTACCGAAGAGCGCCGCAAAGACCTGATTAAAGTAGTGCGCGGCGAAGCCGAAGACGGCCGCGTGTCTATCCGCAATGTGCGCCGGGATGCCAACGACCACATCAAAAAATTGCTGAAAGACAAAGAAGTGTCGGAAGACGATGCCCGCCGCGGCGAAGAGCAGATCCAGAAGCTCACCGACAAATACATCGCCGAAGTAGATAAACTGCTGGAGCATAAAGAAGAAGATTTGATGGTGGTGTAAACCATCCGAGCGATACGGCGGCACGGGCTGATATATTTGCCCGTGCCGCCTCAGGCTACCTGAAACCCGCCCAGCCCGAGGAAAAGCATATGAGCAGCAGCACCCAAACCATCCCCGAACGCACCAATATCCCGCGCCATGTCTGCGTGATTATGGACGGCAACGGCCGCTGGGCGAAAAAACGCCTGCTGCCGCGCGTGATGGGGCACAAACGCGGCCTCACCGCCCTGGAAAACCTAGCCGCCCGCTGCGCCGAGCTCGGCGTGGAATACCTCACCGTATTCGCTTTTTCCACCGAAAACTGGCGCCGACCCGAAGACGAAGTTTCCTTTTTGATGAAGCTGTTTTTGCAGGCGCTGGGCGGAAAAGTGGCCAAAATGCACCAGAACAACCTGCGGCTCAAAGTAATCGGCAACCGCAGCCGCTTCCCCGCCGCGATTGTGGAAGGCATCGAAGCCGCCGAACGGCTCACCGCCAACAACACCGGCCTCACGCTCACCGTGGCTGCCGACTACGGCGGCCGCTGGGATATCCTGCAAGCTGCCAACCGGCTGATTGCCGAAGGCAAAAGCGAAATCACCGAAGACGACCTCTCCCGGCGCCTTTCCTTGGCCGAAGCCCCCGAGCCCGACCTGTTTATCCGCACCGGCGGCGAAACCCGCATCAGCAACTTCATGCTCTGGCAAATGGCCTATGCCGAGTTTTATTTCACCGACGCGCTGTGGCCGGATTTCGACGCTGCCGAGTTCGACCGCGCCATTTCTTCCTTCCGCGTGCGCGAACGCCGTTTCGGCCGCACCAGCGAACAGCTGCCGCCGGAACAGCAGCGCGGTTGAGTAGTTGGTTTTCAATCGGGTAGGGAGGCGATGGGCAGATGCCTGTTGCCGCTTTGTTTTAGCACTATAGTGAATGAACAAAAACCAGTACGGCGTTGTCTCGCCTTGCCGTATTATTTGTACTGTCTGCGGCTCGCCGCCTTGTCCTGATTTTTGTTAATCCACTATACAACCCATGCCCATTCTATGAATCACAGTGAACTTTCCATTCATATCGAAAACTTCCATCAGTCATTCGCCAACCGCAATTTGGAAGACTATCTCCTGGCGCTCTATGCTCTGTTGCAAAGCCAACAGGATGCGGCTTTCACTCCTGCTCTCTGCCTCAGCCTGCTGCAAGAAGCCTTTACTGCCCCGCCCGCCCAGTTTAACGAGCAATGGCTGCTCATTCGCCAGATGCCTGATGAGCAGCTGAAAACCAGCGATCCGTGGCAATACGCCTGCGACGTGATTATTTTTCAGGTGGCTGAGTTGCATCGCATGCGTGGCCAAGAGCTGCAAAACGAATTGCGCCACTACGGCATCGTCTCCGAAACCGGCTACAGCTGGTACAACTTCGACCCGCTCACCCTTTTGGAATGCGGCGCGCATGGGCTGGAAGACAGTTTGGGGGAAGAAGCGGCTATAGCAGGGGATTGGTCGCTGTTGGGCGATTTGTTGGACTTAGGGCGTTATTACGAATAAGTAGCGCGAAAGGCTACCTGAAAATTTCAGGTAGCCTTTACTTTGGACAGCCAAAACCGTTTGCGCTAAAATGCCGCGTTTTCCGTTTTTCCCTGATTTGACTGAAAGAGATATAAATTATGAAAACCGCACAAGAATTGCGCGCCGGCAACGTATTCATGGTGGGCAGCGAGCCGATGGTGGTACAGAAAACCGAATACATCAAAGGCGGCCGCTCCTCTGCCAAAGTGAGCATGAAGCTGAAAAACCTGCTCACCGGCGCAAACAGCGAAACCATCGTGAAAGCCGATGACAAATTCGACGTTATCCAGCTCGACCGCAAACAATGCACCTACAGCTATTTTGCCGACCCGATGTATGTATTCATGGACGAAGAGTTCAACCAATACGAGGTTGAAGGCGAAAACATCGGCGACAACCTGAAATTCATCGTAGACGGCATGGAAGACGTGTGCGAAGTAACCTTCTACGAAGGCAACCCGATTTCCGTGGAGCTGCCCACCATCATCGTGCGCGAAGTGGAATACACCGAGCCCGCCGTTAAAGGCGACACTTCCGGCAAAGTGATGAAACCCGCACGCCTCGTGGGCGGTACCGAAATCCAAGTGATGGCCTACATTGAAAACGGCGACAAAGTGGAAATCGACTCCCGCACCGGCGAATTCCGCAAACGCGCCTAATTGCCGAATCTGGCCGGTATAGCTCAGTTGGTAGAGCAGCGCATTCGTAATGCGAAGGTCGGGGGTTCGACTCCCTTTACCGGCACCAATCCAAAGCCCCGCTTTTCGCGGGGCTTTTTGCTGTAGTTTTCAGGTAGGTAGCCTTCATCCGGCGATAGGGTTTAATCGTCGGGATCGAATTTGGAAGAGAGGATACGGCCGCTGCGGGCGTCCACAATCACTTCATAATCGCCGCGCCGGCCGTCTAAATCCACTTCATACACGCGGCGGCCGCGCCAGGTGGTGAGGTCCACGTCGGTTACGCGGGCGCGGGTGTGGCGGGCGGCGATATTGGCGGCGTGGCTGCTGGAAATATAGCCTGCCTGCCGATAGCGGCCGGGCTGGTGGCCGCGGCGTACCCGATACTCTTGCGAGTAGCGGTGGTAATGATCGTCGTCATCGTAATCGTCGTGGTCGGCCAGGGCGGGCAGGGAAACGGCCATGATGGCGGCGGCCAGCAACAGGAGGGAGGGTTTGCGTGCGGACATCGGCTTTCCTTTCATAGTTTGGAGATTGGGGAAAACAGAACAGGCTATAGTGAGTTAAATTTAAACCAGTACAGCGTTGGCTCGCCTTGCCGTAACGTGTGTACTGTCTGCGGCTCGCCGCCTTGTCCTGATTTTTGTTAATCCACTATACCTGAAAAATATGTCGGCAGTTCGAACGAAACTTAATATGTCCGTTGCCGTTCTGTTGAAGCGGGCATTTTGGCTTCTCAGAAATGTACTTCGTTTTAACTGCGTTGAAGCTTCGCTTTCAGGTAGTCTCTTTGCTTACTGGATGCGGGTAACGGATTTTACGTCTACTTCGGTGCGGCGCCATTCTTGGTCGATTTCGGCTTCGAGGCGCACTTTGTCGCGCGGGGTAATGTTCAGGCCGCGCCATACGTCGTCGTCGATTTCCACTTCGATGCGGCCGCTGGCATCGCGGAAGATGTAGTGTTCGCGGCGCACTTGGCGTTCGATGTAGCCTTCCAAGGTAACGTAGCTGTCGTCCGGCACGCTGCGCAGGGTGGAAACGCGGGTTACGGCATTTTGAGAGGCAGCCGCTTGGCCGTTTTCGGAGAAGCCGGCGGAAGCGGTGGCGGAGGCCAACAGGGCGGTGAGGAGCAGAGCGTTTTTCATGGTGTTTTCCTTTATTCAAGATGGTGGGTTAAACATGGCAGGCGGTGCTGCCTGAATCGATGGTTTGCATTATAGGCAGGCAGGTTTAGCGAAAAATTAGGGAAATCAAAAGAAATGTAAACGTATCGGCATGGCGGGTGTCGGCTTCCGCTTATGGCGAATCAACAACAGCCGCCACAAGGCGGCGGGCTGCAGGCGGTATAGGTCGGCAAGGCGGGCCAACGCCGTACTGATTTAAATTTAATCCACTATAGGTTAGGCCGAGAAGGCTGCTGAGTTTTTCGTAGCGGTGCGTGGTTTGGATGAGTTTGCTATTGGCTGGCTGAATGATAAAGGCTACCTGAAAATTGCTTGCCGGCATTTTCAGGTAGCCTTTTATGGTTTGGGCTGGCAGAACCTACCCGCCAAATTGGTTTAATAGTTCAGTCGTTGCAGGCGGGCGATGCGGTCGTCGAGAGTGGGGTGGGTGCTGAACAGGGAGCGCAGGGTGCTGTCGTTGATGCCCATGGCGGCCATTTGGGGCGGCAGGCTGCTTTGGCTGCCTTTGAGCCGTTGCAGGGCGCAGATCATTTTGGGCGCGCCCACCAGTTTGGCGGCGCCGGCATCGGCACGGTATTCGCGCTGGCGGCTGAACCACATCACGATGATGCCGGCCAGCCAGCCGAAGACCACTTGCAGCACGATGCTGACGATGGTTTGGATGGCGTTGCCGCCGCTGTCTTGCTGCCGGTTTTGGCGCAGGGAGGAGGCAATCAGGGAGGCGATGATTTGGGAGAAAAACAGCACGAAAGTGTTCACCACGCCTTGAATCAGGGTGAGCGTAACCATGTCGCCGTTGCCGACGTGCGCCATTTCGTGCGCAAGCACGGCTTCCACTTCGTCGCGGTTCATGACTTGCAAAAGGCCGGTGCTCACGGCAACCAGCGAGCTGTTGCGGCTGGCGCCGGTGGCGAAGGCGTTGGGCTCGGGCGACTCATAAACGGCCACTTCGGGGGTTTGCAGGTTCCATTGTTTGGTCTGGGCTTCCACCACGCGCACGAGCCAATCTTCGGTTTCGTTGCGCGGCTGGCGGATAACGTAGGCACCCACGGCCTGTTTGGCGCTGCTTTTCGACATGAGGAGGGCAATCAGCGAGCCGGAAAAGCCGGTGATGGCGGAGAGCAGCAGCAGGCCGGAGATGTCTTGCGGATTGAGCCCGAGCAGCCCGAACAGCAGGCGGGCGGCCAGGAGCACGGCCATATTGGTGAGGAGGAAGAGGATTATGCGCTTCACGGTATCGGTCTGGGTGGTTTGGTTTCAGGTAGCCTTCGGGCTTCTGCTTTTGTTTACTACTGGCCGCTGCGGCGTGGTGCTGCTGGGCCGCTTCGGCGGGAATGCTGTTGGGTGTGCTGTTGGATACGGAGGTTTCTTGGCGAAACTGGTTTATTGCTTTTATTCGGTAAAGTCGAGGTTTCAGGTAGCCTTTTATTGCCGCGGCAATCAGGCAATATATTGCCACAAAATCGCTGTTTTGAGGCTACCTGAAAATCAGTTTCTTGGTTTCTTATCGTTAAATCAACCGGCCATCAATCCAGCTGGGCAACGGTTTTGCCGATGCCGCGCAGTTGGGCAAGTTTTTGTTCCACAGTTTGCTGCTGGCGGCGGAATTCGGCCAGCTCGGCAGTGGTGAGCCGTTTTGCGGGCAGGGCGACACCGGCGGGGTTGACCGGCACGCCGTTGAGGCGCACTTCGTAGTGCAGGTGCGGGCCGGTGCTGCGGCCGGTGGTGCCGATGAAGCCGATGATGTCGCCGGCGCGCACGCGCTGGCCGGGGGCGGCGTTGGCGGAAAACGCGCTCATGTGGCCATAGAGCGTTTGCATGCTGTCGCTGTGGCGCAGGATCACGGTATTGCCGTAGCCGCCTTTGGGGCCGCGGAATTCCACGATGCCGTCGGATGGGGCGTGAATCGGTGTACCTGCGGGGGCGGCGTAGTCGATGCCGGTGTGCATGCGCAAATAGCCTAATATCGGGTGGACGCGCACGCCGAAGGGCGAGCTGATGCGGCTGCCCGGCACGGGCTGGGTTTCAAAACCTTTTTTCAGCGGCTGGCCGTGTTCGTCGTAGTAGCGGCCGTTGCCGTCTTCGCCGAAATAGTAGGCGCGGTAGAGCTTGCCTTGGTGGCTGATTTCTACGGCGAGGATGTCGCCCATGGAAATCTGTTGGCCGTGAAAGTAGTTTACCTGATAAAGGATGCGCACGGTATCGCCGGCTTCGAGTTTGTAGAGATCGAGCCGGTTGCTGAACAGTTCGCGCAGGGAATCACGGACTTCGGCAGGGATTTCGGCACGCGACATGGCACCGGCAGTGGTGCCGCTGGAGCGGATGATAACGGATTTGAGCGTGGGCAGGGTGGTGGTTTTCACATCGTCGGTTTTGGCCTGCCAGCGGTTGCCGGCATAGGCTAAATCAACCAGTTGGGTTTCGCCGTTGTCGTCGTCGTTGAAAAATTGTACCTGCACGGGGCGGCGCTGGGCATCGAGCCTGAGGCTGACGGTTTGGTCGGGGTGCAGGTGGGGCTGTTTGCCTTCTGAGGCGGTAGCTTGGGTGATGTCTTGAATTTGCGGGGCGGAAAGGTTGAAGCGTTCCAACACGTTGCGCAGGGAGTCGCCGGGCTGGATGACTTCATCGCTCCAATAGCCGGTGGCCGGGGTTTTGCCTTTGGCGTGTACGGCGGCGAGTTTTTCCACGATGCGTTTGCTCTGCATCGCGCCTTCCGGTTTGGCGGAAGCGGCAGCGATGATGGCAATTAAAATGAACACGCCCAGCAGCGTGGTAGCCGCAACAAGGGCGATGCGGGCACGGCGTGGCAGGCGGGAAAATAGGGCGGATGGGGACACGATTTGGCAGGATGCCGTTGCGGCAAACGGGTCTATCAGAAGCGCGCTATTTTAATGGATAGGCAGGGCAGGGCGGGTGCCGCTTTGCGGTTTTTTACTTGTTATTGAACTAGGGTGCGGCTGGAAACCGACACAGGAGCGGCAAACGGTTGGGTTTGGTTGGGGATTTTGGTTTCAGGTAGCCTGTTCTTTGCGTAAAGGCTACCTGAAAAAATGTTGCGAACGCTGGATAGCGGCGGAACATGGTATCGGCTTATATAGTGGATTAACAAAAATCAGGACAAGGCGGCGAGCCGCAGACAGTACACACGTTACGGCAAGGCGAGCCAACGCTGTACTGATTTAAATTTAATTCACTATACCTTTATTGAATAATTTTCAGGTAGCCTTCATCGTTTGTAAAAGGCTACCTGAAAAGCAAAACAACGCTTTGTGTATTAACTATCCTGCTGCTGATTGAGCCGGATAAATTCCGCCATGGTCATGTCGGCGGCGGTGATGGCGGGGGTCATGATTTGCTGCACGGTGCGGCCGATGGAGTCGTTGGTCTCGCTATGGCTGCCATACACGAACAGCTGGAATAAGTCGGCCACGCGGATGGCTTCGGGGCTGGTTTTCAGCATCCAGCCGTTGCGCAGGCTTTGCGCAATGTAGCCGCGCTGGGCGAGTTGTTCCAGCAGGTCGCCCAGTTCGTCGTAGCCCAGTTGGATGTGGCAGCGGAACTGTTGGGTTCTCAGGCTTTTGCCTTGGCTTTGTGCCTGGGCGAGCAGGGTGAGGATACCCAAGGCGTCGCGAAACCGCGTGCCGTGGCAGCCTTGGCGGCGGAAAGCGTCGCCTTCCCAATAGGAAAGCGAGGCGGCCAGGAGCGCGCCGCTGAGGATGACAACCCAGTTTAAGTTGAGCCACAGCAGAAACATCGGTGCGGCGGCAAAGGCGCCATACACCAACTGATAGTTGTTGAAGTTGGCCACATACACGCCGAAGCCGCGCCGCAACAGTTCGATAGATACGGCCGCCAGCGCGGCGCTGATTAGGGCGTGGCGGATGGGCACATAGCGGGCGGGCACGAGCTTGTAGAGCAGGCAGAGCATGCTCCAGGTGGCGGTGAGCGCCACGCCGAACTGCACGGCGGATGCGAGCAGCGGGTAGTGCAGGTAAAACAGGGTGCGCCGCAGAAATACGCCCCACAGCGAGAGCCCGAGCCCGACCAGCAGGGGGCCGATGCTCAGCAGCGCCCAATACACCAACACGCGGGTTACGATGCTGCGCGGGCGTTTCACCCGCCAGATTTGGTTGAATGTGCGCTCGATGGTGTGCACCAGCATCAGCGAGGTGATCATCATCATGGCGATGCCGATGGCGGTAAGGCGGCTGGCGTGGTCGCGGAATTGGAAAATGTAGTCGCTCACCGCCGCCACGCCCGCAGGCATCATGATTGCCGACACCATGTGTTGAAACTGGGCGGAAAAATCGGCAAACACGGGAAAGGCGGATACCACGACCACGACCACGGTAAACAGCGGCACCAAGGCCAAGAGTGTGGTAAACGTGAGGCTGGAGGCTACCTGCGGGATGTCCACCTCATTAAAGCGGTCATACAGAAAACGGGCAAACGCCAGCGTTCGCGAGCGGCGCAGGGGTTCGGGCAGGGAGAATTTGGGCAGTAGGCGCATGGTGTGCTGGGGCTGCCTGAAAATCAGAAGCGGTTTTCAGGTAGCCTGTGTATTTGGTTTAAATGATGCCGGCCGAATGTTTTAAAATAATGGCGTTGCGGGTCGGCCGGCCTGCTGCATTGTAAAATAATGTTATCGAAAAGACAAAACAGCCCTGCCCGGGCAGGGCGGGAGCGAGGTAAACCATGAACATCACCGTATTGGCCATGGGCAACAAAATGCCCGGTTGGGTGGACGAAGCCGTGAAGGAATACGCCAAACGTTTCAGCCGCGACATCAAATACACCTTGAAAGAAATCAAGCCGGAAAAGCGCGGCGCGGGCGTGAATGCGGCGCAGGGTATGGCGGCGGAAGAAAAACGCATCTTGGAAGCCATACCGGCCGATGCGTTTTTGGTGGTGCTAGACGAGCGCGGCGTTGCGCCCACTTCGCAGGAGCTGGCAGGTTACCTGAAAAAATGGCAGCAGAACGGGCAGCATGTTTGCATGGTCATCGGCGGGGCAGACGGGCTCACCGAGCGCATCAAACAACAAGCCGGCCTGATGCTGCGCCTCTCCAGCCTCACCCTGCCGCACGGCATGGTGCGCGTGTTGCTCACCGAGCAGCTGTATCGGGCGGTGTCGATTCTGCATAATCATCCGTACCACCGTGAATAATGGTTTGGCGAAAACCGCGCATAAAAAATCGCCCCGACAAAAGCGGGGCGCAAAAGGAACACAAACCACTACCAAAATTGGGCATCCCGCCCTCAGGCAGAATGTTGAGACTTGGCGGTTTGGCACAAGGCAGAGCAACCTTGCTTTGCCGAACGTGAATGCATCATACCGAAAAGCGGGCTAATTAGCAAATGATAATTATTTTTATTATATTAAAATGATGTAATATTTTGTTAATTTACGGATTGCGCTTGCTATAAATAAATATAAATCAATGCAATACAACTTAAAGCTATTTGCCGATAACGATATTGCCCCGTGCCGCAGGCTCACGCTAAATCAGCGCATCGTTGGCGCGACTGCCAATCCTGATTCAAAGTTCATCCGCTATGGGGTAAGATGCCGGCCGTTTGCCAACATTATAAAGCTCTGCTCTGATGAAACATTTGCGCCAAATCATTCTTGATACCGAAACCACCGGCTTCTACTACGACCGCGACGACCGCCTCATCGAATTTGCCGGCCTGGAAATGATCGACCGCCGCCTCACCGGCAACTATCTGCATTTATACGTCCACCCCGAACGCGACATTCCCGAAGAAGCCGCCAAAGTGCACGGCATCACGCTAGACCAGCTCGAAGGCAAGCCCAAGTTTGCTGAAATCGGGCAGCAGATTGCCGATTTCATTGCCGGTGCCGAGCTGGTTATCCACAACGCCCCGTTCGACGTGGGTTTTCTCAACGCTGAATTCCGCCGAGCCGGCCTGCCGAGCGTGGAGGAGCTGACTGCTAATGTGGTGGATACGCTGGTGATGGCGCGCGCCCTGTACCCCGGCCAGAAAAACTCGCTGGATGCCTTGTGTACCCGCCTCGAAGTGGACCGCAGCAAACGCGTATTCCACGGCGCATTAATCGACTGCGAATTGTTGAGCGAAGTCTATCTGGGCATGACCCGCTCGCAATTCAGCCTGGCCGACCAGTTTGCCGAAGAAGAAAGCGCCGAAGCCGATGCGCCCGCCGTGGTGATCGCGCCTACCGAACGCCCGGCGCAGCTGAAAGTGCTGGCTGCCAATGCCGAGGAAAACGCCGCCCACGAAGCCTATCTGGACGAACTGGACAAAAAAGCCGAAGGCGGCAGCATCTGGCGGAAAACGCCATGAGCCGCTATTTTGCCCTCGTGCCCGCTGCCGGCGTGGGCAGCCGCTTCGGCGCCGCACTGCCCAAACAATACGTGCAGATAGCCGGCCGCACCGTGCTGGAACACACACTGCGCCGCCTATTGGCCGAGCCGCAGATTGTTCAGGTAGCCGTAGTGTTGGCGCGGGATGATGCGTGGTTTGAACAGGAAGTGAGGCTACCTGAAAACTTGGCCGCCAAACTGCGAACGCTGTATTGCGGCGGCGAGAACCGTGCCGAAAGTGTGTTTAACGGGCTGAGTTCGCTGCTGAAACACGGCGTGATGCGGCCGGACGACAAAGTGCTGGTGCACGATGCCGCCCGCTGCTGTCTGCCGCGCGAAGCCTTGCAGCGGCTGTTGCAAGAAGCGGGGCAGCATCCGGTTGGCGGCATTTTGGCTTTGCCTGTGGCCGATACCCTCAAGCGCGGCAACGGCGAAAATCATATTGCCGAAACGGTGAGCCGAAGCGGTTTGTGGCAGGCACAAACCCCGCAGTTATTCTCCGCTGCCTTGCTGCAACGGGCGTTGGCTGATGCCAATCCGGCAGAGATTACCGACGAGGCCTCCGCCGTTGAGCGGCTGGGTTTGCAGCCCCTGCTGGTGCAGGGCGACAGCCGCAATTTGAAACTGACCTGGCCGGCAGACGAGAATATTGCACGGCTGCTGTTGCAGGATGAGGCTACCTGAAAAAATTCAGGTAGCCTGTTAAGTAGTAACGAATTTATCAAGCCAAACTTGCTGCTTAATAAGTACGCTAGAAGAAGATGATTATGACTAAAAGAATAATCTTTGCATGCGGCATATTGACTTTATTTTTATTTGTTTATTTACTTTTTGGCCATAAGGAAATAGATAAAACAAAGTTACAAGGCCTTCATGACGGGCATATCCAGCTTAATGAAATAACAAATTTCAAATGGGATTATGCTGATTTATATGTACATAATGTAGATTTTCAGAAAATAGTTTTCTATAAAAATAATCATGTTGTTTTTTCAGAAACGGTTCAGTTGGATAAATATGGCGATTTAGTATCTCAGTATTTGTTTACTGGTGAACGTGATGGCATGTTGTACTATAGATGTAGCTTTGAGAGCGGAAAACTGCAATTTGTTGTAAAAGAGAAATTGGAATTATCCGGTGGTTTTCTTTATTTTTATAAGCCGACTGATTGTGTTCCTAACCAAGTTAATCCATTAAAGTAGGCTGGTATGAGAACCTGTTTTATAAAAGGCTACCTGAAAAAATTCAGGTAGCCTTTACTGTGTTTGAGGCTACCTGAAAGTGCCATCTGGTTTTCAGGTAGCCTGAAAGAGCGGGCAAACTGCTGTTTGGGAGCGGTTTGCCCGTTGGTTTTGGCCGGATGGTTTAAGCGGCTTCCCCGGAAGTGACCGAATACGCTTTGCCCTCGTGCCCGTCTTCGCCGATGATTTGGCGCACGGCGGCGGCGAGGGCGGTGCGGGTCATGTATTGGCGGGGGATGGCGGGGAGCTGTTCGTGCAGCTGGTAGGCGGTGTCGTCGCCGTCGGCGAGGCCGCAGGGGCGCAGGATGGTCCAGGCGAGGGTGCTTTGGCGCAGGGCGTTTTCGGCTTCTGTTTTGGCGGCCACGGCTTCGCCCAGGGCTTGTTTGAACATATCGCTCATCAGGGGGTATTGTTCGCCGCAGCCCATGCTGGTGACGAGGATGAGGCGGACTTGGGGGGCGTGCTGTTCGAGGGCGCGGATGATGTGGAGGTTGCCGGTGGCGTCGCTGCGGGTGCCTTGTTCGTTTTTGCCGCCGACAAAGCTGACGACGGTGTCGGGCCGGTATTGCTGCACGGCTTGGGCGACGGCTTCTGCGTCAAGTGCGTCGGCAACGGTGGTGCGGATGTGGTGGTCGGCGAAAAATTCGTCTGCTTGTTGCTCCGGCAGCCTTAATGCGGCGACGGCGGTTTCGCGTTCGAGGGGGCTTAATTGGTGGATGAGTTGGCGGCCGCTGGGGCCGTTGGCGCCGAATATCATCAGCATGGGGGTGCTCCTGTTGGGGGGTAAATGGGTGCAGGCTGCTTTTAGGGTTTCAGGTAGCCTTTAAATGGTGTTTCGGGGTTCGGTTTTAAACGGGGTTGCGGTTGCGCGGTTTTGCCCTCTCCCTAACCCTCTCCCGCGGGAGAGGGGATTGGGTGGTTATTTTTCCGCCGCTGGTGTGCCCCGAAGCCATATTCGTTAAAAGTGCAGGCTGCTTTCAGGTAGCCTTAAATGCTTGGCGCGGGTTTAGGCGAACAGGGCGCGCATGGCTTGGATTTGGTTTTGTTTGAGTTCGCCGGCTTCGTCGCGGCCGACGAAGATTTTGAACATGGCGCCGCCGTTGCGGTTCACGAAGTTGAGCGACACGGTGTCTTTGCCCATGAAGGGGCGTTCGATCAGGTAGACGGCGGCGCAGTTTTCGTAGTAGATGTGGCCGTGGATGCCGCCTTCTTCGGCGTGCTCGAAGTTGTAGAAGCCGCGGCCGACTTTGCCGTTGGGGATTTTGCCGGTCACTTCGGCGATCACGTCGGGGGTGTGGGCGATGAAGGTGACGGCTTCGTTCCAGCCGGCCAGCGCCTGCATGATTTCGACAAAGCGGCTGCCTTCGGTTTTTTTGATGAGTTGGGCGGGCAGGCAGTTAATCACGTCTTCAAAGCTGCATTGGTGTTGCCCTGCAAGCATTTCGAGGATTTGGCCGGGGTTTTCGGCCAGTGAGTTGCGCAATACGGTTTGTTGTTCGCTGGAGAGTTTTTGCATCGTGTTTTCCTTTTCATCAGTTGGGAGGGACATCATGAGTTTGCGGGTGAGGGTGGGCGACCAATAACGGCCGCTGGTGTTGAGGATGGCTTGGCCGTCCTCGTGAATGGTTAGCAGATCGGCTTGCTGCCATTGGCGCAGCAGGGTTTGCGCTTCGGCGTTGTCGGCAAACAGGGCGGTGTCGATGCGGCCGAGTTCGATGTCGTGCTGCACTTGGCCGAGCAGGGCTTTGTGTCGGCCGTGGCGGCTCATGAAGGAGAGGGCTTTTTGGCCTTTTGGATTTTTCAGGTAGCCTTCTAAATCGCTCTGCACTTGGTAGCTGAAGCCGCCGAAGTTGCCGCCTGCGCCGGAACCGAAGGCGAGGCAGGGCATATTGGATTTGACGAGGGTGTTGTAGCGGTTGCGCTCGCCGCGGCCGGGGTAGGCGAAATGGTTGTTGCTGACTTGCTGCCAGCCGAGCCGTGTGAGTTCGCGCACGGCGTAGGCGTAGTGTTGGGATTGCACGTCGAAGCCGAGCGGCGGCGGGAATGCGCCTTTTTCAATCATGCGGTTGATGGGCAGGAAGGGGTAGCAGTTGAAGGCGTAGGTGTCGAGGCCGGACAGGGGCAGGCTTGCGGCGCGTTCGATGTCGTGCGCCCAAACGTCGTCGGTTTGGCCGGGCAGGCCGAAAATCAGGTCGACCACAATCACGGCATCGAGGCCGCACAGCTCTTTCAGGTAGCCGTAGGCTTCTTCGCCGCTGTGTTTGCGCCCGAGGCGGCGGCGGATGGCGGTGTTGAAGGTTTGGATGCCGATGGAAATGCGGTTCACGCCCGCATCAACGGCGGCGCGGGCTTTGTCGAACCCGAAATGGCTCATGCGACCTTCGAGGGTGAATTCGCAGTCGTCGGCCAGCGGCAGGTATTGGTAGCAGGCGCGGATGAGGCGCACCAGGTCGGGCGTATCCAGCGCGGTGGGCGTGCCGCCGCCGAAATACACGGCTTGGATTTTGCCGTTGCCGGTGCGTTGTTCGGCTTCGGCGGCCAGCTCTTCGATGACTTTGTCCACATACGCGCCGCCTTGTTCTTCTTTCCAGGCGTTGCGGTAGAAGCCGCAGAACACACAGTGGTTGGCGCAGAAGGGGATGTGGAGGTAGGCCAGGCCGTTTTCATCGAGCGAATGGGCGATTTGGCTTTGCCACAGTTTCTGCCATTGCGGCATCGGCACGGGCACGCCGCCCCAAATCGGCATCAACGCCTGTCTTTCGGGAAAGGCTTGCGGCGCGGCTTCTTTCGATGGCCAGCGGATGGTTTGGATGGTGGATGGGGAGGCGGTGGCAGGCATAGGGTTTATGGTTAGATGCTAAACAAAATAAGAATTAATTTTACTACACGGAAGGGTGTTGCTGAAATAGCAGAGTAGGGGTGTTTTGCGTGGCTTTGTTTTAGCAGTTTATTTTTATGAGCTTTTTATGAATAAAGGCTACCTGAAAAAGCCACGATGGTGGTTTCAGGTAGCCTTTGTTATGCTGGGTGGAATTGCTAAAGCTTAATTTTACTTTACGCTGACTTACAAAAAAATAGGCAGCCGGTGTACACCGGTCTGCCCATGTTTTGCTGCCGGCGGCTATTTTTCTTCCCGCAGTTCGCGGCGCAGGATTTTGCCCACGTTGGATTTGGGCAGCTCGTCGCGGAACTGGATGTCTTTCGGCACTTTATAGGCGGTGAGCTGGGTGCGGCAGAAGGCGATGAGTTCTTCGCGGGTGAGCGCGGGGTCTTTTTTCACCACAAACAGGCGCAGGGCTTCACCGGTTTTGTTGCTGGGCACGCCGATGCAGGCAGCTTCCAGCACCATCGGGTGTTTCGTTACCACGTCTTCTATTTCGTTCGGATAAACATTGAAGCCGGACACCACAATCATGTCTTTTTTGCGATCCACCAGCTTGATGAAGCCTTTTTCGTCCATTTTCACCATATCGCCGGTGGCGAGGAAGCCGCGATCATCCATCGCGGCGGCGGTTTCTTCGGGGTGCCGCCAATAGCCCTGCATGATTTGCGGCCCTTTGACGCACAATTCGCCGATTTCGCCCGGCGGCACTTCGTTGCCTGCGTCATCGCGAATTTCCACTTCGGTATTGGAAATCGGCAGGCCGATGGTGCCGTTGTAATCGCTGATGTTCAGCGGGTTGGCGCACACGCCGGGGCTGGCTTCGGTGAGGCCGTACACTTCCACAATCGGCTGGCCGGTGAGCGCTTTCCATTGTTTGGCCACGTTTTCCTGCACCGCCATGCCGCCGCCCAGGCACAGCTTCCAGCTGGAGAAGTCTATGCTTTGGAAGTCGGGGTGGTTGATCAGGGCGTTGAACAGGGTGTTGACGGCGGGCAGCACGCTCACGCGGTATTTTTTCAGCTCCCTGATGAAAAATTTAATATCGCGCGGGTTGGTGATGAGCAGGTTTTGCGCACCGATGCGGGTGAAGATCATCAGGTTTACCGTGAGCGCGAACACGTGGTACATCGGCAGCGCGGTTACCACCAATTCGCCTTCGATGGTGAGGTTGGACTGAATCCACTCTTCGGCCTGCAGCATATTGGCGCAGATGTTGCCGTGCGTGAGCATCGCGCCTTTGGATACGCCGGTGGTGCCGCCGGTGTATTGCAGGAAGGCGGTGTCTTCCAGCGTAACCGGTACGGGGCGGAAGGCGTGCGCCGCGCCTTGTTTGAGCGCGTGGTTGAAGCGCACGAAATGGGGCAGTTCATAAGGCGGCACCATTTTTTTCACATGGCGCACAATCAGGTTCATCAGGCCGCCTTTGAAGAAGCCGAGCAAATCGCCCACCGAGGCGAGGATGATGTGTTTCACATCGGTTTCGGCCACCACTTCGGCCAGCGTGTGGGCAAAGTTTTCCAACACCAGAATGGTGGTGGCGCCGCTGTCTTTCAGCTGGTGTTGCAATTCGCGCGGGGTGTAGAGCGGGTTGACGTTCACCACGATGCCGCCGGCCTGCAAAATGCCGAATACGGCCACGGGGTATTGCAACAGATTGGGCAGCATCACGGCCACGCGCGCGCCTTTTTCCAGCTTGAGCACGTTTTGCAGATAGGAGGCGAACTGCTCGGCCAGGCGCGCGGTTTGGGCATAGGTTTGCACTTTGCCGAAGTTGGTGAAGCCGGAACGCTTGCCGTAGAGGTAGGCGGTTTCGCGGAATACTTCGCAGATTGAGCCGTAGCGGCGCACGTCGATTTCGGGGCGTACGCCTTCCTGATAGCTTTGCAGCCAGATTTTTTCCAATTTGGTCTCCTGATAGGGGCTACCTGAAAATTCAGTTTTGCAGCAATTTGCTTCGTTGCGTTTTCAGGTAGCCTTTAAGGTTTGTGTTGCCGGGTTTTATATTTGGTTTAAAGGGGTTAAACGCCTGCGCCGGCTTGGTCGATGATGCCGCCGCCCAGGCAGACGTCGCCATCATACAGCACGGCGGATTGGCCGGGGGTAACCGCCCATTGCGGCGCGTCGAATACCAGCTCGGCGGAATCGTCGCCCAAATAGCGCAGTTGGCAGGGCGCATCGGCCATGCGGTAGCGGGTTTTGCAGGTGTAGCGGCCTTCGGGCGGGCGGCTGCCGTGTGCTTCGCCGGGGTTTTCAGGTAGCGTCCAGCTTAATTGGCTCATGGTGAGGCTACCTGAAAATAATAGCGGGTGTTGGTGGCCTTGCACCACGATTAGGCGGTTGGCGGCCAAATCTTTGCCCGCCACGAACCACGGCTCGCCTGCGCCGCCGATGCCCAAGCCTTTGCGCTGGCCGAGGGTGTAGAACATCAGGCCGACGTGTTTGCCCACGACTTGGCCTTCGGGCGTAACCATATCGCCTTCGCGGGTGGGCAGGTATTTTTGCAGAAACTCGCGGAAGGGGCGCTCGCCGATGAAGCAGATGCCGGTGCTGTCTTTTTTGGCGGCGGTGGGCAGGCCGGCTTCGGCGGCGATGCGGCGCACTTCGGGTTTTTCCAAGTGGCCGAGCGGGAAGAGGGCGCGTTCGAGCTGGAAGGGCTGGAGGCGGTAGAGGAAGTAGCTTTGGTCTTTGTTGGCATCCAGGCCTTTGAGCAGATAATGCTTGCCGTTGCGCACTTCTTTGCGGGCGTAGTGGCCGGTGGCAATGGCTTCGGCGCCTTGTCCGACGGCGTAATCCAAAAAGCATTTGAATTTGATTTCGGCGTTGCATAGCACGTCGGGGTTGGGGGTGCGGCCTGCTTGGTATTCCTGCAGGAAGTAGGCGAATACTTTGTCTTTGTATTGGGCGGCGAAATTGACGATGTCGATGTCGATGCCGATGATGTCGGCCACGGCGATGGCGTCGAAGGAATCCTGCTTGATGCTGCAGTATTCGTCGTTGTCGTCGTCTTCCCAGTTTTGCATGAACACGCCGCGCACTTGCTGCCCCTGCTGCTTGAGCAGGTGGGCGGTTACGGAGGAATCGACACCGCCGGACAGGCCGACGATGATGTTTTGCGGGGTAGGCATAATGTTTGGTTTCTAGGTGGGGCTACCTGAAAGTTTTCAGGTAGCCTTTTAATTTAAGACTGGCCTTGCCGTTTTTTCACGCTCACTTGGCGTTTTTTGGTTTTGGCTTTGCTGCGGGCTTTTTCATCGCGTTTGGCGATGCGGTTGCTCAAGGTGGTGCGGCGCAGGGGTTTGTTTTTGGTTTTTTCCGCCGTGTCTTCGTAGGGGTTGTCGGAAATATTGTATTGGATGCGCAGCGGCGTGCCTTGCAAGTTGAAGGCTTTGCGGAAGGTTTGCGTGAGGTAGCGGGTGTAGCTGTCGGCCACGTGTTGCAGCGAATTGCCGTGAATCACGATTACGGGCGGGTTCATGCCGCCTTGGTGGGCATAGCGCATTTTGGGGCGCACCAGCCCTGCGCGGGCGGGTTGCTGGCGTTCGATGGCCGATTGCAGCACGCGGGTGATTTTGGGCGTGGGCATTTTGATGAAGGCCGCGTCGTAGGCCGATTGGATGCTGGCAAACAGGCCGTCGATGCCGCGCTCTTTCAGGGCGGAAATGAAGTGGAATTTGGCGAAATCGAGGAAGTGTAGCTTGCGATCGATGTCTTTTTTAATCGCGTTGCGCCGCTCTTCGGAAATGCCGTCCCATTTGTTTACCGCCACCACCAGTGCGCGCCCGGCTTCCAGCGCAAAGCCTGCGATGGTCGCGTCTTGGTCGGCAATGTCTTGCTGTGCGTCCAGCACCAATACGGCCACGTTGGAGGCTTCTACCGCTTGCATGGCTTTGATGACGGAGAATTTCTCTACTGCTTCTTCCACCTTGCCGCGGCGGCGCACACCGGCAGTGTCGATGATGGTGAAGGGTTTGCCATCGCGCTCGAAATCGATGTGGATGCTGTCGCGCGTGGTGCCCGCCATGTCGAAGGCAATCACGCGCTCTTCGCCCAAAATGGCGTTCACCAGCGTGGATTTACCCACGTTCGGGCGGCCGATAACGGCGAACACGGGATGTTTGTTTTCCGGTTGCTCTTCTTCTGCTTCGGGGAAATTTTCCAGCACTTCTTCCATCAGATAATACACGCCGTCGCCGTGCGCGCCGGAAATCACGTGCGGTTCGCCCAAGGCCAGTTCGTAAAATTCGGCGGCCAACACGTCGCGGCGGCCGCCCTCGCCTTTGTTCACGGCCAGATACACGGGGCGCGGCGATTGGCGCAGGCGGTCGGCGATGATTTTGTCCTGCGGCGTTAAGCCCGTGCGCACGTCCACCAGGAAAATCACGGCATCGGCTTCGTCTATCGCCTGCAAGGTTTGGCGCGCCATTTCGTGCAAAATGCCGCTGTCCACCACAGGCTCAAAGCCGCCGGTGTCGACCACCAGATAGGGCTTGCTGCCGACTTTGCCGTGGCCGTAGTGGCGGTCGCGCGTGAGGCCGGGCAGGTCGTGCACCAGCGCGTCTTTAGTGCGCGTGAGGCGGTTGAACAGGGTGGATTTGCCCACATTGGGGCGGCCGACTAGGGCAATGGTGGGTTTCATGATGTTGGTCTTTCTGTATCAGGCTGCCTGAGCCGGGCAGCGAGCAGGTGCGCGGGGCACGGAAGGGTTGGTGTGGCTTCGTTGGAAGCGGGTTTTCAGGTAGCCTTCGATTGGGAGTGAGGCTGCCCAAAGTATGCAGGCGAGATTATAGCTGGTTATGAATGGTTTGGCTTGGGGAGATGGGCCGGATGGATGGGGAAGTGGTGGTTTTGGTTTACGTTGAGGTCAATATTTTCAGGTAGCCTTCTTAGCAGTTGAAGGCTACCTGAAACCAAAAACCTGCCGCTCTTTAAAAACGGCAGGTTTTTATTTGGCTTATAGCAAGGTGTCTAACAAAGGGATTTCCTGCGGCTGCACGGGCGTGGCGGGCAGTGGCTGCTCGCGCGGCTCGGTGCGACGGCGTGGGGCAGGGCGGGTGCTGGCGGGAATCGGGGTTTCAGTGCCCGCACCGTCGGTAAGTGCTTCCACAGCGCTGCCTTCAGGCAGGATTTCGTCTGTTTGCTGGGGCTCGGAGGCTTCCACAGCCTGCGGGCGGCTCAGCTCGGCCGCGCCGTTTTGCCAGGCCACGGATTGCAATTTGCCTTGCACGCGGGCGTTGGCGCTTTGGCAGGTGATGCACACCAGGCGGCCGTTACGGCTGCGCAAAACGCTGTTGATGCGGGCGGGGTTGGCGGTGAGGCCGTTGGCCTGCGACCAGGTGGCGATGCTTTGGCGCAGGGCGGCGGTGTTCAGGTTGCGCTGCTGGTAGGGGTCGGCATAGGCGGCGAGCCATAGGTGTTTGTTGGCATCGGCATTGAGGCTGGCCAGCTGGTAGATTACGGCGGCGTTGGCGCCGGTGTGCACGCTGCGGGCGAATTGCAGCGCGTTGTTGCTGTGCATGCGCACGCAGCCGTGGCTGCGGATGCCGGGCACGCTGGCGGGGGCATTGGTGCCGTGGATGCCCAAGCCTAAGCGCGGCGGGCCCAAGCGCACAAATACCGGGCCCAGCGGGTTGCTCGGGCCGGGCGGAATGCTGCTGATTTCGGGCAGGCCGGAGGCGGCGCGTTCGCGGCGGATGCTGGCGGGGATGGTCCAAGTGGGGTTGTAGGCTTTGGAACCGATGTTGTAGTTGCCCAGCGGGGTGCGGGTGCGGTTTTTACCTACGGCCACGGGATAAACGTTTTTCAATTGGCCGTTTTCATACAGGAAAAGGCGCATCTGCGGGATATTGATAACGACGTGCTGGCCTGCGGCCACGGGTGAGAAATCGGGCAGCGGGGTGTTGTTGGCGGCGGCGGTGCCGGCAGCGGCCAGAAGGCAAAGTAATGCGAGTTTCTTCATGGTAATCGTTGGGGAAAATAGGTTGGTGTGCTGTGAAACAATAAGTGGTGCATGATACCCGAAACTGCCGCCGCCTGATGCGGCAGGCTACCTGAAAGCGGCAAAACGTGTTTTAATGCCACACATTATTCCGATTGCGCCGCATACCGTATGCGCGGCCGGTTCAGTTTGATTTGTTTGAATGCAATAAAATCATAAGTGGGCAGCCATTCAGGCTACCTGAAAGCCCCAGAGCCTGACGAAGCCCTGCTTTTTTCCGTTTAACCACCTCATGGAGCAGCCATGCAACGCCACATCATCCAATCCCTGCTGGACACCGACCTCTATAAATTCACCATGCTGCAAGTGGTATTGCACCAGTTCCCACAGGCGCACGGCGTGTATGAATTCCGCTGCCGCAACCTGGACGAATGCGTGTATCCGCTGGTGGAGATCCGCAGCGAGCTGGAAGCCGAGCTCGATGCCCTGTGCACCCTGCGCTTCACCCCGGAAGAGCTCAACTATCTGCGCAGCCTGCGTTTTATCAAAAGCGATTTTGTGGATTATTTGGAGCTGTTCCAGCTCAAACGCCGCTTTATCCAAGTGAGCGTGGACGAGCAGAACCGGCTCTGCATCCGCGTGGAAGGGCCGATTATCCAAGCCATGTTTTTCGAGATTTTCGTGCTGGCGATTGTGAACGAGCTCTACTTCCGCCGCCTCGAAACCCCCGAAGTGCTGGCCGAAGGTGAACGCCGCCTGCAGGCCAAGGCCGACCTGCTGCGCAGCTATGCCGCCGCCCAACAGATAGGCGAGCCGCCCTTCCTGGTATCCGATTTCGGCACCCGCCGCCGCTACAACCTTGCCTGGCAGGAACATGTGGTGCGCACGTTGAACCAAGCCGCCCCCGGCTGCCTGCGCGGCACCAGCAACGTTTATCTGGCCAAAAAACTCGGCCTCATCCCCATCGGCACCGTGGCGCACGAATTTATGCAGGCCTTCCAAGCCCTAGACGTGCGCCTGCGCGATTTCCAAAAAGCCGCACTGGAAAGCTGGGTGCGCGAATACCGCGGCGACCTCGGCATCGCGCTCACCGACGTGGTGGGCATGGATGCCTTCCTGCGCGATTTCGACCTTTATTTCGCCAAACTCTTCGACGGCCTGCGCCACGACAGCGGCGACCCCTATGTGTGGGGCGAAAAAGCCTACGCCCACTACCAAAAGCTCAAAATCGACAGCCGCACCAAAATGCTCACCTTCTCCGACGGCCTCGATTTGGAAAAGGCCTGGGCACTGCACCAATACTTCAAAGACCGCTTCAAAACCAGCTTCGGCATCGGCACCAACCTCACCAACGACATGGGGCACAAACCGTTGAACATCGTGCTCAAACTGGTGGAATGCAACGGCCAATCCGTGGCCAAACTCTCCGACAGCCCCGGTAAAACCATGAGCGACAACAACACCTTCCTTGCCTACTTGCGCCAAGTGTTCCAAGTGGAAGAAACGCCTAAATAGGATTTAGCTTGGCCGATATGCTTTCAGGTAGCCTTTTCGTCGTGGGAAGGCTACCTGAAAATTTATGGGGCCGTTGTTTAGACGAATCATAAGATTAGGCTGTATCTTCGCGCATGATAAATTTTCATCTTCCGTTTCTTTTTGACAATGGATTACCATATTCAATAAACTCATTTCTTTTAAATAGAAGGGAGTAACCATGACCCAACCCAGCGAACACCTTACCGCCGTTACGCTCAACATATTCAGATTAAACGGTATTTTGTACGAATGGGGTAACCGTTTTGCCGCCCCTTTGGGCTTGAGCACTTCGCGTTGGCAGGTGCTGGGGGCGGTGCTGCTTTCGGAAACGCCGCCCACCGTGCCGCAGATTGCCGAGGAAATGGGCATCACCCGACAGGGCGCGTTAAAGCAGGTCAATGTCCTGATAGAAGAAGGCCTGCTCGCAGCCCAGCCGAATCCGGCACATCAGCGTGCACAACTTTATGTTTTAACGGAAAAAGGGCAGCAGGCTGCTCGGCAGATTCAAGCGCATTGGCGTGCCCATGCGGAGAAAATTGCCGAACAGTTCCACCCAGACGATTTGGCCGCCGCGGCACGGGTATTGGGGCAACTCGGGCAGTTTTATCAGGATAAATAGCGCAAAGAATCAGCTTAGCACACAAAGAAATTTATACCCATAAATTGACAACTATTTTCTATATAGGTAAACTGGTTTCTTTATTGAAAGATTGATAAGGAAGCTGAAATGAACCGAAATATTTACCGTTTGCTCAAAATACTGCATTTAATTGGCCTGTCCCTGTTTTTGGGTTCGATTTTCGGACATATTGTCGCCTCTGTGCTGGGCGGTGCGCCGCAAGCGGGCAATGAGGCGGCATTTCTGGCTTCGCGCGTGCATATTACGGCGGCCACGCGCTATCTGACGATGCCCGGGCTGCTGCTGACACTGGCAACAGGCGCGGGGATGTGGTTGCAGTCGTGGTCGCTGAAACGTGATGTTTGGCTGCGTGCCCACATGTTTGCCGCGATGCTGATTGTTCTGTTGGCATTTTTTGTGATTGTGCCTGCGGGCAGCGAAATGTTGCGGTTGGCGCAGCAGGGCGTGGCGGAACACGCAGGGCAAATCAAGGCGGCGCATAAAGTCGAGGATTTGGCCGGCGCGGTCAATATTCTATTGGCGCTGCTGGCAACGGCCTTGGGTGTGGTGAAGCCGAAATGGGGAAAAGATAGAAGATGTCGATAATATTTTCAGGTAGCCTGTAGCAGGCTACCTGAAAATATAGAATGCTGTTTTGTTTTATTTAATCCGGAAGACGGAGACGGGCCGCTTTATGTTGCGGTGGTGTTGCCAATTTCGTCGCCCAGCAGTTCCTTCAGCCCGGCTTCATCCAGCACTTGCAGGCCGTTGGTGGCGGCGAAATCCATCAGGAATTGGAACATCGGCGGATTGATGGTTGCCAGCCGTTTGCCTACGGTTACGCTGCGCACTTTGCCGATGAGCAGCGGGCGCACCCATTCGTGGTAGCAGAGGCGGTGTTCTTTGCTAAAAGAGGAGAGCAGACCGCAGAGGCGCTCGGCCCAATCGCTGGGGCGGAAGGGTTTGCCGTCGGCGGTGGCGCCGTAAATCACGATTTCGTCCGGATTTGGGGTGAACATTTCCGATGCTCCTTCTACAGATTGTTAATGAATTATAGCTGGATGCATGGTTTTGTTAAACCATTGTTGTGCAGCCGGCATTGTTTTTCGGGCAGCCTGAGGCTACCTGAAAAATATAAATTTCTGTAAAATAACACTTTATGATTTAAACCAACCCATTTATTTTTAAGGAAAACCATGCTGCAAGCCCTCGAATTTTCCCAAGCCACCCGTTTAATCAACCACGGCCCCGCGGTGATGGTATCCGCCAAGGCCGGCGGCGTGGAAAACGTGATGTCTGCCGCCTGGGCATGTGCGCTGGATTATGCCCCTGCGCGCGTAACGGTGGTGCTGGATAAAGGCGCGTTCACGCGTGGCTTGTTGGAGCAGAGCGGCTGGTTTGCGCTGCAAGTGCCGCTGGCCGCGCAGGCTGAAACCGTGCTGGCGGTGGGCAGTCAGAGCCGCAAAAATAATCCGGCCAAGCTGGCTGACTGCGGCGTGGAACTGTTTTATCAGGAAGGCTTCGATGTGCCGCTGGTGCAAGGTTGCGGCGCCTACCTTATCTGCCGCCTGCTGCCCGAGCCGCACAATCAGCAAACTTATGATTTGTTTATCGGCGAAGTGGCCGCCGTGTGGGCGGACGACCGAGTGTATGCCGATGGCCGCTGGCTGTTCGACAGCGTGCCGGACGAATTGAAAACGCTGCATTATGTGGGCAACGGTCTGTTTTACCGCACGGGTAAGGGTTTGAAGGTGGGGTAGGCGTTTCGACTTTAATTGCAGTTTGTGTTTGAACTTCGATGAAGTTTCGCTTTCAGGTAGCCTTTAGGCCTGACTAAGGCTACCTGAAAAATTGCCTGTCCCATTTTCGTATTCGCCGCCTGCTGCTCCTGCCGCAGGCTTTGTTTTATAATCGCTTCCTTTTCCACCCCTTCGGACTTCTATTATGAAATGGCTGAGCCGCCTGGCCGTCATCCTCAAAACCGTATATCGCTTCGGGCTGGCCGACCTTTTGGCGGCGCGTGGCAAAACCCCTTGGTTTGTCAAATTGTTGCCGCGCTCAGGCAAAATGCGCGATACGCCGCTGCCGGTGCGCCTGCGCCTGGCGTTGGAGAGCCTGGGGCCGATTTTTGTGAAGCTCGGGCAGGTGCTTTCCACCCGGCCGGATTTGCTGCCGGCAGCCTATGCGCTGGAATTGAGCCGCCTGCAAGATAAAGTGCCGCCGTTTGATGCGGATTTAGCGCGGCGGCAGATTGAAGCATCGTTCGGGCGGCCGGTGGAAGAAATCTATGCGGAGTTTGAAGCCGAGCCAGTGGCGGCGGCTTCGGTGGCGCAGGTGCACCGTGCGCGGTTGTTTGGCGGCGAGGCGGTGGCGGTGAAGGTGTTGCGGCCGAATCTGGAGCCGGTTATCGAGCAGGATTTGGCGCTGATGCGCACCGCCGCGCGGCTGATCGAAAAGCTGCTGCCCGACGGCAAACGCCTGCGCCCGCGCGAAGTGGTGGCCGAGTTCGACAAATATCTGCACGACGAGCTTGATTTGCTGCGCGAAGCAGCCAATGCCAGCCAAATCGGGCGCAATTTCAGCGGCAGCACCATGCTGCGCGTGCCGAAGGTGTATTACGATTATTGCAGCGAAAGCGTGATGACCATGCAGTGGATGGACGGCACGCCGATTGCCGAAGTGGCCGAGCTGCAGCGGCGCGGTGTGGATTTGAAACGGCTGGCGCGCTACGGCGTGGAAATTTTCTTCACCCAAGTGTTCAAACACGGCTTTTTCCACGCCGATATGCACCCGGGCAATATTCTGGTGGATGACGAAGGCCGCTATATCGCGCTGGATTTCGGCATTGTGGGCAGCCTTACGGACTACGACAAACGCTACCTCGCCATCAATTTCCTCGCCTTCTTCAACCGCGACTATCACCGCGTGGCCACGGCGCATATCGAAAGCGGCTGGGTGCCGGCGGATACGCGGCCGGAAGAGCTGGAAGCCGCCGTGCGCGCCGTGTGCGAGCCGTTTTTCAACAAGCCTTTGGCTGAAATCTCCTTCGGCCTCGTGCTGATGCGCCTGTTTGAAACCAGCCGCCGCTTTAACGTGCAAATTCAGCCGCAGCTCGTGTTGCTGCAAAAAACCCTGCTCAACATCGAAGGATTGGGCCGCCAGCTGGATCCGCAGCTGGATTTATGGGAAACGGCCAAGCCATTTTTGGTGAGCTGGATGAACGAACAGGTGGGCGTGAAAGCCTTTTGGCGCAACCTGAAGCAGGAAGCCCCCGACTGGGCGGAAATCCTGCCCGCCCTGCCGCGCAAACTGAATATGCTGGTGGACGAAGCCCGCCAACAGGAAATGCGCGATGCCTACCTGCACCTGGTGCGCACCCAGCAGCGGCAGAATATGTGGCTCGCACTGATTGCACTGATGCTGTTGCTGATGGCGCTGTTGGATTAGGGGTGCGGTGGGATAAAGGATGTTTGGGTATGGATTTTTAAAAGAAACCATGTGCAAACAATGGAGATACTCGCCGCTTTGTCCTGATTTTTGTTAACTCACTATAATCCGCTATACCAAACCAAACAGGCTGCCGATTGCTCCGGCAGCATGTTTGGCGTGTATCGTTAATGCCCGTGGTGGCAGCCGCCACCGCCGGCGGCCATGGCTTCGGCGGCCTGGGCGTCGGCATGGTAGCTGGAGCGCACCATGGCGCCGATGGCGGCGTTGGTGAAGCCCATGGCGTAGGCTTCGCGCTCGAACTGCTTGAACATTTCGGGGGTAACGTAGCGCAATACGGGCAGGTGGCTGTTGCTGGGCTGCAGGTATTGGCCCACAGTAATCATTTCGATGTTGTTGGCGCGCATGTCGCGCATGATTTCGCGCACTTCGTCGTCGGTTTCGCCCAAGCCCACCATAATGCCGGATTTGGTGGGGATGTGCGGCATCATTTCTTTGTAGCGGCGCAGCAGTTCGAGTGAATGCTGGTAGTTGGCGCCGGGGCGGGCCTGTTTGTAGAGGCGCGGGTGGGTTTCCAGATTGTGGTTCATCACATCGGGCGGGGTTTTGGCCAGGATTTCGAGGGCGATGTCCATACGGCCGCGGAAATCGGGCACGAGGATTTCGATTTTGGTGTTGGGGCTGCGCTCGCGGATGGCGGTGATGCAGTCGGCAAAGTGCTGGGCGCCGCCGTCGCGCAAATCGTCGCGGTCTACCGAGGTGACAACAACGTAGCGCAAATTCATGGCGGCCACGCTGGAGGCGAGATGTTGCGGCTCTTCGGGGTCAAGCGCGTTGGGGCGGCCGTGGCCGACGTCGCAGAAGGGGCAGCGGCGGGTGCAGATGTCGCCCATAATCATGAAAGTGGCGGTGCCGCGGCTGAAGCATTCGCCGATGTTTGGGCAGCTGGCTTCTTCGCACACGGTATGCATTTTCTGATCGCGCAGGATATTTTTAATTTCAAAAAACTTCTTACCGGTGGGCAGCTGGGCGCGAATCCATTCCGGCTTTTTCAGCTTCTGCTCCAGCGGCACAACCTTAATCGGGATGCGGGCAACTTTGGCCGCGCCTTTGTGTTTGACGCCCCGGCTGTTGTCTTGTTTGTTTTCTGTGGTCATGGTTTATACCTTTGCTGTGTTTTTAATGTGGTGTGTACTTTTCAGGCAGCCTGTGGGTGGAGCTAATCGGCCGGCTTTTCAGGTAGCCTCAACTGCTGCTGCAAATGGGCGGTCAGCTTGGCGGCTACATTGGCCACGCTCGGGGCGGGTTGCACCAAGTCGGCGATTTGGGTCATTTCCAGCCCGGCGTAGCCGCAGGGGTTGATTTGGCGGAAGGGGCTCAAATCCATGTTTACGTTTAATGCCAAGCCGTGATACACCGCGCCGCGTTTAATGCGCAAGCCGAGCGAGGCGATTTTTTTGCCGTCCACATACACGCCGGGGCGTTTTGGGTCGGCTGCGGCGGCAATACCGTATTCGGCCAGGGTGGCGATGATGCTGTTTTCTAAACGGCTCACCAAGTTGCGCACGCTGATTTTGCGGCGTTTGAAATCGATTAGGGTGTATACCACCAGCTGGCCGGGGCCGTGGTAGGTGATTTGGCCGCCGCGGTCGATTTGCACCACGGGGATATTGCTGCGTGCCAACAGGTGCTCGGCTTTGCCGGCCATGCCTTGAGTGAACACGGGCGGATGTTCCACCACCCAAAGCTCGTCTTCCGTGCGATCGTTTCGGGCATCAGTGAAGGCTTCCATGGCGTGGAAAATTGGGCTGTATTCGGCCAGGCCAAGCTGGATGACTTTCATCACAGCACCACTTTCACCATCGGGTGCGAGGTGAGCGCGCGGTAGATATTGTCGAGCTGCTCTTTGTTTTCGGCGTTGATGGTAACGGTTACGCCTTGGTAGTTGCCCTGGCTGCTTTCGCGGTGCTGCAAATCGTGCTCGGCGGTATCCGGCGCGTGCTGTTGCACGGTTTCGAGCACTTTGGTGGCAAATTCGGGGTGCTTGGCGCCCATAATTTTGATGGAGAAGCGGCAGGGGAATTCCAGCAGGGTTTCTTGGTTGGTTTCGCTCATGATAGTCTTTCAACATGATAGTCTTTCAAACGGCCGCCGTTCACAGTGGCGGCGCGATATAATCAGGGCGGCATTTTACTGGAAAACCGATGGCTTGAACAACACGCCGCCGTGTGGCGGAAATAGGATTTCAGATCGCCTTTGGCGCCGGATAAAGGCTACCTGAAAAGATTAACTGCCTGATTTTTATAGCTGCTTAAAACAAGAATGAGGCGGCCTTGGTTTGCCGCTTTGTTTTATTGCAAAAGGAAAGGCACTATGGCGTGTCAGAAAACCGCTGCCTGCTCCGTCTAAGCTATGTCTTCCATTTTTCCGAAAGCTCAAACCATGTTGCGTAAAATATTGCTATTCTTGGCCGCCATCATTCCGGCCGTCCTCATTCTCGGCTTTTTTGCCCCTAAATTCATCGCCCAAGCCAAACCCGGAGCCCATACCATGCCCAACAATCCTGCCTTTGCCCAACGCCTCGTTTCCCTGCACACCCCTGATGGCCGGCCGGTGCAAACCCTGCTCAAGCCCGGCCGCCCCACGCTGGTTAAATTCTGGGCTAGCTGGTGCCCCTTGTGCCTAAGCGAACTGCAAACCACTGCCGAGTGGCAGCAGTCTGCCGAATTTTCCGGTGAAAACGCCCGTGCCAACCTGATTGCCGTGGCCTCACCCGGCTTTCTCGGCGAAAAGCCTGAGGCTGAATTTAAAGAATGGTTTGGCAAGCTCGATTATCCCGGTTTTCAGGTAGCCCTTGATGACGGCAGCCTGGCCAAAGCCGCCGGTATTGGCGTATATCCGAGCTGGGTATTGCTTTCTGCCGACGGAGAAATCTTGCGCGTGCACAAGGGCAGCCTGCAGCGCGAACAAGCCCTTGCCCTGCTCGATAATCCCGATGCCGACCTCGCCGCCGTGCCCGTGCAGCAGCACTACACCGCCGCCGACGGCAGCAGCCGCACCGCGCACACCAAAACCATCTATCTCGCCGGCGGCTGCTTCTGGGGCGTGGAAGCCTATATGCAGCGCCTGCCCGGCGTGGTGGATGCCGTATCCGGCTATGCCAACGGCCAAACCGCCAACCCCAGCTATGAAGACGTGATTCACGGTAGCGGCCACGCCGAAACCGTGAAAGTGGATTACGATCCCGATCGCATCAGCCTGACCAACCTGCTGCGCTACTACTTCCGCGTAATCGACCCCACCTCGCTCAATCGGCAAGGCAACGACCGCGGCCGCCAATACCGCACCGGCATCTACTACACCGACCCCGCCGAAGCCCAAACCGTACGCGCCGCCCTGGTAGCCGAACAGCGCAAATATAGCCGCCCCATCGTAGTGGAAGCCCTGCCGCTGCAACACTTCTACCCCGCCGAGGCCTACCACCAAGACTACCTCGCCAAAAACCCCAACGGCTATTGCCACATCGACATCGGCCTGGCCGATAAGCCGCTCGAGCCGGCCGAAGGCAGCAGCGCACCCGTCAAAGGCTTCAACCCCGCCACCTACCGCAAGCCCGACGACGCCACCCTGCGCCGCACCCTCACCGACGAGCAATACCGCGTTACCCAACACGGCGACACCGAACGTGCTTTCAGCCACCAGTATGACAACCTGTTCGAGCCCGGCCTGTATGTCGATGTCGTCAGCGGGCAGCCCCTGTTCAGCAGCCGCGACAAATTCAATTCCCATTGCGGCTGGCCCAGCTTCACCCGCCCCATCAGCCCCGATGCCGTGACCGAACACGACGACTACAGCTACCATATGCACCGCACCGAAGTGCGCAGCAGCGCCGCCCATTCCCACCTCGGCCACGTCTTCCCCGACGGCCCCCAAGACCGCGGCGGCCTGCGCTACTGCATCAACGGCGCCAGCCTGCGCTTCATTCCTGAAAACCAAATGCAGCAGCAAGGCTACGGCGGCTACCTGAAAGATTTGCATTAAGCGCGGGTCAATGCAAAAGGCTACCTGAAAAGCAAAAACTTTTTTCAGGTAGCCTTATTTGCTATGTGCGACTCCGCCAAACTCACTCCTGCGGAATCTCCCAGTCGCTTACCGCCACAAAATCCGGCTGATCTAAATCCTGCTCAAACACCGATCCGGTGGGGCTGTGCAGCAATTTGGCGATCGCCGGCTGGTAGTTAGCCATGCGTTGCAGGCTGTAGAAGTGGAAATTGTCGGCATTGTCGGCGTAGTTATCGTCTTCAAAGCCGGAAAACATCCGCCAGCCGCTGTCGGGCGGGAAGGCAGCATCGGGTTCTTCACGATACAGAAAACGGATCGGCATGCCCTCTTTGGCAACCTGGTCGGAAACGATGGCATAGCCTTCGGGCACGTTTTTTACCGGCAGCTCTTCTTCCGGCAGGCTGAAAATTTTCGGGTTCAACATAGGTATGCTCCTTAAAACGCCTCGCCCACTTTCACCCCGCCGGCCAAATCTTGCGGTGAGGAAAGTGCGGCAGTGAAGGCTTGGGCGGCTTGGAATTCGGGCTGCCGCATTACTGCGGCGTAATCCTCTGGTGTGCCGCGCCCGGCCATGTATTGCCAGCGCTCGGCCAGTTGCGGGTTTTCAGGTAGCCTGAAGCCTTCGAGCAGCTCGTCCACCCAATCGGGGCGGTTGCACACCAACACGATATCGCAGCCGGCGGTAAAAGATTGCGCCGCCCGCTCGCGGATGCCGCCGGCCATGCTGGCGCCTTCCATGGTGAGGTCGTCGGAGAAAATCACGCCGTTGAAGTCTAACTCTTGGCGCAAAATCTGCTTCAGCCAGATGCTCGAAAAACCGGCAGGTTGTTTGTCTACCTGCGGATACACCACATGCGCGGGCATCACAGCGGCCATGCCTTCGGCGGCTAGGGCGCGGAAAGGCTGGATATCTGCCTCCATCAGTTCGGCCAGGCTGCGCGGGTCTTCGGGCAAGACGTGGTGGCTGTCGCCGGAAACAAAGCCGTGGCCGGGGAAGTGTTTGCCGCAGCTTTGCATGCCGCCCCGGTTGAGCCCGCGCTGCAGCGCCAGCGCCAGCGTGGTAACGATGCCGGCTTGGCAGTGGAAACTGCGGTTGCCGATTACGGCGCACTGCCCCCAATCCAAATCCAACACCGGCGTAAAAGATAAATCCACGCCGCAGGCGCGCAATTCTGCCGCCAACACCCAGCCTACCTGCTCTGCCGCCGCTTCGGCTGCCGCTTGGCCTTGTTTTTCCCAAATGCCGCCCAGCGTACTCATGGCCGGCAGGCGGGTGAAGCCTTCGATAAAGCGCTGCACTCGCCCGCCCTCATGATCCACGGCAATCACCAATTCCGGCGTACGCAGAGCCTTAATCTCAGCGCATAAAGCCTGAAGCTGGCTGCGGTTTTGGTAATTGCGGCGAAACAGAATCACGCCGCCCACGGCGGGGTGCAGCAGGCGTTGTTTTTCTTCCTCGCTCAGGCAGCGGGCGGCAACATCGGCCATAATCGGGCCGCGCGGCAGGCAAACGGGTGGCATGGCAAATCTTTCAGTGTGTTCGGTGCAAAGGCGGGATTTCATCACTTCTGCCGCGAAAAAACAAGCCGGGGCTTTTTAATTCAGGTAAAACCGATTGAAACGGCACCACGGAAATGATGTAATACCCGCTGTTGTTTCTTTTCATTCATATTAGGGAGTTTTATGCAAACCAACACATTCCGCACCGGCCTGCTGGCCGCCGCCGTGGTATTCGCCCTGGCTGCCTGCAACCAACAGTCCGTTTCCGGCAGCGCCTCTGCTCCGGCCGCATCTTCCCCTGCCGCAGCTTCAACCGCATCCGGCTCCGCTTCTGCTTCCGCTCCTGCCGCTGCCTCCGGCGTATTGGCCGGCATGACCGAACAGCAGAAAGCCAGCTACCTCATCGGCTACCTGCAAGGCCGTCAGCTGGGCGAAGCCAATGCCATCTTGGATTTCGACCAAACCACCCTGATTAAAGGCCTGCAGGCCGGTATGGCCAGCCAGCCGCTGCCCGTGAGCGACGAAGAAGCCAACAACATCCTGCAGCAATACCACACTGCCCAGATAGGCAAAATGGCCATCCGCCAGCTGGAAGAAGGCAAAGCCTTCCTCGAAGCCAACAAAGCCAAAGAAGGCGTAAAAACCACCCCTTCCGGCCTGCAATACAGCGTGAAAACCGAAGGCACTGGCAAACAACCCAATGCTAAGAGCACCGTGACCGTACACTACGAAGGCAGGCTGATCGACGGCACCGTGTTCGACAGCTCCATCAAACGCGGCGAACCTGCTACCTTCAAGCTCGACGGTGTGATCAAAGGCTGGACCGAAGGCCTGCAGCTGATGAAAGAGGGCGGCGAATACACCCTCTACATCCCCGCCGAACTCGCTTACGGCGACAAAGGCAACCCAAGCATTCCGCCCAACTCCGTGCTGGTGTTCGATATTAAACTGATTAAAGTTCAGTAATTCCATCTGCTAACTAAAAGGCTACCTGAAAAGCAAAACACTTTTCAGGTAGCCTTTAAATCATGCCATGCTCACACTCGATCCCGATTCCAACCGCCAATTCACCATTATCCGCAATCATCAAGACATTGCCGTCTGCACCACCGAGCTCAACGGACACGGCCGGCTCATCAGCCAAACCACCGCCGAATTCGACACCTAAAACCGCATACGCGGCTTCTTTTGCTGCACAGCCGCTGCCGGCCGCATCACAGCCTGCCGGATTTATCACTACCACACCCCGCCCTTCACACAATAAGACGGTTTTGCCGACTACCGCGACACCGGCAACGGCCTCCAGCTTCCGTGCTACACCCTCTCTTACCACATCAACGCACAAACCGCCCGCTGGAGTGGTTTGATGCCCAAGGCGAATTAATCCACTATATAAGCCATCCGCAAGCACATCAAGGCTACCTGAAGGAAACCGCGAGCTTCATTTGCTGTTTACTCTTAAGTTTCAGGTAGCCTTTAGGTGAGTTTGACGGGAAACATTCAACATTCCCCATAACGCCTGTTTGCTTCGGCGGAACTCAATATCAGGCGGTTGCCAATTCAAAATATTTCTGCATCACCAGCAGGCTGGTAATCAGTTCTTGCCTGCTGTTGAAGAAGGGCTGCATATAGGCGTTGGCGTTGCGGATGATGCGTTCGGCGGCATCGGGGTGTTGTTGGTAGAAGGCAAGTTTTTCTTCGAAATCGTTGTAGTCGGGCTGGAGGTGGACGTAGTGGACTTCAGGTTGCAGCCGGCCTTCCAGCAGCCAGGTTTCGTAGACGGGGGTGGTCATGAAACAGAGGGAGCGGGAGGCGAGTATCCATTTGAGGTTGGTGGCGACGTCGTTGCCTTCGATGCTGAGGATGTATTTGTATTGCAGTTGTTGGCCTACGCTCATGAAGCTGCGATGGTAGGGCTGGCCGATGGATTGTTTGTGTACGCAGCCGACGTCGCACTGGGGATGGTCGTGGTATTGGCGTAAGAAGCGCAGGCGCTGTTCCTGATGGGCGGCGCCGCGCCAGACGAGTTGGTTGCGTTTGGCGGCAAAGGGGGTGCGGTCGGGGTAGATATAGAAATGGCGCACGCTGTCGAGTTTGAGCAGAACGGAGTGTTGGTTGTCGCTCCGGATGGGGCGGCTTTTCACGAAGGCGGGCTGGGCGGGAATGTGGGTGACGTCGCCGAATTCGTAGGCGAAGCGGGCTTCTGCCGGGAAGTAGCGCAGGAGGGCGGCGAGGTCGTAGTAGTAGGCGGAGGTGTGGCTGCCGCGTTTGAAATTGCCGGCTTGGCCTAGCGGGGTGAGGCTACCTGAAAGGGCAAACGGCTGGTTTTGCCGGTTGCAGTAGTCCACGCGCTGCCGGATTTGCTGCTGGGTTTCGCTCGGCAGGCGGGCAAACTCGGCCAATACGGGCTCGATGGATTTGGCGAGCAGGCGGTGTGGCAACAGGCCGAAGGGGCTGTGGCGGGTGTAGTAGGCGAGTTTGTGCAGGCGGCGGTGGTAGATGCCGAGGTCGATGGGCATGGTGGTTTAGCGGGGTTGCATCAGTTGTTTGGCTTCCTGGCGTTTGAGTTTCCAGCCGTGGGAGCAAACGGGGCAGGTGAGGTAGTATTTTGATTCCATGCGGAATAGGGGGATGAAGAAGAAGGTGAATTTGGTGTAGGCGTTGGTGATGTGCAGATTAACGCGGTTGTTGCAGTTGCCGCAGATGCAGCTCTCGCCGCTTTCGCCCAGGTCGTCGAAATAGCCTTTGCTGCCCCAGATGAAGATCATGATGTTTCCCCTTTGAGATGGTCAGATGTGAAAGCCGAGCCGGCATGCTGCAGCCGGCCCGACTGGTTTGTTTATACGATTTCGGCTTTGGTGATGACTACGGGCTCAACCGGCACGTCGTCGTGGTAGCCGTGGCGTTTGGTGGCTACGCCTTCGATGGCGTCAACGACATCTTGGCCTTCCACCACTTTGCCGAATACGGCGTAGCCCCAGCCGTGCAGGCTTGGGGAGGTGTGGTTGAGGAAGTCGTTGTCTTTGGTGTTGATGAAGAATTGGGAAGAGGCGCTGTGCGGAGCTTGGGTGCGCGCCATGGCGAGGGTGTACTTGTTGTTTTTCAGGCCGTTTTGGGCTTCGTTTTTAATCGGGGCGCGGGAGGGTTTTTCCTGCATGTTTTCGTCCATGCCGCCGCCTTGAATCATGAAGCCTTTGATTACACGGTGGAAAATAAGGCCGTCGTAGAAGCCGTCTTTCACGTATTGTTCGAAGTTGGCGGCGGTTTCGGGGGCTTTTTCGTGGTCGAGTTCGATGCCGATGGTGCCGAAGTTGGTGTGGAGTTTGATCATGTTTATTGTCCTGTAGTTAGGGTGGCGAAAAGGGAAGAGGCTACCTGAAAACGGTTTGGGGTTTCAGGTAGCCTTTTATGTGGGATTACTGTTTAACGGCTTCGATTTGGATGTTCAGCTTCACTTGATTGCTGATTACGCCCTGCAGGAAGTTCATGCCCCACTTGCTGCGGTCGATGGTGGTGCTGAAGTCGCCGCCGCACACTTGGGCTTTCTGCATTTGGCTGTGGTAGCAGTTGAAGCGGTCGGCTTTGAGGCGCACGGGATGGGTTTGGCCGAGCAGGGTAAGGCGGCCGTCTACGCTGGCGAGCTTGCCGTTGCGGAAGTTGAAGTGGGTGGATTCAAAGCGCATGCTGGGATATTGGGCGGCGTTGAATAGATCGGCGGAGGCGAGGTGGTGGTCGAACTGTTCGTTGCCGCTGCGCAGGTTGGCCACGGGGATGTCGATTTTCACACTGCCGGTTTTGGCCTGCGGGTTGTATTCCACCGTGCCGGAAAGGTTGTAGAAGCCGCCGGTGTTGGTGCTGGTGTTGAAGTGGTCGATGGCGAAACGGGCGTTGGTGTGATGGCTGTCGATTTTATAGGTGTCGGCCTGGGCGCTGCCGAAGGCGGCGGCGAGAACGGCGAGGGTAAGGGCTTTTTTCATGTGGTTCTACTCCTGATGTGTTGAGATTATTGCGAAAGGACACGCACTTGGCGGATCACGACGGGCGTGCGCGGCACGTTTTGATACCTACCCACCGTGCCGGTGGGCACGCCGGCGATTTTGTTTACCACTTCCTTACCGGCAGTTACTTTGCCGAACACGGCATAGCCGTAGCCGCGTGCGGTGGGGGCGGTGTGGTTGAGGAATTCGTTGTCTTTCAGGTTGATGAAAAACTGGCTGGTGGCGGAGTGCGGCTGGGGGGTGCGCGCCATGGCGATGGTGTAGCGGTTGTTTTTCAGGCCGTTGGCGGCTTCGTTGTCGAGGGCACGGCGGATGGGGTCTTTTTCGACCATTTGGGCGGTGAGGCCGCCGCCTTGAATCATGAAGCCGGGAATCACGCGGTGGAAGATGGTGCCGTTGTAAAAGCCGCTGCGGGCGTAGGCGAGGAAGTTTTCCACGGTTTTCGGTGCGCGGGCTTCATCCAGGGAAAGCTCGATATTGCCTTGGCTGGTTTCAAGCAACACGCGGGTTTCGGCGTGGGCGGCGAGGGCGGCGCAGCCGAGTGCGGCAGCGAGGATGAGTGTACGGAACGGTTGGTTCATGATGTTGGTTAAGATATGGAAATGAATAAGGGCGCTAGGGTAAAGGCTACCTGAAAATTTTGCAAGCTTGGGCGGAGCATCTTTCCCCTTTGCTTTTGCTGCATTGGCGGGGGCGGCTGTTTTCAATGCAGAAAGTATTGATTGTGTTAAAATCGCCCGCTTTTTACATTCTAATTTTCCGCAAAGGCACACCCATGATTTCCACCAACAACATCACCATGCAGTTCGGCGCGAAGCCGCTGTTTGAAAACGTCTCCGTCAAATTCGGCGAAGGCAACCGCTACGGCCTTATCGGCGCGAACGGTTCGGGCAAGTCCACCTTCATGAAGATTTTGGGCGGCGATTTGGAGCAGACCAGCGGCGAAGTGGCGATTGAACACGGCGTGCGCTTGGGCAAACTGCGCCAAGACCAGTTTGCCTACGAAGACATGCGCGTGCTGGACGTGGTGCTGATGGGGCACACCGAAATGTGGGCGGCGATGACCGAACGCGACGCGATTTACGCCAATCCCGAAGCCACCGAAGAAGACTATATGCACGCCGCCGAATTGGAAGCCAAGTTCGCCGAATACGACGGCTACACCGCCGAAGCGCGCGCCGCCGAATTATTGAGCGGCGTGGGCATTGCCGAAGAACTGCACAACGCCACCATGGCGGAAGTCGCGCCCGGCTTCAAACTGCGCGTGCTGCTGGCGCAAGCCCTGTTTTCCAAGCCCGACGTGCTGCTCTTGGACGAGCCAACCAACAACTTGGACATCAACACCATCCGCTGGCTGGAAGGCGTGCTGAACCAATACGACAGCACGATGATCATCATCAGCCACGACCGCCACTTCCTGAACGAAGTCTGCACCCACATGGCGGATTTGGACTACAACACCATCACCGTTTACCCCGGCAATTACGACGACTACATGCTCGCCTCCGCCCAATCCCGCGAGCGCGCGCTGAAAGACAACGCCAAAGCCAAAGAAAAATTGCAGGAACTGCAAGAATTTGTGGCGCGCTTCTCCGCCAACAAATCCAAAGCCCGCCAAGCCACCAGCCGCTTGAAACAGGCCGACAAAATCAAAGCCGAAATGGTGGAAGTGAAGCCCTCTACCCGCCAAAACCCGTATATCCGCTTTGAAACCGACGAGAAAAACAAGCTGCACCGCCAAGCCGTGGAAGTGGAAAACCTGGCCAAATCGTTCGACAAAACCCTGTTTGAAAAACTGTCTTATATTTTGGAAGCCGGACAACGCCTCGCCATCATCGGCCCGAACGGCGCGGGCAAATCCACCCTGCTGAAACTGTTGGCAGGCGCGTTTGACGAAAAACTTTCCGACATCAAACCCGATGCAGGCTGCATCAAATGGGCGGAAAAAGCCACCATCGGCTACTACCCGCAAGACCACGAAAACGACTTCGACGTGGACATGGACCTGACCGAATGGATGCGCCAATGGGGTCAGGAAGGCGACGACGAACAAGTGATTCGCGGCACGCTCGGCCGCCTGCTGTTCGGCAGCAACGACGTGGTGAAAAAAGTGAAAGTGCTCTCCGGCGGCGAAAAAGGCCGCATGCTCTACGGCAAACTGCTGCTGCTGCGCCCCAACGTGCTGATTATGGACGAGCCGACCAACCACATGGACATGGAAAGCATCGAATCGCTGAACATGGCGCTGGAAAAATACAAAGGCACGCTGATTTTCGTGTCGCACGACCGCCAGTTCGTCTCTTCTCTTGCCACGCAGATTATCGAGCTCGACGGCAAAGGCGGCTACGAATATTATCTGGGCGATTACGAGAGCTATCTGGCGAAAAAAGGGATTGAGTAAGACAAGTGCAGGCTGCCTGAAAAAAGCAGCCTGCACTTTTTCAAAATAAAAGAAGGCTTGTCGGATGGTGTATTTTGGAATATCGCAACAGTAAACCGTAGTCGGAACCTTGAATCCGAGAAAACCATGATGTTGAAAATATCAAATCCAAGAACCTGGGCGACGGCAGCCACTTAACCGCTAATGAGCATTCTATGAAAAAATATATAATCTCTTTTTTCCTTATTCTTTATTCAGGCATATGTATGGCAAATGATATACAAATCAGACGATATAGCCCCAGTCTGACTATAGATAGTGAATTAAGCTATCCGATCTATTTGGCTGTCAATACGGCCGTAAATAAATCTTACGATATTAAGCAATATAATATTTCCGTAAAAAAAGGTTGGGAGGAAGATGGAGAGTTGTATTATATAGTCGGATTTATCTACAAGGATCATCCCGCAAGTCAAAAAGGTGGAAGCAGGAATTTTACTATATTTATAAGGCATTCTGATTATAGAGTTTCTTTCTATTTATCAAGATAACAGCCGGTATGCTGGGTACCCGTATCCGACAAACCTTATATGCTGAAAATGTCGGGTTCAGGAATCCTGACCTGCAAAATTCTACTGCCTATATGGTTTTCAGGCTGCCTGAAAAACTATGCAGGCATAAATCATCATCCTACAAAAACTAACCCCATTCTAAACTTATAAATAGTCTATCGGCGGAGCATTTGAAATGATAAACAGCCTGGATGTCAGAAAATTTATTGAAACCGAAAAATATCATAGCTATATCAAAGAACTGTCGGAAAATTATCAAGTTAAAATGACAAAAGAAGAATTGTCTTCTCAGGGGTGCAATATTTTGGCGGGTGCATTGAATGATGCCAATTTGGACTTGGCCGCTATTGAGAAGAAACTAGATTCAGATAAGGATTTCATTTTTACATTTATACAGGTTACATCACAGAATTTTGCCGCCAAATGTGAGAAAGAGAGTACTACTTTTCTCGGCGAGTCATTAACCTGCCTGATATATCATGCCTTGGTAACGATTTTTCTAGACCAATCGGAAAAAGCACTGGCCGATCATTACAAAGCCAGAAAATTTAAAGGCCACACCCGTTTGGCAAAAGAAAGTTTCGCGGAATATCAGGAAGCCAAACAAATCTGTGAGCAGGGGCGGCAAGGCGATGCATGTCCCAAACAACCCGAAACCCAAGATTTTCAGGTAGCCCCAACCGCGAAGGGCGGCAATACGGCCTATCTCGAATACCGCAATGAACAATCCGAAAAATTCTGGCAAATCAATATCGACGGCAACAGCCACACGGTTACCTTCGGGCGCATCGGCACGAAAGGGCAGAGCAAAACCAAAATCTTTGCCAGCACGGAAGAATGCGAAAAAGATGCCGCCAAGCTCATCCAATCCAAAAAAGCCAAAGGCTATGCCGCGCCGGGTGAAACACCGCAGCCCAAAGCCCCTGCCGAAAGCCTGCTGCAACAACGCTTCGCCTTGTCAGACGGATATGACGGCTTGGTTGCCGAGGCAACGCTTTGGGGCAACGCCGTCCCCGTCGTGTTGGATGCCGACGAATTGTTAGACAAATACGACGGCGACGAAGACACGCTTTACGACCCCGCCGCCGTGGAAAAGCTGTTCAAAAACAAAATCCCGTATAAAAAGATTGAAGCGGTGCTGAAATGGATTGAAAAGAACCGCAAAAAGATTATTGATTTCGCACTCGATTACGAAGATTTTATCGATGTGTTCAACGATTGGGCCGCTCAAGAAATCGCACAAAAAGGCAAAGCCGTCCTGTATGACGGCACGGTTTTGACGGCCGAAACGGACAGGCAGGCCGTCATCAACAGCATCCGCCTATCCGGCATATCCCTATGGGTGGATTTTGACGACAAAACCGTCAGCGATTTCAGCATCGATTTATCCACCGAACAGCCCGATTATTTCGGCGGACACACGCTCACCATCGAAGTGGACGAAGACAAAGAAATGTCCTTCGGCGGCATGAACGGATAAGGCAGTAACGATATTTGAGGCTACCTGAAAATCGGCAAAGCGGTTTTCAGGTAGCCCATGGGTTAATCAGTTAAAACGAAAGAAAGGGAAAGTATGTTCACACTCAACGGCTTCGGCACCACGTTTGTCGGCGAATGCGATTATGAGCCGGACGGCACGTACATCACCACGGCGTGGATTGTGGCATTGTGGGTACCGCTGATTCCGCTGTATAGCGCGCGGGTTTTGTCGATAGAACCGACCATGCTCTCCGGCACGAATTATCAAATCATCAAGCAACCGGTGCATTGGGGTCAGGCTCGGCGGATATGGGCATACACACTCGGCATACCCGCACTGCTTGCCTTGTTTGCTTGGATGATGGGCGTGTTGGGTTCGTTACCGCTGCTAGCGGGGCAAATCTTATTTTGGCTGGCGGTGGGCGCGATGTTTGCCTACGCCCTTTTGCCGTTTTTCCTGCGTTACCGAGCCCGCAAGGCAATCGGTTTGCGCTACAAAGAGCTGAAAGTCTCGCCGATTACTTGGCTGGCAATCGTGTTGCTGTTGCTTGCCATCGGTTATGTAGTGTGGTTTGGAAACCAACTATAGCGCAGGCTTGGAATCTGCTCATGTGAGGCTACCCGAAAATCGGTAAAGCGGTTTTCAGGTAGCCTTTGTTTTACGTGTGCCCCACACAAACAGCGCCACGCCTGCCCATACCCACAGATAACCGGCAAACTGCATACGGCTGAACGGTTCGTGGAAGGCGGATGCGTTGCGCGGCGGTACTTGGCTGTGGGCTTGGGGCAACCAAGGTTCGAATTTTGCCGAAAGCAGCCTGCACTTGGAAAACAGTAAGTGCAGGCTGCTTTTTAAAGGGTTCAACGCTCCAAAGCAGCCTGCACCCATGTTTGCAGTTTCTCCAAGGGTGCAGGCTGCCTTCGGGACGATAATATTGTTTGGACAAATAGTTACCCGGCAATATTGCCGCCGAAGAATGGATTTTCCGCCTGTTTTATGTTTCCGGCCACTGCATTATTTTTATGGCTGTGGCGTGAAGTATTTAAATTAATTGTATCTTCCGGTCGACAAAAAGGCCGCCTGAAATTCCAGACGGCCTTTGTTCATCCGACTAATCCATCAATACCAACCGCGCAGCTTCATTGCTTTTTCAACACGACGGATACTCATCATGTAAGACGCGGTACGCAGATCCACGTCATACTCTTGCGCCAAATTCCAAATATCACGGAACGCGCGGCGCAGGACGACGGTTTCTTTTTCCTGAACTTCGTCAAATTCCCAATAATAGCCTTGCAGGTTTTGCACCCATTCGAAATAGGAAACCACCACGCCGCCGCAGTTCGCCAGAATATCGGGCACGACCAATACGCCGTTTTGACGCAGGATGGCATCGGCTTCGGGCGTAGTCGGACCATTTGCACCTTCAACCACGATTTTGGCACGGACTTTGCCGGCGTTTTCGGAAGTCAGTTGGTTTTCCAAAGCACATGGGGCAAGTACGTCCACATCCAGTGCCAAAAGCTCGGCGTTGCTGATTTCCTTACCGTAACCCGCTTTGTTGGTAATAAAGCCGTTGGTTTGATACTCTTTGAACAGGGCTTCCATATCCAAGCCGTTTTCATTGTAAATGGCGACATCGACGGTGGAAACGGCAACAATTTTTGCACCGGCTTTATGTGCGTAATAACCTGTGTGATAGCCCACATTGCCGAAACCTTGAATGGCGTAGGTTGCGCCTTTCACGTCTTTACCGAGTTTTTCCAAAGCTTGGACGGCGGCGAAGTTCACGCCGTAACCCGTTGCTTCGGTACGCGCCAAAGAGCCGCCGAATTCGACCGGTTTGCCGGTGAACACACCCGGGGCGGATTTTTTAACGATATTTTCGTAGGCATCGACCATCCACGACATGATTTTGCCGTTGGTGTTCACATCAGGGGCGGGAATATCGATTTTTTCGCCGATGAGTGGGGAAATGGCTTCGGCGTAAGCGCGGGAAATGCGTTCCAACTCGGCTTCTGAATAATCGCGCGGATCCAAGGTAATGCCGCCTTTGCCGCCGCCGTAAGGAATGCCCGCAACGCAGCATTTGATGGTCATCCAAATTGACAGGGCTTTGACTTCGTCAAAATTTACATTGGGATGGAAACGCACGCCGCCTTTGTAGGGACCGACGGCGTTGTTGTGTTGCGAACGGTAGCCGGTAAAGGTTTTGACCGTGCCGTTGTCGAGTTTGACGGGGAAGCTGACTTCCAAGGCACGTTGAGGGTTTTTCAGGATTTCATATACCGCAGGGTCGGCATTGAGTCGGTCGCAGGCGGTTTTTACCTGTTTGCGGGCGATTTTGAACGGATTCAGCGTTTCTTTTGCAGTAGATTGAGACATTTCTCCTCCTTCTCATGTTGGGTTGAGGTAAAAGGGTTTGCAGTTGTAACTATAACCAATTTCCAAACAAAATATAATAGAGTGTGGTCAATAATTGAAAAATATATTCATTTGTATAGGGTTTTATTTTCCCCAGTTCTTTAATATTTGTTTTTGACGGCCAGTGGGTATGTCGGAATGAGCGGATTTAATAGGGATATTGATGGTACGAATCAGCGGAATTTCAAACAAGCTATTTTTCAACGGCTGGATATAAAATGATAAATAGATAGTTGATAATGCTTAAAAACGGATGGTTTGCATCGGTGGCAAGGCGGTGTGGCGATGTTGGCACATTACAAAACATGGAGCGTTGAAAAAGCTACCTGCACGGAATGGGAGGCGGGCAGGGAGGGCTGAGGTGGTTGTCAGTGTAGCGATACAAATCAAAACGGGGCGGTTGTTCAAAACCGTCCCGCCATTTTTTGGCTGCCTGCCTGTTGTAGCTGCCTTTGCCTTTCTTTTTGCGTTCCGTTTTGTGCCGGAACAGATTGGAGCGCATCAGCGCTTTGAATGCGTTATCACGGATTTTGCCTTTATTGAGTTGATGTGCCATAGGGCTTTCCTTTTGTTTTGTATCTTGAATTGTTAAACCTATCTTTATCATTTCAGCAAGTATAGTGAATTAACAAAAAACAGTACAGCGTTGTCTCGCCTTGCCGTAACGTGTGTGCTGTCTGCGGCTCGCCGCCTTGTTCTGATTTTTGTTAATCCACTATACTTCCCCAAACAAACCGATTTCCGAAACATCAGTGATCGGGAGATACGCAGGGTGCAAGATGAGTTGAACCACCGGCCAAGAAAAACACTTGGCTGCGAAACGCCAAGTGTTTTATTCTTGAATCTGTTCCAACCGCCAGTATCTGAGTGTTGCACTTGAAATCCGAATGTAAGCATGCTTGGAATCGGCTCAAGATTGAGGCTACCTGAAAATCGGTGCAGCGGTTTTCAGGTAGCCTTTGTTTTACGTGCGCCCCACACAAACAGTGCCACGCCTGCCCATACCCACAAATAACCGGCAAACTGCATACGGCTGAACGGCTCGTGGAAGGCGGTGAGGCCGAGCAGGAATTGCAGGCTGGGGGAAAGATATTGCAGTATGCCGATGGTGGTGAGGCGGATGCGTTGTGCGGCGGCGGCAAACAGCAGCAGCGGAATCATGGTGGCGGCGCCGCTGCCGATTACGATGACCAGGGGCAGGGGCGGCAGTTGGGCGAAAACCAGGCTGCCGTGCCGATAGTGCCAGCCCAGATACAGGAGGGCAAAGGGCAGCAGCATCAGGGTTTCCAGCGTGAAGCCGGGCAGGGCGGGCAGCGGGGCGAGTTTGCGCAACAGGCCGTATATGCTCCAGCTCACGCCGATGCCCAGTGCAATCCAAGGCATCTGCCCGCCCCATGCGGAAAGCCACACCACGCCCACGATGGCCAACAGAATCGCGCCGATTTGCAGCGGGCGCAGGGCTTCGCGCAGAAACAGGCGGCCGCAGAAGATGCTGGCGAGTGGTGCGATGAAGTAGCCCAGGCTGGCTTGCAATACCTGCCGTTGGGTGATGGCGGCCAAATAGAGCAGCCAGTTTGCCGCCAATAGGGTGGAGCAGACGGCGAAGGCGGTGAGGGTTTGGCGGCTTTTGACGGCTTGTGCGAGCAGGGTGCGGGCGGAAGGCAAGCAGGCCACCGCGCCGATGGCGAGCAGCGATGCCCATACGATACGGTGTGCCATCAGCTGCCCGGCGTCGATGGGCTGGCCGACCAGGGGCAGCCAGTAGAGCGGGAAGAAGCCCCAAATCAGGTAGCAGCCGATGACGCAGTAGAGGCCGCGGCGGTATTCGGTGGAGTAGGTGGTATTCATGATGTGTTGGCGGATGGTGTAGAGGCTACCTGAAAGTTTTGGTTACAAGGGTGGGAGTAGTTAAATGATTGTATTTTTTCAGTATGGGTGCACGCTGCTGTGCTATTTGTACTCATCAACTCGCCATCTGGTATGAAATAGTAGGTATTTGGCGAGAAAAGGCAAGGTATTAAGACAGTCTGCCTATTGATATGAAAACGGTAGAGGCTACCTGAAAATCCGTCGGGTGTTTTTCAGGTAGCCTCTCTCAGCCTTTGGTAGCTGTTTACATCAGGTTCAAATCGTTTACGCGTTCGAAGATATGTGTGCTTTCGCGGCCTTCTTCGTAGAGCTTGATGCGCAGGCGCAAGTCGTTGGCGGATTCGGCCTGGCGCAGGGCTTCGTCGTAGTCGATTTCGCCGTTGATGTAGAGGCGGAACAAGTCTTGGTCGAAGGTTTGCATGCCGTCGTCTTCAGCGCGTTCCATCAGTTCGCGGGCTTCCAAAAGCTCGTTTTTGAACACGTGGTCCTGCATGGCGGGGGTGTTGATGAGCAGGTCGATGATGGCGTTTCGGCCTTTGCCGCCTTTTTTCAGCACCAGGCGCTGGCCGATAATGGCCACCAGGTTCAGCGCCAAGTCCATCAGAATCTGCTGATGCCGCTCTTCGGGATACAAGTTCATAATACGCTCAACGGTTTGGCTGGCGTTGGTGGCGTGGATGGTGAAGAAGCACAAGTGGCCGGTTTGCGCCAGTTGCAGGGCATATTCCATGGAGTGTTCGTTACGCACCTCACCCACGCAGACTACGTCGGGCGCCTGACGCATGGCGCTTTGTACGGCCGCGCCCCAGCTGTGGGTGTCGAGGCCGACTTCGCGTTGGGTGATGATGCTCTTGATCGGGCTGTGGATATACTCGATCGGGTCTTCGATGGTTACGATGTGGCCGGCGGAGTGTTTGTTACGCCAGTCGAGCATCGCGGCCTGCGAAGTGGATTTGCCGGAACCGGTGGGGCCGGCCAGGATAATCAGGCCGCGCTTGCGCATGGAGAGCTCTTTGAGTACTTGCGGCAGTCGCAGGTCGTCGATGGTGAGGATGTTGGTGGTGATGCGGCGCATTACCAAGCCGATGCGGCCTTGCTCGTGGTAGGCGTTCACACGGAAACGGATGCCGTTTTGCGATTGCAGGGAATAGTTCAGCTCCCACTCTACCGGGAATTTGGCTTTTTGCTCGTCGTTGAAGGTGGAATAAACGATTTGTGCGGCTTCTTCTTCGGTGAGCGGTTTCACCGGGATCGGCACCAACGTGCCGTCGATTTTGAACGAAGGCGGGAAGTTGCTGCTGATGAAGATATCGGAAGCATTGCGTTTGAGCGATTCGTCAGCCATTTTTTCCAGCAGCGGGTGCAGTTTGGCGCGCTCACGGGTTAAGTGCTGATTCGGGCCGTGGCCGACTGGCTGCGCGGGCTCGGCATGCAGCGGCGGGTGGTTGGGTACGGCCGGTACGGGTCTGGCAGCAGGCTGTTGCGGGGCTGCTTGGAGTTGTGGAGCGGGCTTCGGTTGGGGTTGCGCTTGTGTCGGTGCGGGTTGCTGCGGAACAGGCTGAGCCGGTTTGGCCGGGGCTTGCATCGGCTGGGCAGCTTTGGGGGCGAGGGCGGCGGCGTATTTGGATTTGAGTTTCGGCTGCTGTATCTGCTTTGCTGTTCGCGGTTGTACCGGCTGTGCGGGCGGGGTGATAGGCTGTGCCACGAAATCGGGCTCGATCAACTCCGGCTCGCCGAATGCACTTTCGGGCAAATCGGGCAGCGGAGGAATATCGAGCGTGCCGGCGGCCAGCCGGCTTTCCACGGCGGCTAAATCGCCATTCGGCATCATGGCAGAGGAAACGGGGGTAGGCTCGGGCGGCATATCGCCACCCTGGTTGGCCATTTCGGAGAGCAGCTCGGCCAAGTTTTGTTTGTGCTGATCGTTTGACATGATGTTTTCCCTTGTACGATTGTCGGTTTAGACGAGTTGGTCGGGGTTCTGCGCTTTGGCGCGGGCGGCATCGATGCTGATAATGCCGCGTTTGAGCAGTGACTGCAGGGATTGGTCGAGCGTCTGCATACCATGCGCCTGGCCTGTTTGCAGGGCAGAACCGATTTGGGCGATTTTGTTTTCGCGGATCAGGTTGCGCACGGCGGCGGTGGAAATCAGGATTTCGTGCGCGGCCACGCGGCCTTTGCCGTCTTTGGTTTTGAGCAGGGTTTGCGAAATCACGGCGCGCAGTGATTCGGAAAGCATAGAGCGCACCATCTCTTTTTCGCCGGCGGGGAACACGTCGATAATACGGTCCACGGTTTTGGCGGCACCGGTGGTATGCAGGGTGGCGAATACCAAGTGGCCGGTTTCGGCAGCGGTGAGCGCCAAGCCGATGGTTTCCGGGTCGCGCATCTCACCCACCAGGATGATATCCGGGTCTTCACGCAGTGCGGAGCGCAGGGCGTTGGCAAAGCTGTGGGTATGTTGGTGCAGTTCGCGTTGGTTCACCAGGCACTGCTTACTTTCGTGCACAAACTCGATCGGGTCTTCGATGGTGAGGATGTGGTGATGATGATTTTCGTTGATGTAGTTGATCATCGCCGCCAGGGTGGTGGATTTGCCGGAACCGGTAGGGCCGGTTACCAGCACCAGGCCGCGCGGTTGGTCGGAAATTTTTTGGAACACTTTGGGCGCGTTCAATTCTTCCAGCGTGAGCACTTTGCTGGGAATGGTACGGAACACGGCGGCCGGGCCGCGTTCGGTGTTGAATGCGTTCACACGGAAACGGGCGATGTTGGGCAGCTCGAAGGAAAAGTCGGTTTCCAGCCGTTGTTGGTAGTCTTTGCGCTGGTGGTCGTTCATGATGGAGGCGATCATGTTGCCCACTTCTTCGGCGCTCATTTCCGGCAGGTTGATGCGGCGCACGTCGCCGTGCACGCGGATCATGGGTGGCAGGCCGGCGGAGAGGTGCAAGTCGGATGCTTTGTTTTTCACGCTGAACGCGAGTAAGTCGGTAATCTGCATGGCTTTTGAAACTCCCTTTTCAGTAAATTTTTTTGCAGTTTTGCTAAAAACAGTTCATTGTAAATAAAGATGGCGGGATAAATAAAGGAAAACTTGTATTTTCCTGTAAAATTGGCGGTTATCTGAAACAGGGTGCGCGGTTTCGGCCTGTTTCCGGCTTTAGGCCGGGGTGGCGGCTGCCGGGCAGGGGCTACCTGAAAATCTGTTTTCCCGTTTTCAGGTAGCCTCACATCCGATACTAACGATAGAACGTACATTCCCATTCCATGATGACCCCGCAACAAAAAGGCTTGGCCTGGACGGCGGCGATGGCGCTGTTTATGCAGTCGCTGGACGCCACCATTTTGAATACCGCGTTGCCGGTGATGTCGGCAAGCCTGCGCGAATCACCGCTGCAAATGGAGCTGGCTATCATCAGCTATGCGCTTACCGTAGCCGCACTGATTCCGCTCTCGGGCTGGCTGGCCGACCGGTTGGGCACGCTTAATGTGTTCCGGCTGGCGGTGACGGTATTCGTGCTCGGTTCGGTGGCCTGCGCCGTGTCGCCCACGCTGGATTGGCTGGTGGCCGCGCGGATACTGCAGGGCGCGGGCGGCGCACTGATGCTGCCGTTGGCGCGGCTGGCGATTATCCGCACCGTGCCTAAGTCGGAATTGGTGGCGGCATGGAATTTGATGTCGATGACCGGCCTCATCGGCCCCATCGTCGGGCCGATTTTGGGCGGTTGGATGGCGGTAAATCTTTCTTGGCACTGGATTTTCTTCATCAATATCCCCATCGGCCTGTTCGGTATCGCCATTGCCGGACGCTATATGCCCAATGTGCGGGCCGCCGTGCAGCCCTTGGATTGGTTGGGCTTTCTGCTGTTTGCCGGCGGCCTGGTGGGGATTACCTACGGGCTGGAGCTGGCGGCGGAAAACCTGCACAACGGCCGCCGCGCCCTAGCAGTTATCGGGTTGGGCGCGGCGGCCATGTGGCTGTATGCCGCGTATGCGCGGCGGGCTAAAAATCCGCTGCTGCCGCTTTCGCTGTTCCGGGTGCACACGTTCAGCGTCGGGCTGGCTGCCAATTTGATGTTCCGCGTGCTCTCTTCCGGCATCCCTTTCCTGGTGCCGCTGATGCTTCAGGTAGCCTTTGGCTACAATGCCGAAATGGCGGGCTGGATGCTTGCGCCGGTGGCGTTGAGCTCGATTTTGATGAAGCCGTTTACTGCGCCGATTCTGGTGCGCTTCGGCTATAAAGGCACGCTCTTGGGCGTGGCTGTGGCCATGTCGGCCGTGGTGGCTGCGCTGTCGCTGCTCGATTCGCACAGCTCGATAACGTTTTATATGCTGCTGGCCACCTGCTTCGGCCTGTGCCAATCCTTGATGTTTACCGCCATCAACACCCTCACCGTCGGCGATTTATCGAACGAAGAAGCCAGCGCGGGTTCGACCATGCTCAGCGTGGTGCAACAGGTGGGCATCGGCATCGGCATTGCCGTGGCCGCCGTGATTTTGGGTGCGTACCGTGCCGCCGTGGGCGAAACCGGCGCGCTGCTGGAACAGGCCTTCAGCTACACCTACCTGTCGCTGGCCACCTTCGGCCTGGTGCTGCTGTGGCTGCTGGCCAAACTGCATGCCGGCGACGGCGGGCATTTAAACCGCAGGGCTACCTGAAACCTTCATCCGCACATTTGAACAAATTTGAAAGCCATCATGAGCAACACCACCCCCAACTACATTACCCCAGTCGGCTGGCAGGCATTGAAAGACGAGCTCTACCAGCTGGTGAACAAAGAGCGCCCCGAAATCGTGCAAATCGTCAACTGGGCCGCCAGCAACGGCGACCGCAGCGAAAACGGCGACTATCTCTACGGCAAGCGCCGCATGCGCGAAATCGACCGCCGCATCCGCTTCCTCACCAAACGGCTGGAAGCGGCGCAAGTGGTCGACCCCGAAACCCGTGAGGCCACCGACCAAATCTTTTTCGGCGCCACCGTGGAGCTGCTGCGCGGCAACGGCGAAGAGCAAACCGTGCGCATCGTGGGCGTGGACGAAATCGACACCGCCCGCCACAAGATTTCCTGGACTTCCCCACTCGCCCGCGCCCTGCTCAAAGCCAGCGAAGGCGACGAAATCGTGTTCCATGGGCCGGAAGGCCGGGAGGAGATTGAAGTGTTGGCCGTGAATTATGTGAAGATAGAGTAGTTGTGCCGGAGGGCAACAAATAAGGCTACCTGAAACGCTATTTATTTCCATTATTTCCATAAAAAGAGACTGCTATGCCCGCCAACGAATACACCTTATACAACAGCCCCCTAGCTGTTTTACGCCGCCTAGCTCTGCCGCTTTCCACTTGTACCACCATTGCCATCACGCTGCTTTTGCTGCCGTTCGACAGTATTCCTTCCGCTTTTGTCGTACTGGGCATCATCTTTCTGACAGCTTTCCTCATTCCGTTCTTCTACACCCTGATCGACCGCCGCCCCAAGCTCACGCTCAGCCCCAAAGGCCTGTTTATCCACACTAAATTCAGTGAAACTCCGCTCAATGGCACGAACAAGCCGCGTTACCGTAAAGAAGCATTTTATGCTTGGCATAACTTAAGCTACCCAAGCATCGAATTCATGTCCGCCTACCTCACCATACAAGCCAATGACATGCCCGAGCTTACCGAAATCGTGCTCACACCACTGCCCGACAATGCCACAGACGAACAAGTGGAAGCCACATTGGCCGAAATGGAGCAAGCCCTTGCCGATTTGGATGAGCAGACTGAAATCATCAATAACGCCAAATACTACTCACTGTCCCTCCCCGTCTTCACCCTGCCGCACGGCAAACGCCTGCCGAAAATCCTGCAAAGCCTGATAGACGCGGAAAACGAAGCCGAACGGCTTGCCATTATCCAAAAGCTGCAATATAAATCGTGAGATAGCCGCGGTTCGGGCAACCCATGCTCGGGGCTACCTGAAACCCGCGCACTTACCGGACTGAGGCAGCCATAATTCGCCAATCATCGGTGCGAAGACATTTTGAACATAAGGACGGAGCAATGAGCCGAGATTTGACCACCTCCCTTGTCGCGCGCAGCAATATTCTGAATAACCAATATGCCGTGAGCGAACTGGAAAACAGCTTGCAGCTTGGCGGCTTGGGCTTTGAAGGCGAAACCGTTTTTACCAAGCAGCAGGTTGCTGTTATTTTGGATGTAGATGAAAGGACAATTGAACGCTATATCGAAAAATATAGCGATGAACTGAAAAGGAACGGTTACCGGGTGTTGCGCGGAAATTCTCTGAAAAACATTAAACTAGCTCATGGTGGCGACACAAATGTCGCTACCATCGGCACGAAGGCTTCCATTCTTGGTATTTTTTCCTTCCGAGCCGTACTCAATCTCGCCATGCTGGTTACCGAGAGCGAACAAGCAAAGGCCATCCGCAGCCGGATGCTCGATATCGTTATTGATGTGATTGCCAAAAAATCCGGCGGCAGCACCAAGTTTATCAACCAGCGCGACAGCGACTATCTGCCGTCAGCCTACATGGAAGAAAGCTACCGCAAGCAGTTTACCGATGCCCTGAGGGATTTTTTGGAAATGGGCAACCATAAATATGCCGTTTATACCGACAAAATTTATCAGGCCGTATTTTGTGAAAACACGAAAGAATATAAAAAAATATTAAATCTGGCCGCAAAGGACAAAACACGGGACACCATGTATTCGGAAGTTTTAAAGGCAATCGGCAGCCTCGAAAACGGATTGGTGGCGGAATTGAAAAAACAGTCGGAGCAGTTGGGTAGGAAACTGCTGCCCGGAGAATTGGACAAATTAATAGAAGAAGCTGCCGACAACCCCTATCTTCAGCCGTTTATTATGGATGCCAGGGTAAAAATGTCGAGCAGGGATTTGGGGTTCAGGGAGGCATTGCACGAAAAACTGGCGTGCTATATCCAAGAAATCCCAACGGGCGATTTCGACCGGTTCTTGGGGGAGAAAAGCCGCTCTTTGCAGGAACAGTTGGAAGATACCGAAGAAACCATGGCCGTATTGAAACGCTTGAAGGAGCGGTAAATGTCGGAAATACCTGTTTTTTATTTCGATGTTTATCACGCCGTGCAAACCCATAAATGGATTATTGAGAAATCGGGAGGCCTGGACGGCATTTATCCTGACGGGGAAGGCAGGCTGGAGAGTGCATTGGCACATATACAAAACGACCTGTATTATCCGACCTTTGAAGAAAAACTCGCCCATTTGGTATATTCCATCAATAAATTACATGCTTTCTGCGACGGCAACAAACGTTCCAGCCTGGTTTTAGGCGCATATTTTCTGGAAATAAACGGTTACGATTATTGCATTAGGAAATTCGTGCTTGAAATGGAAAATATCGTGGTGTGGCTTGCCGAAAGTAAAATTTCAAAAGAATTGTTGCTGAAAATGGTTACGTCCATTATTGAAAACGAAGACGAATTTTCCGAAAGCCTGAAATATGAATTATTCTGCGCCATCAGCGAATAATAAGGCTGCCCTTTATCCCGGATAGCAAAAGCAGCCTGCACCCCATCCTATCCCCCAACTTCATACAAAGGAACCCCATCATGACCACCGACAACAAAACCTGGTCCGGCCGCTTCAACGAGCCCGTGTCCGAACTCGTCAAACAATACACCGGCTCGATTGGTTTCGACCAACGCCTTGCCCGCTGGGACATCCAAGGCTCGCTCGCGCACGCGCAGATGCTGCACGAAGCCGGCGTGCTCTCCGCGCAGGATTTGGCCGACATCCGGCACGGCATGGCCGAAATCCAAGCCGAAATCGAAGCAGGCTGCCTGCAATGGTCGCTTGATTTGGAAGACGTGCACATGAACATCGAACGCCGCCTCACCGACAAAATCGGCGATGCCGGCAAACGCCTGCACACCGGCCGCAGCCGCAACGACCAAGTCGCCACCGACATCCGCCTATGGCTGCGCGACGAAATCTCCGCCATCCGCCGCCTGATTAAAGATTTGCAGGCTGCCCTGCTCGATTTGGCCGAGCAAAACGCCGCCACCGTCATGCCCGGCTTCACGCATCTTCAGGTAGCCCAGCCCGTCAGCTTCGGCCACCACCTGCTCGCCTATGTGGAAATGTTCGGCCGCGACGACGAACGCATGGCCGACTGCCGCCGCCGCACCAACCGCATGCCGCTGGGCGCTGCCGCGCTGGCCGGCACCACCTTCCCCGTCCGCCGCGAAACCACCGCCGCGCTGTTGGGCTTCGAGCAAATCTGCCAAAACTCGCTCGATGCCGTGTCCGACCGCGACTTCGCCATCGAATTTACCGCCGCCGCCTCGCTGGTGATGGTGCATTTGAGCCGCCTGTCCGAAGAACTGATTTTGTGGATGTCGCCCCGCTTCGGCTTCATCGACATCGCCGACCGCTTCTGCACCGGTTCGTCCATCATGCCGCAGAAGAAAAACCCCGACGTGCCCGAACTCGTGCGCGGCAAATCCGGCCGCGTCATCGGCCATCTCACCGGCCTGATAATGCTGATGAAATCCCAGCCGCTGGCGTATAACAAAGACAATCAGGAAGACAAAGAGCCGCTGTTTGACACGGTGGACACGCTCATCGACACGCTGCGGATTTACGCCGATATGATGCGCGGCATCACCGTGAAGCCCGAAGCCATGCGCGCCGCCGTGCTGCAAGGCTTCGCCACCGCCACCGATTTGGCCGATTATCTGGTGAAAAAAGGCCTGCCCTTCCGCGACAGCCACGAAGCCGTCGCCCAAGCCGTGCGCCACGCCGAACAGGCAGGCTGCGGGCTGGAAGACCTGCCGATCACCGTGCTGCAAGGCTTCAGCACATTGATTGAAAACGATGTTTATGAAGTGCTCACCCCCGAAGGCAGCCTGAACGCCCGCAACCACTTGGGCGGCACCGCACCGGATCAGGTGAGGTTTCAGGTAGCCCGCTGGCGCGAGATATTGAAAGAAAACGCATGATGCGTATCTTTCAGGTAGCCTGTTGCCGCCCCGCTGCCTTGCACAAACTTTAGCGATATAATGCGCCCTTCACACCATCTTAATTAAAAAGGAAACATCATGACCGAAGCCCAACTTTCCGCCTGGGGTATGAAAATCGGCCTCAGCGTGCTGGTTATCTTCATCGGCTTCATTATTTGGGACTTGGGCAAAAAATCCGGCGCCAGCAAATTCGGCATGGCCGTGCTGTTTTTTGTGCTTGGCCTGGGCGTGATGGGCTTTTTGATGAAAGAAGTGTTGGTGAATGTGATTTTGAAGTAGCAGATTCAGGCTACCTGAAAAGCATGGTTCTTGGTTTTCAGGTAGCCGCAGCCGGTGCGACAGGGCAGGCCGCCGCTGTGGCGGAAATTAAGCTGGCTTGCTTATATAGTGGATTAACAAAAATCAGGACAAGGCGGCGAGCCGCAAACAGTACACACGTTACGGCAAGGCGTGCCAACGCCGTACTGGTTTTTGTTAATTCACTATAGCTATATGGCAACAAGCAAAACGGTAATACGGGCAAGCAAACAAAATCCGCTGGGCTTTGGCAGCTCGGCGGATTGTTTGGTATGAGGTTTATTGTTTTACCGTGAGGTTTTTCAGCAGGGCATCCAGCTCGGGGAGGGAGGCGGTGCTGCTGGCGGCGCAGACGGTATAGAGGTTTTTGGCATACACGGCTACGCAGCTTTCGTTGAGCGCGTTATCGTCTTGTCCGTGGCTGAAGCGGTAGCCCATGCGCTGGTCGGCAGGGGTGTCTACGGCGGTGTCTTTCAGGCTTTGGTCGGCTTTCAGGCTTTCGTTCAGTTTGGCGAAGTAGGCTTCGGCCGGCTGCTTGGGAGCGCCGAAGTTGCTGACGGTGATGGTGATGTCTTGGTCGGCGTCGTATTGCAGCAGGCTGGGTTTGTTGCTGTCGGCGCCGTCGACATATTGGGCGGCTTCGGCTAGTTTGTCTTCAAAATGGCCGTTTACGGTGAGGCTGATGACGCCGTCTTCGGTAGCCAGGGTTTGGCTGGGATTTTGTGCGGCGGCAGATGCGGCAGCAGTTGCGGAAGCAGCGGCTACTTCGCTGGCGCTGGGGGCAACCACGGAGGTTTCGGCCTGTTGGTTGCAGCCGGCTAACAAGAGGCTGCCTGAAAGGGCAAGCAGGAGGAGGGATGTGCGGGAGTGATTCATGGGTTTTCCTTGGAGTCAGTAAACGTAAACGGAGCGCAGTATAGCAAAACGGGCTGCATGGCGCAGCGGGTTTGCAGGATTTTGCGCAGCATTGCGGGGATGAGGCTAGGAATGGTCGGTGCGTTCCAGTCCGGCTACGGTACGGGTAAATTCGGCCACGTCTTTAAAGCTTTTATACACGGAGGCGAAGCGCACATACGCCACTTGGTCGAGCTTGGCAAGCCGTTCCATCACCAATTCGCCAATCAGGCGAGAGGGCACTTCTTTGCTGCCGGTTTTATACAGGCACTCTTCAATTTCGTGCACGGTGTGTTCGATGGCTTCGGCGGAAATAGGGCGTTTGTGCAGGGCGCGTTGCAGGCTGGTTTGCAGTTTGAGCGGATCAAACATAACGCGCTCGCCGTTGTTTTTGATAATCTGCGGCATCCGCAGCTCTACGGTTTCGTAGGTGCTGAAGCGGCGGTCGCAGGCAGCGCAGCGGCGACGGCGGCGGATGCTGTTTTGTTCTTCCAGCAGCCGGGAGTCGATTACTTGGGTGTTGTTATGGTGGCAGAAGGGGCATTTCATAGGTTGGGAGTTAATATTTTATATAACAGCAGTTTGCTGTGGGTATTGTACTCTAAGCGAGCACCATAACCAAAGTATTAATTTTTTTCCTGTGGTGTTGGTTTGCTTGGTATAGTGAATTAACAAAAACCAGTACGGCGTTGTCTCGCCTTGCCGTAACGTGTGTACTGTCTGCGGCTCGCCGCCTTGTCCTGATTTTTGTTAATCCACTATATGTAGCCATTATGACTTTGCCTATCCTGAAATACAGTTGCAAGCACTATGGTTCAGAATAAAACACAGCCTGAAAACTGCGGTGTTTTCAGGCTGTGTGTTTGGCAGTTTACGCTTCTTTCTGCTCGGTTTGCTTCTGGCGTAGGCGCAGGTGCAGTTCGCGCAGTTGGAGTTCGTCCACATGGTTGGGGGCGTCCACCAGCAGGTCTTGCGCGCGTTGCGTTTTCGGGAAGGCAATCACATCGCGGATGGATTCGGCTTGCGCCATCAAGGCCACCAAACGGTCGAGGCCGAAGGCCAAACCACCGTGCGGCGGTGCGCCGAATTTCAGGTTGTCCAAGAGGAAACCGAATTTTTCCTGCTGCTCTTCAGGCGTGATTTTCAGTGCGGCGAACACTTTTTCCTGAATGTCGGCACGGTGGATACGGATGGAGCCGCCGCCGATTTCCCAGCCGTTCAGAACCATGTCGTAGGCGCGGGCCAGGCAGTTTTCGGGGTCGGATTCCATCAGGTCTTCATGGCCGGGTTTGGGTGAGGTGAACGGATGGTGCATGGCGGCCCAGCGGTCGTTTTCTTCGTCGTATTCGAACATCGGGAAATCCACCACCCACAGTGGTTTCCATTCGTCCACAAAGTAGCCGTTTTCCGCACCGTGCTCTTTGCCGATTTTAATCCGCAATGCGCCAATGGCTTCGTTCACTACTTTGGCTTTGTCCGCGCCGAAGAAGATGATGTCGCCGTTTTGCGCGCCGGTGCGTTTGATGATTTCCTGCAGGCTGCTTTCGGACAGGAATTTGACGATGGGCGACTGCAAACCGCTGTTTTCGCCGTTGCTCAAATTGGTTACATCATTGACTTTGATGTAGGCCAAGCCTTTCGCGCCGTAGATGCCGGCAAATTGGGTGTATTCGTCGATTTCCTTGCGGCTGAGTTTCGCGCCGTTGGGCACGCGCAGAGCCACCACGCGGCCGCCTTTCATATCGGCTGCGCCACGGAATACTTTGAATTCTTCCGTTTTCATCAAATCGGTCAGCTCGGTGAATTTCAGGCTGATGCGCATATCGGGCTTGTCGGAGCCGTAGTAGAACATGGCTTCGGAATAGGGCATACGCGGGAAATCGCCCAGTTCCACGCCCAGCGCGTCTTTGAACACCTGTTTGGCCATGCCCTCGGTGATGTCCATGATTTCATCCTCGTTCAGGAACGAGGTTTCCAAGTCGATTTGGGTGAATTCAGGCTGGCGGTCGGCACGCAGGTCTTCGTCGCGGAAGCATTTGGTGATTTGGTAGTAACGATCGAAGCCTGCCACCATCAACAGTTGTTTGAAGAGTTGCGGCGATTGGGGCAGGGCGAAGAATTCGCCGGGATGCACACGGCTCGGCACGAGGTAGTCGCGTGCGCCTTCGGGGGTGGAGCGGGTCAGCATCGGCGTTTCGATGTCGATGAAGCCTTGCGCGTCCAAATAGCGGCGTACGCCCATGGCTACCTGATAACGCAGGCGCAGATTGCGCTGCATCACGGGGCGGCGCAGGTCGATGACGCGGTTTTGCAGGCGCACGGTTTCGCTGATGTTTTCGTCGTCAATCATGAACGGCGGCGTGGCGGCGGGGTTCAGGATTTCGATTTCTTTGGCCAAAATCTCGATTTTGCCGGACACCATTTTGTCGTTGGTGGTGCCTTCGGGGCGGTTGCGCACGCGGCCGGTGATGCTCAAAACATATTCGTTGCGGGCAGAATCGGCCAGCGCAAACGCTTCGGGAGTGTCGGGGTCAATCACGACTTGGACAATGCCTTCTCGGTCACGCAGGTCGATAAAAATCACGCCGCCGTGGTCGCGCCGGCGGTGCACCCAGCCTTTGACGGTGACGGTTTGGTCGAGGTATTGCTCGCTAATGAGGCCGCAGTAGTTGGTACGCATATTTATTCCTTAATTGAAAAATGGATTTTAGGTTACCTGAAAATAGGAGTTTAAATAAATTTATAGTTTAGTTTGGATTGTTTTGTTCCCACTCTAATCGTTTTTGATCATTGAGTAGTAAAACTTGGTTATTGATGTTTTTATCATAAATAATGATGCTAGCTTCAGCTGGATATTGACAACCCATAGTTGCGGCATCGTTAATGCTCAATACTCTATAACTTGTAAGCTCAATCATTTGTGTTTCAGTATAGGTAGCAATGATATGGCTAGCGCTTTGGATGTTCCATATTTTATTTCTAATGATCACAGGCCTATCGCAGGCATGATCACCACCAACACCTTCAAATTTTTCAGTTTCTGTACCATTGCCAAAATCATACTGGTTTTTAAGATTTGCTATTAAATTTTGAAAGTTATGGTGAATTTTTTGGTCAAATGAGAAACCACCCATTTCGTTGTTAATTTTCCATGGGGAATAGAAGATTTCCATACGATATAGTTGGTTGTTTTCAAAATAGACACTAACCCAATCAAATTCTAAATTGTGTAATTTAATTTTCTCAAAAATAATGGGATCAGCTGGTGGGTGAAAAGAATGTTCGTCTTCATTTGTCGCTTGTTGCTTCCCATCTAGTTGCCTAGCTCTAGATAAAATTGTAGATTTAGGAGTACCTATTTGTAAAAAATCTACACCATTAATAGTTTTATTGCTATCTGCAAAAGAGTAGCTGGCAATACTTAGTAAACCAACTAGCACCCATTTAGATCTCATAATGTTTTCCATTTATCAAGCTAATCTGCTACCTGAAAAATCATTCGGTAGCCTCGGGCAGCTTGGCCGGAGCAGCCAATTTGCCGTTTTTGTGCTCATCCGGCGCCACCATGCCCAGCGAAATCACATATTTCAACGCTTCGTCCACGCTCATGGCCAGGGGGCGGATGTCTTGTTTGCGCACGAAGATGTAGTAGCCGCCGGTGGGGTTGGGCGTGGTGGGCACGTATACGGAGAGGTATTCTTCGTTTTCAGGTAGCCCTTGCTGCAATGCTTCGGAAAGGCTGCCGGATACGAAGGCAATCGTCCAAATATCGGGCTGCGGGAACGGCACGAGCACGGGGGTTTTGAACGAGCGGCTGTTGTCGGAGAGCAGGCTCTCGGACACTTTTTTTACGCTGGAGTAGATGGATTTCACCACGGGGATCCGTCCCAGGAGCGAATCCCAGCCTTCAATCACTTTGCGCCCGAGCACGTTGGCGCCGAGCACGCCGGTTACAAACAGCACAACGATGGCCAGGATGAAGCCGAGGCCGGGGATGTTGAAGCCGAGGTAGCTCTCCGGCTGCCATTGGGTGGGCAGCAGGTTGAAGAGGTGGTCGGTGGTGGAAACGATGTAGGTTACCACCCACAGGGTGATGGTGATGGGCAGCCAGACTAGGAGGCCGGTAATCAGGTAGCGCTTGATGGCTTTGCCGATGCCGCTGCTTTCTGACGGTGTTTGCTCGCTCATGTCTATCCCGTAGGAATGACTTAGTAAAAGTGGCGCATTATACGCGTTTGCGGTGGAATAAACGAGGGCTTTGCGGGGAGGGGTTGGATTTATTGACGGGATAGTGGCCGGTTTGATGCCACGGCATGATTGGGTTTCACAGTGGGAGAAAGGCTGCCTGAAAACCGTTTCCGCGAAGCCAACGCCTGGTTTGCAAAAACCTTAGATTCGGCAACGGCCTATGCGTGTTGAATCGGAATCGGAAAATGGGCGTTGCCGAAAGAGGTGTTGGCTTCGCGGAAATGGCTTTCAGGTAGCCTATTGTTTAGTCGAGATTTGCTTTTAACGTTGCCGAACCTTGAAGCGGGGATTGCTTTTGCAGATTACGTACACTTTGCCCCGACGGCGTACCACTTGGCAGTCGCGATGGCGGGTTTTAGCAGTTTTGAGCGAGGAGAGGACTTGCATTTCAGTTATCCTTTTTCAGAGCGGAAATTATGCTGCCGTAGCGTTGGTTGAATGCGCTGGCACGGCCTTGTTTGCTGTGCTCGCGTTGCTGGCCGGTATAAACGGGGTGGGATGCAGCAGAGGTGTCGAGCATGAATACGGGGTATTCTTTGCCGTCTTTCCATTGCATGGTGTTGCTGGTGGGGGCGCAGGAGCGGATGAGCCAGCCTTCGTTGGCACTGCTGTCGAAAAACAGGACGGTGCGGTAGTTTTCGGGGTGGATATTGGGTTTCATGAATTGCCTTTCAAACATTATACCATAACATTTAATCATAAGCCGGATGATTTGGCAAGACAAGAATTATTCTTGATTAAACTATAGTGAATTAACAAAAACCAGTACAGCGTTGGCTTGCCTTGCCGTAACGTGTGTACTGCCTACGGTTCGCCGCCTTGTCCTGATTTTTGTTAATCCACTATATTTTGAGTGGCGGCGGATAAGAAACAGGCTACCTGAAAGTTTAGCTGCGCAGAAACTCCGCTGCGCTGCGTTTTCAGGTAGCCTGTTTGCCGATAGTTGGCGATTACAGTTCGGTAGTAACCGCAGCCTTGGTTTGATCGGCCTTGTCTTGGTGGGTGAACGGGCCCATACGGACGAGGAAGCCGCCGTTGCGCTGCGGCACCATGAATACCTGTTGGCTGGTATTGTTGGCGTGGCGCAGGCGGGTGGTGGTTTGTACGACATAGTCGTAGGCGGCTTTGCGCTGGTCGAAGCGGCGCAAATCCACATAAATATTGCCGGCTGGTTTGGCGGCGGGCTGTTGGTTTTCGGCTTCGGCGCGTGCCTGGTTGGGCAGGATTTGTTCGATGCGCACGTTGGCGGTACCGGCGTTGATGAAGCCGAGCTGGCGGGCGGCAGATTGGGATACGTCGATGACGCGGCTGCTGTGGAAGGGGCCGCGGTCGTTGATGCGCACCACCACGCTTTTGCCGTTGGACAGGTTGGTTACGCGGGCATAGCTGGGGATGGGTAGGGTTTTGTGGGCGGCGGTCATGAGGTTCATGTCGTAACGCTCGCCGGAGGCGGTGAGGCGGCCGTGGAATTGGCGGCCATACCAGGATGCGCGGCCGGTTTGGCTGAATTGGCGCACGTCGGTCATCGGGGTGTAGCGCACGCCGCGTACCCGGTAGCTGCGGTTGGCGGATTGGTGTAGCCGTTCGGGTTTGGCGACGGCGTCTAAATGAATGCTGCCCTGGCTGTGGTATTGCTGCGGGGCAGGTTTGGCCGGCGCGGCTTTGGGCTCGGCGGCGGCAGTGCTGATCAGGGTGGTGCACAGACCGATGGCGGCAGTGATGCCGATAAAGAAGGCATTTTTCAATTTAGCCAAAACAAACTCCGTTTCTTGAGTGGATGGGGTTGGTGGCGGTCAGATACCGCCTTGGTAGCCGTTTTGCCGCCATGCTTCATACAGCATCACGGCCACCGTGTTGGAAAGGTTCATGCTGCGGCTGCCGGGCATCATGGGCAGGCGCAGTTTTTGGTTTTCAGGTAGCCTTTCTAGGATTGCTGCCGGCAGGCCGCGGGTTTCGGGGCCGAACAGGAAAACATCGCCCGGCTGAAACTCGGCTTGGTCGGGGCGGGTGCGGCCTTTGGTGGTGAGCGCGAAAATGCGGCGCCCTTGTAAGGCGGCAAGGCAGTCTTCAAAGGTTTCGTGCAGGCTGATGCGGGCAAATTCGTGATAATCGAGCCCGGCGCGCTTCATTTTGGCCGAATCCAACGGGAAACCCAGCGGCTTCACCAAATGCAGATCGGCGCCGCTGTTGGCGCACAGGCGGATGATGTTGCCGGTGTTGGGTGGGATTTCGGGTTGGTATAAAACAATGCTGAACATGAAGCGATATGCAGCGAAATTCAAATAAATAAGGCTGATTTGCAACAAACCAGCCGTTTGGGAAACGTGCGGCATGATGCCGCAGCGGGGCGGGGTAGTCAATTTTTTTTCATTCGGCTCGGGCGAGCGTCCAGCCATAAACCGCCGCAGCCCCCGCCCGCTGCAAAGTTCGGGCAAGTTCGCCGATTGTTGCGCCGCTGGTAACAACGTCGTCGATTAACAGCACATGACGGTTCTTTACATCCGCCGCCGGGGCTACCTGAAAAATGCCGCGCACGTTTTTGGCGCGTTCGTTGCGTGGCAGGGTGCTTTGTGCCGGGCGGTGGGCGCGGGTTACCGCAAACGGCGGTAATAACGGGAGATTCAGGTGTTTGGCTATGGCCTCGGCCAGCAGCAGGCTTTGGTTGAAACCGCGCTTGTGCAGCCGCCGCACGCTCAAAGGCATTGTCATCACCAAATCCGGCGGAGTCGGCCACACGGGCGGCTCGGCCAGCATCAGCTCGGCCAAGGCGGCATATAAATCGTTGCGGCCGAGGAATTTGTAGGCATACAGCAGGTTGCTCAGCGGCGGCCGGTAGGCGAAAGAGGCGTGGAGCAGGGTTTGCGGCGGCGGTTTGCGTTGGCAGTGGCCGCACGGCAGGCCGGAAGCGGAAATGCCGGCGCACAGCGGGCAGCGGCGGTGCGCATCCGATCGCAGACAGTGCAAATCCGCCGTGCAGCCGCCGCACAATGCCTGGCTGCCGGACAATTCGTGGCATAATACGCAGCGTTTGCCCCGGCCGGAGGCTACCTGAAAACGAGCAAAGCGGGTTTCTGTGGAGCGAAATCGCCGCCACTGTCCGGCTAACCAAGTTGAAAGCGCCATATGTCTGATTCCGTAAATGTTTTGCTGTTGCACGGTTGGGCGGCCAACCATCATATCTTTGACCTGCTGGCTGCCGGCCTGCCCGAATGCTGCGTTGCCGCGCCCGATTTGCCCGGCCACGGCACGGCTGGGTTCAATGGCACGTTCGATGTGGCTGCCGTGGCCGACTCGCTGGCGGCACAGTTAAGCGAGCCCGCACACCTGCTCGGCTGGTCGCTCGGCGGGCTGGTGGCGCTGCACATGGCTGCGCGTCATCCCGAAAAAGTGCGCAGCCTGTGCCTGACCGCCAGTTTTGCCCGCCTTACTGCCGCGCCGGATTATCCCGAAGGTTTGGCCAAACCCGCGTTGGGCAAGATGATACCGCTGTTTGCCCAAGATTTTGCCAAATATATGCGCCAGTTTTTGCAGCTGCAATTTCTGCACATCCCCGAACGCGCCCACCTCGCCGACGAAGTGCTGCCGGAGATCATCCGCCACGGCGTACCGCCCGGCCTGCAAGCTGCATTGGATGCCGTGGTGCGCACCGATGCCCGCGCCTTGCTGCCGCAGGTACAGTGCCCCGTGTTGCTTGTGTTCGGCGGCAAAGACGGCATCACCCCGCCGCGCATGGGCGAATACCTGCACCGCCAGCTGCCAAATAGCCGCCTGCTGATGATTGAAAAGGCGGCGCATATTCCGTTTTTGAGCCATGCCGATGAATTTTCTGCCGCCTACCGAGCCTTTATCGGGCTACCTGAAAAAACATAGCAGGCTGAAAAACATAAAAAAATCATTTTAACTTCATTGAAACGGATGCTTTCAGGTAGCCTCAGGCAGGCTACCCGAAAGCCACACACACCACAGGCTACCTGAAAAATGACTACCGACTGCTGGCTGATCCACCGCCGCCTTGCCGAAGATACCGACCAACGACTGCCGCTGATTGCCGCCGCACCACAGCATATTTTACTGTTCGGCGCCGACGGCGATTGCAGCCGACGCCTGCTGGCCGAACGTTATCCGCAAGCCGCGTTCAGCGAATACGACAGCCGTGCCGACTATCTGCAGGCAGCTGCGGCTGCGCGCCAAACCGGCTTTTGGCAACGCCTTGCCGGTAAAGGCAAAACCGTGCCGCAGCACTGCCAAACGCCCGAAACCCCGCTGCCTGAGGCGCAGGCTGATTGGCTGTGGTGCAACCTTGGTTTGGTTCCCTCGGCCGACCAGCCCGTGCCAGTGATTGAAAACTGGGCGCGCGCGCTGAAAACCGACGGCCTGCTGTTTCTCACCCATTTCGGCCTCGATACGCTGATTGAAATCACAGGCTACCTGAAAACGCGCAACATCGATGTGGTCAGCCCGTTTGCCGATATGCACGACTTGGGCGATATGCTGTTCCACCACGGCTTCTACGATCCGGTGATGGACACCGCTAAGCTGGAGCTGTCCTACACCCGCGCCGAAACCTTTTGGCAGGATATGGACACGCTGGGTATTTGGACGGCTTTGCAGTTTACCGACGAAGCCTCTGCCCGCGCCGCGGTGAACGAAGGTTTTGCACAAGGGCTGCTGTACACGGTAACGCTGGAAACCGTGTACGGCCATGCGGTGAAAAAACTGCAGCTGCCGGAGAATGAAAATGTGGTGCAGTTTTATCCGAGGCGGAGATAGCTTGGTTTGTTGCTTGGATCAAAGGCTACCTGAAAATAGTGTTTCAGGTAGCCTTTATTATGGCTGAAGAGCTAATGGGTTGATGAAACATTTATAGTGGATTAAATTTAAACCAGTACAGCGGTGTCTCGCCTTGCCGTAACGTGTGTACTGTCTGCGGCTCGCCGCCTTGTCCTGATTTAAATTTAATCCACTATAACTTTGTGGAAGTTACGTTTTCAGGTAGCCTTTATGTATGTTCAATCCGTAAAGCCAACTAGTGACGGCAGGCATGTGGTTGGCAAAAGGCTACCTGAAAAAAGAAAGCATCTATTTTCAGGTAGCCTTTATTTGGCATGTGTACCAGCCGATTAGGCTTAAATTTCGCGGCCGTTTACCCAGTTTTGAATTGCGCGCGCATCGTTTACGCGGGTGGTGGGCGAGGGGGAATTGAGCAGCACGATAATCAGCGGCTGGCGCTGTACATTGGCATACAGCACCATGGAGCGGCCGCTTTCGCGGATGTAGCCGGTTTTCTGCAGGGAGATATTCCAAGTGCCCTCGCGCACCAAGGCGTTGGAGTTGTGGTATTGCTGCACTCGGCCGTTGCTGGTTTGGGCGGAGCCGGAATTGGAAGTGGAGAATTGGCGGATAAGCGGGTATTCGTGGGCGGCACGCACCATCAGGCTTAAATCGCGGGCGGTGGATACATTGCGGAAATCAAGGCCGGTGGGGTCGTAGAAACGGGTTTGCTGCATGCCGAGGCTCTGCGCTTTTCGGTTCATGGCGCTCATGAAGGCAGACAGGCCGCCGGGATAGTTGCGGGCAAGGGCGTGGATGGCGCGGTTTTCGCTGCTCATCAGGCCCAGGTGCAGCATTTCGCGGCGGGTGAGGGTGGTGCCCACAGAAAGACGGCTACCGGTGCCTTTGAGGCGGTCGATTTCGGCTTCGGTGATTTCCAGGGTTTCATTCATGTTCTGGCGGGCATCCAGCACCACCATGGCGGCCATCAGCTTGGAAATGGAAGCGATGGGACGGACTTGGTCGATACCTTTTTGATACAGGATCTCGCCGCTGCGGCCATTCATAATTAGTGCGGATTGCGAAGTGAGCAGCGGCCCGGCTACGGCAGCCTGGGCTTCCACCCGTTCGGCCGGGCGGCTGCTGAGGAAAGTGCCGAGCGGATCGTCTTGCACGGGCAGGTTTTGTTCGAGGAACTGGCCAAGCACATCGATATCATCTTGCGCAGCGGCGGGCAGGCTGGCTAAGGCCAGGCTCAGTCCAGTGGCTAAAATAATCCAAGTCTTTCTAATTGCAAACAATTTCGTTACCTATCAGTTTGTTGTGCGGCAATGCCGTTAGGCGGCTTGCCGTTGCATTGGGCAAATATTTGTTTTAACGATAAAAATGAAAACCCGCTTATTTTCGATAAAAAATGCAGTTTTGTAAACCCTAGATAGTGTAAAAGAATTTTTGTAAAGGGCAGGTTTTGCTATGAAGGTAATGATTGGGTTGCGGCGCTGATGGCGGCGGTATCCGCGTTGATATGAGCGGAATTCCCCTATATACTTCCACGCTTTGCCATCTTCTTACGGCACAACACATTACATTGCGGAATCACATCAAATGAGCAACGAAACCCGATACTGTTCTTTCTGCGGCAAATCGGAAAATGAAGTAAAAAACCTGATTGAAGGCGATAATGCCTTGATTTGCAACGAGTGCATTGATACCTGCAGCCACATGATCCACAGCGAGGGCGCAGCGGCAGGCGAAACGCACTCCGGCGAAGACCGGCTGCCTACGCCGGCTGAAATCGTCAGCAATTTGAACCAGCACGTTATCGGCCAAGAACAGGCCAAAAAGGTGCTGGCGGTAGCGGTGTACAACCACTACAAACGCCTGCGCCATCCGAAAGAGGGCGATAATGTGGAGTTGGCCAAATCCAACATTTTGCTCATCGGCCCCACCGGCTCGGGCAAAACCCTGCTGGCGCAAAGTTTGGCACGGCGTTTGGATGTGCCGTTTGTTATGGCTGATGCCACCACGCTTACCGAAGCCGGCTATGTGGGCGAAGACGTGGAGCAGATTATTACCAAGCTCTTGGGTAATTGCGATTTTAATGTGGAAAAGGCGCAAAAAGGGATTGTTTATATTGATGAAATCGACAAGATTTCCCGTAAGAGCGACAACCCCTCGATTACCCGCGATGTGTCCGGCGAGGGCGTGCAACAGGCTTTGCTGAAACTGATTGAAGGCACGGTGGCATCCGTACCACCGCAGGGTGGGCGCAAACACCCGAATCAGGATTTTATTCAGGTGGATACCACCAACATCCTATTTATCTGCGGTGGCGCCTTTGCCGGTTTGGAAAAGGTTATCCGCCAGCGTACGGAAAAGGGCGGTATCGGCTTTGGCGCTTCGGTGCACAGCAAAGACGAAGATGCCGACGTTACTGAGCTGTTTGAAATTGTCGAGCCGGAAGATTTGATTAAATTCGGTCTGATTCCTGAGCTGATCGGCCGTTTGCCGGTGATCGCCACACTGGCCGAGTTGAATGAAGAAGCACTGATCAACATCCTGACTGAGCCGAAAAATGCCTTGGTGAAACAATATCAAACGCTGTTTGAAATGGAAGGGGTAGAGCTGAAAGTGCAGCCGTCTGCCCTGCGCAGCATCGCCAAACTTGCCATGCAGCGCAAAACCGGTGCGCGCGGCCTGCGTTCGATTGTGGAACGCGCACTATTGGAAACCATGTTTCGACTGCCGGATATTAAAGAGCAGGTGAAAACCGTGGTGATTGACGAGACAGTGATTAACGATAACTGTCAGCCCAAGCTTCTCACGGCCGACGGGCAGGAATATCAACTGCCGTAGCAGTAGGCATGAGGCTACCTGAAAATATCCATTCGGTTTCAGGTAGCCTCGGTTTTCAGGCAGCCCTATTGGGAAGACGCTATGTGGCACATTGTTTTTATCGGCTATATCTTTGTTACCCTGATGTTTGCCCTCGCGCAGCCATCGTTGGCTCGGATGCTGATTTATTTGGTGGTGTGGACGATATTGCCCACGTTGTTTGCGTTTTGGGTGGTTTATATCCGTTTGCGCAACAAACGCCTCAAACAGGAAGAAAAGCAGGGTAGGGAAGCCTTGCCAAAATAACACTTTCCCCCTATAATCCCGCAGCTTTCGTTTTGAAAGCTGTTTCTTTTTTATCTTAACGCTCGCATCTTGCACCAAAGGGTGTCTCGGTTTTGAGATTCTGTGTGCATTGATGTTTGCTATAACCCTTTGTAAGGAAAATAAATGTCTCAAATTACTATGCGCCAGATGTTGGAAGCAGGTGTTCACTTCGGTCATCAGACCCGTTACTGGAACCCGAAAATGGAACAATACATTTTCGGCGCCCGCAACAAAATCCATATCGTAAACTTGGAAAAAACCCTGCCCCTGTTCCAGGAAGCGCAAGACGCCGTTCGCCGTTTGGCTGCCAACAAAGGCACCATTCTGTTTGTCGGCACCAAGCGCCAAGCCCGCGACATCGTGCGTGAAGAAGCCACCCGTGCCGGTATGCCCTATGTGGATCACCGCTGGTTGGGCGGCATGCTGACCAACTACAAAACCGTTAAGCAGTCTATCAAACGCTTGGAAGAAAAAGCTGCCATTTTGGAAAATGCCGAAGCCAGCGGTTACAACAAAAAAGAACTGCTCACCATTCAGCGCGAAGTGGAAAAGCTGGAACGCTCACTCGGCGGCATCAAAAACATGAAAGGCCTGCCCGACGCCATTTTCGTGATTGACACCGGCTACCAGAAAGGTACGCTGACCGAAGCCGGCAAACTGGGCATCCCGGTAATCGGCGTGGTGGATACCAACAACGATCCGGAAGGAGTGAAATACGTTATCCCTGGTAACGACGACTCCGCCAAAGCCATCCGTCTATACTGCCGCGGTATCGCTGATGCCGTATTGGAAGGCAAAAACCAGGCCTTGGCCGAAACCGTAGCCGCCGCACAACAGGCTGCTGCTGACGAAACCGAATCTGCCTAAGCGGATCCCGTATGAGGCTACCTGAAGACACCGTTTCAACAAGCGGGCGCCCAATCCGGCCTTTCAGGTAGCCTTCAATTTATCCAAAGCGCGGCATCCGGCCGCGTTTCTCAATAAAACAGGAGTAAATAATGTCTGCAATTACCGCAAAAATGGTTGCTGATCTGCGCGCCGCCACTGGCTTGGGCATGATGGAATGCAAAAAAGCCCTGGTGGAAGCCGATGGCGACATGGCCAAAGCTGAAGAAATCCTGCGTATTAAATCCGGCGCCAAAGCCAGCAAACTGGCCGGCCGTACCGCTGCCGAAGGCGTATTGGCTTATGCCATTGAAGGCAATGTGGGCGCCTTGGTGGAAGTGAACTGCGAAACCGACTTCGTGGCTAAAGATGCGGGCTTCATCGCCTTTGCCCAATTCGTAGCCAAAACTGCTGCTGAGAAAAAACCAGCCACTGTTGAAGCTTTGGCCGAGTTGGTGGAAGGCGAGCGTAAAGCCGTGATTGCCAAATTGGGCGAAAACATTTCTGTACGCCGCTTTGAAATCATTGAAGCTGCCAACAACCTTACTACCTACATCCACGGCGCTGCCGCCACCGAAGGCGTGCTGGTGGAATACAAAGGCGATGAAACCACTGCCCGTCACGTTGGTATGCACATCGTGGCTTCTAAGCCACAATGTATTTCTGCCGAGCAGGTTGATCCCGAAGTGGTGGCTAAAGAGCGCCATATCTACACCGAGCAGGCGATTGCCTCCGGCAAGCCCGCCGAAATCGCCGCCAAAATGGTGGAAGGCCGCGTGAAGAAATTCTTGGCTGAAGTAACGCTGCTGGGCCAACCTTTCGTGATGAACCCTGATCAGACTATTGAGCAGTTCCTGAAACAACAGGGTACAGAGATCGTGAACTTCGTCCGCTTTAAAGTGGGCGACGGTATCGAGAAAAAAGAAGTGGATTACGCCGCCGAAGTAGCTGCTGCTGCCAAAGTGTAATTTTACTTATATTTAACAGCCTCTGTTCCGTTGGGATAGGGGCTGTTTTATATTGCGTGAGAAAGATATCGGGTTTTCAGGTAGCCTTTCCTTCACCCGCCAAAGGCTGGCGGCAATCTGCAGCCCGGTTTTGGCTGGCTTTCAGGTAGCCTGCTTATTGTGCGCTATAATCCCGTTATTTTCATTTCACACAAACGGTTGCCCAAATGCGCAAAACCCTCCTCCTCGTTGACGGCTCTTCTTATCTCTACCGCGCGTATCACGCGATGGCGCAATTGACCGCGCCTGACGGTGCGCCGACGGGTGCGCTTTATGGCGTGTTGAACATGTTGCGCCGGCTGCGGGCGGATTATGTGCACGATTATTGCGCGGTGGTGTTTGATGCGAAGGGCAAGAATTTCCGCCACGAGATGTTCCCCGACTATAAGGCGACGCGCCCGCCGATGCCGGACGATTTGCGCCCGCAGGCGGAAGCCTTGCCGGATTTGGTGCGGCTGATGGGCTGGCCGGTGCTGGTGATTCCGCAAGTCGAAGCAGACGACGTGATCGGCACGCTGGCGGCGATGGCCGGCGAAGCGGGTTGGAACGTGGTGGTGTCCACCGGCGATAAGGACATGGCGCAGCTGGTGAACGATCGCGTGACGCTGGTGAACACGATGAGCGGCGAAACGCTGGACATTGAAGGCGTGAAGGAGAAATTCGGCGTGCGCCCCGACCAAATCCGCGATTATCTCGCGCTGATGGGCGACAAGGTAGACAATGTGCCGGGCGTGGAAAAGTGCGGCCCGAAAACGGCGGTGAAGTGGCTGGAAGCCTACGGCTCGCTGGCTGGTGTAATGGAACACGCTGCGGAAATCAAGGGCAAGGTCGGCGAAAACCTGCAAGCCGCGCTGCCCCAACTGCCGCTGTCGTATGATTTGGTAACGATTAAAACCGATGTGGACTTGCACACCGAGCTTTCAGACGGCCTCGAAAGCCTGCGCCGCACTTCGCCGAAATGGTCGCAGCTTGCGGTCGATTTCAAACGCTGGGGCTTCCGCACTTGGCTGAAAGAAGCGGAAAGCCGTATGCACGAAGCGGCGGACGGCGATTTGTTTGGCAGCGATATGATAGGCGAACAGGCGGCGTTGGACATGGAAACGTCGTCTGAAAGGCTACCTGAAAAAGCCGGTGCCCCCGAAAAGCTGGATTATCAATCCGTTACCACCGAAGCGCAGTTTGCCGCTTTGTTGGACAAACTGTCACAGGCGGACAAAATCGGCATCGATACGGAAACCACATCCCTAGACGCGATGAACGCCGCGCTGGTTGGCATCAGTATTGCGTTCCAAGCAGGCGAAGCGGTTTACATCCCCGTAGGACACAGCCTGACCGCCGCGCCAGAACAGCTTGATTTGCAAGACGTATTAGGCCGTCTGAAACCGCATTTGGAAAATCCCGCCCTAGAAAAAATCGGGCAAAACCTCAAATACGACCAACACGTTTTCGCCAACTACGATATCGCCCTGAACGGCATTGCCGGCGACGCCATGCTCGCTTCCTACATCATCGAGAGCCATCTCGGACACGGCTTGGACGAATTGTCCGAACGTTGGCTGGGCTTGGAAACCATTACCTACGAATCGCTGTGCGGCAAAGGCGCGAAGCAAATCAGTTTTGCCGACGTCGCCATCGGGCAGGCAACCGAATACGCCGCCCAAGACGCCGATTTCGCCCTGCGCCTCGAAGCGCACCTGCGCGCGCAAATGGACGCCAAACGGCTTGAAATGTATGAAAAAATGGAGCTGCCCGTCGCGCAGGTATTGTTTGAAATGGAACGCAACGGCGTACAAATCGACCGCGCCGAACTCGCCCGCCAAAGCGCGGAACTCGGCGCCGAACTGATGAAGCTCGAACAAGAAGCCTACGCCGCCGCAGGCCAGCTGTTCAACCTCAACTCGCCCAAACAGCTGCAAGAAATCCTGTTCGACAAAATGGGCATCCCCACCAAAGGCCTGAAAAAAACCGCCAAAGGCGGCATTTCCACCAACGAAGCCGTGCTCGAACAGCTCGCGCCCGACTACCCCCTGCCCAAAATCATCCTGCAAAACCGCAGCCTGGCGAAACTCAAATCCACCTACACCGACAAACTGCCCGAAATGATTTCCCCCAAAGACGGCCGCGTACATACCACCTACGCCCAAGCCGTCGCCATTACAGGCCGCCTCGCCAGCAACAACCCCAACCTGCAAAACATCCCCATCCGCACCGCCGAAGGCCGCCGCGTGCGCCGCGCCTTCACCGCACCGCAAGGCAGCGTCATCGTTTCCGCCGACTATTCCCAAATCGAGCTGCGCATCATGGCGCACCTCTCCGGCGACAAAACCCTCATTACCGCGTTCCAAAACGGCGAAGACGTACACCGCCGCACCGCCGCCGAAGTATTCGGCATCGCCCCCGAAAACGTCTCGTCCGAACAACGCCGCTACGCCAAAACCATCAACTTCGGCCTCATTTACGGCATGGGCCAATACGGCCTCGCCAAATCGCTGGGCATAGACAACCTGTCCGCCAAAACCTTCATCGACCGCTACTTCGCCCGCTACCCCGGCGTCGCCGAATACATGCAGCGCACCAAAGAACAAGCCGCCGCCCAAGGCTTCGTCGAAACCCTGTTCGGCCGCCGCCTCTACCTGCCCGACATCCGCAACAAAAACGCCAACGCCCGCGCCGGAGCCGAACGCGCCGCCATCAACGCCCCCATGCAAGGCACCGCCTCCGACCTCATCAAACGCGCCATGATAGACGTGTCCCGCTGGCTGGTTTCAGACGACCTGAAGAGCAAACTGATTATGCAGGTGCATGACGAACTGGTGCTGGAAGTACCCGAAGCCGAACTGGATTTAGTGAAAGAAAAACTGCCGCAGATTATGGCAAAAGTGGATGAAGGGATGTTGAAAGTGCCGCTGGTGGCGGAGGTTGGCGTGGGGATGAATTGGGAAGAGGCGCATTGATAGTGGATTAAATTTAAATCAGGACAAGGCGGCGAGCCGCAGACAGTACAAATAGTACGGCAAGGCGAGTCAACGCTGTACTGGTTTAAATTTAATTCACTAGAAAAGGTTAGTCATATATTGTTGATTAACACAAAAAGGCTACCTGAAATTTTCAGGTAGCCTTTCCTTTTTATGCCGATAAATTCAACCGCTCTTACTGCGTCAGCACATCCACGCCCTGCGGCGGGGTGAAGCGGAATTGGCTGCGGGAGAGATTGGGGCGGGTGTTCAGGTTGTTGAATTTAATGGTGGTTTGGTTGCCAAAGCTGTCTTTCAGGCGCATTTCGGCCAGGTCGTCGCCTTTGAAGCCGAGGCGGATATATTGGTAGCCGGCGTTGGAGCGTTTGGGCGTGGCCAATACGTAGTCGATGCCGCCGGCGGAGCCATCTTCTTTCAGAGTGTAGCTGGCGGAGAGGGCGTCTTTATTGGAGAGGATGGCGGCGGGGCTGTCGCCGATGGCTTGGTTTTGCGCGGTTTTGGTGATTTGTGCCAAGTCGATGTCGTAGAGCCAAATGTGGCTGCCGTCGCCTACGATGGTTTGTTTGTAGGGGCTGGTATATTCCCATTTGAAGAGGCCGGGGCGAAGGATGCTGAAGCGGCCTTGGGCATTGCGGGTTTTGTTGCGGCTTTGCACGCTTTGGCTGAAGCTGCCGCTGATGCCGTCGGTATCGGCGTTGAATTTTTGCAGGGCTTCGATGCCGCCAGCTTGGGCGCTGCCGATGGCCATAGCCAAAACGGCTGCGGCGGCCAGGCGGAAGGTTTGGGTTTTCATCGTTTTTCCTTATGTGCGAATCAAAACGGAATGCGGCGCATTGTACCAGCTTGGGCGCGGCGGGGCAGGGCGGTTGGAATTGTAAAGACGGCGCTGAAACGGGATTTCCCCGCTAGAGCAAGGTATTAGGCGGAGTAGGGTGGCAAATTTTTAACCGGATTTTATTCCTGCGCTATAATTCGCGGCTGCGGTAAGCGGCGGTAAAGGTTGCGCCAGATACTTTTCAGGTAGCCTCATCCGCCTTCTTTGGAGAACCTTATGATTCAAGCGGTATTATTCGATTTAGACGGCACATTGGCCGACACGGCACTAGATTTGGGTGGGGCGCTCAACCGCCTCTTGGCCAGGAACGGCCTGCCCGCCGTGCCGATGGCGCAAATCCGGCCGGTGGCCAGCCACGGCGCCAACTATCTGATTAAGCTGGGCACCGGCATTGAAAAAGGCCATCCCGACCACCCGCGCTGGCGGCAGGAATATTTGGCCGAATACGAGCACGGTTTTTGCGATGAAACCGTGCTGTTTGAAGGCATCAATCCCATGCTTGAGCAGCTCGCCCGCCGCAGTATTGCCTGGGGTATCATCACCAACAAGCCACACCGTTTCACCAGCCTGCTCGTACCCGAATTGGGCTTTATTACCCCGCCTGCAGTGGTGGTAAGCGGTGATACTTGTGCCGAATCCAAACCCAGCACGCTGCCGATGCACCATGCCTGCCGGCAAATCGGCATTGCACCGGAGCGCTGCCTGTATGTGGGCGATGCCGAACGCGATATGGTGGCGGGCAAAAATGCCGGTATGGCCACTGCCTTGGCCAATTGGGGCTATATTGCCGAGAGCGACCCGGTGCACGAATGGCCAGCCGATGCGCGGCTGGATGCGCCCGGGCAGATTTTAGATTTGCTCTAGCCGAATAGCTTAACTTTTACCCCACAGAGAACGTCTGATGAAGAAAATCAGTGTCTTGCTGCCGATTTGTGCCGCGCTGGCTTTGAGCGGCTGTTTTATGTCGCAGAAATCGCAAATCGTGCACCGCGATGTGCCGTATAACGCGCAAAATCAAGCCCGACTGCGTATCTATGGCCAATACGGCCGCGATGTGGTGCGCATGATTCCGAACAGCACCTGCGAGCAATGGGCAGAAAAACAAGGCCGCCGCCGTCATACCCGTTTCACCGGCGGCCTGCCGCACCGTATCCGTAACCTCTCAGTGGGCATGCCTGCTACTCAGCGCAGCAACACCGTGAATGCCGATACCGGCGTGGTGTTCCGCGAGTCGTATAAAGAATTCGTGGTGCCCGCTGGCAAAGCGCTGGTGCTCGACGGCGCGTTTTCCAGTGAAACCACCAGCCAAGTAAACCGCTGCCGACTTGCTGCCAGCCTCACCCCGCAGGCGGGTAAGGATTATGAAGTGCAGTATTCACGCGGCGGAAACGGCTGCGATGTAGCAGTGGTGGAAATCCTGCCGCATGCTGAAGGAGAAGTGCACCCCACCAGCCCCGCGTCCATCCAGTATTGCCCGATGCCGGCCACCAGCTATTAAACAGCAAAGGCTGGCTGAAAGTTGTAGGCTGCATGGAGGCTCAAGTAGCAATCCAGTTTTCAGGTAGCCTGTTATTTGCATAGAGGCTACCTGAAAACATCGATCACAGTTTCAGGCAGCCTTCCTTCCTTCCTAAGGAAAATTCATGTCCTTTTCCCTCATCATCATCGGCGACGAAATCCTGCACGGCAGCCGCCAAGACAAACACTTCGCCTTTTTCAAACAGTTGCTCAAAGAGCGCGGTCTGCAGCTCGATTCCGTGCAATACCTGCCCGACAACCGCCAAATCCTTGTCCACCGCTTGCGCCAAAGCTTTGCCGAAGGCCTGCCCACATTCGTTACCGGCGGCATCGGCAGCACGCCAGACGACCACACCCGCCAAGCCGCTGCCGAAGCCCTCGGCCTGCCGCTGATACTGCACCCTCAGGCCGCTGCCAACATCGAATCCGTATCCCTCAAACACGGCGACAGCCTCGACAGCCACGGCCACCAAATCCGCCTGCGCATGGCCGAGTTTCCCCAAGGCTGCAGCCTGATTCCCAATCCCTACAACAACATCACCGGTTTTTCCATCCGCGAACACTACTTCCTGCCCGGCTTTCCCGTGATGGCGCACCCCATGGCCGCTTGGGTACTCGACGAATACTATGCCCATCTCCAACACCAAACCGAACGCCGCAGCATCAGCGCCTGGATCGGCTTACCCGAATCCCGCATCACCACCTTGATGGCCGACATCGAACAGCGCTACCCCGGCATCCGCAGCTTCAGCCTGCCCGCCACCCCCACCGCCGAACAGCGCTACCGACTGCTGTTCGGCCTCAAAGCCGAAGGTGAAGCTTGCGGACAGTTAAACCAAGCCTGGCAAGAAGCCGAAGCCCGGTTGAAGGAACTGGGCGCCACGCAGATTGAGCCTGCGGCAGAAGACGAGGCTTGACGTGGACACGATATATTTTCAGGTAGCCTTTGCAGAGGCTACCTGAAAATATTCGTACTCAATATAGTGGATTAACAAAAATCAGGGCAAGGCGGCAAGCCGCAGACAGTACACACGTTACGGCAAGGCGAGCCAACGCTGTACTGGTTTTTGTTAATTCGCTATAACAACAGTCGCGTGTGCATTGCACATACCCTATTCACCGGTTTTGCTTTCTTGTGATTTATGGCTAGGACGGAATAGTTGGGCACACAGTTAGCGGGAACAAGCTACGGTTTGCTACAAATCCGATTCCCCGCCAAACATCTCTTCTGCCAAGGCTTTTGCTTTTTTCAAACCTTCCGGGGTGAGATAGGTGGATTTGGCTTTGCCCCAAGGCTGGCTGATTAGGCCTTGTTCGTGCAGGCTATTGAGCAGGTCAAAATCGTAGCCTTTCCAAAAACGGCCGTCTTCAAATTCCAATGCGCCGATTAGGGCAAGCAGGGCGTTTTCCATTTTTTGGCGGTTATAGGGCATAGATCGGAGCTTTCTTGATTTGGATTGATGGGGTCGGGATGTGGAAGGATGCCGTGCCGATTCGGTAACGGCAGCAATCGCGTGCGTGCGTACCGCACACACCCTACGGCGTGTATGCGCAAACTGCTGACGATATTGAATGCCCGGATGCGTGATTACTTTGCTGAAAACGGTATCCGAACGGCTTGATTTGAGTTTTTGTATTTTTGCCCGACGGGGTGAAAAATACAGTTGCTACACCCCACACAATGGGCAGGCACCTGAAGTTTATTTTTCAGGTAGCCTGTTGATAGGGTAGGGTGTAGGTTGGGTTGGTAAATCCAACACTCTACACTTTGTTTGTTGGGTTACGCCTGCGGCTAACCCAAGCTACTCACTGCGGCGGTGGTGGCACCGAGGATAGCGTGTGCCAGCAGGTGGGCGGGAGTGCCTTCGGCATCGTGCGATTTGAAGTATTGGCCGATTTGGTAGGACACGGTCGGGCTGGCGGTGGAGGCGGCCACCATGTTGAGCAATACGCCGGCACGCTGCCAGTAGGGCTGGGGAAATTCCCAAGTAGCCTTTAAGGCTATCTGAAAATCAATAATTACATACACCCAATTTGTAGCAATCCATCATGGAAATACGTGTATACCCTTTTCTTTTCATACAATATCTAAATGAATTAATAATCCTTTCTCTTTCTTCGCTTGAATTGGTTCTCCAATCCTTCCCGTTTGTAAAAATAATATTTTCATCCCCATATCTTGCACCACAACTAACAGCATCTATCCAACGCTGTTTAGTATCAGTATGTCCAATAGAATCTGATTTTTGATAGGCTGCTATACTAGGAAAATCTTTTCTTTCATCATAACAGCCAGTAACAGCAAAAGCCATAAAACATGATTTAGCACATGATGTTAATAGCAATAATAGACAGAATAGAGAAAGTATTTTTTTCATATCTATAGTCAATTAAAAACAAAATAGGGCGTAGATTAGGCTGCCAAACCCAACACCCCGCACTTTGTTTGTTGGGTTACGCCTGCGGCTAATCCAGCCTACTCACTACGGCTGCTGTTGATTGGGAAAGTGCAGTAGCTTCGGGGTGTCTGGGTGCACTTGCCTTTCAAAAATACAGGCTCGGCCGCTATAGAAATCGGGGTTGAACAAGTCGATACCGAAATGGCTGCAATAGCGTTCCACCATTTCAGGGGTGAGCCGGTCTTTAATGCGCCGGGCTTGGTATTGTGCTATTTCTTCAAACGGGAACGGTTCGCCTTGTTCTACAAATTCCCAGCGGCTCTCACGGTGTGCTAATACATATCGGCCGGGAATTTTATAGTAGTAGTCGGTTGGTGTGCCTATTTTTTCGGCACGAGTGCCATCCATATAAACAAACTGGGTTGAGCCTGGTTGGTCGTTGGGAATATCTTTTACCATAACTACTGATACTTCACGAATTCCAAGTGTTTTGCACAAATAACGGGGATCGGAGTTAAGGTCAGTCCCCTGCATACTGTTATCCACATAAACGCACCATGGGGACTGGGTTTCGGAAATCATTGCTTTGGGGGAATGTAGAGTCAGCGGCAGCAGGCTGTTCAATCTTTGCTCCCATGTGCCGCCAATCTCAATCTTTTGTACAGGCACTTCACAATATTTATCCCGTTTACGTTCTCATTGTGCGAGACCATCAACCAGCTTGTCATAGGGAATTTCCAAAAAGGCCATGATATTGGTGGTGGGAGCATAACGGTGGAGGAAGAAATCGGGATCGCGCATGGTTTTTCCTTGGTTGTTGCGGGGCACAGAGGCTACCTGAAAAATGTTTCAGGTAGCCTTTTTGCTTTGCGGCTGTGTGGTGCTGTTTTGTGCGGCTTCGTCCAAATCTTTGAGCCAGGATAGTTTTTCGGCGATTTTGGCTTCGAGGCCGCGTGGCACGGGTTGGTAGAAATCGGGTTCGGCCAGGCCTTCGGGCATATAGGTTTCGCCGGCGGCGTAGGCGTGCGGTTCGTCGTGGGCATAGCGGTAGGCGCGGCCGTAGCCGAGCTCTTGCATGAGTTTGGTGGGGGCGTTGCGCAGGTGGGGCGGCACTTCGGCGCTGCCGTGTTGCTTCACGAATTGGCGCATTTGGTTGTAGGCGGTGTAGCCGGCGTTGGATTTGGCGGCGGCGGCTAGGTAGAGCACGGCTTGGGCGAGGGCGAGCTCGCCTTCGGGGGAGCCGAGGCATTCGTAGGTGTGGGCGGCTTCGTTGGCGATGGTGAGGGCGCGGGGATCGGCCAGGCCGATGTCTTCCCAGGCCATGCGGACGATGCGGCGGGCGAGGTAGCGGGGGTCGGCGCCGCCGTCGAGCATGCGGCAGAGCCAGTAGAGTGCGGCGTTGGGGTGGGAACCGCGCACGGATTTGTGCAGGGCGGAGATTTGGTTGTAGAAGCTTTCGCCGCCTTTGTCGAAACGGCGGATTTGGCTGCCGAGGCTGTCGGCTAGGAAATCGGCGTTGAGATGGTTGATGCGGCGGGTGGCGGCGGCGCGCAGGAGCTGTTCGAGCAGGTTGAGCAGGCGGCGAGCGTCGCCGTCGGCGGTTTGGATGAGCAGTTTTTGCGCGTCTTCTTCGAGGCTGAAGCTGCGGTATTCGGGCAGGGCGAATACTTTGGCGGCGAGTTGGGCGAGTTCGTCGGCAGAAAGGGCTTGTAATACGTAAACTTGGGCGCGGCTGAGCAGGGCGGGATTCACTTCGAAGGAGGGGTTTTCGGTGGTGGCGCCGATGAAGGTGAGCAGGCCGCTTTCCACATAGGGCAGGAAGGCGTCTTGCTGGGCTTTGTTGAAGCGGTGCACTTCATCGACGAACAAAATGGTGGCGCGGCCTTGCTGGAGGGCGATTTCGGCTTTGTTGACGGCTTCGCGGATGTCTTTCACGCCGGAAAATACGGCGGATACGGGCAGGAATTGGGCGTTGAAGCTCTGCGCGAGGATACGGGCGAGGGTGGTTTTGCCCACGCCGGGCGGCCCCCACAGCAGCATGGAGTGTGGCTGCCCGCCTTCCACGGCCACGCGCAGGGGCTTGCCTGCGCCGATCAGGTGCTGCTGGCCGACTACGTCGTCGAGCGTGTGCGGGCGCAGGCGTTCGGCCAGGGGGGCGGCGGGGGTTTGGGCGAAGAGGTCGTTGGGCATGGCAGGCTACCTGAAAAGTGGTAAGGCGTTGGGGTGATTTTATAGCAAATTCTGTGCGGCGGCTTCAGGGGGAGGGGGCGGGATGTGGTATGATGCGGCACGATGGTTTCAGGTAGCCTTAGGCGCATTGGCTGCGGATACTGAAAGGCTACCTGAAAGCTGTGTTTCCGATTTTCTGAAAATAGCCCGGCACGGGCTGTTTTTAACGTTTGACTGATTCTCTCCGTATGCGATTCCGTTTTGATTTTGCGGTGCTGTATGCCTTGCTGGCGCTGAATGTGCTGGTGTTTGTGCTGATGCAGCTGCCGGGTTTTGAATTTTTGCAGCTGGCCGGCCCGTTGTGGCCGCTGGAGCATCCGCACTACCACTCTTGGCAGTGGCTGAGCCATATGTTTTTGCACGCGAATTTCACGCATCTGCTGTTTAATATGGTGGTGTTGTGCTCGTTTGCGCCGATGCTGCTGCTGCGCTTCGGCCAGCGGCGTTTTTTGCTGCTGTATTTGCTGTGCGGCTTGGCCGGGGCGATGCTTTATACGGGCTGGAACGAATACCTGATTGCCAACGGCGTGCGCAATGTGGCCGAGCAAATCGGGCTGGACGAGGCCACGGTGCGCTCGGCGCTGCTCTCCGGCGGCCTGCCCAATGTGCCCGATGGCTTGGCAACGGCGTTTTATACGCACCTGCTGGGCGCATCGGGCGCGGTGTTCGGCGTGCTCGCGGCGTTTGCGCTGTGCTTCCCGGATGCGCCGCTCACGGTGATGTTTTTGCCGATGCGGATTAAGGCGAAATATTTGGTGCCGGTGGCGGTGGGGTATGAGCTGTTTGCCCAGTTCGGCGGGGTATCGCTGTTTGGCGACAATATTGCGCATTTGGCGCACGTGGGCGGCGCGGTGTGCGGCGGGCTTTTGGCCTGGTATTGGCTCAGCCGCCGCGAGCCGGTGTCGTTTACCGATTCCAGTGCTTCGGATTTCAGATAGCCTTTTTATACAATTCATTATTCCAACGGTGTTTTTATGAAATACATCAGCACGCGCGGGCAAACCGCGCCCAAATCTTTCAGCGAAGTTTTGCTTATGGGCCTTGCGCCCGACGGCGGCCTGATGCTGCCGGAGCGTTATCCGCAAGTGGATGCAGCCGCGCTGCAACGCTGGCGAAATTTGAGCTATGCCGAATTGGCGTTTGAAATCATGAGCCTGTTTGTCGGCGATATTCCGGCAGCCGATTTGCGCCGCCTGGTGGGCAACACCTACACCGAAGCCGTGTTCGGCACGCGCGAAATCACTCCGGTGCGCACCCTTGCCGACGGCATCAAAATCCAAGCCCTGTCCAACGGCCCCACGCTGGCCTTCAAAGACATGGCCATGCAGTTTCTCGGCCACGCGTTTGAATATGTGCTGGCGCGCGAAGGCAAATGCCTGAATATCATCGGCGCCACCAGCGGCGACACCGGATCTGCCGCCGAATATGCCTTGCGCGGCAAGGCCGGCATTCATGTGTTTATGCTGTCACCGCATGGCAAAATGAGCGCCTTCCAGCGGGCGCAGATGTATAGCCTGGCCGATGCCAACATCCACAATATCGCCATCGAAGGCATGTTTGACGACTGCCAAGACATTGTAAAAGCGTTGCAAAACGATGCCGCCTTCAAGCAGCAATACAGCATCGGCACGGTAAACTCCATCAACTGGGGGCGCATCGTGGCGCAGGTGGTGTATTACTTTGCCGGCTATTTCCGCGCCACTGCAAGCAACAGCGAAGAAGTGAGCTTCTGCGTGCCCAGCGGCAATTTCGGCAATATCTGCGCCGGGCATATTGCCAAACAGATGGGCCTGCCCATCCGCCGCCTGATTGTCGCCACCAATGAAAACGATGTGCTGGACGAATTTTTCCGCACTGGTCGCTACCGACCGCGCAGCGCCGCTAAAACCTATGTTACCTCCAGCCCGTCGATGGATATTTCCAAAGCTTCTAATTTCGAGCGTTTTGTGTTTGATTTATTGGGGCGAGACAGCGTTCAGGTAGCCTCTTTGTGGCAGCAGGTGGCTTCGGGCGAAGGTTTCGATTTATCCGCCGAACTGCCGCGCATCCGCGACACCTTCGGCTTTGTGTCCGGCTCCAGCCGCCATGCCGACCGCCTCGCCACCATCCGCGCCGTGCACGCCAGCGACGGCGAATGGCTCGACCCGCACACCGCTGACGGCGTGAAAGTGGCGCGCGAATTGCGCGAGGCGGGCGAAACCGTCGTGTGCCTGGAAACCGCGCTGGCAGCCAAGTTTGCCGACACCATCAGCGAAGCCGCCGGGCATGAGGTACACCCGCCGCGCCCCGCCGCGCTGGCTGGGTTGGAAAACCTGCCGCAACACGTTACCGTGCTGCCCAACAGCGCGGCAGCGGTGAAAAGCCTGATTGAGCAGGCCTTGGCTTAATCGGGCGGCATCAATAGGCTAAAAAGGCTACCTGAAAAATTTCAGGTAGCCTTCATACCATTCGTTCTATAGTGAATTAACAAAAACCAGTACAGCGTTGTCTCGCCTTACCGTAACGTGTGTACTGTCTGCGGCTTGCCGCCTAATTTTTGTTAATCCACTATACCATTCGTTTTATCAAACGCTTCAGCCCGCGCGGCATTTCGCTGCCGCTTCGGCCACCGCTTGCGTGAGCTGTTGCGGCGATACTTCGCCCAGCAAGGTTTTGCGGTAGTTACCGCAGGCCGGGGCGCGGATAACGGTGAAGGGCAGGGCGCCGGTTGGGTTGCCCAGGCCGCGCATCCAGGCGGTGCTGTCATTGCCGGTGTAGCGCAGAATCGGGTAGCGCACCGGCACGCTTTGCAAAAAGCGGCTCACATCGGTAGGCTTATCCAACGCCACACCCGCCATATCCACGCGCACGCCGCGCCGCTGCCGTTTTTCAGCGGCATACCACTGCGAAAGCGCCGGCATTTCGCGCCGACACGGCACGCACCAAGTCGCCCACACGTTCACCACCTGCACCCGCTTCTGCGCGCCGGTATCGAGCGAAGCAGGACGGTTGTCCGCATGGTTTACCAAATCCGCGGCATACAGCGGGGCAGCGGCCAGCAGGGCGGCCAATCCAACATATTTTTTCAAAACAGATTTCCAAATTGTGAAAACAAGGGCGTTTATTGTACGATATAGCGGCTTGGAATAGAAACGGCCGTTAGCCGATGCGGCTAGTTCTTCCGGCTGGGCGGGCTAGCCTTGCCGTACTTTCTGTACTGTCTGCGGCTGTGTCGTCTGGTTCTGATTTTTGTTCATCCACTATAATGGCGTCGGCTATTTTTACCGACAAGCCGCTGTTTAAATCATCATTTTCCCGCGAGCATCCCATGAGCGAAACCGTTTTGCTGTATCACAACCCGAATTGTTCCAAATCCCGCGCCACTTTGGAGTGGCTGCAACAGCAGCCGGGCGTGACCGTGCAAACGCTGGATTACCGTGCTAATCCGCCTTCCGAAGCCGATTTGCGCAGGCTGCTGCAACAGCTCGGCAGCTCAGATGTGCGCAGCATCATGCGCACTGGCGATGCGGCCTATGCCGAGTTGGGTTTGGATAAGCCGGAGTTGAGCCAAGACGAGCTGATTGCTGCACTGCACCAACACCCGGCGTTGCTGCAACGCCCGATTGCGGTATACCGCCAACGCGCCGCCATCGGCCGGCCGCTGGAAAACATTATCGCCTTGTTCGATTAACTGATTGAGTTGTAAAGATATGTGAGACCACCATGCCGGCCATATTCCGCGGTTCCCTGTTGCGCCAAGTTTGGCGGGGCATCAAGCTCTGCCTGCTGGTGTTGCTGGTGCAGGCCGCATGGTGCACTTGGCTGGTGTACAGCTACAGCACGCGCACTGCTTCCCGGCGGGCAGATGCAGCGGTGGTGTTGGGCGCGGCGGCCTGGGGCAAAAATCCTTCGCCCGTGTTCCGCGAGCGCATCAATCACGGCATCACGCTCTACCGCAACAATCGGGTGGGCAAGCTGATTTTCACCGGCGGCACGCCCAAATCGGGCTATATGACCGAAGCCGAAGTGGCCCGCCGCTACGCCCGCAGCCACGGTGTGCCGAATAAAGACATCCTGCTGGAAACCACTTCACGCGATACGCAGCAAAATTTGGAAAATACCAAAACATTAATGTATAACAACGGTTTGGAAAGCGTGGTTATCATCAGCGACCCCTACCACCTCGCCCGCGCCGCCGCCGTGGCCGATTATGTGGGGCTGGATTATCAAACCGAGCCCACGCCCACCAGCCGCTACAGCGGGCAGAACCGCGCCAAATTCATGGCCAGCGAAGTGCTGTCGCTGATGGCCTTCCAGTGGTGGCGGCTGAGCGAAACCGTCGCCGCCTATGGGCGTGATTACCTGCTTTCAAGGCAAGCGGGGCAGTAGTGCAACACGCCGTCGCCCTGCCGCCATCATTTGCCTGCGGGCGGGAGGAGTGGGCGGTAACGGTAATCCTTTATTCAGTTCACATTATTTTCAGGTAGCCCTATGTATTATCTGCTGTTCAAACTGCTGCATATTTTCTTTATTATTTCGTGGTTTGCCGGCTTGTTTTACCTGCCGCGCATCTATGTGAACCTAGCCATGGTGCCGACAGGCAGCACGGAATACCGCCAGCTTCTGGGCATGGCGCAGCGCCTGTTTAAATTCATGACGCCGTTGGGCATCGGCGCGGTGCTGTTCGGGCTGCTGATTCCGTTTTTCACCGGCTGGTGGGGGCAGGGTTGGGTGCACACCAAAATCACGCTGGCCGTTATCCTCGCGGGCTACCATTTCTACTGCTACCGCCTGCTTATCGATTTCCAAGAGCGGCGCAACCGCTATTCGCACCGCTGGTTTCGCGTGTTCAACGAGATTCCGGTGCTGGTGATGGCGGCGGCGCTGTATTTGGTGGTGTATAAGCCGTTTTAGTGCGGATACGGATTTTCAGGTAGCCTTTCCAAAACGGGAGGCTACCTGAAAATTTTTGTTATGGCGGCAGGTGATGCCCATTGCGGTTGCAGGCAACTTTTTTGATGGGCAGGGCGGGGCGGGGAATGGCGCTTTGGTTGCAGGTAGCTTTGCTGGCTGATGGCCGAAATGCTGCGTGCCCCGCCTTGCCGTATGTGCATACTGCCTGCAGCCAGCCGCTTTACCCAGTTTTCGTTCATCCGCTATTCAGATTGGATAAAAGGCTACCTGAAAAAGGCAGCCTTCTTCATTTTTCAGGTAGCCCTGTGATTTGAAGCTGTCCGAACCCTCTCCCAAGCTTTCCCTTGGCTTGGCTGCCGATCAGCCCTCTCTCTTATAACGGCATACAAAACAATCTGTTGCACCACATATAATTTTTCCTTCTATCTAATGGCGAAATCAGTCTTTCCGTTCCCCCCGCCGCTTCGCCTATGATAGGCGCACGGTTTTAGAGTGAGAACGGAAATGGACTACTTCCCCCTGTTTGCCGATTTGAAAGGCCGCCCCGTGCTAGTGGTGGGCGCGGGTCATGTGGCTTTGCGCAAAATCCGCCTGCTGCTGCGCTGCGGCGCGGTTGTCCGCATTGCGGCGGGCCGGCTGCATCCGAAAGTGGCCGCGCTGCACGGCGCGGGCAGGGTGGAGTGGGCGGCGCGCGCGTTCTCGCCCGAACTGCTCGACACGGCCTTCCTCTCCGTGGCCGCCACCGACGATTCCGATTTGAACGAGCGGGTGTTCCAAGCCGCGCAGAGTCGCCGCCTGCTGGTGAACACGGTGGACGACCCCGCCCGCTGCAACTTCATCTTCCCCTCGATTATCGACCGCAACCCCATCCAAATCGCCATTTCCAGCGGCGGCAAGGCGCCGGTGCTGGCGCGGCTGCTGCGCGAACGCCTGGAAGCCTTGCTGCCGCAGGGTTTGGGCGTGATGGCGCAGATTGCTGGGCAATGGCGCGGCCGCGTAAAGGCGCGGCTCGGCAGCACGACGCAGCGCCGCCGCTTCTGGGAAAGGCTGTTTGCTTCCGCCGCCTTCCGGCGTTTGGCGGAAAGCCGCCGCAGCCGCGAGGCCGGGCAGCTGGTGTGGCGGCATTTGGCCGGGGAGCAGCCGCAAAGCGGCGAAGTGGCGCTGGTGGGCGCGGGGCCGGGCGATGCCGGCCTGCTCACGCTCAAAGGCCTGCAGCGCATTCAGGAAGCCGACGTGGTGCTGTACGACGCGCTGGTGTCGGATGCGGTGCTGGATTTGGTGCGGCGCGATGCCGACAAAATCTGCGTGGGCAAGCGCGCCGGCGGCGGCAGTGTGCCGCAGGAGGAAACCAACCGCCTGCTGGTGCGCCATGCCCGCGCGGGCAAACGCGTGGTGCGGCTCAAAGGCGGCGACCCGTTCGTGTTCGGGCGCGGCGGCGAGGAATTGGAAGCCTTGCGCGAAGCGGGCATTCCGTTCGAAGTGGTGCCCGGCATCACCGCCGCACTGGGCGCCGCCGCCTACGCCGGCATCCCGCTCACCCACCGCGACCACGCGCATGGCGCGATGTTCATCACCGGCCACCGCAAAATCGACGCCGAAGCGCCCGACTGGCCCGCCCTGGCGCAAAACCGGCAGACGCTGGTGGTGTATATGGGCACGATTAAGGCCGCCGAACTTTCGCGCGAGCTGATTGCGCACGGCCGTGCCGCCTCCACGCCTGCCGCCGTCATCAGCTGCGGCACGCTGCCGCATCAGCAGGTGTTTTCCGGCAGCCTGGCCGAACTGCCCGAATTGGCCGCGCAAGCCGCCCAGCCCGCCCTGCTGGTGATCGGCGAAACCGTGGCGCTGCGGCAGGATTTGGCCTGGTTCGGCGGACAGCCCGGCCGGCAGGACGAACAGGGCGGCCGGTATGTGCAGCCGCAGCCCGCCGCAGCGGCCGGGCAGGCGGCATGAGGGGGAATGCCGTGAATATCCGAGAAATTCCGGTTGTCCGCGAAGAAACCGCTTCCGCCGTATCCTTCCGCCCCAAGCTGTGGCAGATTCCCCGCCCCATTTCCGCCGTGTACCAAAGGCTACCTGAAAAAACCGCCGCGCTGCGCCGCCGCCTGCTGGAAATCTACCGCCGCCACAGCCGCGTGAAGCTGGCCAGCAGCCTGGCGGTGGAAGACATGCTGATTACCGACCTGCTGGCGCAGCAAGGCCTGCGCGTGGAAGTGTTCATGCTGCAAACCGGCCGCCTCAACGCCGAAACCCTCGATTTGGCCGACGAAGTGCGCCGCCGCTACCCCGCGCTCGACTTCCGCCTCTACTACCCCGAAGAAAAAGCGGTGGAAGAATACGTGCAAACCCACGGCCTGAATGCCTTCTACGACAGCGTGGAATTGCGCAAGCGCTGCTGCCACATCCGCAAAGTCGAGCCGCTCAACCGCGCCCTGGCCGATGCCGACGCCTGGCTCACCGGCCAGCGCCGCGGGCAGTCGGTAACCCGCAGCGAACTCGCCCTGGCCGAACACGACAGCGCGCGCGGCATCGCCAAATACAACCCGATTTTCGACTGGAGCGAACAGGAAGTGTGGGCCTACACCCTGCAGCAGCGCCTGCCATTCAACGAACTCTACCGCCAAGGCTACCCCAGCATCGGCTGCGAACCCTGCACCATGCCCGTGAAGGAAGGCGAAGACATCCGCTCCGGCCGCTGGTGGTGGGAAAGCCGCGACAGCAAAGAATGCGGCCTGCACAAATAGCCGCCGCAACCCAAAAGGCTACCTGAAAAAACGTAAGGGACTCTTCAGCCCGCCGCAAGCCCGATATTTTCAGGTAGCCCAGCCCGCTACGGGCTACCTGAAACCGCAACCCGAACAACCAACCCGACACAGAAAGCCCGCCATGAGCGCCACCCTGCAAAACGATCACCTCGACTGGCTCGAAGCCGAATCCGTCCACATCATCCGCGAAGTGCTGGCCGAATGCCGCAACCCCGCCATCCTGTTTTCCGGCGGCAAAGACTCCGTCGTCCTGCTCGCCCTCGCCCGCAAAGCCTTCGCCGTGCCCGGGCGGAGCATCCCGCTGCCCTTCCCGCTGGTGCACATCGACACCGGCCACAACTACCCCGAAGTCATCGCCTTCCGCGACCAAACCGCCCGGGAATCCGGCGCACGGCTCATCGTCGGCAGCGTAGAAGACTCCATCGCCAAAGGCACGGTGGTGCTGCGGCGCGAAACCGACTCCCGCAACGCCGCCCAAGCCGTTACCCTGCTCGAAACCATCGAAGAGCACGGCTTCGGCGCACTGATGGGCGGCGCGCGGCGCGACGAAGAAAAAGCCCGCGCCAAAGAGCGCATCTTCTCCTTCCGCGACGAATTCGGCCAATGGAACCCCAAAGACCAGCGCCCCGAACTCTGGTCGCTCTACAACGCCCGCCTGCACCCCGGCGAGAACCTGCGCGTGTTCCCCATATCCAACTGGACCGAACTCGACATCTGGCAATACATCGAACGCGAAAAGCTCGCCCTGCCGCCGATCTACTACGCCCACCGCCGCCAAGTGGTGCGCCGCAACGGCCTCTTAGTGCCCGTAACCGAGCTCACCCCGCCGCGCGAAGGCGAACAGATAGAAGAATTGTCCGTGCGCTTCCGCACCGTGGGCGACATCTCCTGCACCTGCCCCGTGGCCAGCAGCGCCGCCACCCCCGCCGAAATCATCGCCGAAACCGCCCTGGCCGACATCTCCGAGCGCAGCGCCACCCGCATGGACGACCAAGTGAGCGAAGCCGCCATGGAGCAGCGCAAGAAACAAGGCTATTTCTAGCCCGAAGGCTACCTGAAAAAGCCCCGCACCGTTTTTCAGGTAGCCTAAAAAGCCGCAAGGCAGGCCGCAGCGCGAGCCGACACAACGCCAAAGCGGATGTGGAACGCGAATGCCCGCGCCCGAGCCCGCAAAACGGCGGCGGCAGCCTGAAAGCACTTCGCCCCGCCCCGTGCAGACGGAGGCAGCCGAACCCGAAACAGCGCAGACCCGCCGCCCAGGCCGTCTGAAACCCGAACAACCCACCCAAAGAAAGCCCGACATCATGACCAGCCCCCACCGCCAAGCCCCCCTGCGCTTCATCACCGCCGGCAGCGTGGACGACGGCAAATCCACCCTCATCGGCCGCCTGCTCTACGACAGCAAAGCCCTGCTCGGCGACCAGGTGCGCCGCCTCGAAAGCAGCCGCAGCCAAGGCGCGATCGACTTCTCCGCCCTCACCGACGGCCTCGAAGCCGAACGCGAACAAGGCATCACCATCGACGTGGCCTACCGCTACTTCGCCACCGCCCGCCGCAAATTCATCATCGCCGACACCCCCGGCCACGAACAATACACCCGCAACATGGTAACCGGCGCCTCCACCGCCCACGCCGCCGTATTGCTCATCGACGCCGCCCAGCTCGATTTTTCCCAACAGCCGCTGCAACTGCTGCCGCAAACCAAGCGCCACTCCGCCATCCTGCGCCACCTGCGCTGCCCGCACATCATCGTGGCCGTCAACAAAATGGACTTGCTCGGCTTCAGCCAAGAAAAATTCAACGCCGTCGCCGCCGCCTACCGCGAACTGGCCGACACCCTCGGCCTGCCCGAAACCCGCTTCATCCCCATCTCCGCCCTCAACGGCGACAACATCGTGCACGAAAGCGCCCACACCCCGTGGTACCGAGGCGGCTCGCTGCTGCAAGTGCTGGAAAGCCTGCCCGCAGGCGAAGGCGTGTCCGAAGCGCCGCAAGACTTCCACTTCCCCGTACAGCTCGTGCAGCGCGCCGACGGCAGCAAACAAGACGACTTCCGCGGCTACCAAGGCCGCATCGAGGCCGGCAGCGTGCGTGTGGGCGACAAAATCCGCGTCGAACCCGCCGGGCTCGAAAGCAGCGTGCGCGGCATCATCGGCCTCAAAGGCAGCGTGGATCAGGCAACCGCAGGCGAACCCGCCACCCTTCTCCTCGCCGACGACATCGACATCTCGCGCGGCGACACCATCCTTTCCGCCGCCAGCCCCCTCGCGCCGCAGCGCCGCCTTGCCGCCACCCTGTGCTGGTTCGACAACCGCCCGCTCAATCCCGCCCGCAAATACCTGCTCAAACACACCACCCGCACCGTGCCCGCCAAAATCGCCGCCGTACGCCGCGTGTGGGACGTGCACACCCTCAGCCACTCCGCCGGGCGCAACACACTGGAAATGAACGACCTGGGCGAAGTCGAGCTCACACTGGCGCAACCCCTCGTCTGCACCCCCTACGCCGCCAACCCCGCCACCGGCGCCTTCATCCTGATAGACGAAGCCACCAACCACACCGCCGCCGCCGGCATGATACTGGCCGATGCAGAAGCGGTAGGCGAAACGCAGCAGGCAGAACAGGCTACCTGAAAACCCGACGGCCAGCTTTCAGGTAGCCCGCCGAGCGGACATAAATGCCGAACAGAACAAACAAAGGCCGTCTGAAACCGCCGCCCCTTCCCGTGAGAGAAGGCTACCTGAAACCCATCCCCCCTCTCCCGCGGGAGAGGGCAGCAGGCCGCAAGGTCTGCATAAACCCCGAGAGCTACCTGAAACCTTAAAGGCAACCCGCAGTACGCAAGACGGGCTACCTGAAAACCCGACGGCCAAATTTCAGGTAGCCCGCAGCAAGATTAGCAAGAGTAGGTTGGATTAGGCTGCAAGCCGTAACCCAACAATCCGCCTCTTAATTTTCAGGTAGCCCCAGCCCATAACAAACCACCCCAAGGAACCCGCCATGAACCCGCTTCCCCCCGAACTCGCCGCCCAAATCGCCGCGCTCAACCCCCTGCAGCTGGCCTGGCTCTCCGGCTACTGCTGGTCGCAGGCCGGCGGGCAGGCCGTGCAGCCCGGCATCGGTGCGCCTGCCGCCGCAGCCCCCGCTCTGGCCGCCCCCGCCGCCGAACCCCTGCGCGTGGCCGTGATTTCCGCCTCGCAAACCGGCAACGCCCGCAAAGTGGCCGCAGAGCTGCATCAGAGGCTTGCCACCGCCGGCGTGAACGCCGCCCACACCGCCGCCGCCGACTACAAGCCCAAAAACATCGCCGGCGAACAACTCGTGCTGCTCGTTACCTCCACCCAGGGCGAAGGCGAGCCGCCCGAAGAAGCGCTCAGCCTCTACAAACTGCTCAGCGGCAAAAAAGCCCCCAAGCTTTCCGGCCTCAAATTCGCCGTGCTCGGTCTGGGCGACTCCAGCTACCCCATGTTCTGCGGCGCGGGCAAAAGTTTCGACGAACTGTTAGCCAAACTCGGCGGCGAACGCCTGCTGGAGCGGCAGGATTGCGACTTGGAATACCAGGCCGAAGCCGCCGCCTGGCTGGATAAAATCGTGCCGCTGGTGGGCAGCCTGGCCGCCGCGCCCGCCGCTGCAGCCAATACCGGCAACGCTTCGGGCAGCCCCGCCGCGCCCGCATCCGCCTACAACAAAGCCAACCCCTTTCCCGCCACCCTGCTCGCCCGCCAGAAAATCACCGGCCGCGATTCGGAAAAAGACGTGCGCCACATCGAAATCGACCTCTCCGGCTCCGGCCTGCAATACCGCGCGGGCGACGCGCTGGGCGTATGGTTTGAAAACGACCCCGCCGTCGTGGACGAAATCCTCGCCGCCGTCTCGCTCAAGGGCGACGAGCCGGTGAACGCGGGCGGACAGGGCAAAACCGTGCGCGAAGCCCTGCTGCACGACTGGGAAATCGGCCTGAACACCCCGCAGTTCGTGCAGGGCTACGCCGAAATCTCCGGCAACCCCGAGTTGAAGCAGGCCGCCGCCGACGCTTCCGCCTACGCCGCCGCCAATCCGATTGCCGGCATCGTGTCGCAATACCCCGCCACGCTCACCGCCGAACAGCTCGCCGGCCTGCTGCGCCCGCTCGCCCCGCGCCTCTACTCCATCTCCTCCGCGCCCGAAGAAGTGGGCGAGGAAGTGCACCTCACCGTGGGCGTGCTGCGCTACGAACACAACGGCATCCCGCGCACCGGCGTCGCCTCCGGCTTTCTGGGCGGGCGGCTGGAAGAAGAAGGCAGCGTGCGCGTGTTCGTGGAAGAAAACCCCCGCTTCAGGCTACCTGAAAACCCGGAAACGCCCGTGATCATGATCGGCGCTGGCACCGGCGTCGCCCCCTTCCGCGCCTTCATGCAGCAGCGCGCCGCCAACGGCGACAATGGCAAAAACTGGCTGATTTTCGGCAACCAGCACTTCACCCAAGACTTCCTCTACCAAACCGAATGGCAGGGCTGGGCGAAAGACGGCCTGCTCAACAAATACGACTTCGCCTGGTCGCGCGATCAGGAAGAGAAAATCTACGTGCAGCACAAAATCCGCGAAGAAGCCGCCGAACTGTGGCAATGGCTGCAGCAGGGCGCGCACATCTACGTATGCGGCGACGCCTCGCGCATGGCCAAAGACGTGGAACAGGCCCTGCTCGACACCATCGCCGAACAAGGCAGCCTGAGCCCCGACGACGCAGACGAATACCTCGACAACCTGCGCCAGGAAGGCCGCTACCAGCGCGACGTGTATTGAAAACAGCGGCTGTTTTTCAGGTAGCCCCGAGCAGGAAACGGACAGGCTGCCTGAAAACGGGAAACCGCCTTTCAGACAGCCCCAAAACAACCCGAACCCAAAGGAACCCAACCATGAGCAACCCCGACCCCCGCGCCAAACTCCCCGCCGCCCCGCTGTCCGACAACGAACGGCTCAAAGATCAGAGCGACTACCTGCACGGCACCATTTCCGACGACCTCACCGACGGCCTCACCGGCGCCTTTAAAGGCGACAACTTCCAGCTCATCCGCTTCCACGGCATGTACGAGCAGGACAACCGCGACATCCGCGCCGAACGCGTCGAACAGAAACTCGAGCCGCTCAAAAGCATGATGCTGCGCTGCCGCCTGCCCGGCGGCGTGATTACCCCGCAGCAGTGGCTGGGCATCGACCAATTCGCCGGCGAGCACACCCTCTACGGCTCCATCCGGCTCACCAACCGCCAAACCTTCCAATACCACGGCGTATTGAAGCCCGACATCAAACCCATGCACCAATGGCTGCACAAACTCGGCCTCGATTCCATCGCCACCGCCAGCGACGTGAACCGCAACGTGCTGTGCACCACCAACCCCGTGGAAAGCAGCCTGCACAAAGAAGCGCACGAATGGGCGAAGAAAATCAGCATGCAGCTGCTGCCGCGCACCACCGCCTACGCCGACATCTGGCTGGACGGCGAAAAAGTATTCAGCACCGAAGCCCCAAAACCGCTGATTAAAGAAGTGGCGGACGATGTCGAGCCCATCCTCGGCAAAAACTACCTGCCGCGCAAATTCAAAACCGCCGTCGTCATCCCGCCCGACAACGAAGTGGACATCCACTCCAACGATTTGGGCTTCGTCGCCATCGAAGAAAACGGCCACCTTGTCGGCTTCAACGTCCTCGTCGGCGGCGGCCTATCCAGCGAACACGGCAACACCAGCACCTATCCCAACACCTCCTACGAATTCGGCTTCGTCCCGCTCAGCCACACCCTGTACTGCGCCGAAGCCGTGGTCAGCACCCAGCGCGACTGGGGCAACCGAAGCGACCGCAAACACGCCCGCACCCGCTACACCCTGGAACGCGTCGGCGTGGACATTTTCAAAGCCGAAGTCGAAAAACGCATGGGCATCACCTTCGAACCCATCCGCCCCTACCACTTCACCACGCGCGGCGACCGCATCGGCTGGGTGAAAGGCGAAGAAGGCAACTGGCACCTCACCCTCTTCATCGAAAACGGCCGCATCATCGACACCCCCGGCAAACCCATCAAAACCGGCCTGCGCGAAATCGCTAAAATCCACAAAGGCGACTTCCGCCTTACTGCCAACCAAAACCTCATCGTGGCGGGCGTGCCGCCGCGCGACAAAAAGAAAATCGAGAAAATCGCCCGCGAACACGGCCTGATCGGCCAGGTCAGCAAGCAGCGCGAACACAGCATGGCCTGCGTCGCCCTGCCCACCTGCCCGCTGGCGATGGCCGAAGCCGAACGCTTCCTACCCGGCCTCGTCAGCCGGGTGGAAGCCATCATGGACAAACACGGCGTGGGGGACGAACACATCGTTTTGCGCGTAAACGGCTGCCCCAACGGCTGCGGCCGCTCGATGCTGGCCGAAATCGGCCTGGTGGGCAAAGCCATCGGCCGCTACAACCTGTTTGCCGGAGGCAACCGCATCGGCACCCGCATCCCGCGCCTCTACAAAGAAAACATCACCGAGCCCGAAATCATCGCCATCTTGGAAGACTGGATCGGCGACTGGGCACGCAACCGCCGGCCGGACGAAGGCTTCGGCGACTATGCCGTGCGCACCGGCATCGTCCAACCCGTGCTCGACCCGCCGCGCGACTTTTGGAAATCCACCGCCGCCTGATTCGGCAAGAAAAAGGCTACCTGAAAATTTTAGCCTTGCGGAAATTTGCAAAGCTAAAATTTTCAGGCAGCCTTTCATCTATCCCCGCTATCTGACCGCGTTATATAGTGAATTAACAAAAACCAGTACGGCGCTGTCTCGCCTTGCCGTAACGTGTGTACTGTCTGCGGCTCGCCGCCTTGTCTTGATTTTTGTTAATCCACTAAAGCTTTGCGGAAATTTGCAAAGCTAAAATTTTCAGGTAGCCTTTCATCTATCCCCACTATCTGCCCGCGTTATAATCCGGGCATTCTTTCCGCCCCCCGCCCCGCCATGCCTGCCGAACGAAAAATCATCCACATCGATATGGACGCGTTCTACGCCTCGGTAGAGCTGCGCGAGCAGCCGCATCTGCGTGGCAAGCCTTTGGTGGTGGCTTGGGAGGGCGGCCGTTCGGTGGTATGTGCGGCTTCTTACGAGGCGCGGCGTTTTGGGCTGCATTCGGCCATGCCTGCTGCTACTGCGCGGCGACTGTGTCCGCAGGCCGTGTTTGTGCCGCCGCGTTTTCATCTGTATCGCGAAGTGTCGCAGCAGATTCATGCCGTGTTCCGGCAGCATACCGATTTGGTCGAACCGCTCTCGCTGGACGAAGCCTATCTGGACGTTACCCATAATAAGCAAAATCTGCCTTATGCCAGCGAAATCGCCACTGCTATCCGCGCCGAAATCTTGCGACAAACCGGCCTCACCGCCTCCGCCGGTATCGCGCCGAACAAGTTTCTGGCCAAAATCGCTTCCGATTGGCGCAAGCCAAACGGCCAATTCGTGATCCCGCCGCCGCGCATCGCCCAATTCCTGCTCACCCTGCCGCTGGGCAAAATTCCCGGCGTGGGCAAAAAGACGCTGCAAAAAATGCACGCCCTCGGCCTGCAAACGGCCGGGGATTTGCAAAAAATGCAGCGCGGCGAATTGGTTAACCTGTTCGGCCGCTGGGGCTACCGCCTCTACGACCTCGCCCGCGGCATTGACAACCGCTCCGTGCAGCCGCAGCGCGAGCGCTTGCAGATTTCCACCGAAATCACCCTGCCGCAGGATTTGCCGCTGAGTAAAATCGTCCGTCATCTTGCTGATTTGGCGCAAGATTTATGGGCACAGGCGCAACGCAAACAAGTGCAGGCGCACACACTTACGCTCAAGCTGAAAACTGCCGATTTCCATATCCTTACCCGTTCGCAAACCTATTCCTCCGTCCTGCCTGATGCTGCCGCGCTGGAGCAGGCTGCCCGACAGCTGGCTCAGCGTATGCCTGCCGGCCGCGACTACCGCCTTATCGGCCTGGGTGTCAGCCACCTGTTGCCGCAGGGCAGCCAGCCGGAATTATGGGCGGAGGAGGGCGCAGGTGCGGAAGAGGCTACCTGAAATCCGATGAAGGGGCATGGCCGCCTGCACGTTTTGCCGTTTGTATGGCGAATCAAAATATAGTGGATTAACAAAAATCAGGACAAGACGGCGAGCCGCAGGCAGTACACACGTTACGGCAAGGCGAGCCAACGCCGTACCGGTTTTTGTTAATCCACTATAAAAATGCTACGGCAAGGCGAAACAATGCTGTAGCGAGAGTAAGTTGGCTGGGCATACAGATTTTCAGGTAGCCCTTATGGCGGTAAGCTGGCTGAAATGAAGGCTACCTGAAACCGGTTTTGCAGCAATCCACGAAGCAGGTTTCAGGTAGCCTTGTTTGCCGACGGCGTTACAGCGCCATCATGGTAAAGCAATACACGGTAATGCCCGCAATAATCACGTACACAATCGCATAAGGCATGGCCGAGCGCAGGAAGGCGCCTTCTTGGCCTTGCTGTTCGCAGGCGGCGGTGGCGATGGCGATACTTTGCGGCGAAATGATTTTGCCGCCGGTCGCGCCGGCCGTGTTGGCGGCGGCGAGCCATGATTTACCCATGTGCAGCTGGTCGGCCACGGAGGCTTGCAGTTTGCCGAACAAGATGTTGGAAGAAGTGTCGCTGCCGGTGGCGAAGGTGCCGATGGCGCCTACCAGCGGTGCAACCAGCGGATAGAACGTGCCGGTGGCGTCCACCAAGCCTTTGGCAATCACGGCAATCATGCTGCTGTGGCTCATAATCGCGCTCATAGCTACCAGGCAGATCACGGTGATGCCCGAAGCCTTCATTTTCACCAAAGTCTGGCCCAGAATCTGGAACAGTTTGCCGGCGGAAACGCCTTGCACCAAGCCGCCGATAAACGCGCCCAAAAACAGCATTAAGCCGGCGTTAGACAACCAGCCGAAGGAGAAATATATGCCTTTCTCATAAATCGGCAGGTGGATTTTGCTCACCAGCGTGGATTTCAAAAACCCGCTGATGGGGCCGGACAGCGGACTGGCCATGATGATGAAGAACAAGATGAAACCGTACACCGCCCATGCTTTCGCCATTTGCCCCATGCTGATGGCTTTATCGGCCGGTGTATCTTTTTTCTCGGTCATTTTGGCATACAGCACGATGAAGACGATACAGGCGATGCTGCCCAAGATGGCAGGCGTTTCCGCGCCGATGAAATAAGCGGCCACAAACTGCACGCCCAGCGACAATCCGCCCACCACGGCCGACAGGATAATGTTGGGCACGAGGTATTTTTTAGAAGTGTCGGTCAGCATCAGGATGACGAACGGCACCAAGAACATCAAGAAGCCCAGCTGAATCACCACGTCGCCGGCAATGGCATGGGTCTGCTCGGAAGTTACCGCCGTGCCGAACACCTCTTTGGCCAAGGTAATCACGGGGATGCCGACCGCGCCGAAGCCGGTGGCCACGCTGTTGCCGATGAGCGATACCAGCGCGGAGAAGCGCGGGCTGAAGCCCAAACCAATCAAGATGGCGGCCGGAATGGCCACCGCCGTGCCGAAGCCCGCCATGCCTTCCAGCAGGCCGCCAAAGCCCCACACAATCAGCAGCACCTGAATGCGTTTGTCGCTGGAAATATTGGTAAATTGTTGTTTAATCACTTCAATCTGTTTGCTTTCCAGCAGCACGTTATAGCTGAACAAAGCCATCAGAATCACAATCAGGATGGGGAAGATGGCTTTCAACACGCCTTCGGCAAATGCCCAGCCGACATATCCGGCGCCGTAGCCTGCGGGGGGCATGAAGCCGCTCACATTGGGCACGGCAAAAATGGCAATCAAAACCGCGGACAATGCAGCCAAGATGGCGCTGCGGTCACCGCGCATTTTGAAGCCGATCATCAAAATAATCAGCAATAATATGGGAAAGACGGAAAGGGCGATACTCATGATGTCTCCGTGTGTGTCGGTAAAAAGGGGCAGCCCGGGGTGCAGGCTGCTTTTGGGGACTGCCTGAAAACAGGCGGCGGATTGGGTTTGTCGGCAGACAGGCTACCTGAAAACTGGTTTTCCGATTTTTCAATCGGTTTAAATGTTTTAAAAGCAGTCTGCACTTCGGTTTGTGTGGCGAACCTTTTCAGCGTTTGGGCTACCTGAAAACCGTTTTCCCGATTTTCCAATCGGTTCGGGCGATGCAAAAGCAGCCTGCACTTTGGTTTGTTCGGAACGAACCTTTGGCGGCATTCAGGCTACCTGAAAAAGGCCGGCCGGAAACTTTGGTTTCTGCCAAACCAAAACCGTTCCGGCGTTGCAGGCTGCCCTTCTTATTCCTATGTCCGAAAAGCAGCCTGCACTCGATTTAGCCGCCGTTTTTCTGCTGTTTTTCCTTCATCAGCTGGTGCAGCGATTTGGGCGCGGGCTTCATCGGCACGTGGTTGTCGGTCCAAGTCAGCTGTTTGCCCGGGGTCAGGCCGCGGAATTTGGTGGCCAGCGCGCCGAATATGCGGTAGGCGGTTTTGCCGGCGAAGATGCCGTCAAACATGCGCCAAGCCAGTTGTTCGCCCAAGGTGTGCGACGCGCCTTGGCCTTTAATCGGATAGGGCACGGCTTCGTCGGGCGCGCGCTGGGCTTCTTCGCGCAGGCGCTGCATTTGCTCGGTAATCGGGATTTTCACGGGGCAGACTTCCACGCACGCGCCGCACATGGTGCAGGCGGTGGGTAGGTTGCGGGTGGGCTCCAAACCGAGCAGGTGCGGCGACAGGATTTCGCCAATCGGGCCGGGGTAGGTGGTGCCGTAGGCCGCGCCGCCGATGCGGGTGTACACGGGGCAGTGGTTCATGCACGCGCCGCAGCGGATGCATTGCAGGGTGCGGCGCATTTGCTCTTCGCCGTAGGCCTGGCTGCGGCCGTTGTCCAGCAGCACGAGATGCATTTCCTGCGGGCCGTCCAGCTCGTCGGAACGGCGCGGGCCGGTAATCATGTTGAAATAAGTGGTGATGTTTTGGCCGATGGCGCTGCGCGGCAGCAGGCTGTAGAGCGGCGGAATGTCGGACAGTTTGGCCACCACTTTTTCAATGCCGGTAATGGCGATGTGTACGGGCGGCACGGTGGTGGACAGGCGGCCGTTGCCTTCGTTTTCCACCAGGCACAGCGTGCCGGTTTCGGCCACGGCGAAGTTCACGCCGCTCAAGCCGACATCGGCGGTGCGGTACGCGTCGCGCAGGGCTTGGCGGGCAAAGCCGGTGAGTTGGTCCACGTCGTCGGTCAGCGGTGTGCCGATGTTGTTGTGGAACAGTTCGCTCACTTGCTCTTTGGTTTTGTGGATGGCGGGCATCACGATGTGGGTCGGTTTTTCGCCGGCCATCTGCACGATGTATTCGCCCAAGTCGCTTTCCACGGCTTTAATGCCACGGTCGGCCAGATAATGGTTCAGCTCGATTTCCTCGCTCACCATCGATTTGCCTTTCACCATCAGTTTGCCCTGATGGTGCATGATGATGCCGTGGATGATGCGGCAGGCTTCGTCGGGTGTTTCCGCCCAATGCACTTTCACGCCTAATTTGGTCAGGTTGTTTTCCAGTTGTTCCAGCAAATCGGGCAGTTTGGAGAGCGAACGCTGGCGGATGTGCTCGCACAGGGTGCGCAGCATTTGCAGTTCTTGCTCGTCCGACAGCACGATTTTGCGCTTGGTCATCAGCATGTCCATGGCCGTGCGCAGGCTTTTGCGCAAAGGTTTGTCGGCCAAGGCCTCGCGCGCGTTGGCTTTGAAGGTTTCAGGGCGCGGATGGAAGTGTACGGTTTGTTCGGTTCTCATGCGGCATTCTCCAAATCGGCGGGGTCGATATTCTCGGGCAGGATGGCCAATACGACCATATCGCGCGGACCGTGTGCGCCGTAGGCAAGGGTTAATTGGATATCGGCGGTTTTTGACGGGCCGGACACCAAAATGATATTGGTGGGCATGGCTTCGATTAAGGCTTCGCCATGCAGGGCCGCATGAAAGGTGTCGTACATTTTGCGTGTGTCGAACAGGCAGATGTGCACGGGGGGAACCAGGCTTTGGCTGCGCGGTTCTTCGGGAGAGGAAACCAGCATAATCGTGCCGGTGTGGGCGATGCCGCAAACGGACGAAGTGAAACCAGCCTGCACGTCGGCGAAGAATTCGTCTTTCCAATCGTCGATCGGTTTGGCGAAGGCGCGAGTTTCCACGGAAGCAGCCTGCAAGGCCGCTTGGGCGCGGCGGCCGTGTTCGGTTTGCGGCGAAAGCAGCATGTTTTGCAGGCCTTTTTGCCGCGCGACTTCCACCAGTTTTTGCTCCCAATCGTGTTCGCGCACCCAGAAAATCTCGGTTTTCACCGCGCGCATGGTGGCCGCCCAATGGCGCAGGCGGTCGGTTTCGCTTTCCCATTCGGGCGACATTTCTTGGTAGTAATCGAAAGTTTGCGGTTCCGCCATCGGATAGGCGTTGGCTTTGCGGAGTTTGGCTAGGATATTGTCGCGCGCGCTCATGCTTTACCTCCTGTGCGTTCCAGCAAAAATGTGGCAATGTGTTTGGGTTTGGGCATGTCCGGCTCGTCTTTGGCGATTTTGCCGCCGATGTTCATCATGCAGCCTGCATCCGCGCTCACGATTTCCGTGGCCTGCGTTTCTTTCAGCGCGGCCACTTTGTCGGTAACCATCGCGCCGGAAATGTCGGACTGCTTCACGGAGAACGTGCCGCCGAAGCCGCAACATTCGCTTTCGTGGTCGTGCACGATGCGTTCCACGTTTTGCAGGCTGTCAATCAGCTTCCAGCCGGTAATGTGCACGCCCATTTCGCGGCGCGCCGCACAGGAAGTATGCACCGCCACTTTCACCGGCGCGCCCACGTCTTTGGGCTCGTAGCCGATGTCCACCAAGAAATTGGTCAGCTCAACCACGCGGCCGGCCAATTCGTTGGCGCGTTGCTCGTATTCGCTGCCTTTGAATAATTTGGGCCAATGGTGCTTCATCATGCCGCCGCAAGAGCCGGAAGGCACGACGATGGGGTAGTTTTCGGGGAACAAATCAAGCTGTGCCTTGGCCACATCGAACGCTTCTTCGCGGTGGCCCGATGAGAATGCAGGCTGCCCGCAGCAGCTTTGCTCCATCGGAAAATGCACTTTAATGCCTTGCTGCTCCAGCAGTGTGATGGCGTCCATGCCTGCTTCCGGCATAAACAAATCCAAAAGGCAGGTGCCGAAAAAGTAAACATCGGCGGGCTTGCCGCCGTGCGGAGTGGTTTGGTTGGTGTTCATGATAATGCTTCTTATGGTTATTTAAGAATCAATCGGTGCTTTGCCTGTGGCAGAAGCGCGCTACTTTAAGCGATATGCTTTTAGGCGGTCAAGGGATTATGAAATTATGGCTGAAATTGGATAGGATGAAGATACGGCCGGAGGGGAAACTGCCAATATAGTGACCTAAAATAAGAATGTTGCTGCGTTGTTTTGTCTTTGCCGTATCGCTTATAAAAGCTGGTAGCCATCAAGACGGAAAATGAACTTTGGGATATTGTATAGTGGATTAACAAAAACCGGTACGGCGTTGTCTCGCCTTGCCGTAACGTGTGCACTGTCTGCGGTTCGCCGCATTGTTCTGATTTTTGTTAATCCACTATATTTGGGCAGTAAAAGTGTTTATTTGGGAAGTGTGTTTTTTAAGAAAGGCTGCCTGAAAAGTTATAGTCGGTTTGGGATAAAGATGATATGGCATGGCCTTTTCTCTCTTATTCTTGTTTGCAACAATCGTGGAAATCTTGTGTTTTATACCCACTTATATAGTGGATTAAAATAAAAATGAGACAAGGCGGCAACGTCCGCCGTGTACGGGTAGTACATAAGGGCGTTGGCAACGCCGTATCATTGCAATTTTAATCTACTATATTTTCAGGTAGCCTTTTCGGCTGACGGCCAAAGAAAAACACAGCCGGTTGTGATAACGGGCTGTGTTGGTTTCTCTCAAAGATTAGTACAGTTTCGGCGGCAGCTGTTGGCTGCGCAGGCGTTTTTGCAAACGTTTTACTGCAGCGGCTTTTTTGCGTTTGCGCTCAGTAGTCGGTTTTTCGTAGGCTTCACGGGCACGCAGCTCGGTGAGCAGACCGGTTTTTTCGATAGAGCGCTTGAAACGGCGCATGGCTACTTCAAACGGTTCGTTTTCTTTTACGCGAATAGAAGGCATTTTGTCATCCTTAAAATATTTTATTTGTTGCCGGGCAATGGTGCCCGAGAAAATGGTTTGATTTATCACTTTTGCACTGGCTGGTGCGGGCTGGATAAGAAGAGCCGGGGCGGAAACAATCACCTCCTAATCGGGGCGGCTGCACCGGTTGAGTGGTGCGCCAAAATATTAGGCAGCAGAAAGGGCTGCATATAAAGGCGCGAATTATGGCGGCTACGGCCGGATTTGTCAAGCAGGGCAAGGCGCTAGCGGCGTATGAGGGAATAAGTGTTTCGCGATAAAGCCCATGCTGGGTTTAAATCGGCAGCATGGGCTTTCAGGTAGCCTTTACTTGCTTACTCCGGGCTCAGCCACACGGCGCTGACCATGCGGCCGGTTTGGCCGTCGCGGCGGTAGGAGAAGAAGCGATCGCGCTCGAGCACGGTGCAATGCCGGCCGCCGTAGATTTGGCTAACGCCGGCACGGCGCAGGGTTTGGGTGGCGAGCAGATAAATGTTTGCCAGATATTTGCCGCCGCCGATAGGTTCGAAAGCGGCTTCGGCAGCGGGGTCGGCCTGGGTGAAGGCAGCTAAAACGTCGCCGCCCACCTCAAAAGCGTCGGGGCCGATGGCGGGGCCGAGCCAGGCGAGGAGGTCGGTCGGATCGGCCTGCATGGCGGCGATGGTGTTTTCCAGCACGCCGCCGGCAAGACCGCGCCAGCCGGCGTGGGCGGCGGCCACTACGCTGTCGGCGCGGTCGCAGAGGAGCACGGGCAGGCAGTCGGCAGTCATGACGGCGCAGGCGGCACGGCGGCTGCGGTCGAAAGCGGCATCGGCTTCCGGCGGAGCGTCAAGGCAGTCGGCAGCGGGCACTACGCGATTACTGTGTACTTGGCACAGATAGGCCAGCGGCAGGGGAACGTGCGTTTGCACGCGGCGGCGGTTTTCGGCCACGGCGGCGGGGTCGTCGCCCACGTGGTCGCCCACGTTCAGGCTGGCGAAACGGCCTTGACTGACGCCGCCTTGGCGGGTGGTAATCAAGGTGTGGACATTGCTTGGCGCGGGCCAATCGGCGTGCAGGAGGCTACCTGAAGTTTCAGGTAGCCCTAAGTTGGCGGCAAAGCTGTTGGCGGGGAATTGGCCGTTCATGCGGTTTCATCCGGGCGCAGTTGCGGGCAGACGGCGAGGATGGCGCTGAGGATGGCTTCGCCCAGGCGCAGGGAGCGTTGGCCGTTCCAGCCGAAGTCGTCGTCGGGCAGGTTGATGTTGTCTTTGAAGGGCATTTCAAGGGTGTAGGAGAGGCAGCCGAAGGTTTCGCCCACGTAGGATTTGGCAATGGCGAGGTTGGCTTGGCCGGGAGCGGTTTTGGGGTAGCCGTATTCGTCTTGAAAATCGGGGCTGGCCTGGCGCAGGGCGGTTTTGAAGGCGGCTTCGAGCGCGGCAAGGCGTGCATCATAGGAAGGGTTGCCTTCGCAGCCGGCGGCGAATACGTAGGGCAGGACTTCTTCGCCGTGGATGTCGAGGAATAAATCTACGCCGATTTCGTGCATTTTCCGGCGCACGGCATACACTTCGGGGCTGCGCTCGGGGCTGGGGTTTTGCCATTCGCGGTTGAGGTCGGCACCGGCGGCGTTGGTGCGCTGGTTGCCCAGGGCGGCGCCGTCGGGGTTCATATTGGGCACGATATAGAAGGTGGCGCAGTCGAGCAGGGCGCGGGCGGTGGGGTCTTGGTGGTCGAGCAGGCGGGAGAGCAGGCCTTCGGCAAACCATTCGGCCATGCTTTCGCCGGGATGCTGGCGGGCGATAATCCAGATTTTGAGGTCGCTGGCGGCTTGGTGGCCGATGGTGAGCAGGTTGATGTCGCGGCCTTGCGCGGTGCTGCCGAGGTCGTCGATTTGGCACAGGCCGCTGCCTTGGGCGTCGCCGAGGAGGTTGAGGTGCTGCTCGTGGGAGTAGGGCTCGAAATAGGCGTAATACACGCTGCCGGCCAGCGGGGTGTGCTCGATGGTGAGCACGCCGTCTTCATAACGGGTGGGTACGCGGAACCAGTTGCTGCGGTCGTAGGAGGCGGTGGCCTGATAATCTTCCCAACCTTCGGGGTAGCTCGATTGGCCGGCGTTTTCGATGCGGATACGGCAGGGCTGGTAGGCCGCGCCCTGCAGGCGGAAATAAAACCACTGGCTGAAGGAGGCGGCATTGTCGCCACGCAGGGCGAGGCGGATGTTTTGGCTGTCGGCACTGTCGATTACGCTGATGGCGCCGGCATCGAAGTTGCTGCTGATTTTGGGCATGGCAGGTCTCGCTACTTGAGGAGGGGAAGCGGGGATTGTAATGCTTTTCAGGTAGCCTTTCTAGGGAAGGTGGGGCGGGGAAAGGGCGGCGGAAACTGGATTTTTTGCGGCAGGGGCTCTAAACTGTGCGGCAGATTGGGCGGCGGCGTTTTTCAGGTAGCCTGTTGGAAGATGGCCGCCGCCATGCTTTTGTGTTGATTTTAAAGGAAGAGATAATGAAGATTTTGTTATTGGGCGCACCCGGTGCGGGCAAAGGCACGCAGGCGCAGTTCATCACGGCTGCTTTCGGTATTCCGCAGATTTCCACCGGCGACATGCTGCGTGCCGCCATTAAAGCCGGTACGCCGCTGGGCTTGGAAGCCAAAAAGATTATGGATGCAGGCGGTTTGGTACGCGACGACATCATCATCGGTATGGTGAAAGAGCGCATTGCGCAGGATGACTGCAAAAACGGTTTCCTGTTTGACGGCTTTCCGCGCACGCTGGCGCAGGCCGAAGCCATGCAGGAGGCAGGCGTGATTTTGGATGCGGTAGTGGAAATCGATGTGCCAGATGCGGTGATTCTCGAGCGCATGGCCGGCCGCCGTGTGCACCTGCCTTCCGGCCGCACCTACCACATCCGCTACAACCCGCCCAAAGTGGAAGGTAAAGACGACGTTACCGGCGAAGATCTGATCCAGCGTGACGACGACCGCGAGGAAACCGTGAAAAACCGCCTGGACGTGTACCACAAGCAAACCGCCGTGCTCATCGGCTTCTACAGCCGGCTCACCGGTGACAACGCACCCTGTTACATCAAAATCGACGGCACGCAGCCGGTGGAAGCCGTGAAAGCGGCGGTGTTGTCTGCCTTGGGCAAATAAACAGGAAGTAAGAAGTTTTCAGGTAGCCTCCAAGCGATAGCAGGCTACCTGAAACCAAAAGGCTACCTAGAAAAGGAAAAGCAATGAAAAAACTATGGTTTGCAGCCTGTGTGTTGGCGCTTTCCGCCGCCGCTTCGGCCGAATTGCGTGAAAACCGCTCTTACATGCCGGAAGAAGAAAAGCCGTGGGAAGAGGCTGCCGTGGTGCTGCCCGCTTATCCCGATTTGCAGCAAGGCGAGTGGTTTGAGCTGTATATCAACCCCACCTACCGCAACAAAGTTTGGCTGCAGCTGCCCGTGCAGCAGGCTGCCGACCGCAGCATGCGTTATGTGCTGGCGGTGCAACCGCAGGGCGGACAGCCGAATATGAGCTACGAAGGCATGCGCTGCGGCGACCGTCACCTCAGATCTTTCGCTTTCGGCGACAACACCAACTGGCGCTGGATTGCCCCGCGCAATAATGTATGGCGCAAGTTCGACAGCTATGTGAACGCCAACGACCCGGTGCGCAGCCGCCTGATGGCGATTTTCTGCAACGATGGACGTGCCCTTACCGCGCAAGAGCTCGACCAACGCATCCGCAGCCTGGGCGGGCTGCATTAGCGCTATGTATGCTTAATGCAAGATAAAGGCTACCTGCAAACCGGTTTGGGTTTCAGGTAGCCTTTTTCCAGCCAGCTACAAATTTAGGTTAAACCCTGCTAAAGCGGCCTTGCAGCATTGTTGCCCGCCCCCGATTTGCCTTACAATCGCCGTTTTCAACGGCAGAGGCCGCCATGTCTTCGTCTCCTACCCCGCACACTACAGTCAGCAGCCTGGCCTTATACCGCAGGCTGTTTGGCTACCTGAAAAACTATCTGCGCATTTTCTCCCTGGCCGTGCTTGGCATGGTGGTGGTGGCCGCTACCGGGCCGATTTTCGCATGGCTGCTCAAGCCATTGATTAACGAAGGCTTTGTGGAGAAAAACCTCTCCGCCATGCGCTGGGTACCGCTGGCGATTATCGGCCTGTTTATCTTGCGCGGTATTTTCAACTTCATCAACGAATACAGCACCAGCTACCTTTCCGGCCACTTAGTGCAGCAAATCCGCCGTGAAATGTTTGCCAAAATGCTCAAGCTGCCGGCCGGCTATTTCAGCCAACACGGCAGCGGGCGGATTATGTCGCGCATCATGAATGATGCCAGCCAGATTACCGAGGCCGGTTTCAATGTGGTAACCGTAACCGCCAAAGACGGCATTACCGTAGTGGGCTTGCTGTGTTTCCTGCTGTATCTGGATTGGCAGCTCACGATTATTACGCTGATTCTGATTCCGGTGCTGGCCTGGTGCGTGCGCCAGGTGAGCAAACGCCTGCGCCAGCTTTCGCGCGAAAGCCAGCAATATGCCGGGCAGATGACACAGGTGCTGGGCGAGAGCATCACCGGCGAGCGGGTGATTAAAGTGTATGGCGGGCAGGAGTACGAGAAAAACCGCTTCGATGAAACCGCCATCAACGTGCGCCGCAACGGCGTGAAGCAAACCGCCGCCAACTCCTTCAGCACGGCGGTAACCCAGCTGATGATTGCCACCGCGCTGGCCGCCATCCTTTATTTGGCTGCCGCCCGCGCCGCTTCCGATTCGTTTAGCGCCGGCGATTTTATGTCCTTCCTTTCCGCCATGCTGATGATGTTCGACCCCATCAAGCGCATGACCGGCATTTCTTCCTCGCTGCAGCGCGGCCTGGCTGCCGCCGAGAGCGTGTTCCAGTTTTTAGACGAGCCGGTTGAGCCCGATAACGGCACCGAAACCCTCAGCGAGGACACCGGCGATATCGAGTTGGTGAACGTGAGCCACCGCTATGAAAGCGCCGCCCGCAACAGCCTCGACAACATCAACCTGCGCATCCCCAACGGCAGCGTGGTGGCCTTGGTGGGCGCGTCCGGCTGCGGTAAAACCACGCTGGCCAACCTGTTGCCGCGCTTCTTCGATCCCACTACGGGCGAAGTGCGTATCGGCGGGCGCGACATCCGCGAATACAGCATGGCCTCCCTGCGCAAACAAATGGCGCTGGTGAGCCAAGACATGGTGCTGTTTAACGGCACGGTGGCCGAAAACATCGCCTACGGCCGTTTCGATGCCGACCCCGCTGCTATTGAAGCAGCGGCCAAAGCGGCCAACGCCTGGGAATTCATCTCTGCCATGCCGCAGGGTTTGCAAACTGAAATTGGCCAAAACGGCCTCAAACTCTCCGGCGGCCAGCGTCAGCGCATCGCCATCTCCCGCGCCCTGCTGAAAAACGTGCCCATCCTGATTTTGGACGAAGCCACCAGCGCGCTCGACACCAAATCCGAACGCCTAGTGCAATCCGCGCTCGACAAACTCATGCAGCAGCGTACCACTTTGGTGGTGGCGCACCGCCTCTCCACCATCGAGCAGGCCGATAAGATTGTGGTGATGCACGAAGGCCGGATTGTCGAGCAGGGCAAACATGCCGAGCTGCTTGCTAAGGGCGGCCGCTACGCCGACCTCTACCGTATGCAGTTCCACGAACAGCAAGAGCAGCAGGCGCAACAGGCAGAAGCCGCCGAAAGCCTATCGGGTGTGCTTTAACGTTGTTGCAAAGGAGTAAAAGCAAAGGCTACCTGAAATCTTTCAGGTAGCCTTTTAGTATGTTTGCAGGCAAGTGTTGCATGGATTGGATTGCAATGCCGGCATTCCGGCCAATAAGCCGGATTAGCACGCATTAAGGTTGCCTGAAATATTCAGCCAGCCTTCCATTCAATCAATCCCAAAATTTTCAGGTAGCCTGTATATTGCAACAGGCTACCTGAAAATTTCTACTCCGCTACTTCATGATGGCGCATCACCCACCAGCCGCCCCACAGACCGACCAAGATAAACGCACAAGCCAGCAGCGACCACCAAGGGAACGGCACGCTCAAGAAATATTCCACCGTGCCGCATTGGCCGTAGCCGCGGATAATCGGCTCATACCAATCAAACAGCGGCGCTCCCTGCAAGCGGAAAGTCCACGGCGCGCCACAAGAGGGCTGCTGATCTATGGGCAGGCTTTGCAGGTGCAGCTGGCTGATGGCCGTCCAGCCGCCCCATAGCGCCGGAATGCTTACCAGCATCGCCGCCACCGTTTGCGCCCAACGGCGCTTCAGCGGCAGCAGCATGGCGAGCAGCGAAAGCAGCCCCACGAAAATAATCGACACCCGCTGGATAATGCACATCACACACGGATCCATGCCCCGCCCATACTGCATATACAACGACATCGCCGTGCACACCGCCGCCACGGCAAAGATGCCCAACAGGATTTTTCGATAAGAACCAATCATGATCCGCTTTCATCCGGCTTGTAAAATAAAGAACGATATTATAAGCCCGCTGCTTAAGAACGCCAAACGGCAAAGGTTACCTGAAAAATAAACTTATCCGATACGCTGCTTTGAAGAGCACATCTTCAGGAGGCTGCATCATTGTTATCCGGCAACGGCGAAGAGGGGAGTATCCGGCCAACAATCAAACTCTTTGCGTCGCATGTGGTATTTACACTCTATTTATTGTTAAAAATTATCAAATTCATTTGCATTGGCTTGTAAAAGACTATAATCGCGCCTCAAAAATTTATCTATGTTTACTTTTTTTATCAAAGGGAAATCATGCAACACCCGTTCAAACCCACTTTTATCGCCGCCCTGCTGGCTGCTACCGCACCCGCATGGGCCGATAATGCTGCCGAAAATGAAGGCGGCAGCGCCGAATTGGAAAGCATCCAAATCACCGCCCGCAACCGCAGCACCCGTACTGAAAACCGAAACAGCTACACCACTTCCGCCATGCGTACCACCACGGGGCTTTCGCTGTCGCCCAAAGAAACACCGCAGTCGGTGAGCGTGATTACCAAACGGCAGATGAGCGACCAAGGCATCACCAATATGGCAGACGCGCTGAAAACCACCACCGGCATCAATGTGATCCGCGATACCGGCACGGCACGCTTCCAATCGCGCGGTTTCTATATCGACCAAATTGAAGAAGACGGCATCAGCAGCACTGTGCCCGGTGCGGTGGCGAACCCGATGTATGATGCGCAGTCTGCCACCGACCTGGCAGTGTACGACCACATTGAAGTGGTGCGCGGCGCCACCGGCCTGACCCAAGCCAACGGCGAACCTGGCGGCACGGTTAATGCCGTGCGCAAACGTCCAACTTCGCAAACCCAGATTCAAGGCGATTTGATGTTTAACCGCTTCGGCACGGCACGCGCCACGATTGACGCTTCGGGTTCATTGAATGAAGCGAAAACCCTGCGCGGCCGCGTGGTGGGCGTGGCAGGCAGGGACGGCAGCTTCAAAGACAGCGCGGCGGGCAATACATTCACTTTATACGGCGTGATGGATGCGCAAGCGGGCGAAAATACCAAATTCACATGGGGCGGCCTGTATCAGCACACCACATCGATTCCCGACGACTGGGGCATTCCGATGGGAACGGGCGGCAGCGATTCGGGCCTGCCGCGCGACACCTTCCTCAGCTATGACTGGAGTCGCAACCGCGCCCGCAAAATCAACCTGTTTGCCGAAGTGGAACATTATTTTTCCGATGATTGGAAACTGACCGGAACGCTCAATTACAACAACAACCATTCTTTGAAACGCAACGGCGGCATTTACAGCGGCAATACTTCTTATGCAGGCTGGACACCCGGCGGCGTTCTGCCTTCCGGCTGGCTCGGCCGGTACGACCGCAACGAGAAACAGTTCACCATCAAAACCAACCTGAACGGCAAATACCACCTGTGGGGGCGGGAACACGATGTGTTCTTCGGCTATACCTATAACCACAAGAGCGGTGGTGGCGAACGCCGACAGTTTCGCCATCTCCAATCGTACGACCCGTCTTCTTTCCGCGGCAACGAAGTGGCCGAACCGGATTGGTATGCCGGCACACCGTGGATGTTGTGGGACTACGACAATACCGAACGCAGTCATTCCCTGATGGCCGGTACCCGCTTCAACGCCACCGAAAAACTGCACATTTTGGCCGGCACGCGCTATACCAATATGACCACCAAATCCGTGGTGGATTATCACTACACCGGCGGCGCGGTGGATAATGACCCGGATACCGTTACCGAGCGCAAACACCATCGTTTTATCCCGTATTTCGGCATCACTTACGACATCACGCCGCATCACAGCATATACGCCAGCTACACCAGCATCTTCAAACCGAACAGCTACAAAGACCGCCACGAACGCTATCTGCCTCCTGTATTGGGCAGCAACTACGAAATCGGCTGGAAGGGCGAATGGTATCAAGGCAAGCTGAATGCTTCTGTGGCCTTGTTCAACATCCTGCAGAAAAACCGCAGTGTTCAGGTGTACGACAATGCCACGTCGCGCTGGTATAACGAGCCGGTCGGCCGCGTGCGCAGCCGCGGGATAGATGTGGAAATTTCCGGCAAGCTGACCGACGATTGGCAACTGTTTGCAGGCTACACGCTGAACAACAGCAAATATCTGGATGCCGAGAACCGCGGCGCGATTCCTGCGGGCACCAATTTCAGCAAACACACACCGCGCCATATGTTCCGCCTCTACACCAGCTACCGCCTGCCCGGCACAGCCAACAAATGGACTATTGGCGGCGGCATAGCGGCACAAAGCGATACCAGCAGCCTGGCCAACGTGAAGCAGGGCGGTTACGCATTGTTCAACGCCAATGTGCAGTATGAGTTCAACAACCACATGAAACTCAGCCTGATTGGCAGCAACCTGACTGACCGGCGCGTGTATGAAAACCAGAAAACCCGGCAGAACGGCATCAACAACTATCTGATCGAACCGCGCAACATCATGCTGAAATTCGATTGGAAGCTGTAATCCCGCCGCGCGGGCAAAGAGAAAAGGCTACCTGAAAATTTTCAGGTAGCCTCTGTTCGGCGGCGTGGGGCAGGGCGGTTTGCCGTGCCGTTTGCCCAGTTAGAACTTGCTTTTGATGTCGTTGATTAGGCCTTCGGCTTTGCCTTTGGCTTCGCTCATCAGCTCTTCAGCGGATTTTTTGCCTTTTTCCAGCACATCGGCAGCCTGTTTCTCTACGTCGGCAATGGCTTCTTTAGCTTTGCCCACGCCTTCTTGAATCAGGCCTTCGGCTTGCAGTTTGCTGCTGCCGATGGCATCGCCCACTTCTTTTTTCACTTTGCCTACGATATCGTCGAAATTGCTCATAAAAATACTCCTTGGTTGTGTGCTATTAAGATTTGAAACTATAAACCTTTTTTGCTTTGCAAGTAAAACCGATTAACCTTGCTTTACCATCCAATATTATCCATCCCGTTTTCAGGTAGCCTCGTGAAAACCCTCCGCCGTTTCCTCCGCCTTGCCGCCCTGTTTTGGTTTGCCAAAAGCCAATGGCGCGAATGGCTGCTTTTGGCCGCCGTAATCGGCTGCTCGCTCGCCATCGTGCGCGTCAGCGTGCTGATTACCGATTGGAACAAAACGTTTTACGATGCGCTCGCCGCCTTCGACAGCGCCGCCATGCCCGCGTTGGCGGGCGAATACCTGCTGTATATCACGCTGGTAACCGCCTTGGTCGCCTTCGGCAACTGGCTGCGCAAAATCCTGCTGTTCCGCTGGCGCAGCCACCTCACACAGCAATTCCAGCAGCAATGGCTCGGCCGCAGCCGCCACTACCGCCTACAACTACAACACGGCGGCGGGCCGGACAATCCCGACCAGCGCATTGCCGAAGACATCTTCCTTCTGTCGGAAAAAAGTATTGATTTGTTCAAATATTTCATCATGAACGCCACCAAGCTCGGCACGTTTGTGGTGATTTTGTGGCAGCTCTCCGGCGTGCAGACCTTCCGCCTGTTCGGGCAAACCATCACGGTTCACGGTTATCTGGTGTGGATTGTGCTGGTGTACTCGCTGGCCTGCACGCTCGCCATGCACCTTATCGGCCGCAAACTCCAGCCGCTGAACGTGGAACGCCAGCACCGCGAAGCCGACTACCGCGCCACCCTCCTGCGCGTGCGCGACCATGCCGAGCAAATCGCCCTCTATCGCGGCGAAGCTGCCGAACAAATCCGCCTGAACCGCCGCTTTGAAGCCGTGCGCCGCAACTGGCGCGAACTCATCGGCCGCGAGCTGCGCTTGGAGGGCTTTTCCGCCGCCTATCTGCGCCTGTCCATGTTCATCCCCATCATCGCCACCCTGCCCATGTATCTGGCGCATACCCTCACCTTCGGCGACATGATGAAGGCCCGCAGCGCGTTTTCCAACGTGCAGGACGGCTTCGGCTGGTTTATGGACTACTACAAACGCATCATCGAATGGGCATCCGTGGTGGAACGTCTGGCCGGTTTTCAGGTAGCCTTAAACGGGCTGGACGATGCGCCGCAAAAGCAGTATGCATCCGAAGAAAACAGGACTGCCGCCGAACTCAGCGTGCGCGGCCTCACCCTGCACACCGCCGGCGGCGAACGCACCCTGCTGCACAAACTCTCGCTCACCGCCCGCGCGCCAGAATGGCTGCTGCTCGAAGGCAGGAGCGGCATCGGCAAATCCACCCTGCTGCGCACGCTGGCCGGGCTGTGGCCGTATTACCAAGGCCGTTTCGCCATCCGAGGCCGCAGCCTGTTTCTGCCGCAACGCCCCTATCTGCCGCACGACAGCCTGCGCGCCGTACTCGCCTATCCCTATGCCGCCGCGCCCGACAACGCCGCCATCGCCCGAGTATTGCAGCAAACCGGCCTGCCGCGCCTGACCGCGCTCGATCCCGATGCCGAACACGAGTGGCACAACATCCTCTCCGGCGGCGAACAGCAACGCCTCAGCCTTGCCCGAGCCTTGCTGCATCACCCCGGCATATTGTTTCTGGACGAAGCCACCAATCAGTTGGACGATGCTTCCGCCGCCGAGTTGATGCGCACATTGCGGCAAGCCCTGCCGGATGCCTTATGCATCGGTATCAGCCATCAGGCACGGATTCAGGAGCTGTTTGAGCGGAGGGTAGATTTGGCGGAGTTTGCAACAAGAGGAGAGAACGGCCTTTGAGTCAGCGGGAGAAAGGTTGGCGCAAACCGATTTATAGTGGATTAACAAAAATCAGGACAAGGCGGCGAGCCGCAGGCAGTACACACGTTACGGCAAGGCGAGCCAACGCTGTACTGGTTTTTGTTAATTCACTTACCTTTTGCTACCGCGTGGATTTGCCTTGTCGTATTTTTAGACTGCTTGCGGCTTGGAGCCGTTGAGCGGCAGTTAAGTTGGTTTGCGACAGTTTCGCAGAAACCCGGCTTTCTTCAAAAACCTCGTTTTCAGGTAGCCTTTTTGATTGGATGGAAATTGGATGAACGAGGTGGCAGATAGAGGTCTCTGAATGGCTCTCGATGCTGCTGAAAGATTTCAGGTAGCCTTTGGGGCGGGGAGGGTGGTGGATGCGGTGGATTCGAGTAAGGGGTGGGTTGGCGGGGCGGAGCAATATAGTGAATTAACAAAAACCAGTACAGCGTTGGCTCGCCTTGCCGTAACGTGTGTACTGCCTGCGGCTCGCCGCCTTGTCCTGATTTTTGTTAATCCACTATAGTGCAGCAGTGCGGGATGTGCTCGGGCTGCGCCTATGTGGGGCTACCTGAAAATCTGGTTTCGCAGAAACTCGGCTTTCTTCGAAAACTTCGTTTTCAGGTAGCCTTGGTTGTTTATGGCTCGGACGGGGTGTCGGCAGCATTTTTTTGCTGTTTGAGGAAATCTTTGGCGGCGGCTTGTTCGGCTTCGTTGCCATAGCGGATGTGTTTCAGGGCGCGGCGGTGGGCGGCTTGTTGTTGGGCGGCGGCGATTTGTTGTTGGCGGAAGCTGTCGTGGTTGCTGGGCACGGTGCGCTGGTTTTGCCGTGCCTGGGCGCCGGCCATGGCGCGGGCGATGAGGTCGGCGGGGTTGAAGGCGGGCGCGGCGGGATGGTTTGGTTTGGCGGGTGTGTCTGTTGCCCGGGCAGGCGGGGACGTTTGGGCGGCTGCTTGCACAGCGGCGGCTCGTTGGGCAAGGTGGGCTTGGCGTTCGGCAGCAGCACGCTGTTGGCGCTGCTCGCGGTGTTGGAAGCGTTGTTTGGCGTGTGCGGCAGCGGCGCGGCGGGCTTGTTCCGGTTGGGCTTGGGCGCCGGCGCGGGGCAATATGGTATCGGGTACGGGCTGCATTTCAATGCAGTCTACGGGGCAGGGCGGCAGGCAGAGGCCGCAGCCGGTGCATTCGTCGGCCAGCACGGTGTGCATGAGTTTGGATGCGCCGAGGATGGCATCGACGGGGCAGGCTTTGATGCAGGCGGTACAGCCGATGCAGGCGGCTTCGTCGATGTAGGCCAGGGCTTTTACGGCGGCTTTTTCGGGCTGGGCCAGGGGTAGCGGCGGGGTATGCAGCAGCTCGGCAAGTTCGTGCAGCACGATGTCGCCGCCGGGCGGGCAGAGGTTGATGGGGGCTTGGCCTTGGGCGATGGCTTGGGCATAGTGGGCGCAGCCGTCGTAGCCGCATTGGCGGCATTGGGTTTGCGGCAGGAGGGCTTCGATTTGGCTGGCGGTGGGCATGGCGGTGTGGCAGTTGGATTTGGTTATGGATTGATTGCGGGGTAATTTCTGCAAACAGTTGGTTTGTTTTGCTGTGCGTGAATTGGTTGTGGCTGGCTGCTGGGTATCGAACGTTAACCTGCTTTATTTTAACACGTGGTTTCAAGCTCAAAGGCTACCTGAAAATCAGTTGGGCGATTTTCAGGTAGCCTTTTGGCTGGATTTGGGGTGAGATTACAGTTCGAAGTCACCCAAGTCGTCGGCGCTGACTTCGGCGTCGATTTGGCCGATGAGGTAGGAGGAGATTTCCACTTCCTGCGGGGCTACCTGAACGTTGTCGGAAGAAAGCCAGGCATTGATCCAGGGGATGGGGTTTTGCGTGGCGGCGGGGAAGGCGGCGTTCAGGCCGACGGCCATCATGCGGTGGTTGGTGATGTATTCCACATATTGGCACAGGATGTCTTTGTTCAGGCCGATCATGCTGCCGTCTTTGAAGAGGTATTCCGCCCACTCTTTTTCTTGCTCGGCGGCTTTTTTGAAGAGCTCGAAGCAGTCGTTTTCCAGCTCGACGGCGATTTCCGCCATTTCAGGATCGTCGGCACCGGCGCGCATCAGGTTGAGCATATGCTGGGTACTGGTCAGATGCAGGGCTTCGTCGCGGGCAATCAGTTTGATGATTTTGGCGTTGCCTTCCATCAACTCGCGCTCGGCAAAGGCGAACGAGCAGGCGAATGAAACGTAGAAACGGATGGCTTCCAACACGTTGACGCACATCAGGCAGAGATAGAGTTTTTTCTTCAACTCGCGCAAAGACACAGTAACGAGCTTGCCGCCGACATTGTGCGACCCTTCGCCCAGCAAGTTGTAATACTGGGTGTATTCGATTAAATCATCGTAATAGCAGGCGATGTCTTCGGCGCGGGCGATGATGTATTTGTTCTGCACGATGTCATCGAACACAACCGAGGGATCATTCACGATATTGCGGATAATATGGGTATAGCTGCGCGAGTGGATGGTTTCGCTGAAGCTCCAGGTTTCAATCCAGGTTTCGAGCTCGGGAATGGACACCAAGGGCAGCAGGGCAACGTTGGGGCTGCGGCCTTGGATGGAATCGAGCAGGGTTTGGTATTTGAGGTTGCTGATGAAGATGTGTTTTTCGTGGTCGGGCAGGTTGGCGTAGTCGATGCGGTCGCGCGATACGTCGATCTCTTCCGGCCGCCAGAAGAAGGAAAGCTGTTTTTCAATTAGTTTTTCAAATACTTCGTATTTCTGCTGGTCGTAGCGGGCGACGTTGACGGGCTGGCCGAAAAACATCGGTTCTTTGAGGGCATCGTTTTTTTCCTTGCTGAAGGTGCTGTAGGACATGACTAGGTGTTCGCAGGACATGGCGGGATCTCTTTTGCAATGTGATTGGTGAAGGATATAGGGCTTCAGGCTACCTGAAAATAATATAGCGGGTTAGGTACAGTTTTTGGCATGTTGGTGTTCCATGCAATACAATTTGCCGTGAAAACGTTTGGAATATTTTTGGCAATACTGAACCACTGCCGGGGTAAGCTTCTTATCGCAGCCTGGGTGGTTACAATGGATTTGGTCTGTTGCTTTCTGCTCGGTTTGGGCGTTACTTGTTTTGTCGGCTGTATTACTTTGCTGATGCTTGCGGCAATACAGTTTGCCGCTGAAACGGCTGCTGTGTTTTTGGCAATATTGAATGACTGCCTGGCTGAGTTTTTCATGGCAGCCCGGGTGTTCGCAGTACTCATCATGTACGGGTTCGGTTTCGGATTTGGGGCTGGCAGGGGGTGCTTTTTGTTGTAAGACTGCCTGCTGGTGCTCGCGACAGTATATTTTGCCGTTGAAGCGTTCATGGTTATGCAGACATAGCAATGCTTCATTTTCGCTGATGGCCTGCCCGCAGGTATGGCAGTTTGTCAATAAGGGCTTGATGGAGTTGGGCAGGTATTCCAGTAGCCCTTCCGGCTTGTGTTCTGCCGCAATGCGCCGCCCCCATTCGTGAATAGTTTCGTTGTTGATTAACAGGGCATCAAACATATGGTTGAGAACGAAGCCGACGCCTACTCTATTTTCGCCGAATTGTTCGTGCCATTGCCGGATAGCATCGGCTTTAATGACGCAGGAAGTATCAAAATCTTTGCTATCTGGCCGTTGGATAATGGACTGCGGTGACACAAGGACGGCATGGTGTACTTCCAAAGGCCGGCCGGTTTTCATTTTCACGCCGATACGGTCGAACAGTTTCAATAGGATTCGTTCGTGCCGTTTGCTTTGTTCGATGGGGGATGGGATTCCCTTTTTCTTACCGCTGGGGTATTGAACCGTGAATTCGCCGAATTTGTTGATAGTGAGGTTGCCATTGAAGTTTTTGGTTTCCAACAAGATGGCAAAAACGCGGTTGATCAATAGGTGATCTATTTGCGCAACTTCTCCGTCGATTTCTATCCGTAAGTCATGGATGATTACATAGTATTCGCTGTCTTTTAGGTAGTTGTCGATGTAAAAGGCAGCATCTTTCTCGCCGTTGATACTGGTGCGCAGCTTCCATAATTTATCGGTTAACTGTTCGCGCTGTTGTTTGTTGAGCGGCAGTTTATCTATGGCCTCGAGCAGTTTCAGCTTACTGCTTTTATCGTCGGCAGATTTAATCAGCATGATGTGGATGCGGAAAAAGGGTTTTCAGGTAGCCTGTTGGGCTGCAATCAACAAAGAGGAATAGGCTACCTGAAAAATAAACTTCTTTTTCAGGTAGCCTTGCTATCACAAGCTAAATCTTACAAGCTCCGCCGGCGCAGCCGTCGTCCTGAATATCGCTCTGCGTATCGTCCGCCCCATCTCTGGTGTGGTGGTAGTAGAGGGTTTTCAGGCCGAATTTGTAGGCGGTAAGCAGGTCTTTGAGCATCTGCTTCATGGGCACGCGGCCGCCGTCGAAGCGTTTGGGGTCGTAGCTGGTGTTGGTGGAAATGGCCTGATCGACAAATTTTTGCATGATGCCGACCAATTTCAGGTAGCCGTCGTTGCCGCCCATCTGCCACAGGGTTTCGTATTGGTTTTTCAGGCGCTCGAATTCGGGCACGACTTGTTTGAGGATGCCGTCTTTGGAAGCTTTTACCGTTACCAGGCCGCGCGGAGGCTCGATGCCGTTGGTGGCGTTGGCGATTTGTGAGCTGGTTTCGCTGGGCATGAGTGCGGTGAGGGTGGAGTTGCGCAGGCCGTGTTGGACGATTTCGGCGCGCAGCTCTTCCCAATCGTAGTGCAGGGGCTCGCTGCAGATGCTGTCGAGGTCTTTTTTGTAGGTGTCGACGGGCAGTACGCCTTTGGCGTACATGGTTTGGCCGAACAAGGGGCAGGCGCCGTATTCTTTGGCCAGCTGCACGGAAGCTTTGAGCAGGTAGTATTGCATGGCTTCGAAGGTGCGGTGGGTGAGGGCGAGGGCGGAATCATTGCTGTAGCGCACGCCGTGTTTGGCCAGGTAATAGGCGTAGTTAATTACGCCGATGCCGAGGGTGCGGCGGTTCATGGTGGCTTTGCGGGCGGCGGGGATGGGGTAGTCTTGGTAGTCGAGCAGGGCATCGAGCGCGCGCACGGCGAGGTCGGAAAGGTTTTCCAGCTCGTCCAGGTTTTCCAAGGCGCCTAGGTTGAAGGCGGACAGGGTGCAGAGGGCGATTTCGCCGTTTTCGTCGTTAATATCGTTTAACGGCTTGGTGGGCAGGGCGATTTCCAGGCACAGGTTGGACTGGCGCACCGGAGCCACGGCGGGGTCGAACGGGCTGTGGGTATTGCTGTGGTCTACGTTGTGGATGTAGATGCGGCCGGTGCCGGCGCGTTCCTGCATCAGGGTGGAGAACAGTTCGGTGGCGGGCACTACGCGTTTGCGGATGGCCGGGTCTTGCTCGTATTGCACATACAGGCGCTCGAATTCGTCTTGGTCGGCGAAGAAGGCATCATATAGGCCGGACACTTCGTTGGGCGAGAACAGGGTGATGTTGCCGCCTTTGATCAGGCGGGTGTAGAGCAGACGGTTGATTTGTACGCCGTAGTCGAGCTGGCGCACGCGGTTATCTTCCACACCGCGGTTGTTTTTCAATACCAAGAGGCTTTCCACTTCGATGTGCCACAGCGGATAGAACAGGGTGGCCGCACCGCCGCGCACGCCGCCTTGCGAGCAGGATTTAACCGCGGCTTGGAACATTTTGAAAAACGGAATGCAGCCGGTGTGCTGGGCTTCGCCGCCACGGATTTCGCTGCCCAGGCCGCGGATGCGGCCGGCGTTGATGCCGATGCCGGCACGTTGGGAAACGTATTTCACAATCGCGCTGGTGGTGGCGTTGATAGAGTCCAAGCTGTCGTCGCACTCGATCAGCACGCAGCTGGAGAATTGGCGCGTGGGGGTGCGCACGCCGCTCATGATGGGGGTGGGCAGCGAGATTTTGAACAGGGAAACCGCGTCATAGAAGCGTTTGACGTAATCCAAGCGGGTGGCTTTGGGATATTTGGCAAACAGGCACATGGCCACCAAGATGTAGAGGAACTGCGGGGTTTCGTAGATCTGGCGGGTGACGCGGTTTTGCACCAGATATTTGCCTTCCAGCTGCTTCACGGCGGCATAGGAGAAGGTCATATCGCGGGCGTGGTCGATATAGCCGTTGATTTCGTTAAACTCTTCGCGGCTGTAGTCTTCGAGGATGTGGCGGTCGTATTTGCCTTCGGCGGTCAGCTTGCTGACGTGGTCGAACAGGTGCGGCGGCTCAAACTCGCCATAGGCGATTTTGCGCAGGTGGAAAATGGCAAGGCGGGCGGCCAGGTATTGGTAGTCGGGCGTGTCTTCGGAAATCAGGTCGGCAGCGGCCTTGATGATGGTTTCGTGGATATCGTCGGTACGGATGCCGTTGTAGAATTGGATATGGGATTTGAGCTCGACTTGCGATACGGATACGTTGTCGAGGCCTTGTGCTGCCCAGGTAACGACGCGGTGGATTTTATCGAGGTTGATCGGCTCCAAACGGCCGTTGCGCTTGGTCACTTTGAGATTAACGGTATCGTTCATTTTCCCATCCTGATTTTGAGTAAGCAACACAAGATAATGTGTTTGGCGAGTGGAACCCGCACAATATAATGTATTTCGATGGCAAAAAAAAGATGGCAAAATGTAAGGCTTTGTGGCCGGGCGGTGTATGGATTTCTAAACCAATCACTTACACCAAGCAAAAATAATTTTATTGAAGTCGGTAGAGTGATTGCTTGAGTGATGAGTGCAACAGAGTGGGGAGGCTACCTGAAAAAAGGTGATGAGGTGGTTGCCATATATGGATGAGGCTACCTGAAATTTTGTCTCGTGATAGGCACGGTGCCAATTTCAGGTAGCCTTTTCATTGGCTGATCTTGGGCAATCAGGCAAACAACGCTGTTTTCAACAATGGGACACAGCGTTGTTTGCTTAGTATAGCCATTGGCTGTTTCCGACCAATTGTTCAAATAAACTTTCCAGCGTGGCTGCCTGAGACACTACCGCATCAACTTAAGGGAAAGACAGCAGCCTATCCACGTTTTGCTCGGTGGCTGCAGCTACTTCCCGCATACTGATGCCGCGCAAGGCCGCCACGGTTTCTGCCACCTGCCGCACATTGGCGGGCGTGTTTTCTCCCATACCGGCTATCGGCATAAACTGGCTGTCGGTTTCCAGCACCAAGTGCTCCAGCGGCAGCTCTGCGGCGGCGGTGCGCACTTTGCGGGCATTCGGGTTAAGCACCAGCGTGCCGATGCCGATAAGCAGGCCGCAACGGATAAAGGCGCGGGCTTCTTCGAGGCTACCTGAAAACGCATGGGCAATGCCGCCGCTGCGGAAACCGCTGTGCTTGAGCGCGGCAACCACATCGGCTGCGGCGCGCACATGGTGCAGCAGCACGGGGCGGCCGAATTGCTGTGCCAAGTCGAGCTGGGCGAGCAGGGCGGTGGTTTGTGCGGCGCGGGTATGCTTGCGATCGCCGTAGTAATCCAGCCCGATTTCGCCCACCAGCAGCCCCGGCTGCGCTTGCAGGCGCTCGGCGATGCGGCTGATTAAACCGGGTTGGAAGCTTTCGGCAAACCACGGGTGCAGGCCAAGCGCGCCATAATATTTGTGCGGGGCGTGCAGCCGGCAGACGGCATCGAAATCCGCTTCGGTAACCGACGGCACCATAAAACGCCGCACCCCTGCGGCCTGGGCGGCGGCAGTGATTTCAGGTAGCCGGCAGGCAAGCGCGGAGTCGGCAAGATGGCAGTGGGTGTCGGTAAGCATGGCGGAGCAATGGGAAGTTGATGGGGTGGTATGGCGCAGTTTGCGGGATGGGAGGCTACCTGAAAAATATAGTGAATTATAGTGGATTAACTTTAAACCAGTACGGCGTTGTCTCGCCTTGCCGTAACGTGTGTACTGTCTGCGGCTCGCCGCCTTGTCCTGGTTTTTGTTAATCCACTATATTGTGCGGCTTGCTCAGGTTTTGGCTAAGGCAGCTTTGAGCTGTTTGAGGGTGTGCCAGGCTTGGGCTTTGAGTTCGGGCTGGCGTAGGAGGATGGCGGGGTGGGGGACGGTGAAGGCGGGGGTGTGGCCGATGAGCTGTTCGAGCAGCCAACGGCGGGCGGGATCGTAGAAGCTGTTGCCGAGCAGGAGGACGGCTTGCGGCTGCGCCCAGGCGAATTCTTGGCGGATAAAGGCGGCGCAGCGCACTTGTTCTTCGGGGGTGGTTTTGAGGGCGATGCGCGGCGTGCAGCGCAGCCAGGCGGTGCGGAAGACTTGTTCGGGCGGCAGGCCGATGGCGGCGAACATATTGTCGAGCAATCGGCCGTGCCGGCCGCTGATGAGTCGGCCGGCTTCGTCGTCGCTGGGGGCGGGGTTGAGGCTGATGACCATGAGGCGGGCGGGCATGGCGCCGTAGCCGCTGAGGGCTTGTTTGCGTTGGCTGTGCAGGGAGCAGGCGGCACAGGCGGCGGCTTGCTGTTGCAATTCCTCGGGGCTGGCGAAGGCGGTGTGGGGCAATGCCGCCCACAGACGTTGCACGGCGGCGAGCGGGTCGCTTTCGTTGTCGGTTTGAGCAGGAGCGGGCTGGAATGGCTGCGGAGCGGCTATGGCAGCCAACACGTCGGCGCGGTGGCCTTGCGGAGGCTGTGCGGTGCGGGAGGCTGGTTGGTTTGGCGCAAGGGTGTGGTTTGGATGTTGCTGAAGCCCGCCGGCTGCGGTTTGCCGAAGTTTGCTTTGATTATTTTCAGGTAGCCTGGGTTGGGCTGCGGGGGCGGTGGGGTGAGTCGGGCTTGCTTGAAGTTCGTTGTGCCCGCTTGGGCAAAGTTCGCTGCGTCCGCTTTCAGGTAGCCTGGCGGGGGATTCGGGCTGGCTGCGGGCGGGCAGGGTTGGTTCGGCAATGCGGGCGCTGCGTTTGAGCCACATGGGGCCGAGGCCGAGGGCTTCGTGCAGGCGGGGGTAGCGGCTGCTCAGCATGGTTTCTCCATCAGCAGGGCGTCTTCGCGGCTGCCGTCGGGGCGGGGATAGTAGCCGGGGCGGCTGCCGCAGGGGATGAAGCCGTGTTGTTGATACAGGGCGATGGCGGCGCGGTTGTTGTTGCGCACTTCGAGGAAGATGCGGCGGATGTTTTTGGCATCGGCCTGTTTGAACAGGTGGCCGAGCAGCAGGCTGGCCACGCCTTGGCGGCGGTAGGCGGGGGCGGTGTCGATGAGGTGCAGCTCGGCTTCGTCGAGGATGGTTTGCCACACGATGAGCCCGGCCAGCTCGCGGCCTTGTTCGGCCAAGAGTACGGTTTCGTTGGCATGGCCGATACAGGCGGCGAATTGCTTTTCCGACCAAGGGGAAGGGTTGCATTGCGCATCGAGCGCGGCCAAGGCGGCGCTGTCGCCCGGGCGGGCGAGGCGGATGATCATGCCGCTCCTTTGCGCGCGGCCTGTTCGGCGGCAGTGAGGGCGACTTTGTTGCGCACGTAGAGCAGTTCGGCCTCGGCGGCGGAAACGTCGGGGTAGCGGCCGGAGGCGGCCAGCGCCAAGTAGTGCTCGGCGGTGGGCATATCGGGTCGGCCGGGGAAGGGCGGGGGTTCGGATAGGGCAAAAGCGTTGCCGATGCCGCTGATGCTGCTAGGGTTGAGGCTACCTGAAAGGTTTTCAGGTAGCCTGATTTCGTCGGCTTTGCCCACTTGGTAATCGCTCAAGCGTTGTTGGGTTTGGGTGTTAAACCAGGCATAGAACACTTCGCCCATGCGCGCATCGGTGGCCGCCAGCACGGCAGCCTGGACGGGGCAGAGCGAAGCGACTGCATCGAGGCAGGGCACGGGAATGAGCGGGATGCCGAACGGCACGGCCAGGCCTTGTGCCACACCGGCGCCGATGCGCAGGCCGGTAAATGCGCCCGGGCCTTGGGCATAGGCGATGGCGGTCAGTTCGCGCACCGCCAGCCCGGCTTCGTCCAGCAGGGTGGCAATCTGCGGCAGAATGAGTTCGGACTGCCGGTTGCCGGTTTCCTGATGGAACAGGCGGGTGTGGCCGTTGCGCCGCAGCGCCAACGACAACCACTGGGTGGAGGTGTCGATGGCGAGCAGCGGCTGTTCGGCGGAAACGGTGTGACTCATGCTATGCAGCTTCAGTCTGCTGCCACGATTTTGGACAGGTTGCGTACCAGCGCGGAGAGCATAGACAAGTCGGCCGGTTCGTAGTGCTGCATGTCGGCAATCTGGCTGCGGGCTGCGGCGATTTTGGCGGCGGCACGGCTGTTGCTGCCGGCTTGTAGGAAGTCGCGCGTGAATTCCAAATGGATGTTGGTGGCGTCTTCATACATGGCCAAACCGGCTTGCGACTGCCATTGGTTGTCGCTCGGCAGCTTGGCGATGGCGCGGTAAATCCAGCTCATGTTCAGTTTTTCGGAGAGCATGAAGTAGGCCTTGGCCACGGTGGCGATGGGTTTGTCGATTTTGGCGGCCAAATCCACCACGGCCAACACATTGGCGGCAAAGGGCAGGCGTGCGAGCATGGCCACATCCTGCTGGCTGAGCACGTTGTAGCTGCCGAGCCAGGCTTCGCGTTCGGCGATGCTGGGGTGCTCTTCGGCCTGGATGCGCTCCGGCAGTTGCTGCATGAACTCAGTAGTAGGAGCGCGATAGTGGCTGATGAGGCTGCCGATGTTGTCGAAGGGGCGTTTGCTGCGCAGCAGCTGGCCGGCTACATGGCCGATAAGGTCGGCAATGTCGGCACACAGGCGCATTTGTGCTTCGGCAGGCAGGCGGTTGTCGAGCGCCTGCACGGCTTGGAAACGGGCTTCACCGTCGAGCAGGATGTCGGCCACCCAGTAGGCGCGCACCACATCGGCCACGGAAGCTTGGTTTTCTTCGCTGCAACGCTGGATGAAGTGCATACCCATGCGGTTGATGACGCGGTTGGCCAGCTGGTTGGCGATGATTTCGCGCCGCAGGTAGTGCTGCTGCATTTCGCTGCCGTATTGCTGCTGGAGCGGGGCGGGGAAATAGCGGATAAGCGCGGGCAGGAAGTTGGGATCGTCGGGGAGGTCGCTGCCCAAGAGGTTGTCTTGGCAGTGCATTTTGCTGTAGGACAGCAATACTGCAATTTCCGGGTTGCTCAGGCCTTCCCCGGCCTCGGCGCGGCGTTTGATTTCGGCTTCGTCCGGCAGGAATTCCACAGCGCGGTCGAGGCCGGCGTTTTCTTCCAGATAGCGGATGAGCGCGGCAGCGGTTTTCAGGTAGCCTGCCGGGTTGAGCTGGGCAACGGAGAGGGCTTGGGTTTGCAGATAGTTGTCTTGCAACACCAATTGCGCCACTTTGCCGGTCATGTCCCGGAGCAGCTCATCGCGCTCTTCCAGCGTCAGGCGTTCGGCACGCACGGCTTCGCCGAGCAGGATTTTGATGTTTACTTCGTGGTCGGAGCAGTCTACGCCGGCGGAGTTGTCGATGGCGTCGGTGCAGCAGCGGCCGCCGTTTTGCCAGAATTCGATGCGGCCCAGCTGGGTGGCGCCGAGGTTGCCGCCTTCGCCCAACACTTTGGCACGCATTTCACCGCCGTTCACGCGCACTTCGTCGTTGGCTTTGTCGCGCACGTCGGCATGGCTTTCGGCAGCGGCTTTGATGTAGGTGCCGATACCGCCGTTGTAGATCAGTTCTACGTCGGCTTTGAGCAGCTCGCGGATGAGCTCGTTGGGGGTGAGGCTGTCGGCTTCGATACCAAGCCAGGCTTTCACTTCGGGCGTAATCTCGATGGACTTGGCGCTGCGTTCATACACGCCGCCGCCCTGCGAAATCTGCGCACGGCTGTATTTTTCCCAACCGCCGCCGCTTTGGAACAGACGTTTGCGCTCTTCAAAGCTCTTGGCGGCGCTGGGGTTCGGATCGATGAAGATGTGGCGGTGGTTGAAGGCGGCTTTGAGCAGGATGTGTTCGGACAGCAGCATGCCGTTGCCGAATACGTCGCCGCCCATGTCGCCGATGCCGACTACGGTAAAGTCTTCGTTTTGGATGTCTTTACCCAAATGGCGGAAATGGCGTTTTACCGATTCCCACGCACCCCGCGCAGTGATGCCCATGCCTTTGTGGTCGTAGCCGGCGCTGCCGCCGGAGGCGAAAGCGTCGTCCAGCCAGAAGCCGTGTTCGGCGGAGAGGGCGTTGGCGGTGTCGGAGAAGGAGGCGGTGCCTTTGTCGGCAGCCACGACCAAATAGGGGTCGTCACCATCGCGGCGGTGCACTTGCTGCGGCGGTTCGATGCCTTCGGCGGTGCGGTTGTCGGTGAGGTCGAGCAGGGCGTTGATGAAGATCTTATAGCAGGTAATGCCTTCTTTCAGGTAGCCTTCACGGTCGGTAGCGGCATCGGGCAGTTGTTTGCACACGAAACCGCCTTTGGAGCCGCCGGGCACGATTACGGCGTTTTTCACCATCTGCGCTTTTACCAAGCCCAGCACTTCGGTACGGAAGTCGTCGAAACGGTCGGACCAGCGCAGGCCGCCGCGTGCCACTTTGCTGCCGCGCAGGTGGGTGCCTTCTACGCGCAGGCTGTACACCCAAATTTCAAACAGCGGGAGCGGCTTGGGTAGGAAGGGGATGTCTTTGGATTTGATTTTCAGGCTGATTTCGGATTTCAGGCCGCCTTCTTTATCGGTTTGCCAGAAGTTGGTGCGGCACACGGCCAAAATCACGGAGCGGAAGGCATTGATGATGCGCTCTTCGTCCAGCGAGGGCACGTCGGCCAAGAGGCCGGTGAGCTCGCTGTTAATCATCAGGGCACGGTTTTCATCGGCTTCTTCAGGATGCAGACGGGCGGCAAACAGCTCCGCCAGCTTGGTGGCGATGGCGCCGTGGCGGATGAGGGTTTGCTCGATGCACTCTTGGGAGAACGGCAGGGTAGCTTGTTTCAAATATTTGGCCAGTGCACGTAGCAGAACGCTGTTGCGCCAGGTGATGCCGGCGGAGAGCACGAGGGCGTTGAAGCGGTCGTTTTCCACACGGCCTGCCCATACTTCGGCAAACAGCGCGGGCAGTTCGCTTCCCAAGGCATCGCAGCCATCGGCTTGAGCGTAGACAGCCACATTGGGTTTGAGAGAGAAGTGGTTCAGGCCGACGGCGCTGTTTTCGGTGTGCAGGGTATAGGGTACGGCGGTATGCACGTCGAACCCCATGTTCCCGATAATGGGCAGGGTTTGTGACAGCGGCGGGCTGATTTGCGGGGTGTAGAGGCGCAGCGCGTAGGGCGCGGCCGGGTTTTCCTGCTCGGAGAAGACGGTAACCAACTTGTGGTCGTTGTTGAGGAGTTCGGCGTGTTTGAGATCGGTAACCGCCTGATCGGGGCTGAAGGCTTCGCGGTAGGCGGCGGAGAAGGCGGCGTCGTCTTCGTGGGCGGCAGAGGCAGATTTGGCCTTGGCTTTGGGTTTGGCTTCAGACTGTTTTTTCTGTTCGGCTTTGGGTTGTGGTGCGGCTTCGGCATTGGTTGCCAGGCCGGCAATGTGTTGCTCCAACTCGCTGCGGGTAAAGGCAGGCAGTTTGCCGGCATCGGTAAGGCACAGGAATTGGATGCAGGCGAGCGGGTTGTCGTCGGTCAGCTGCACGGCGTATTCGCAGCTTTCGGCGGCCAGGGTGGTTTTCAGGTAGCCTGCAATGCGTTGGCACAGTTCGCTGCCGAATTGTTCTTTGGGCAGATAGCACAGCACGGAAACGTAGCGTTTGAACACGTCGCTGCGGGCAAACAGGCGCACGCGCGGGCGATGGCCCAGTGCAAGCAGGCCGGTAGCGGCTTCGGCCAGCTCTTCGTTGCTAGATTCAAACAGCTCGTCGCGCGGGTAGGTTTGCAGCAGGTGGCGCAGGTTGTGTTCTTCGTGGCTGCCGTCGGCAAAACCGCAGTGTTTCAGCACATGCTCGGCTTTGCCGCGCAGCATGGGGATGTTCCAGATGCTGTCGGTGTAGGCGGCGGCGGTGTAGAGGCCGATGAAGCACCATTGGCCGATAACTTGGCCGTTGGCGTTGAGTTTTTGGATGCTGACTTGGTTGAGATAGGCCGGGCGGTGGATGCGGCTGCGCTGCGGCGAGCGGTTGAGCAGCAGGCGGTCGTGGTGCAGCCATTGTTTTTTGTCGGCATCGGAGAGGGCGGCAAAATCATCGGCAATCTGATTGCTGTTACCGGCAAGGATGCCTTGCGCGGTGTTGGCTTTGGCCTGCAGGCGCGGGCTGCCGGAATGGTTGACCAAATCGTATTCGCAGAAGCCCATCAGGAGGAAATGGCGGTCGGCCAGCCAGCTGAGGAAGGAGACGATTTCTGCATCTTGGCTGCGGCCTTCGTTCAGAATCATCTGGTTAACCAGCAAAAGCTGACCGCGTAGTTTGTGTTCACTTTCTACAACCGTGCCCAATTCGGCCAAGAGGCTGCGGATTTGCTCAGCCAGTTTTTGGTCTTGTGCGGCCTCGCCGCCTTCCAGATACACGGCCACCAAGGTTTCTTGCGCGCTGCTTTCTTTGGCGGCTTCTTCGAGGGCAGCAGCTTTGCCGTCTGCATTGCGTTTGACCTGCCATGCGCTGTGCAACACGGCCAAAGGCACACGCTGCTCGCGGTTGAGCAGCATCAACAGGGAGTCGAGCAAGAAGGGGAGCTGGTCGGCCACAATTTCCACCAGCGTGTGCAGCACGCTGCCACCGATGGGCGAAACGCGCACCACGGCCTTGCCGGCGGCACGGGGCTCTTGGGCAAGCTTGCGGTGCGAATCGGCGGCAGATAAGAGTTCGGTGTCGCTATAGCAGGCCAGGTCGGCAAAGTCGGCCTGGCGATAATAGCCGGCAAGGAAGGGGAGGAAATCTTCTGCAAAATTCTGTTGGCGGGCACTGTCTTGCAGGCGCAAAACGGGAGGCGGCAGGTTCATGCTGGGGCTCCTCTTGAGCTTCTTGGGTTGGTATGGCGGATTGCAACCCGAGCAACGAAACCCGAGCAATGCAGTTTTGCCGCGTTGTTCTTTGCCGGTTTTAACCCGTCATAATGAAAATTAAGACTGGCTAATGATACGCGAAATATGTGATTTGAGGTAGGGTGGGGAGGGGCGGTGGCGGTAGGATGTGGCAGAGAGGTTTCAGGTAGCCTTAGAGGCAGGTAAGGTAATGGCTGAAATACTTTATTTATAGGCTGCTATGGCGGAAACAATATTCTTGGATGCAGGGTGGTAAGTTAGGGAGACATGATAATCCATCGTGGGAGCATATCTTGCTATTTGCTGTTTAAAGAATAGGTTGTGATTATTGTGTGACAATATATGGAACAGAAGGCTACCTGAAAGCGCTGCTTCAAAGAAGTTTCTGCGAAGCTAAAGCGTAGTTACCGCAGGAGAGCGGGTTTTTGCCAAACCAAAGTTTGCAGCAGTTTGAAAAGAAAGCAGGCGGGCTGCCTTTGTGGCAACCCGCCTGATTGGGCGAAGATGGGAATTAGTGGTGATGGCCATGTGCGCCGTGGACATGGCCGTGAGCGATTTCTTCGGCGGTGGCGGGGCGGATTTCGGCCACTTTGCCTTTGAAGCGCAGCTTCATGTCGGCCAGCGGATGGTTGCCGTCTACCACGGCTTTGCCGTCGGCGATGTCGGTTACGCGGTAAACCAGGGTGTCGCCGGTTTCGGGGTCGTCGGCTTCAAACATCATGCCCACTTCCACTTCCACGGGGAAAACATTGAGCGGCTCGATGCGCACCAATTCCGGGTCTTGTTCGCCGAATGCGTCGTCGGGAGAAAGGGTTACGTCTACTTCTTCGCCCACGGCTTTGCCGTGCAGCGCTTCTTCCACCAGCGGAAAAATGCCGTCGTAGCCGCCGTGCAGATAGGCGATGGGCTCTTCTGTTTTGTCGATCAGCTGGTTGTTGGCATCAAACATTTCATAATGCAGGGTTACTACGGTGTCTTTTTCGATGTTCATGGCAAGTCTTTCCTGCTTGGGAACGGTTGGGAAGGCATTATTTTACCGCATCGGCAGGTTTAGGCAATGCGGCGGCGGCTTGGGCTGGGATAGGGGAAATTTGCCGACACCCTATTTGTTTGTATGCACAGTAGTGTGGCGATGAGGCGAAATGGCGGATGCGGCCTGGGTGTGGCGGGTTGTGGTTTGGTTTGGAGTTTGTTGTTTTCTGTTGATTTGTTTTAGGTTTTGTTGATTTTTAGTAGGCTGGAAGGCAGTGCGTGGGAAGGGCTGGGCGGCTTTCAGGTAGCCTTTTGGGCAGCAGGGATAGAGCGGTTCGTGAATATGCTTGGTTTACAAAAAGATAAAGTTTTTTACTTGGAATGCGGGCTGGGGCAGCCCGATAAAAGGCTGCTATAGCAATGTTGGCTTAACTCTTGGCATATTCAAATTGTGTTTTCAGGTAGCCTTTCTGGGAGAGGCTACCTGAAAATGGTATGGGGCAGTGAAAACTTTTTAATCGATCTTCAATAAGGCTTCGATGGCGGCGGTGTATTGCGGCAGGCGCGCCATTTCTTCTTCGAGCTTGTGTTGGCTGCCGGAATTGTTAAGCGCGGTGTCGATTAAATCCAGCGCGGCGGCGGTGGCGAGGATGCGGCGGCGTTTGGCCGGGCTGATGTTTTTCTCGTCGAGCAGGTCGGTGATGTTGCCGAAGTTGCGGTTTTTCATCATACGGGTTGTTCCTGTGTGGATTGAGGCTACCTGAAAATGAGAATTTGGTTGTGCAAGGTAAAAAAATGCCCCACGCCGTAGAGGCCGCGGGGCAGGGCGTTTATTACGGTCGGTCGAGGCCGAAGGCTTTGTGCAGCACGCGGGTGGCGAGCTCGAGGTATTTTTCATCGATCAGCACGGAAATTTTGATTTCGGAAGTGGAAATCAGCTGGATATTGATGTTTTCCTCGGCCAGGGTGCGGAACATGGTGGCGGCCACGTTGATGTGCGAGCGCATGCCGATGCCGACGATGGATACTTTGCATACGGTATCGTCGCCGTGAATATCGGCCGCGCCGATGCTTTCCTGCACGCTTTGCAGCAAATCAAGCGTGTGGCGGTAGTCGCCGCGCGATACGGTGAAGGAGAAATCGGTGGTGCCTTCTTCGCCGGCATTTTGGATAATCATGTCCACATCGATGTTGGCGTCGGCCACCGCGCCCAAAATCTGGTAGGCGATGCCGGGTTTGTCGGGCACGCCGCGCACGTTGATGCGGGCTTGGTTTTTGTCGAATGCGATACCGGATACAATGGCTTTTTCCATGTTGGGGTCTTCCTCGTAAGTAATCAGGGTGCCTTCGCCGCCATCGGTGAGGCTGCTCAATACGCGCAGGCGCACTTTGTATTTGCCGGCGAATTCCACCGAGCGGATTTGCAGCACTTTGCTGCCCAAGCTCGCCAGTTCGAGCATTTCTTCAAACGATACGGTGTTCATGCGCCGCGCTTCGGGCACCACGCGCGGGTCGGTGGTGTAAACGCCGTCCACGTCGGTGTAGATTTGGCATTCGTCCGCCTTGAGTGCGGCGGCCAGCGCCACGGCGGAAGTATCGGAGCCGCCGCGCCCCAGCGTGGTGATGTTGCCATCGGCGTCCACGCCTTGGAAACCGGCCACAATCACCACTTTGCCCGCCGCCAAATCGGCACGCATTTTGGCATCGTCGATGCATTCGATGCGGGCTTTGGTGTGGGCGTTGTCGGTTTGCACGGGCACCTGCCAGCCGGTGTAGCTCTTGGCAGGCACGCCGATGTCCTGCAGCGCCATGGCCAGAAGGCCGATGGTTACCTGCTCGCCGGTGGCGAGCACAACGTCCATTTCGCGCGGGTCGGGAAACTCCCGGATTTCGTGCGCCAACGCCACCAGGCGGTTGGTTTCGCCGCTCATGGCGGACACCACCACCACCACGTCGTGCCCTCCGGCGCGGGCGCGGGCGATGCGTTTGGCCACATTCTTAATGCGCTCGGGGCTTCCCACCGAAGTCCCGCCGTATTTCTGTACCAATAAAGCCATTTGTTTGAATACTCTCTTTACTTTTGAAGCCAATCCGTACCGCACATGGCAACGGATTGGCCGAAAATTGGGAAGTGGACAGTTTGCCGATATATCGGGCAGAGCGGCATTATTGCCAGTTCGGCATAAAAAAACAAGCCTCATTCGCCGCCGTTGTGCCATCACACAGGGGTACGACAGCATTTCGTGGCAGCGCTTTCCCTTAATCGAGCCAACCGCCACGCAAAGGGTTTGCTACAATCCGCCTGGCCGAATACGCAAAGGCTACCTGAAAACAAATTGTCTGACCCTAATTTTCAGGTAGCCCTAATCCACATCCAGGCTACCTGAAAAAACACCATGCTCCGCACCCTCAAAACCATCTGGCACGGCCTTACCGCCAAAGGCGCGCTCTTCCCCCCACCAGCTCGCCTTTACCCTGCTCATCCCCTGCGCAACTGGGCGCTTTCCCCCGCTGAGCTGGTGAGCAGGCTGGAGTTGCAGCCGCAACAGCGCATTCTCGAAGTGGGCTGCGGGCCGGGCTATTTCAGCCCCGCACTCGCCCGATCCGTGCCGCAGGGCAGCTTGGTGTTGGCCGATATTCAGCCTGAAATGCTGGCCAAAGCGCGGCAGCGGCTGGAAAAACGCCATATTCCCAATGCCGAATACCACCTGTGCAGCGGCAGCAGCTTCCCCTTTGCCAGCGCTTCGTTTCACCGTATCGTGCTGGTAACCGTTTTAGGCGAAGTGGCCGACCAAGCGGCCTACCTCGCCGAATTCCACCGCCTGCTCACCCCGGACGGGCTGCTGTCCATTTCCGAAGCCGCCGGAGATGCGGATAAACTCAGCCGCGCCGAGCTTATCCAATTGCTCGAGCAATACGGCTTCACTCCCGTGCAACAATTCGGCAACGAGCGCAACTACACTTTGAATTTCGGCAAAACAGATTTGAGCTTGGCAGAAACCCGCTGAGCTTTCAGGTAGCCTTATCCAACACCCAAAAGGCTATCTGAAAATAAAAGATACAAGGAAAACAATACTATGGCCAAAGCCCCCAAAACCCTCTACACCTGCACCGAATGCGGCGGCACCGTGCCCAAGTGGCAGGGCAAATGTCCGCACTGCGGCGAGTGGAACACCTTGCAGGAAGGCATCGCCGCGCCCGAGCCGAAGAATGCCCGCTTCCAATCGTGGGCGGCGGACACTACGCAAGTGCAGGAACTCTCCAAAGTTACCGCCGCCGAAGTGCCGCGCGAGCCCACCGGCATGGGCGAACTCGACCGCGTGCTCGGCGGCGGGCTGGTGGACGGCGCGGTGATTTTGTTGGGCGGCGACCCTGGCATCGGCAAATCCACGCTGTTGCTGCAAACCGTTGCCCTGATGGCGAAAAAACGCAAAGTGCTGTATGTGTCGGGCGAGGAATCAGCACAACAGGTCGCCCTGCGCGCGCAGCGGCTGGGGCTGGATGCGGACGGCGTGCATCTGCTGGCGGAAATCCGTTTGGAAGCGGTGCAGGCTGCTTTGAAACAGCACCAGCCCGCCGTGGTGGTCATCGACTCGATTCAAACCATGTATTCCGACCAGATTACCTCCGCGCCCGGCTCCGTGTCGCAGGTGCGCGAGTGCGCCGCCCAGTTCACGCGCATGGCCAAGCAGATGGGCATCGCCATGATTTTTGTCGGCCACGTCACCAAAGACGGCGCGATTGCCGGCCCGCGCGTGCTCGAACACATGGTGGATACCGTGCTGTATTTCGAAGGCGACCAGCATTCCAACTACCGCATGATTCGCGCCATCAAAAACCGCTTCGGCGCGGCCAACGAGCTGGGCGTGTTCGCCATGCTGGAAAACGGCCTCAAAGGCGTGTCCAACCCCTCCGCCATCTTCCTCGCCAGCTACCGCGACGACGTGGCCGGCTCGTGCGTGCTGGTGACGCAGGAAGGCAGCCGCCCGCTGCTGGTGGAAATCCAAGCACTGGTGGACGACGCGCACGGCTTCACGCCCAAACGGCTCACCGTCGGCTTGGAACAAAACCGCCTCGCCATGCTGCTGGCCGTGCTCAACCGCCACGCCGGCATCGCCTGCTTCGACCAAGACGTGTTCATCAACGCCGTGGGCGGCGTAAAAATCAGCGAGCCGGCAGCGGATTTGGCGGTGATTCTGGCGATGGTGTCCAGCTTCCGCAACAAGCCGCTGCCGGAAAAAATGGTGGCCTTCGGCGAAGTGGGATTAAGCGGCGAAGTGCGCCCCGTGGCACGCGGGCAGGAGCGGCTGAAAGAAGCGGAAAAACTCGGTTTCAAACGCGCCATCGTGCCCAAAGCCAACCTGCCGCGCAGCAAAAAAGAATTCCCCGGCCTGGAAATCTTCGGTGTGGAACGGCTGGACGAAGCGGTGCGGCTGTGCAGGGATTTGGCGGAGTAGGGTGCAGGCTGCTTTTGGGGAAAGGGCTACCTGAAAATTCTTGGGCAGGTAGGGTAGGCACTTGCTTATTGGCATAAAAGCCATGTTTAATGAATAAAAGTGGAGAAAATCAAAATGTCCAACATAAAAGAATCTCTTAAAAATTTTGCATCTGTTTATGCTTCAAAGGGAAGGCGTGAATTTGATGTGGGTTTTTTGATATTCCATGAAGATTTACTAGGCGGAGAGAAAACTCAGATTGAAAATTTTTTCTCCGCCATTCAATCATCTCGTAATTGTATTGGTATTGGAAACCCGTTTAATTTATCTTTTTCAAAATCAATGGATGAGGCAAGAAACACTCACGGTTGGTTAGATAACAATGAAGGAAAATATCTATATTTATTAGAACAAGATGACCAACCTATTTTTGTTAATAATGATACCGGAATGGTATTTGCAATGACCTCTGGCTCAAACGAAAAATTTGAGATAGCCGACTCGCTCTCGGATTTTATTTCAGCATTGTTTTATACCCTTTTGTTATCTGTTAAATATATTGATAAAAATTCAATTAATGGTAAATTTGATGAAAATTACTATATCAATGAAGATGAAGATTATTTAATGGAAATCGAAGAATTTCTTAAGAATACTGAATTAAATATTAATATGGAGAATTTTTATTCTTTCTTATTTGTTGGTGCATTATAGCAATCACAATTTGAATTCTTGAATACAACCTACGGTACTTATTTGTTGGAATAAATTTAGGGGGTGGGAATAATGAAATTTGTTAGCGTAGATATAGATTTCTTAGAGATATATTCCGAGAACTTAAATAATGAATATGATAATTTTCATAAGAAGATGGCTGATATTTTTGGTTTTCCTGATTTTTATGGTAAGAATTTAGCAGCTTTTATAGATTGTCTGTCAGATTTAAGGATATATGAAGGTGAGGATATAGAACCAATGATTCGTTACTCTCTAAATAAAGATGAATGTATTTTATTGAATATTAAGAACCTATTCAGAATTTCAGATGATTTGAGGTATAAATTTTTATTTGCAATAGAACGGATTAATACAAGACATGCAAGGAGCAAAATCCCGACGATTTTAATAAATTTAATAGAGTAGCCATAGGTCGGATTCCCGAATTAGACACCCGCCTTGCCAAAGGCTACCTGAAAAAGTTCAGGTAGCCCTTTTCTTTCAGATAGCCGGGTATTATTTAACCATCTCGCAGCGCAGTTTGTCAGCAGCGTCAAACACCACTTTTATGCTGGTCATGGTATTGGCGGTGAATGCCACATCGCAGCTTTGAATATAGGGTTTTTCTTTATAGACAACATGCAGATTCAGGCGCACTTTGTCTGAAGGCGAATGTATGGTTTGGGATTCATACGGTTTGAAGCTTCCGTCCCAGTCGCTTTCCAAAGGGAAATTCCCATTGCCTTCAAAGGCTATGGCGGGCATATACGGTCCGCCGTTTGGATTGATTGCAGTAGGTGCAAAAGCAACCCGCCGCATATTGGTGTCGGTGTGCGGCACAGACTGCAAAAGAACAACCCGAAATGGATAAACGGCCGGTTGTTTCGAAACGGCCGGTTTCCCTGCGCAGGCGGATAGGGATAAGGCGGCGATTGCAAGCAGGGTGGTATACTTCATGCTTGTTTTCTTTGAAGCGTTGGCGGACAGCCAGCGTGCCCGGAATGGAAGGCGGGCGGCAGGCCGGGATTGGGGCGCAATATAGCCAAGAAGCTGCCTGCTTCCTAGCGGGTTTCAAGCGATGACACAAAACAACTGGATTTTGATTACGGCGTTGCCCAGCCTTGCATCGAAAGCCTATTCGGCCTGTCATATTTAACCCATATGTCCCCAAGGCTACCTGAAAAACAATTCATCCTTTCCGCACATTATGCTCAAAATACTCAAACATCACCCCCACGCCCCCATTCTGCTGGCCTATCTGCGCGTGTTCGCCATGTCGGTGGCCGCCTTTGTGGTGTGCACCACCGAATTCATCCCCATCGCCATGCTCACCGACATCGGCAAGGGCTTCAATATGTCTGCCGCCGACACGGGCATCATGATTACCGTGTATGCCTGGGTGGTGTCGCTGGCTTCGCTGCCGCTGATGCTGCTGGTGGCCAATGCGGAGCGGCGCAGGCTGCTGCTGGCGTTGTTTGTTGTGTTTGTGGCCGGGCACGGGCTGTCGGCCGTGGCATGGAGCTTTCCCGTGCTCTTGGTGTCGCGCGTGCTGATTGCGCTCACCCACGCGCTGTTTTGGGCCATTACCGCTTCGCTGGTGATGCGCCTGGCGCCGGCGGGCAGGCGGCAGCAGGCTTTGGGCTGGATGTCGCTGGGCACTTCCATGGCCACGGTGTTGGGCTTGCCGCTGGGGCGGCTGGTGGGGCAGTGGCTGGGCTGGCGGTTTACCTTCGCGCTGATCGGCGTGCTGGCCTTGGGCGTGATGGTGCTGTTGGCCAAAATCCTGCCGCGCCTGGAAAGCAAAAACGCGGGTTCGCTCAAAAGCCTGCCGCTATTGGCCAAACGCCCGCGCCTGTTGGGGATGTATGCGATGGCGGTGCTGATTGTGAGCGCGCATTTCACGGCCTATAGCTACATCGAGCCTTATGTGCTGGAAATCACCCATATGCCGCCGGATACGGCCACGGCGGTGTTGCTGGTGTTCGGCCTGTCGGGCATGGCGGCCAGCTGGCTGTATTCGCGCTTCTACCCGAAGCACCCCAACCCCACCCTGATCGGCTCGGCGGCGCTGCTGCTGGTTTCCCTGCTGCTGTTGAAGCCTTTGGGCGGTGGAGAGGCGATGATGTTTGCGCTCTCGCTGGTTTGGGGTATCGGCATCGGCGTGTTGGGCTTGAGCATGATTGCCCACGTAATCCGCTATGCGCCGGATGCCACCGATGTGGCCAATGCGATTTACTCGGGCAGCTACAACATCGGCATCGGCGGCGGCGCGCTCTTGGGCGGCATCATCTCGCGCCACTGGGGGATGGGTGCGTTGGGCTGGGTGGGTGCCGCCATCGCCGCCGTGGCATTGGCCGTCTTTGCATGGACGCAGCTCGGGTTTAAAGACAAGCAGGCTTGAGGCTGTGCCGGATGTATAGTGGATTAACAAAAAACAGTACGGCGTTTCGCCTTGTCCTGATTTAAATTTAAAAGGCTACCTGAAAACAGAATGGTGTTTTCAGGTAGCCTTTTGATATGGCGCGGCGGTGTTTTATTTGCCGTTTTTGGCTGCCCACTCGGCGGGAGTGGCGGCTACGGAGATGGAAAGGGCGTGCAGTTCGTTGCTGGCCAGCCGGTCGGCGAGGCCGTCTTTGATCAGGCGGTGGCGGGCGAGGCGGGGTTTGCCTTCAAAATCGGCGGAAACGATGGCGGCAAAAAAGTGATGGCCGTCGCCTTCCACTTGGATCATTTCGGCATTGATGACTTCGCCAATCATGGCTTGGACTTGTTCGGGAGTGAGCATGTGGATTCCTTATTGATTGCTTATAACGGATTCACAAAAACGCTGCGGCGGCTCGCCGCCTTGTTCTGTTTTTGCGAACCCGCTATCGGGGTTTGTGTGAGGGGCGTATTCTACCGTAAACCGGTAGGGTGCGCTTTGTTTGTGTTGGGCGGCGCTTAAAAAGTTTCAGGTAGCCTGTGTCGCGTAAGGGGCTACCTGAAACTTTGATGCGGTTTGCAAACCAGCCTGTGCGGGCGGCGATTTGGCGGAAGCCGCGCTCCCGCTCTATTGCGGTTTCGCTTTCGTTGCGGCTTAAGCTTCAGGTAGCCTCTGCGGCGGGCTGCAAAACATATAGGCTCACGGTTTCGTGCAGCCGGGCGGCGGCGAGGGGGTTGGCGGCATCGCGGCTTTTGGGGTGTTGCGGGCGGGTGTCGAGGCGTTGGCTGACGGCGAGGCCGGCGGCGGCGATGCGTTCGGCCAGTTCATTCGGTTGGCGCAGGCCGAGGTGTTCGGCAAGGTCGGACATGATAAGCCAGATTTGCCCGCCGGGATTGAGGCGGGCGGGGGCTTGTTGCAAAAAGGCTTGCAGCATGGCGCTGCCGGGATCGTAGAGGGCGGTTTCGATGTCGGCGGCGGGTTTGGCGGGCAGCCAGGGCGGGTTGCAAACGATCAGGTCGGCGCAGCCTTCGGGGAAAAGGTCGGTTTGCAGCAGCCGGATTTGGGGCAGGCCGAGGCGTTGGAAATTGGCGCGGGCGCAGGCGACGGCGCGGGGGCTGTTGTCGGTGGCGGTAACCGTTTGGAGGCCGCGCCGGGCGAGCAGGGCGGCAATCACGCCGCTGCCGGTGCCGATGTCGAAGGCGCTCCGGGTGCGGGGCGGCAGGGGTGCGGCGGCGATCAGGCCGAGATACTCGCCGCGCAAGGGGGAGAACACGCCGAACGGCACATGGATACGCGCGCCGAGGGCGGGGATTTCCACGCCTTTTTTGTGCCATTGGTGGGCGCCGATGAAGCCGAGCAGCAGGTTGAGCGGCAACAGGAACGGCTCGCTGTTTGGTTCGCCGAACACGTCGGCCAGGGCGGCGGATACGTCGGGGGCGCGGCGCAGATTCAGCCGATAGCCGGCATCGATTTCCACCAGCAGCATGTTAGCCAGTCGGCTGCGTTGCGCCTGTTGCATGCGGTGGGTGTGGAAATCGGGCGAGGCAGCGGCGGGAAGCTGGCGTTTCACGGCGGAGAGCAGCTGAACGGCCTGATGATAATCGCCGCGCCAAAGCAGGGCTTGGCCTTGGCGGAAACTGTTGAGCGCGGCTTGGGCGGAAAGGGCGGGCGCGGCCACGGCGAGCGCGGCGGGCGGTTTTTGCGCGGCGGTGTTGCGCCATTGGGCTTGGCGGGTTTGGCCTTGTTCTTGCCAGGTGAGGGTGTGGGGCATGGCGGAGTGTTTGGCTTGGGTTCGCTCTGTTTAAGATTTCAGGTAGCCTGATGGACGGAGGTGAAAAAGTATGGGCGGTTCAATCGCAGCCTGCGCGGATGCCGTGCCGGGCGGCGAGGGCGTAGCAGAGCAGCACGCACAAAAACAGCGGCGGGTACAGGGTGGCGGCAAAACAGGAAAGCAGCAATGCGAGCAGCAGCAGCCGCACCCGGCCGCTGCCGAAGCTGCCGCAGTATTCCATCCGTTTGATAAAGGCCACGGCAAATAATGCGGGGAAAAGGGCGTGGAATTTCAGGATAAACGGATAAGTGATGCCGCTGCGCACGAGCCACAGGGCGAACAGCAGGTGCAGGCCGGGCAGGATAAGGGCGAGGGCGGTAAAACGGGTTTTGTCCATGGTACTTTTCCAGGTGGGTTGATTTTTCAGGTAGCCTCATGCGCGAAAAGGCTACCTGAAAACTTATTTCACTCCCGCGCCAAGCCGTCCAGTAGCTTCTGATGAATCCCGCCGAAGCCGCCGTTGCTCATCACGAGGATGTGGTCGCCGCTTTGGGCGTTGCTCAGGATGCTTTTCACGAAGGCGTCGAAATCGTTGCCGGTGTGCAGTTTGCCGCCGAGCGGGGCGAGGGCGGCGGCCACGTCCCATTCCACGCCGCCGCCGTAGCAGAACACTTGGTCGGCTTCGGCCAGGCTTTCCGGCAGGGCGGCTTTCATGCTGCCGAGCTTCATGGTGTTGGAGCGCGGTTCGAGCACGGCGATGATGCGCGCGCCGCCCACTTTCTGCCGCAGGCCGGCCACGGTGGTGGCAATAGCGGTGGGGTGGTGGGCGAAGTCGTCATACACGGTGATGCCGCGCACGCAGCCTTTCACTTCCATGCGCCGCTTCACGTTTTGGAATTGCGAAAGCGCTTCGCAGGCTACCTGAATACTCACGCCGGCATGGCGGGCGGCGGCGATCACGGCCAGCGCGTTGAGGCGGTTGTGTTCGCCCAACAGCTGCCAGGCGATATGGCCGACGGTTTGGCCGTGGTGCAGCACATCGAATGCGCCGTTTCCGTCCGGCTCGCCGGCCTGCCAGCCTTCTGCGTTGCCGAAGCTTTCCACCGGCGTCCAGCAACCTTGCGCCAACACGGTTTGCAGGCTCTCTTCGCGGCCGTTGCACACAATCAGGCCGTTGCCCGGGATGGTGCGCACCAGGTGGTGGAACTGGGTTTGGATGGCGGCGAGGTTGGGGAAAATGTCGGCGTGGTCGTATTCGAGGTTGTTCAGAATGGCGGTGCGCGGGCGGTAGTGCACGAATTTGCTGCGCTTGTCGAAGAAGGCGGTGTCGTATTCGTCGGCTTCAATCACGAAGAACGGCGAGCGGCCGGCCGGATCGGCTTCGGGCGCCTGCGGCAGGCGGGCGGAAATGCCGAAGTTTTGCGGGATGCCGCCGATGAGGAAGCCGGGGGCTAGGCCGGCGTATTCCAACACCCAGGCCAGCATGGAGGCGGTGGTGGTTTTGCCGTGCGTACCGGCCACGCCGAGCACCCAGCGGCCGTGCAGCACGTTTTCGGCCAGCCATTGCGGGCCGGACACATAAGGCAGGCCGCGATTCAAAATGGCCTCGATCACCGGCATGCCGCGCTTGGCCACATTGCCGACCACATACACATCGGCGGGAAATTCGTTCAGTTGCTCCGCATCGAAGCCTTCGTGCACGGCAATGCCCAAATCGGCCAGCTGCGTGCTCATCGGCGGATACATTTTGGCGTCGCAGCCGCTCACTTTGAAGCCCGCTTCCTGGGCGATGGCGGCCAGCCCGCCCATAAATGTGCCGCCGATGCCGATAATGTGGATGTGTTGCATAGCCGAAAGCCTTATCTGGAAATGGAAAGGCAGAATTATAACGGATTGGTGCGGCATCGGGCATTTGATGCTTGGGCGGCTTTCGGCGGAACAAAAAGCCGCCTGCGGGCGGCGGTTGAAAATATTGATGATGCGGCTTCAGGTAGCCTTTCGGATAAACCCCTTGATTTGACAATAAAACCGCTAAAACTTAGAATCGCGCCGTTTTTACATTTGCAGCCGGATAAAGCATGAACAAACGTGTGTTGGTGGTGTCGTATTCGCAGAGCGGGCAGTTGGCGCGCCTGAAGGAGAGTTTCCTGCGCGATGTGCGCGGCGCGGAAGGAATCGAGGTGGACGATGTGGTGCTGCGGCCGCAGCGGCCGTTTGCGTTTCCGTGGCGTTTCCTGCCGTTTTTCGATGCCTTTCCCGAAACCGTGCATTTGCAGCCCGCGCCCATCGAGCCGCCGAAGCTGGCGCATGAGCGCTATGATTTGGTGGTGATTGCCTACAGCGTGTGGTTTTTGTCGCCCGCCCAGCCGGTTACGGCGTTTCTGCAAAGCGAAGCCGCGCGGCGCGTGTTGCGCGATACGCCGGTGATCACGCTCATCGGCTGTCGCAATATGTGGCTTATGGCGCAAGAAAAAATGAAACGCTTACTGGCCGGTGCGGGCGCGCGGCTGGTGGGCAATGTGGTGAAAATCGACCAATGCGGCAGCGCGGCGAGCTTCATCACCACGCCGCTGTGGATGTTTACCGGCAAACGGCAGGCGGTATCGTGGCTGCCGCCTGCGGGCATCAGCGAAGCGGAAATCGCCGATGCTGCGCGTTTCGGGCGGCGTGTCGCCGAGGCTCTGCAGCACGATGAAGCATTAGACGAAACGCTGCTGCAACGCATGGGCGCGGTGAAAACCAATGAAAGGCTGATTTCCGGCGAACGGGCGGCTCAGCGCAGCTTTGCGGTGTGGGGCAGGCTGGCGATGGCTGCCGGGCGGGTGTCGCCTCTGTTGAGGCGGCTGGTGTTGTGCGCGTATATCGTGTTTTTGTTGGGGATTATCCTCACCGTGGTGCCGATCGGCGCACTGCTCAAAACCTTGCTTGCGCCGCTGCGGCGGGAAAAAATGCGGCGGGAGCGGGAATATTATGCCGCGCCTTCGGGTGAGTGAGGCGGATGGGCTGCTTGAGAAATCGGGCGGCCCTTTTTGTTGCGCCGCGTTTGGCTGCAATAATGATTTTCCCGTATCAGGCGGCGGGCTGCAGGCCGTACGGTAAGGCGGGCTGACCTGGTGGGAAAGGGGGTGTGTTTTTTTTTGCGGCGGGGCGTGTGCCGAAATCTTTTAGGCCGGCCGCAGGCGATGTGTTGGGTTTGGTTTTCAGGTAGCCTCTGTTCCGCCAAGGCTACCTGAAATTTTATGCGCCGGTATGGCAATACAGTTGGTGTTGTTGGATATAGCCGAGCACGGCGGGGGGGAGGTCGGGGCTGGTGTGTTCGGCGGCGAGCTGCTGGCGGATTTGGCTGGAGCTGATGGGCAGCGGCTCGGCTTGCAGGATGTGCAGGCGGCCTTGGGGCAGGGCTTCCGCCAGCCAACTTTGGAGTGGGGCAGGAGCTTGGGCGAGGTTGCTGCCGGGGCGGGGGGCGGCGGCGATGCGGCATTGGTGCACGAGGTTTTGCCAACGGTGCCAGGTGTGCAGTTGCAGCAGGCTGTCCATGCCGATGAGCAGCCAGAGCTCGGCAGTGGGGAAGTGTTGGCGGAAGATTTGCACAGTATCATGGGTGTAGGTGGCGCCCTGGCGGACGATGTCGCAGTCGCTCACGGCAAGGCGGGAATCGGCTTGGGCGGCGATTTCGGCCATGGCGAGGCGGTGCTGGGCGGCGGTACGGGGGGTGGTTTTGTGGTAGGGGTCGCCGGCGGGCAGGAGGATGACGCTTTCTAAATCCAGCTCGTCGGCAAAGCTGCGGGCGATGTGCAGGTGGCCGTTGTGGATGGGGTCGAAGGTGCCGCCGAAGAGACCGATGCGGGGCATGGTGGGGTTCCTTTGCTTGGGGGTTCAGGTAGCCTTTGGGTGGGCAGCGCCAATTAGCTTAACTTTGTGCTGCGGCATTGGCTCGCCGCCTTGTATTGACAGTGTTGTTTGGCAATCAAGAGGCTACCTGAAAATGGTTGGTTCAGTTTCAGGTAGCCTTTATCTGTTTATTTCAGCAGGTTTTTCAGGGCTAAACGCACGCCTTCGCCCACTTCGGTGCCGGGCGGGATGCCTTTGGCGGCGGCACGGGCTTCTTTTTCGTTGTAGCCCAGGGCGAGCAGGGTGCTGACGATGTCTTCGCTGCTGTCGCCTGCTTGGGCGGCGGGCTGGGCTTGGACGCCGCCGGAGGCGGTGAGTTTGCCGCGCAGTTCGAGCACCATGCGTTCGGCGGTTTTCTTGCCGATGCCGGGGGCGGAGGAGAGGCGTTTGATGTCTTCGGCGGCGATGGCGGCGGCGAGTTCGTCGGCGCTCATGGCAGAAAGGATGCCGAGCGCGGTTTTGGCGCCGATGCCGCTCACTTTGATGAGCTGGCGGAAGGTGTTGCGTTCGCTGTGGCTGCCGAAGCCGAAGAGAAGGTGGGCATCTTCGCGCACGATGAGCTGGGTGTAGAGCGAGACGGTTTCGCCCACGGGGGGCAGGGTGTAGAAGGTTTGCATGGAAACGTCGGCTTCGTAGGCGATGCCGTTTATGTCGATAACGACTTGCGGGGGGATGGCTTCGATGAGTTGGCCGGTGAGCTTGCTGATCATGGGATGAGGCTACCTGAAAAATGGGAAGAGGGGCATTATATCGGTTTATTCAAACGGGTTATAATCGGGCATTGATTTTGATTGGATTTAAGGGGGAATGATGATGAAACAACGGAATTTTGCGGCTGCCGCCTGCGTTGCGCTGTTGGCCGGCTGTTTGGGCAGCAATGTGCTGCTGGGCTTGGGCGTTGCCGGCCGCCATCTGGGCGTGGGTACGGGTTTGAGTATTCCGGTGGGCAGCCGGAATAACGGCAGCAATGTGCAGGATTTGGGCGGTTTGCGTATTATCGAAGAGCAGGTGGTTACGTATTTCGATGCGCAGGGTAAGGCGGTGCCAAACGAAGTGAAGGGCGGCTACTACCGCCAGCTGCTGAGCCGCCAGGGCAGGGGTTATTTGGTGCAGGATTTTTACGAAAGCGGGCAGAAGCGCAGCGATGCCATGCTGCTCACCCGCGAGAGCCTGTATGATTTCCGCGCCCATCCGCAAAACGGGGTGCTCACCACTTATGCCATCAACGGCAATATTCTGTATCAGCAGAATTTTAGAGACGGTAAGATGGTGTCGGCTTCGTATTGAGTATTTGTTTATATAAGTGTTAACTTGGTAAGTTTTAATTTTATGGATAAAGGAAATTAGGAGAGTATCATGACCGCCACCCAACAACGCGCCCAACTGCACCGCCAAATCTGGAAAATCGCCGACGAAGTACGCGGTGCGGTGGATGGCTGGGACTTTAAACAATACGTTCTTGGCACACTTTTCTACCGCTTTATCAGCGAAAACTTCACCGACCATATGCAGGCCGGCGACAGCAGTATTGATTACGCCGCCATGCCGGACAGCATCATCACGCCCGAAATCAAAGACGATGCTGTCAAAGTCAAAGGTTATTTCATCTACCCCAGCCAGCTTTTTTGCAATATTGCCGCCGAAGCCCATCAAAATGAAGAGCTTAACACCAAGCTGAAAGAAATTTTTACCGCGATTGAAAGCTCCGCCTCCGGCTATCTGTCCGAACAAGACATTAAAGGCCTGTTTGACGACTTCGACACCACCAGCAGCCGGCTCGGCAGCACAGTTGCCGACAAGAACAAACGCCTTGCCGCCGTCCTCAAAGGCGTGGCGGAACTCGATTTTGGCAATTTTGAAGACCACCACATCGACCTTTTCGGCGATGCCTACGAATACCTGATTTCCAACTACGCTGCCAACGCAGGCAAATCCGGCGGCGAATTTTTCACCCCGCAAAACGTATCCAAACTGATTGCGCGGCTGGCGGTGCACGGACAGGAGAAAGTCAACAAAATCTATGACCCCGCCTGCGGCTCGGGCAGCCTGCTCTTGCAGGCGAAAAAACAGTTTGACGAGCACATCATCGAAGAAGGCTTTTTCGGGCAGGAAATCAACCACACCACCTACAACCTCGCCCGCATGAACATGTTCCTGCACAACATCAATTACAACCAATTCCACATCGAATTGGGCGACACACTGACCAACCCCAAGCTCAAAGACGGCAAACCCTTTGATGCCATCGTCTCCAATCCGCCTTATTCCATCAACTGGATAGGCAGCGACGACCCCACCTTAATCAATGACGACCGCTTTGCCCCCGCAGGCGTACTCGCCCCGAAATCCAAAGCCGATTTTGCCTTCATCCTGCACGCACTGAACTACCTTTCCGGCAGAGGCCGCGCCGCCATCGTCTCATTCCCCGGCATTTTCTATCGCGGCGGTGCAGAGCAGAAAATCCGCCAATATCTGGTGGAGGGCAACTACGTGGAAACCGTGATTGCCCTTGCACCCAATCTCTTTTACGGCACCAGCATCGCCGTCAATATCCTGGTTTTGTCCAAACACAAAGACAATACCGACATCCAATTTATCGACGCAAGCGGCTTCTTTAAAAAAGAAACCAACAACAACGTCTTAACCGAAGAACATATTGCCGAAATCGTCAAACTCTTCGCCGATAAAGCCGATGTGCCGCATATCGCCCAAAACGCTGCCCAGCAAACCGTCAAAGACAACGGCTACAACCTCGCCGTCAGCAGCTACGTCGAAGCCGAAGACACTCGCGAAATCATCGACATCAAACAGCTCAACGCCGAAATCAGCGAAACCGTTGCCAAAATCGAACGGCTGCGCCGCGAGATAGATGACGTCATTGCGGAGATAGAGGCATGAGCATCATCCTTTACACCGCCAACGACGGCACCGCCCAATTCGCCTTGCAAGAATTTGACGAACAATTGTGGCTGACCCAGGCAGATTTGGCGGAGCTGTACCAAATTACACCGCAAGGCATCACGCAGCATATCCGAGCTGTTTATCGGGAAGGAGAATTAACAGAAGAGGCAACTTGTAAGAAATCCTTACAAGTTCAAACAGAGGGCGGCAGAACCATCAGACGGCAGCGCAAATACTATTCCCTGCCCATGATTATTGCCGTCGGCTACCGCGTCCGTTCCGCGCGCGGCACCCAATTCCGCCAATGGGCAACGGAACGGCTGGACGAATATCTGACCAAAGGCTTTGCCATAGACGACGAACGCCTGAAAGGCACAGGCGGCGGCGACTATTGGAAAGAACTGCTCAACCGCATTCGCGACATTCGCAGCAGCGAAAAAGCCCTATACCGGCAAGTGCTTGATTTATACGCCACCAGCCAAGACTACAACCCCAAAAGCAGCGAAAGCCAAACCTTTTTTGCCGCCGTTCAAAACAAACTGCACTATGCCGCCAGCCGGCAAACCGCAGCCGAACTGATATACAGCCGTGCCGACAGCAGCAAAGACTTTATGGGGCTGACCACCTTTCAAGGCGCAATCCCCACCCTGAATGAAGCCAAAATCGCCAAAAACTACCTGACCGAAGACGAACTGTTCCGCCTGAACCGTCTGGTTTCCGCCTTCTTCGACCTGGCGGAAATCAAAGCGCAGGAGCAAAGCCCCATGTATATGCGCGACTGGATAGCCGAATTGGACAAATTTTCCGGGCTGTACGGCCAAGGCACATTACAGGGTGCAGGCAGCATCAGCCGCAAACAGGCAGAGCAGAAAGCCGAACGCGAATACCGCGCCTATGAAGCGCGCATCCTGTCGCCGGTGGAGCAAGCCTATCTGGAAAGCGTTAAAGCGTTGGAAAAAACAGCCGTGCAACAGCTTAAACAGAAAAAAGACGGCAAAAAATAACCCTGATTCAGGCTACCTGAAAAAGCAGCCTGCACACCATTTCAGGCAGCCTGAAAGCAGGACGGGCTTCAGCCCGTAGAAACAACAGCAAACGGACATAGCGGGCTGAAACCCACCCCACAACCGCCCCACATCCCGCCGCAGCGGGAAAGAAACGGAAAACAACCATGGATATGCAAAGCAAAGCGAAAAAATTGATTGAGATGATTCAGACGGCACCGGTGGAGTGGAAGCCGTTGGGGGAGGTTGTACCCATCTCAAGAGGTAAAAGATTGGTTCGCAGCCAGCTACAAGATAGTGGACAGTACCCTGTGTATCAAAATAGTTTGCAACCGTTAGGATTTTACGACGACCAGAATTGCAGGGCATATATGACTTTTGTGATTGCAGCAGGAGCAGCAGGTGAAATCGGTTTTAGCGATATTGAATTTTGGGCAGCCGATGATTGTTATTACTTTGACTGCCCCAAAGAAATATTGCATGACAAATTTTTATATTATTTTCTTCTTTCAGAAAGACACCAATTAACAAGCCAAATTAGAAAAGCAAGCGTTCCAAGACTTGGGCGGGGCTCAATCGAAAAAATCAAAATCCCCATCCCGTCTCTGGAAATTCAGCAAAAAATTGTAAAAATTCTTGACAAATTTACCGAGCTGGAAGCTACGCTGGAAGCAGAATTAGCCCTGCGCAAACGCCAATACCGGTATTACCGCGACTTTATTTTAGATTTTGACAATCAAATCGGGGGGGGGATAGTTGATAGCTATAAACGCCGTCTGAAAGATGTGGTTTGGAAGACGTTGGGGGAGGTGGTAAACATTAAGAATGGGAAAGATTGGAAAAATTTTAGCTCTGGCGATATTCCTGTATATGGCTCAGGCGGCGTAATGGGATATGTGGATACGTTTGCATATGATAAACCTAGTGTTTTGATTCCAAGAAAAGGGTCTATCACAAATATTTTTTATATGGATTTCCCTTTTTGGAATGTTGATACTATCTATTACACAGAAATAGACACCAGTAAATTGAAGCCGAAATTTTTCTACTATTTTATGAGAACGATTGATTTAATGGCATTGGATACAGGTTCAGGAAGGCCAAGCCTTACACAGACAATCTTAAATAAGATTAAAATCCCCATCCCCCCACTCCCCGAACAAGAAAAAATCGTCGCCATCCTAGACAAATTCGATACCCTGACCCACTCCATCAGCGAAGGCCTGCCGCACGAAATCGCCCTGCGCCGAAAACAATACGAATATTACCGCGAACAGCTGCTTGCCTTCCCCAAGGCTGCCTGAAAAAGCAGCCTGCACGTTTTCAGGTAGCCTGTCCCAAAGACCGTTTAACCGTATCCGACCTTGCAAAGAGACAACCCCATGAACCTCGAAACCAAACCCATCGCCGAAACGCCGAATTTTATCGTGCTCGACCAATATGAAAAAATCGAACAGTCGAGCAGCTACCAATCGGAAAATCAGTTGGAAGCGGAGTTAATCGCCGATTTGCAGAATCAGGGGTACGAATACCGCAAGGATTTGAACAGCCAGAGCAGGCTGCTGGAAAACCTGCGTGCGCAGTTGCAGCGGCTGAACGATGTGGCGTTTTCAGACGGCGAATGGGCGCGGTTTTTGACGGAATATCTGGACAGGCCGTCTGAAAACATTACCGATAAAACCCGCAAAATCCACGACGACCATATTTACGATTTCGCTTTTGATGACGGCCGTCTGAAAAACATTTATCTGCTGGACAAGAAAAACCTTGCCCGCAACCATGTGCAGGTTATCAACCAGTTTGAGCAGACGGGCACACATGCAAACCGCTATGACGTTACCGTGTTGGTAAACGGCCTGCCGCTGGTGCAGATTGAATTGAAAAAGCGCGGTGTGGCGGTGCGTGAAGCATTCAATCAGGTGCACCGTTACAGCAAAGAGAGCTTCAACAGCGAAAATTCGCTGTTTAAATTCCTGCAAATCTTCGTGATTTCCAACGGCACGGACACACGCTATTTCGCCAACACCACCAAGCGCGACAAAAACAGCTTCGATTTCACGATGAATTGGGCGCGGTCGGACAATAATCCGATTAAGGATTTGAAAGACTTTACCGCCACGTTCCTGCAGAAAAGCGTATTGCTGAGCGTTTTGCTGCATTACAGCGTGTTCGATGCGAATGATACGCTGCTGATTATGCGGCCTTATCAGATTGCCGCCGCCGAACGCATTTTGTGGAAAATCAACAGTTCGGCGCAGGCAAAGAATTGGAACAAACCGGAAAGCGGCGGCTATATCTGGCACACCACGGGCAGCGGCAAAACGCTGACCAGCTTTAAGGCGGCACGTTTGGCGACGGAATCGGCGTTTATCGACAAGGTTTTCTTCGTGGTGGACAGGAAGGATTTGGACTATCAGACGATGAAGGAATACCAGCGTTTTTCGCCCGACAGCGTAAACGGTTCGGAAAGCACGGCGGGCTTGAAACGCAATTTGGAAAAAGACGACAACAAAATCATCGTTACCACCATTCAAAAGCTGAACAACCTGATGAAGAGTGAAGATAATCTGCCGGTTTACCATCAGCAGGTTGTATTTATTTTCGACGAATGCCACCGCGCGCAATTCGGCGAAGCGCAAAAAAACCTGAAAAAGAAATTCAAGAAATTCTGCCAGTTCGGCTTTACCGGTACGCCGATTTTTCCTGAAAACGCTTTGGGCGCGGAAACCACGGCGGGCGTGTTCGGGCGGGAGTTGCATTCTTATGTGATTACCGATGCCATCCGCGATGAAAAAGTATTGAAATTCAAAGTGGATTACAACGATGTGCGCCCGCAGTTCAAAGCCGTGGAAGCGGAACAAGACGAGAAGAAACTGAGTGCCGCCGAAAACCGCCAAGCCCTGCTGCACCCTGAACGCATCCGCGAAATCACGCAATATATCCTGAACCAGTTCAGGCAGAAAACGCACCGGCTGAATGCGGGCGGCAAAGGCTTTAACGCCATGTTTGCCGTCAGTAGCGTGGATGCGGCGAAGTGCTATTACGAAGCGTTCAAAACACAACAGGCAGGCAGCCTGCACCCGTTGAAAGTGGCTACTATTTTTTCCTTTGCTGCCAACGAAGAGCAAAATGCCGTCGGTGAAATTGTCGATGAAACCTTTGAACCGGAAGCGATGGACAGCAGCGCGAAAGAATTTTTGCAGGCTGCCATCAACGATTACAACGCCTGTTTCAAAACCAATTTCGGCACGGACAGCAAAGCCTTTCAGAACTACTACCGCGATTTGGCAAAACGGGTGAAAAACCAGGAAGTGGATTTGCTGATTGTGGTCGGCATGTTTTTGACGGGTTTTGACGCGCCGACGCTGAACACGCTGTTCGTCGATAAAAATCTGCGCTATCACGGCCTGATGCAGGCGTTTTCGCGCACCAACCGCATTTATGATGCCACCAAAACCTTCGGCAACATTGTCTGCTTCCGCAATTTGGAGCAGGCAACCGTTGATGCGATTACCCTGTTTGGCGACAAAAACACCAAAAACGTGGTGCTGGAAAAAAGCTACGAAGAATACATGAACGGCTATACCGACAGCCAGACCGGCGAAGCGCGGCGCGGCTATTTGGATGTGGCAAAAGAATTGCGCGAACGTTTCCCCTATCCCGACAAAATCGAAACGGAAAAAGACAAAAAAGATTTTGCCAAGCTCTTCGGTGAATACCTGCGGGCGGAAAACGTATTGCAGAACTACGATGAATTTGCCGCCCTGCGCGAGTTGCAGAATGTGGATGCGGCGGACGAAGATGCTATGAAGGCGTTTCAGGAAAAATACTACCTGAGCGATGAAGATGTGCAGGAAATGCGGAAAGTGCCGATGCCGTCTGAAAGGGCAGTGCAGGACTACCGTTCCGCCTACAACGACATCCGCGACTGGCTGCGCCGCCAAAAAGCAGGCGAACAGAAAGAGCAATCAAAAATCGATTGGGACGATGTGGTTTTTGAGGTGGATTTGCTCAAATCGCAGGAAATCAATCTGGATTACATCTTGCAACTGGTTTTCGAGCATCACAAAAAAATCAAAGGCAAAGCGGAGCTGGTGGAAGAAATCCGCCGCATCATCCGCGCCAGCATCGGCCACCGAGCCAAAGAGAGCCTGATTGTAGATTTCATCAACGATACGGATTTGGACAAAGTGCCCGACGTTCCCACTATACTGGAAACCTTTTACACATACGCGCAAGAAGTGATGAGGCGCGAAGCCGCAGAGCTGATTACCGCCGAAGGCCTGAACGAAACCGCCGCCAAACGCTATTTGACCGGCTCGCTCAAACGCGGCTATGCCAGCGAAAACGGTACGGAACTGACCGAAGCCCTGCCGAAAATGAGCCCGCTCAACCCGCAGTATTTGACGAAGAAACAAAGTGTTTTTCAGAAGATTTCGGCATTTGTGGAGAAATTTAGGGGAGTGGGAGATGGTGTGTGAATTTAGAACTTCTTGCTAAAATCGGCAATAGAAATAAGAAAGTATTTATGCTGCTGTCGTTTTAGGAATAATTTCCTGTTTCCCAAAAATAACAGTAGAAACCTGGTTTGCTATAATCTGCCCGATTTTTTGCCGCTTCGGCGGCTGGCAACCCAACAGATAGAAGGACTTTGAAATGTGCGGTATTGTGGGCGCGGTACGCGCCAAGCAGAATGTGGTGGATTTCCTCACCGACGGCCTGAAGCGGCTGGAGTATCGGGGCTATGATTCTTCCGGTATCGCGGTGGGCACGGAGCAGGGCGTGATCGAGCGCGTGCGCCGCGTGGGTCGCGTACAGCTGATGGAAGACGCAGCCAAGGCAGCCGGCCTGTGCGGCCACATAGGCATCGGCCACACCCGCTGGGCCACGCACGGCGGCGTAACCGAGCCCAATGCGCATCCGCATATTTCAGGTAGCCTGATTGCGGTGGTGCACAACGGCATCATCGAAAATTTCGAAGAAGAGCGTGCCCGCCTGCAAGGCTTGGGTTATGTGTTTGAATCGCAAACCGATACGGAAGTGATTGCCCACAGCGTACACCACGAGTACACCGCCAACGGGCATCAGCTGTTTGCCGCCGTGCAAACTGCTTGTGCGCGTTTCCACGGCGCGTATGCCATTGCCGTGATGGCGCAGGATAAACCGGCAGAATTGGTGGTGGCACGCATGGGCTGCCCGCTGCTGGTGGCCTTGGGCGAGGGCGAAACCTTTGCCGCATCAGACGTTTCTGCCGTGGTGGCTTTCACGCGCCGCATTGTGTATCTGCAAGACGGCGACATTGCCGAATTGGGCAGCGAAGGCATCCGCCGCCTCGTCGATCGCAGCGGGCAGGAAGCCAAACGCGAAGTACGCGTGTCCGAGCTGTCGCTCACCTCGCTGGAGCTGGGCCCCTACAGCCACTTCATGCAGAAGGAAATTCACGAACAGCCCAAGGCAATTGCCGACACCGCCGAAGTCTTCCTCGGCGGCGGCTTCGAGCCGGAAAACTTCGGTGCCAAAGCGCGGGAAGTGTTCGAGCATATCCGCAGCATCAAAATCTTGGCCTGCGGCACTTCCTACTACGCCGCGCTCACCGCCAAATACTGGCTGGAAGCCATCGGCAGGGTGCCGACCGATGTGGAAATCGCCAGCGAATACCGCTACCGCGACGTGATTGCCAGCCCCGACCAGCTGGTGATTACCGTATCCCAGTCCGGCGAAACGCTGGACACCATGGAAGCCCTGAAATACGCACAATCGCTGGGGCAGAAGCACAGCCTTTCCGTGTGCAACGTGATGGAATCGGCTCTGCCGCGCGAGAGCGAACTGGTGCTCTACACTCGCGCCGGCGTGGAAATCGGCGTAGCTTCCACCAAAGCCTTTACCACCCAGCTGGTGGTGTTGTTCGGGCTGGCGGTTACCCTGGGCAAAATGCGCGGCCACGTTTCCGAGCAGCAGACGCAGTCTTATATGGAAGAGTTGCGCCAGCTGCCCGGCAGCATCCAACACGCGCTCAACCTCGAGCCGCAGATTGCCGCCTGGGCGCACAAATTCGCCGAGAAAAACAGCGCCCTGTTTTTAGGGCGAGGCATCCACTATCCCGTGGCCTTGGAAGGCGCGCTGAAACTGAAAGAAATCACCTATATCCACGCCGAAGCATACCCCGCCGGCGAGCTCAAACACGGCCCCTTGGCGCTGGTGGATGCGAATATGCCCGTGGTGGTGATTGCGCCGAACGACAGCCTGCTGGATAAAGTGAAGGCCAATATGCAGGAAGTGGGTGCGCGCGGCGGCGAGTTGTTTGTGTTTACCGATTTGGACAGCAACTTCCAGCCCAGCACCAATGTGCACATCATCCGCACCCCGCGCCACGTGGGCGTGCTCTCGCCGATTGTGCACACCATCCCCGTACAGCTTTTGGCCTACCACGCCGCCTTAGTGCGCGGCACGGATGTGGACAAACCGCGTAATCTGGCTAAATCGGTAACAGTGGAATAGCGCGGCTGGAATGGAAAAAGGCTACCTGAAAGTTTTGGGCTTTCAGGTAGCCTTTGGTTTGGGGTAAATATAAGTTGGGTTGGGATGGCTGTACCAACTAGTGGTAAAGGTATAGTGGATCAAATTTAAATCAGGACAAGGCGGCGAGCCGCAGACAGTACACACGTTACGGCAAGGCGAGACAACGCTGTACTGGTTTAAATTTAATCCACTATATAATTTCCTGGTTAGCAGCGACAGGATAAGTTGGCACGAATAGGTATAGCGGATTAAATCTAAACTAGAAAGGCTACCTGAAACGAGCTTTGCAATTTCTGCGCAGCTTATTTTCAGGTAGCCTTTTTGCCGTATGCCTCTATTCGGCGGCGGTTTCGTCGTCTTCCGGGGTGATTTCAGTCAGCACCAGCTGGCGTTGCTGCTCGGCCTGCTCGGGTTTGTCCATTTCGTCAAACACTTTGGCCAGCACCAGGCGTGCCTGCGGGGTGGCTTGGGCTTGCAGGCTGGCTTCGAGGTAGCCTTGGGCTTTGCCCCACAGTTGTTTGGCGTAGGCCATTTGGCCGAGATGCAGCAGCAGGGCGGCATCTTGCGGGGCGTCGTGCAGCCAGCCTTCCACGGTGTCCATGATTTTCTGCTGTTCGCGCGGGCTCAGGTAGCGGGCGGCTTCAATCATGGGCGGCAGGAGCCGGGCGTTGCGGTGTTTGGGATAGTGGGTTTTCACCCATTTCACCACGCGGGGATACTGGCCGATTTGCAGCATTTTTTCGGCAATCGGGGCGCAGAGTTCGCCTTCCTGCATTTCTTTGGGAATGCGGCCGAGGCAGGCTTTAAGCGCGGGATAGTCGGTGGCGAGGGCGAGGAGTTCGCGCCAGGCCCATTCGCGGTATTGGGCGGCTTCGGCGGCGTTGAGGGCGGAAGCTTTTTCCAGCTTGGCGACGCGGTCGAGCACTTCTAGGGGGTTGTTTTGCTCGAACATATAGCGCAGCTGCAGGCGCACCAGGCGGGTGAGCTTGGGGTTGATGGCGGCAGCGGCGGCTAGGGCGGCTTCGGCGGCGGGATAGTCCTGCCGGTTGAGCGCGGATTCGGCTTCGAGCAGGTGGCGCGAGAGCTGGGCTTTATGCGGCAGCTGGGCGATTTCTTTCAGGTAGCCTTCGCGCTTGGCATCGTCGCCCATTTGGTCGGCACTGTGCACGGCGAGCATCAGGGCGAGAGTGCGGTTGTGGCCGGCTTCTTTGTTTTCCAGCACTTTGGCGGCTTCTTGCTCGGCGTGTTGGAATTTGCCTTCGAAGTAGGCGAGGCCGGCTTTGTTGAGCGCGATTTCGGCATGATGTGCCTGGCGGCTGCGGCCGAAGCGGCGCATGCGGCCGGGAATGTTGATGATGCCGTTAATCAGGCGCAGCAGCAGATAAAGCAGCACCACGAACACGATCATGGCGCCCACAAACAAATGCAGGTTGACCGCAATCTGGGTTTGGGTTTGATCGATAACGATATACACGTTGCCGCTGTAATGCTGCGCAACAATGGTGAGGCCGACGGCGGCGGCAAACAGCACAATAATCCAAATCAGGCCTTTCATGATTCAATCCCCTTGCGAGCGGCGGAAGCCTGAGCCGGCGCAGGAAGCGCGGGGGCGGAGGCTGCCGGCGTAGGCTGGCTGGCCGGCGCGGGCACGGAAACGGGCGCGGCAGGCTGCGAAGCGGCGGCTTCGGAAGCGGTTTCAGGCTGGCCGAGCATTTCGCCTTGGCGCTGCTGGCGGTAGTCGGCGATGGCTTTCAGGCTGGCCGAGAGACTGTCGCCCACGTTGCCGCTACCCGGCTGGATGGCTTTGAGCTGGGCAATTTCGCGCAGCCAGGATTGGGCAGCGGGAGTGGCGGCGTCAAAGTATTGGCGCACGGCGTTTTCCGAGGCGGCCAGGTCGTTTTGGTAGATGTCGTTTTGGCGCTGCATCAGAGCCACGCGGGCGGAGAGCAGGTGCAGGCGCAGGTTTTCGCGCACATAAAATGCCTGTTCGGGCGACATCAGGAGCGCATCGGTGCTATTGAGGCGGCGGATTTCCACCATGCCTTTGAGGCCGCCGAGGGTGCGGTTCCAGGCTTGGCGCCACCACGGATCATTCGGCGAAACGACAGCGGGTGCGGCGGCCTGCGGCGGGCGCAGGCTGGAATCGGCCAAGAGCGGCAGTGCGCCTACGGCGGCTTCCAGGCGGCTCAAGCGCAGCGTGGCATTGGCGGTGTCGGTGAAGGGGCGCTGGCGCAGTTTGGCCAAGTCGGCGCTAACGGCCTGTTTCAAAGGCAGCAGCTGCGGCTGCTCGAAACGCGCCAAACGGGCATCCATCCCTTCGAGCACGGCCACGGCGGCGGGTACGTTGTCGGCAATCACCAGCTGCTGGCCGGCCAGGTTGAGTGCGGCCTCGGCTTCGTCCACCACCCAGTCGCTGCGGGTTTTCAGCAGCTCTTGCAGGGCGCGGTTGTTGGCGGCGGCTTCGGCCTGCTGGGTTTGCATATCGCTTTGCAGCTGCTTGATTAGGGCTTCGTTGTCTTGCAGCTTGCGGCCGGCATCGGCCAACAGGGCGGCGTTTTGCGATTCGCCCAAGGCAGCCTGATTGATTTTTTGATCGAACTGGATTTCCTGGCGTTTGAGCAGGTTTTGTCCCTGCACAAACAAAAAGCCGCTGGCACCCAGGCCGAGCACGGCCAGTACGAGGGCAAACGTGCCCAAACCTTTGCCGCCGGATTTAACAACCACCGGTGCAACAGGGCTGGCCGGGGCGGGAGCGGGAGGCTGGGGGGTGGGTACGGATTCGTTTTCCGGTTGGCTCATGCTATTCCTTTCATAGTATTCAATCGGTTGTGAGGCTACCTGAAAGCCGGTGCGGCGTTTGCACACATTGGAAATTCAATTTTCAGGTAGCCTGAGTGAGGTGTTGCCGTTCGGCAATTAAAGCGTTTTCCAGCTCTGCAGCCGAACTGAGCAGGCGGATGCGTGCCGCGCCGGCTTGGCTCAGTGCCTCGGCAATGCGCGGATGATGGGCGAAGTATAGCAAGGATTGCAGCTGTCGGGTTAGGCTTGCAGGTGCCGCGGCAAACAGCAGGCGCACTTGTTCGACGGAAGTAATCCACGCGGCGGCGGGCTGTGCGGCGGTAAACAGCACCCAATCGGGCGCGAGCGGCTGGCGTTGGTAAATATCGGCACAGGCTACCTGAAAGCCGCGTTGGCACAGGCTTTCGGGCAACAGGTTGCGGCCGTGTGCGCCGCGCACGATCAAGATGTTTGCGCCGGGGTTCAGCGTGCGCCACAGGGGCAGGGCGAGCACGGCTTCGCTGTCGTGGCCGCCGTCGGGGGCAACAACGTGGGCAAACCCGGCCTGCCTCAAGGCTTTGGCCGTGCCGCTGCCTACGGCGATTTGCGGTTGCGGCAGGCTGGCAATGAGGCTGCCTGAAAAAATGGGCAGATTGGATTGGGTATTCGGCAGAAGGCTGCTCGGTTCGTTTTCAGGTAGCCCGGTGCTTGTGGCGGAGTGGCTACCCGAAAGCAGCGGCAGGGCGGTTTCCACGGCGGTGGGGCTGATCCAAACGGCGGCTGCGGCCTGCTGCAACTGTGCGGGCAATCCGGCCAGCGCGTTTGCTTCGGGTTGAATATGGATGAGCGGGAAGGGCACGGGCTGCCAGCCGGTGCGGCGGCACAGGGCGGCATCGGCGGGAATGCGGTTGGCGGGGCGGATGATGAGCAAGGCAGGCGGGTTGTGCATCGGTGAAGATGGGGTCGGGAATGGTTGGTTTGATGTTTTCGCTTTGTATGGTGGACTATAGTGGATTAACAAAAATCAGGACAAGGCGACGAGCCGCAGACAGTACAGATAGTACGGTAAGGCGAGGCAACGCTGTACAGGTTTTTGTTAATTCACTATAAAATCGCCGTGCTGCAGCATTGACCAGCTTGGGCGTATGGCCTTGTACGCCCTACGGCTCGCCGCCTGGCATTATTAATCCACTATTAAGAAGCCCGGCTTTGGCGGTGCGGAAACCTTTTTCAGGTAGCCATGATGCAATGGCAGAAGGCTACCTGAAAAATGGATGAGGCATTTGCCGTATACCGGAAAAATCGCTGAAAACCTTAGGCGGGGTTTCAGCGATTTTATCATTCCATCCGCTCTTCCGCTTGGCTGCTTCAGCGGCAAAACGGTTCGGCAGGTTTCGTCAGCGTGCGGGGATGGTGCCCAGGCGGCGGGTGAGGGAGGTGTTCGGCTCGCCCAGCAGGCTGGCGTAGTAGGTGGTGTTGGCCATGACGCGTTTGACGTAGTCGCGGGTTTCGTCAAACGGGATGGTTTCGGCATACACTGCGCCTTCGAGCGCGGTGGCGGCCTGCCAGTTGCGGGCGCGGCCGGGGCCGGCGTTGTAGCCGGCGGTGGCGAGCACTTCGCTGCCCAGGCGGTTGCGGCCGTCGCCCAGATACCAAATGCCCATGCGGATGTTGCCTTCGATGGTGTGTAGTTCGGCAGGATCCATGCCGATTTTGCCGGCAATTTCGCGGGCGGTGGCGGGCATCACCTGCATCAGGCCGGTGGCGCCCACGCGGGAGCGCACGCCGATCATGAAGCGGCTCTCCTGGCGGATGATGCCGTAGGCCCAGGCGGGGTCGATATTGGCTTGGGCGGCGTAGCGGGTAACGCTGTCGCGGAAGGGGGAGATATAGCGCAGGTTGTAGTTGATTTGGCTGTGGGTCTTGTCGGCGGCATAAATACCCATCTCGTAGAAGCCGGTATCGTGGGCGAGCTTGGCGGCGGCGAGCAGGGCGGGTTCGTTAAAGCCGTCCACGGCATAGCGCCACTCGGCCTGCGCCTGTTTGCGCATGTCCCAATCGCCGCTGCGCTGGGAGGCGCGGAATAGGCTGAGGGCGCGGGAAATTGCGCCGTCGGCGGCCACTTGGCCGGTTTGGCTGCTGCCGGGTTCGGCGGCGGTGTTGTGGGTATTCACTTGGCCGCCGAGGGCTTCGGTGGCGAGCATGGCGTAGAAGTTGCGGCCGGAGGCGGCGGCCTGGCGGTAGTACTGCTGGGCTCGGGCGGAATCGCCGTTGGCGGCCAGGCTGCGGGCAAGCCAGTATTGCCAGGCGGGATCGGCGCGCAGGGTGTCGGGCATGGCTTCGATGATGTTTTGCAGATCGCTCCAGCGGCCGAGGCGCAGGGCGCTGCGGGCATACCATTCCCAGTGTTCTTTGCCCAGCTGGCTTCGGTCGGCGCGGTTGAAGGCGTCGAGCGCGGCAGGGAAGCGTTGGTTCAACGCGTAGTGGTGGCCGAGCACGGCCCAGGCAAAGCCGGTTTGGGCCGGGCTGAGGCTGGCGGAGAGGCTTTGTAGGCGTTGGGCGGCATCGGCCTGTTTGCGGGCATTTTGGCCGATTACGCTGTGCAACAGGGCTTCACGGCCGCCTTGGCTGTCGGGTGTGGCGCTGGTGAGCGGCTCGGGCAAGGGGGAGCCCAGGGCGGCGGCCAAGCGGCGGGCATCGCTGATTTGGTTGTTGGCCAGCAAGCCGCGCACGCGCCGCCAAGCAGCATCGGCCGGTAATCTGCCTTGCGTGGCGAGCTGTTCGAGCAGGCGGTTACAGCCTTCTGGCTGGCGGCCGAGTTCGGCCAGCACTTCTTGGGCGGCGTTTTGGTTTTCCTGTCCGGCCAGTGCGGCATAGCAGCGGGTTTCCTTATCGCGGTTGGCGGGTTTCAGGTAGCCGTATTGCCGGGCGAACTCTTGCCATTGGCCACTGCGGCCGAGCTGTTTGAGCCACTGGTTGCGCAGGCTGTTGGCCATGGCGCTGGGCTGGGCTTGGGCGAGGAATTGGGCGGCCTGGCCGGCATCGCCTTGTTTGAGCGCGGCTTGGGCGGATTGGAAGAGTTGGTAGTCGGCCAATACTTTTTCTTCAGAATCGCTGCGGCCGCCGCCGGGCAGTTGGATGGCGGCGGCGCTGCTGTCTGTATTGATGGGCTCGACCGGGGTTTCGGTTTGGCTGGAGCAGGCGGCGAGCAGGCCGGCGGCGAGGAGGGGGAGGCTGTGTTGATAGACGGTTTTTTTCATGCTTGATGTCGGCTTTGGATAATTCGGAACGGCCTAAGGCTACCTGAAAGCGGCGGGGCAATGAAGCGGCAGGCGCAAACAGACGGCGGGTTTTACTGCTTTTTACTTGTGTGCCGGGTTTCAGCCAGCCGGTTGTTCGGTAGGGTGTAGGAAATCGTCGCGTTGTTTACACCACAGGTTGAGAAAAGTAAGCCTGCAACACCTCAAACGGCGTATCGCCGCCCAGATTACCGTGCGGCTTCACTGTGTTATAGAAGTTCACAAATCGGTACAACTCCTTTTACCGGTGTTCCGGACTGTCAAACGACTGTTTCTCATGCCACATCTCCATCAGGGTGCGGATAACCCGTTCCGCCTTACCGTTGGTCTGCGGACGGGCAACCCGGGTAAACTTCTGACCAATCCCGTTCTCATAACAGGCCACACCGAAAGCATGGTTGGCCGAGCCTTTGTATTCCGTACCGTTGTCGGAGTAAACGCACTCGATCAGGTAGGGGCAGGGAACAATCAGGTGTCCGGTCAGAAACTTGGCGGCACTGTCTGCGGTTTTGTTCGGCAAAATGGCGGCGTATAGCTCCCTTGAAAAATCGTCGATGGCGACAAACAGGTCATCCCGCTTATCGGTGGCTTTCTGACCTTTGGGCAGCGGCAGCCGTTTGGTATCGAGATGCACCGGCTCTCCGGGGTAGGATTTATTGTAGCGTTTGGCCTGCTTTTTAAGCTTTTCCCGAATGCTGCGTTCTACCTTGGCCAGGCGTTTCATTCCGTACTTTGCCTGTTTGAAACGGTTGTTTGTGCATGTTCATGTTTCAGTATTCTCCTGGAAATACTGTAAACAACGCTACTGGTTTCTACACCTTGTTTCCCAAGTTAGCCATTATCCGCAGCCGTTTCAGGCTGCCTTCGGGGCGCAACGCGTGGGCAGCGAGTGCCCACCACCCTACAAACGCATCCGCCATACACACATACACATTAGTACAGGCACGCGCCATACCGATTTTTACGGGGCGAACGTATACCCAAGGGTTTTCAGGCTGCCTTCGGACACAGGAAACATAAAGCTAATGCCCGCACAACCTTGCTACAAATCCGATTCCCCGCCAAACATCTTTTCTGCCAAGGCTTTTGCTTTTTTCAAACCTTCCGGGGTGAGATAGGCGGATTTGGCTTTGCCCCAAGGCTGGCTGATTAGGCCTTGTTCGTGCAGGCTATTGAGCAGGTCAAAATCGTAGCCTTTCCAAAAGCGGCCTTCTTCAAATTCCAATGCGCCGATTAGGGCAAGCAGGGCGTTTTCCAGTTTTTGGCGGTTATAGGACATAGATCGGAGCTTTCTTGATTTGGATTGATGGGGTTGGGATGTGGAAGGATGCCGTGCCGATTCGGTAACGGCAGCACCCGCGTGCGTGCGTACCGCACACACCCTACACCTTAATCTTAAGGTTTGCGTCGCCCGTAGGTAGGGTGTGTGGCGCAGCCACGCACGCGGTTGGTGGGAATACAGGCTACGGCTTGCCTTGTCTATGCATTTTTTCAGGTAGCCTTTAAGAGGGCTACCTGAAAAGTGTTGGGTTTATCAACCCAACCTACGCTTGCTAATGCAATGCAGACATTTAATCAGCAACAAAAATAATGAAAGACAATGTCTTATTTTTTGGTAATAAAGTTAAATCACTAAGTTCAGTAGAAAATGGTAAGCCATATTTCTTAATATAATCTGAACTATATTGAAATAGAGAATATGTATTACTTGATATGCTTAAAAACAGATTGTCTTCTATAATTTGAAGACAATCATCATCGTCATCATTAACTGACAAATGCAGAAAAGCGTTCTTACATTTTTTATTCATATTTAAGTAAATTTCACCAATAAAAGAATTATTGGAATTTAGTACTTCATCTAAAAACAATGGAGTACAGTGCAAGGTTATGGAGTGATATGCTAGATTTATTTCAATATATACCATAGTGTCAGCAACATTTTTTCAATAGTACATGAACATTTTTTGTAACAGTAAAATTTTTACCGTTAGCTTTTGATACCAAAAATTCAAAACGAACATGAGATACATTAGATACGATAGGCATACCCATTCCATGAGTACCTATATAGTCATCTGGTTTTAATCTAAACTGCCTTAATCCATCTAGACTTCTCCATTTTCCTAGCTCAACTTTTATAAAATCTGCACCTAAAAATTTTATATTTATAGTACATAAAAGTTGGCTTACTCATGCTGCAAAATATTCACCAGCTGCCCAAACGGATCGCGCACAAAAAAGCGGCGCACGCCCCAAGGTTCAGTAGTCGGCCCATATTCAGGCGTGAAACCAGCATGCTGCATCCGCTCTAATAATTCGTCCAGATTATCCACCTCAATAGACAAATCAGGCACAGGCATGCCAGAACCGCCTTCACTGGCAAAACTGACCTGCACAGACATAGTCGTATCCTGTCCGTAGGTCTGTATCCACCCATGATCCATCAGCAATTCCAGTCCAAGCAAGTCATGGTAGAAAGCCTTTGCTGCGGCGGGTTGGGTTGCGTTTATATTGGCCACAATGCGTTTAACGCCCATGCTCAATCCTTATTTTAAAGCGGCTGAATAATCAGATAGCAATATTCAATATGAGTTTTAGGCTACCTGAAACCCACTTTCAGGCAGCCTGCACTTTTCTAATTACAGCTTCTCTCTAACCCAGCCTTCTGCCGAATCCAGCATCGTGCCGACTTGGGAAGCATCCGTCCCCCCAGCCTGTGCCAAATCCGGTCGGCCGCCGCCTTTGCCGCCGACTTGTTCGGCTGCAAATTTGACCAAATCGCCGGCTTTCACCTTTCCTGTCAGGGCTTTGGATACGCCGGCGCACAGGGAGACTTTGCCGTCGTTTACTGCCGCCAAAAGAATCACGGCGTTGTCGGATTTGCCGGTTAAATCGGTAACGATTTCGCGCAGGGCGGCTGCGTCGGCTTCGATTTGGGCGGCGACGAGTTTGGCGGCGCCCAAGTCTTTTGCATCGTCCAAGAGTTTGGCGCCTGCGTGGACGGCAAGTTCGGCTTTGGCTTTTGCCAACTCTTTTTCCAAGGCTTTGGCGTTTGCGGCGTTGGCTTGGATTTTGGCAAGTACGTCTTTTTCGGTTTGGGCTTTGACTTCGGCGATGATGTTTTTCATCAGGCTTTCTTGGTTTTGCGCCCATGCCAGAGCGGCAAGGCCGGTGATGGCTTCTACGCGGCGGATGCCTGCGGCGATGCCGCCTTCGCTGATGATTTTGAAGAAACCGATGTCGCCGGTGCGGGCGACGTGGGTGCCGCCGCACAGTTCGGTGGAGTAGTCGCCCATGGTGATGACGCGGACGAAGTCGCCGTATTTTTCGCCGAAGAGCATGACTGCGCCTGATTTTTGCGCGTCTTCAATGGACATGGTTTCCACTTTGACGGGCACGTTGGCGATAATCGCGGCATTGACGCGGCGTTCGACTTCGGCGATTTCTTCCGCGCTGATGCCTTGCGGGTGGGAGATGTCGAATCGGGTCAGCTCGGCGTTTTGCAGGCTGCCTTTTTGTTCGACGTGCGTGCCCAAAACATCGCGCAGGGCTTTGTGCATCAAGTGGGTAACGCTGTGATTGCGCATGATGCTGTTGCGGATGTCGTTGTCGATTTCGGCGGATACGGCATCGCCCACTTTCAGACGACCTGAAACGACTGCGCCGAATTGTCCGTGTACGGCGGCTTTGATTTTCTGCGTGTCTTCGACGCGGAAGCGGTTTTCGCCTGCGAAAATAAAGCCTACGTCGCCGACTTGGCCGCCGCTTTCGGCGTAGAACGGCGTGTGATCCAGCACGACAATGCCGTTTTCGCCTGCGTTCAATTCGTTTACAGCTTCGCCGTCGCGGTAGAGTGCGAGTACGGCGGCGTCGAGGCTGCGTTTGTCGTAGCCGTGGAACTGGGTGTCGGCGCCGTCGTAGGCGACTTGGGCGTTAGCTTTGAAGTTTTGCGCGGCGCGGGCGCGGGCGCGTTGGGCTTCCATTTCGCGCTCGAAGCCTTCTTCGTCCAGCTCGATGCCGAGTTCGCGCGCCATGTCGGCGGTCAAATCATACGGGAAGCCGTAGGTGTCGTAGAGTTTGAAGATGTGTTCGCCCGACATAATCAGCTTGCTGTTGGCGATATTGTTTTTCAGGTAGCCTTGCAGGGCTTCGCCGTAAGCGCGGTGGGCTTCGGTTTTTTCTTTGGTAATCACGTCTTCCATATTAAAGGCGAAACTTTCGTTCAGGCTGCCTGAAACCTGCGGGCGCACCACGATTTGTTTGCCGTTGCCCGCGTTGCGCGAAACCACGGTAAACGCTACACCGTCTGCGCTGGTCAATCGCAATGGTTCGCCCACGCCGTCCATCGGCAACAGGCTTTCCAATTTGGCGAACTGCATCGCGTCCCACACTTGGTTAAACAAGCCCATACCTTTTTCCAGCGTTTCGCCGAAGCGGCTTTCTTCCGCGCGCAGGGCTTCCATAATCTGCGTCTGCTTCTCTTTCAACTCAGGATACGCATCGCCCATTGCTTTGACCAAATCGGGCACAAGTTTGTAGAAAAACGCCTGTTTCTGACCGAGTTTGTAACCGTGGCGCACGGCGCGGCGGATGATGCGGCGCAGTACATAGCCTCGTCCTTCGTTGGACGGCATCACGCCGTCGGCAATCAGGAAGGAGCAGGAGCGGATGTGGTCGGCAACGACTTTCAGGCTCGGCTCGTCCATGCTGAACGGCGCGCCGGTTTCGCGGGCGACGGCTTTGAGCAGGTCTTGGAACAGGTCGATTTCGTAGTTGCTGTGCACGCCCTGCATCACCGCGGCCATGCGCTCCAAGCCCATGCCGGTATCGACGGACGGCTTGGGCAGCGGGTTCATATTGCCTTGCTCGTCGCGGTTGAACTGCATGAACACACAGTTCCAAATTTCAATCCAGCGGTCGCCGTCTTCTTCGGGGCTGCCCGGAATGCCGCCCCAAATCTCTTCACCGTGGTCGTAGAAAATCTCGGTGCAGGGGCCGCAGGGGCCGGTGTCGCCCATCTGCCAAAAGTTGTCGGAAGCGTAGCGGCTGCCTTTGTTGTCGCCGATGCGGACGATGCGCTCGGCAGGCACGCCGATAACATCGTGCCAGATGTTGTAGGCTTCGTCGTCTTCGGCATACACGGTTACCAGCAGTTTTTCTTTGGGAATGTTGAGCCATTCGGGCGAAGTGAGAAATTCCCACGCGAACGGAATGACTTCTTTTTTGAAGTAGTCGCCAAACGAGAAATTGCCCATCATTTCGAAGAAGGTGTGGTGGCGGGCGGTGTAGCCCACGTTTTCCAAATCGTTGTGCTTGCCGCCTGCGCGCACGCATTTTTGCGCGGTAGTGGCGCGGTTGTAGGCGCGTTTGTCAAAGCCGAGGAACACGTCTTTAAACTGGTTCATACCGGCGTTGGTAAACAGCAGCGTCGGATCGTCGTGCGGCACGAGGCTGGAAGAGCGGACGATGGTGTGGCCTTTGGATTCGAAGAATTTTAGGAATTTTTGGCGTAGTTCGGAGGTTTTCATGGCGTTTCGGTGTCTTTCAAAATAATGATTCGGGCGGCTGGCGCGCTTAACAAAAATTGGGCGTGATTTTACTGCATATTGCAGGTGGCTGCCTACTTGCGCGGTGGATGAAAGGGCAGGATTTTCAGGTAGCCTTTCGCTTGCAGGCTACCTGAAAATTGGCAATATGCTTTTAGGTAGCCTTATTCGCTGTAGCCAAGGCTGCCTGAAAAACACCTGCCCAACGATGTTGATTTAAATCAGCACCAGACCGCCGCCTTGCCCGTAGAATGCCCAATATTTGCCTACATACAAACGGACACGCCATGCTGTTTGACGACTTCCAGCCCACCCACCACACCAAACCCGCCGCCCAGCCGCAGCCGGCCGAGCGCGGCCGCATCCCCGAACTCGTCTGCCCCGCCGGCAACCTGCCCGCCCTGAAAACCGCCGTGGACAACGGCGCGGACACGGTTTACATGGGGCTGAAAGATGCGACCAACGCGCGCAATTTCCCCGGCCTGAATTTCGACCAAAAATCCATCATCGAAGGCATCCGCTACGCCCACGACCGCGGGCGGCAGGTGCTGATGGCCATCAACACCTACGCGCAGGCCGGGCAGGTGGAACGCTGGCGGCGCGCGGTGGACACCGCAGCCGATTTGGGTGCGGACGCGGTGATTGTGGCCGACCCCGCCGTGATGGCCTACGCCTGCGAAAAACATCCGAACCTGCGCCTGCACATGTCGGTGCAGGGTTCGGCCACCAATTACGAAGCCATCAATTTAATGAAGGACTTGTTCGGCATCCGCCGCGCCGTGCTGCCACGAGTGCTGACGATAGACCAAGTGCAGCATGTGATTGACAACACGGATGTGGAGATTGAAGTGTTCGGCTTCGGCAGCCTGTGCGTGATGGTGGAAGGCCGCTGCATCCTGTCGAGCTACGCCACGGGCGAGTCGCCGAATATGCAGGGCGTGTGTTCGCCGGCCAAGGCTGTGCGCTGGGAGCAGTTGCCCGACAAAATGAACGTGCGGCTCAATCAGGTGATGATCGAGCAGTTCAACAAAGACGAGCCTGCAGGCTACCCCACGCTGTGCAAAGGCCGTTTTGAGGTGAACGACGAAACTTATTACGCATTAGAAGAGCCGACTAGCCTGAACGTGTTGGAAGTGTTGCCGCAGCTCATCAAAATCGGCGTGGCCGCCGTCAAAGTGGAAGGCCGCCAGCGCAGCCCGATGTACACCGCGCAGGTTACGCGCACGCTGCGGCAGGCTTTGGACGCAGCCGCCGCCGACCCCGCGCACTACCGCGTAACCCCCGCGTGGGATGCGGCTTTGGGCAAGGTGTCCGAAGGCAGCCAAAGCACGCTGGGCGCATATAACCGGCCTTGGAAGTAGTTTCAGACGGCCTCAAGGCCGTCTGAAAGGCTACCTGAAAAAGCAGCCTTAGGTCAGATTCTCGAATCCGGCACTTCGATCAATATAAATGTCGGATACAAGTATCCGACTTACGGGCTGCTACGGTGCGATGACCGCTTCCGCCGACAAAGGTTCGGTGCGGATGCGGGCCAAATCGAACGCTGATTGGGTTTGGCGGCGTGAATAAATTTCAAGCAGCCCGAAGGCCGTCTGAAAAGTGCAGGCTGCTTTGAAGGCTTTCAGACGGCCTTTGCCCTATTGCCAGCCGTGGAAGAAGTCAAGTGCCTGCGCCAGCGCGTCGCGGGCGGCGGCCATGTAGTCCTGCGGGTAACGGCGGGCGTTGGCAAACAGTTTGTGCCAGCGGCTTTCCACCGGAAACAGGTAATGCCCCGCGCGGTGGTAGGCGCGTTCGATGACGGGATACTGGAAGCCGCCGTCTTCCAAGCGGCGGACGATGCGCCGCGCGGCTTCGTATGAAGGCCACATGGTGTCGTCTTCGGCGGAAAGCAGCAGCACCGCGCCTTGGATGTTTTCCACCCGGATGCGTGTTTCCTCCGCTGCACCGACCGCATCGCGGTAGCAGGAGCGCAGGCAAAGGCTGCGGGTTTTCACGCAATCCCGCAATACGCGCAGGCGGTTCATGTGGAGCGGGCAATATGGCAGGTCGTACCCCCGCCAGGTGAAGGCGGAACAGTCAAGCAGCTTCCTGCGCGGCGCGGTTTGCAAACCCTGCACGCACACGTCCAGCGGGCTGACGGCAGCCACGCGGCCGATGTCGGGAATCAGGGAGGCAGCCAGCAGGGCGAGTTGCGCACCCATGGAAATACCCCACACGCCGGTTTGGCAAAAACCCATTTCCTGCGCCCGCCGCACGGCGGTTTCCACTGTCTCCACAGCAATTTGCGCCAGCCCCTGCGCCAGGTGCGGCTGCCCCCAGTAAGGCACGGCCAGCGCAGTCAGACCGTTTTCGGCAAACACGGCGGCATAGGTTTGCGTGAGCGCGTAACTGCCGTCGCTGCCGCCGAGTATGATGACGATGCGGTCGGAAGGCGGCGCGTACCGGCCGCGGTACAGCGCGGCGGTCAGGTCGTCTGAAGCGTAAGACAATATCCGGTCGGGCTGCATGGCTTGCTCCTAAAAACAAAGCGTTAAAGTTAAAGCATTGTCCCACCGTTTTGCGGTAGGGGCTACCTGAAAAACAGTGCGAAAAATAAGAGCATGAAAAAACACATCGAAGACCTGCGCAACGCCCTATACAAACACGACCTGACCGTGGCCGCCGAAGAAGATACCCCTGCCTTCCCCGCCGTATGGACGCTTGCGCACCCTTATTTCACGTTGCCGCTGACCATTGCCTTCCACAACGCCCACGACACCGGCCTCGTACCGCTGTATGCCAGCTTCGGCTGCTACTTAATGGAAAAGCCTGAAATATCGCTGTATTTCACCAAAACCAACCGCCATTCGTGGCAGCGCGATTTGGCCGCTTTTATCGAAACGCTGATGCAATATATCTACGCCGCCGAAACCGAACACAATAAGGCCGTCTGAAAAGGAATCCTATGCACATCACCTTCCCGGAATGGTTTGATGACCTGGCTGAATTTGAAGCCGAGAGCAAAGGTTGCCTGTTGGATTTTCCATTGCATATCAACGGACAAGAGTTTGTTTTTACCTTCTACGATTTGTGCCGCCTCAATCAAACCTATGCCGATGATTCCGCCGCCGATTTTTTAGAGAACGAAGCCGTCGTTGTATTGCAGGCCATAAACCGGAAAAACATTGCCCGCTTTGCCCAAACGATTTTCAGGTAGCCTCCAGGCCGTCTGAAAAGACAAAAAAACAAAGGAACACCCATGAAACTCTCCCTCGCCCCCATCCAATTCTTCTGGCAGAAAGAAACCCTGCTCGAATTCTACGTCCAAATGCTCGACAGCCCGCTCGACACCATCTATCTGGGCGAAACCGTCTGCTCCCGCCGCCAGAAAATGCGTTTTGCCGACTGGTTCGGCCTCGCCCAAGACCTCGCCGACAGCGGCAAGGAAATCATCCTGTCTTCCCAAGTGCTGCTCGAAAGCGAATCCGACCTCAAACGCCTGCGCAAAATCACCGGCCAAACCCAATTCAAAATCGAAGCCAACGACATGGGCGCGGTCAAACTCGCCCGCGAACACGGCATCCCCTTCGTGGCCGGAGCCAGCCTCAACATCTACAACGAAGCCACCCTGCAACTCTTCCAAAGCCTCGGTGCATACCGCTGGGTCGCCCCCGCCGAACTCGCCCGCGACAAAGTAGCCGACATCACCCGCCTTTCAGACGGCCTCGAAACCGAAATCTTCGCCTGGGGCAAAATCCCCTTGGCCTATTCGTCCCGCTGCTTCACCGCGCGGCACTACAACCTAAACAAAGACAGCTGCGAATTCCGCTGCCTCGATCACGAACACGGCCTCACCATGAACACCCGCGAAGGCCAGCCGTTCCTCACCATCAACGGCATCCAAACCATGTCCTACGGCAGCCAATGCCTGCTGCCGCACCACGCCGACATGGCCGCCATCGGCGTCAACATCCTGCGCCTCTCGCCCCAGCTCACCGACATGCCGCGCATCATCGAACTGCACCGCGCCGTGCTCGACGGCCAAACCACCCTAGACGAAGCCCTGCCCGAACTCGCCCGCCTGTCCACCGGCACGCCCGTGGACGGCTATTGGCTGGGCAAACCCGGCATCGAAGCCGTGGAAGCCCACCGCAAAGCCTACGGCACCAACGCCGCCTGAAAGGAAACAAAATGCCCCTGCCCGACATCACCCTGCCGCAATGGTGCGCCCAAATCGGCCGCCGCCTGCCCGCCCTGCCGCCGCGTTTCGCGCTGGTTAAAACCCTCAACCTCATGCTCAAACGCGGCCTCTTGCCTGCCGACATGAGCCTGTTTGATGGCCGCACCTTCGAAATCGACGTACTCGACGCAGGCATCACTGTGCGCTTTACCGCCGATAGCGAACGCTTCCTCGACCGCCGCTTCGAAGGTGAACCCGACCTCCGGCTAGCCGCCAACGGCGTGGATTTCCTGCGCATGATGCTGCGCGAAGAAGACCCGGACACCCTGTTTTTCAACCGCAAATTGCAAATCGAAGGCGATACCGAGCTTGGGCTGATTACCAAAAACCTGCTCGACAGCGTGGAATGGCCGTTTGCCGAACAGTTGGTGAAATGGCAGGAAATGTTTGAATAGGTGCCTGTGGGGCGTTGCCGCTTCGTTTGAACTGTGTGGAAGCCAAGCCTTTCAGGTAGCCTGCCATACTTGCCTGAGGCAGCTGAAACGGATAGGCTACACTGCAGCAGCACGATAAGCCGGTATGGCTGTGCCGACACGGTGCAAGGGAAATTTTCAGGTAGCCTTTGCCGGCGTTAGCCAGGGCTGCCTGAAACATACAAATCATCATTTGACAGTAATCCAATTTGAAAAAGGGAACCGATATGGCGCAATCCGTATTTGTGGAAAAAATCGAGCAGGCCTGCCACAAGAAAGCGTGGCTGTTTGAGCACAGCAAGGCAAAGTATGCACTGCGTTCGCTGATTGCCGGCATGCTGCTCACGCTCACCCCGGCCACAGGCGTGATTGCGGCGGATGTGCTCAATACGGTGCACCCTTCGCTGGGGCGTTTTGCCTTTCCGTTTTTCTTCTCGTGGGGGCTGGTGTATATCCTGTTTCTCAATTCGGAGCTCACCACTTCCAATATGATGTATCTCACGGCCGGCACCTTCCTCAAAAAAATCAAATGGGAAAAGGCGCTGATTATTTTGCTCTATTGCACGGCGTTTAATTTGATCGGCTCGATTGTTACCGCTTGGCTGTTCAATCAAACCAGCGCGTTTGCCCATGTTTCGGCGGATGGCTATTTGGCCAATATGGTGGGGCACAAGCTGGAGCGGCCAAACGGCCTGGTGCTGGCGGAGGGGATTTTTGCCAATCTGTTTGTGAACGTGGCGGTGGTGGCTTATCTGTTGCTGAAGGAACAGGCGGCGAAGATTGCGGCGGTGTTTGCGGCGGTGTATATGTTTGTGTTTTTGGCCAACGAACACGTGGCGGCGAACTTTGCTTCGTTTGCGCTGGTGGGCTTCAATCAGATTGCCGATAGCGTGTCGCATTTTGAAGCGCTGAATATCCTGCGCCATTGCAGCGTGGCTTTTGTGGCGAATTGGATTGGCGGCGGGTTGCTGATTGGCGTGCCGTATGCGTTTTTGAATAAGGATGAGGGAGAGTATGTGGATTAGAGGTTGGTGCGTCATCCCGATAGAGCAGATGAAAATAAGGATGAGACAAGGCGGCGAGCCGCAGATATAGTAGACCTCTTGCGAAAGTATCCTGAAGATTTACAATTCCCAAATGAAATACGAAAACCTCATCCAAAGAAGCGATAGCGAATTCAAACGGCTCACAGGTGTAACGCCCGTCCTTTTTCACGAAATGCTGCAAGTCACCACAGAAGCAGAAAGCCGGAAGGTCAAGTCAGGCAGGCCGCATACGCTCGGTTTGGCAGACCAACTGCTGCTTACCCTAAGCTATCTGTGCCATTACCATACCCAACTCGAATTGGCCGCCATCTACGGCCTTTCCGAAAGCAATGTCTGCCGCACCATCCGTAAAACCGAGGACGCCCTCATCCGTTGCAAACGCTTCTCCCTGCCAAAGCACAAGAATCCGGGCGACCAAACGGTCATCATTGACGTTACCGAAAGCCCGATTGAACGTCCCAAAAAAACAGCGGCAGTATTACAGCGGCAAGAAAAGGCGGCACACGGTTAAAATCCGGGTCATATACGGCAGGGAAACGGAAAAAATCATCAGCATCCGGACGGGGATGGGTGCCCGGCATGACATGCGTTTAGCCAAGAGGCACCTTGCAGAGCTTTATCCCTACAAAATAGTCATTGCGGATAAGGGTTATCAAGGATTGGCCAAAACCGGATTACAGACCCCGAAAAAGAAATCCAAACGTCATCCGCCGGACAAACAGGATAAAGAGGCGAACAGGCGGTTAGGCAAACTCAGAACCGTCATCGAGCACATCAACAGGAAACTGAAGATATTCAAAATATTGTCGCTGCCTTACCGCAACAGGCGGAAACGGTTCGGGTTAAGGGCAAATCTGATTGCAGGACTGGTTAATGCGATGGGATGAATATTTTCGCAAGAGGTCTAGTGAATTAAATTTAAACCAGTACAGCGTTGACTCTATTTGTACTGTCTGCGGCTCACCGCCTTGTCCTGATTTAAATTTAATCCACTATAGTACCGACAGTACAGCAAGGCGAGCCAACGCCGTAGTATCCTTTTCCATTCATTATAAAAATTTCAGGTAGCCTGTTTTCCGTTAACAGGCTACCTGAAATTTTGCGCACGCGGCATTGGAAGCTATTGGGCGGCGGGCATTTGGAAATGGCAGCGGGCGACGACGATGGGTTTGGCCGGGTCGGACTGCCAGGCTTCCACGACCACGTTGGCGATGCGGCTGCCTTGGCGGGTGAGGGCGCAGCGGGCGTAGGTGGTTTCCGGCTTGCCGCTGCGCAGGTAGTCGAGCGAGAAATCGATCATTTTGGGCAGCTCGGTGAGCCCGGCTTGGCGGTAGAGAAAGAGCACGGCGCAGCTTTCAATGAAGCCGCCGAGCATGCCGCCGTGCAGGGCGGGTAGGAAGACGTTGCCGATGTTTTCGCGTTTGTAGGGCAGGGCAAACAGGGGGTGGCCGCCGGATTCGCCGCATTGCAGGCCGATGAAGCCGCTGTAGGGGATGAGCCCGGCGGCTTCGGCGGTGCGCTCGGGGGAGAGGGTGAAGGGGGTGCTCATGCTTGCAACATCTCTTGTAGTTTGGCTTGTTCTTCGGGGGTGAGCGGGGTGCGCATGAAGGTGGCCATGCCCAGGGCGAAGGGGTCGGCCGGGTCTTCTTGGTAGCAGCTGCTGCGCACGAAGGCCACCTGTCCGGCCAGGCAGTAGCATTCGGCGCGGCCGTAGATGCGGCGGCCGGGGGTGGCGGGGTGCATATAGTCGATGCGCATGTCGAGGGTGGCGAGGATTTCGGCGTCGGGCAGCTGGGCGGTTACGGCGCAGGCGGAAACCATATCGACTAGGGTGGTGATGGTACCGCCGTGGATGGTTTGGGTGTCGTGGCGGCCGACGAGGTGGGGCTGCCAATCGAAACTGAGCACGGGGCGGCGGCCATAGATGCCTTCGTAGCGCAGGCCGATGGCGCGGGAGTGGGGAAGGTCGAGATAATGCTGGCTGAGGATGCGGTAGAGGGCGGAATTTACGGGCATGGCGGTTTCGGTTTGGAGCAATCTATTTTCAGGTAGCCTTTAGGAGGCGGCGTGGTGTTATTGTTTGGCTGGCAGGAGGCCTTGTCAAGGCCGGCTGAAAACCATATCGCTGTATGTGCAGCCTGCCTTGCTATTGGTTTGCATCATCACCTTCGCTTTGCAGCACAGCGGTTTCATCTGTCTCACCGGGCAGGCGCACCAAAATATCGCCGAACGCGCCGTCTTCCTGGGTGAGGCGTACCAGCCCTTCTTTCACCAGCTCCAACAGGGCGATAAAGCACACCACCACCTGCGCCACGCCGCTCTCCGGCTCAAACAGTCGGCTGAAGCGGCAGCCGCCGTCTTGCAGGCGGCGCAGGATGCGGCTCATGGTGGCGCGCACGGAAAGGGCTTCGTTTTCCTGCACCACCGTATGGCTGCGGCGTTGGCCGGCGCGGGAGAGGATGGCGAGCCAGGCTTGGGTGAGGTCGGCCAGCCGCACTTCCGGCAGCTTGGAGGCGGTGGCGATTTCCAGCGGCAGATACGCCCAGGCAAAATCGCGGCCGGCGCGGGGCAGTGCATCCAACCCTACGGTGGCGAGCTTCATTTGCTCGTAGGCCAAGAGGCGGCGCACCAGTTCGGCACGCGGGTCGGCAATCTCTTCGTCTTCGGCAGCGGGCGGCACAGGCAGAAGCAGGCGTGATTTGATTTCAATCAACACCGCCGCCATCAGCAGGTATTCCGCGGCCAAATCCAGGTTTTGCTCGTCCATTTGCGCGATATAGGCCAGATATTGCTCGGTAATTTTGAGCATGGGGATATCCAGCACGTCGATGTTTTGCTTGCGGATAAGATAAAGCAGCAAATCGAGCGGGCCTTCAAAACTGTGCAGCACCACCTGCAACGCATCGGGCGGGATAAAGAGGTCGGCGGGCAGGTCGGTAACCGGCTGGCCGAACAACGTGGCGATGCCGGGGCTGCTCGGCGTATCGGGCGGGGAAGCGGGCATGTTTCAGGTAGCCTTTGGCGGGCGTGGAAAGCAGGGATTATATCGCCTTTGCCGTATTGGCTTACCAATCTGCTATTCGTATAATCTGCCTACTCTCAGCCAAGATTGAGTGAATAGGAAAATTAAGATGAAATTTATAGCAGATAAACAATTGTTTACCCAATTTCCCGGCTTGCACGTCGGCATTAGTGTGGCATGCGGGGTAAACAATAAGACAGATGCGGCTGCTTTCCTGCCGCAATTGCAACAGGCGGCAAACAATGTAGCAGAAAATTGCGGAGGACAGCCTGTGGCACAGTTGCCAAAAATTGCTGCCTGGCGCGAGGCATACCGACAATTCGGCGTGAAAGCCAAAGAATATCCTAGCTCAGTAGAAGCGCTATATAAGCGCGTTTCTAAAGGAAAAGGCTTGGGCAGCATCAGCCCGTTGGTAGATATTTATAACTATATTTCGCTCAAATACACCGTGCCGGTGGGCGGGGAAGATTTGGATGCCATGCAGGGTAATCTGCAGCTAACCTACGCCGGTGCGGATGAAGTGCCGGTGGTTGTGTTGGGCAAAGATGAGGCACAGGCACCAGCAGAGGGCGAGATTTTCTATAAAGACAACGCCGGCGCCATTTGCCGACGCTGGAATTGGCGTGAAGTGGCACGCACCGCCATTAGCCCAGATACAACCCACTGCGTGTTTGTGATTGAAGCATTAGCCGAAGTGGGAGACGACGAGCTACGTGCCGCACAGGAAGAGTTGGGCATGCTGATCACGCAATACTGTGGCAGCACGATTTCCTACCAAATTGTTCGGGCAGGGCAGGAAGAGGCAGAATTACACTGAGGCAACACGGCTTGAAAGCAGCAGCCAAGCGGCGCATACTGGCTGCATTTCCCACATCAGAATAAGGAGCGATTGATGAAACTCGTGATTGCCGCGCCGGCCAACGGCGTTGAATTGAAAAACGCACTCAAAGCACATCTGCAAAACGACCCGCGCGTAGCGAGCCTGGTGGATTTGTCGTCGCCCGAAGGCACCTATCCGCAGATCTCCTTTGCCACCGCGCAGGAAGTGGCCGCCGGCCGCGCCGACCGCGCCATTCTGATTTGCGGCACGGGCGTGGGTACGGCGATTGCCGCCAATAAGGTACGCGGCATACGGGCGGTGACGGCGCACGATTTGCTCACCCTTCGCGGTTCGGTGGAAAACTATGATGCACAGGTGCTGTGCATGGGGCAGAATGTGATTGCCGCGCCTGCCGCTTGGGCGTTGGTGGATATTTGGCTGGATTTGCGCCACGACACAAGCAGCGGTTATGCGCCGAAAGTAGGTGAGATCGAAGCCTTCGAGCGTGGTGTTTGACAGGCTTGCAAACCGTAAACGCACAAAAGGCTACCTGAAACTTTAGTTGCGCAGAAACTGCGCTGCTTTGCTTCAGGTAGCCTTTTTTTCTCAGCTATTCTCACAACTGGCGCAAGAATGCTTGAATAAACGCAATCTTATCCAATTCCGGCATAGCGTTGAACGCTTCGCGATGCTCGTGGATGTGGTCGATTAAGGGGTAAAACTCTTCATCGACGTGGCGTTTGTCGAGCTTGCGTCCGATGTTACCTTCGTTGCTTCGTCCCAGAAACTTGGAAATCAGGTAATACGGCGATTTGAGTTTGAACAGCATTTCGCCGTTTTGCACATCAAATACCATAAAGCCTTCGTGTTCCACGTTTTTCAGACGATTTTTCAGCTCGCCGAAGGTGATGTTTTTCAACGTTTCAGGGCGGCGGATGCCGTATTGTTTGCCGATTTCGTCCAATTCGGCTTCGCTAAACTGACGGCCTGTCACCACGTCGATGCAGCCGATTAGGGTTTCGCCCAATTCTTCACGGATGATGTGCACGTCTTTCGCGTCTGTGATTTCAAACAAAAAAGTGTGGTTCGGATAAGCGCGGAACAGAGGTTCGTATTGCGCGCAGTGTGCGGCGGTCATGTCGGCAAACGCGCTATCAAGCGAACCGGTGGTCGAATACAGCACTTTGCCGTCAAACGCCTCGCCGTAGGACGGGTGGTCGCTTGGAAGCGAGACGAAAGTGCAGCAGCCGAGGAAGCCGTTTACTTTTACCACCGCGTCCACCAATCGCTCATCGCCGATGCGGATTGGATAACGGCTGCCTTTGGCAATACGTTCCGAATAATTGAACACTTTTTTAAACGGGCGCGCGATGATGCGGTTGTGCGCGTCGATAATCAAGCCGCGCATTTCCAGCAGGGCATCGTCGAAGCGGTTATTGTAGAACACGCTGCGGGCGTATTTCAACACGCGCAATTCGGGATAGCGTTTGGATGCTTTGGCGGTAAAGTTGCGGCTGCCATGTTGCAGATAGTGTTCGGTGACGAAGGTTTGCTGCGCTTCATCAAACGGCAGGGCGTGCTGCTCGATGGCCTGCATTTGTTCGATTTGTGCCAACTGCGCCGTGCTGGCGGGTTGCACGGCTTCAATGTGGATTTCGCCGGGCAGGGGGTTTTGGTTGAGCTTTACATAGGCCGCCAGCACGTCATGCTCTTTCACGCCGTGCAGGTTGGGATAGAAGTTGTGCAGGCGGTAGATTTCCGTTTGGAATCCGCTCTTCTTCGCCTGATCCAACAAATGACGGCAACGTGAAGCCTTTTGGTTGGTGTTGGAATGGATGATTAAAATGTTGCGGTTCGGATTTTGGCGTCCGAGTTTCAAAGTTGCGGTCATCAAAGCATTACCGTGTTTCTGCGCCTTATCCACCGCCTCGCCAGACCAACGGTACACGCCGTTTTCATCGGTGAGCAGCAGGTCGTTTTCGATGCGGACGATTTCGGCATCGGGATATTGTTGGGCAAACTCGGCGGCTTTTTGTTCGGCGAAAGTCGATTTTCCCGAACCTTGATGGCCGCGGATGAGGATGAATTTTTGCATGGTTGTGTATCTTTCTTTGGTTTGTTTTGGCTTCGCAGCAACTCTGCGGTGCTGCGTTTTATAGTGGATTAACAAAAATCAGGATAAGGCGGCGAGCCGCAGACAGTACACACGTTACGGCAAGGCGAGACAACGCTGTACTGGTTTAAATTTAATCCACTATAACTGCGTTGAGGCTTCGCTTTCAGGTAGCCTTTTTAACAATATGATTTGTTTAGCATGGATTGTGCCAAGCAGCGGGATGCTTGTCTAATGGATTGATATTACGAGGGACTATTTTTTATTGGTAGGCGAATGGTTGCTGTGTATAGTGAAAGATATAGTTTTATAGATAGTATTTGTAGAAATATAGCTATGGGTTGGAAGGCTACCTGAAAAACGGAATACGCCTGCTTTGCGCTGATTGTGTAAAAAGCATTACAATCGCGCCCAAATTTGAGCCGGGGCTGCTGTTTTGCGGCGGCTTTGGGAGTTGCTAATCCTTTTGTTATCAGGGAAATAAATCATGGCCGATGCCGATATGAAAGCCGCTGCCGAGGCGGATTTGGTGTATAAGCTGGAAGACAAGCCGCCGTTTGCCAATGCGCTGTTAAGCGCAATAACGCATTTGCTGGCGATTTTTGTGCCGATGGTGACGCCGGCGCTGATTGTGGGCGGTGCGCTAAAACTGCCTGCGGAAACCACGGCTTATTTGGTTTCGATGGCGATGGTGGCTTCCGGTATCGGCACGTTTTTGCAGGTGAGCCGCTTCGGGCCGGTGGGCTCGGGGCTGCTTTCGATTCAGTCGGTAAACTTTTCCTTTGTGGGTGTGATGATTTCGCTGGGTTTGGGCATGCGCGAAGGCGGCCTGAGCGAGGCGGCGATGCTGTCCACGCTGTTGGGCGTGTCGTTTGCCGGGGCGTTTCTAATTTGCGCTTCGGCTTGGGCGCTGCCTTATCTGAAACGGGTGATCACGCCCACGGTGAGCGGCGTGGTGGTGCTGCTGATCGGCTTGAGCCTGATTGATATCGGCATCACTGATTTCGGCGGCGGTTTCGGCGCGAAAGGCACGGATGCTTTCGGCTCGGTGCAGAATATCGGCTTGGCGGGTTTTGTGTTGGTCATCGTGTTGCTGTTCAACTGCATGCGCAATCCGTTTTTGCGTATGAGCGGTATCGCGGTGGGGCTGGTGGCGGGTTATATTGCCGCGCTGGCGATGGGCATGGTGGATTTTTCGCCGCTGCAAAACACGCCGCTGTTCACGCTGCCTGTGCCGTTTAAATATGGCTTTGCCTTTGATTGGAGCGCGTTTTTGGTGGCGGGCACGATTTATCTGTTGAGCGTGTTCGAGGCGGTGGGCGACCTCACGGCCACGGCGATGGTGTCCGGCCAGCCGTATGAGGGCGACAAATTTCAAAAACGGCTGCGCGGCGGGGTGTTTGCCGACGGGCTGGTGTCGGTGATTGCCACGGCGCTCGGCTCGCTGCCGCTCACCACGTTTGCGCAAAATAACGGCGTAATCCAAATGACGGGCGTGGCCTCGCGCCATGTGGGGCGCTATATTGCCGCGATTTTGGTGCTGGCCGGGCTGTTTCCCGTGGTGGGGCGCGTGTTCACCACCATTCCTTCGCCGGTGCTCGGCGGGGCGATGGTGCTGATGTTCGGCCTGATTGCGATTGCCGGCGTGCGCATCATCATGACCCACGGCATCAACCGTCGCGAGGCCGTGATTGCGGCCACATCGGTGGGCATCGGCCTGGGCGTGGCCTTCGAGCCGGAAGTGTTTAAGGCGCTGCCGGAAGTGTTCCGCAATGCGATTGCCGCCGGCGGCATTGCGGCAGTGGCGCTGAATCTGATTCTGCCGAGGGATGAGAAAGATCGGGCGGTTCGGCTGGAAGAGTAGCTGCAGGCAGTCTTAGCTTTAGTTGCAATTGATGCTTTCAGGTAGCCTTTTGGATAAGAGGCTACCTGAAAATTTTGTGCAAACGGTTTTCAGGTAGCCTTCAAATAAGCGGCGGGGAAATGCCCGCCTGGTTCATTTTTCATTGCAAAACGCGCCTACGCTATATAGCGGTACATTCGTCATCCACTCCTGCTCCCGATAATCAGCCATGGAAAAACGTATCGCCTGTTCGGGCTCGAATTGATCGGCGTACACCTTCAAACTTTTCGCTTTTAAATTTTCTTCCGCCTTCACTTCAACCGGCATCACGCCTTGTCCGCGCTGCAACACGAAATCCACTTCCGCCGTGCCTTTTTCGCTTGCCCAGTAGAAAACGGGATTATCTTGCGAAGCAATGAGTTGCTGCAAAACGTATTGTTCGGTGAGCGCGCCTTTAAATTCGGTGAAAATGCGGTTGCCTTCCAGCAGGGTGCCCGCATCCAGCCCGCTTTGCGCGGCGAGCAGCCCCACGTCTAAGCCGTAGAGTTTGAAGGCGTTGTCTTGGTAGGCGGTGAGGGGGAGGTGCGGCTTTTTGATGCGCGGCACGATGTGTACCAGCCCACTGTCTTTAAGCCATTGCAGGGCAGTTTCGTAGTCTTTGCTGCGGGCGCCTTTTTGCAGGTGGGCATAGATGAACTTTTTGTTTTCTTTAGCAAGCTGCTCGGGGATGGCATGCCATAAGGCACGCACGCGCTGCACGGTGTGTCCGTCGGCAATATGTTTGGAGAAATCCTGCCCGTAGGCTGTGAGCAGGTTTCGCTGGATTTGGCGCACTTCGCTGAAATTTTGCGTGTCAATAAAGGTTTGCACCGCTTCCGGCATACCGCCGACAAAATAATATTGGCGCAGCAGCTCGATATAGCGGCTTTTCATGGCGGCAATCAGCGGCCAATCGCGCATTTCCAAGAGCTGCACCAAATCCTGCTGCCCAAGCGCGGTGAGGAATTCATGAAAATCCATCGGATAGAGCGGTAGGAAATCCACCTTGCCGACGGGAAAGGAAACCTGATGGTGCAGGGAGATGCCCAAGAGCGAGCCTGCCGCTGCAATATGGAGCTGCGGTGCGTTTTCGTAGAAATATTTGAGCGATGCCAGGGCCTGCGGCACTTCTTGAATTTCGTCAAAAATCAGCAGGGTGTCTTCGGCTTGAATATCCACGCCGCTTTCGATTTTCAGGCCGAGCAGCAGACGGCTGATGTCGTAATCGCCTGAAAACAGGGTTTGCATGCGCGGGTTGTGGTCGAAATTGATGTAGGCGGTTTGGGCGAAGCAGGTTTCGCCGAAATACTTCATCACCCATGTTTTGCCCACCTGCCTTGCTCCTTGGATAATCAGGGGTTTGCGGTTGGGCTTGAGTTTCCAATTTTTTAAGGCTTGGATGATTCTGCGCTGCATGGGGAGTCCTAATGGCCGGTTTCTTGAGGATTATACAGGTGGGAATACATTTTTCCTAATGAAAAAATAGAGGATGACTACATTTTTTCGAATGAAAAAATGATGGAAAATTACATTTTTCTAATGGAAATTCGGCGGCATTGGGCTGCGCGAATAAAGGAGGGCAGGTTTAAAACCTGCCCCTGCGGAATTTCAGGTAGCCTTTAGGCAAAGTTGCAGGCTACCTGAAAAACATCAATACGCAATCCAATCATAAGCATACTCCAACATCTCGAGCATTTTGCGCCAGCATCGGCCGTAGCGTTCGCTGCGTTGCTGTTTGTTGAGCCGGGCGAAATCGTCGGCAGCGGCAAGTATCCGCTCGGCGAAGATTTGGCGGCAGGCGGCATCTTCTATCCAGTTTCGCAGTTCGGGTTCGGCGCATTCCGGCTGCACCCAGTTGTAGCCGTAGCACACCATGCAGGCGTAATGTAGCAGGGCTTCGGGGGTGTCGGTGTGCAGCCAGTTACCCAGCAGGGAGCGGATATTGATGCCGCTTTGGGCGAAGGTGTCGAGCAGGCTGCCCAGCGGAATATTGCTGTCGGGGCGGGGATAGTTGGTGAGCTGGTTGTCAAACAGGGCGCGGGCAAAATCTTCTATGGCCTGCCATTCTTCGGGGCTGAAAAACTGCCGTGGGTTTTCGCCCAGCCTGCCTTCAAATAAGTCGCATATGCCGTAGCCGAGCTCTTCGTCTGCAGCGTAAAGCTCCAGCCAGCGCGGCAATAGGTATCGTATATCGGGGGCGGAGGCTGCGCCGTTTTCGTGGGCGGCGGTGTTGTATTCCCAAAAGTGGCGGGCGGTGAGGCAGCGCAGGGGCAGGGTACGCATTTCGTGTTCAATATCGGGGCGCATGCAGCAACTGGTGCAGGCTTCCAGGTGCTCGGGTGCGGGGTATTTGGAGAAAAGGTGGTAGCAGCGTTCGATGGCTTGGGAGAGGGCGGTATCGGTTTGCATGTTTTGGCTCAGCAGGAACTTATTTTGATGACGTTGGTCTGCCGCTTTGTTTCATTTTTTATAGCTCGTTGAGGCTGGGCTTTCAGGTAGCCTTTATCTGGCGGTGGAAGAGGCTACCTGAAAATTTATGGCGGTATCGAATGAAGGATGAAAATGCCTGTGCGGTGAGTGTTGCCCATAGGTTTTCAGGTAGCCTCCACCATTCGGCAAAGGCTACCTGAAAAATATAGTGGATTAAATTTAAACCAGTACAGCGTTGTCTCGCCTTGCCGTAACGTGTGTACTGTCTGCGGCTCGCCGCCTTGTCCTGATTTAAATTTAATCCACTATACTAGCACACCGCCGCCAGTCCGGTTTTCTCAATCTCCTCCACCCAGAAATCCGCGCCCATACCTTGCTCGGCGAACGAGCCGATCAGCGTGAACACTTGGTCGGAGAAGCCGCCGATGTTCAAGATGTCGCGGCGGTTTTGCGCTTGTGCGGTGGTGTAGGGCTGGATGTCCAAGCAGACGAGTTTGGCTTCGGGGCAGCGTTGTTTCAGGATGTCCCACTCTTTCATCAGGCCGGTTTTGCCGCCCCAACGTTGTTCGCGGTCTGCCCAGCTTTCATTGTCGGACACGATGACGACCAAATCCACATCGGCTTTTTCGCGGTTCAACAGGGCGAGCGGTGCGCTGCATGCTGTTCCGCCGCCGCCGATATTGGCGAGTTTTTCGGCGTTGGTCATGATGCTGTCGCGCGGGTTGAGCTGCACGTTTACCGTGATTTGTTCAAACGGTATCACGCGGGCTTGCGGGTTGGTGCGCAACATGGCGGCGGATACGAGCGCGGCGATGTCGATGCAGCGGGTTTTGCTGGTCGCGCTGCCGCGATAGCCGGTAGCCGGGCTGTGCATGGAGCCGGAGACATCCGGGCAAACCACGACTTTGCCTCGGATTGCCGGTACGTTTTGTACGGCGGTTTCCATCGCATCTTGCAGCGCTTCGCGGATTTCAGACGGCATCTGTTCGGATGTCGCCTGATACGCGGTCAGCAATTGGTAAGGCAGAACGCGGGCGCGGCGGATGGCGGTTTTGTCGCGCAGTTTTTCTGTCACCATTTTGATGTTTTTGCTTTTGGCAAACACATCGTGGCGCAGGAAGGTGTTCAGGTTTTGACGAACCTGCTGCCATGAGCCGTTGCGGGCGATTTGCGCCCAGTCGCCGCTGTTCAATTCCAACGCGGTGAGCATTTGGAAGGGGACGTCGGGCAATGCGCCTTGGCGGCTTTGTTTGTAGTCTTCAAAGGCGCGGGTGATGGGCGGCAATGCTTCGCGGTCGTACGGTTTGCCGATGAGCCACGCAAACCATGCGGCACGCCATGCTTCACGCGGTTTGGGATGCACCATTTTGACCACGTCCGCCAGCGACGGCGAATTGCCGACGGCAGCGTTCAACAGTTGTTTTTCGGTGGCGGTTAAAAGCCAAGTCTGCATCAGTTTTTTCGGACGGTTGCCGAAGGACTTTCTGCCGACTGCGCCGCTGCGGATGATTTGCGCGAAGTTGCGCAACATTTTACCGTTGTCCGCCACTTGGTCGAATACGCGGGCAAGCATGTTCACATCTTTCTGCGCCAACACGGCAAGCAACAGCGCGGGCATGTCTTTCATGAAACCTTTTTGACGGGCGTACACGGCGGTTTTGGCGATAAACTCGGCATCCAGGTTTTCCGCCAATTCCAATACTTGCTCAAGCTGGTCTTGCGCGTCGGCGTAGTAAGTGCTGTTCAGGCAGCCGGTGGCGGCAAGTTGGGCGAGCTGTTGTTTGGGTGTCAGCGTGTAGGCGATGCCGCCTGCTTCGTTGCGGGTGTCGGCAGCGGTCAAACGGGTTTTAACGGATTGGAACAAGGTGGCGTTGGCCATTTTTCATTTCCTTTCGTGTTGTTGTTTTCAGGTAGCCTGAGTTGTTTTAGCTCCGCAGAAGCTTTATTGAAGCTGCGCTTTCAGACGGCCTCGAATGGGTGGCGGCGCGGCGGCTAGTATTTGAAGGGATACGGTTTTTAACTTTACAGGTTAATGTAATCCCTTCAGGCATCCGCCTACCGCCGTAAAAAGAGGGTACGGCGGGCAGCTAGGCTTTTGGGAAACAGCCGATGCTCTACCGACTGAGCTACCCGCTGGGAGCGGGGCAGGATTCGAACCTGCGACACGCGGATTAACTGTAGTTTCCCAAGGCATCTGCTTGCCGTACCGGAAAAGGGGTGGGCGGCTAGGCTGTAGCAGGATTCCTGCTTCGTATTATTAGTACGACGATTGTTTATCCAATGTAATCCTGCCGGCATCCGCCCGTAAAACTTGTAAATATTGGTTTTGGCTTTGCAGAGACTTCGCTTCTTTCGGAAGCTTCGTTTTAGCTCCGCAGAAACTCAGCTTCCTTCAGGAACTTCGTTGAAGCTGCGCTTTCAGACGGCCTTTCGCTTTCAATTATGCAGCGGACGCAGGACTGCCGCACATAGGCCTTGCGGCCGTCTGAAAGCCTCAAAACAAGCATGTTCCCATAGCCGAACAGAAACTCCGCTTCTTTGCCCTGCGCCGTGCCGAGGATTTCGGCTTGGCTGAAGGCGCGGCCGTCTGAAAGTGCGATGTCGTAACGGCAGCCTTCCTTTATCAAACTGCATTCCGCTTCGGGAAAAGTCTGTTCCCGCCAAGCCTGTTCGCGTTTACGGCTGCGGCTGTTTTGGAAGGACAGATAAATCATGGTCGAAAAAACGATGACGCTGATGATTTGCCAAGTGTTCATAACAAATATCCTGTTTCAGGCTACCTGAAAATATTTATTAAGGGGCGGCACGGCAAACAACGAGTTTTTGGGAAACGCCTCACCGCTCTACCCGACTGAGCTACCCGCCGAAAGCGGGGCAGGACTCGAACCTGCGACCAATGTAGTTTCCAAGGCATTTGTTTTTCCATGCTGCGAAAAAAGGTGGGCGGCTAGATTGGCAGGATTTCGCCGTTTCCGGCGGCGGGAATCGAACCCGCTGTTTCCAGACAATGTAACCCTGCCGGCATCCGCCCGTAGGGGGCACTTTGGCAACTAGAAGTGGAGAAATTGTTACGCGCTCTATCCTCTGAGCTACTCTGCCATCGTTGGCGGCAGAGGCGGGATTCGAACCCGCGACCTCGAGCTTAGCAGGCTGTAATTCCTCCGGCATTTGCCGGGGTGCTTGATGGCTATATTGCAATAGCTGTGCCAAATATGGGGAAAATGGCAAAAATTATTTTTAATTTATTGAAAATAAAGATAAGATATTTTCAGGTAGCCTTTTACTACAGAAGGAGTAGAATACTAAAAAATATCTAAAAAGATAGAAAGATAGAAAATTGAATAGTAGAAAAAACGTCGCCATCAGCTTTCTCGGCACGGTGCTGGATAGCGGTTTCGGTCAAGGGCGTTGGTTGAAGTGGCGGCCGAATGTTGCCATGAATCAGCGTCAGGATTTTCATATTGACCGCATGGAACTGTTTTATGCGGAGAAATACCGCGATCTGGCGGATCATGTTAAAGCCGATATTCAAGACGTGTCGCCGCACACCGCCGTCAATCTCGTGCCCATGGAGCTGGAAAACCCGTGGGATTTTTCCGAGGTTTATACCAAGCTGCACGATTGGGCGGCGGGCTATGCGTTTGATACGGAAGAGGAAACTTATCTTACCCATATCACCACCGGTACGCACGTTGCGCAAATCTGTCTGTTTTTATTGGTGGAATCGCGTCAAATCCCCGGTGTGCTGTTGCAGACTGCGCCGCCGAAAAATCAAAGGCGAAACATGGGAAAAGGCGATGTCGGCCGCTATGAAATCATCGATTTGGACTTAGCGCGTTACGATGTGCTGGCCGAACGCCTCGCTGCCGTGCGCGATGACGCGGTGCGCTACCTGAAAAGCGGCATCTCCACCCAAAACGCCGCCTTCAACCGCATGATTGCCGAAATCGAACAAGTCGCGCTGCATTCTCCGTCGCCGATTTTGCTCTCCGGCCCTACCGGCGCGGGCAAATCGATGTTGGCACGCAGGATTTTCGAATTGAAAAAAGCACGCCATCTGATTAAAGGCGAGTTTGTTGATGTAAACTGCGCCACCTTGCGCGGCGACGGCGCGGCTTCCGCCCTGTTTGGTCATAAAAAAGGCGCGTTTACCGGTGCGGCGGAAAAGCGCGAAGGCTATTTGAAAACCGCTGATGGCGGCGTGTTGTTTTTGGACGAAATCGGCGAATTGGGTTTGGACGAACAGGCTATGTTACTCAAAGCCATTGAAGAAAAACATTTTTATCCCGTCGGCAGCGACAAGGAAGTGCACAGCAGTTTCCAGCTTATCGCCGGTACCAACCGCGACCTGCGGCGGGAAATCCGCGCCAGACGCTTCCGTGAAGACCTGTTCGCCCGCATCAATATCTGGAATTATCCGCTGCCCGCGCTTGCCGACCGCCGCGAAGACATCGAGCCGAACATCGAACACCAGCTCGCGCTCGCTTCGCAGGAACTCGGCCGCGCCACCCGTTTCAATAAAGAAGCCCTGTCTGCCTACCTTGCCTTCGCCCATTCAAGCGAAGCCCGATGGCACGGCAATTTCCGCGACCTTGCCGCCAGCATCATGCGCCTGGCCACGCTTGCCCCGCAGGGCAGGATACAGACCGAATTGGTCGAAGCCGAAATAGGCCGTCTGAAATGGCTGTGGGCGGACGAAACGGATGCGGACGATGCGGAAAACCCTTTTGCAAACCGGCTTTCAGACGGCCTGCCCGCCAAAATCGATACCGAAACCCTCGACCTGTTCGACCGCATCCAACTGCAACACGTCATCGCCGAATGCCGCCGCCACCCCAACATGGCTGCCGCCGGCCGCGCCTTGTTTAACGTATCGCGGCTGGAACGCGCCACTGCCAACGACAGCGACCGCCTGCGCAAATACCTGCAACGCTTCGGGCTGACTTGGGCGGATGTGTCGGGGTGAGCCGACGGCATCGGATAGCAAGCGAAAAAGGCTACCTGAAAATTCTGCGGATGCAGTTTCAGGTAGCCTTTGTGTGTTGGCTGTTTCATGGCAATGCCAAACCATTGTTCATGGCATGCTTGGAGTGGGTTGGGCATGGCTGCCCGGCGCGGGATGGCAGGCTACCTGAAAATCAGTACAAAGATTTTCAGGTAGCCCCAAGTGCTTACAGCAAGCCGGCCAGCTTGGGGTTGTTTTCTTTCGGCACCGGGCGCGGGTTGCCTTGGGCATCGATGGCCACATAGGTGAACATAGCTTCGGTTACCAGCTCGCGGGTTTCGGTAACGTGGTCGTTCATCAGGGTTTTCACCCACACTTCGAGTTTTAGTTGGAGCGAGGTGTTGCCTACGCGCACACAACGGCCGTAGCAGCACACCACGTTGCCGACTTTCACCGGCCGGATAAAGTTCATTTCCTGCGCACACACGGTGGCGATTCGGCCTTGGGCGATTTCGGCAGCCAAGATTCCGCCGCCCAAATCCATCTGCGACATAATCCAGCCGCCGAAGATGTCTTGGTTGGGGTTGGTGTCGCTGGGCATGGCTACGGTGCGCAGCAGGAGCTCACCTTGCGGCTGGGTGTGCGTGGGTGTGTTGTGGTGTGGCATGGTCTAATCCTTGAGTGGGATGGGGAAGGGCGTATTTTACGCTGTTTTCGGTGGGCGGGAATCGGGGCGGTGTGGATGATGAAACTCGAGAGGTTCTATAACGTGGTTGATATTTTCAGGTAGCCTGAATAGCTTGAGGCTACCTGAAAATATTGGCTGAATGGAACGGAGTGAAAACCAAGCTGCCGGCTTAGACCCCGCTGCGGGCAGAGTATTCGTGTACGGCATCCACCAGCGCCTGTACGTTTTCCGGGTCGGTGTGCTGGCTGATGCCGTGGCCGAGATTGAAGATATGGCCGCTGCCTTCGCCGTAGCTGTGCAAAATACGGCGTACTTCGGCGCGGATGGATTCGGGCGTGCCGAACAGGGCGGCGGGGTCGAAGTTGCCCTGTAGCGCCACTTGGCCGCCCACGCGCTGCCGTGCCCGGCCGAGGTTCACCGTCCAATCCAAGCCGAGCGCGTCGGCGCCGCTTTCGGCCATCAGTTCGAGCCATTGGCCGCCGCCTTTGGTAAACAGGATAACGGGCACGCGGCGGCCTTCGTGTTCGCGGGTGAGGCCGCTGATGATTTGGCGCATATAGGCCAGGCTGAACTCGGGGAAAGCGGCATCGGAAAGCAGGCCGCCCCAGGTGTCGAAAATCTGCACGGCTTGGGTGCCGGCGGCGATTTGTTCGTTCAGATAGGCGGTTACGGCTTGGGCGGTGATGTTGAGGATGTGGTGCAGCAGCTCGGGGCGGCGGTAGAGCAGGGTTTTGATTTGGCGGAATTCTTTGCTGCCGCCGCCTTCCACCATATAACAGGCGAGGGTGAAGGGGCTGCCGGCAAAGCCGATCAGGGGCACGCGGCCGTTCAGCGCGCGGCGGATGGAGGAAACGGCGTCGAATACATAGCGCAGTTTGGCCATATCGGGCACTTGCAGCGCGGCAATGTCGGCTTCGTTTTGCAACGGGCGGGCAAATTTCGGGCCTTCGCCTTCGGCAAAATAGAGGCCCAAGCCCATGGCATCAGGTACGGTGAGGATGTCGGAAAAGAGGATGGCGGCATCGAGGCCGAAGCGGTCGATGGGTTGGAGGGTTACTTCAGTAGCCAGTTCGGTATTTTTGCACAAATCCAAAAAACCGCCGGCACGGGCGCGTACGGCGCGGTATTCGGGCAGATAGCGCCCGGCTTGGCGCATGAGCCATACCGGGGTGTGGGAAACAGGCTGTTTGGCGAGGGCGCGCAGGAAGGTATCGTTTTGCAGGGTGGTCATGGTAGGGTTTGTGTGGTGTGGATGAAAGTCGAATCATAGCACAGGCAGGGCGGGGAATTAGGGTTACCTGAAAACCAGCAATCGGTTTTCAGGTAGCCTTTTATAGTGGATTAACAAAAATCAGGACAAGGCGGCGAGCCGCAGACAGTACAAATTAGTACGGCAAGGCGGGACAACGCTGTACTGGTTTTTGTTAATTCACTATATTAGACCTCTTGCGAAAATATTCATCCCATCGCATTAACCAGTCCTGCAATCAGATTTGCCCTTAACCCGAACCGTTTCCGCCTGTTGCGGTAAGGCAGCGACAATATTTTGAATATCTTCAGTTTCCTGTTGATGTGCTCGATGACGGTTCTGAGTTTGCCTAACCGCCTGTTCGCCTCTTTATCCTGTTTGTCCGGCGGATGACGTTTGGATTTCTTTTTCGGGGTCTGTAATCCGGTTTTGGCCAATCCTTGATAACCCTTATCCGCAATGACTATTTTGTAGGGATAAAGCTCTGCAAGGTGCCTCTTGGCTAAACGCATGTCATGCCGGGCACCCATCCCCGTCCGGATGCTGATGATTTTTTCCGTTTCCCTGCCGTATATGACCCGGATTTTAACCGTGTGCCGCCTTTTCTTGCCGCTGTAATACTGCCGCTGTTTTTTTGGGACGTTCAATCGGGCTTTCGGTAACGTCAATGATGACCGTTTGGTCGCCCGGATTCTTGTGCTTTGGCAGGGAGAAGCGTTTGCAACGGATGAGGGCGTCCTCGGTTTTACGGATGGTGCGGCAGACATTGCTTTCGGAAAGGCCGTAGATGGCGGCCAATTCGAGTTGGGTATGGTAATGGCGCAGATAGCTTAGGGTAAGCAGCAGTTGGTCTGCCAAACCGAGCGTATGCGGCCTGCCTGACTTGACCTTCCGGCTTTCTGCTTCTGTGGTGACTTGCAGCATTTCGTGAAAAAGGACGGGCGTTACACCTGTGAGCCGTTTGAATTCGCTATCGCTTCTTTGGATGAGGTTTTCGTATTTCATTTGGGAATTGTAAATTTTCAGGATACTTTCGCAATAGGTCTACTATACCGTGCACGGGTTTGCCGGACGTGGATTAGGCGGCTAAATCCGGCATTTCCCAGCCTTTGTGTTGGGTTGCGCCTGTAGCTAGCCAACTTGGGTGATACGGTTCGGGAAAGGCGGATTCGAGAATCCGATTACGGGATTCTTGACGGGGAAGCGCGTATCTACGGGCTACCTGAAATTTCAGGTAGCCTTTACTGTATCCCAACTCAGCCGATGCGTTTAAACGGAGGCAGGCAGGCGAGGAGTTGTTTGCCGTAGCGGGCGGTGAGGATGCGGTTGTCGAGGATGGTGATGCGGCCGTAGTCGTGTTCGGTGCGGATGAGGCGGCCTACGGCTTGGGTGAGTTTGATGCCGGCTTCGGGCACGGTGATTTCCATGAAGGGGTTGCCGCCGCGCTGCTCTATCCAGCGGCTGCGGGTTTTTTCGATGGGATGGTCGGGCATGGTGAAGGGCAGTTTGGCGATGATGACGTGGACGCAGTCGCTGCCGGGCAGGTCGAGGCCTTCGGCGAAGCTGTCGAGCCCGAACAGGATGCTGGCGCGGCCTTCGGCGATGGCTTGGCGGTGGCGTTCGAGCAGGACGGCTTTGGGCAGGTCGCCTTGGATGAGCAATAGGGGCAGGTGGCTTTCAGGTAGCCTTAAGGCCACGTCTTGCATTTGTTTGCGCGAGGAGAACAAAACGAGGGTGCCGACGGCTTCTTCGGGGCTGATGAGCTTGGGCAGCCATTCGGCGATTTCGGCGGTGTGGGTGTCGGCCTGCTTGGGGCTGGCAGCCACGGGCGGGATGTAGAGCTCGCCTTGGGCGGGGAAGTTGAAGGGGCTTTCCAGCGCGAGGGTGGTGGTTTCGGGCAGCCATTGCAGGCCGGTTTGTTTCAATAAATGGTCGAAGCTGCCGAGCGATTGCAGGGTGGCGGAGGTGAGGATGGCACCGGCGGCGCGGCGCCACAGGCCGGCGGCGAGCATGGCGGCGGCGCTCACGGGGGAGGCGTGGAAGGAGTAGTCGGTTTTGTCGCTGTTGTGGCTGCATTCGATCCATTTGGCCAGCGGCGGGGCGTCGCCCGCGGGCTCGGTGGCGAGCAAGTCCCACACGGTGCTGATTTGCTCGATGCGGGCGCGGAAGATGCCGAACTCGCTGCTGAGGCGGTCGATTTGGGCGCTGTCGCTGTCTTTTTCGCGGCGGGCGGCGGAGAGGGCGTCGTTGAGGCTGTTGGCGTGTTTGTAGAGGCTTTGCGCGGCGGCGGCGGTGTTGGATACGAGCAGGGCGAGCCCTTCGGGAATTTGGCCGTCTTGCCACAGCCATTGCGGATCGCGGCCGCTGTCGTTGTAGGCGAGCTCGGGGGTGTCGCCGAGGTGGAACTGCCATTCGTAGAGGCTGTCGAGCAGGGCGGCGGCGGCTTCGTCGGCCAGGTTGGCCAAATCGGCTTTGTCGGCTACGGCGGCGATTTTGTCGGTGATTTGCGGCAGTTTTTCCAGCGCCCACAAGGCTTGGTTCAGCGAATGCTCGGCGGCAAACTGGTTGAGCGCTTTTTTGGGCAGGTGGTGCGCTTCGTCGATGCAGTAGAAGCTGTGTTCGGGCGCGGGCAGGATCACGCCGCCGCCCATGCCGATGTCTACCATGAGCAAATCGTGGTTGCTCACCACCACATCCACGGTTTCGAGCGTGTCGCGGGCAAGGTAGAAGGGGCATTCGGGGCGGTTGGGGCAGGCGGCTTTGAGGCAGCCGTAGTTGTCGTTGTTTACCTTGAGCCAGAGGGTGTCGTCGATTTTCTCCGGCCAGGTGTCGCGGTCGCCGTTGAAGCGGCGTTCGGCGAAGGCGTCGGCCAGCTCGCGCAGGGTTTGGATTTCTTCGGGCTTGGGTTTGCTGTCCCACAGGATTTGCGGGGTGTCGAAGCCGGCCAGGCTTTGCTGCGCCTGGCTTTGGGTGAGCTGGTAGAGCTTGTAGGGGCAGAGGTAGCGGCCGCGCCCTTTGGCCAGGGCAAAGGTGAGCTCGAGCCCGCTTTTTTCCACCAAAAACGGCAAATCGCGCCCCACCAGCTGCTCTTGCAGCGCCACGGTGGCGCTGGATACCACCAGCCGCTTGCCGCGCGTTTGCGCCATGATGCCGCCGGCTAAAAGATAGGCCAGGCTTTTGCCCACGCCGGTGGGCCCTTCGATCACGGCAATGCTCTCGCCCTCGCGCTTGGGCGGCTCTTCGCCATCGGCCTTTTCCAGCGTGCGCGACAGGGTGTTGGCCACGGCGGCCAGCATTTCGCGCTGCGCTTTGCGCGGGCGGAAATGGGGCAGGTTTTCGCTGATGGCCTGGTAGTGGCGGCGGATGGCGTCTTTTTCTAAATCGGTGAGCATGGCGGTGGCAGCTGGAAAGAAGCGGGTATTATAGAAGATTATGGAGGGCTTGGGCGGGAGTAGAGGCTACCTGAAAAATATGGGCGGGTCAGCCAAGAGAATTTCAGGTAGCCTGTTGCGCGATAAAGGCTACCTGAAACCCGATGGCATACAGAATGAAAGGCAAGTACAATCCACCGTATCAATCATCAAACAGCTGGAGAGTGAAATGTCTGAACTCTTGGAATTTTTCCGCACCGAAACCGTGGGTGCGGCGGCGGAAACGCTGGATTTTTGGCTCAACGAATGCAGTTTGGACGAAGCGCCTTCGGCAGAGGAAGTGGCGCAGTGGCAGGCGGTGCTGGATGAGCGTGGCGGGCGGTTTGTGCGGCTGGCGATGATGTGTGCCGATTGGCTTGAGGAGCACCGGGCGTGAACCGCTGGCTGTGGCTGAGCGTTTTGTGGTTTGCGGGCATGATGTATGCGCTGCTGCTGCATCAGGGCGGCAACGCGCCGCTGCCGTTTGCCCATTTCGATAAAGTGGTGCACGCGGCTTTGTTTTTCGGCCAGTTTTGGCTGCTGGCTAAAGTGTTTTTGCTGCGGCGGCGGCCTGTGCCGTGGCAAGCTTTGCTGCTGGCGGCGCTGGTGTTGGCTGCAGGCAGCGAGTGGGCGCAGGGCGCGCTCACGGTATCGCGGCAGGCTGATTGGCGTGATGCAGCAGCAGATATGGTTGGTGCGGCGGCAGCGCTGTATTTTGCTGCACAGGTGCAGGCGGCGCGCGCCGGGAAGCGGGCGGGTTTGCGCGAAAAGTGTTGAGATGATGCTTGCTAAACGCCGCCACCGGGCTTATAATGCGCCTTCTTTCGGAATGTAGCGCAGTCTGGTAGCGCACTTCGTTCGGGACGAAGGGGTCGGAGGTTCGAATCCTCTCATTCCGACCAGCTTTTTAAAAAGACTTGGTGCTGCCAAGTCTTTTTGTTTTGGTGCGGCGCAAACGTTGCGCCCTCTCGGTCTTAAAGGCTACCTGAAAATTAGGTTTCGGCCGGACTGAATTTCCTATTCCATCCAGTTATTGCAAAGAAATCCGTTATGACTGCCTCCCTTATCCAAGACCTGCAAGCGCGCGGCCTGATCGCGCAAACCACCGACATCGAAGCTTTGAGCACGTTGTTGGGCGAACAAAAAATCGCCCTCTATTGCGGTTTCGACCCGACTGCCGACAGCCTGCATATCGGCCACTTGCTGCCCGTATTGGCATTGCGCCGTTTCCAACAGGCGGGGCATACACCGATTGCTTTGGTGGGCGGCGCGACCGGCATGATCGGCGACCCCAGCTTTAAAGCAACCGAGCGCAGCTTGAATTCCGCCGAAACCGTTGTCGGCTGGGTAGAAAGCATCCGCAACCAGCTGAAACCGTTTTTAAGTTTTGAAGGCGAAAACGCCGCCATTATGGCGAACAACGCCGACTGGTTCGGCAGCATGAACTGCCTCGACTTTCTGCGCGACATCGGCAAGCATTTCTCTGTGAACGCCATGCTGAACAAGGAATCCGTCAAACAGCGTATCGACCGCGACGACGTGGGTATTTCCTTCACCGAGTTCGCCTACACGCTGCTGCAAAGCTACGACTTTGCCGAGTTGAACAAACGCCACGGCGCAACGCTGCAAATCGGCGGTTCCGACCAATGGGGCAACATCACCAACGGCATCGACCTGACCCGCCGTCTGCACCAAAAACAAGTATTCGGCCTGACCCTGCCGCTGGTTACCAAATCCGACGGCACCAAATTCGGCAAAACCGAAGGCGGCGCGGTATGGCTGAACGCGAAGAAAACCTCGCCGTATCAGTTCTACCAGTTCTGGCTGAAAGTGGCCGATGCCGATGTGTATAAATTCCTGAAGTATTTTACTTTCTTGTCGGTGGAAGAAATCGCCGCCATCGAAGCAAAAGACCAAGCCAGCGGCACCAAGCCCGAAGCGCAACGTATCCTCGCCGAAGAAATGACCCGCCTGATTCACGGCGAAGCCGACCTGCAAGCCGCGCAGCGCATTACCGATAGCCTGTTTGCCGAAGACCAAAGCAGCCTGACCGAAAGCGACTTCGAACAACTCGCCCTCGACGGCCTGCCCGCGTTTGAAGTTTCAGGTAGCCTCAATGTGGTGGAAGCCTTGGTGAAAACCGGTTTGGCTTCCTCCAACAAAGAAGCGCGCGGTTTTGTGAACAGCAAAGCGGTATTGCTCAACGGTCAGGCCGCCGAATCGAACAACCCGGGTCACGCCGCCGAACGCCCAGACGATGCCTACCTGCTGACCGACGCGCACAAACGCTTCGGCAAATACACCATCCTCCGCCGCGGCAAACGCAATCACGCGCTCTTGGTGTGGCAATGATTTGAATGAAAACCAAAGGCTACCTGAAAACCCAGCCTCCCCGGCCTAAGTTTTTCAGGTAGCCTTGTTTTTTAACTTGTGCTTTGAAAACACAGCTTATTTTTTTGAAGTAAATGCTACCTGAAACCGGTTTTCCGGCTGCTGTTCAGGTTGTCGGCAAGGTTGTTTTCATCGTATGATTCTGCCTCCGGCCAGCCGGCAGACAGTAGATTTTGCAGAACAGGCAGGCCGTCAGCCTGTTCTGCAAAATCTAATTGAAATCAGAAAGCTGAATATGCTACAGGCAATCAACCCAATCCGGCTGGCCGATAATTCAGGCCGCCCGCCGGAAACCATTTTGGTGAACGTAACGCCGCAGGAAACCCGCGTGGCGCTGTTGGAAGAAAACAAAGTGTGCGAGCTGCACATCGACCGCAACAGCGGCCACGGGCTGGTGGGCAATATTTATTTGGGCGTGGTCAAACGCGTGCTGCCCGGCATGCAGAGCGCCTTTATCGACATCGGCTTGGAGCGCGCCGCCTTTTTGCACATTGTGGACGTGCTCGAACAGCGGCAGAAGCCAGAGGAAACCCAGCGCATCGAGCATATGCTGTTTGAAGGGCAAACCATCTTGGTGCAGGTGATTAAAGACCCGATTAACAGCAAAGGCGCACGCCTTTCCACCCAAATCTCCCTGGCCGGCCGCTTTCTCGTGTATCTGCCGCAAGACAACCACATCGGCATTTCCCAGCGCATTGAAGATGAAGAAGAGCGTAACGAATTGCGTAACCGCCTCAAGGCTTTATTGCCCGAAAATGCCGGCGGCTACATCATCCGCACCAGCGCCGAAAATGCCCGCGACGAAGAATTGCAGGCCGACATCGGCTACTTGGCCAAGCTGTGGCAAGACATTCTCGCCCGCTCCAAAACCAGCCCGCCCGAAACCATGCTGTATCAGGATTTGCCCCTGAGCCTGCGCGTGCTGCGCGATATGTTCAACGACAACACCCAGAAAATCTTCGTTGATTCCGCCAATAATTACCGCCTGATGCAGGAATTTGCCCGGCAATACGTACAGGGCGCGGTGGAGCGCATCCAACACTATCAGGGCGAAAAACCCTTGTTCGAGCTCCATCATGTGGAGCAGGAAATCAACCAGTCGCTCAAACCGCGTGTGGATTTAAACTTCGGCGGCTACCTGATTATCGAGAGCACCGAAGCCATGACCACCATCGACGTGAACACCGGCGGCTTCGTGGGCGCGCGCAATTTTGACGAAACCATCTTCAAAACCAACCTCGATGCCTGCCACGCCATCGCCCGCGAACTGCGCTTGCGCAACCTCGGCGGCATGATTATTGTGGATTTCATCGATATGGTGAGCGAAGAACACCGCCAGGCCGTATTGGGCGAGGTGGCCAAAGCCCTGCGCTTCGACCGCACCCGCGTTACCCTCAACGGCTTCACCAGCTTGGGGCTGGTGGAGCTTACCCGCAAACGCTCGCGCGAAAACCTCAACCACATCCTGTGCGAACCCTGCCCCACCTGCCAGGGCAGGGGCTACCTGAAAACCGCGCAAACCGTGTGCTACGAAATCCAACGCGAAATCGTGCGCGAATCCCGCCGCTTCGATGCCCGCGAATTCCGCATCCTCGCCGCGCCATCTGTTATCGATTTGTTTTTGGACGAAGAATCGCAATCGCTGGCGCTGTTGATTGATTTTATCGGCAAACCGGTTTCCCTGATGGTGGAAAGCAGCTATACGCAGGAGCAGTTCGATATCGTGCTGCTGTGACGGGACGGGCCAGGCAGAAGGTTTATAGTGGATTAACAAAAACCAGTATGGCTTTGGCTCGCCTTGCCGTACCGTGTGTACTGCCTGCGGCTCGCCGCCTTGTCCTGATTTTTGTTAATCCACTATAAAAGCGCGATGCCCGGCGGCATTCAATTTTTCAGGCAGCCTGCCAATCGCCCGGGCGGGCGTGAAGCCTGCTTCTGCAAGGTTTTGGGCAGCCTGCAACAAGGCCGGCGGCCGCGGATTCCTTAACGGGCAGGCTTGCAGCGGGCGATGCCGTATCGGGCATGGAGTTGATTGGCCGTATATTTTCAGGTAGCCTCAGGTGTTCCTCGGGCTACCTGAAAATATAGTGGATGAACAAAAATCAGGACAAGGCGGCGAGCCGCAGGCAGTACACACGGTACGGCAAGGCGAGCCAAAGCCGTACTGGTTTTTGTTAATTCACTATATAAGCCCCTTGGGAACAAACACATCCTTAGCGGCAGGGAAAGCTTCCGCAAGCCAAAGCCGCCCCGTTTGCCCGCCAGAAAGGAAACGCATGAAACTGCAAGATAGAGTCATCCTGATTACCGGCGCCTCGCAAGGCCTCGGTGCCGAAGCCGCCCGCGTCTGTGCCGAAGCCGGCGCCACCGTGGTGTTGGTGGGCAGGAGTCAGAAAAAGCTGGAAAAAGTGTACGACGCCATCGTTTCCGCCGGCTGCCCCGAGCCCTTCGCCGTGGTGTTCGACCTGCTGGCCGCCGAAGAGCAGGAATACGAACGCCTGGCCAGAGCCGTGGCCGAAGCCACCGGCGGCCGCCTCAACGGCATCATTCACAGCGCCGCCTATTTCTACGCGCTCTCGCCGCTGGAATTCCAAACCGTGGCCGAGTGGGTGAACCAATACCGCATCAACACCGTCGCCCCCATGGCGCTCACCCGCGCCTGCCTGCCCATGCTGCAGGCGGCCGAAGATGCCTCCGTGGCCTTTATCGGCGAGAGCCACGGCGAAACCCCGCAGGCCTATTGGGGCGGTTTCGGCGCTTCTAAAGCCGCTTTGAATTATTTGTGCAAAGTGGCCGCCGACGAATGGTCGCGTTTTCCCAACCTGCGCGCCAACGTGCTCGTGCCCGGCCCCGTTAATTCCCCGCAGCGCATGAAAACCCATCCCGGCGAAGCCAGCAGCGAGCGGCGCGAATTAAGCGAACTTGCCCCCGAGTTCGTATATTGGATGAGCGGGGAAAGCAAAGGCCGCAGCGGCGAGATTGTGTATCTTTAATCAGGCCGGCCAACCGGCGGGCATTCCGGAAACCGACGGTGTTGCCCATCCGCTTGGCTGTTGCCTGCAAACCGGCTGAACTTTTGCATATTCCGCCACACCAATAACCGATTGAAACCATTCAATCAAACATACCGAAAAGGCTACCTGAAAATTTTCATGTAGCCTTTTTGCTAAGCAAAATAGCGGGCTTCGCCATTGTTTGCGGCCCGGTATCGAAAGTTAATTCGGCCTGCTATCTTGCTTGGCCGGGGCTTTAATCTGCGCGGCCGTGCTTTTGGATGAATTCGATTTTGTAGCCGTCCGGGTCTTCCACGAAGGCGATAACGGTGCTGCCGTGTTTCATCGGGCCGGCTTCGCGCACCACTTTGCCGCCTTTGGCGCGCACCGCATCGCAGGCGGCGTAGGCATCTTCCACTTCGATGGCGATGTGGCCGTAGGCGTTGCCGAGGTCGTAGCTTGGGGTATCCCAGTTGTGGGTGAGCTCGAGTACGGCGGTTTCGTCTTCGCTGCCGTAGCCGACGAAGGCGAGGGTGAAGCGGCCTTCGGGGTAGTCTTTGCGGCGCAGGAGCTTCATGCCGAGCACTTCTTGGTAGAAGGCGAGGGAGGCTTCGAGGTTGCCGACGCGCAGCATGGTGTGGAGGATTCGCATGGTTTGTCCTTGGTTGGTGTTTGCTAGGGAGGCGGATTGTAGCAGGTTCGCGGCGGGCTGAGGAGCTTGGGTCGGCCTGGAAACGAAGGAGCCGGATTTCAGTCAGCCGCTTGCCGCGGTGGTTTGCAAACGCGGTATCATCGCTATAGTGGATTAACAAAAATCAGGACAAGGCGGCAAGCCGCAGACAGTACAAATAGTACGGCAAGGCGAGCCAACGCTGTACTGGTTTTTGTTAATTCACTATGAGACGATGCCTTGCCCCGTGCTTAATGTTCATCCAATATATTTTCAGGTAGCCTTTCATTCAAACCGCGAGGCTACCTGAAACCCATTCGGAGATTCATCATGCCCAACCGCACCGACCGCCTGCTCAAACTCTTGCAGCTTTTGCGCACCAGCCGCCATCCGAAAAGCGCGCGGCTGCTGGCGCAGGAGCTGGGCATCAGCGTGCGCTCGGTGTACCGCGACATCGATACGTTGCGTCATCAGGGCGCGGTGATTGGAGGGGAGGCGGGCGTGGGCTTTGTGTTGCAGCAGGACTGCAACCTGCCGCCGCTGATGTTTAGCGAAAACGAGCTTGAAGCACTGATGCTAGGCATGCGCTGGGCGGCGGCGCATGCCGATGGCGAAATGGCGGAGGCAGCACGCTCGGTGTTGGGCAAGGTGCACGCGGTGTTACCCGCACGCTTGGCCGAGCAGGCAGCGGCGCATGCGGTGTATCCGATAGGCGGCACGTCGTATGGGAGCGGCGAAGAGCAGGTATTGGCACTGGTTCGGCAGGCTTTGCGGCAGGAAACGGAGCTCAGCTTCAGCTACACGGATTTGCAGGGGCAGGCCAGCCGGCGTACGGTGTGGCCGGTGGCGCTGGGTTATTTGGACGATGTGCGGCTGTTGGCGGCCTGGTGCACCTTGCGGCAGGCATTCCGCCATTTCCGTTGCGACTGCATTGCGCAGATTCAAACCGGCGCAGCCTATCCCATGCCGCACCGCTTGCTGCTGCAACGCTGGCGGCAGCAGGAAGGGCTGGATTTGAGTGCATTTGATTTGAGCCGCTAGTGTTGATTTCATTTTAGCTGTGACCTTGGCTGCTGACAAAAACTGACACAGCCAAGGCGTATCATGACTGCACTTCAGGCTACCTGAAAACACAATCAACTGTTTTAAAAGGAAACATCATGAACAAAATCACCCTCTATACCGTGCACCCTTCGCGCGGCAACAATGTACGCTGGATGCTGGCCGAATGCGGTGCGGATTACGACACCGTGGCGCTGGACTACCCGCAGCTCAAAGAGGCAGACTATCTGGCCATCAACCCGATGGGCAAAGTACCAGCTATCAAACATGCCGGGCAAGTGATTACCGAGCTGCCCGCCATCCTCACCTATTTGGCCGAGCTTTTCCCCGAAAAAAGGCTGATCCCCGCCGCGGGCACGCCGGAGCGCGGGCAATACTACCGCTGGCTGTGGTTTGGCACGCAGCTTGAATACGCCACTCTCGACCGTTGGCAACAAGTGCCGCAGAGCGAAGATCGCCGCCGCGCGATCGGCTACGGCGATTTCGATACCGCATTGAACACCCTGCAAACCCTGCTGGCCGACGGCCGCGAATACGCCCTGGGGCAGCATTTTAGCGCGCTTGATTTATACTTGAGCAGCCTCTTGGCCTGGGGCATGTTCCGCGCCCAAGTAGTGCCAAACGTTGAGCCGTTTGCAAGCTATATGCAGCGGCATTTGCAACGGCCGGCCGCACGGGCGGCACAGGAATAGGGCGTTGGCACGAAAACAGGCTACCTGAAATTTCAGGTAGCCTTTTATGTTATGTGCCAAACGTTTATTTCGGCAGGTAATCCATCGGATTGACGGCTCGGTTGTTTATGCGCACTTCGAAGTGCAGTTTCACGCGGTCGGTGCCGCTGTTGCCCATGGTGGCGATGGTTTGTCCGGCGGATACCTGCTGGCCTTCGCGCACGCTGATTTGGCTGTTGTGCGCGTAGGCGGTGAGCATACCGCCGGTGTGGTTGATGAGGATAAGCTTGCCGTAGCCGCGGATGCCTTCGCCCACATAGCTCACGCGGCCGGGCGCGACGGCTTTCACCGGGGTGCCGGCGCTGCCGGCGATGTCGATGCCTTTGCTGGAGGAGCCGTTAAACGGGGTGATGATTTCGCCACGCACCGGCCATTGCAGGCTGCTGGGCGCGGCGCTGGTGCGTTCGGCCGGGGTGCGTGTTACCGTGCGGTTGGGTGTATTGCTGACGGATGTGTTACGGGTGCTGCTGCCCACGCGCAATCGTTGACCCACTTCGAGTTGGGAGGGGTTTTTCAGGTTGTTCCAGGCCATCAGGCGGGAGACGGGTTGGTTGAAGCGTCGGCTGATGCGGTAGAGCGTGTCGCCGCGCTGCACGCGGTAGTATTGGTCACCGCCGGAGGGTGCGCCGCCGGAGGATGTACCGGCGCAGGCGGCCAGGAGGACGGTGCATAAGAAGGCGGTGCAGGCGGAAGAGAATTTCATGAAGCGCTCCGTGTGATGGGGCAGCTGGGCTACCTGAACAATAATAAAGAATGCCTTTATCATACTATAGGATGCTGCTTGCTGTAAAAACGGCCTAGGCGGCGGGGCGGAGGAAATGAACGGTTGGCGGGCGGGCAAGGGGGCGGATACAAACCGTTTCGAATGGGGTTTGGCTTGCCGGAATCAATGTCTAACCGCGTTGAAGCTAATGGTTTGGTTTTTTCAGCTAGCCGGATGGCCAACTGCAAACGGCGGTAAACTTTGCTGCCGCCCGCTTGATTTTGCGCCCGGCGGGCAGATATAGGGATGGCCGTTGCGCCCTCGGGCTTAAGCCTTGGATAGCGCCGATTGAATCAGCATCTGTGTGCCGAACCAGCCCCAGTAGATGCGGTGGCGCCAGATGAGGCCGTCTTTGAGCTGCATCAGTTCTAAAATGTCGATTTGCTCGCCATCGGGCGTTTGGCGCGGGTATTCCCACACGAGGAGGTCGCCGCTGGCAAGGTATTGGCCGCTGCGATACCAGCGCACTAATTCGTTGGGACGGCGGCGGGTGCCTTCTTCGAGGAAGCGGCCGATTTCGGCTTTGCCATGCAGCACACCGCTGTTTTGATTAAGGATGATGGGCACCAGCGGCGATTCGAGCTCGGCTGCTTCGTGGTACAGGGCGAGCAGGGCGGCGGTGTCGCGGCTTTTGGCGGCTTCGTGCCATTGCCGGTAGATTTGTTCGGCGGTCATGATGTTTCCCTGTGTCGGATGCGAAAACCGAATACTACGCTTGCTGACGCTTGCAGGCTACCTGAAAATGGGCGAAGCGAATTTCGTGAAAACGATGCTTTGGTGTTGAGTTGCTGCGAAGCTAAAATTATTTCTTTGTTTAAAAAGGAAAAAATGATGCGTTACCTTGGAATTTGGCTCTTGCTGTTGGCGGGCGCGGAAGCGGCCTCGATTGTGATGGTGGCCGGGCGGCTTGGCGGAATGCCTACGCTGTTGCTGATGGTGTTGTCGTTTATGGCCGGGATGGTGATGCTGCGCAACTTGGGTTTTTCTTCGGTGATGCTGGCCGGTTCGCTGTTTAATAGCCGGGGCGAGGTGTCGTTTTACCAATTGCTGTGGCCGCTGCGCTATATTGTGGCGGCGCTGCTGTTGATGTCGCCCGGCTTTGTGTCCACCGCTTTGGCCTTGCTGCTGATGCTGCCGATTAAGGGCGGCCCGGCGGCGGTGCGGCCAAACGAAACGGGTCAGAACTACCGTGCCTCGGGTTATCGGGCCGACGGCGACATCATCGACGGCGAGTTTGAAACCGTGCGCCCGCAAGAGGAGCGTGAAGAAACCCGCTTGTTGGAGCAGCACGATTACAAGCCGCCGCAATAAGGCTGATTCACCTCAAAAGGCTACCTGAAAATCAAGACAAAGATTTCAGGTAGCCTTTCGCTTATCCGCCGCGCGTGTACAATACGCCTTTTCCCGCAACAGCAAACCCAGCAACATGAAACCGAACAGCCTCACGCAGCGCCCCATCGGCGTATTCGATTCCGGCGTCGGCGGGCTCACCGTGGTGCGCGCGCTGATGGAACGGCTGCCCAATGAAAACATCGTTTATTTCGGCGACACCGCCCGCGTGCCTTACGGCGTGAAATCGCGCAGCACTATCGAAACCTACACCGCGCAAATCGTTGAATTCTTAATGCAGCACGACGTGAAAGCACTGGTGATTGCCTGCAATACCATCGCCGCTGTGGCCGGCGCCAAAGTGCGGCAAACCGCCGGCGGTATGCCCGTGCTCGACGTGATTGCCGCCGGTGCGCAAGCCGCGCTGGCTACCAGCCGCAACGGCCGCATCGGCATCATCGCCACGTCCACCACCGTTAATTCCAACGCCTACGCCCGCGCCATCCACGCGCAAAACCCGCAGGCGCGCGTGCCCTCCCAGGCCTGCCCGCTGCTGGTGCCGCTGGTGGAAGAAGGCTGGCTCGAGCACGAAGTTACCCGCCTCACCGTGCGCGAATACCTCAAGCCGCTGCTCGCTGAAGACATCGACACCCTCGTGCTCGGCTGCACCCACTATCCCCTGCTCAAACCCCTGCTGCAAAGCGAAGCCCCGCATCTGGCGCTGGTGGATTCCGCGCTCACCACCGCCGAAGCCACCGCCGCCGCCCTCGCCGAGGCCGGCCTGCTCAACCCCAGCCAAACCCCCGCCGACTACCACTTCTATGTGAGCGATATCCCCCTGCGCTTCCAAACCATCGGCGAACGCTTCCTCGGCCGCAGCCTCGAGCAGATTGAAATGATGCGGCTGGGCTGATTGCCTCTAAGATTTTCAGGTAGCCTTGCTTGTCATCACACAGGCTACCTGAAAAATATTCCTACCACTTTTCAAATGATTACACCATGACCAAAACCGTCATCCTCATTTCCGGCCGCGGCAGCAATATGCAGGCCGTGGTACAAGCCAATATCCCCCATCTGCACATCGCCGCCGTGCTCTCCGACAATCCCCAAGCCCCAGGCCTGGCCTGGGCGGCAGAGCAGTGCATCCACACCGCCGCCCTCAATCCCAAAGACTACCCCAGCCGAGCCGATTTCAACCAAGCCATGCTCGAGATGGTGGCTGGCCACGCGCCCGACCTCGTGCTGCTCGCCGGCTATATGCGTATTCTCCCGCCCGAGTTTTGCAGCCGCTTTGCCAATCAAACCATCAACATCCATCCCTCCCTGTTGCCTGCCTTCCCCGGCCTGCACACCCACCAACGCGCCATTGACGAAGGCTGCCGCCTCGCCGGCTGTACCGTGCACTTCGTTACCGCCGAGCTCGATTGCGGCCCCATCATCGCCCAAGGCGCCGTGCCCGTGTACGATACCGACACCGCCGATACCTTGGCCGCACGCGTGCTAAAAGTCGAACACCAGCTGCTGCCGCAAGCCGTGGCCGATTTCGCCGCCGGTCATCTCAGCATTCACGGCAAACGCGTACACAACCGGCGCACCGCAGGCGCAGTCGGGCAAAACTATAGTGGATTAAATTTGAATCAGGACAAGGCGGCGAGCCGCAGACAGTACAAATAGTACGGCAAGGCGAGCCAACGCTATACTGGTTTTTGTTAATTCACTATAACGGAGAAAATCAATGAGCTATCTGGTTTATTTGCTAAACGACCAAGCCCCCGGCCAAGCCAAAATCCTCGACAGTTTCAGTGATATCGCCCGCCTGTTGAAAGAGCAGTTCCAGCTCGAAGCCTGCCATGATGCCGAGGGCAATTTCATCTGCTTTGCCCCGCCCACAAACGCCGACAGGCTGCCTGAAAGCGAGCCAGACGAAGACACCGCTATTTTCTACAGCCACAACGAGCAAGAAGGCGGCAGCCTGTGGCTGAAAAATCCAAGCGAAAGCCAGCTGCAATTGTTGCTAGACATCATGCTGGCGCTCAATGACGGCAGCTATGTGCTCGGCGATGCGGGCGAAAGCTACCGTGTAAAAGAAGGCGCGGTTGTCTACGCCGAACCGCCTGTAACCGAAACACCTTCCGCCTGGCGGAGTAAAGCCCTCCAATTTCGGTATTCTTGGGGTCTCAAGATTACTTTGATCATCCTGTTTGTGTTACTGCAAATTATCTTACATCGCATCGGCTGGTTGTAACGGCAGGCAGGATTGGTGCGCTGCATATTGGTATACAGCAAGCCGCCCGCCGTTTATAGTGGATTAACAAAAACCAGTACGGCAAGGCGAACCAACGTTGTACTGGTTTTTGTTAATTCACGATACTCTCTTCGGTAAACCTGCTGCACCATCTGCCGGAAAGCCTAACCGGCAGCACTCCGCTGTGGACTTTGCCGCTGCCCTTCGCTTTGTGGATGGAGGCAGCTTGGCTGCTTGATTGTCGGCAGGGCAGGCGCACTGCGCTTTTGCTGGTGCCGCTGCTGATTCCGAACGCCATGCTGCTGTTTGGCGGATTGAGCCGTGCCGATTTGGTGGCGCACGCGTTTTTAGGTAGCCTCATGCACCTGGCCTTGGCTGCCTTGTTGGCATGGGTTTTGCGCCTGCAAGACTTCTGTTCGCACGATACCGATCGCGGCTGGGGCATGGCGGCGTTTGCGCTGTGGGTGGCTTCGGCCACTGCCTTCTGCGGCATCCTTGCCGGTGAAATACTGGGTGGTGTGTGGGCAAATCGGCTGGCTGGCGCTGCCGCTGGCATTGTGGCTGCTGCTCCTGCTGGTGGGCTGGTTCGCGCCCGTGCCGCCGAGGGAGAGTGAGGATTAGCGGGGCTGGGGCTATCTGAACAGTGAGACTCCGGCGAAGTGGAAATACAGTGTGGCAGGGTTTTTGGAGGCTGATGGTTTTCAGGTAGCCTGATTGAATGTTGAATGTGTGGCTTGTTGTTAGGGAAAGAGAAATAAACTGTGGAAGAAATTGATCTGCTTTTTTTTAGAATGAAACGGCTTATAAATATCAATAGACCTATTGCGAAAGTATCCTGAAGATTTACAATTCCCAAATGAAATACGAAAACCTCATCCAAAGAAGCGATAGCGAATTCAAACGGCTCACAGGTGTAACGCCCGTCCTTTTTCACGAAATGCTGCAAGTCTCCACAGAAGCAGAAAGCCGGAAGGTCAAGTCGGGCAGGCCGCATACGCTCGGTTTGGCAGACCAACTGCTGCTTACCCTAAGCTATCTGCGTCATTACCATACCCAACTCGAATTGGCCGCCATCTACGGCCTTTCCGAAAGCAATGTCTGCCGCACCATCCGTAAAACCGAGGACGCCCTCATCCGTTGCAAACGCTTCTCCCTGCCAAAGCACAAGAATCCGGGCGACCAAACGGTCATCATTGACGTTACCGAAAGCCCGATTGAACGTCCCAAAAAAACAGCGGCAGTATTACAGCGGCAAGAAAAGGCGGCACACGGTTAAAATCCGGGTCATATACGGCAGGGAAACGGAAAAAATCATCAGCATCCGGACGGGGATGGGTGCCCGGCATGACATGCGTTTAGCCAAGAGGCACCTTGCAGAGCTTTATCCCTACAAAATAGTCATTGCGGATAAGGGTTATCAAGGATTGGCCAAAACCGGATTACAGACCCCGAAAAAGAAATCCAAACGTCATCCGCCGGACAAACAGGATAAAGAGGCGAACAGGCGGTTAGGCAAACTCAGAACCGTCATCGAGCACATCAACAGGAAACTGAAGATATTCAAAATATTGTCGCTGCCTTACCGCAACAGGCGGAAACGGTTCGGGTTAAGGGCAAATCTGATTGCAGGACTGGTTAATGCGATGGGATGAATATTTTCGCAAGAGGTCTAATATAGTTTTTCAGGTAGCCTTTGATCTGCGGCAATATACGGCTGAGTGGCTGGCTAAAGTTCGCCGGGTTCTGACGCGAGGTTGTCGTTCAGCCATTTCAGGTAGCCTTCTGTGCCGCCGGATACGGGCAGCAGCAGGATTTGCGGGCAATCGTAGCTGTGCTGCTCGAGGATGAGGCGCTCAACGGCGGGGTAGTGCCGTTCGGCGGTTTTGATGGTGAGGCGGATTTCGCTGTCGCAACAGAGCTCGCCCTGCCAGAAATATTGACTTTGAATGGCTTCGTATTGCACGCAGGCGGCAAGGCGCTGTTGCAATAGAAGCAAGCCGATGCGTTCGGCTTCGGCTTGGTTGGGGCAGGTGGTGAGGACGATGGCGGGTTGGCAGGTGGGCATGGTCTAGTGAAAAGATTATTTTGCTAGGGATTAGGGGTAGATTCAGCAAAATGATTACTACATGATTTGAATTGGAAAATCCTCAAATAAATTTTTATCAGCATAGTTTAGAATAATATTAAATAATTTATTTAAATTAGATACAAATCCTTCTGTATGAATAAATTTCATTATAAAGTTTGAGAGTTCTTCTGATGCGATTCCACGTATCAGATCGTCTCCAGTGCCGCTGCTTGTGATTTGTGCAGAAAGAATAGTTTTTTCTCCATTCCAATTAAAAAATAGAGTAACTTTATGGCTAGTAGGATGATAGATAATCTTATCCAAATATAGAGGAGAGTTAGACATTTGAGGTGTTTTATCATAATGAAAAGTTTAAGTGATTATTATTGGATATGATTCAACTGTCAAATGGCGGATAGTTTTCAGGTAGCCTTTCTACATCTAAAGGCTACCTGAAACTGATTAGCTTATTTTCCCAACACGCCGGGCACGAAGCGCAGCAGGGTGTCGCGCAGGGGGATGAGTTTGCCGTGGAAGAAGTGGGAGGATTGGGGCAGCACAACCACGGGGATGTCTTGCGGGGCGGCCCAGCTGAGGGCGTTGGCCAGTGGGACGACTTCATCAATTTCGCCGTGGATTGCCAAAGTATGCGCCGGATCGGCGGCTTGGGCGGCGGGCACTTCATACATGCCCACGGCGGGGCCGAGCAGCACGAGGGCATCGGGCCGGCGCTGCTGGGCGGCAAACAGGCTCACGTAGCCGCCGAAGGAGAAGCCGGAAATGATGAGTTGGGCGGCATGCGGGTGTTGGCTTTGGGCGTAGTCGATGACGGCGAGGCAGTCGTCGGTTTCGCCGCGCCCGTAGTCGTGTTCGCCTTCGCTTTCGCCAACGCCGCGCAGGTTGGGCAGGTAGCAGTGGAAGCCGAGGCGGGCATAAACTTTGGCGGCGGTTTGGATCACTTTGTTGGTAAACGTGCCGCCGTGCAGGGGGTTGGGGTGGTTGATGACGGCCACGCCGCGCTCGGGGGCTTCGGGCGGCAGGTAGATGGTGTGCAGGCGGCCGGCGGGGCCGTCTATCCAGAGGAGGTGTTGGGGAGCGAGCATTTGGGTTCTCTTGGTTTATAAATGGATTTTGGTTTGAACTACGCTAGAGCTTATGATTTCAGGTAGCCTGAACGGGCTGATGAGGCTACCTGAAAAGATTTAGGCCTGGCCGAGGAATAGGCGGTAGGCGGCGTTGTCGGTTTGCTCGGTGTGCACATAGCCCAGCTCTTGCAGGAAGGTGGCGAAGGCTTGGTGGTCGGCGGGCGGCACGTCGATGCCCACCAGCACGCGGCCGTAATCCGAGCCGTGGTTGCGGTAGTGGAACAGGGTGATGTTCCAGCTGCTCTGCATCCGGCTGAGGAAGTAGGCCAGCGCGCCGGGGCGTTCGGGGAACTCGAAGCTGAACAGGCGTTCGTGCGCCACTTTGCCGGTGCGGCCGCCTACCATATAGCGGATGTGGATTTTGGCGGTTTCGTCGTCGGTGAGGTCGGTGTTGGGCAGGCCGGCGGCGGTGAGTTCGGCGCTGATGGCGGCCAGGTCGGACGCGCCTTTGCTTTGGATACCCACGAAAATATGGGCGGTGGCGTCGTCGCCGTAGCGGTAGTTGAATTCGGTGATGTTGCGGCTGCCCAAAATGTTGATGAACTTGAGGAAGCTGCCGGGCTGTTCGGGAATCGACACGGCAAAAATACCTTCGTTGCCTTCGCCCAGCTCGCTGCGCTCGGAAACGTGGCGCAGGCGGTGGAAATTGATGTTGGCGCCGCTGGTGACGGCAATCAGGGTTTGGCCCTGCGCCTGCTCGCGGGCGATATAGGCTTTGAGGCCGGCCAAGGCCAGCGCACCGGCGGGCTCGCAGATGCTGCGGGTGTCGTCGAAAATATCTTTGAGCGCGCCGCAGATAGCGTCGGTGTCCACCGTGATGATTTCATCTAAGAATTCGCGGCACAGGCGGAAGGTTTCTTCGCCCACCAGCTTCACCGCTGTGCCGTCTGAAAACAGGCCGACGTCTTTGAGCGCCACCAGGCGGCCTTCTTCGATGGAGGTTTTCATGGCGCAGGAATCATGGGTTTGCACGCCGATTACCTTGATTTCGGGGCGCACCTGCTTAATGAACACGGCCACGCCGGCCGCCAGCCCGCCGCCGCCGATGGGCACGAACACGGCATCAATCGGCTTGGAATGCTGGCGCACGATTTCCAGCCCGATGGTGCCTTGGCCGGCAATCACGTCGGGATCGTCAAACGGCGGGATATAGGTTTGGCCGCTGCTTTTGGCCAGCTCTACGGCGTGGTCGTAGGCATCGTTGAACGACACGCCTTTGAGCACCACTTTGCCGCCGCGCGAACGCACAGCGTCCACTTTAATCTGCGGCGTGGTTTCGGGCATCACGATGGTGGCTTCGCAGCCGAGCTTCTGCGCGGAAAGCGCCACGCCCTGCGCGTGGTTGCCGGCGCTGGCGGTAATCACGCCTTTTTGCAAGAGCTCGGGCGGCAGCTTGGCCATTTTGTTGTATGCCCCCCTGATTTTGAAAGAGAAAACGGGCTGCAGGTCTTCGCGTTTGAGCAAGATGCGGTTGCCGCTGCGCGCGGAAAGGTTGCGGGCGAAATCGAGCGGCGTTTCGGCGGCCACGTCGTAAACGGAGGCGGTGAGGATGCGGGTGAGGTAGTCGGTGTGGGGCAGGGGCATGATGGGTGTCGAAAACAGGCTCAAAGGCGGCAAGATACTCCGTTTGCGCCGCCGCTGGCAAGAAAAATCAGGTTAAACGCTTAGCAATACAAGCTTGAGCGGCTATAATCGGCGCGATTTTGCCGCATGATTGGCTTTTGGCGGCAGGCTACCTGAAAAATTTCTGCGTTGCAGTATTTCCGTTGCGCTTTCACTTCCTTGCAGTTCCGCTTTCAGGTAGCCTCAATCCCAAGCCTGCCGGCGGCAAGCCATTCAATCCAATCCAACAGACAACGCAATGAAACAAAAACTCACCCTCCTCACCCTATCCCTTTTAGTGGCCGGCTGGCAGGTGCAGGCCGCGCCGCAAGCCGCTTCCGCCCCCCGCCAAGCCTCTGCCCCCGCCGCTTCCGCTCCGGCTGCCGCCGTCAATTCCGCCGCTACCCAGCCCGTAACCGCCGTGGGGCTGCCCGAAATCAAAGCCTCGGCCTATGCCGTGTATGACGCGCAAAGCGGCCAGATGCTCGCCTCGCACAAATTAAACGAACACATCGAACCCGCCTCGCTCACCAAGCTGATGACCGCCTATTTGGTGTTTAAAGCGCTGGAAGAAGGCAAACTCAAGCCCGACCAAACCTTTACCGTTTCCGAGCAGGGCTGGAAGGTGGAAGGCTCGCGCATGTTCCTCGATCCGAAAACCCCCGCCCGCGTGGACGATTTGCTCAAAGGCCTGATTGTGCAGTCCGGCAACGATGCCTCCATTACCCTGGCCGAAGCCGTGGCCGGCAGCGAAGCGCAGTTTGTGCAGCTGATGAACGCCGAAGCCAAACGGCTCGGCATGAAAGACACTCATTTTGAAAACAGCACCGGCCTGCCCGGCGCGCAGCACTACACCTCGGTGCAAGACCTCATCACCCTTTCCGCCGCCATTATTCACGACTATCCGCAATACTATCCACTCTATTCCATCCAGTCTTACAGCTACAACAACATCACCCAGCCCAACCGCAACCTGCTGCTCTACCGCGACCCCGACGTGGACGGCATGAAAACCGGCCACACCGACAGCGCAGGCTACAACCTGGTTGCCTCCAGCAAACGCAACGGCCGCCGCGTGATTTCCGTGGTGGTGGGTACCGAAAGCATGCAGGCGCGCGCCGCCGAGAGCAGCAAACTGCTCAACTGGGCGCTGCAATCCTACGACACGCCCAAACTGTATGAGGCCGAAACCGCCATTTCGCAGGTGAAAGTGTATAAAGGCGCGGATAACGCGGTGAACGTGGGCTTTATCGACGCCACCTATATCACCGTGCCGCACGGCCAGGCCGCGCAGCTGCAGCCCGTGCTGGAAACCGTGCAGCCCGTGCTCGCGCCGATTAGCAAAGGCCAAGTGCTCGGCACTGTGAAATTTATGGACGCGCAAAACCGCGTGGTGGCGCAGAAAGACGTGGTGGCGCTCAACGACGTGGCCGAAGCCGGCTTCTTCGGCCGCCTGTGGGACAGCATTGTACTGTGGTTTAAGAGCCTGTTTAGCGGGTCTTAACACGGCTTGATTGATGCGATAAAGGCTACCTGAAAACTCGGAACGGGGGTTTTCAGGTAGCCTTTTGTGTAGTGTATAAAATCTGAACAGTCTGATGTTGGCAAGCAGCGATCAGTTGTTACTATTGGTATTGTTCGGGATTTCATCCCAATAGTCGGTGTCCAGTTTTTTGATAACAATGGTTTGCTCTACTTGCATACCTAGGCCGTATTGGTAGATATACTCAGCCAATTTATTACCATCTATTAAAACAATGCGGGCATTGGGAATAGTTTCGGCATATTTTTTAGCATCATCGGTATACTGGGCTGTAGTAATAAAAACACCTTTATTAGCATTGCTGCCAAGCAATGCACCGGCAAAGCTTTGAATCTCTGGCCTGCCAATAGTTTTTTCGCGCTGGTAGCATTTGGCTTGTATATGAATACGGCCTAAACCCAGCACATCTTCTCGGATTTCACCATCTATACCGCCGTCTCTGCTTTGTTTGGTTACTCGGCCTGACTTATCCAACGCACCCCCGTAGCCCATTTTTTGTAACAGTTCGACCACTAACTTTTCGAATGCAGCTGGGCTTTTACTCAGAATGGTATCCAAAATTTCATCGTATACAACTTGGCGGATGTCTTGATAGGAATTATATAGCTGTTCTTGCGGTGTACTTTCTACGGTATCAGTTTGTGCGGTAACAATAAATTTTTTTTGGTGTTTTTGTTTTCCTTGCTCCCGCTCCATCATTTTCTGTTTAACATATTCAATAATTTCTTCAGAAGATTTTTTTGAATATTTTCTTCCTAATTCATTGATAACATAGTAGCCGCGTTTAGGTCGGTCTAGTAAACCTGTCATAGCAAAATAGCTGAGTACCCAAGAGATACGGTCGGGGAAAATTGCGCCTTTACCAGATTCATATTCTTGGGAAATCTCTTTATTGCTCAATTTAAAATGTTGTTGCAACGGTAGAATTAAATCAGATTTTTTCCTTATTTCTCCATCGCTCAAAATAGCAAGAGTAGGTTGGCGTAAATCATCGAAATGAGGGATAGGCATAATTGGAATTCTTCCAAAATTAATTAGGAAATGGCTGAGTATCTTCAGGTAGCCTTTTGTATGCCGGGCAGCTTATTTTGCGTTTTCGGTGCAGCTGTTTTTGGCAACGGTGGCTTCGAAGGTTTCGGATTGGCCGGGGAGGGTGAAGTGGTGGGTGGTGGGGTAGTAGCGGTTGCTTTGGGCGAGCAGGGGGTCGTCGCACACGAGGGTGCGGGCTTCGATTTGCAGTTTGGCGCGGATTTGTGCGGCGGGCTGTTTGGCGAGCTCGGGGTCGTTGAGGGTGAGGTATTTGTGCATGGTGCGCGCGGTGTGGTCGAAGCGGACGCGCTGCAGGGTGAGGTTGTCTTCGGTGAGGGGGAGGCGCTGGTTCATGCCGGGAATGAGGAGGATGAGGGCGGCGATTTGGCCGTTTTCTTCCTGTTGCGCGGGGCTTTGGCTGCTTTGGATTTGGGCGCAGCGGCCGGCGGGGATGGTGAGGTTGATGGGGGAGGTTTCGCCGCTGACGGTGTAGCGGGTGGTGAGGCTGCGGGTTTGGTTGAGGGCGGGGAACTGGGGATGCTCGCACCAGGAGGCTTCGGCCAGGGTTTGCAGGGCTTGGACGGTGGGTTCGCGTTCGGCGGCGGGCGGCAGGGGGAGTTGTTGGCTGTCGATGGCGGCGTCGATCAGGACGTTGCCGCCTTGCGCGGCAGCGCGACGGATGGTGAAGGGGCCGGATTTGATGGGCGCATCGTGGTTGATGCTGCGGATGAATGGGGACAGGCCGGCTGCTTGGCGGGCGGGCTGCTTGGCTTGGGCGGCAAGGGGCAGGGCGGCAAGGGGCAGGGCGGCAAGGGGCAGGGCGGCGGCGGATAGGATGAGGGCTAGTTTGATGGCTTGCATGGCGGTTTCCTTTTTATGCGGGTTGGAGGCTACTTGAAAACTGCGGTTTGGTTTTTCAGGTAGCCTTTTTCCGTTTTATGCTTTTTTGCAGCAGATGAGGCTGTTGCCGAGGCCGATGTTGTTGTGGATTTTGGCGGTTTGCAGGCCGGCGGCTTCGATGCAGCGGATCAGGTCGGCGCTGTGGAAGAGTTTGCTGTTGCCGTTGGCCATGGCGGTGAAGTAGAGGCTGGTTTGGGTGAGGCAGTAGGCGGCGGTTTCGTGTTTCTGCCTGTCCCATAGGGGCTCGAGGATATAAAGGGTGCTGTTTTCGCCCATGCTCTTGGCGGCGCGGCTGAGGATGGAGGTAACTTGCTCTTCGGTAAAGCAGTCGAGGAATTGGCTCATCCAGATGGCGTCGAAGCCTTCGGGGAAGGGGGTGGCGGGGTCGAGCAGGTTGGCGGGGTGGCCGTGGATGCGGTCGGCGCCGGGTAGGCGGGCGGTGTGCTCTTTCATCAGTTGGATTTGTTGGGGCAAATCCATGATGGTGACTTGCACTTCCGGGCTGTATGCCACGCATTGCAGCGCCCAGCGGCCGGTGTTGCCGCCCACGTCGAGCAGGCGGCGGACGGGTTGGGAAAAGACGATTTCCAGCGCGGCAGGGAAGGAGTGGTCGGAATAGAAGTGGTCGAAGGCGAGCCATTTTTCGAGGGCGCGCGGGGGGAGGCTGGAGAGGCCTTCGTAGATGGTGGGCCAGCTGCCGAATACTTTGAGCCCGGCGGGGCGGCCTTCGAGCAGGGCGGCTTCGAGGTCGAATGTGCCTTGGTAGCAGACGTCGTGCACGAAATCCATGTTGATGGGGGCCATGGGGTCTTTGATTAAAAACCAGCCGGCTTTGCTGATGCGGTAGCGCCCGTTTTCGCAGAGGACGGTGCCGATGGAGAGGGAGGCTTCGAGCAGCACTTGGGCGGCATAGCGGCTGAGCTTGGCTTCTTGGGCGATTTCTTCGAGGGTTTGGCCTTCGGCGGCGCGGTTGAGCCGCTCTAGGATGCCGAATTTCACCATCAGGCGGGAGGCTTGGAAGGCGATGGGGCCGAAGATGATTTGCTGGGCAAGGCGCTGGGCTTCTTGGGCGGTGTGTTGTTCTTGGCTGTAGCGTTCGAGGGTGTGTTTGGTGGTCATAATGAATCGTCCGGTAAGGGTTTGGGTTTCAGGTAGCGCTTAAAAGTGCTTGAGGCTACCTGAAAACGGGTTGTAAATAAAGGGTTCAGTTTGCCCACTGTTCGCTGATGCGGGCGGCTTCCTGCAGGCGTTCGGGCGTGCCCACGTCGAGCCACAGGCCGGTGTGCATTTCGCCGCTCACTTGGCCTTGCCGCATGGCTTGGCGCAGCAGGGGGGCGAGTTTGGCACGTTGGTGGGCGGCGGTGCGGGCGAAAAGCTCGGGGCGGTAGAGGCCGATGCCGCTGAAGGTGTGGGCGGGCTGCGGGGACTCGGCGTCGGTAACTTGGCCGCCGGGTTGCAGGCGGAAGTCGCCTTGCGGGTGGTGCGGGGGGTTGGGCACGAGCCAGAGGTGGGCGAGGGTGTGGGCGCTCATTTGGGCGGCACGTTCGATGGCGGTGCGGCAGTCGAAATCGGTGAGGATGTCGCCGTTGATCACCAAGAAAGGCTCGCTGCCCAAGAGCGGCAGGGCGGTGGCGATGCCGCCTGCGGTTTCCAGCCCGCCGGGTGCTTCGGGCGAATATCGGATAGACACGCCGTAACGGCTGCCGTTGCCGAGGCCTTGTTCGATTTTTTCGCCGAGCCAGGCGTGGTTGATGACGATTTCCCTGATGCCGGCGGCGGCTAGGCGGCGCAAATGCCAGCCGATGAGCGGCTCGCGGCCGCATGGGAGCATGGGTTTGGGCAGGGTGTCGGTGAGCGGGCGCATCCGCTCGCCGCGTCCGGCGGCCAGTATTATGGCTTTCATGGTTCAGGTAGCCTTGGAGTCAAAACCGGGCGATTATATAGCGGAATGGGTTTTCAGGTAGCCTTTTTGGAAGGGTAGGTGGGTTTGGCGATGATGTTTGGGCTGCGGCTGCCTAAAAGATAAAGATGGGCTAGGGCGGGAACGGGCTGCGCTGGGTTAGAGGGCTGCCTGAAACGGGCAAACGGTTTTCAGGTAGCCTTTTGCCGAATACCTAAACGCAGCTATTCCGCCTTAGGTGTGCGGTGGGAGCCGCGTACCATGTCGAGCAGGAACAGGCGGCAGTCGAGGTTACCGTTATACAGGGGAATTTTGCGCTTTAGCGACAGGCGCATGAGTTTGGGCAGGTCGCGGTCGGCGGTGAGCAGGCCGCAGAGCCAGCCGGGGTAGTGCTGTTTGAGCCAGGAGCCGAGCTGGGGGTAGAGGGCGTGCAGGGTTTGAACTTCTTCAAGGCGTACGCCGTAGGGCGGGTTGGCGAGGAGGATGCCGTTTTCGCCGTTGGGTCGGGTGTCGCGCACGTCGGCTACCTGAAACACGATGTGCCCGGCCACTTGGGCTTCGCGGGCGTTGGTGGCGGCGGTTTGGATCAGGCGGCGGTCGGTATCGCTGCCGGCAATGGGCGCGGGGGCTTGCGGCAATACGGCGGCTTGGGCTTCTTGGCGCAGGCGCTGCCAGAGGCCGGCATCGAAGTTGGCCAGCTGCTCGAAACCGAAGCGGCGGTTGAGGCCGGGGGCGCGCCGGGTGGCGATGAGGGCGGCTTCGATGGGGAGGGTGCCGCTGCCGCAGAAAGGGTCTTGGAAGGGCTGGCTGCCGTTGTAGCCGGCGAGCAGGAGCAGGCCGGCGGCGAGGTTTTCGCGCAGGGGGGCGGCGCCGGTGTCTTGGCGGTAGCCGCGTTTGAACAGGGCTTCGCCGCTGGTGTCGATAAAGATGGCGGCGTGCTGCTCGTTGATGAAGGCGTGGATGCGGATGTGCGGATTGGCTTTGTCCACGCTGGGGCGTTGGCCTTGGCTGCTGCGGAAGCGGTCGCACAGGCCGTCTTTGATTTTGAGGGCGGTAAAGTCGAGGCTTTTCACGCGGGCGCGTTTGCCTTCCACCTTGATTTTGAAGGTTTGCCCGGCATGAAACCAGTCTTCCCAACGAATGCTTTTTGCGGCGCGGTAAATGTCGTCTTCGCTGCGGTAGGGCTGTTTGGCCAGTTGCAGCAGGATGCGGCTGGCGGTGCGGGAGTGGAGGTTGGCGCGGTAGGCGGCTTCGAGGCTGCCTTGGCAGGATACGCCGCCGTCGGTGGGGGCGATGTGGGTGCAGCCTTGGTCGGCCAGCTCTTGGGCGAGGATGGTTTCGAGGCCGCGCGGGCAGGTGGCGAAGAGGGTGTGGTTGGTCATGAACGGCAATCTGGGTTGGTTTGGGCTGCGATTATAGCGGGAAACGGATGGATTGCGGCGGAAGGCTACCTGAAAACCATCCGGCGGCCGCTTTGGCAGTATCGCTGCCATTTTAATCCGCTATACAATACGGGATTTTCGGTTTCAGGTAGCCTTATCTATGAACACAGATTTCTCGGCCCGGCTGGTGCGCTGGCAAAAACAACACGGGCGGCACGGCCTGCCTTGGCAGGTGCGCGAGCCTTATGCGGTGTGGCTTTCGGAGATTATGCTGCAGCAAACGCAGGTGGCCACCGTGTTGGCATACTATCCGCGATTTCTGGCGGCGTTTCCAAACGTGGCCGCGCTGGCCGCGGCGGATGAAGACGAAGTGCTCGCGCTGTGGGCCGGGCTGGGCTACTACAGCCGCGCCCGCAATCTGCATGCGGCGGCCAAACAGGTGGCGCGCGATTTCGGCGGCCGCTTTCCCGATACGCGCCAAGGCCTGGAAACGCTCAAGGGCGTGGGGCGCAGCACGGCAGCGGCGATTGCCGCCTTTTCCTTCGGCCGGCGCGAGGCGATTTTAGACGGCAACGTGAAGCGCGTTTTGTGCCGCGTGTTTGCGCAAGACGGGGCAATCGGCGACAAAAAATTCGAAACCGTTTTGTGGGATTTGGCCGAAAGCCTGCTGCCCGCAGCCGAGGACATGACCCCCTACACGCAAGGGCTGATGGACTTGGGCGCAATGGTGTGCAAACGCAGCAAACCGCATTGCGATGCCTGCCCGATGGCGGAAATCTGCCTGGCCAAACAGCAAGGGCGGATTGCCGAGCTGCCGCGCAAGAAAACCGCAGTGGCGGTGAAGGAAGTGGCGCTGTATTGGCTGGTGTTGCGCGACAAACAGGGCAGGGTGCTGCTGGAGAAACGCCCGTCCGGCGGCATTTGGGGCGGGCTCTACTGCGTGCCCTGCTTTGAGCGGCTGGATGATTTGTATGAGTGCGCAGCCGCTTTCGGCGTGGCCGAGGAAGATTTGGCCGAAGGAGATTTGGTGAGCCACCGCCTCACACACCGCCTGTTGCAGATTACGCCTTTGCAGGCAAACGGAGTGGCGGCCGCTGCGGCACACGGCAGCCTGTGGGCCAATACGGCGGAATACGGTTTGCCCAAGCCGCTGGCAGAATATTTACGGCGCGGGTAAAGCAAGAGGCTACCTGAAAGTTTCAGGCAGCCTTTGTATTCGCATAGCCAAACAGCCGGATCATTTTTTCAGGTAGCCTTTCGGTTTCGATTGAGGCTACCTGAAACTTATATCGCAATGCCCAGCTTCGCCAGCAGCCAATCCAGATAAAACAGGCTGTAAATCGCCGCGAGTGCCAACGCAATACCGGCTTGGTTCACGGCCGAAATCTTCTCCTTGAACGCCAGCGCGCCGGTGAGCGTGCCCAACACAATCACGCCCAAGTTCATACCGGCAAATACCAAGGTCGGGTCGCCGGAAAAAGCATGGTGTGCCTTGATATAAAACAGGATATTGCCGAAATTCAACAGCCCGAGCAGCAGCCCGCCGGCAAAATCCGCCGCCTTGAGCGGTTTGCCCTGCCGCCACACATAACCCCACATCAGCACGCAAGCCAGCGCAAAGGACACAAACAAATTCAGCGACATGGCCTGCCCGGTTTTGGATAACTGCTTAAACAGAATATCAATCACCCCAAAGCCCAGCCATACCCCCACCAGCCAAAATATCCCGCCACCCTGTTTGCCCTTGCCCGGCTTATAGAGCAAAGCCGCCAGCGCACTGAAAGCCAGCACAATGCTCACGATTTTATTGCGGTTCAGCTGTTCGCCAAACAGCAGGAAAGCCGCCAACACCGGCAATACCAGCGACAGCCGCTGCGCCGCATCCGAGCGCACAATCCCCGCCTGTTCCACCGCCCGCGCCATCACCACAAAAATGCTCGGCAACAGCACGCCCAAAGCCAAAAACGGCCACAGGCCGCCAATATCCGCCCCGCGCAGGCCATCCAGCGGCGGCTCAAGCAAAAACCAGCAGCAGGCCGTGGCCACAATATAGTTCACCGCAATCGCATGCTCAATGTGAACCCCTTGTTTGCGCGCGATTTTCAGCAGCACCGAAACCGCCACGCTGCACAAAACCGCCAAGGCGAGAAACTGCCATGTCCAAGAGGCGGGAAGAAAAGATAAAGCAGATAAAACCAGCATGATTGATGTTTAATGATGAGGGAAAGAAGAATGGGCAGCGGGATGCTTAGAAAAAATCGAAATCCATCTGCTCCGGCAGTTCAATGGAAACGGCCTGCTGCTCAGCCGCCAACTGCAACAGCTTGCGCTTGCGCAAACGGCACAGGCGCAGCACGTTCTGCTTCTGCGTATCCGTCAGCTTCAGCCAATACAGCCGCTCCTCACGGCTGCGCAAACAGCCTTTGCAATAGCCCTTGCTATTGGCCTGGCAAACGCCGATGCAGGGGCTGGGAATGCTGAAAAATTCGAGTTGTTCCATTGGCGGGAAAACCGGCGGGCGTGGAAAGCGGCATTGTATAGCGGATTAAAATCAGAAAGCCACCGCTTTGCCCCGCCTTACCGTGCTTCCGGAGCGCTTGCGGGGCAGCTGAAAAGATAAGGCGGCTTGAAAACGATGGCTTCGGCTGTGCAGAAACTTGGGCATATTATGTTTTCAGGTAGCCTTCCGCTTATGAAGAGGCTACCTGAAAATTGATTACCGCCCCTATCCAAACAGAGGTCGGCGTTAGCGTCGGCTGTCGAGTTCGTATTCTTCCGGCAGGGTGTTGAGAAAGCCCCGGCCGAAGCCTTTGAGGATGTTGTAGTCTTCGGTAACTTTCACCAGGCGAGGCCGCAGGGGCGAAGTGGCGATGGCGAAGATCAGGCAGAAGGCGATGATGCCGAAGTACCACATTGCTATGAAAGTTGAAGAAAAATAGTTGCTTAAGGATGGAATGAATAGCGCAGTGAGTGGCAGCAACAGCAATACCAGCACGATGGCGGGCACGCCCCAAAACAGCCAGCGCATCTGCGTTTGATGCTGCGGGCAGAAGGTGGGATGGATGGGGAGGCTTTTCCGGACGGCAAGGGTAATAATCAGGGCAAGCGGCCAAGCGGCAAAAAAAATCGGGATAATCAACAAATTCCAGGCGGGATGATACCAATACAGTTTGCGCGGCCGCCGTTGCGGTTCGGCTGCTTCGCCGCAGCGGATGCAGCGGCGGGGCAGGTCTGCTCCATCGGGCAGAAAAACACGTTTGCCTTCGCGCCAGCATTCGCCGGCCTGCTGCGGCAGGTAGTCTTGGCTTTGCGGAGCCTGGTAGGGATTGAATTTTTGGTTCATTTCGCCTCCGCCCGCTAGATATACAGCACTTCGATAACTTCGTATTCGCGCACGCCGCCGGGCGCCTGCACTTCGGCCACGTCGCCTTCTTCTTTGCCGATAAGGGCGCGGGAAATGGGCGAGCTGATGGAGATTTTGTTGTCTTTAATATCGGCTTCGTCGTCGCCGACGATTTGGTAGCGTACTTGGGTTTCGTTTTCCAAGTCTTCCAGCACGACGGTACAGCCGAATACGATTTTGCCTTCGGCGTGGATTTCGGTGGGGTCGATGATGTGGGCTACGGAGAGCTTGTTTTCCAGCTCGGAAATGCGGCCTTCGATGAAGCCTTGTTTTTCTTTGGCGGCTTCGTATTCGGCATTTTCAGACAAATCGCCGTGGGTGCGGGCTTCGGCGATGGCTTCGATAATGGCGGGGCGCTCGACGCTTTTAAGATGCTGCAATTCTTGCTTGAGCATTTCGGCGCCGCGTACGGTTAATGGAATCTTTTGCATGATTTTCTCCACAAGGGCTGCGGGGCAGCCGTTTTTACATAAAAATGCAAGCCGCCTAGTGCCGGCGGCTTGTGAACTCAAATTTTTAGCCAATCAAACGCAGAATGGGAAGCTGCGCTTTGATTGACTGTATGAGTTGCCATTCTATCAGATGGCGGGCGGAACGCCAACTGCGGGAAGGGGCGGCCGGCGGCGGGGAGTGTTGTGCCAATAATTTGATTATTGGCGTTTATTGCCGCCCCCGGCTATGTTGGCGGCACCTTGGTTGGCCAGTTGGTCGGCGCGCTCGTTTTCGGGGTGGCCGGCGTGGCCTTTCACCCATTGCCAGGATACTTGGTGGCGGGCGACTTGCTGATCGAGCTGCTGCCACAGCTCGGCATTTTTTACGGGTTGTTTGGCGGAAGTTTTCCAGTCATTTTTCTTCCAGCCGTGTATCCAGCTTTCCATGCCGTTTTTCACGTATTGGGAGTCGGTGTGGATGGTTACTTGGCAGGGGCGGTTGAGGGCTTCGAGGCCGCGAATGACGGCAGTGAGCTCCATGCGGTTGTTGGTGGTGTCGGCTTCGCCGCCGCAGAGTTCTTTTTCATGACGGCCGTAGCGCAGCAGCACGCCCCAGCCGCCGGGGCCGGGATTGCCTTTGCAGGCGCCGTCGGTGTAGAGGTGGACGGTGGTGTTGGTCATGGTGTTTGGTTGGGCTACCTGAAAGTTTCAGGTAGCCTTTGCTGTGTTTGATGTGGCAAAAGAGTAAGGCTACCTGAAAAAAGGGTTTTCAGGTAGCCTGATGTTGCTAAGCGTTTGGATTTTAGAAACCGTTAGATTTCCAAAATCAGGCGGGCCGGGTCTTCGAGGGCTTCTTTGATGGTAACCAAAGTGAGCACGGCTTCGCGGCCGTCGATGATGCGGTGGTCGTAGGAGAGGGCCAGATACATCATCGGGCGCACCACGACTTGGCCGTTTTCCACCACGGCGCGTTCTTTGGTGGCGTGCATGCCCAAGATGGCGGATTGCGGCGGGTTGATGATGGGGGTGGACATCATCGAGCCGAAGGTGCCGCCGTTGGTGATGGAGAACGTGCCGCCGGTGAGGTCTTCGATGGCGATTTTGCCGCTCTTGGCTTTGTTGGCGTAGTCCACGATGGCCAGTTCGATGTCGGCAATGCTCATCTGATCCACATTGCGCAAGATCGGTACTACCAGGCCGCGCGGGCTGCCCACGGCGATGCCGATGTCGAAGTAGCCGTGGTAAACGATGTCGTTGCCGTCAATCGAAGCGTTTACGGCGGGGAATTTCTTCAGCGCGGCCACGGCGGCTTTCACGAAGAAGGACATGAAGCCCAGTTTCACACCATACTGTTTTTCGAACTTCTCTTTGTATTTGGCGCGCAAATCCATAATCGGCTTCATATTCACCTCGTTGAACGTGGTGAGGATGGCGTTTTGCGACTGGGATTGCAGCAGGCGTTCGGCCACGCGCTGGCGCAGGCGGCTCATCGGTACGCGCTGTTCCACGCGGTCGCCCAGCGGTACGGCCACGGCCGGGGCGGCAGCGGCTTTGGGCGCGGCGGCAGGCATGGCGGCCACGTCTTCTTTCAGCACACGGCCGTCGCGGCCAGAACCTTGCACGCCGGATACGTCCACGCCTTTTTCGGCAGCCAGTTTGGCGGCAGCGGGCATGGCCACGCCTGCTTGTGCGCCTGCGGCAGCCACGTGGCCTGCGGGTTCGGCAGCCGGGGTTTGGGCGGCAGCCGGGGCTGTTTCTGCTGCTTTGGCTGCGGTGTCGATTTTAGCCAACAGCTGGCCGGCGGTAACGGTGGCGCCGTCTTGTTCGATGATTTCCACAATCACACCGGCCTGCTGGGCGGGCAGTTCGAGCACAACTTTGTCGGTTTCGAGGTCGATCAGGTTTTCGTCGCGGTTCACATAGTCGCCCACCTTCTTGTGCCAGCTCATCAGGGTGGCTTCGGTAACGCTTTCCGGCAGCGGGGGTACGGTAATTTCGATAATCATGGTTTTATCCTTTAGTGAATTGAAAAATAGGTAAATCGTGTTCTAGGAGGCTACCTGAAAACGGTTCGGCATGTTTCAGGTAGCCTGTTGGCGCTTTAGAGCTTCATCGCGTCTTCAAGCAGGCCGTCCAAACCGGCTTTGTGTTTCACAGCATAGCCGACGGCGGGCGAAGCGCTGGCCGGGCGGCTGGTAGTAGTGAGGCGCTGGTTGGCGCCGAGCACTTTTTCCAAGCGGTGGCGGATTTGGTACCAAGCGCCTTGGTTTTTCGGCTCTTCCTGCGCCCACATGATTTCGGTGGCGTTCGGGAAGCGTTTGAGCTCGGCAGCCACTTCTTCGTAGGGGAAGGGGTAGAGCTGCTCGACGCGAACGATGGCGATGTCTTTTTCCAAGCCTTTGTCAGCGCGGGCTTTTGCCAAATCGTAGTACACCTGGCCGGCACACAGAATCACGCGTTTCACGTCTTGGTCGCGGCCATGTACGGTGTCGCCGATAACGAGGCGGAATTCGCCGTCGGTGAAGTTGGCCAGCGGGCTGCAGGCGTCTTTGAGGCGCAGCAGGCGTTTGGACATGAAAATCACCAGCGGTTTGCGGTAGGGCCGCAGAATCTGGCGGCGCAGGGCGTGGAACATCTGCGATGCTTCAGACATCATCAGCACTTGGATGTTTTCTTCGGCACACAGTTGCAGCCAGCGTTCTACGCGGGCGGAAGAGTGTTCCGGGCCTTGGCCGTCGTAGCCGTGCGGCAGGATGACGGTGAGGCCGCACCAGCGTCCCCATTTGGTTTCGCCGGAGGTGATGAACTGGTCGATGGCGATTTGCGCACCGTTGGCGAAGTCGCCGAACTGGGCTTCCCAAATCACCAGGTCTTCCGGCGCGGAGGAGGCATAGCCGTATTCGTAGGCCATCACGGCTTCTTCGTTCAGGATGGAATCGATTACGTTGAAGCGGCCTTGTTTTTCGCTGATGTGTTGCAGCGGGATATACACGCCGCCGGTGCGCTCGGCACGGTTTTGGTCGTGCAGTACGGCGTGGCGGTGCGAGAAGGTGCCGCGGCCGGAGTCTTCGCCGGAAATGCGGATATCGTGGCCGGCTTCGAGCAGGCTGGCGTAGGCGATGGTTTCGGCCATGCCCCAATCAATGGCTTGCTCGCCGACAGCCATGGCTTTGCGGTTGTCGATGATTTTCTTCACGGTGTTGTGCAGCTTCACATCGGCCGGGATGTTGGTGAAGCGCTCGGCCAGGCGTTTGATTTCGGCAGCAGGCAGCGCGGTTTTCACCGGAGTGCGCCAGCTGATGGGCTGGTATTTGCTCCAATCCACTGCGTGTTCGCGTTTCTGCTCGGGCAGGATTTCTTGGATGCGGTCGCCTTTGTCCATCGCGGCGCGGTAGTCGCTGATGAGTTTTTCGGCTTCTTCCTTGGTGACCACGCCTTCTTTAATCAGCTGCTCGGCATACACGGCACGGGAGCCGGGGTGTGCGGCCACCTGTTTGTACATCAAGGGCTGGGTCAGGGTCGGGTCGTCGCCTTCGTTGTGGCCGAGTTTGCGGTAGCACACCAAATCGATCACGATGTCTTTATGGAAAGTGGTGCGGTAGTCCAGCGCGATTTGGGCGGCGTGGCAAACGGCTTCCGGGTCGTCGCCGTTCACGTGCAGAATTGGCGCGCTCACCATCTTGGCGATGTCGGTGCAATACAGGGTGGAGCGGGTATCGCGCGGATCGGAAGTGGTGAAGCCCACTTGGTTGTTGATCACGAAGTGGATGGTGCCGCCGGTGCTGTAGCCGCGGGTTTGCGACATATTGAAGGTGGCTTGGTTCACGCCCAAGCCGATGAAGGCAGAGTCGCCGTGGGTAAGGATGGGCAGCACTTGTTTGCGGCCGTCGGCACCGCGGTGGTCTTGGCGGGCGCGTACGGAACCTTCAATCACGGGGTTGGTGATTTCCAAGTGCGATGGGTTGTAGGCCAAAGAGAGGTGCACCGGGCCGTGCGGGGTGGGCACGTCGGAGCTGAAGCCCATGTGGTATTTCACGTCGCCGCTGGGGAATTTGGCGTCCACTTTGCCTTCGAACTCGTCGAAAATAGCCTGCGGGGCTTTGCCCATGGTGTTTACCAACACGTTCAAGCGGCCGCGGTGTGCCATACCGATTACGATTTCCTGCACGCCTTTTGCGGTGGAGGCGCGAATCAGGTGGTTCAGCGCGGGCACGGTGCTTTCGCCGCCTTCGAGCGAGAAGCGTTTCTGGCCCACATAGCGGGTGTGCAGATAGCGCTCCATGGTTTCGGCGGCGGTGATTTCTTTCAGGATGAGACGTTTGGTTTCGGCATCAAACTGCGGGCGTGCGCCGTTGGCTTCCAAACGTTCCTGCAGCCATTCGCGCTCGGCGGTGTCGGGAATGTGCATGTATTCCAGCGCCAAGGGGCCGCAATAGATTTGTTTCAGGTGGCGGATGATTTCGGCCAGTGGCAGCTTGGGGCTACCTGAAAGATCGGTGCCGACATGGAAAGGCGTGTTCATGTCGGCATCGGTGAGGCCGTAGGTTTTGGGATCGAGCTCGGGCAGTTGTCTGATATGGGTGCGGTCGAGCGGGTTGAGGTCGGCGGCGCGGTTGCCCAAGGAGCGGTAGGCGGAAATCAGGCTCAACACGGCCACTTGCTTCTGCATGGCGGCAAAATCCACGCCGCCTGCGGCTGCGCCGCCGCGCTGCTGTGCCAAGTTGGCAAAGGCTTCCTGAATCGGGCGGTGCGCCACATCTTTCGGGGTGTTGCCGGGCATGGCGGCCACTTGGTCGAAATACTGCCGCCATTGGCTGTCCACGGAGTCGGGGGAGCTCAGATAGGCTTCGTACAAATCTTCAATATACGGGACGTTGGTACCGTATAGGTAGGACAAACTACTTTGTTCTTTCATCATGGCAAGATCCTTATTTAAGGTGAAGGTTTGAAGAGCAGCACGCTTGCTTATCAGGCTGCCTGCCTAAGCGGGCAGCCTTTATCCTATCTGCAGCGAATGCCGATTCCGAATCGCCACACGGCGGGCGGCTAAAAATGAGTATGGCGATTCGGAATAAGCATTTTCAGGTAGCTTTTTGTCGGCAGCCTGATTGTGCTTGGCGCAGGAAATTATTTGCTGGAAAGGGGGAATGGAGAATCTGGCGCGGTGGCATGGCCGGGGAGGGGAATATGATGAAAACTCGAAGCCGGCTACCTGAAAAGGTTGTTCTTTCTGTCGCTAAGATTCTGGAATCAGCCCGGCCTTTCGTTGAGTTTCAGGGGTTTACCGGGCAGCGGCAGAAATGTTGCTGGAAGTTTGCCAAACGCCGGTATAACGGCTGAATAATACGACCCGATATGGGGAACGTCAATAAGAAAAATCCCTTTTACGGTAGGCACGGCGGGATGGGCATGGGCCGGCAGCGGAGAGAGGATGCTGGATGGATAGTGAGCTGTTGATTAAACAGGAAAGATGGAAGGAAGAGGCTACCTGAAAACCGGAATGTTATAGTGAATTAAATTTAAACCAGTACAGCGTTGTCTCGCCTTGCCGTAACGTGTGTACTGTCTGCGGCTCGCCGCCTTGTCCTGATTTAAATTTAATCCACTATAAATTTAATCCACTATAAAGTTACTTGCGGCGTACTTGAGTACCGGCTGTGGTCGGTAAAGAAAAAGGCTGCCTGAAACTTTGGCTTGGTAGAAACTCTGTGCTGCTTTCAGGTAGCCCTATGTGTCTGAACTTTATTGTTTGGATTTCATTGAAGCTACGCTTTCAGGGCAGCCTCTCAATCAGTACGTCGGCTGCTGCGGATTTTATCCAATAAGGCTGCACTTTCGGCATTAGCGGCAGGGTTTTGGCCGTTGAGTTGGGCGAATAATTCAGGGTCGGGTAGGGCGAGCAATTCGGTGAATACGGTTAGCTCGGCATCGCTCAGGCGGTCGAATTCGGCGGCCATGAACTGCTTGAGCAGGATATCCAGCTCCAGCAGGCCGCGCCGGGTTTGGAAGCGCAGGCGGCGTTTGGCGGTGTCGTCAAAGGTGGGCATGGCTTAGCTATGGGATTATTTAACTGGGGATAAGGAGGCTGGCTGCAGACAGTACAGCCAGTACGGCTAGGTGGGGCAAAACCGTACTGGCTGAAGATTATCCGCTATACCACGCGTTTGAGCATGATTTCTTTGATCTTGCCGATGGCGCGGGTGGGGTTGAGGTGTTTGGGGCAAACGTCTACGCAGTTCATGATGGTGTGGCAGCGGAACAGGCGGTAGGGGTCGTTGAGGTTGTCCAAACGTTCGTTGGTAATGGTGTCGCGGGTGTCGGCGATGAAGCGGTAGGCATTTAGGAGGCCGGAGGGGCCGACGAATTTGTCGGGGTTCCACCAGAAGGAGGGGCAGGCGGTGGAGCAGCAGGCACAGAGGATGCATTCATACAAGCCGTCCAGTTCGGCACGCTCGGCCTGGCTTTGCAGGCGTTCCTGCCGCGGGTCGACAGGGTTGTCGTTGACCACATAGGGTTTGATGGAATGGTATTGCTTGAAGAATTGGGTCATGTCCACGATGAGGTCGCGGATGACGGGCAGGCCGGGCAGGGGGCGCAATACGATGGGCTGCTTGAGGCTGCGGATATCGGTGAGGCAGGCGAGGCCGTTTTTGCCGTTGATGTTCATGCCGTCCGAGCCGCAGATGCCTTCGCGGCAGGAGCGGCGGAAGGAGAGGCTGTCGTCTTTGGCTTTGAGCTTCATGATGGCGTCGAGCAGCTTCACGTCGGTGGGTTCGATTTCGAGCTCATAGTCCTGCATGTAGGGCTTGGCATCGGTATCGGGGTTGTAGCGGTACACTTTGAGGCGGATGGTTTCCATGGGTGTTCCTTCGGTTTGGTGCGGCGGTATTTTCAGGTAGCCTCAATGCGGCATGGAAGGGCTACCTGAAAATTCCAGATGGTTGTTTTTATTCTAGTAAACGCGCTTGGCGGGCTTGATGTATTCCACGCTGAGCGGCTGGGTGTGCACGGGCTTGTAGGCCAGGCTGTTGTCGGCGGAGTAGAACAGGCTGTGCTTCATCCAGTTTTCGTCGTCGCGCTCGGGGTGGTCGTCGGAGGCGTGGGCGCCGCGCGATTCTTTGCGGGCTTCGGCGGCAATCATGGTGGCTTTGGCCACTTCCATCATGTTGTCGAGCTCCAGCGCTTCGATGCGGGCGGTGTTCCACACCATGCTCTTGTCGCCGATTTCGGTGCGTTTGGCACGTTCCACCAGGGTGAGCACTTTGTCCACGCCTTCTTTCAGAATGGCGTCGGTACGGAATACGCCGGCGTGGCGTTGCAGCGTGCGTTGCAGTTCGCCGCGCAGCACGTCCACGTTTTCGCCGCCGGTTTGGCCGTTGAGCCGTGCCAGGCGTTGTTCGGTGAGCGTACCGGCGTTTTCGGGCAGCGGTTTGATGTCGGGGTGCTGCTTGATGAACTCAATCATGCTGTCGCCTGCGGATTTGCCGAACACCACCAAGTCGAGCAGGGAGTTGGTGCCGAGGCGGTTGGCACCGTGCACCGAGGCACAGGCGCATTCGCCGGCGGCATACAGGCCGGGCACGACGGCTTCGGGGTTGCCGTTTTTCGGCGCAACCACTTCGCCCAAGTAGTTGGTGGGGATGCCGCCCATCATGTAGTGCACGGTGGGCACCACGGGAATCGGGTCTTTAATCGGATCGACGCCGGCGAAGTTGATGGAAATCTCGCGGATGCCGGGCAGCTTGGACATGATTTTCTCTGCGCCGATGTGGTCGATTTTCAGCAAAACGTGGTCTTTGTTTTTGCCGCAGCCGCGCCCTTCCAGAATTTCCAGCGACATGGCGCGGGAAACGACGTCGCGCGAAGCGAGGTCTTTCACGGTGGGGGCGTAGCGCTCCATGAAGCGTTCGCCGTCGGCGTTGAGCAGGATGCCGCCCTCGCCGCGCACGCCTTCGGTAATCAGCACGCCTGCACCGGCCACGCCGGTGGGGTGGAACTGCCAAAATTCCATGTCTTCCAAAGGAATGCCGGCACGGGCGCAGATGCCCAAGCCGTCGCCGGTGTTCATGAAGGCGTTGGTGGAAGAGGCATAGATGCGGCCGGCGCCGCCGGTGGCGAACAGGATGGCTTTGGCGTGGAAGATATACACATCGCCGCTTTCCATTTCCATGGCAGTGATGCCCACTGCATCGCCTTCTTCGTTGCGGATGAGGTCGAGTGCGGTCCATTCCACGAAGAATTGGGTGTTGGCGCGCACGTTTTGCTGGTAGAGCGTGTGCAGCATGGCGTGGCCGGTGCGGTCGGCCACGGCACAGGCGCGTTCTACGGCGCGTTTGCCGAACTCGGCGGTATGGCCGCCGAAGGGGCGCTGGTAGATTTTGCCGCTCTCCACGCGGTCGAACGGCATGCCCATGTGTTCCAGTTCAATCACGGCTTCGGGCGCGCGGCGGCACATGAATTCGATGGCGTCTTGGTCGCCGAGCCAGTCGGAGCCTTTTACGGTGTCGTACATGTGCCAATCCCAGCGGTCTTCCTGCACGTTGCCCAGCGAGGCGGAAATGCCGCCCTGCGCGGCCACGGTGTGGGAGCGGGTGGGAAATACTTTGGAGAGCACGGCGGTGTTGAGGCCGGCTTTGGAAAGTTGCAGCGCCGCACGCAGGCCGGCACCGCCGCCGCCAACGATAACGGCATCGAATTTTCGGATAGGATAAGTCATCTTGTTCAACCCCAAATCACTTTAACCGAGTAAACCATGCAGCCTGCCAGCCAAACGATGGTGGCTACCTGAAGGAACAGGCGCAGGCCGAACGGCTTGATGTAGTCCATCCACAAATCGCGGATACCCACCCAGGCATGCAGGAACAGCGCGATGAAGCTGATTTGGGTAAACACTTTCACCCAAGTTTGGCCAAAAAACGCCTGCCATGCGGCGTAATCGCCCGGCAGCGCGAGCAGGAATACAATCAGCGCGATGGTGTAAATCAGCATCAGCACCGCGGTGGCGCGCTGCATCGCCCAATCGCGCAGGCCGTAGTGCGCGCCGGTCAGTTTGCGGTCTACCATAGCCATACTCCCAAAATTGCGGTGCAGATCAAAGCCAGCGCCATCACGGTTTTGGCGGTGGTGCGGGCAGTGTTCAGCGCCAGGCCTTTGTGCGCATCCAAAAACAGGAAGCGGATGCCGGCGAAGAAGTGGTGCAGATAGGCCCACAGCAGCCCGATCAAGCCGATTTTCACCAGCGGATGGGCCACGAAGGCGCGATAAGATTCAAAGGCGGCGGCATTGTCCAGCGTGCCGGCAAGCAGCCACAACAGAAGCGGCAGGCTGATAAACAACAGCACGCCGCTGATGCGGTGCAGAATGGAAACAATCCCCGGAATCGGCAGCCGGATGCTGACGATGTCCAGGAATATCGGTCTGTTAGTCGTCCGCATGGCGAAACTTCCTCAGATTGGCAATATCCCAAGCCGGCTTCAGCCGGCACTCAAAACCAAAAGCCGCCTTCATATGTTTGGAAACATTTTCAGGTAGCCTTTTTGGGCGGGCGCGGCAACCGAACAGCCGACGGCATCTGCCCATACCCGAATCATATAGCAGCCTTTATTTTAAATCAACTTAACATAGCCGAACAATCGGGCTGCAGCTTGTCTGCCAAAGGAATTTGGCAACATAGCCCGACAAACAATCCGGTTATTGGGAATAAAACCCGCTACCGTCTTTAATATAAAATAACGGAAAAGCGCCACAGCCCCGCCGACTTTCGGTATCATACGGCATGCGTTTCCCCCGTTTCAGGCTGCCTGAAACCCCTGCGGCCATGCCGCACGCCTCCCCTCCAACCACCCTTCAAAAGCCATGACCCGCACCAGCCCCAAAAAAGCCCCCGTCCGCATCGCCGTAACCGGCGCAGCCGGCCAGATTGCCTACTCCTTATTATTCCGCATTGCCGCCGGCGACATGCTCGGCGCAGACCAGCCCGTTATCCTGCAACTGCTCGATTTGCCGCAGGCGCAGCAGGCCGTGCAGGGCGTGATTATGGAACTGCAAGACTGCGCCTTCCCGCTGCTGGCCGATGTGTTTGCCGCCAACGACCCCGAAACCGCGTTTCAAGATGCGGAAATCGCTATTTTGGTCGGCGCACGCCCGCGCAGCAAAGGCATGGAACGGGCCGACCTGCTGCATGCCAATGCCAACATCTTCACCGCGCAGGGCGCCGCGTTGAACAAAGTGGCCAACCGCAACGTGAAAGTGCTCGTGGTGGGCAATCCTGCCAACACCAACGCTTATATAGCCATGAAATCCGCGCCCGACCTGCCCGCACGCAATTTCACCGCCATGCTGCGCCTCGACCACAACCGCGCCCTGAGCCAAATCGCCCTCAAAACCGGCAGCTCCGTGAGCGGCATCGACCGCCTGTGCGTGTGGGGCAACCACAGCCCCAGTATGTATGCCGACTACCGCTTCGCCACCGTAAACGGCCAAAGCGTGCAAGAGTTGATTGGCGATGCACAATGGAACACCGAACACTTCCTGCCCACCGTGGCCAAACGCGGCGCCGCCATCATCGAAGCGCGCGGCCTCTCTTCCGCTGCCTCAGCCGCCAACGCCGCCATCGAACACATCCGCGACTGGGTGCTCGGCAGCAACGGCCGCTGGGTAACCATGGGCGTGCCTTCAGACGGCGCCTACGGCATCCCCGAGGGCCTTATCTTCGGCTTGCCCGTGGTGTGCGAAAACGGCGAATACCGCGTGATTAAAGACTTGCCAATCGACGACTTCAGCCGCGAACGCATCGGCATTACGCTTAAAGAGCTGGAGGACGAACGCGCGGCGGTGGCGCATTTGTTGTAACGCGGGCGCAGGAGCAAAAATTTTCAGGTAGCCTTTCGTGTGTAAGAGGCTACCTGAAAATCCATCGGCAAAGAAAAGAGAAGGGCTACCTGAAAACTTGAATTACGGTTTTCAGGTAGCCTTTCTCTATGCAGAAAACGCCGCTTAATCGTGTACCTTCAGCAATTCCACTTCAAAAATCAAAGTGGCGTTCGGAGGAATCACGCCGCCGGCGCCGCGTGCGCCGTAGCCCATTTCCGGCGGGATGGTGAGCTTGCGTTTGCCGCCTTCGCGCATGCCGCCGAAGCCTTCGTCCCAGCCGCGGATGACCTGGCCCACGCCCAGGATGATGGTGAGCGGCTGGCCGCGGTCGAGGCTGGAGTCGAATTTGCTGCCGTCGGTGAGGTAGCCGCTGTAGTGCACGGAAATCCGCTTGCCTTTTTCGGCAGTTTTGCCGCTGCCGGTTTCGATGTCTTCAATAATCAGATTGCTCATGATGTTTCCTTAAGTGAGGGATGGAAGGGGAGGCTACCTGAAAAATAAGCGTTTCGGTTTCATTCTAAACCGCGTTGAGGCTTAGGCTTTCAGGCAGCCTGCTGATGCGGGCAGCATTCTCAAACATAAAATGCAGTTCGGCAACTGTTTTGCCGCCTTCGGGCAGGATATTTCCACGCCGCCGTTTTTTCCGTGCGGCAATTGGACTAGAATACCGACTTTCCGACCACCCGCCCGATAATCCATCATGACCACCATCCCGCTGAAAAAAATCTATTCCGGCAAAGTGCGCGACCTGTATGAAATCGACAGCCGCAGCATGCTCATCGTTGCCTCCGACCGCCTCTCCGCCTTCGATGTGATCTTGAACGAACCCATTCCCGGCAAAGGCGAAATTCTCACCCAGATTTCCAATTTCTGGTTCGGCAAACTCTCGCACATCATGCCCAACCACTTCACCGGCCAAACCGTATACGACGTCTTGCCGCACGACGTAGCCGCCGCGCTGGAAAAGCGCGCCGTGGTGGCCAAACGGCTCGAACCCTTAAAAATCGAAGCCATCGTGCGCGGTTATTTGGCCGGCAGCGGCTGGAAAGAATACCGCCAAACCGGCGCCGTGTGCGGCATCAGGCTACCTGAAAACCTGCGTGAAGCCGAGCAACTGCCCGAAATCATCTTTACTCCGTCCACCAAAGCTGCGGTGGGCAACCACGATGAAAACATCGGCTTTGACGAGTGCGCCCGCATCATCGGCCGGGAGTTGGCCGAAGAAGTGCGCCGCAAAGCCATCGCCCTCTACAGCGAAGCCGCCGACTACGCCCGCACCCGCGGCATCATCATCTGCGACACCAAATTCGAATTCGGCCTAGACGAAAACGGCACGCTCACCCTGATGGACGAAGTGCTCACCCCCGATTCCAGCCGCTTCTGGCCCGCCGACCAATACCGGCCCGGCAGCAACCCGCCCTCGTTCGACAAACAATTCATCCGCGACTGGCTCGAACAAAGCGGCTGGAACAAACAGCCCCCCGCCCCCGCCGTGCCCGCCGAGGTTATCGAAAAAACCTTGGCCAAATACCGCGAGGCTTTGGCACTGCTCACCCAGTAATCCGTTTTTCAGGTAGCCTCACACACAATCCGGGCTACCTGAAAACCCATCCTGCCATTCAAACCGTATTTTCCGCCATGCCCACCCGCAAACAAACCGCCCTGCAAACCGCCGCCAAGCTCAAACAGGGCAAAACTGCCAAGCTCAAAGAATGGCAGGCGGTATCTGCCCAGCGGCAGTTTGCCAACGAATACACCGTGGCCGCCCGCCTCGGCGAACCCGCGTTTACCGAAGAGCAGGCCGAGATGGTGGCGGCGTTGTTTGGCAAGTAAGCTGCGCGGTGTGATAATCATCAAAAGGCTACCTGAAAGATTTCAGGTAGCCTTTTTAGTATTGCCGACAGAGCTCGGAGAGTGTTCAATTGCCATGTATTGCCAGCGGATTGCTGCTTGGTATCGAAAATTAATCTAATCCGTTATAATCCGCCGCTTTTCGGTTTTCAAAAAAGGAAATAACAATGAAAGACACACCACAATACTACGGCACCCTCAGCCGCTTTTTCCATTGGCTGATGGCGGCCATGTTTGCCTTTATGCTGTGCACGGCGGCCATGTGGAATATCAACGAAAAATACTACAGCCTGATGGGCTACCACAAATCGGTGGGCTTCCTGCTGCTGGTTTTGGTGGCCTTGCGCCTAGTTTGGGCGCTGGCCAATTGGCGCAACCGCCCGCACGGCAGTTTGGCGGTGAAGCTGGGGCATGCCGCGCTGTATGTGTTGATGGCGGCGGTGCCGGTGGTGGCGATGATTCGCCAGTACGGCTCTGCACGCGGCGATTTGGAAGTGTTCGGCATCACGGTGATGCATAAAATCGATCAGCCTATCGAGTGGATGACGCAACTGGGTAACGCGGCACACGGCAAGCTGGCATATTTGCTGTTTGTGCTGGCTTTCGGGCACATCGCCATGGCGGTGCTGCACCAGCTGCGCGGCGAGAAAATCATCAATCGGATGGCTGGCAAACCGGCGGTTGGGGGCGAGTAAGCAGCGTCAAATTGCTGCCGGAAGAAGCGGAATAGGCTGCCATAACCCTGTTTTGCTATGTTTTCAGGTAGTCTGGCTTGTATGCTCAAAAGGCTACCAGAATTAACTAACATATTTATTTTTAATGATAAATAAGGCTTGCTAACCCGCATTGCCCGCGCTTGGCGGATCATTCCGGCAAGCAAGTTTTAATCTATGCAATATTTCGCACAAGCCGGCAAAATAGGCTACAATCGCCCCGTTTTCGACCACCCACCAAATATAAGGTTGAGCTATGCTAACCGGTAGTCTTGTCGCCATCATCACCCCGATGCGTGAAGATGGCAGTGTCCACTACGAACAATTCCAACGCCTGATTGATTGGCATGTTGCCAACGGCACCGATGCCATTGTCGCTGTCGGCACCACCGGCGAGAGCACCACGCTCAGCTTGCAGGAAAAGATTGAAGTAATCGAGGCGGCCATCCGTTTTGCCGACGGCCGCATCCCGGTAATCGCCGGTACTGGCGTGAACAGCACCAGCGAAGCCATCGAGCTGTCCCGCGCGGTAGTCGGCTCCGGTGCTTATGCCACGCTCTCCGTAGTGCCGTACTACAACAAACCGCCGCAGGAAGGCATCTACCGCCACTTCGCCGCTATTGCCGAAGCGGCGGATATTCCGATGATTGTGTACAACGTGCCCGGCCGCACCGTGGTTAATATGAATAACGACACCGTGCTGCGCCTGGCCGAAATCTCCAACATCATCGGCATCAAAGAAGCCAGCGGCGACATTGGCCGCATGGTTGAACTGCTCAACCGCGTGCCCGAAGATTTTGCCGTGTATTCCGGCGACGACCCCACCGGCATGGCCGCCATGCTGTGCGGCGCACACGGCGTGATTACCGTGGCCGGTAACGTGGCGCCCAAGCTGTTTGCCGATATGTGCCGCGCCGCGCTGACTGGCAATCTGGCCGAAGCCCGTGCGCTGAACGCCAAACTGGTGCCGCTGTATCAAGAAATGTTTTGCGAGCCCAGCCCGGCCGCGCCGAAATGGGCGCTGGAAAAGCTGGGCTTGTGCGGTCGTGCCGTGCGCTTGCCGATGGTCAGCCTGAGCGAAGCTGGCCAAGTGCGCGTGAACGCCGCGCTGCAGAAATTGCAACTGATTTAATTGGATTTTATCCCAAGTTTCAACCCTGAAGGACATAGCTGCATGAACGTATTCAAACTGCCCGCCGCCTTGTTGATGGCCAGCCTGGTGGCCGGTTGCGCCACCAAAAACGAAGCCCCCAAGCTGGACTACCAAACCGAAAACCGCAAAGTGGTGAGCTTGGAAGTGCCGCCTGATTTGGACAACCCCTCGCAAGGTAATGTATACAACCTGCCCGCAGGCGGTTCGGTGCGTGCCAGCGATGTGGCGCGCAACCGTCAGGCCGCGGCCAACAAAGCCGGCTCGCCCGTGTTGGCCGAAGTGAAAAACATCACCATGCATCGGGAAGGCGGCGAGCGTTGGCTGAACATTGCCAACAAAACCCCGGCCGAAGTATGGCCGCTCCTGCACGCCTTCTGGCAGGAGCAGGGTTTCGTGATTGCCCGAGAAGAGCCGGGCATCGGCCTGATGGAAACCGATTGGGCGGAAAACCGTGCCAAACTGCCGCAAGACGGCCTGCGCCGCCTGTTTGAACGCGTCGGCTTGGGCGGGGTGTATTCCACCGGCGAACGCGACAAATTCACCATCCGCTTGGAGCGCAACAGCAAAGGCGGAACCGATGTATTCTTCACCCATCGCGGCATGAAGGAAACCTACGCCGACCGCAACAAAGACACCACTATGTGGCAGCCCTCGCCGCGCGATACCGCTTTGGAAGCCGCCTTACTCGGCCGCTTCATGCAGTATTTGGGCGCAGACGAACAACAAATTGAGCAGGCGCTGAAGCAGCAGCAATCTACCGCCCCGCACAGCGGCGATTTGGCCAGCCTGGAAAACGGCCGCCTGATTTTGCGCGGCGACCAAGCCCGCAACTGGCGCCGCGTCGGCCTCGCGCTCGACCGCATCGGCCTGAGCGTTACCGGCCAAGACACCCAGCGCCAAGCCTATCTGGTTCAGGTAGCCCCCGCCGAGGGCGAAGCCGTGCGCACTGAGAAACCCGGCTTCTTCGGCCGCCTGTTCGGCCGCAGCAGCAAACCCGCCGAGCCGCAGGCACGACCCGAATTTGTGGTGGCGGTGCAGCCGCAGGGCAACAATGCCAGCCAACTGGTGTTGGCAAACAAAGACGGCAGCCCCTACCAAGGCGCAGACGCGCAAACCTGGTTAAGCCGCCTGTATAACGAACTGCGCTGATCACGCAATGAGAAAGCAGCCTTTAATGCAGATTAAGGCTGCTTTTGTGTTGGCTGTCGGTATCTGGTTTGTTTATAGTGGATTAACAAAAATCAGGACAAGGCGGCGAGCCGCAGACAGTACACACGTTACGGCAAGGCGAGCCAACGCTGTACTGGTTTTTGTTAATTCACTATAGAAGGTGATGTATGCAATCAACTGCTTGCCATGCCAGTATTTTCAGGTAGCCTTAGTTCGCCGTCCCGCAATATAGAGAGGCTTTTAGGCTGCCCCCGGGCTACCTGAAAATACGGGTTCTATGAAACTGAATTAGGGCAGGGGCGGCTTATGATGAATTAAAGGAGAATGCTGCGGCGCGGACTCGTCTTGCCCAGATCTCCACCTTGCCTCATCCTTATTTGGATGGGTTATAGAAGCGGTCGGTGTTTGAGGCTACCTGAAAATGTATTAGTGAATTAAATTTAAACCAGTACAGCGTTGTCTCGCCTTGCCGTAACGTGTGTACTGTCTGCGGCTCGTCGCCTTGTCCTGATTTTTGTTAATTCACTATATTTCGGGATAAATAGCCCGATTTGGCGTTTCCAGCAGTTATCACCTCAAAATAGATTTAATATCAGCCTATTCCAAGCAAATTCCTTTTCTTTCCGCATATCGCCATGAATAAAACCAGACGCTACCTGAAACTTACCGCGCTGTTTACCATTTTATTTATCCTGCTGCTGCTGGCAGGCAATGTGTTGTTTATTCTAAAACACACCGCCGCCGCCATCGCTTGCTTTTTGGCTGCCTTCTTGTGTGTGGCCGGGCAGATGGCTTCGCTGGCTAAGTTTTTGCGCGAAAAACAGCTGATTGCCGCCCAACAGATGCAACAGGCTGCTTTGCAGCAGCCGGAAAGCGAAGATCAGACGGCAGACAAGGAGGCGTCGTGAAAGAATTGGTATTGGCCAGCGGCAACGCTGGAAAACTGCGTGAATTCAACGCCCTGTTTGCCGAGCTCGGCTGGCGGGTTCGGCCGCAGTCGGATTTTGCCGTGCCCGAATGCCCGGAGCCGCATGTGAGTTTTGTGGAAAACGCGCTGGCCAAGGCACGGCATGCCAGCCGGCACAGCGGCCTGCCTGCGCTGGCCGACGACAGCGGCATTTGCGCCCCCGCCCTAAACGGCGCGCCGGGCGTGCTCTCCGCACGCTATGCCGGAGCAGAACCGCGCTCCGATGCGGCCAACAACGCCAAACTGAGCGCCGATTTGGCCGCGCAGGCCGACCGTGCCGTGTATTACGTTTGCGTGCTGGTTTTGGTGCGCCACGCGGATGACCCACAACCGCTGATTGCCGAAGGTGTATGGCACGGGCAATGGCAGGAGCAGGCGGCCGGAAGCAACGGCTTTGGTTACGACCCGCATTTCTACCTGCCTGAATTGCAGAAAACCGCCGCCCAGCTTGACCCCGACACCAAAAACCAGCTCAGCCACCGCGCCCAGGCTCTGCGGCAGTTGCTGGAGAAGATTTTGGTTTTGGATTTGGCCGATTAACGCCGGTTAGAATGGAGATGAAACAAGGCAGACTGCAGAACGGCATAGGCAGTATGGCAATTCGGGGCAACGCAGCGGCCTTTTGCTGCAGACGGCTTCCGTTGATTTCCATACCCGTTTAAGCAGGCTGCTCTTATGCTCCCTCTTGCTTCTGCGCCACCGCCCATTCATACAGCGCTTTCTTGTTTGCCCCGCTGATTTCCGCAGCCAGTGCGGCGGCTTTTTTCGGCGGCAGTTCGGCGGCGAGCAGGCTCATGATGTGCCGCGTCTGGTCGTTCAGTTCGTTGGCCGCGGCGGCTTCGGGGGGGTGCAGCACCAGCACCATCTCGCCGCGCGTTTGGTTGGCATCGGCACGCACGGCAGCCAGCACGTCGGCCACGCTGCCGCTGATGAAGGTTTCAAACGTTTTGCTGATTTCGCGTGCCAGCACCAAATGCCGGTTGGGCAGGATTTCGGCCATTTGGGCGAGAGCCGCCTCGATGCGGTGCGGCGTTTCAAACATCGCCACGGCATAGGGCACTTCGCGCCAGCGCTCAAACCATTGCGCCCGTTCGCCCGCCTTGGGCGGCAGGAAGCCGGCAAAATAAAAATCCGACTGCGTTACCCCGGCCACGCTCAAAGCCGCCATCACCGCGCTGGCCCCGGCCACCGGCACCACTTTGAAGCCCGCTGCCCGCACGCCTGAGGCCAGCCGCGCGCCGGGGTCGCACACTGCCGGCGTGCCCGCATCCGATATCTGCGCCACCACCTGCCCGGCGGCGAGCGCGGCGGTGATGGTGTCGGTCATTTGCCGTTCGTTGTGTTCGCGCACGCTCACGAGCTTGGCGCGGATGCCGTAGACCGAGAGCAGCTGCTGGCTCACGCGCGTGTCTTCCGCACACACCAAGTCTGCCCGTTGCAACACCGCCAGTGCACGCAGCGTGATGTCGGCCAGGTTGCCGATGGGCGTTGCCACCACATACAGCGTTTGCGGCTCAATCTGCGCAGCCGCCTTATCCAATATTTTTTGCCACATTCTCTTCGGGTATGATTGCGTTTGAAACGCCGCAAACTATAGCAAATTAAATTCGCTTCCGATACAAGGCGAGGTAGGCCGTGGCGGAAGCGGGGCTGATTTGCGCTATCGCACGAAAGGAAAACCATGCGCCTCAACCACGCTGCCGGCCAAGCTGCCGAAGATACCGCCGCAGGCTACCTGAAAAAACAAGGCTGCCGCATCCTGGCGCGCAACTGGCATTGCCGCTATGGCGAAATCGATATCATCGCCGAACAGGGCGGGGTGTATTTGTTTGTGGAAGTGCGGCAGCGGCGCAGCCAAAGATTCGGCGGCGCGGCAGCGAGCATCACCCCGGCCAAACTGGCCAAACTCAGCCGCAGCGCCGAAACCTGGCTTCAGCAAAACGCGCCGAATCAACCTTGCCGTCTCGATGCCATCCTGATTGAAGGCGATCAGCCGCCGCAGTGGGTGAAGGATATCGGCGGGTATTGAGGCGGCAGAAGCAGCGGTAAGGGAAAAGGCTACCTGAAAAGCGGTTGGAATTTTCAGGTAGCCTTTTGTGTAGAAATCGACAGCGTTGTTTACACTTTCGGCTTTTGCTTGAAGACCTGGTTGAGCATCTATCTGGCATTGTCAAGAATGTCGATAGACACGGGAAACCCGCTCTGTTCTTGATAATGGCGGATAGATGCTTAAAAATCATTTAAGCAAAAACAAAAGCCATCTGCTTCAGAAAAAGTGTAAACAACGCAACGATTTCCTACACCTTTGTTTATGTGTTCTGGTCAGGCTTGGGCGGGCAGGGGTGGCGGACGAAGCGGCCGGTGTTAGTGCCTATCATGCGTTTGCCTGTGGTGTCATCGATATAGTCGTAGCCGTTGGTGATGTATAAGGTGTCGCCTTCCAGCCTGAGTTCGAAGCTGTCGTGCTTGTTTTCGCAGGTGGTATCAAAACTGCCTTCTACTTCTTTGCGGCAAGAAAAGTCGTAGATGACATATTCTGCCGTACCGGCGATGTGATTCGGAGTGTAAACGGTGTAGTGCAGGTTTCGGATATTTACTGAGGTTTCCAACATGGATTTTTCTATGCCGTTAGGGGTAATGGTTAGCCATGCATCCTCGCCGCTATCCAGTGGGTCTACAGAATAATCGGTACTTGCCCCTATTCCTGTGTTTTCCGAATTATTACAATAAGCCTGTGCGCCGGCAGGGGTGGAGTAGTAGGAAGCGGCGTAGGAGGGATCTGATTTATCCTGCCAAGTGGACTGCAATTGGTTGCCCATCCAAACGCCCTGAAACGCCGCCGGAATCGGCCTGTTTCCGGCAGTAGTTTGAGCCGACGGCGGGGCGGCGGCTTCAGATGCTTCCGCAACGGCGGGAGCGGATGCGGCGGCCTCGGGCTGTGCCATATGGTTGCGGTAGAAGCCATAGCCGAACATGCCCGCCGCGCCGATGAGTAGGCCGATTAGGGCGTAGAGTGCGTTTTTCATGCGGTCTCCTTAATTAACAGGGCGCAGTTCCTGCACGCTGTCGGGCTGGTTTTGTTGGGGGTTGCGGTTGGCGGCGTTGCTGGTGCACTGGTACTCGCGGGTGTAGCGGGTGAGCGAGCAGGGTACGATGACGCCGCCGTAGCGCACGCATTGGGATGTGGTGCCGCCGAAGGCTTCGGCGGAATCGTAGCCCCACGAGCGGCAGCGTTGGGCGGCAAGCTGGCGGCCTTGCTCTTCGCTGTAGGTGGCTTTTTCCATTTCGCCTTCTTCTATGGAGAGGCGTACCACGCCGTCGGCGCGACTGCCTCCGATGGCTGTCCAGCTTTTGGGGTGGCGCAGGCAGAGAGAAGGACGGTGGTTAAGAGAGCGGGCAGGACGGGGCGGAGTTTAGTTTTCGGCATAGGGGTTTTCCTTTCTTAAAAAGCGTTTGTCGAGCTGGGTCATGGTGTTGGGGTTGATGTGGGTTTCCCAACGCTCGCTGGTGCAGCAGTTGCCGTCTGTTTCGGCGTATTCGTTGTATTCGATGGTGAGGACGCCTTTGCTATCAATGTCGGCTTTGCGGATGAAGCGGTCGTTGAAGGCGAAGCTGCCGGTTTCGGTGTTATTCGGTTTGGCAAATAGGTCGGGATTGCTCACGCGGATGTGGCCGCCGCCTTGGCTGGATACTTCCGCTTCGGCTAAAGAATATTTGGCCGTGCCCGAGCCGTCGGCGCATTTGGGATCGCTTTGATACAACACGCCGTAGGTGCGGAAGACGAAATCGTCTTCGCCGGTGTTGCTAATCAGGAATACGTTGTTGCGAAAGTTGTTTTCATCAAACGGCTCTACGGAGCATTGCGCTGTTTTGGCGTGGGTGATGGCTGTGTCGAACACTTGGCGGATTTCGTCTGTATCCGCGTTTTGTTTGGGTGGGAGTGGGGTGTTCTCGGCGGAGGTGGGCAGGCTGTTGCTGCCGGTGTCCGCTGTTTGGGGCAGAGTGCTGCCCGTGGTTTGTATTGTGGTGGCCTGTGGTGTTGGTTTGTTCAGGAAATAATCGGCGGTTTTTACTGCACTTGCGCCTGCGGCCATCATGATGATGCCGATAATCCATTTATTCATAATGTGTTTTCAAAAAATCAGGTGGAGAATGATGATGGTTATTTGATTGAGGCTTTTATAGTGGATTAACAAAAACCAGTACGGCGTTGCCTCGCCTTGCTGTACTACTTGTACTATCTGTGGTTCGCCGCTTTGTCCTGATTTTTGTTAATCCACTATATTTGGTCGAGAAAGGCTTAAAGTTTAATAAAAATATATTTTTATGTAAATATATTTAATCAAATTGAACTTTTGCGTGATGCAGTTTTGCCATAATCGCTGCTATGGACATCGGACCGGCGATTCGCTTATTGCGCAAGCAGAAAGGCTATACTCAGGAGCAGTTGGCCGATTTTGCGCACACCACCAAAAGCACTATTTCCAACCTGGAGGGCGGGCATCAGGGCTACAGTACCGCTCTGCTTCAGCATTTGGCGCAGGCTTTGGGTTGCCCGATTTCCAAGATTTTCCTTACTGCCGAAACCCTGTCGGCCTCGGGCGGGCAATCTGTCGGCAAGCTGCCTATTGAGTTGCTGTTTGGCGAATTGAGCGCGGCATCGCAGCAGGTGGTGTTGCAGCTGGTGCGGCACATGGTTGCCGAGCAGCGCAATAAGGAATAATAGCTGCCGTATTTTCAGGTAGCCTTCTCTATTCTTTGCCGCCGCTTAAATCCCGGCGGCAATTGTTCAAACCGCCATATACCGCTACAATAGCCGCGTTTTCGTTTCTATTTTTCAGGTAGCCTTTATGACCTCGGCAGCCCAACGCGTATTGCAGCATTTCCAGGAAAGCATTGCCGCCAAACAGCAGTGTGCCGAACAATTGGCCGAGCCGACGGCGAGGGCGGCGGCTTTGCTGTTGGATTCGCTGATGGCCGACGGCAAAATTTTGGTGTGCGGCAACGGCGGTTCTGCCGCGGATGCGCAGCATTTTGCCGCCGAGCTCACCGGCCGTTTTGAAAAGGAACGTATGCCGCTGGGCGCCATAGCGCTCACTACCGATACTTCCGCGCTCACCGCCATCGGCAACGATTATGCCTTTGATCAGATTTTTGCCCGCCAAGTGTCTGCTCTCGGCCGTCCGGGCGATGTGCTGGTGGCGATTTCCACTTCCGGCAATTCCGGCAATGTGCTCGCCGCCATCAAAGCCGCCCGCGAGCAGGGCATGAGCGTGGTGGCGCTCACCGGGCGCGACGGCGGAAAAGTTGCCGGTGTGCTGGCTGAAGGCGATGTGCTGCTCAATGTGCCGCATCAGCGTACGGCACGGATTCAGGAAATCCATATTCTGCTGATTCACGCCCTGTGCGATCATATCGATACCGCTTTGTTTGAAGAATAAACGCTTCACCTATTCCCACTCAAAAGGACAATAAACCATGAAAAAAAGTTTCCGCCTCCTGCTGTTGTGCCTGCTGCCGTTGTCGCTTTCCGGCTGTGTTACCGCGCTGGTGGGCGCTGGCGCATTCGGCGTGATGTCGGCCACCGACCGCCGAAGCACCGGCGCGCAGGCCGATGACCAAGTGATGGAAGTGCGCATCCAAAATTCGGCGCTTACCCATCTGCGCAGCAACAACACCACGCAGGGTTTCGAGCCGAAGCTTTCGGTAGTCAGCTTCAACCGCCAGGTGCTGTTGATGGGCTTGGTGGCCAGCGAGGCCGACAAGGCGTTTGTGGAGCGCGTAGCGCGTGCCCAGCCCAACGCTCAGAAAGTCTACAATTATATTCAGGTAGCCTCCGCAGCCCAGCGCGGCTTCGGCGATGTGAGCAACGACTCATGGATTACTTCCAAAGTACGTACCACTTTGCTCGGCACCAAAGGGGTGTCGGCCAACCATGTGAAAGTGGTAACGTATAACGGCGTTACTTATGTGATGGGCATCCTCACGCCTGAAGAGCAGGCGCTGGTCAGCAATACCGTGAGCACCACTGCCGGCGTGCAGCAGGTGGTTACGCTGTATGAAACCTTTGTGCCCGGTAATGTGCGCTAATCCCCCCTGTTTCGGAATCATAAGGAAAACCCATGTCCGGCAAAGAAATGCCTTCTTCTTACAAAAAACCGCCGCGCAGTATATTCAGCCGAGCAGTGCAGATTTTATTTATTGTGGCGTTTATCGTGGTGATTGTGTTGCTGGCGATGGTGTGGCTGATGTTGAGCAGGCCGGATAGCGCCCGCATGGGAATCGGCGATGCTTCCGCGCCGCAGCAGGGCGTGGAAATTTGGCAGCCCAACGGCGCATCGGCCGTAAGCGGGCAAACTTACAGCCCGCCGTCTGCTGCCGATATGAATGCTGCCTCCCAGGCATCCGAGCCGGAAGAGCGCCCGAATCCGCGCCGCGCTGTGCCGACTACTCCCGTCGAGGAAGTGCCGATTCAGCCGATTACTCCGCAGGAAACCGAAATCCGCCCGGTTGAGGTGCCGGTGAAACCTGCGCCCCAGCCCCAACCGCGCCAGCCCGGGGGCGATGGCGGAGAGGGCGGCGGCAATCCGGTGGATAGCCTGTTTTAAAACGGAGGCGGCCTGAAGGCAAAACTGCAACGCCGTTAAATCGCCGGGCAGCAAAGCAAAGTTTCAGGCAGCCTGTTTATGGCCATGTGTGCGGCAATGCCTCATGGCCGGTATTGAAGAGGAGAGAGATAATGAAAGTTTACCGCTTGCTCACCGGCACAGACGATTCCGTGTTCTGCCGCCGCGTAACCGAAGCCCTGCAACAAGGTTGGGAACTGCATGGCAGCCCGACCATGGCGCACACCGACAACGGCGTGCGCGTGGGGCAGGCGATTGTGAAAGAAGTGGCGCAATACGATCCGAACAAGCCCTTGAGCGAATATTGATGTGCAGCAAACAGTAAAGGCTACCTGAAAAGTTTTCAGGTAGCCTTTATGGTGTCTGGGTGCGCAATTATAGTGGATTAACAAAAATCAGGACAAGGCGGCGAGTCGCAGACAGTATACACGTTACGGCAAGGCGAGCCAACGCTGTACTGATTTTTGTTAATCCATTATAGTGCCTGGCAAACTCTTTCAGTTTGACGGCGTTGTGGCCGCACCAGCCCAAAACGGCAAGGGCATCGCCAATGAGGGGTTTCTTGGTTTTAGGGGGCATGGGTTCCCCTTGGTTCTGTGTGAAAAAGTTGTGATGAGATTGCTATATTGCTGATGGATTTTCAGGTAGCCTCTGCGGTGCGCGGGAGGCTACCTGAAAATATCGTTACCGCCTAAAAAAGGGCGATAAGGCTTTGTCTTGTTGTACTTCTTACACTATTTATAGTGAATTAAATTTAAACCAGTACAGCGTTGGCTCGCCTTGCCGTACTATTTGTACTGTCTGCGGCTCGCCGCCTTGTCCTGATTTAAATTTAATCCACTATACAATTCGTTGCCTGCCCCATTTTTTGTTAGGACACATATTTCCGGTTACGGTTATTCCGACACCCGTTAGCCGGCTAAACTCACCAGCAGCTGCCGGATGGCAGGCCAGGCCTCGCCGGTTTCCGCGCCTTTGATGATGCGGTCGATGCGGGCGCATTCTTGCAGGGCGGCGATGAGGCGCGGGGTGGGGATGCGGCGCACGGCCAGGGGGGCGAGCTGCTGTTTGCTGCCCCACAGGCGCAGGCTGTTGCGCACTTGGGCTACGGTTTGCCCTTGTTTGAGGGCGGCGGTGAGGCGGATGAGGGTACGGATGTCGTCGGCCAGCATCCACAGCAGCATCACGGGCTCTTCGCCGTCGGCTTCGAGACCTTCGAGCAGGCGTACCACACGGGCGGGTTCGCCGCTCATCCAGGCGGCGGCAAGCTGGAATACATCGAAGCGGGCTACGTCGGCCACGGCGGCTTCGGTTTCGGCAATGCTCAATTCGTGACCGGCGGGGTGGAGCAGGGCGAGTTTGTCGATTTCCTGCTTGGCGGCCAATAAGTTGCCTTCCACACGCTCGGCAAACAGGGCTAGCGCTTCGTTGCCGATGGATAAATGATGCTGCGCGAGGCGGCCGCGTATCCAGCCGGGCAGGGCTTGGGCATCAACGGCTTTGGCTTCGGCCACGGTGCCGCTGCGGCTGAGGGCGGCAAACCATTTGGCCTGGGTTTGGGCGCGCTCGAGTTTGGGCAGGAGGATGACGGTTACCGTGTCGGGCGGGAGGTTGGCGGCCAGTTGTTCGAGGGCTTCGCCGCCGGCTTTGCCGGGCTTGCCGCCGGGCAGGTGGATTTCGAGCAGTTTGAGTTCGGCAAACAGGCTGATGCTGTTGGCGGAGGCGAGGAGGTCTTGCCAGTCGGCGGCGGTGTCGGGGGTGTGGGTTTCGCGGTTCAGGTAGCCCTGCTCTTTGGCGGCGGCACGGATGGCATCTAAGGCTTCTATCCGCAGCAGGGCTTCTTCGCCATGCAGCACATACAGCGCTTGCAGGGGCTGTTTGAGCTGCGACAGCAGGCGTTCGGTGCTGATGGCGGCCATTATTCGGCTTTCAGGTAGCCCAAGCGGCGTACGAGCTGGCGGGCGGCATCCACGCGCATATCGGCCCAGAGCTGGGCTTCTTCTTCTTGTTTGCCGAGAATTTCACTGTCGCTGTAGTCCAGCGTGCGATACACGGTAATCATCATCGGCTCGCCCAGGGCTTTTTCACCGCGCCAGGCTTGGGCGGATACTTTGAGCTCCAGCTGGTATTCGGTTACGGTGCCGGAGAGGTTGAGGGTTTGGATGTTTTTATTGGTTTGGATAGCGGTTACTTTGACCACGGCATCGGCAAAGGCGCTGTCGAGTTTGGCGTGGCGGCGCAGCAGTTCGGTTTCGATATTTTGCTGCAATTCGCGCCCTTGTACGGCCCAGGTTTGGTAGGGCAGGGGCGGGTTGAGCGCGGGGTCGCTGCCGGCTAGGCGGAAGCCGCAAGCGGCCAACAACAGCAAAAGGGGCAGCATCAGATATTTTTTCATGGTGTTTCCTTGGCTTGCGCCGCAAGAGGCGGCGGCTAGGGGCGTATTCTAGCGGATTGTGGACGGGAGAGGCTACCTGAAAAGCGGCAGCATGGGCTTTCAGCTAGCCTTTACTATAGCGATACCACCACCGAGCCCATAAACCGATCTTGCAGAGTACGCCGTTCGAATTTGGGAATCAAGAGCATGGCCAGACAAATAAGATATGCCAAACCGGCCGGCCAACGGAAGAAAATCAATAGCAACACAAAAGCCACTTCGCGAGCCAATACCGTGCCGAGAAAGCCGGGATTGCTGCCGTTTTTGTCTAGCACACGGATGCGGAACAGCCATTTGCCGAACGACTGCCCTTTCAGCGACATCAATATGGTTTGCAGCAACATATAAGCCAGCATCGGCAGCAGCACCAAATGGAAATCGTTGTTGCCAGGGAAGCAATACAGCAAAGCTTGCAGCAGGGCATAGGCTAGACCGAAGTTTAGGGCGGCGGCCGCGATTCGTTTCCAAGCAGGGGCAAGCCGATATACCTTGCCGTTTTCTAAGCGGACTTCTGGGTTCATAAGTTAGTTGTGGATGTATGGTGGATTAAAGCCAGAGTGGGGTAAGGAGAACTAGCGCAGCAGCAACCTTATTTTAATTCACCATGATATAAGAGCTAAACAGGCTACCTGAACATTCTGCAGCATGCTCATCCTTGTATAGTGGATTAACAAAAATCAGGACAAGGCGGCGAGCCGCAGACAGTACAAATAGTACGGCAAGGCGAGCCAACGCTGTACTGGTTTTTGTTAATTCACTATAAAACCAATAGTCCTTCATAGCTGCCAATAACTCCGGGGTGATTGCGTATCCGCAATTTTCGCCGATAACGCTGTCGATGCCGCAATAAGGGCAGCATGCCGTGTATTGCCCGTCGTCTTCCGGCACAAAGTCGCTTTCCTCCAACTCAGAGGAGCGGAAGATGACGAGGCAGGAGAAACAGCCGCAACGCTGGGGTGGCAGCAGATAGGCTTCATTCTTGAATGAAAATGGGTGCGCGGCTATGGCGGCGGTTAATATAGTGAATTAAATTTAAATCAGGACAAGGCGGCGAGCCGCAGACAGTACAAATAGTACGGCAAGGCGAACCAACGCTGTACTGGTTTAAATTTAATTCACTATACTTCATCTGTTGATGGGTTGGTCATCTTGTTTCTAAAAGATAAGAAGGCTACCTGAAAACGGCCGGGCATTTTCAGGTAGCCTTTCGGGATGGCTTAAGGCTGCACATTATTTTTCCGCTCGCGCAGAATCGGCAGCGCCAATCCGTTTTGCCCGGCATTCATGCTGTTGGGCATACATATACGGGCGGGCAAACTTTATTTGCGCCCGCATTAGCGGAGGCGGTTTAAGCCAAACACATAGTTTTGCCCGTCTTTCCAGGCGAACCACCAATACAGGCGCATATTCGGATTATCGGGCTTGCTCATGCGGCAGAAGGCAAAAGCCTTATTGTGGATGCACGCCATTGGCATGGCTTGGAGTTCGGCGGGCAGCATGGCTTTCCATTCGCGCACTTTCCGTGCGGGGGAAGTTTGCAGGCGGCATTCACCCGTGCCTTGGCACACCGGCATCCATTCGCCATCGCCGCGTTTTCCGTCCATCACCCATTGCGTGCCACGCTGGTAATAACGCATCTGCATTTGTGTGGGCTGTTGGTCTTTGTCCAGCTGCACATAGTCGCCGGCATCGGATGCGTCCAAGCCTGCTGCGAACGCGCTGCCGGACAAAGCCAGCCATAAGGCCATGATTTTGGCAAATTTCATAATAATCTCCTAAGATGAAACCCCCTTGCTTAGCCCTGCTAAAGCGCGGGTTGATTGAGTAAACGGCGCAGCGTGCTTTCTAGCAGGCAAAAGCAGCCTGTGCCTTGGTTTGACAATTCAGACAGATGCTCAGGCGGCATTATATAGTGAATTAAATTTAAACCAGTACAGCGTTGGCTCGCCTTGCCGTAACGTGTGTACTGTCTGCGGCTCGTCGTCTTGTCCTGATTTAAATTTAATTCACTATAAGGCTACCTGAAAACCCTTTTATCGTTTTCAGGTAGCCTTTATGATGACGATTACGCTACCGCGTCGGTTGTTTTTAAAGTGCGGTCAGAAAAGTCAAAGAACCCAATATCACGCCAACCGCATTGGGCACAATCAAAATCCAGTCTTTTTTGGGTTCTTTACTCCAACCATATAAAACCCAAATCAAACAGGATACTGCCGCAAACAGAGGTTGCCACGGTTGCGCCTTTTCCCCTTCCAAATTAGCGATAATTTGGGGGATATAGGCGATGAATACAAAAATCCCGATTGCCGCGCCTATGCTTCCGATAAAAGCATTGAATTTTTTCTTGCTTATCATAGATAAGTATCCTTTCTCAAAAATTTTTATTGTACGGCCTTTAATATAGCGGAGCAATATTGCTATCGAAAAGGAGGCTTTCCGAACAAGGATTTGACTGGCTGTAGAGCAAATATTTACCCGCGCGGTTTCCTGTAGGAAATCGTTACGTTGTTTACACTTTTCTTAGCTATCTAGGGCAGCCTTTTTTTAATCGACAGGCTGCCTGAAATCCGAAAATCTGTTTTCAGGCAGCCTGCACTTTATTTACCCCAACTTCGCTTTAATCAACTCCTGCACCTGCGCGGGATTCGCTTTGCCTTTGCTGGCCTTCATCACTTGTCCCACAATCGCATTCAGGGCTTTTTCGTTGCCGGATTTGAACTGTTCCACGGCTTTGGCGTTGTTTGCCAGCACTTCGTCCACCATGGCTTCAATCGCGCCGGTATCGGTCATCTGCTGCAAGCCGTGTTTTTCGATGATTTCGGCAATGGAGGCTTCGGGTTCGGCCCACATGGCTTCAAAGGCTTTTTTCGCCAATTTGCTGCTTAAAGTGCCGTCGGCGATTTTGCCCACCAGCGCGGCGAGGCGTGGGGCGGTAATCGGGCTGTCGGCAAGTTCCATGCCTTCTTTGTTCAGCGTGGCGGCGAGTTCGCCGTTCATCCAGTTGGCAGTCAGCTTGCCTTGTCCGCTGGCTTTGGCGGCTTCTTCAAAATAAGCAGCCTGCACGCGGCTGGCGGTGAGCAGGCGCGCGTCGTAGTCGGATATGCCGTAATCCGCCACGAAACGCGCCGCCATTTCTTTCGGCAGCTCTGGCATTTCTTCTTTGGCTTTTTGCAACTGGTCGTCTGAAATGATGACGGGCAGCAAATCGGGGTCGGGGAAGTAGCGGTAGTCGTGTGCATCTTCTTTCAAACGCATCACGCGGGTTTCACCTTTTTCCGGGTCAAACAGCATGGTCGCCTGCTGTACTTTGCCGCCGTCTTCCAAAATCTCGATTTGCGCTTCCACCTCGTAATTAATCGCCTGTTCCAAGAAGCGGAAGGAATTGAGGTTTTTAATCTCGCGGCGCGTGCCGAATTCCACTTGACCTTTCGGGCGCACGGATACGTTGGCATCGACGCGGAACGAGCCTTCCGCCATATTGCCGTCACAGATGTCCAGCCAGGTCACCAAGCTGTGTAAGGCTTTGGCGTAGGCAACGGCTTCGGTGGCGGAACGCATTTCGGGTTCGGATACCACTTCCAACAGCGGCGTGCCGGCGCGGTTCAAGTCGATACCGGTTGCACCGTTCAAGCCCTCATGCACGGATTTGCCCGCATCTTCTTCCATGTGCGCGCGGGTTACGTTGATGGTTTTCACATCGTCGCCGACCACTATTTCCAATTTGCCGTGTTCAACAATCGGCAAATCCAACTGGCTGATTTGATAGCCTTTTGGCAAGTCGGGATAGAAGTAGTTTTTGCGGTCGAACACGTTTTTCTGATTGATTTTCGCATCCAAAGCCAAGCCCAATTTGATGGCTTTTTCAACGACTTCGCGGTTCATCACCGGCAGCACGCCCGGCAGCGCGCATTCCACCACGCTGGCGTGCGCATTGGGTTCCGCACCGAACGCGGTCGATGCGCCGCTGAAGATTTTGGATTTTGTGTTGAGTTGGACGTGGATTTCCAGTCCGATTACGGTTTCCCAGGTCATAAGGGGTCTTTCTGTTGAAGAAGGGTTAATCGGTTTGGCTAGAGGCTACCTGAAAAACCGTATTGTATCTTTCAGACGGCCTTTTGCCGCTATTTTTTGTGCGGCTGCGAGCCGGGCAGCAGCCATTGCGGCATCAGCACGGCGTACACCGTCATGAATACGGCGTATATCAGATGAAACAGCCATCCGTCCCCCTGTATCCAAAGCGCAAAGCTTATGGGGCGGTAATATTCCGGATTAAACAGGCTCGAGGTCAAGATGAAAAACAGCGCAACGGAATACGGCAGGCTGATGAAAAACGCGGCGGCGGCAAAGCGTTTTTGCCAGCGCGCGCATCGGGTTCGGCAGCACCATGCGGCAAGCAGCACAATGGGCGGCGCGAATACCAGTATCAACGCCAAGCCCGTGTTGAGCAGGCCTGCCATGCCGTCAAACGAGTCGCGGTCAAACAGTTCGACCAAAAACAAAAATGCAAACAAGGCAATCGGCATGGCGAGTGCGGTTAGCGTGAAGCCGCGCCATATTTTCCGGTGGGGGTACATTTTGATTCTCCTTGTTTTGCCGCTATTTTCTGCGCGGCTGGAAGCCGGGCAGCTGCCAGTGGAAGCGGTAGGCGGCCAGCCGTAGGGCGAGGCCGGCAGCGAACAGCAGGTGCAGGGTGAAGGCGTTTATCCAGCCGAGCCGCGCGAGGAAATATATCAGCCCGCCGATAAAGATGGCGACGCTGCCGTAGAGGTCGGCACGCAATATGATGGGTACGTCGTTCACCAAAATATCGCGGGCAATGCCGCCGCCCACGGCGGTGACGAAGGCGAGCACGATCACGCCGAACAGGTTGAGCTGCAGGCTAATGCCGATTTGTGCACCGGTGATGCTGAAGGCGGCCAGGCCGATGGCGTCGGCAATCAGGAAGGCGGCGGCAAGGTGGGTGCGGCGGTAGCGTTGTACGTGCAGCAGCCAAGCGATAGTGAGGGTGGCAAATACCACAATCAGCGCGTCGGTATGCCGGAACACCTGCGGCACATGTCCTACCAGCGCATCGCGCATCATGCCGCCGCCCACGGCAGTAAGCAAGGCGGTGATGACCACGCCGAGCACGTCGAGCCGCTTGCTGTAGCCGACGAGGTAGCCGGACACGGCGAAGGCGGCGGTGCCGATGATTTGGATGAAGTCGGTGGTGGTCATGGTTTCAGGTAGTCTTGCAGGCAGTGTTAGGTGGTTAAATAGGTTTTCAGACGGCCTCAAAGGCTACCTGAAAAGTTTCATGGGTTGGGTATTCATGCTGGTTAGTAATCTTAAATTGCTTTCAGGTAGCCTTATATGCATTGTTGTCGTTTAACTGCTTGAACTGCCGATAACTGTCGAGCAGGCGGCTTTGGTAGAGGCCGCTGCCGGAAAGGGTAATCATCAGGTAGCTTTGGGCGCGGGTCATGGCAACGTAGAGCAGGCGCGTGTTGTCGGCTTCCTGGTTGGCGTCTTTATGCTTCAAGGTACAGATGCCCATCAGCATCACGCGCTGGAATTCGAGACCTTTGCTGCTGTGCATAGTAAAGACGGCAACAGCGTTGTCGTGCGGATTGTAGGCCTTTTTGCTACCGCCGTAATGCAGGGAGTGGCGGATACCTTTTTGTTTCAACAGTTTGGCAACGTCGTTGCATTGTTCTTTGTTGTAGCAGATGACGGCGATGTCTTGCGGCGGAATGCGGTCTTTGAGCCATTTGTCGAGGCAGCGGGCAAGGTAGTCGAGCTCGCCCTGCCAGTCGGGGCATTCTTTGATATAGGGCGAAATGCCGTTTACGCCTGCGGCTTCGGGCTCGACCAGCGGTACGCCGTCTTCGCCGCTTTCGTGCGGCTGCATTTTGTTTTGGGCAAACAGGTAGGCGAATCCGATGATTTCTTTGGTATTGCGGTAGTTCAGGCGCAGGATGGTAGTGCGGCCTTGGGCTTTGATGCCGACGCTGGACAGGGTGAAGCCCAAGCCTGCGCCGCTTTTTTTGTAGATGGCCTGGGCATCATCGTAGAGCAGCAGCAAATGGCCGTTGTCGGCGTCGAGCATATGCACGCTCAGGCGCAGCCAGTCGGCTTCAAAATCGTGGCCTTCGTCAATGAGCACTGCGCCGTAGCGGCCGCCGGGCAGTGTGCCGTCGTGCATGGCTTGCAGCACGGTCAGCGGGGCGTGTTCGTAACCGGGCAGGTGGCGGTAGCGCTCGGGCGTGTCCAGCCCGTATGCCTTTTGCAGTTTGCCGCACCATTGGTGGAAGCTGCACACCTCCACTTTTTCCGCCAAGCCTTTGTCGGCCACGGCGGTACGTAATTTATCGGCCAATACGCGGTTGTAGCACAGCACTAAAACGGGTTTGTCGGACTGTTCGGCCAGGTATTGGCAGCGCATCAGCAAAATCAGGGTCTTGCCGCTGCCTGCCACGCCATGGATGACGCGGTGGCCGCCGCCGATGCTGCGGGCAAGCTGCTCCTGCTGAATATCCATGATTTTGATGATGTCGGGCGCGGCGATGGGGTGTGGCAGGGTATCGGCAGCTGGGTGCTCAGACTGCTCTTTCGTTTTGCTGTCGGCCTGGTCGTCCGCGAACAGTTCTTGCTGCTCGGGCGGGTTGATACGGACTTCCGGAAACAAATGCCAACGGATGAGGTCGGTTTCGCTGCGGCTCAGGCTGCATTCGATACGGTAGGGGAACATGGCGGCCAGCCTGTCGTCGATGTGCGCGTTGCCCTGCCCGCTTTTCAAATCGTCTTTATACAGCGTTTGCGTGTGCGGCATCAGATGGTCGAATTTGGCAATGTCGGTAATTTTGGCGATGTCGCTGCGGTTGAAACGGGTAAAAACTACGCCGTGCGCGTAGGGGATGCGCAGCCTGCCTTTGTATTCGCCCCCGGTGTGCTGCAAGCGGGTTTCTTTTGATAACAAGTCGATGATTTGTAACATATAGCCGCGCGCCTGCTCCAACGGGTGTTTTACTGTTTTCGCGGTGTGCTCGAACACCATTTCGCATTCGGTCTGGGTCATGCGCCTAAAGCTGTTGCCCGCCCAATCCTTTACTTCCAAGCACAACAACCCCCTGTTTGGAAACAGTACGAGGAAATCGGCATACAGCCGTTTCTTACCCATCGGCACGTTGTACCAAACGATGCAGTCTTCGGCCAAATATTCGCGCAGGAAATCGGTAGTTTTACGCTCGCCTGCGGTCATGGCTTTGCGGATATGGTCGCTCAGTTCAGGGATAAACTGTGGCATAAATGTTTTCCTCTTTAATCTTTGTTTTCCGTTTTAAATTTTCAGGTAGCCTCATAAGTAGGGAAGCGGTATAGGTTATAACTACCTAATTTACAAGCTATTCCCATTCAAATAAGTCAAAGAAATTTTCCAACGAATCGGCAATAACACGCCATGTCAGCTCGCCGTCATCCCAATAAATCACACGAGGCGTTTCTTTGTTTTCTGTGAAATCCATACAAAACGGGCAGTCGCTGCCATCAACACCGAATAAGAGGATTTGCGAGAAATTGGTGATATAGCCTAAATCGTATTCGTTTTGCTTTTGGTAGTCGGTATATTCTTCAGCTTCCTCTGTGGGGAAATCCTTGGGTAGCTCGCGGCTGTATTTTCGGATTTCATCTGAGTTGTAAAAAATATGGGTTTCGGTAAACAACTCGTAGCCAAATTGGTCTTGCTCCTGTTTGAGTGTGCCATCTAGACCTTCATATTTTTTGAGTAGTTTGTTGTAGTTTTCTGGAATTTTTAATTGGGACATTACTTCAGGCTACCTGAAAAAGATGATTCAAAACAATAATGCTACGTATTCCACTATTTACAGGTAGCCTTTTTCAGACGGCCTTAAAGGCTACCTGAAAACTTTCACACCGGCACTTTCGTATGCCAATCGCTCGCCAGTTGTACTTGATGCGCTGCGCCAAGGATTTTGGCTTCGGAGAAGTGGTTGCCGATAAATTGCACTCCGATGGGTAGTCCGCTGCTGCTGAAACCTGCGGGCAGGGTCAGGGCGGGTAGTCCTGCCAGATTCACAGCGATGGTGTAGATGTCGGAAAGGTACATCTGTACGGGATCGTGGATGTCGCTGCCGAGTTTGGGGGCGGCGGTGGGGGCAGTCGGGGCGAGGATGAAGTCGCATTGCGCGAAGGCCGTCTGAAAATCGTTGGCAACGAGGCGGCGCAGTTTTTGGGCTTTCAGGTAATAGGCATCGTAGTAGCCGTGCGACAACACATAAGTGCCGATCATGATGCGGCGTTTGACTTCGCTGCCAAAGCCTTCTGCGCGGGTGTTGCTGTACATTTCTTCAAGGTCGCCGAATTGCGCGGCGCGGTGGCCGTAGCGTACACCGTCGTAGCGGGAAAGGTTGGTACTGGCTTCGGCGGAAGCGAGGACGTAGTAAGCGGGGATGGACAGGGCGGTTTGCGGCAGGGAAACTTCGATGGTTTCCGCGCCTTGCGCTTTTAAAAGTTTGATGACGTTTTGTAAAGCAGCCTGCACATCGGCATCCGCGCCTTCGCCGAAATATTCTTTAGGCAGGCCGATTTTCATGCCTTTGAGCGGTTTGTCCAAATCGCAGGTGTAGTCTTCTTTGCTGCGTTCCAAGCTGGTGGAATCGCGCTCGTCAAAGCTCGCCATTGCATTGAGCAAAATCGCGCAGTCTTCGGCGGTTTGCGCCATCGGACCGGCTTGGTCGAAACTGGAGGCGTAGGCAACCATGCCAAAGCGGGAAACCGTGCCGTAGGTAGGTTTGATGCCGGTGATGCCGCAGTGTGAAGCAGGCTGACGGATGGAGCCGCCGGTATCGGAACCGAGTGCGACGGGAGCAAGACGCGCTGCCACAACGGCTGCGGAGCCGCCGGACGAACCGCCTGGGACATGCTCAAGATTCCACGGATTTTTAGTCGCGCCGTAGAACGAGGTTTCGTTGGTAGAACCCATGGCAAACTCGTCCATATTGGTACGGCCGAGCGTTACCATGCCTTCGTCGAGCAGATTTTGTACAACGGTGGCAGTGTAGGGCGAAACGAAATTGTCCAGCATCTTGGAGCTGCACGCGCTGCGCCAACCTGTTTGACAGAAAATATCTTTGTAGGCGATGGGTACGCCGGTGAGTGCGGTAGCGTTACCTTGCGCGATACGCGCGTCGGCGGCACGGGCTTCGGCAAGGGTCTTGTCTTGGTCGAGAGTGATGTAGCCGTTGATAGCCGGGTTTTGCGCAGCAATGGCGGCAAGATATTCGGTTGCCAGTTCGACGGCGGAGATTTGTTTGGATTGCAGCAGTTGGCTGGCTTGGGTGAGGGTGTATTGGGTCATGAGAGTCTTTCGGTTGGAATTCAATGGGAGTTTAAAAGGGGGATGGGGTGCAGGCTGCTTGTCTGTGGGAATTCGGGCTACCTGAAGATTTATCGGCACAGTTGCTGTTCGCACGGTATGCCGTCGCCGTCACCGTCCATTTCTGTTCCGGCGCAGTTTCGCAGAAACCATGTCGCTTCTTCGCAAGAAGTCATTTGCGAACAATGCGTTCTGCCGTCGCAGCGCGGTATTTGGACGCATTGGATGTTGCGGCAAATGGTGCGGCTTTCGGCGTGTTCGGCTGTTTGGACGTAAATTTGGCGGCGGCAAACTGGTAAATCTGATAACCGATGAAGCCGAGAAATGCCAACGTTAAGCCGCTTGCCAACAGGCTGCCGAGTGATGAGCGGTTTTCACCATGTCTGTCGTGTGTAGTTTGTCGGCGGCGAGCGTGCGATTTATCCGGTGCGGTTCGACCAATGTAACGGATTCTTTTGGCAGCAAATTTCCCTTGCTCGTTGCTAACGACATCAAATGAAACCGCTTCACCTTCCTGCGGGCGTGGCTGCCGTTGCGCGAAATCGGAAATGTGGCAGAAAATTTTTCTGTTGCTGTCTTCTATCTGAATAAAGCCGTAGCCTTTTTCATCGTGCCATTGGACGATTTTTCCTTTCATAGTATTCCTTTGGTTTTGTTTGTCGAAGCTGTGGTTGGGTTTCGCAGAAAACCGTATTGTTTGTTTCAGGCCATCTGAAAACCCTGCTGGCGGCGGTTTGCAAATAGGCTGCCTGAAAACGGGAAATATCGGTAATGTAAATCTTCGGTTTGCCAGCCTCGCTGAGCAGCCACACCAGTATGTTAAGTCTCTGTTTGGCGAGCAGTGCAGTTTGATATGCAGGCTGCCTGAAAACAAATATTGTGCGTTCAGCGTTGATATCGGCATTCGGGCAGGGCTTCGGCAATGAAGTCGATATCGGGGCTGGTGCAGTCCCAGCCTGTAATCATCCTGGCTTCCATATTGGTTTGCGGTGTGAGGATGATGGTGCCGCGCAGTTTTTCAGGATTGAAGCGCAAAACCAGTATGCCGCCCGGCCGCATTTCGATGGCGGACAGGTTCACGCTGGTTACGCCGCCTGCCCAGCCGATTTCATTCAAATTGTCGGGCAGGCGGCCGTGGTCGGCGAGAAATTCGGCAATATTGATACAAAGGCCGCTGGCAGACGAGAAGCCGTTAAACACAATATTGTTGCGCACCGCGTTTTGGACGGCCTGCTCGTTAGCCTGCCTGATTTCATTATGGATGATTTCCGATGCGGCGACGGCGATTTCGCGGCGGCTGCGTTCTGCTTGCCGCTGCTCGATATCGGAAGCCGCTTGAGCCACAGCCTGTTGCGTTTCCCTGCTGATGGCAGGGCGGCTGAAGCCGAAATGATAGGCGGCCAGCAGCGCAGCGGTGCTGACAATGGTAAGAATGACGGTGTTGGTGTTGGCAGACATATCTTTTTGATGAAAATGGTTAAGCTAAATTATGGGATACGGCTTTCAGGTAGCCTTTGCCGCTTTGAGGCTACCTGAAAATCTTGCGGGCAGATTTATTCGGCTGCACTAACGTGGCCGCACACGGCTTGCAACAATTTTATGAAGCGCTGCTCAAATTACCTGCGGAGTTGAGTTGGCAGACGGCTTGATTACTCGGCTTGGCAAGCGTGGAACAGGGAGGGTATGCTTATCATGGATTGGTATTTGCCGTTGCCATGCGGGATATTCGGTTTGTGTTTTCAGGTAGCCTTCAGGGATTGAGGCTGCCTGAAAATTACTCCTCAATCACCTGCGGCACGATATACAAACGGTCGCGCACTTCGGGGGCGCAAGCCTGATATTCGGCGGCGTGGTCGGTTTCCGTTACTTGGTCGGCACGCAGGCGCAGCGCGAGTTCGTGCGGGTGGGTCATCGGTTCGACACCGTCGGTGTTCACGATTTGCATTTGCGCCACCATGGCGAAAATGCCGTTGAGCTCGTCGAGAGTGGCGGCTTTCTCGGCTTCAGTTAGGCTTAAGCGCGAGAGGCGGGCGATTTTTTCAACGTCGGAAAGTGTAAGCGACATAAAAATTCCTTAAATTATGTTTAGCAAACAGCCCAATCTCAGGTATGATTACGCGTTTCTTTTGAGGCTGGCTTGCAAAGTTCGGATTATAGCCTAAAAGCCTGTCTCTCGGCACAGCATGAGAATAAGGCTGTGCGAAGTAGTGCCAATCTCTCCACAGGCTTGGTTTCTTTAAAGTATTCATCAGTATTCAAACGCTAGGATTTAAAGCAATGTTCCGCTTTCTCACCCGATATTTCTCTAATGATCTGGCCATCGATTTAGGTACGGCCAACACCCTGATTTACATCAAAGGCCGCGGTATCGTTTTGGACGAACCTTCGGTGGTGGCGCTGCCCAACGACATGAGCAACAATAAAAACGCCACGGTGGCGGTGGGCGCGGAAGCCAAGCGCATGCTGGGGCGTACACCCGGCAGTATCCAGACGGTGCGCCCGATGAAGGACGGGGTGATTGCCAATTTCAATGTTACCGAGAAAATGCTCAAGCATTTTATTCGCAAGGTAAACAACAGCCGCTTCGCCGCTACACCGCGTATTGTTATCTGCGTCCCCTGCGGCTCTACTCAGGTGGAGCGCAAGGCGATTCATGATTCGGCACAGGCTGCCGGTGCGGCTTCGGTAAATTTGATTGAAGAGCCGATGGCAGCAGCCATCGGTGCGGGTTTGCCGATTGAAGAGCCGACCGGCTCCATGGTGGTGGACATCGGCGGCGGTACCACCGAGGTGGGCATTATTTCTTTGTCGGGCGTGGTGTATTCCCACTCCGTGCGGGTGGCGGGCGACGCGTTTGACGAAGCCATCATCAATTATGTGCGCCGCAACTACGGCATGCTGATTGGCGAAGCCACTGCCGAGGAAATCAAAAAGGCCATTGGCACGGCCTTCCCGGGCAATGCGGTTCGGGAAATCGAGGCCAAAGGCCGCAACTTAGCCGAAGGCGTGCCGCGTGCGTTCACCATCAGTTCCAATGAGGTTCTAGAGGCGCTGACCGAGCCGTTGAATCAGATTGTGCAGGCGGTGAAAACCGCATTGGAGGAAACTCCGCCGGAATTGGGTGCGGATATTGCCGACCGCGGCTTGGTGCTGACCGGTGGCGGCGCTCTGCTCAACGGCCTGGACCGCTTGCTTTCCGAGGAAACCGGCCTGCCGGTGAGCATTGCCGAAGACCCGCTTACCTGCGTGGTACGCGGTTCCGGCAAGGCGCTGGATTTAATCGGCAAGATGAACTCGGTGTTCACTACCGTATAATTTCTCTTTTCCGGCATTCCGCATGGCCAGCCATTTGCGGGATGCCGGTTTCTATGCCGCCGGAGATGCCCGCAAGGTGTGGCGCTTTCAGTTTTTCAGGTAGCCTGTTATTCCCTTTATGTCGCAAGAAATTAATTTTGTCAGCCCGATTATCACGCCAGCCGGCAAGCTGGTGCTGTTGGGCATGCTGTCGATAGCGTTGATGGTGCTGGACAACCGTTATGCGGCATTGCAGCAAGGCAAGTCTTATGTTTCCGCCGGGCTCTACCCCTTGCAATGGGCGGCGCGCCAGCCTGCCCAATGGGTAAGCGGCGGCACGGCGTTTCTGCGCGACAAGCAGGATTTGCTCGCCGAAAACAGCCGCTTGAAAGAGGAAAATGCCCGTCTGAATATGCAGTTGCAGCTGCAAACTCCGGCAGCCCGCGAATTAGCTGCATTGAAAACGTTAAACCGCCTGCAGCCGCTACTTGCACCCAAAGCCGTGCTGGCAGAGGTGGTGTCTAACGGCCGTATTCCGCAGACCAACCGCCTATTGGTTACCAAAGGCAGCAGCAGCGGTATCCGTATCGGCGACCCGGTGAGCGACGAAAAAGGCCTCATCGGTCAGATAACCGCCGTACAGCCGGCCACGGCGGAGGTTACGCTGATTAACAACCGCCAGTCGGTGATTCCGGCGATGGTGGCCGAAAGCGGCGTACGTACGTTGGTGTACGGGCGCGGCGAAACGCTGGATTTGCGTTATTTCCCGGTTTCGGCGGAGTTGAAAGAGGGCGATTTGCTGGTTACTTCCGGCATCGACAGCATCTATCCGGCCGGCATCCCGATTGCCAAGGTGGTGAGTGCCGACCGCAATTCCGGCACGCCGTATTACCGCACCGTGCTGACACCGGCAGCCAATTTGAGCAGCAGCAATTATGTGCTGGTGATTCCGCAAAAACCGCAGGCGGCAGTAAGGCTACCTGAAACCGCTTCCGAACCGGCTGCCGAACAAGAGACGCAGGAATAAGCAGTATGTCTCCGATTTCCCCGCTCCAAGAATCCACGCCCAAACGCTGGGTGGCATTCAGCTTTTTGCTGGTGTTGCTCTTCGATTTCATCCCGATTTCCCCGCCTTGGGTGTACCCCCTGCCTGATTTCACGCTGATTATGCTGGCTTATTGGCTGTTGCACCGGCCTCAGCTTATCGGTATCGGCGTGGCGTTCTGCCTCGGCCTGTTGGTGGATATCGGTACCAATTCGCTGCTGGGGCAGCACGGCTTGGCTTATACCGTGGCTGCATTTCTGATTGAACGCAACCGGCGGCAGGTTGCGCTCAATTCCTTTGGCTGGCAGGCTGTTGCCGTGGCCGGCGCGGTGTTGGTGAGCCAGTTGGTGATTTTCTTGGTCAGCCTGTTTCAACAGCAGCCGTTTTCTTTGTGGCGGCTGTGGCTGCCTTCAGTCGTTACCGGCCTGCTGTGGCCGCAGTTGAACAATATGATGCTCGCCATCGCCCACTACCGCCGTTCCCGCAAATGAAGCCGAGTCATCATTACAGGCCTGTTAAAGCGCCGCCCCGTAGCCGACAGAAGGATTACCTGCTGCGGCTGGTGGTGGCGTTTGTCATGATTTTGGTGTTTTTCTGCGTGCTGGTGTGGCAGTTTGTGCGGCTTCAGGTAGCCCGGCACGAGGAATTTGTGGATAAAGCCGCCGCCAACCGCATCTCTCTTATCCCCACCCCGCCGATTCGCGGCGAAATCACCGATGTGAACGGCGTGGTGCTGGCGCACAATTATCCGGCCTATTCGCTGGAAGTCATTCCCAACGAGCTGGAAATGAAAGTGGAGGATTTGATACCGGCCTTGAGCCAGTATGTGGAAATCAGCGAGGCCGATGTGAAGCGCTTCCAACGCTTCCGTGCCGAATCCCGCTCCTATGAACGCATTCCGTTGAAATTGAAACTGAGCACCGAAGAAGCGGCAAGGCTGGCGGCGGTGTTGTTCCGCTTCAAAGGCGTGGAAGTGAACGCCCGTACCTTCCGCGAATACCCCTACGGCGGGCTCACCACCCATATTGTCGGCTATATCGGCCGCATCAGCGACAAAGACCGCGACCAGCTGGAAAGCGAAGACCGCTACGAACTTTATCGCGGCACCACCCATATCGGCAAAATGGGCCTGGAAAACTTCTACGAACAGCAGCTGCACGGTATGCCCGGCTATCAGGAGGTGGAAAAAGACGCACAGGGCAATATTGTGCGTACCCTGAAAACCGCCCCGGCCGTGAGCGGACAAACCCTGCGCCTGTCGCTGGATATCCGCATGCAACAAAAAGCCAGCGAATTGTTGGGCAACCGGCGCGGCGCGGTGGTGGCCATCGATCCGCAAACCGGCGGCGTACTGGCGCTGGTGTCGAAGCCGACTTACGATGCCAACCTGTTTATCGACGGCATCGACAGCGATACCTGGAAAAGCCTGAATGATGATTGGCAAAAACCGCTCATCAACCGCGTTACTCAAGGACTGTATCCCCCCGGCTCTACTTTCAAACCATTTATGGGCATGGCCGCGCTGCAAAGCGGGCAGATTACGCCTAACACCGTGCTGCCCGCGCCCGGTGCGTGGAGTATTCCCGGCAGCCGCCACCAGTTCCGCGATTCGGTGCGCAGCGGGCATGGTTCGGCCAATTTGGGTAAGGCCATCCAAGTGTCATCCGACACCTTTTTCTACCGCCTGGGCTACGAAATGGGCATAGAAAAGGCTTATCCCTATCTGGCGCACTTTGGTTTCGGCCAGCCGACAGGCATCGATTTGCCCAACGAATACAAAGGTATCTTGCCCAGCCCGGAATGGAAGGCGCGGCGCTTTGCCCATGCCAAAAACGAAACCGCCCGCCAGTGGAAGCCTGCCGATATGGTAACCATCAGCATAGGCCAGGGCTTTAACGCCTACACGCCGCTGCAGATGGCACATGCCACCGCCACGCTGGCCAATAACGGCGTGATGTATCGGCCGCACTTGGTGCGCGAACTCATCGACCACCAAAAGCAAACCCGTATTCTGGTGGGCACCCAGCCCAGCGCCACCCTGCCGTTCAAGCCGGAGTATTTCACTTTTGTGAAGCAGAGTATGGAGCGCGTGTTGCGCCCGGGCGGAACGGCCTGGCGCGTGGGCGTGGGGTTGAAATACAGTATGGGCGGCAAAACAGGTACGGCGCAAGTGGTGCAGATTCGGCAGGGCGCATCGTATAACGCAGCCGCGCTGGCCGAACGCCATCGAGACCATGCCTGGTTCATTGCCTTTGCGCCGGCAGATAATCCGAAAATAGCCATCGCCGTGCTGTTGGAAAACGGCGGGTGGGGCGCGAATGCCGCGCCGATTGCCCGCCAGCTGGCCGACTTCTACCTGCTGCAGCTGCAGGGTGAAAACGGCAAAAACCTGCCGCTGCCCAAGCCTGCCGTTCCCAGCGCGGGCGCAATGAGCCAGGCCGAATACCCGCTGGTTCACGCCCAGTCGGAACGCACCCTGTCTGCCTACCGGGCGGTTTCAGGTAGCCTCCCGGCTGCCGCATCCGAGGTTCGATAATATGCAACACCTGTCTGAACATGCCGTCCGCCGCTACTGGCGGAAAATTTGGGAGCCGATGGATATGTGGCTGTTTTACAGCATGCTGGCCATTTATGTGATGAGCCTGTTCCTGCTGTATTCGGCCGACGGCCAAAGCATCGGCCAGCTGGAAAACAAAACCCTGCATACGGTATTGGGCTTTGTGCTGCTGTGGTGCATTGCCCGCACGCGGCCGCAGGTGCTGAGCAATTTCGCCATCGTGCTGTACGGGGTGAGCCTGCTGATGTTGGTGGGCGTGCATTTTTTCGGTGTGATTGTGAACGGCTCGCAGCGCTGGCTGAATCTGGGCATCATCCGCCTGCAGCCCTCGGAGTTGATGAAAATCGCGCTGCCGATGACGGTGGCGTGGTATTTGCAGAAACATGAAACCGAGCTGGGCTGGCAGCATTATCTGGCCGCGCTGGCGCTGGTGGCCGTGCCGGGCTTTCTGATTCTGAAACAGCCCGATTTGGGCACAGCGGTGCTGATTATGGCGTCCGGGCTGTTTGTGATGTTTTTTGCCGGGCTGCCGTGGCGGGCGATTGCGGTGGCCGTGGTCGGCTTTTTCGCCTCGCTGCCGCTGTTGTGGCAATACGGTATGCACGATTACCAGCGTACCCGCGTGCTGACCCTGCTCGATCCGACTAAAGACCCGCTGGGTGCGGGCTACCATATTCTGCAGTCGATGACCGCCATCGGCTCCGGCGGGGTGTGGGGCAAGGGCTGGCTCAACGGTACGCAGACGCATCTCGACTACATTCCCGAATCCACCACCGATTTCATCTTTGCCGTGTATGGCGAAGAATTCGGCCTCATTGGCAATATCCTGCTGCTGACGGTGTATACCATCATGCTGGGGCGCGGCCTCTATATTGCCGCCAAAGCCCCCACGCTCTACAGCCGCACCCTGGCCGGCGCGCTGACCATGACGTTGTTTTGCTATGTGTTTGTGAATATGGGCATGGTGAGCGGTATCCTGCCTGTGGTGGGCGTGCCGCTGCCGCTGGTAAGCTACGGCGGTACGGCCACGCTTTCTATCATGATTATTGTGGCCATGCTGATGGGCATCAGTAACCAGCAGAGTAAGATGTAGGGCGGTGGAGGCTACCTGAAAAAGGCTACCTGAAATTTCAGGTAGCCTTTGTTATAGATGAGGTGGTTGCTGAGAAGGGTGGCGATATGTGTGTTGAATTTGCAATATATTTGACCTGATACGGCATCTGGTCGTGGCAAAGCTTGTGCCGCCCGTATAGAATGGCGGCAGTTCTCCGGCCGAATGCCGGGGTTATTCTTTTGGGCTGTTTGGAAACGAGTATTTCGGCTTCATGGAAACAAGCATTTTCAGGTAGCCTTGGCCACGGAAAGAGCGTAATGAAGAAAACGGTTTTATTGGTTATCGATACCCAGCAGGTCTTGCTGGATATGGGGGCTTATCGCGGGGCGGAGATGTTGGATGCCATCGGTCGAATGCTGCTTGCTGCACGCGCACACGGGCGTGAAGTCATCTATGTGCGGCATAATGAGTTGGACTCGCCCTTTGCACCGAACTCGCCCGGTTGGCAGATTGCTGCGGCCGTTGCACCGCAGGCCGGTGAGAAAGTGGTGGATAAATGGTATAACAGCGCTTTTCGCGGTACGGATTTGCTGGATTACCTGCGTGGCAACGGAGTTGAGCGCTTAGTGGTGGTTGGCATGATGACTGAATATTGCGTGGAAGCTACGGTACGGGCTGCCAGCGATTTGGGCTTTGAAGTGATTTTGCCGGAAGGGGCCAACAGCACGCTGGATAATGGCCGCTGGTCGGCTAAAGAGCTGTATGAACACCATAATTTCGATATTATGCGCGGTCGTTTCGCAGCCATGCCGAGCGTAGATGAAGCCGTGGCGCTGTTGTCTGACTGATTTGATGTTTAATGAGAGAAAAGATGATTACTCATATCTTATATTTGTTTACCGGTTTGATTGTTTTAAATAATCCATTGATTGCGCTTGGTTATTTTGTGGATAAGACGGCAGACTTTACGTTGAGGGAACAGCGCAAAACTGCACGCCTGGTGTCGATTAGTGCGTTTATTTGTATGGTGGTAGCGGGGGTGATTGGTACGCCGTTGTTGAAAGTTTTAGGTATCAGTATTCCGGCCTTCCAAATTGCTGGTGGTATTTTGGTATTTGTGATTGCCATGAGCATGATGGGCGGGGATGACGACCCGGTGAAGCCTGATTTGCATAGGCAGCATTCAAGCTTACCGCCGGAGAAACAATTTGCTTTTGCCGTTGTACCGATGGCCACGCCGATTATTGTTGGCCCGGGCGGTTTTTCCATTGTGATTATTTACAGCAGCCATGTGGAAACATGGCGGGGTGCATTGGAATTGTTGATTGCCTGCTTTATGGTAGGGGTAACCTGTTATTTGATTTTGGCCGGTGCGGCCAGGCTGAGCAAAATACTCGGTAATGTAGGCATCAAAATTATTAATCGTGTGTCCGGCCTGCTGCTGGCAGCCATCGCGGTGGAGATTGTATTGGCCGGTTTGCGAGGCTTGTTTCCAGCTTTAAAAATTATGGGTTAGTCTTGATGATGTCGATTAAAGAGCGGGTGGTATGCCCGCTCTTTTGCTTATTTCTCAGTTTTTACTTCGCCAGCTAGTATTAGCTTCAATCATTTTACGATCGCAATATCTAATGATGAATGTTTGTTTCTTATCAACTGATTTAGGTTACAATCCCGAGTGCCATGCTCTTCTTTTTTGATCATTTAATTTGGAGACTGTTATGCCTCAATTGTCCGACGTACAAATTGTCCAAGCCGCTTCCATTAGGCACATCGATGAAATCGCCGCCAAGCTCGGCTTGAAGCCGGAGCAACTGGAGCATTACGGCAAATATAAAGCCAAAATCAATCCGGATGATGCATTCAGGCTACCTGAAAAACGGGGCAAGCTTATTTTGGTAACCGCTATCAGCCCTACACCTGCCGGGGAAGGGAAAACAACAGTCACCATTGGTTTGGCCGATGCACTCAACCGTATCGGTAAAAAAGCTGTTATTGCCTTGCGCGAACCTTCGCTCGGCCCGGTATTCGGCATCAAAGGCGGGGCGGCTGGCGGCGGCTATGCCCAAGTGCTTCCTATGGAAGACATCAATCTGCATTTTACTGGCGATTTCCACGCTATCGGTGCTGCAAACAACCTTTTGGCTGCCCTTATTGATAACCATATCCATCACGGTAATGCGCTTAATATCGATCCAAAACGGATTTTATGGCGACGTGCAGTGGATATGAATGACCGCCATTTGCGTAATATTATCGGCGGGTTAGGTAAAACTGCTGATGGTGTGATGCGTGATGATGGTTTTGATATAACTGTTGCTTCCGAAGTGATGGCTGTATTTTGTTTGGCCAAGGATATTACCGACCTCAAGCAGAGGCTGGGTAATATGTTGGTGGCGCATACAAAAGATGGCAGCCCGGTGTATGCACGCGATTTGAAAGCACAGGGCGCAATGGCGGCATTATTAAAAGATGCCATTAAACCCAATCTTGTTCAAACCATTGAAGGTACGCCTGCTTTTGTGCATGGCGGTCCGTTCGCTAATATTGCCCATGGTTGCAATTCGGTTGTCGCCACGCGATTGGCTTGTCATCTGGCCGATTATGCTGTTACCGAAGCCGGGTTTGGTGCGGATTTGGGTGCCGAGAAATTCTGCGATATCAAGTGCCGGTTGTCCGGTTTGCGGCCGGATGCTGCGGTGGTGGTGGCTACCGTACGGGCATTGAAATATAACGGCGGTTTGCCCAAAGAGGAGTTAGCTGGTGAAAATCTGGTTGCATTGGAAAAAGGATTGCCCAACTTGTTGCGGCATATCGATAATCTGAAAAATGTATTTGGCTTGCCGGTAGTGGTTGCGCTCAACCGCTTCAGTGCCGATACGCAGGCTGAATTAGATTTAGTGGCTGATGCCTGCCGTAAACGCGGTGCGGAAATCTCGTTTACCGAAGTATGGGGTAAAGGTGGAGCCGGAGGTGAGGATTTGGCGCATAAAGTGGTTGCTGCTGCCGAACAATCATCTGCACAATTTAGTTTCTGTTATGACGTGGAGAAAAGTATTCCGGAAAAAATTCGCACCATCGCGCAACGGATTTATGGTGCGGAAGATGTGGATTTTAGTTCGGAGACTTTGGCCGATATTGCCAACTTGGAAAGATTGGGTTGGGATAAATTGCCGATTTGTATGGCAAAAACGCAATATTCGTTCAGTGATAACGCTAAACTGCTGGGTGCACCACAAGGCTTTCGTATCACTGTGCGTGGGCTGACCTTATCTGCTGGGGCGGGGTTCGTGGTGGTGTTGTGTGGCAATATGATGAAAATGCCAGGTTTGCCTAAAGTGCCGGCTGCAGAGCGGATTGACGTGGATGAAGATGGGGTGATTAGCGGATTGTTCTGAATGGTTTTAGTGTGAAAGAGGTTGTAGCCGGGCAGTTGCCCGGCTATTTTTGTACTGACTACTTTTTCAGGTAGCCTATGGATGGTTGTATTTGTGCCGGTTAAATTTCATTTTTCCTTAGAGGCTTAGTCATTTTTGTTCGATATTTTATTTTTAGGTATTTGACAAAGTTTTTTTGGCGGCGTATAGTTCGCATCTTCGCTGTTCCTTACGGCACAATTTGCTGTTTGCGGTTTGATTATTTACTGTTTGCAGTTGTGATTATGCGTCAGTTTGGTTCGGCAGCTCTTTAACAATCAGATTACCGATAAGTGTGGGTGTTTTACACCTGCACTGTTGAGAAGAAGACAAGACGATGTTTGACATTGTCCTGTCGGTTTCTTTGAAGCAGACCAGAAGTTATTAAGTTAGAGATTGAACATAAGAGTTTGATCCTGGCTCAGATTGAACGCTGGCGGCATGCTTTACACATGCAAGTCGAACGGCAGCGGGGTAGTGCTTGCACTACTGTCCGGCGAGTGGCGAACGGGTGAGTAAGATATCGGAACGTACCGAGTAATGGGGGATAACCAATCGAAAGATTGGCTAATACCGCATACGTCCTGAGGGAGAAAGCGGGGGATCGCAAGACCTCGCGTTATTCGAGCGGCCGATAACTGATTAGCTAGTTGGTGGGGTAAAGGCCTACCAAGGCGACGATCAGTAGCGGGTCTGAGAGGACGATCCGCCACACTGGGACTGAGACACGGCCCAGACTCCTACGGGAGGCAGCAGTGGGGAATTTTGGACAATGGGGGCAACCCTGATCCAGCCATGCCGCGTGTATGAAGAAGGCCTTCGGGTTGTAAAGTACTTTTGTTAGGGAAGAAAAGGGAAGTGCTAATACCACTTTTTGCTGACGGTACCTAAAGAATAAGCACCGGCTAACTACGTGCCAGCAGCCGCGGTAATACGTAGGGTGCGAGCGTTAATCGGAATTACTGGGCGTAAAGCGAGCGCAGACGGTTACTTAAGCAGGATGTGAAATCCCCGGGCTTAACCTGGGAACTGCGTTCTGAACTGGGTAGCTAGAGTATGTCAGAGGGGGTAGAATTCCACGTGTAGCAGTGAAATGCGTAGAGATGTGGAGGAATACCGATGGCGAAGGCAGCCCCCTGGGATAATACTGACGTTCATGCTCGAAAGCGTGGGTAGCAAACAGGATTAGATACCCTGGTAGTCCACGCCCTAAACGATGTCGATTAGCTGTTGGGCAACTTGATTGCTTAGTAGCGTAGCTAACGCGTGAAATCGACCGCCTGGGGAGTACGGTCGCAAGATTAAAACTCAAAGGAATTGACGGGGACCCGCACAAGCGGTGGATGATGTGGATTAATTCGATGCAACGCGAAGAACCTTACCTGGTCTTGACATGTACGGAACCTTCCAGAGACGGAAGGGTGCCTTCGGGAGCCGTAACACAGGTGCTGCATGGCTGTCGTCAGCTCGTGTCGTGAGATGTTGGGTTAAGTCCCGCAACGAGCGCAACCCTTGTCATTAGTTGCCATCATTTAGTTGGGCACTCTAATGAGACTGCCGGTGACAAACCGGAGGAAGGTGGGGATGACGTCAAGTCCTCATGGCCCTTATGACCAGGGCTTCACACGTCATACAATGGTCGGTACAGAGGGTAGCCAAGCCGCGAGGCGGAGCCAATCCCAGAAAACCGATCGTAGTCCGGATTGCACTCTGCAACTCGAGTGCATGAAGTCGGAATCGCTAGTAATCGCAGGTCAGCATACTGCGGTGAATACGTTCCCGGGTCTTGTACACACCGCCCGTCACACCATGGGAGTGGGGGATACCAGAAGTAGGTAGGGTAACCGCAAGGAGCCCGCTTACCACGGTATGCTTCATGACTGGGGTGAAGTCGTAACAAGGTAGCCGTAGGGGAACCTGCGGCTGGATCACCTCCTTTCTAGAGAAAGAAGCAGGGGTAGAGCATCCACACCTATCGGTAATCGGATACAGATGCGAAGAGAATGTTGGGTTTGTAGCTCAGCTGGTTAGAGCACACGCTTGATAAGCGTGGGGTCGGAGGTTCAAGTCCTCCCAGACCCACCAGTAGTCGTAGAGCGGAGCAGATCCGCCCAGGTACTGGGGGCATAGCTCAGTTGGTAGAGCACCTGCTTTGCAAGCAGGGGGTCATCGGTTCGATCCCGTTTGCCTCCACCACACAATACTTTCCAAATAAAAGTATGCTAAATATGCGAGTAAGCTGCTGCAGCTTGCAGTTTACGCGGTAGTTTGTAGTTTATTTTTATTTGCGAAGTTAAAACGCATCGATCTTTAACAAATTGGCAAGCCGAAATCAACAAACAAACGAAGTAGGGCTTATCCAGAGATAAGTCATACAGAATTTGGGTGATGATTGTATCGACCGAATCCTGAAACACAAAAGGCAGGATTCGGACACAACAAGCAGTAAGCTTTATCAGAGTAGAGGCCTTAAGCCCCAGTTGTCGTCAACGCAGCGCAGGCGAAGTCAAAAAGGCACTTCAAATGATAGAGTCAAGTGAATAAGTGCATCAGGTGGATGCCTTGGCGATGATAGGCGACGAAGGACGTGTAAGCCTGCGAAAAGCATCGGGGAGCTGGCAATAGAGCTTTGATCCGGTGATGTCCGAATGGGGAAACCCACACAGCAATGTGTATCCTAAGCCCAATACATAAGCTTAGAGAAGCGAACCCGGAGAACTGAACCATCTAAGTACCCGGAGGAAAAGAAATCAACCGAGATTCCGCAAGTAGTGGCGAGCGAACGCGGAGCAGCCTGTATGTGATAGCCGTCGGGATAGGAGAAGGAATTGGAAACTTCCGCCATAGTGGGTGATAGCCCCGTATCCGAAATTCCGGCAGTGGTACTAAGCATACGACAAGTAGGGCGGGGCACGAGAAATCCTGTCTGAAGATGGGGGGACCATCCTCCAAGGCTAAATACTCATCATCGACCGATAGTGAACCAGTACCGTGAGGGAAAGGCGAAAAGAACCCCGGGAGGGGAGTGAAATAGAACCTGAAACCTGATGCATACAAACAGTGGGAGCACCCTTGCGGTGTGACTGCGTACCTTTTGTATAATGGGTCAACGACTTACATTCAGTAGCAAGCTTAACCGGATAGGGGAGGCGTAGGGAAACCGAGTCTTAATAGGGCGACATAGTTGCTGGGTGTAGACCCGAAACCGAGTGATCTATCCATGGCCAGGTTGAAGGTGCCGTAACAGGTACTGGAGGACCGAACCCACGCATGTTGCAAAATGCGGGGATGAGCTGTGGATAGGGGTGAAAGGCTAAACAAACTCGGAGATAGCTGGTTCTCCCCGAAAACTATTTAGGTAGTGCCTCATGTATCACTTCCGGGGGTAAAGCACTGTTATGGCTAGGGGGTCATTGCGACTTACCAACCCATGGCAAACTCAGAATACCGGAAAGTGCAATCATGGGAGACAGACAGCGGGTGCTAACGTCCGTTGTCGAAAGGGAAACAACCCAGACCGCCAGCTAAGGTCCCAAATGATAGATTAAGTGGTAAACGAAGTGGGAAGGCTTAGACAGCCAGGATGTTGGCTTAGAAGCAGCCATCATTTAAAGAAAGCGTAATAGCTCACTGGTCGAGTCATCCTGCGCGGAAGATGTAACGGGGCTCAAATCTATAACCGAAGCTGCGGATGCACGCTTCCTTAAAACAGCTTGCCGGAGCGAAGCGACGGAAAGCGCCCATCAAAGTCGAGCATGAATAGGTGGGGATAGCTGTTTTAATGAAGCGTGCATGGTAGGGGAGCGTTCTGTAGGCCTGAGAAGGTGTTTCGTAAGGAATGCTGGAGGTATCAGAAGTGCGAATGTTGACATGAGTAGCGATAAAGCGGGTGAAAAGCCCGCTCGCCGAAAGCCCAAGGTTTCCTGCGCAACGTTCATCGGCGCAGGGTGAGTCGGCCCCTAAGGCGAGGCAGAGATGCGTAGTCGATGGGAAACGGGTTAATATTCCCGTACTTGATTTAAGTGCGATGTGGGGACGGAGAAGGTTAGGTCAGCAAACTGTTGGAATAGTTTGTTCAAGCCGGTAGGTGGAAGGATTAGGCAAATCCGGTTCTTCATAACACCGAGAAGCGATAACGAGTATCTACGGATACGAAGTGACTGATACCACGCTTCCAGGAAAAGCCACTAAGCTCCAGCTTAAATCGAACCGTACCGCAAACCGACACAGGTGGGCAGGATGAGAATTCTAAGGCGCTTGAGAGAACTCGGGAGAAGGAACTCGGCAAATTGATACCGTAACTTCGGGAGAAGGTATGCCCTCTGAGGTAAAGGATTTACTCCGTAAGCTTTGGAGGGTCGCAGAGAATCGGTGGCTGCGACTGTTTATTAAAAACACAGCACTCTGCAAACACGAAAGTGGACGTATAGGGTGTGACGCCTGCCCGGTGCTGGAAGGTTAATTGAAGATGTGAGAGCATCGGATCGAAGCCCCAGTAAACGGCGGCCGTAACTATAACGGTCCTAAGGTAGCGAAATTCCTTGTCGGGTAAGTTCCGACCCGCACGAATGGCGTAACGATGGCCACACTGTCTCCTCCCGAGACTCAGCGAAGTTGAAGTGGTTGTGAAGATGCAATCTACCCGCTGCTAGACGGAAAGACCCCGTGAACCTTTACTGTAGCTTTGCATTGGACTTTGAAGTCACTTGTGTAGGATAGGTGGGAGGCTTAGAAGCAGAGACGCCAGTTTCTGTGGAGCCGTCCTTGAAATACCACCCTGGTGACTTTGAGGTTCTAACCCAGGTCCGTGAACCGGATCGGGGACCGTGCATGGTAGGCAGTTTGACTGGGGCGGTCTCCTCCCAAAGAGTAACGGAGGAGTTCGAAGGTTACCTAGGTCCGGTCGGAAATCGGACTGATAGTGCAATGGCAAAAGGTAGCTTAACTGCGAGACCGACAAGTCGAGCAGGTGCGAAAGCAGGACATAGTGATCCGGTGGTTCTGAATGGAAGGGCCATCGCTCAACGGATAAAAGGTACTCCGGGGATAACAGGCTGATTCCGCCCAAGAGTTCATATCGACGGCGGAGTTTGGCACCTCGATGTCGGCTCATCACATCCTGGGGCTGTAGTCGGTCCCAAGGGTATGGCTGTTCGCCATTTAAAGTGGTACGTGAGCTGGGTTTAAAACGTCGTGAGACAGTTTGGTCCCTATCTGCAGTGGGCGTTGGAAGTTTGACAGGGGCTGCTCCTAGTACGAGAGGACCGGAGTGGACGAACCTCTGGTGTACCGGTTGTCACGCCAGTGGCATCGCCGGGTAGCTAAGTTCGGGAAGGATAAGCGCTGAAAGCATCTAAGCGCGAAACCTGCCTGGAGATGAGACTTCCCTGAGGGTTAAGCCCTCCTGAAGAGTCGTTCTAGACCAGGACGTTGATAGGTGGGGTGTGGAAGCGCGGCAACGCGTGCAGCTAACCCATACTAATTGCTCGTGAGGCTTGACTCTATCATTTGAAGTGCTTTGCGGTGTGGAGACACCGGGAAGAGTACTCAATAGAATAAAGCTTACTGGAATCGATACACATTACCCGATGTTTGGTTTGTAGCCGGACAGAACAGTTTGATTTGATTGGCCGCAGTGGATACTGCGGTGGCTTGACGATTTGTACAGTTTAAGTTTGGCGGCCATAGCGGTTTGGTCCCACGCCTTCCCATCCCGAACAGGACCGTGAAACGAACCAGCGCCGATGATAGTACGGATTACCCGTGTGAAAGTAGGACACTGCCAAACACCTATTGATGACACCCGCCTGATGGCGGGTGTTGTGTTTTATGGAAAACAACGAAAAGAAAATACGGCGAAGACAAAAGCAAAGACAAAATGGAAACAAACCGGGATAGGAATAAGGGTATAGGAATAGGTAAGGTGCTGATTAGGAGACTACCTTTAAGAGGCTGCCCGAAGGTTTCAGGTAGCCTCTCTCCTGCCTTGGAAACGATTTGGGTTGAACCAGGCAGGAGAAAAAAGGGGGGTTATATAAAATGAGGGGAGGCCGGTTGGGTATTAATATTCAACTGGCCCCTTCCTGTGGAAATCAACAGGGTTGTTTACACTTTCGGCTTTTGCTTGAAGATCTGATTGAGCGGCTACTTAGTATTGCCAAGAATGTCGATAGACACGTGAAACCTGATTTATAGTGAATTAACAAAAACCAGTACAGCGTTGTCTCGCCTTGCCGTAACGTGTGTGCTGCCTGCGGCTTGCCGCCTTGTCCTGATTTTTGTTAATCCACTATATTTTGGATAATGACGGATAGCTGCTTAAGAAGCGTTTAATCAGAAACAAACACTGTCCGTGCCATAGAAAAATGTAAACAATACGACGATTTCCTACGGCTTATTGCCTGTCATACAACAATTGTTGTGGGGGAGAGGTATATTTGTTCGATGTATTATTTCAAACATTAATCCTGCTATAACTAAATAATCTATAATTTCTGTATTGACAGAAATTATAGATTTAAATAAACTGTGTCTTACTATGAAACTGAATCCAACTACTAAAAAATTTATCCTGCACTGGGGTGAAATGGGCTCCAAATGGGGTGTGAACCGCAGCGTGGCACAGATTCATGCGCTGTTGTATATCATCGGTAGGCCAATGAATGCCGAAGAAATTTGCGAAACACTAGGCATAGCTCGCTCCAATGTTTCTAATAGTATTAAGGAATTACAAGGCATGTTATTGGTGCATACTGTGCACATCATGGGTGACAGGCGCGATCATTTTGCCACTTCGGATGATGTATGGACATTGTTTCGGACTATTGTGGAGGTGCGGATGCAGCGCGAAATTGAACCTACCCGGCAGTTTTTGCAAGCCTTAATCGATAGTTCGGAATTTGCCCAGGAAAACGAGGCTGTGCAGCAGAGAATCCGGCAAACCAATGACTTTATCGGCACCCTCACCATTTGGGCCAATGAAATGCTGAAACTTTCCACCGGCACCATGGTGAAGATTTTGAAGCTGGGTGCGGGGATTCAGAAATTTTTCCGTTGAAGCAGTTTGCAGGCGAATAGGCTACCTGAAACATTACCGGATATTTTCAGGTAGCCTTGCGGAGGCTTAGAGTGGATGAAGGTGCATGAAGATTAATGTCAATACACAATCCGATAATGCTGATCACGGTATAAACGAGCCTTATCCGTTTTGGCAGGTATGGTTGGCTTATGCTTTTATCGGGCCGATGCTGGGTGCTGCGTTACTCAGCCTGCCAACCCTATTTCTGCTTTTACTGTTTCCCCTTACTTGGATAATTACATTGTTTGTGGGCGTTCCTCCGGCAGCAGTTTGCGGCTTGTGGCTGGCGTGTGCCCAAGTGCGGCGAACGCAATACGGCCTTATTTATACGGGAGTCGTGGGTGCGGGGTGTACGGTAGCGTGGCTGGTTTTGATAACCGGATTGCAATTATCGTTTGATGAGCAAGGAAAGTTTGAATTGCAATCGCTGACCATGCTGCTGTTTTTTGCCGTTTTAGGCGGGCTATGTGCCATTTTGTTAGGGCTGTTTTTCTTGCCGCAAGAGCTGGAAGAAATAGAACAGCCGGGGCGGCCGGAACAGCTGAAATGGCGGAGAAAACCCTCAAGCTGGTATTTGGATTAGGGTAGATTCAGAATAGATACATTGTTTCAGGTAGCCCTTAAACAGGTTGGGTAGTTTGAACTTTTAAACTTATGCGGATGATTCCGCTAAATTTTTAAACCTATATTTCTCTTTCGACAGAAACTTAGAAAATTATATGAATAAACAAGTTTTAGGTTGTCTGCATCATGGGGAAAGTGTGCGTATGAGAATTTCTACTAATTGGTGCTTGGTAGCCTTTGAGGCAGCCTCTAGCGGCTAGCGAACTGATGTTGGCGATGGTATCTCTTTGGTTGTCGACAGCAGTCATGGTAACTGCAACTTTGCAGTACGGTAAGTACGACGGTATTGGACAGAATAATGTGTTCGGAAGATTTGAAAATGAAGCGGCTTGACATCTTGCGGTTTTCGCTGGGGTTTTTGTGGCTGTGGAGCGGGGCACAGCCTGTTTTGACGGCAACGGATATGTCGTTGGATTTGCTGGGAAGGGCGGGCATTGCGGCAGAATGGCAGATGGCAGCGTTTTACGCTTCATCGGCCTTAGACGTATTTTTTGGGATTTTATGTTTCACTAAATTCAGAAATTACCGTTTTATATGGCTGGCGCAATTTGTCGTGGTGCTGGGTTATAGCGTGATTGTGGCGTGCAGGCTGCCTGAAATGTGGCTGCATCCGTTTGCACCGCTGGTTAAAAACGTACCGATTTTGGCGGCATTGTGGGTGCTAGGCAGTCGGCATGAACGCGCCGACGTGCCAGCCGCTCAATAGGGTCAGCAGCAGCGCGGCGTAATGAACAAAACGTGGCGGATAGGGCGGCGGCAGCAGACGGATGGTGTTGAACACAAGCAGCGCGATGTGCCCGATATACAGATAGGGAAAAGCCAAAAACCATAAGTGCCAATCCTGATAACCGCGTCCACTGTCCGCGTTGCCCTGCACGAAGGGCGTGATGCCTTGCACGACAAACAGCCAGCCGAACAGCAGCAGGGTCATGCTGAAAAAGGCGAGAGCGAAATAATCGACGTATCTGGCGTTGGTCGCGGCAAGACGCGTGATGCTTTGAAATCAAAATGAATTTAAGTTTTTGCAGGCAGCCTGCACAGGTAAATTTCAATAGGAGCAGCAAAATGAACACGTATTTAATCGTTAAAACCCTGCACATTATTTCGGCCACGTTGATGGTGGGCACGGGCTTCGGCACGGCGTTTTATCTGTTTTGGGCGAACCGTTCCGGCTCGGTGGCGGCGCAGGCGGTGGTGTCGAAATGGGTGATGAAGGCGGATTGGTGGTTCACCACGCCGGCGGTGATTTTCCAGCCGCTTTCGGGCTTGTGGATGCTGCATTACATGGGCATGCCGTTCACTTGGGACGGGGCGTGGCTGTGGGTGAAGTGGACGCTGGCGCTGTATGTGCTGGCCGGTGCGTGCTGGCTGCCGGTGGTGTGGCTGCAAATCAAGATGGCGCGGCAGGCGGCTGCGGCTTGGCAGCAGGGAGAAAACACGCTGCCAACCAGCTATAAACGCTATCAGTTCTGGTGGGAAATGTTGGGCTATCCGGCCTTCTGCGCCACGGTGGTGCTGTATTTCCTGATGGTGTTGAAGCCGATGTAGGCAATGTGCAGGCTGCCTGAAAACACAAGCGCATTACCAACGCCAGCCGTAGCGTTTTTTCATCCGCCTGTACCGTTCGCGTGCATCTGCCAAACTCTCGCCGCGATATTTCCTCTCGCCGTAAACACCGAAGTGCGCGATATAGAGGGCTAATATGGCGACAAAGGCGGATATCAGCAGCTTTTCCCCAATAGGAGCGGCGGTATTCGGCACAACAAGAACGATAAAATAGAGAAAAAGTATCACACAGGTAAACGCCAGCAAACGGCGCAGCCATTTCCATAGCGTGAAAAAGATTTTTTCTGTGCATGAGGGCTTCGGCAGTTGGCTGCGGTATTCCATATAAACCGGCAGGATAAATATCACGGCCAAAACCAGCGTTATCCGCCAGTTGCGCGGTTCGACAAAACCGCCGTGCGCCAAGATGGGAATGGAAACGGGAAGAAGCAAAGTCAAATAGTCCGCAATACTGCTGATGAGGGAAGGTTTGTCAGGCGTGGTTTTATGGGATTTTGCGCGGCGCAGTTTCATGTGCAGGCTGCCTGAAAGAACATAAGTGTTTATTTTAACAGAATTTTGTTAAATTTCCAACGTGAAAAAGCAGCCTGCACAACCTATTCATTTGATTTTTCAAACCCTTGCATAAGGAGAATAATATGCAGACATTCAACATTATGGCGATACAGGTTGCAGTATCGTTGGCGGTGAGCTTGGTGTGCTGGCTGGTTTTGGGCGCATCGCTGCGGCGCGTGCTGGCTTTTTTGTGCAATGACCCGCGCGACGAAGTGAAGGAAATCAGCGGCATATTCTGGCAGCGGCTGTATTTGAGTCTAACTCTGTTTACACCGCTATTGTGCGTGCTGCTGTTTGCGCCGAACTTCGAGCGCAGTTTGGCGGACAACCTGCTTTACGCCCTGCGATGGGCCGTGTTCGGCGGCGTGAGCCTGCTGCTGGTGCTGGCGCATTTGGTACGCAAACAGATTCAGGTGTTACAACGCAGCGGTTTTGAAGGCGTGAAGCCCGAATCGGAGTCCGAAAAGCAGCCTGCACCACCCCGTTTGCAAGCGGAAAAATATAACGGCTTTGCCCCGCTGGAAGAGTAGCGTATCTTGGGAGAATTTGAAAATGCACAAAATTTTTTACGATGCCGAATGCCCCATCTGCGTGCGCGAAATAGAGTTAATCATGCAGGACAGCCGCGCCGGATTTATGGAAGCCGTGCCAATACAGGGCAGCGAAGCCGTGTTGGCGCAATACGGCATCACCACCGAAGCCGCGCTCACCTACCTGCACGTTTTAACGGACGACGGCGTGATGCTGCAAAAAATGGCCGCCGTGCGCAAAATGTACGAAGGCTACCAAGGCTTTGCGCTGGTGAAACTGGCCAATCTGCCGCTGCTGGACAAACTGGCCGACCGGCTTTACCCGTGGTTCGCCCGCCACCGTTACCAATTTCCCAAATGGCTGCTGCCGCGCCCCGAATGCGAAGGCGGCGTATGCCGAATCCCACCGAAAGAAAGGATGAAAAAATGAGAAAATATTGGCTATCCATGCTGCTCCTGCCCCTTGCCGCGCAGGCCGTTGCCGAAAGCCCGGAGCTGACGCGCTGCCGCCAAGTGTTTAAAGACAATATGGAAATCATGGTGTTTACCATGCCTTGTTCGCCTGATGCTTCAGCGGGAAATATTCCGCAGCATAAATTTGAAAACCACTTGCGCCAAGTGGCGCGCTGCAACAGCCTGCTGGAAACCCGCTATGCCGCCGATGCCGCCCGGGTGCAGGCCGAATTGAACGCCTATGTGGAAGGCCCCGCCGCCGAGGCTCGTGCCTTCAGCCGCAACCCGCAGCGCAAACAAGCCTACTGCCGCCGGCAAAACGCTACGGCGCGCCGTTTGCTGATGCGGTATTAAAACGCTTTCAGGTAGCCTGAAATAATGGCTACCTGAAGACTTACAAATGAAAGAATATGCATCATGTACACCCAAAAACAGCTGATTGCCATCTCGCTCACCTTATATGCGGTTTGCCTATTCCTGCCTGCGGTGGGCGGGCAAATCGGCCTGTCCATCCTGTATGTCGGCATCGTTTACGGCTGGTTTGCACTGATTTTTGGTTGGCTTGCCGTACTGGCCGTTTATGCCAACGTGTTTTACTGGTGGACGGCAATACACCTGTTGCGCGGCAAAAAGCCGGAAATGGCGGCGTTGTTAAGTATGGTGTTTGCTTCTTTCTCACTGCTGCTGGTGCTGATGCCCGGGCCGGAATATGTCGCTGTGGGCTGGGGTGCGTTGCTGTGGCTGGCTGCCCTGTATCTGATGCAAATGGTTGTGTTTGCTGAGAACACCCCCGAAGCCCTACGCCAATCCTTCAAAAAATGGGCGAAAACCTGCGCCGCCGTCACCCTCGCCCTGTTCGCCTTCGGCCGCTGGCAATATGCTGCCGCCAATGCCCAGCAGCGCGAACAATACTTTCCCTTCGGCACGGTATTCGCCTTTACGCTGCCGTCGAGCCTGCCCTATATCGCGCCGCCGCAATCGCTGCCCGAACCGAACAACGGCACGGCCGAATGGCTGGGCGGGCTGGAAATTTCCCAAGACAACAGCCTCATTCTGGTTTCAGGTAGCCTCAAGGAATACACCCCGCCCAAACGCTTTATTTATCAAGGCTACCTGATACAGGAATATTTCCACGAAGACGGCATCCTTTCCATCATCCCCGCCCCCGCGCCCGCCGACTACCGCTACGGCTACCGCCCAGCCAAAGAAGGCGAGCAGGGCGAGCAAATCCAGTTTATCCAAAAAGCAGACGGCCAAACCGTGTGGCAGGCGCCCGTGAAAGCCGACGGCTCGGGGCAGTATCCGGAATATAACAAAGAAATCAATCGTCTGTGGCAGTCGCCGCTATACACCGAAATCATTGCCGGATTTAAGGCGAATCCAGCACAAACCTTCGCCGAAGCCTGCCCGATCGAGCCCTACCGCGCCCCCTTCAAGCTGCACGAACCGTTGCAAATCGCCGGCAAAATTTATTCCGACAAATACCGCAGCCCCGTGGCCAAGAGCCGCATTTTGTGCAACTCGGAATACATCCTCTGGCTCAACGCCCCCGAATATCAGGACTACAACGGCAGAGTGGATCTTTCCGCCGTGCTCATCCGCCGCAGCGATATGCTGCCGGTGGAGAAATTCAAAACCAGCCGGGAAAAAGGGTGGACAAACTACACCGCGCTCAAACAGGCTTCAGAGCAACCTCAGGCTTGGCTGGCCGGCATCGGCCGCATGGAAACCCGCCGCAAGGACGAGAATGGCTACGGAGATGACGATTACGAGCTGGTGGTGCACAGCGGCAACGGGGAATGGGTGCTGAATTGAGTTTTCAGGTAGCCTTTTGCAGGGCGCGCACCGCTTGCCCGCACGGAAAACCAAAGGCTACCTGAAAACCCGCCCCTTGGCCGCACAAAAGGCTACCTGAAAAATTTTATCTAAAGAAACCAAGGCATGATGAACATCGTCCTCTTCGGCGTAAGCGGCTTTATCGGCCGCCGCGTTGCCCAAATCCTGCGCGTGAACGGCCACACGCTGCGCACCCCGAGCCACCGCGAATTCGATTATTTGCAGCCGAACGAAGCCGCCGCCCGCGAAATCCTGCGCGGCGCGGATGCCGTGTTCAACTGCATCGGCGTGATGAGCCGCCACGCCGATGTGTTGGAAACCGTACACCACCGCACGCCCGCGCTGCTGGCCAAAATCGCGGCGGAACAAGGCGTGCGGCATTGGGTGCAGCTTTCCGCGTTGGGTGCAGACCCGAAACACGCCGTGAATTTTGTCGGCAGCAAAGGGCGCGGCGACGAAGCCGTATGCCAAATTGGCGCGGCACACGGCATACGTGTGGCGGTGGCGCGGCCGTCTATTGTGTACGGGCGCGGTGGTGCGAGCTGCGAATTGTTTATCAAATTGGCGCGGCTGCCCGTTATCGCCCTGCCGGTCGGCGGCAAGTTCATGCTCCAGCCCGTGCACGCAAACGACGTGGCGGACGGCTTGGTGCGCCTGCTGGAAAACGGCGCACCGCACGGCACCATCATCCCTTTCACCGGCAGCCTGCACACCAGTCTGGCGGGCTATCTTGCCGCCATGCGCACAGGGCTGTACCGCAAACCGCCCTTGCGCATGCTGCCGATTCCGTTGGTGTTGGTGAAGCCGTTTCTGCCGCTGACGAACGTGTTGAGCAACGGCATGGTGAGCGCAGGCAGCTTTGCGCTGTTGGAAGAAGGCTCGTGCGCCGACTGCACCGCGTTTGCCGAACTGCTGGGGCGCAAGCCCTTGGGCGTGGAGGAGTTTTGGGCGGTTGAATAGCGGCTGCAAACCGCCCATACCGTCTCGCCGTGACGCACTGCTACCGCCTGCCGTTCGCTGCCCGGCATGAGGCAATCATTATTTCAGCTATGGCATGAACACGCCGCTGCTTGCTGCTAATGAAACCAAAAGGCTACCTGAAAAATCAAAATCCGTTTTCAGGTAGCCTTAAGGGCAGCGTTCATAACCGCGAACAGGAGAATAAAAATGTATAAAATCCAATCGTATAGTTGCTTATTGTTACTCACCTTATTGCTCGCCGCCTGCCAAGAGCCCGACCGAGGCCCCGAAAAACGGCCTGCACCCATCGTCCCCACCCACTGGCGCGACGGCACGCCGATTGCCGCCGATTATCCGCGCGACCATTATGGCGTGCCTTATAGCATTGGCAATTTGGGCGGGCAGCCGGTCAATCTGCCGGAACACAGCATGGAAACACCGGTGGAATATGAAGATTCGCCCGGTTTCAACTGGCGCAAAGCCGAAAACTACAAACCGCCGGTGCGGACTTATAAGGACGTGATTGAAAGCTTTGGTTTTTTTATGAACTACACCGATGGCACGATATACGACAGCTGGCATCCCAACTTCAATAAATGGTATGAGGCAAGAAAAGAACCAGGTACACCTTGGATATTGGTGGGTATAGATAGCGGTTCCAGATATCCGAAACGTGAGCATATCTACGATATATATTTGGATGGCAATTTAAATGACTATGCCAAACCACCTTACTATATACCGCTTGATGTTTATGCAAAAACAGGCGAAACCAAATTCGGCCTGGAGGTATATGCCAACCCCGGCATCAATCCGGAAAACGGAATTGCCTGGCGCAATAATCATGGTGCAAAAGATCTGTTTGTTCAACGCGATGCTGATGGGCATGTTGTCAGCTATATCAAATGTTCCAATAATCCTGTGCCCAAACCGCAATGTGATCACGAATTCTTAATGCCTGGTAACGATATGAAAGTTGAATTAGAGATGGTGTACGACCGCCAAAACCTGCCGCATTGGCGGGAAATTGAGGTGCAGGCGGAGAAAGCCGTACGCAGCTTTATCGCCCGCCCGCCGTCTGAAGCCGTACAGCAAAAGTGGCGGGGCGGATAGCGGCGATGAAATAAAAACTGATAACGCGGTATCGAAAGTTATAGTGAATTAAATTTAAACCAGTACAGCGTTGGCTCGCCTTGCCGTACTATGTTGTACTGTCTGCGGCTCGCCGCCTTGTCCTGATTTAAATTTAATTCACTATAATTTGGCTGGCTATCAGTGGATTAAAGGCTACCTGAAAAATGGGAATCCGTTTTCAGGTAGCCTCTTGGTTTTCAGGTAGCCTTTTGTTTATCCGGCTGAGCCGCACAAGCGGCCGTTGAAGCGGCGTTTGGGTTTCCAGAAGGCCCAGCCGCTGCGGGCGCGGATTTCGAGGCTGCCGCCGTGTTCGCCGTCGGTGAGGAGTCGGGCGGCGGGGAGGTGTGTGCGTTGCAGGGCGTGCCACAGGGGGGCGAAGAATTGTTCGTCCCATTGTTGCAGGGTGTGGGCGTAGGCGTGCGGGTCGCCAAGCTCGGCGGCTTGTTGCAGATTGTCGAGGTAGAGGGCGCTGTGTTCGATTGGTGTTTGGCTCTCGGTGGCGGTAGTTTGCCAATCGGGGAAGCTATTGGGAGTGGGGCGGATTTGTGGGCTGCGGCTGTAGGCGGCCCAGGGGCTGTTGCTGCCGATGAGGGCGGGGGGCTCGGCCTGGGTGTCGGGCATTTTGTCCCATAGCCAGAGGGCGTTGACGGGGAGCCTGCCTTCGGCTTGGCGGCGTTGGTTGACGGGGTGGTCGTGCAGCCACATTTGGATTTCGGTTTGGCGTTGCAGCCATTGTTTGTGTTGGGGGCCGCCGGCTTGGGGCAGGTCGGCGTGCTGGCCGGCGATGTTGAGGATGCAGGGGGCTTGCCAGCCAGCTGGGCGGGGCAGGCGGATGCTCCACAGCTCGGGGGAGAGGGGGGCGAACTGCCAGCCGTCTTCGCCGCAGAAGGCGTTGAGGCCGTGGCACAGTACTTCGGCTTCTTCTGGGCTGATTGCGAGGCCGCTGCTTTGCAGTTGGGCGCTGTGCAGGCCGAGTTGCTGGTGCAGGGGGCTGGCGAAGGCGTAGGGTTCGGCGAAGAGGTGGTTGAGCTGCACGCCGAGGTGGGCAAAGCAGAAATCGGCAGGTTCGGCAGGGATAGGTTGGAAACGGCCGAAACGCAGCAGGCGGTTGAGGGCGGGGGTGTGCAGGCTGGGAAGTTCTTCAGGCTGCGGCCAGTTGAGGCCGGGGAGGAATAGGGTGAACATGGGTGTGTGGTGGGTTGTTTTTTAAAGGGGAAATTTTTCAGGTAGCCCCAATCGGGATATGGGCTACCTGAAAAATCGGGTGCGGCCAAATGGGCTGTGCGGCAGGTTTCGGGCCATTGGGATGCGGAACAGGCTACTTGAAAAATAGCCGGCCTTGCGCAACAGCATTGTGCGGTAGGGCTTCAGCCAGCCTTTTGATGCTGGCGGGCTGGGCTGAAGAGGCTACCTGAAAACGAGTTTGGCGGGCTTCTGCGGGCCTGAAATTTTCAGGTAGCCTTTTGCATGGGCATCAATGTACTTGGTAGCGCTGCAACACGGCGCGGATTTGCGGCAGGGCGGCGCGGGCGGCGTCTTCGCCGAGCTTGATGGCGTGGGCTTTTTCATCGAAACCACCCACGGCGCCGAGATGCTGCACCTGTGGTTTGATCACTACGTCGGCCTTGGCCAGCTCGCTGTTGAGGGCGGGGGTGCTCATGATGTTGAGGCTTTGGTCGAGGTAGGAGAAGAAGCCGCTTTGGCTGATGCGGGCGGGCTTGGCGGAAATGTCCACCGCAATCACCACATTGGCTCCCATCTGGCGGGCGGCGGATACGGGCACGGGGGCGGTGAGGCCGCCGTCCACATAGCGTTTGCCGTTGATTACTGCGGGCTGGAACACGTTGGGGATGCTGGCGGAAGCGCGCACGGCCTGGCCGGTGTTGCCGCTGCGGAATACCACGCTGCGGCCGGTGTCGAATTCGGTGGCCACGGCGGCGAATTTGCGCGGCAGGTTTTGGATGGGGCGGTTGCCCACTTGGCGGTTGATGTAGTTTTGCAGTTTTTCGCCGCGGATAAAGCCGCTGGTGGAGAGAGTTAAATCCACCAAATCGGCGCGTTGCAGGTTTTCCGCTTCACGCTGCAGGCGGGGAGCGTTCATGCCGGAGGCGTAGAGGCTGCCCACCAGGGCGCCGGCGCTGGTGCCGGTAATGATTTTCACGGGAATATTGTTTTCTTCCAACACTTTAATCACGCCGATATGGGCGAAGCCTTTGGATGCGCCGCCGCCCAGAGCCAGGCCGATAACGGCTTGGGGCTTGCGGGTGGCGGTGAGCGGCTGGCGGGACGGGGTTTGCGAGCCGCTGCTGCCGCCGAGGAGGCCGCAGGCGGAGAGGGATAGGGTGAGCAGGGAGAGGCCGAGGCTGCGGCGCAATAGGCTGTTCATGGGGAATCCTTTCTGTGAAAAGTGGGGAAACGGGCGGTATTGTAGCGGATCGGGGCGCGCGTGGCATCCGTGCGGCTACCTGAAAAGCAGCGGCGGCAAAAAGCGGGGCGGGCAATCCGGCTGCCCGCCCCGCTTTGCTGATGTTCGGTATGTGCTTACCGGTCGGATGGGGTGTATTTGAACCCGGTCAGGCGTACCGTTTGCGGCTTGGCGTTTTTCCAGTCGCCTTCGTCGCTGTTCCACAGGTTGATGTGAACCTGCTGTTTGCCCGGAACGGGCACGCGCTCGGTGCGGCTGGCGGTGTACACCACCTTGCCTGTCGAACCGTCCAGGAAGGTCCAGTCGACGCGGTTTTTCGACCACCGCATCCGGACGATGCCTTTCCTCATGCTTTCCGGCCAGAAGTAATCCGGGCCGGTAACGCGGTTTTTGAATTCGTTGTCGGGATAGTAGGTTGCCTTGCTTTTCAGCAGGGTGTTGCCCCAGCGCGAAGTTTCGATGGCGTCGATTTCCTGATAGCCCGGGGTGTCTTCCAGCCAGTTGTATGTGAAGAAGCCGAATACGACGGAATTGTCGAACCGGCTCCAATCGCTTTCGAAGGCAAGCTCGTATTCCCCGTAGCCCATCGAATCAACAGAAATCAGCTCTGCCCCCACCGGCTCTCCCTTTGCGTTGTGGGAGATTTTCAAATCCAAGCCGTTGTCGTTTTTAACCACGTTGGCGAATGACCATTCATCATTAACCTGCGGCCCGCCGTCGCGCCAAGACGAATCGCGTACCACCCATTTGTAGCCGAACGCATCGATTTCGTACTGGCCGAAGTTGCTGGACGCAACGGGTTTGTACGGTGCTGGTGTCGGTGTTGGTGTTTCCTCCCGATCGGGCGTTTGAGGACGGGGGGGCGGTTGTGTCGGCCGGTTTTCGGTTTGAGGCTGCGACTGCTGCTGGGATGCCGGGGGGTTGTCCGGTTTCGGGGAGGAAGAACCCGCTTTGTCTTCCAAACAGGCAGAGAGCATCAAAGCGGCGGATAGCGCGACAATAATCTGTTTCATAGTTATAATTCCTTGTAAGTTAGTTAATTGGTGCCATTGCCGGTATGGCACTTCCCGCAAAACACGGCGAAGCTGCAAGCACTATTGAACTGCCCAACCACGCACAATGCGTCGTTTGTAACCTATGCAGGTTTACGGTTACAATCCGCCGTATTCAAGAATGCGCCGGATCGCTCACGATACGGCATTGAAATTGTATCGCGTGTTTGCAAAAACAATCAACTGGGGAGATATTGCTGAAGCCTGCACTCTCGGGTTTCAGGCAGCCTGAACCTTGGGTTGGGCAAGCGGGCTGAAATTCTGCCGCGTCGGCCGGCTTTGCATATTAGCCTTCCGACAAACCAAACCGGAATACCGTGTCTCTCCCAATTGGTATTCTTGATATCTTAACGGCGGCACATCGAAACACTACAGGCTCTGACAGACCTCTGTGTGATAATCCGGCAAAATGCCTTATTGCTAAAACTGCAGGTAGCACACCGGGTACAGCTACAACATTCGCGGTAACCAAACCAGACGACTCTATTTTTCTGTGAGTGACACTGCCTATGGTAATGCTAATAGGAGTACGGCAGAGAAGAATAGCACGAATAGTTTTAGTCCATTAGAGGCTATTGGTAATTATTGGTTTTCAAAAGGCAGTATATTACTTGAACACTCGCGCCGCGGTATGTAGCGGTTGTGGTAAGAACAGGCTACCTGAAAAATGGATGGGCAGATTAGGCAGCCTTCTTGAATGAATATGCAAAGGAATAACAATATGGCCTCAAACGCTTGGCTCTATTGGGCTTTAGCTTCGGCCTTTTTCGCGGCGCTCACGGCGATTTTTGCCAAACTGGGCTTGCAGGGCATCGATTCGGATTTCGCCACCTTTATCCGCACCTTGGTGATCATCGCGGCTTTGGCAGCGTTTCTGAGCTATACCGGCAAATGGCAGGGCGTGGGCGGTTTTTCGGGGAGCAACTGGGCGTTCCTGATTCTTTCCGGCCTGGCCACGGGGGCTTCTTGGCTGGCTTATTTCAAGGCTTTGCAGATGGGTGAGGCTTCCAAGGTGGCGCCGGTGGATAAATTCAGCATCGTGCTGGTGGCGCTGATGGCGGTGGTGTTCCTTAAAGAGCGGCCGGGGGCGCAGGAATGGCTGGGGATTGCGATGATTGCCGGCGGGGTGCTGGTGTTGGCGTTGAAGCGATAGGGGATTGGGCTGAAGGAAAGGCTACCTGAAAAATTTCAGGTAGCCTTTTGGGTAGTGGCGTGATGTGTTTCAGCAATCAGCCGCAGGCATCAGTGCAGGCCGGACTGTTTGAGCTGTTCGTAGCCGCCGCGGTTTTGCACCTTGGTGTAGCCCATGCTTTCCAATACTTGTTTGGCGGTTTCGGCACGGCGGCCGCTGCGGCAGTAGAGGTTGACGGGGGTGTTTTTATTGGGAACGTGGGCGGTAATCTGTTGGCCGATTTGGTCGTGCGGAATGTTTTTGGCGTTTTCCAGATGGCCTGCGGCATATTCTTCGGGCGTGCGCACGTCGATCCACACGGCTTCTTGGCGGGCGGGGGCGTGGCGCGGCCGGCTTTGCTGCTGGGCAGGCTTGCGGCTGTGCTGGCCGTGGGCGGAAGCGGCAACGGGCAGGGCGGCCAACAGGGCGATGGCGGCTAGAGAGAGGGTTTTCTTCATGACGTACCTTTCTTGATGGAGGGGGAGTTTTTCAGGTAGCCTGTTATTCAATAAAGGCTACCTGAAAACCAGGTTTAGGCTTCGCGGGCGTCTTCCACGGCTTCGAGGGCGCGCAGGGAGTAGGTGTAGGCGGCACCGGCGTTGAGGGAGATGGCGGTGGCGAGCGCACCGGCCACTTCGCTCTCGGTGGCACCGGCTTTCACAGCGGCTTGGGCATGCACGGAAATGCAGCTTTCGCAGCGGGTGGTAACGGCCACGGCCAGGGCGATGAGTTCGCGGGTTTTGGCATCCAGCGCTTCGGCTGCGGCGGCGCTTTCGAGTGCGGCGTAACCGGCCAGCATTTTGGGGTGGTTTTTGCCGAGCTTGGCAAATGATTGTTTAACGTGGGCGGCGTGTTTTTTCCAATCTAAAAACATGGTGTTCTCCTAACAAATAAACTGAAATAAAATTTGAACGGACGGCTTTTGCCGAAACCGTTTGACGGGGCGTATGATGGCATAAGTTTTAGGGCAGGGATTGACTGATCGTCTCATTTTTTTGACTGCGCGCTATGGCCGGAGCAATTATAGTGGATTAAATTTAAATCAGGACAAGGCGGCGAGCCGCAGACAGTACACACGTTACGGCAAGGCGAGGCAACGCTGTACTGGTTTTTGTTAATTCACTATATTTTCTGGCATGGCGGTAAGGCAAGACTGCAGGAGGCGGAGTGTTTTGGCGACATATTCCCCGCCGAACAATCTGGGAGAATGGAAATGGATGTGTTGGACAAATTAATTTATCTGGCGCGGCTGCGCGGTCGGATTGATGTGTGCTGCCGGCTGGGCGGCGGGTTTCATTTGGAACACAAAACCGAGCCGGAAACGGCGCGGCTGCATTGGGTGGTGTCGGGCGGCGGCTGGCTGCGGGCGGGCAGCGGGCCGGCGGTGGCGCTGCACGCGGGCGATGCGGTGCTGCTGCCCTACGATACGGCACACAGCATTGCCGACAGTTTGGAGGGTTTGGCGCAACCGGCAGGCAAGCCGCAGCTTCACGAAGGCGGTGTGTTGGCGGTGAAAGACTGCGGTGGCAACCGCTTGCAGCTTTTGTGCGGCCAATACCGCTACACGCGCCATGCGGCACTGTGGCTGGGCATGCCGGAATGCTTGCTGCTGCCGCTGCCGGAAATGCGGCAAACGGCAGCGATGATGCTGGATGAGGCGGAACGGCTGCGTTACGGCAGCGGCACGGTGGTGAATGCGCTTTCGCAGGTGATGCTGGTGGCGGTGTTGCGGCGCTACCGGCAGCAGAGCAGCGATCCTTCTTTTTTATCGCAGCTGGAAGACCCGCGCCTCAGCGGGCTGTTGCAGGCGGTGTTGCTCGCGCCGCAGGAAGATTGGTCGATTGCGCGGATGGCGGAAATGGCCAAACTCTCGCGGGCGCAGCTGATGCGTTTGTTTAAATCGGTAATCGGAGAAAGCCCGCACCGCTTTGTGCTGTCGATCCGCCTGCAGCAGGCGGCGGTGCAGCTGGCGGCAAGTGCGGATACGATTTTGCGCATTGCGCTGGAAAACGGCTTTGTGTCGGAATCGCATTTCAACCGAGCGTTTAAGCAGTATTTCGGGCAAACGCCGAAGCAATATCGCGTGCAACAGTTGGAAGAGGCAGAAAAGGCTGTGGTTTGAGCATAGTGTTTTAATGGATGAAGGCTACCTGAAAACATGCGCCGTGTCCGCTGTGTTTTCAGGTAGCCTTTTGCTGCCTATGGCGGTATCTGGTTTTACCCATTCAAGATAAAAGGCTACCTGAAAAATTTAGCTTCGCAGAAACTTCACTGCGTTACGTTTTCAGGTAGCCTTTGCTTACTCTCTAAACTGCTCTTTGTATTACTGCTTTTTGAAGTCTTTCAAAGTGCCGTCTGCATTGAAATCGGCAGAGTATTTGGCGCGCGGGGTTTCGATGGTGGAAGTGATCCAGCGGCGGGTTTGGTTCGGCACCCAAAGTTGGAAGCTGACGAAATCCAGTTGGGTTTCAGCGGCTTCCACTTCCTTGGCTTTCTCGCCCCAGGTTTTGGCAATGGTGGCCACGGTGGCGAATTTGATGTCTTTCAGCGGGGTTACGTTGTCTTTCATGTCGCCGCCGCCGGAGATTTGTACCGGCTGCGGTTCGCTCCATTTGCCGTCTTCATAGGTGTAGTGGTCGATATTATCCGGTTTTTCCGGGTCTTGGATGTCGATTTCAATGCGCGGACGGCTGCTGCCATAGAATTGAACGTTTTGGAATACATTCAATTCCTTGCCGGAGAACTGCGGCAGGGCTTTGAGAGAATCTTCCGCTGCCTGCAAAGCTTGGGCGTTGCTCAGGAAGTTATCCATAGAAGCAGCTTCCTGTTGGCTGCCGCTTTCAGCCTGCTGGCTGGCTTCCTGGCTTTGCGAAGCTTGCTGCTGCTGCTGCTGTGCCGGGGCTTGTTCATTCCCGCCTTTGCCGCCACAGGCGGAAAGGCCGAGTACGGCGGCCACGCACAACAACCAAAGTGTTTGTTTGGACTTCATAAATCATTCCTTCTTTTAAGGTTGGTTCGGATAAGGCAGCATTGCTGCCGGGCGGTATTGTAAAGAAGACTGCTGTGTTTTTCAAAATCATAGCCGATAAGGCACGTTCTTCGCCCAACTTCTGGTTTCTCCAAACCGTATACAACGATTGATTTGTTGTTCCTCCGCATCCTATCTCTAAACTAATACCTTTTTACTATTGAAAATAATTCTCAAATTAAATAATATAAGAATGTTCTTAACGTTTATTTTCAATATAACTATAAAAAATAAGGAATAAACCTTATTCATCGTATATTTTGGTTACCAATATTTATAGTATGCTAACAAATGAAGCCGCAAGTCTTTCGCCCCAGCGCATTGGTGTTGCTGCTGGCCGCCGCCTTTGCCCACATGCAGGCTGCCGCCGATACTTCCGCCGAGCTCGAAACCATCGAAATCAAAGCCCGCAGCCGCGACCAGCGAGGGGCGGACGACGTGTACCGCAAAAACGTTTCCAGCGTCTACGCCGGCCGCGAATACCTCGAACGCTACCGCACGGATGCCGCCGGCGACGTGTTCAAAGGCTTAAACGGCGTGTACAACATGAACACCCGCAACGCCGGCAGCGCGATTACGCCCAATATCCGCGGCATCAGCGGCAAAGGCCGCATCCCCGTTACCATCGACGGTACGGAGCAGACCGTGGACGTGTGGATGAACAACTACGGCATCGCCGACCGCAATTATGTCGATCCCGCCCTGTTCCGCAGCATCACGGTGGAAAAAGGCCCGGCCATGACGCGCGGCGTGAAGTCCGGCGTGGGCGGCGCGGTGTCCATCCGCACCATCGAGCCTGCCGACATCATCACCGAAGGCAAAAGCTGGGGCGTGGAAGTGAAAACCGAGTTTTCCAACAACACCGCCAAGCCGCTGCAAAACCTGAACGACTACCTGGGCAAAGACTACCGCACCCTGCCCGGCAACCCCACCGCCGACGGCGCATCGGGCACGTTAGGCGGCAACGTACCTTTTGCCGGGCTCAATTTCTACGGCACGGATGCCGACAAACCGCGCCAAAGCAGCCGCTTTGCCGAATTTAAGAACGACCGCAACCTTTTGTTTTCCGCCGCCTTCAAAACCGACCTTTCAGACGGCCTTATTGCCTACAGCGACCGCCGCAAAGGCACTTATTTCAGCGGCAAACGCGGCGCATCGGGCTACCTGAATAATGCTATTTACGACAGCGAAGACCCGCGCGCCGACCGCTCCGACGCCCTGATTCCCGACATGGCCGACCTCTACCGCCCCGGCGAACAAGTGCCCAACAGCAACGTTTCCAGCCGCAGCCTGCTTATAAAAAACAACTGGTATCTGCCGCACGACCAGCAAATCAACCTGCACTACATGGACACCAAAATCCGCTTCGGCGAGATGAACCCCTTCATCAACAACCTGCTGCTGGGCTTGGGCAGCCAATACAATATGCAGCGCAAGCGTTACGACATCGCCCCCGTGCAAGGCATCGATTCCGACATCCGCAGCCGCACCTACAAGCTCGGCTACCAATGGCAGCCCGAAGGCAGCCGCTGGATCGACCTCAAAGCCGACATCTGGCGCGTGCACACCAGCAGCACCCGCCACCAAAGCGGCGGCCCCGACTTGGCCGTGCCATACGGCGACAACAAATACGATGCCTGGGCGCGCTGCTTCCGCCACAACCTCCAGCCCGACCCCGCACGCGGCATCGCCAGCTGCCAAGAGCTGATAGACGAAGGCTACGACCGCAACACCCCGCCCAACGACCCGCCCGTTATCGACGGCGCAAACACCGTATTCTCCGGCGCGGTGCAAACCACCAAAGCCACCCGCACCGGCTTCAACATCAGCAACCGCATGCGCCTGAACGACCGATTCAGCCTCACTCTCTCCGCCCGCCACCAATACGAAAAGCTGGACGAAAGCAGCGAAGTGGCAAAAAACGACCAAGACTTCTTCGGCGTGATGGATGCCGTAACCGCGCTCACCAAGCTCACCGGTCCGCGCTCCGGGCGGCGCAAAGAATGGGGCGCGCAACTGAGTTTCGACTGGCGGCCGACCGAACGCCTGAAAATCGAAGGCGGCATCCGCTACGACCGCTTCTGGGCGTTTGACGACCTGCTCGCCCGCGCCCGCGCCAGCCGCAACCCCGCCTATTCCGTTACCCAAAATGCCGACGGCGGCAACGTCATCAGCGGCATTGCCCTGCCGTATTTGCAACTGATGACGCAGGAAGAAATCGATGCCTACCGCCGCGCCAGAGCCGAAATCGACGCTGATCCGGGCAACTTCGAAACCATCTACCGCAACTTCGAACAACGCTACGGCTTCTTCCCCGACGAGAGCCTGTCGCGCCACGACCAAAACGGCAACACCGGCTATGTGGACGGCAACGGCCAATACCAGGCTTTCGATGAAAGCCGCACCGTACTCTACCGCCCGGTGCGCCCCAAAATCGTGGAATACGGCAATCGCAAATTCCACGGCCCCGCCTTTGAAAACGGCCTGTTCGACCAGCGCGTAAGCAACCCGCAGGGCAGGCAGGGCAGCTACTACCGCTACCTGCGCGTGAGCCGCGGCGCCCGCTTCGAATATCATCCCAATGACGACAGCTATCCGTTTGATTACGGCTATGAAGCCAGCCAATATCAGGAAAACGCCAACGACGATAATTCGCCCGACTACCGCACCCGCCGCAACGACCTGGCCAGCACCGACCTGCCCGACGAAGCCCGCCACATCCATACCCCGATAACGGGCGACGCCAACTACCCGCCGGTAAAACGCCTCAACGGCTCGGCCTGGTCGCCCATGCTCGCCCTCAGTTACGACCTCACCGACAACAGCCGCCTGCACCTGCGCTGGGCGCAGATGACGCGCTTCCCCAGCATCTACGAAGCCACCAATATGAGCTTCGGCGCAGTGTATTTGGAAGCCATGCTGCCCTCGTTCGACCTCAAGCCCGAACGCAGCACCAACTGGGAAATCGGCTACAGCTACAACTTCGCCCCGCTGTGGAGCAGGCTGCGCGAAGGCGACGTGCGCCTCACCTATTTCTCCAACACCATCAAAAACGTCATCGACACCGCCGCCAACAAAGACCTCATCCAATACGACCGCAAAATCACCCAAGGCATCGAACTGCAAAGCCGCCTCGATTTCGGCCGCTTCTTCATGTCGCTCGGCGGCACCTACCGTTTAAAACAAGAAACCTGCGACGAAAACCTCTCCTTCGCCTACGATATGTACTACAACAGCGTGCCCGCCTGCATCGAAGGCGGCATCGGCGCAACTAGGTTCTACCAATCCATCCAGCCCAAATACTCCATTAATTTAGACTTGGGCGTGCGCCTCTTCGGCGAAAAACTCGAGCTCGGCATCCGCGGCATCCACCACAGCCGCCGCGATAGCAAACAGCACGACCAGCTCATCGAACAAGGCATGGGCCGCCTGCTCAAAACCACCGGCCAAGCCTACCACTGGCGCGCCTCCACCATTTGGGATGCCTACGCCCGCTACCGCATCGGCAACAAACTCAGCCTCAACCTCGGCGTGAACAACCTCACCAACCGCTACTACCTCGACCCCATGAGCAACGTCCCCACCCCCGGCCCCGACCGCACCATAACCCTCGGCCTCAAAGCCCGGTTTTAAAGATAGAAGCCTGGTTTTAAGAATAGGGGCTACCTGAAAACCCGGCGTAAAAGGCTACCTGAAAACCCGTATTTCGGTTTTCAGGTAGCCCATACCGCCTACTTGTGTAGTGTGTAGGGTGCGTGCCACAGGCACGCACGCTGTTGTTTGTCATTCCAAACCGCGCGTACCGTACAAATCCTATACAGCCTGCAAAGGCTACCTGAAAATCCTGCATAAAAGGCTACCTGAAACCCGTATTCCCATTTTTCAGGTAGCCTCATAGGCTTCAGCGGCAGGGTGGGTGTTTATTGCCCACGTGGCAATGAAGAAAGGGCTACCTGAAACGCAACCAATCGGTTTCAGGCAGCCCATACCGCCTGCTTGTGTCGTGTGCAGCGTGCGTGCCACGGGCACGCACCCTGTTGTTTGCCATTCCAAACCGTGCATACCGCACAAACCCTACACAGCCCGCAAAGGCTACCTGAAAACCCGTATTTTCATTTTTCAGGTAGCCTGTGTTGCAGATTGGCGTTGCCACGCCGATAGCTGGCAAACAATGTCAAGCTTCGGCCGCTGATTGACACACGGCATAGCAAAAGGCTACCTGAAAACCGGTTTCAGGTAGCCTTTCCCCTATTTGCTAGAACCACAGACTGATTAAAGCCAAAATAGGCAGCCCGCCTTGCTTGAGCAGGATACTTTTATTTGAGGTGAACGCGCCGTAGGCAGCCACGACGATGCAGTTGAGCAGCAGCAGGGCGGCGGTTTCTTTTGCTTGGGCAGCGAACAGGGCGGAGTAGGCAAGCATGAGGGCGATGCAGCCGTTGTAGATGCCTTGGTTGCACATCAATACGTTGAAGCGCGGCTCGGAGAGTTGCTCTTGGCTGAGCTTGAATACGCGGGCGGTGGCGGGGGAAGTGGTGGCGAAGGTTTCGAGGTATATGATGTAGCCGAACAGGGCGGCAGTGAGTAAAACGAGGATTTGCGAGAGGATAAACATATTTTCCTTAACTACGTATGATGATGTGGTTTTCTTTTAATTTGAATGAATTAAGGTAATATGGAATCGAGCAGCAGGCCGCCGCCGAAAAGTAGGTTGATAGCCAAAGCAAGGCGCACGATGTGTGGTAGTTCGCGCCCGGCGGCGGCGGGGCTGGCTGCGGTTTGCAGGCGGTGCAGGTGGGTGATGGCCAGCGGCAGCGCGGTCAGCCAGAAAAGGCTGCTGGGGATTAGCGGGGCGAGGGCGGCGTAGCAGGCGAGGGCGGCGGCGAGGAGGAGGCGGTGCAGGGTTTTGCTGCGCTCAAAGCCCAGCCGGGTGGCGGGGGTAGTTTTGCCAGATTGGCGATCGCTTTCGATGTCGCGCATATTGTTGATGTGCAGCACGGCGGCGGCGAGCAGGCCGCAGCCGGCGGCGGGCAGCCAGCCTTCTGGCGGGCAGCTGCCTTGTTGCAGGTAGGCACTGCCCTGCACGCCGAGCAGGCCGAAGAACAGGAATACGCTGATTTCGCCCAGCCCGTGGTAGCCATAGGCGTGGCGGCCGAGGGTGTAGGTGAGGGCGGCGGCGAGGGCGAGGCTGCCTAAGAGCAGGAAGGCGAGCCATTGCTGCGGGTGGTGCAAGCTGAGGGCGATGAGTGTGCTGCCGAGGAGCAGGGCGGCCAATACGCTGGCGGCGAGGAGACGGCGGATGTGTGGGAGGGAAATTTGGCCGCCGGCGGTGAGGCGCTGGGGCGCATCGGGGGCGCGGTGTCGGTCGGTGCCGCGTATGCCGTCGCCGTAATCGTTGGCAATATTGGAAACGATTTGCAGGGCCAGCGCGGTGAGCAGGCTGAGCAGGAACACGCTGCCGCGCCAGCTTGCGGGGTTGCCGTGCCAAGCGATGGCGTTGCCGCAGCAGACGGCGGCAATGGCCAGCGGCAGGGTGCGCGGGCGAATGAGGCGGAATAGGGCGTGCATGGCGGGAGTGGTTTGGAGGCTACCTGAAAAATTCAATCGGCAGTTTCAGGTAGCCTGATACGGAAAACGGGCATGATACCCGATTCTGCGCTATCGGGCTGGGGCTTGCGCTTTTGGCTTGTGTTGGGTCAAGCCGGAGGGCGCGCAAATTGTCGGGCAGCTTCAAGTGTTTTCGGCTAGAATATGCAGTTTGGTTTCGGCACGGCTTGCTGCGTTGCCGCCCCTGTTTTAACTTCGCTGAAGCTCCGCTTTTTCAGGTAGCCCGTATCGGCCAAGCCGATGCTTTTACCTGCCATCACGACCGCTTACTTTTTTGCCAGAATATGAACAATATCCGCAATTTCTCCATCATCGCCCATATTGACCACGGTAAATCCACGCTCGCCGACCGCTTCATCCAACACTGCGGCGGCTTGGAAAACCGCGAAATGAGTTCGCAGGTTTTGGACAGCATGGACATCGAAAAAGAGCGCGGCATCACGATTAAGGCGCAAACCGCCGCGCTGAACTACAAAGCCAGAAACGGCGAAACCTACCTGCTGAACCTGATTGACACCCCGGGACACGTCGATTTTTCCTACGAAGTGTCGCGCAGTCTGTCCGCCTGCGAAGGCGCGCTCTTGGTGGTGGACGCATCGCAAGGCGTGGAAGCGCAAACCGTGGCCAACTGCTACACGGCGATTGATTTGGGCGTGGAAGTCGTGCCCGTTCTGAACAAAATCGACTTGCCCGCCGCCGACCCCGACCGCGTGGCGCAGGAAATTGAAGACATCGTCGGCATCGACGCGGTGGGCGCGGTAACCTGCTCGGCCAAATCCGGGCTGGGCGTGGAAGACGTGCTGGAAGAAATCGTAGCGAAAATTCCCGCGCCGGAAGGCGACGAAAACGCGCCGCTGCAAGCCGTGATTATCGATTCGTGGTTCGACAACTATGTCGGCGTGGTAATGCTGATTCGCGTGAAAAACGGCCGGCTGAAACTGAAAGACAAAGTGCGCTTTATGTCCACCAAGGCCGAAAGCCAAGTGGAGCAGCTTGGTGTGTTTACGCCGAAATCGGTGAACAGGCAAGAGCTTAAAGCGGGCGAGGTAGGCTTTTTGATTACCGGCGTGAAAGAGCTCGGCCAAGCCAAAGTAGGCGATACGGTTACTTTGGTCGCCAATCCCGCTTCCGAGCCGCTGCCCGGCTTCAAAGAAGTGCAAAGCCAGGTGTTTGCCGGCCTGTATCCCGTGGAAAGCCACGATTACGAAGCCCTGCGCGACGCGCTGGAAAAACTGCAACTCAATGATGCTTCATTAAAATTCGAGCCGGAAGTGTCTCAAGCGCTCGGTTTCGGCTTCCGCTGCGGCTTCCTTGGCCTCTTGCACTTGGAAATCGTGCAGGAACGCCTGGAGCGCGAATTCGACATGGATTTGATTACCACCGCGCCGACCGTGGTGTATGAAGTGATTCTGAAAAACGGCGAACATATCGAAGTGGAAAATCCGTCCAAACTGCCGGATTTGGCCACGGTGGAATCTATTTTGGAGCCGATTATCACCGCTACTATCCTGGTGCCGCAGGAATACGTGGGCAATGTGATGACGCTGTGCAACCAAAAACGTGGAGTGCAAATCAATATGCAGTATCTCGGCCGCCAGGTGATGCTCACTTATGATTTGCCGATGAACGAAGTGGTGATGGACTTTTTCGACAAGCTCAAATCCACTTCGCGCGGCTATGCCTCGCTGGACTACCATTTCAAAGAATTCCGCGCCGCCAATTTGGTGAAACTAGATATTATGGTGAACGGCGACAAAGTGGACGCGCTCAGCCTGATTGTGCACCGCCAAAACGCTGTGCAGCGGGGCCGCGAGCTGGCGGCGAAAATGCGCGAACTGATTCCGCGCCAAATGTTCGATATCGCCGTGCAGGCCGCTATCGGCAGCCAGATTATCGCTCGCGAAAATGTGAAGGCGCTGCGCAAAAACGTATTGGCGAAATGTTACGGCGGCGACATCACGCGTAAGAAAAAACTGCTGGAAAAACAAAAAGCCGGTAAGAAACGCATGAAACAAGTGGGCAATGTGGAAATCCCGCAGAGCGCGTTTTTGGCGATTTTGCAGGTGGGCGATAAGTAGCCGCATTCGGGCTACCTGAAAAACGGGATGGCTATGGAAACCCACATCCAAGATTTCGCAAACGGCAGCAATTTCTCCTCTCCTTGGGAATTGCAGGTGCGGGATGAGAAAGATGCCAAAGCCAATATTGAAAGCCATATGGCTTATAAGCGCGGCTGTTTGTGAATTCACAGCATGGTTTTCAGGTAGCCTGAAATCGGGAGTGTGCTTATGGGAAAAATTCGAATTAAGAAACTTCCGCCTGAGCCGCCGGTGAGCCATTATAAGCTGCGCTGGGTGTATTCGTTTTTTGCATTGACCGCGCCGGTATGGATACCGATACTTTTCGGAAACGTGCCAATGTCGAATGAAATGGCAAGAAATGTTGGACATATAGGAATGGTGTTAATGCTTATTTTGCCATTAAGCCCTATATGGGTATGGGATAAGAGGCGAATCCGGATTTATTTGATTATCCTATTTTGTGCCTTACCTTTTCTTGCTATTGGTGCATTTATTTTTGGCTGGTGGGCGACGGTTGTTCATTTTGGACCGTAAATTAAAGAAAGAACCTTTTAATATGTTGCTGTGCAAAGAGTTAATTTTTAGGTTAGACGACCTTGATATAGAGGCTACCTGAAAGCTATCAGTTTAAACAATAAAAGCATTTCAGAAATATATTCAAAATGGAAAACAAAGGTATCGACATTTTAGTCCGCTGCGTGGCCACGCTGGCGGTGTGGACGGCGCACGGTTTGGCTTGGATTATTTTGGCCGTGCTGCATATGGACGGCTGGCAGCCGTGCGATAGTGCGGCCAAGTTGGCGTTTTATACGCTGATGGCGGTCAGCCTGCTGGTGTTCACTGTTTTTTGCTGGCGCCCGGCCAAAACTTTGCGCACGCTTTGGGCGCGGCTGCTGATTGCGGTGGTGTTGGTGGCGTGGGTGCTGTTTGTGTGGCTGCTGCCGCATGGTGCGGCAGGCTATGCGGGCGGATAAGGCACGGGTGTGGCCGACGCTTCTTCGCGGTTTTTGATTTTCAGGTAGCCTGAAACTGATCGAACTTATTTCAAACGGGAAAATATAAAAGTGGAACAATCCAATACAATCCTTTATGCTGCCATCGCCGCTGTGGTGGCCGGCATCGTGCTGTTTGCCGTGAGCGGTAAAACGCGGCAGGAAAACGGCGAATGGAGCGGCGGCCTGCAATGGGGCTACCTTCTGATGATGGTGGGCTCGTTCGGCCTTTTGGCTAAACTGATGAGCCTCACGGCGGTTTTGCTGCTGCTGGTGCTGTTTACCGGCGCGGTGTGGCTGTGGGCGCGCGCGGCACGCAAGCAGCGTATGCGGCAGGCCGACAATGCAGAAGAAGCCGCGCAAGACGACAATCATTTCCGCGATTATATGGGCAGCTTCTTTCCGCTGATTTTGGTGGTGTTCTTGCTGCGCACTTTTGTGGCCGAGCCGTTTCAGATCCCTTCCAGCTCGATGCGGCCGGGGCTGGTGAAGGGCGACTTTGTGCTGGTGAACAAGTTTAGCTACGGCATCCGCGTGCCGGTGTTGAACAATGTGTTGATTCCGGTGGGGCAGGTGCAGCGCGGCGATGTGGTGGTGTTCAATTATCCGGTGGAGCCGGACACCAACTACATCAAGCGCATTGTCGGCCTGCCGGGCGATGTGGTGGAATACCGCGATAAGGTGCTGACGGTAAACGGTAAAACCGAGCAGGATAATTTGGTGGGCAGCTACCAATATCCCGATGATTACAAACCGGAACGGATTTTGGAATCCTCCCGCTTTTCCGCCGATTGGGAAGGCCGCCATTTCGAGGTGTTGAAAAATGAAAACGCGCCCACGGTTTCCATCCCTTACTTGGCCGAATCCGCCGATGATGCTGCCAAAAAAGGCTACCAAAGCGGTTTGCGCGAAAATTGCGAATACGAGGCAGACGGCAGTGGTTTTAAATGCACCGTACCGGCGGGCAAGTATTTCGCCATGGGCGACAACCGCGACAGCAGCGCCGATTCGCGCTACTGGGGCTTTGTAGACGACAAGCTGATTGTGGGTAAAGCATTTTTCGTGTGGATGAATGTGGGCGACAGATCGCGTATCGGCAACACCATCCGCTAACGGAAAAAGCAAACCGGCCAAAACGGCCGGTTTTTTGTTGCTTATGGGAAGGAAGGGCTACCTGAAATTCGGTTTATAGTGAATTATAGTGAATTAAAATAAGAATGCTACAGCGTTGGCTCGCCTTGCCGTATTGCTCATACTGTCTGCGGCTCGCTGCCTTGTCCTGATTTTTGTTAATCCACTATAAAGAAACCCAAGGATTACTTTATTCCGTTGGCGTTTAAGTTTTCAGGTAGCCTTTCTCTTGCAGCCCAGGAAAAGGTTTGAAGCTATTCCGGGTGCATCAGCGCCTGGATTTCAGCCAGGGAAATATCGGGCACGGCGCCGTGGCGGGTAACGTTGAGCGCACCGATGGCGCAGGCGAAGGCCAGGGTGTCTTCGGGGCTGGCGCCGGAGAGCATTTGGAACAGGAAACCGGCAAGGAAGCTGTCGCCTGCGCCCACGGAATCGGCCATACTCACGCGGAAGCCGTGGTGGGCGAGGATTTTGCCGTGTCGGAAATATACCGCGCCGTGCTGGCCGAGGGTGATGCAGATGTGGGCGGTGTCGGTGTGGCCGGCGAGGTAGCGCAGGTTTTGTTCGAGGCTGTGGTAGGGCGAGCCGAAGGCGGCGGAGAGTTCGTAGAGCTCGTCGTCGTTGAGTTTGATGAGGTCGGCATGGCGCATGAGGCTGAGTACGCGTTCGGGCTCGTAATGTGGCTTGCGCAGGTTGACATCGAGCACGCGGAAGCGGGCGGCGGGCAGGATTTGCTCCAACGCGGCGCGGGATACGGGATCGCGCCCGGAGAGGCTGCCGTATACGAGCACGTCGGATTCGGCCACGCGCGAGAGCGCTGCGTCGGTTGCGCAGATTTTATCCCAGGCGCAGGGGTAGACGATGTCGTAGCTGGCGCTGCCGTCGGGCTTGAGCAGCACTTTCACCAGGCTGGTGGCGTGTTCTTCATCGGTTTGCACCAAATCGGCGGCCACGTTGCGCGCGGCAATCTGGCGCAGCAGCTCTTCGCCGTCGGCATCGCGGCCGCGGCGGCTGATGATGCTGCAGTCCGCGCCGAACGAAGCCAGGCGCACCAAAACATTGAGCGGCGCGCCGCCGAGGGCTTTGCCGCCGGGGAAGTCGTCCCACAATACTTCGCCGAAGCTGCTGATTTTCATGATTGCTTTCTAAGGTTGGAGGGTTGGGGGAGGCTACCTGAAAAATGGTTGGGATGTTTTCAGGTAGCCTCAAGCATTTTACTGCTTTGCCTATTGAAGCTGCCGGTCGGCTTTACGGCACATGCGATTGTTGGCCGGGTCGGCTTGGGCTGGCAGGTGAATAGGGGCAGCACTAAGTGCGGGAATAGGCGGGTTGGTTTCTTTATTTGTTTGCCAAGGGGTAGGTTCGGGGCTCAACATAGCTTTCTTGTGCGGCATTATAGTGGATGAGAAAGGTTTGGTTACGGTAGCGTTTGAAGCCGTCGAAGCCGGATACGGTCAGTTGCAGCGGGTAGAAGCCTGCGGTGGGGCGGGCGTGGGGCATGATGCGGAAGGAGGCGGATAGTTTGTGCCATTCGCCACGGCATTTTTGGCGTTCGGCGGGAGTGTTGGGTTGGCCGGTATCACGGTTGGTTCTGCAATTGTCTAAAATATAACCGTTGTTTGTCTTGGTTGTGATGCGGCTTTCGCTGACTTTGCCTGCGCCGTTATGGGTAAAGATAAGGATTTCCGAGCTGGCATAACCGTGGCTTAGGTAGGACATAGGCGTCATAAAACCCCAACGCGCTCTGCCGAATTGGCGGAATGACCAATATTTGGCTTCGGGCGCAACACCATAAGTTCCGATTTCGATATAGGGTTTGGCGGCCAGCAGCTGCCAGCCGCCGCGTACCTGTTTCAGCACAAATATACCGGCCAAGCCGGATTGAACCCGGCCACCGGTGCTTTCCCCCTTGCCGAAGTCGAATCTGTCGCCGGTATACAGCAGATACATCAGCCTGCCCTGTGCGGTTTGGCGGATTTCACGTTTGGTTTGGCGCATGCAGAATTCGCCGCCGTAGTCGGCGTTGTATCCCAGTTCTGCATCTGATGGGCTGGCTCGGAAGCAGCGATGTTGCTGCGAATAGTTCCGGTAGTGGCGTTGTACGATTTGCTCGGGTGTTTGTGCGCGGGGCATGGCTGACGCGGTGTGCGCGTGGCTGGCGGCGGAGCTAAGGAGCAGGGCAAGGAGGAGTAGTTTCTTCATGATGCGAAGGATTACGCTAATTTGAGAAGGAAAGGGCTTCAGGCAGCCTGACGAATCAGGGGCTACCTGAAAATAATGTCTTGGCGCGGCAAGGCTGATTTTCTGCCAAGCTAAAAAACTATTTATCGCTTTTTCAGGTAGCCTTTATGTGCTTTACACATTAAACAAGAAGTGCATCACATCGCCGTCCTGCACCACGTATTCCTTGCCTTCCACGCGCATTTTGCCGGCTTCTTTGGCTTTGGTTTCGCCGCCGAGTGAGACGAAATCTTCGTAGGCAATCACTTGGGCGCGGATGAAGCCGCGTTCGAAGTCGGTGTGGATGACGCCGGCGGCTTGCGGGGCGGTGTCACCTTTGTGGATGGTCCAAGCGCGGACTTCTTTCACGCCGGCAGTGAAGTAGGTTTGCAGGCCGAGCAAGTCGTAGCCCGCGCGGATGAGGCGGTTCAGGCCGGGTTCTTCCAAGCCCATTTCGGCGAGAAACTCGGCTTTTTCGTCGTCTTCCAACTCGGCGATTTCGCTCTCCATCGCGGCGCAAACGGCCACGACGGGGGCGTTTTCTTTGGCGGCGAGTTCTTTCAGGCGGTCGAGGTGCGGGTTGTTTTCAAAGCCGTCTTCGGCCACGTTGCTGACATACATGGCGGGCTTGGCGGTGAGCAGGAACAGCGGTTTGAGCATGACGAGTTCTTCCGCGTCCAAACCGAAAGAGCGGACGGGTTTGCCTTCGTCGAGGTGCGGCAGGATTTTTTTGCACAGTTCCACCAATTTTTGCGCGTCTTTGTCGCCGGAGCGGGCGCGTTTTTCTTCGCGCACAACGGCTTTTCCCACGCTGGCGAGGTCGGCCAAAGCCAGTTCGGTGCCGATGGTTTCGATGTCGGCAATCGGATCGACTTTGCCGGAAACGTGGACGATGTTGTCGTCGTCGAAGCAGCGCACCACGTTGACGATGGCGTCGGTTTCGCGGATGTTGGCGAGGAACTGGTTGCCCAAGCCTTCACCTTTGCTCGCGCCGGCAACCAAGCCTGCAATGTCCACAAATTCCACAATCGCGGGCTGCATTTTTTGCGGATTGACGATTTTCGCCAGCTCCGCCATGCGCGGGTCGGGCACTTCGACGATGCCGACGTTGGGTTCGATGGTGCAGAAGGGATAGTTCGCCGCTTCGATGCCCGATTGGGTCAGCGCGTTGAAGAGGGTGGATTTGCCGACGTTGGGCAGGCCGACGATGCCGCATTTCATGCTCATGTGTGTTCCTTAAATGCCGTTAGATTAAAATCGGCGGATTTTAACATAGAAGGCTACCTGAAAGCTGCGGTTTGGGTTTTCAGGTAGCCTTTAAGCGGTTTGAGGTGGGCTGAAAATAGCCGCACGGGATGACGGCCGGGCAGAAACGCGGCTTCGGCTGCGGCGAAATATCGGGCCACTTCGTTGAAGCTGTGTTTTCAGGTAGCCTGCGTGGTGGGGCGGAAATAGGCAGTTTGCCCATAAGGCTGCTATAATGCCGCCCCTGTTTGGCCGGCGTGTTTGCCCGGCCGTATAGCCAAAGCGGTTATTTCTTCACGTAGCTAGGAAAGAGTAAGTGCTTTGGCATTATGCCGATAACCATACAAAGCCGCACATCACCATGCTTGGACACCTGCCTTATTTCCAGCAACACCTGCCTCGCGATTTGAGCCGCGTTAACGCGGTGATTGAGCGCGCGGTGCAATCGGAAGTGGCGCTGATTTCGCAAATCGGGCGCTACATCATCAGCGCCGGCGGCAAGCGGCTGCGGCCGGTGCTTACCATTCTTTCCGGCAAGGTGCTGGGTTACGATGAAGACCCGCTCTACGCACTGGCGGCGATGGTGGAATTCATCCACACTTCCACCCTGCTGCACGACGATGTGGTGGACGAAAGCGAGTTGCGGCGCGGCCGGAAAACGGCAAACAATATGTTCGGCAACGCTGCTGCCGTGTTGGTGGGCGATTTTCTCTACACCCGCGCCTTCCAGCTGATGGTGTCTTCAGGCAGCCTCAAGATTTTAGACGTGATGGCCGATGCCACCAACATCATCGCCGAGGGTGAAGTGTTGCAGCTGATGAATATCGGCAACACCAACATCACCGAAGCCGAATATGTGCAGGTAATCCAATACAAAACCGCCAAATTGTTTGAAGCCGCCGCACAAGTGGGCGCGATTTTGGCCGGCGCCACGCCCGAGCAGGAAACCGCGCTGAAAGACTACGGCCGCCACATCGGCACCGCCTTCCAGATTATTGATGATGTGTTGGATTATTCCGGCAACATTGAAGAAATCGGCAAAAACGTGGGCGATGATTTGGCCGAAGGCAAGCCGACCCTGCCGCTGATTTATCTGATGCAAAACGCCGAGCCGCCGGTGGCCGATGCCGTGCGCCATGCCTTGGAGCACGCCGACCGCAGCTATTTCGAGCAGATTCATGCCCATGTGGTGCAATCCGATGCGCTGGCCTATTGCGTGGGCGAGGCGCGCAAGGCGGTGGACGAGGCCTTATCCTGCCTGGCTGCATTGCCGGATAATGAAGTATCGCAGGCGATGCGGCAGCTTGCCGAAGAATCGCTGGCGCGTGTATCATAGCGGCCTTTTTTCGGGGATATATAATTGCATCTGAATGTTATCCCGCTGTTTTTGGTGCTGCTGATTTTGTTGGGTGTGCTCAGCAACAACCAATCCATCACCATCTCGGCCACTGTGTTGCTCCTGATGCAGCAAACCGTGCTGGCGCGCTATATCCCGCTGGCTGAACAATACGGCGTTCAGGCCGGCATTATTCTGCTCACCATCGGCGTGCTCAGCCCGCTGGTGTCAGGCAGAATCCAGTTTCCCGGTTTGGCCGGTTTGATGAGCTGGAAAATGCTGGCGGCAGTTTTGGTGGGCGTGTTGGTGGCCTGGCTGGCCGGGCGCGGTGTGCCGCTGATGAGCGAACAGCCGGTGTTGGTAACCGGCCTGCTGCTGGGCACGATTATCGGCGTGGCGTTTTTGGGCGGCATTCCGGTGGGGCCGCTGATTGCCGCGGGGATTTTGTCGCTTATTGTCGGAAAAGTTTGATTGGAAAGTTTGAGTATTTCTCGCCGTAGTTCAATGGATAGAACGTATGCCTCCTAAGCGTAAAATACAGGTTCGATTCCTGTCGGCGGGGCCATGATGAAAAGGCTACCTGAAATGTTTCAGGTAGCCTTTTCCTTGCCTGCCGTTGCAGGGAATGGGGATTAACCCGTATTGCGCAAGCCTTGTGCCACGCCGTTGATGGTGAGGTGGATCAGGTGGATGAGCTGCGGGTTGCCCGGATGCTGGCGCAAGCGGGCGAGCAGGGCTACCTGAAGCCAGTTGAGCGCGTTCAGATAGGGAATGCGTAGAGCCAGGGAGCGGGCGAGGCTGCGGTTGTCGGTGAGCAGATGGTCTTGCTCGATTAATTGCAGCAAGGCGCGGCGGCTGCGTTCGAACTCGCCTGCAATGCGCTCAAACATGGCTTGGGCGGCTTGCGGCTGGTCGGCCAGGCCGACGTAGGCGCGGGCGATGTCCAAATCCGCTTTGGCCATCACTTGCTCCATATTGGAGAGCATGGCTTGGAAGAAGGCGCTGTGCTGCACCATATGGCGCAGGTGCTCGAGATTGGCAGGGTTGTCGCGCAAGAGCTGTTCAACAGCACTGCCGAAGCCATACCAGGCAGGCAGCATCAGGCGGTTTTGAGTCCAGGAGAACACCCAGGGAATGGCGCGCAAATCCTGTATCCGCGCCAGGGTTTTGCGGCTGGCGGGGCGGCTGCCGATGTTGAGGCTGGCGATTTCGTTGATCGGGCTGGTTTGCAGGAAGTAGCCCACGAAATCGGGATGGGTGATGAGCTCGCGGTAGTAGGCGAAGGCGGCGTCGGAGAGCGACTGCATCAGCGCGGCATCGGGCTCTTCGGTGCGGTGCGGCAGCAGGCTGGCTTCCAGTGCGGCGGCCACCAAGGTTTCGAGGTTACGCTCGGCATTGTCGGCATCGGCATATTTGGCGGTGATGACTTCGCCCTGCTCGGTGATGCGGATTTGCCCGGCCACGCTGCCGGCGGGTTGTGCCAGCACGGCTTCGTAGGAGGGGCCGCCGCCGCGGCCCACGCTGCCGCCGCGCCCGTGGAACAGGCGCAGGCGCACTTGGTGTTTGGCAAACAGTTTCACCAAAGCCTGCTCGGCCTGATACAGCACCCATTGGCTGGTTACATAGCCGCCGTCTTTGTTGCTGTCGGAATAGCCGAGCATGATTTCCTGAATATTGCTGCGGCCGGCGAGCAGGTGGCGGTACCAAGGCAGGGAGAACAGATGATCCATCACGCCGATGCAGTTTTGCAGCGCTTCGATGGTTTCAAACAACGGCACGATATTGAGCCGGCTTTCAGGTAGCCCTTCGGCGTTCAGGCGCAGCAGGCCGGTTTCTTTCATAATCAAGGCCAAGGCAAGCATTTCGCTCACGTTTTCGGCATTGGAGATGATGCTTTGGCGGATGGCGTCTTCGCCGAATTGCGCTTTAATTTCGGCAGCGGCGCGGAAGATGGCCAGCTCGTGTTCGGTATCTTCGCTGTATTGGGCAAACGGGCTGTAGAGCGGGCGCGGGGACGACAGCTCGCGCAGCAGCACACGTTCGCGCTCGGCTTCGTTCAGTGCGGCGAAGTCTTCCAAGCCGGCGGCGGCAAAGAGCTCGGCCACCACATCAATATGCTTCTGGGCGTGTTGGCGCAAATCCAGCGGCATCAGATAAAAGCGGAACACGGAAGCGGCGCGGATCAGGTCGGCCAAGCGGCCGTCGGCCAGCAGGCGGCTGCCGTTGGCGCATAGGGAAGCGTGCACGGTGTGCAAGTCGGCTAGAAATTCCTCTACCGTGTCATACGGTTCGAGCAGGCCGAACAGGCTGCCCAGTCCGCTGCCAAAACGGCGCGCAGTGGCCACGGTGCGGGCGAGGATGTAGGCCAAGGCGCGGCGGTAGGGCTCTTCTTCGCGGGCGCGTTCGGTGTCGGGCGATTTGGCCGACAAAGCCAGCACTTCTGGGCTTACGTTCACGCGCCGGATCGACATCGGCAGCTCTTCATACAGTTTGTAGAGCTGGCTGCGGTAGAAGCGGAACACGGCGCTGGCCTGCTGGGCGAAGGCGGTGCGCAGGGTGTCGGCGGAAACGAAAGGGTTGCCGTCACGGTCGCCGCCGATCCAGCCGCCGATGTGCAGCACATTGGGCAGGCGGGTGTGCGGAAAGGCTGCCTGAAGGGCGGTTTCCAGCTTGCGGTATACGCCGGGAACGGCGCTGAAGAAGCTGAGCGGGAAATACATGATGCCGTTGCTGATTTCGTCGGCCACCGTGATTTTGAAATGGCGGTTTTCATTGGTTTGCCAAAGCGTCCACAGCATGGTTTGCACCTGCTGCCGCAAACGCTCTTCGCTCTGCCCGGCCTGGTTGGCGCGTTGGTCGAGCAGGTTGCGGATTTGGCGGTGCAGGGTGAGGATGGTTTGGCGCTGCACTTCGGTGGGGTGCGCGGTGAGCACGGCGACCACTTCGGTGTGATCAAGCTGCTGCTGCAAGGCTTCGGCGCTTACGCCTTGCTGTTGCAGCAAATCAAGGGTGTGGCCGAAGGTGGATTTGGCGTTGTCGCGGGTTTGGCTGTGCGCTAAGCGGCGGCGCTGGTGGTGCGCGTCTTCGGCAATATTGAGGATTTGCGCAAACAGGCCGCAGGCACGGATGAGGTCTTCCAGTTGTTGGTCGTTGAGCTGCGGCAGGCTGCGCACCACCATGTCTTGCGGCGCTTCGCCGCCCAGCAGTGCGGCCACGGCTTCCTGCACGGGGCAGTCGGTTTGCGCGGCCAGCACGGTTTGCAGCGCGCCGGTGAGGAAGGCAACGTCGTCGAAGAGCGGCGCGTCTTTGTAGGGGGTGTGGCCGGAAGGTTCGGACATCATGGGGTATTCCTTTGCAGAGGGTTATTCTTGGGTTAGCCGGGAAAAACGCAATGTACTGTTTGGGTAATCCAAGCCGTACACGCACCAGATCAATACAAAATAGGCAATGGCATGCAGCGGCCAGCCGGCAGGAAGGCTACCTGAAAACAGCGGAGCCGAAGGCAGACAGGTAAACAAGATGCCCGCCAGCACCGATGCCAGAGCCAGCCATTGGTATACGCGCATGCCGAGAAAATACGGTGTTTGCGGTTCGCCGCGCAGCGATTCTTCCACAAAGCGGAACGCGCCGCTGAGAATCAAATACATACCGGCGATAAACGAAGCAGGCATTTGCAGCCGGTATAAGCGCCACAGCAGGAAAAAGCTCAGGAAATTGGCGGCGATGGAATAAAATTGGGTGGGGTGCAGATTTTTCCCTTGCCAGCCGGCCAGTTTGCACACACGCGATTTATCGTGGAAAAAGCGGATGCCCGGCATATCGGTGGGGATACCGTGGCAGCAGCCCTGAATCAGGCAACGGCAGCGGCCGAACAGCTGGATGGGGCAGGCAGCCAGCGCGGCCGCGCCCAGTAGCGTCCAACCGCCCAAATCCGAACCGGCGGCAATCAGACAGCCGGCCAGCACGATGCCGAACACGCTGCCGTAGTAGCCAAACGGGCGCAGCAGCGCCGATGAGCCTTCCACCCATTGTGCCCATAAGCCCGCGCCGATAAACCCGGCCACCCCCAGCAGCCACACTGCCCACAAATACTGCGGCAGCAGATAAGCCAACACCAGAAAACCGCACACGCCGCCCAATGCGGCATAGAAGCCGTGGTTAATCAGCCACAGGCGGCCAAAGCGCCATTCGTGCCACGAGTTGGCAATATATTCGGCAACACGCAACAGGGCGCGATAGATCGGCTGCCGGTATCGGATTGCCCAATAAGCGACCATCCCGGCTAACACATCGGTCAAGGTATGGTTGTGCGTAGTCAGGCAGCTGATAATCACCAGCGCCGCCAGCAAAGCCCATACCATACGCCACTGCGGGCGGCATAGGCAAGAATATCGTGCGGCCAACAGCGCCCAAAACACATGAAACGAAGGCAGCGCCGCTGCGGCGCTATCATACTCACGCCCCAGGGCAATCCAGCGCAGCCATAAAGTATTTTCAGGTAGCCTGCCATAACGAACGGCGGCCGGAATAATCAGATAACAATAGAAAATCAGTGCTATGCCATAGAATACGTCTAGGACGAAACCGCGTAGCTGGTGGTTTTGCCGCAACCACAGCGGCAGCAGCCCGGCCCACGGATAAAGCAGCACATAAAATACCACACTGAAGCCCCACAGCGGCACAACCTCATCCCAAGCGCCGTTGCTATACCACGCATCGGGCGGCACACCCAGCCACACAAACGCTTCATACAGCAGCAGCCATACCAGCCAAACTTTCAGTCCGAGCAACAGCCGCCTGGAGAAAGCCGCCTCATGCCCATTATCCGGCGGCAGGCTGAACAAGCCGTAGTGCAGCATCGGCCGGGCGCCGAACTGCTTGGCCATCACCTCGCGCTCAAAGCCGACAACATAAGCCACAATGAGCAGTGCAAACAGCGGCGATACCAGCCACAGCCCGCCGGGTGATTGCGCATACAGCGCCGTGCCCGTACAAAGCATGACGGCGCCGGTATAAATCGGGTGGCGGCACAGGCGGTAGGCGCCGGAAGCCACAAAATGTTGTGGCGGAAACGCATTCATTGGCAGGCCGCCGCCGCGGTACCACAGATTGTGCATTGCCCACAGAATTAACGAGAGCCCGGCCGCCGCCAGTAGCGCACCGACCAGCGGGTAGGGCGGTACCGGCAGCCGCACCACCTCCGAAGTATGCCGTGCCCAATATTGCAGCAGCAGCGGCAGCAACAGGCAGAATACCAAGGCATAAACAATTTTTTGCAGGGTAACGCTTATTTTCGCCATAACACTCTCTCGTATAAGGCCCAGCCTTCCACGGCAATATATTCAGGTAGCCTCAAGGTGGCGCGGCTCTTCCATTTTTGTTCGCGGCTGGATAAAAATCTGCGGCTGAACAATAGTCGCAACAATGGGTTGCGCGCTACAATGGCCAGCAGCGGCTCATCTTTTATCGTTTCCGGTGCAGCAAACTCCAGATGCAGGCCGAATGCGGGCGCTGTGAGCCCACCGGCTTCCAGCACGAAATCTTCAGTTAGCACGCCATTGTAGTACAAACGTTTCAGCGGCACTTCGCCGCGCCATTCGATCCACACCACATAGTGCTGCTCCGATACGAAACGCCCCCAATACAGCTCGCATAACGGCAGCTGTTGCGGCCAAAAATCCATTTCCAGCGTTTCGGCATAACCCAAGCCGCTGTATTCCTGCCCGTTTAAGGCTACCTGAAAATGGGCATTGGGCGTGTGGGCATGCCAAACGAGCCGGCGTTTGCTGCCGGACGGCAAGGTGAGCCGGATGCCATCAGACAAAGCCTGCCAGCGGCCTTCGAGGCCAAGTTTGGGTTGCCAGATTCTGTTGGGAGATAGTTGTGATGCGCTCAGGCAGCTGCATTCGATGGTGCAGCCGTGGGCCGGACTGAAAATCAGGGCTGAATAGGGCAGCTTGATGCCGTGGTAATGAAGCTCAGCTGCATAGGCAATCAATGCGTTGCCGGCAGCATCAATGCCGTCGAAATAATGTTTGCGCAGGCGGAACATGATGGGAGAAAAACTATTTGGCCGGATGAGGCTACCTGAAAAATAGCAGTTTCGTGCCAGCCGATATTTTCAGGTAGCCTTGGCTGGCACGGCCGGCATACTGTTTGATTGCAGTTTAAGCGGCAGCTGGCCGGAAGGAAACGGCTTACAGCGCGGCTTCGTCCCGCTCGCCGGTGCGGATGCGCACCACGCCTTCCACCGGTAGGATGAAGATTTTGCCGTCGCCGATTTTGCCGGAGTTGGCCGCCTGCACGATGGCTTCCACCGCCTGCTCGACCATGCTGTCTTCCAGCACGATTTCCAGCCGGACTTTGGGCAGGAAATCCACTGCATATTCCGCGCCGCGATAGATTTCGGTGTGACCTTTTTGGCGGCCGAAGCCTTTTACTTCGGTTACGGTCATGCCGTTTACGCCGATATCGGTGAGCGCGTCGCGCACGTCATCGAGTTTGAACGGTTTGATGATGGCTTCGATTTTCTTCATGGGTTCCTCGGGTGGGTTGGTATATAAGGTCTGTATGGTTTATAGCTGAAACAATTATTTCTTCATGCCAGGCGGCGAGCCGCAGACAGTACAAGTATAGTGAATTAAATTTAAACCAGTACAGCGTTGGCTCGCCTTGCCGTAACGTGTGTACTGTCTGCGGCTCGCCGCCTTGTCCTGATTTTTGTTAATCCACTATAGTACGGCAAGGCGAGCCAACGCAGTATGAAGAAATAAGTGGTTTAGCTATAACGCTACCACAAGGCAGCAGTGCTTTCAATTGGCTCACTCCGCCGACAGATTAGGGCAGACTTGGCGTATAATCACGCCTCCCAATCCTCTTCATGCGAGTCTGCCCATGCCTATCCTCTTCCTGCGCGGCGAGCGCGCCCTCTCCGGTTTCCGTGTTGAAAAACTGCTGCAAAAAGCGGCTGCTTTGAGGCTGCCTGAAGCCGAAATCCGCAGTGAATATTGGTATTTTGCTGATTGCGCCGAAGGCTTGAATGCGGCAGATGCGGAAAAGCTGGAAGCCTTGCTGGCGGGGCAGGTGGCATCGGAATTGCCGCAGTCTTCAGGTAGCCTGCATTTATTCTTGGTCACCCCACGCATCGGCACGATTTCGCCTTGGGCCTCCAAAGCCACGGAAATTGCGAAAAACTGCGGCTTTACCCAAATCAAGCGCATCGAGCGCGGCATGGCAGTGTGGCTTTCAGGTAGCCTTTCCGAAGCGCAGAAGCAGCAATGGGCGGCTTTGCTGCACGACCGCATGACCGAATCCGTGCTGCCCGATTTTCAGGTAGCCGCTAAATTGTTCGCCCATCCCGAAGCGCAAACCTTCGATACGGTAGATGTGCTCTCAGGCGGCCGTGCCGCACTGGAAAAAGCCAATACTGATTTAGGCTTGGCGCTTTCGCCCGACGAAATCGATTATCTGCTGGACAATTATCGGGTTTTAAACCGCAATCCGTCTGATGTGGAATTGATGATGTTCGCGCAGGCCAACAGCGAACACTGCCGCCACAAAATCTTCAATGCCGACTTTATCTTAAACGGCGAGAAGCAGCCAAAATCGCTGTTCCGCATGATTCGCGACACGCACGAAGCCGCGCCGGCCGGCACGGTGGTGGCCTATAAAGACAACGCTTCGGTAATCGAAGGCGCGAAAATCGCCCGGTTTTATCCCGATGCCTTGGCCGAACAGGGCTACCGTTTTCACGAAGAAGACACGCATATCCTGATGAAGGTGGAAACGCACAACCACCCCACGGCGATTGCGCCGTTTGCTGGCGCGGCCACCGGTGCGGGCGGCGAAATCCGCGACGAAGGCGCAACAGGGCGCGGCGCTCGCCCCAAAGCCGGCCTCACCGGCTATACGGTTTCCAACCTCAATATCCCCGATTTGAAACAGCCTTGGGAAGGCGGCTACGGCAAGCCCGCCCACATCGCCTCTCCGCTCGACATCATGATTGAAGCCCCCATCGGCGGCGCGGCGTTCAACAACGAATTCGGCCGCCCGAACCTGTTGGGCTATTTTCGCACCTTTGAAGCCGAGTTCGACGGCCAAATGCGCGGCTATCACAAGCCGATTATGATTGCCGGCGGTTTGGGCAATATTCAGGCAGAACAAACACATAAACACGAAATCCCCGAAGGCGCGCTTTTGGTGCAGCTCGGCGGGCCGGGCATGCTCATCGGCTTGGGCGGCGGTGCGGCTTCGTCGATGGACACGGGCGCAAACGATGCTTCGCTTGATTTCAACTCCGTACAGCGCGGCAACCCCGAAATCGAACGGCGCGCGCAGGAAGTGATCGACCGCTGCTGGCAGCTCGGCGCGGCCAACCCGATTATCGCCATTCACGACGTGGGCGCGGGCGGCTTGTCCAACGCCTTCCCCGAATTGGTAAACGATGCCGGGCGTGGTGCGGTGTTTAAGCTGAGCGATGTGCCGCTGGAAGAGCACGGCCTCACGCCGTTGCAAATCTGGTGTAATGAAGCGCAGGAGCGGTATGTATTGTCGATTCTGGAAAAAGATTTGGACACTTTCCGCACCATTTGCGAACGCGAGCGCTGTCCGTTTGCCGTGGTTGGCACGGCTACCGACGATGGGCATTTGCAGGTGCGCGACGATTTGTTTGCCAATAAGCCTGTAGATTTGCCGCTGAACGTATTGCTCGGCAAACCGCCCAAGACCACGCGCACCGATAAAACGCGACAGCAGCCTGAAAAACCGTTTTCAGGTAGCCATATCGATTTGAAGGAAGCCGCCTACCGCGTATTGCAACTGCCGGCCGTGGCTGCGAAAAACTTCCTCATCAACATCGGCGACCGCAGCGTGGGCGGCTTGACCCACCGCGACCAGATGGTCGGCCGCTGGCAAACCCCAGTGGCCGACTGCGCCGTGACCATCATGGGCTTCGATACGCATCGCGGCGAAGCGATGGCCATGGGCGAAAAACCCGCCGCCGCGCTGTTTGACGCGCCCGCTTCGGGCAGGATGTGTATCGGCGAAGCCATTACCAATATCGCGGCGGTTAATATCGGCAATATCGGCAACATCAAATTTTCCGCCAACTGGATGGCCGCCTGCGGCAATGCGGGCGAAGACGAGAAACTCTACCGCACGGTGGAAGCCGTATCTCAGATGTGCCGGGAAATCGGCGTGAGCATCCCGGTGGGCAAAGACAGCCTTTCCATGAAAACCGTGTGGCAGGACGGCGCGGAGAAAAAATCCGTGGTGTCGCCGTTGAGCCTGATTGCCACCGCCTTCGCCCCCGTGCAGGACGTGCGCAAAACGGTTACGCCGGATATCAAACCAGTGGCCGACAGTATGCTGCTGCTGGTGGATTTGGGGCAGGGCAAAGCCCGCATGGGCGGCTCGGCCTTAACGCAGGTGTACAGCGAATTGGGCGGCGAAGCGCCCGACATCGAAGCAGGCTACCTGAAAAAGTTTTACGACGTGATTCAGCAGCTGGTGCAGGAAGACAAACTCTTGGCCTACCACGACCGCAGCGACGGCGGCCTGTTTGCCACGCTGGCGGAAATGGCGTTTGCCGGCCGGAGCGGGTTGGAAGCGAATATCGATGAATACGCGCAGGTTCTGTTTAAAGAATGGGAACGCAAACTGCCGAACGCGATTGTGGAAGAAGTGTTGCCGCTTGCCCATCTGACTGCATTATTCAACGAAGAGCTGGGCGCGGTATTGCAGGTGCGGAAGCAGGATTTTGCCGATGTGATGGCGGCATTCGATAAACAGGGTTTGGGCAACGCGGCTTACTGCATCGGACAGGCGCATTGCGGCAGCAATTTCACGGTTGTGAGTGACGGAGAAACTTTGTTTGACGAAGCCCTTGTCGATTTACAACGTGCTTGGCAGTCCACTTCCCACCAAATCCAACGCCTGCGCGACAACCCGGCCTGCTCCGACAGCGAATTTGCCTTGCTGGCCGACAAGGAACGCAGCCGGCTGTTTGCCGATTTAAGCTTTGATGTGAAACAGGATATTGCCAAGCCGTTTATCAACGGCGGGGCAAAACCTAAAATCGCCATCCTGCGCGAACAGGGCGTAAACGGCCAAGTGGAAATGGCCGCCGCCTTCACCCGCGCCGGTTTCGATGCCTATGATGTGCATATGTCCGACCTGATGGCAGGCCGCGTGAAACTCGACACCTTCCAAATGCTGGCCGCCTGCGGCGGGTTCAGCTACGGCGATGTGCTGGGCGCGGGCGAAGGCTGGGCGAAATCTATCTTGTTCCACAGCAAACTGCGCGACCAGTTCGCCGAATTTTTCGCTAGACCAGACACCCTCGCACTCGGCGTGTGCAACGGCTGCCAAATGATGGCCAATCTGGCTGAAATCATCCCCGGCGCCGATAATTGGCCGAAGTTCCGTCGTAACGAATCCGAACAGTTTGAAGCTCGACTGAGCATGGTGCGCGTGCCGCAATCGCCCTCGCTGATTTTGGCCGATATGGCAGGCAGCAGCCTGCCCGTGGTGGTTAGCCACGGCGAAGGCCGCGCCGATTTTGCCCACTTGGGGCTAGCTAAAAACCAAGTTTCAGGCAGCCTGAAAACCGCCATGCAATATATCGACGGGCAGGGCAAACCCACCCAAACCTATCCGCTCAACCCCAACGGCTCGCCCGATGCCATCGCCGCCGTTACCACTGCCGACGGCCGCGTGACCATCATGATGCCGCATCCCGAACGTGTGTACCGCAGCGCGCAGATGAGCTGGCTGCCGGAAGAGTGGCGCGACAGCGAACTGGCCGGCTGGTATCGGATGTTTGCTACGGCACGGAAGGTGCTGGGCTAGGCTGTCGGGCAACACAAGGCTACCTGAAAATATCGGCTTCTACATTTTTACGACGTTGGAACTGATGTTTTCAGGTAGCCTTAATCATGGTGAAAACGGAGAAAAGCATGTCGGAGATATTGAAAGCAGGCCGAGCCACGACGAATTCGATATTTATGCTTTCGACTTCAGGGAAGAATCCTTCTTAATCGGCCGCTCGCTAGACGAAGCCTGGTTTAATCTCACCCGCGAATCCGCTGCCACCGCCGCCCTGCGAGCCGCGCCGCGTCAGGTCGTGTTTGAAGGATTTGATTCGATTTTATAGTGAATTAACAAAAACCAGTACGGCGTTGGCTCGCCTTGCCGTAACGTGTGTACTGTTTGCGGCTCGCCGCCTTGTCCTGATTTTTGTTAATCCACTATATAAGCGGGCAAGCCAGCCCGATATTTTTCAGGTAGCCTCATCATGAATTGGGAAACCCTCACGCAAATCGACCGCCGCCACATTTGGCACCCCTACGCCGCCATGCCCAACACCCAGCCGGTGTATGCCGTGGCGCGGGCGGAAGGCTGCAGCATCGAGCTGGCCGACGGCAAACGGCTGGTGGACGGCACTTCTTCATGGTGGGCGGCGCTGCACGGCTACAACCACCCGCGCCTCAACGCTGCGGCCGCCGCACAGTTGGCGAAGATGAGCCACGTGATGTTCGGCGGGCTCACTCACGAGCCGGCGGTGCGGCTCACACAGTTGCTGCTGGAATTGCTGCCGCCGGCCCTCAACCAAGTGTTTTATGCCGACAGCGGCTCGGTGGCGGTGGAGGTGGCGATGAAGATGGTGCTGCAATACCAGCACGCTGTGGGGCAGGGTAAACGCTGCCGATTCGCCACCATCCGCGCCGGTTATCACGGCGACACCTGGCATGCCATGTCGGTATGCGACCCGGAAGAAGGCATGCACGGCTTGTTTTCGAGCAGCCTGCCGGTGCAGTATTTCCTGCCGCAACCGGCCAGCCCGTTCCACGGCGAATGGCAGCCTGAAAGCATCCGCCCGTTGGAAAGCTTGTTGGCAGAAAAACACGATGAATTGGCGGCGCTGATTTTAGAGCCGGTGGTACAAGGGGCGGGCGGAATGTATTTCTACCATCCCGAATACCTGCGGCAGGCGCGGGCATTGTGCAGCCGATACGGCGTGCTGCTGATTTTTGACGAAATCGCCACCGGCTTCGGCCGCAGCGGTGAGATGTTTGCTTTAGAACACGCCGGCGTGGTGCCGGACATTATCTTGCTGGGCAAGGGGCTCACCGGCGGGTATCTCACTTTGTCGGCAGCGGTGTGCACCGAGGAAATTTCCGCAGCCATCAGCCGGGGCCAGGCGGGCGCGTTTATGCACGGCCCCACCTTCATGGCCAATCCGCTGGCCTGCGCGGTGGCGGCCGAGAGCGTGACGATGCTGCGGGAAAGCCCGTGGCGGCAGCGGGTGGCCAATATCGAGCAAACGCTGCGGCGTAAGCTGGCTGCGGCGGCGCAATGGCGTTGCGTGCGCGAAGTGCGGGTGCTGGGTGCGATTGGCGTGTTGGAGATGGCGCAGCCGGTCAACACGGCTTCCCTGCAGCCGCGGCTGGTGGAAAAGGGCGTATGGGTGCGGCCGTTCGGGCGGCTGGTGTATCTGATGCCGCCGTTTGTGATCAGCCAGCAGGAATTGGATTTCTTGGCCGAACAGACCTTGGCGGCAGTGTCGGAGGAATACGGCGAAGCATGGCCGCAGCCAGAATAATGCTACACGCGCTGAAGGCTACCTGAAATTTTCAGGTAGCCTGTTTGCAGAGAGGAAAACAGTATGCAGAAACAAGTTTATTTTGTCGGCGGCATCGACACCGGCATCGGCAAAAGCATCGCCACCGGCCTGTATGCCAAAGAGCTGGCCGCCGCCGGCCGCCGTGTGATTACCCAAAAAATCGTGCAAACCGGCTGTCAAGGCATCGCCGAAGACATCCAAACCCACCGCCGCCTACAAGGCATCGGGCTCACCGAACACGACCGCAACGGCAGCACCTGCCCCTATGTGTTTGCCTACTCCTGCTCGCCGCACTTGGCTGCCGAGCAGGAACAGCGCCCCATTGACTTGAAAACCATCGATGAAGCCACCCAAACCCTGCTGCAAAGCTACGACACCGTGCTGCTGGAAGGGGCGGGCGGGCTGATGGTGCCGCTAAACCGCGAGCAAACCCTGCTCGACTTTGCTGCCGAACGCGGCTACCCGCTGGTGTTGGTTACATCCGGCCGCCTGGGCAGCATCAACCACACCCTGCTCAGCCTTGCCGCCGCCCGCCATGCCGGCCTGCCGGTGCACCGGCTGGTGTACAACCGCTATCCCGCCGCCGACCCCGTCATCGGCGCGGAAACCGAACGTTATTTGCGTGATTACCTGCAGCGGTATTTCCCCGAGGCGGAATGGGCGGTGTTGGTTGAGGCTACCTGAAAACCGAGCGCAGCATTTTTTCAGGTAGCCTTGCACACAGCTTTAGCCCGAACCCCCACATATCCGCTATAATCCGCACTTCCGTTTACCTTTGAATCCCCAAACCGAACCATGGGACAAAAAATCCAAGCCGTAAAAGGCATGAACGACCTCTTGCCGGTGGAGCAGAAAGATTTCAAGCTCACCGCCGCCTTCTGGCAGGCCTTTGAAAACCGCATCGGCCAATGGGCACACCGCTTCGGCTACCGCCAAATCCGCACCCCGATCGTGGAGCAAACCGGCCTTTTCGTTCGCTCCATCGGCGAAGAAACCGATGTGGTGGGCAAAGAAATGTATACCTTTGCCGACTCCAACGACACCCTCAGCCTCAGCCTGCGCCCCGAAGGTACCGCCTCCTGCCTGCGCGCCGTGGTGGAGCACAATCTGCTGTACAACGGCGGCCAGAAGCTGTGGTATATGGGCCCCATGTTCCGCCGCGAACGCCCGCAGAAAGGGCGTTACCGCCAATTCCACCAAGTGGGCGTGGAAGCGCTGGGCTTTGAAGGTCCCGATATCGACGCCGAAATCATCGCCATGTGCGCCGATTTGTGGCGCGAGCTTGGCATCAGCCCATACCTGACTTTGGAAATCAACAGCCTGGGCAACCGCGAAGAACGCGCCGCCCACCGCGCTGCCTTGGTAGGCTACCTGAAACAGCACGAAGCCGCGTTGGACGAAGACAGCCGCCGCCGGATGCACACCAATCCGCTGCGCGTGTTGGACAGCAAAAACCCCGATTTGCAGGAAATTTGCAACGCCGCCCCGCGCCTGGCCGATTATCTCGGCGAAGCCTCCCGCGCCCACTACGCCGGTTTCAAAGCCCTGCTCGACGGCTTGGGCATCGCCTATGTGGAAAACCACCGCCTCGTGCGCGGGCTGGACTACTACAACCAAACCGTGTTCGAATGGACCACCGACAAACTCGGCGCCCAAGCCACCGTGTGCGGCGGCGGCCGCTACGACGGCTTGATTGAAGAGCTCGGCGGCAAACCCGCCCCCTCCATCGGCTTTGCCATGGGCGTGGAGCGGCTGTTGCTGCTGGTGCACGAATACGGCAATCTGCAAGCCGATGCCGCGCCCGATATTTACGTGATACACCAAGGCGGCGACACCCTGCTGCCAAGCATGCAATATGCCGCTGCCGCCCGCGCCGCCGGCTTCAGCGTGCTGCAGCATTCCGGCAGCCAGAAACTGGCCGCCCAAATGAAAAAAGCCGACGCTTCCGGCGCCAAAGTGGCGCTGATCGTGGGCGAAGGCGAGCTGGCCGAAGGCAAAGCCAGCCTCAAAGACATGCAGCAAGGGCGCGGCCAAGTGAGCGTGCCTGCTGCCGATTTGCTTCAACAATTAAACGAATGGATACGCTAAATGGCTGTTTACGATTTAAAAGACCAAGAAGAAATTGAAAACTTCAAATATTTCTGGCGCAGCTGGGGGCGTTGGCTGTTTGCCCTGCTCGTGGTGGCCGCCATCGGCTACTTCGTATGGGGGGTGATGTACAGCAGCCACCAGCGCAGCGTGAACAACGAAGCCGTGGCCGTGTTCGACCAATGGGCGGAAAACCAGCAGGCCGGCAAGCTCGCCGAAGCCGCCAAGCTGCTCACCCAACTGCAAAGCCAGTATCCGACCAGCGTTTCCGCCGCCCAAGCCACCCTGATGCAGGCCGGTGCCGCCTTCGACCAAGGCAAATACGACGAAGCCGCCGGCCACCTGAACTGGGTGCTCAAATACCACCAAGAACCGCTCATCCGCGCCATGGCCATCCAGCGCCTGGCCACCGTACAGCTGCAACAGCAGAAATACGATGACGCCATCGCCACCCTCGGTATGAACACCGATGAAGCCTACGCCGGTATCCTGTTGGAAACCAAAGGCGATGTTTACGCCGCCCAAGGCAAACGCAGCGAAGCCGCCGCCGCCTACAAACAGGCCATGGACAAACTGCCTAAAGACGACCAAGGGCGCGAGTTTATACAGCTGAAAATCGACCAGCTGAACTAAGCTAGGCCAAACCCCATAACGGCTGTTGCCGACGGATGGAAAACCCACCGCCGGCAACAGCCGTTTTTTCAGGTAGCCTTTTAGGTTCAGGTAGCCTTTTAGGTTCAGGTAGCCTTTTAGGTTCAGGTAGCCTTTTAGGTTCAGGTAGCCTTTTAGGTTCAGGTAGCCTTTTAGGTTCAGGTAGCCTTTTAGGTTCAGGTAGCCTTTTAGGTTCAGGTAGCCTTTTAGGTTCAGGTAGCCTTTTAGGTTCAGGTAGCCTTTTAGGTTCAGGTAGCCTTTTAGGTCCAGGTAGCCTTTTAGGTTCAGGTAGCCTTTTAGGTCCAGGTAGCCTTTTAGGTTCAGGTAGCCTTTTAGGTTCAGGTAGCCTTTTAGGTCCAGGTAGCCTTTTAGGTCCAGGTAGCCTTTTAGGTTCAGGTAGCCTTTTAGGTTCAGGTAGCCTTTTAGGTTCAGGTAGCCTTTTAGGTTCAGGTAGCCTTTTAGGTTCAGGTAGCCTTTTGGGTTTCAGGTAGCCTTTTAGGTTCAGGTAGCCTTTTGGGTTTCAGGTAGCCTTTTGGGTTTCAGGTAGCCTTTTAGATTTCAGGTAGCGTGTAGTTTGAATAAGGTATTGCCTGAGTGGAAGTGAATACAGGCTACCTGAAACTGCCTGGATGGTTTGGAGGCATTGCCAATGCCAATACCGCGCAGCTTTATAGTGGATTAACAAAAATCAGTACGGCGTTGGCTCGTCTTGCCGTAACGTGTGTACTGTCTGCGGCTCGCCGCCTTGTCCTGATTTTTGTTAGGGGCTTAGGAAGCAAAATTCATTTTAAAGGGTTTTCCCGCAACATTTTCAATAGCACTTTATACAGATTATCATGCCGGTGGTTGAAGCGGAACTCGGTTTCTTTTAAATGCAGGTAAAAGGTATGCTTCGGCACCCCGTTAAATTGCACCAAGCGATGCTTGGCGTAGCTCCAAAAAGATTCAATACCGTTAATATGCCGCGCGTACCACGGACAAACTCATTGTCACCATGATGTACCCTGAAATGTTTGGCAAAACCCATGTCAACCAATCCCTGATAACCGCGCCAACCGTCGGTATTGATGACGCTCTCGATACCGACACGACCTCTAATGACCTTTTGCAGCGTCGCTTTGGAAGCATCGGGAACAATCTCGGTATAAACCTTGTCCCCACGTTTCAAAATGCCGAAAACGATAGTTTTCCCACCCGCACCGCGCCCGCGTTTGCCCCTGATACGTTTGGCACCAAAATAGGATTCGTCCAATTCTACAATGCCGTATAAAGGTGCCTGCCTCCCGCATTCGTCAGCCAAACGCCGGCGCAATTTCAGGTACAGGCTGTTGACGCTTCTGACACTGATTCCGGTCAGTTTGGCGGTATCGGAAGCGGTCAAATCTAAGGCGAAAAGCCGCAGGATCTGACGGAATTTGGCCTCGGTAATTTTACTGCACTTTTGGTACTTGTTTTTTAAATCCATTTCAGAAGCTTATCACTATATTTTGTGATTTTGCTTCCTAAGCCCCTTTGTTAATCCACTATAGTTTGCAAACAAAGGCTACCTGAAATGGTTTCAGGTAGCCTTTCGCACATCTTGTGCCCAGCAATCAGGCCGCAGGCGTTTTGCCTTGCTGGCCTTTGATGATGCTCATCCCGGCGGAGACGAGGCCGCCGATGTCGGCCACGTTGGCGGGCATAATCAGAGTGTTGCCTTCTTTGGCCAGTTTGGCGAAAGCGTCTACGTATTGCTCGGCCACTTTCAAATTAACGGCTTCGTTGCCGCCGGGCTGATTGATGGCGTCGGCCACCAGGCGGATGGCGTCGGCACTGGCTTGTGCCACCAGTTTCAGGGCTTCGGCTTCGCCTTGGGCGCGGTTGATGCGGGCCACTTTTTCGCCTTGCGAGGCGTTGACGGCGGCTTGGGCTTCACCCTCAGACTTTTTGATTTCGGCTTCGCGTTCGCCCGAAGCAAGGTTGATTTGCTCGATTTTCAGGCCTTCGGATTGGGCGATGCGGGCGCGTTTTTCTCGTTCGGCGGTGATTTGCGCCTGCATGGCGCGCAGGATTTCCTGCGGCGGTACGAGGTCTTTGATTTCGTAGCGCAATACTTTCACGCCCCAGGATACGGCGGCTTCGTCGAGCGAGGCGACCACGGTGCGGTTGATGTCGTCGCGCTCTTCAAAGGTTTTATCCAGCTCCATGCGGCCGATGACGGAACGCAGGGTGGTTTGGGCGAGCTGGGTGATGGCGGTGATGTAGTTGCTGGAGCCGTAGGAGGCGAGTTTGGCGTCGGTTACTTGGAAGTAGATGATGCCGTCTACAGTGAGCTGGGTGTTGTCGCGGGTGATACACACCTGGCTGGGCACATCCAGCGGAATTTCTTTGAGCAGGTGCTTGTAGGCCACACGGTCGAGGAAGGGGATGAGGAAGTTGAGGCCGGGGTTGAGCACGGCGTGGAAGCGGCCAAGCCGCTCCACCACATAGGCTTCCTGCTGCGGCACAACGGTGAAGGCTTTAAAGCCGAATACAACGATAACGGCAAATAGGATTGCCAGGGTAACGATATCCATCAGTTTTCCTCCAGAGGTTGCAAAATCAAAATATTGCCGGATTTTCCGGCGATGCGTGCGGCTTGGCCGGCATGGGCGGGGAAGGGGGCTTCGGCCTGCCAATAGGTGCCGCGGTATTGCACAAGCCACAGGCTGTCGGATTGGGGCTGGTGCAGTAGCACGGTGTTGCCGATGTCTAAATCGCCTTCGGCATCGGCGGTGTGGGCGCGGCGGTTGCGCCGGATGCGGTATACGGCGGCGATGCCGGCTGCGGAAAGCAGCACGGCCACCAGCAGCGATACGCCGCTGCCCGCACCGAGCCAAGCGGCTATGCCTGCACCGAGCAGGGCGATGCTGGCCACCAGCAGGTAGAACGTGCCACTGAACATTTCGAGAACGAACAGGGCGGCTGCGGCGATAAACCAATACCAATAGTGCATGGGCGGCTCCTTTCTTGTGTGGTTGGGGCTTGAGCTTTGCTGAAACTCTGCTTGGGCTATACCAAGACATTGTTTAAGGTAGTTTCAGGTAGCCTTTAGCCTGCTGGATGAAGCTACCTGAAAACGGCCTGCTCAAAGTTTTTATTACTTTTGTCTGGGTTTCAACTTTTCGTTGAAGCAGAGGCGTTGGCTTTGTAGAAACGCTGTTTCACTCGTTTCAGGTAGCCTTTGGATGGTGGGTAAGGCTACCTGAAAAGCTCAGCTGCACCGAAGTTAACATTGCGCAGGCCAGCTCAGCCTATGCCTGTGCTTCCTGCAAACGGGGCAGGGCGGCGGTGAGGTCGATGCCGGCCGCGGCGGCGGTTTGCACCAGTTGGCGCGGGTCTGCGCCTTGGGCGGCTTGCCCCATGGCCCACAAGAAGCTGCTGCGGGTGCCGCTGCGGCAGTAGGCGAGGGCAGGCGCGGGGTGGTTGGCCAGGTGTTTGGCAAACTGTGCGGCAGCGGCGGCATCGATTTGCGGCATCAGCATGGGCTGGTGGATAACGTGCCGGATACCGGCTTCGTCCGCCCAGTGTCGGATTTGCTCGAAGCTGGGCTGGCCGGGCTCTTCGCCGTCGGGGCGGTTGCAGATGATGGTTTGCACGCTGGCGGCTGCGGCGGCGAGGATGTCTTGGCGGCTGATTTGCGGCGAAACAAACAGGCCTGGGGCAAGGGCGGGGAAGGGGGCTTGGTTTGACATGATTTTCCTTGGTTTATGAGTGGGTGGTTTTGGCTCGGACGAGCTCGATGGATTCTTTGGCAGTGAGGTGGTCGATTTCTAGAACCATCACTTTCACATAATCAAAATGTTTGCCGATATAGGGCAGGAGGCCGTTTTGGTTGGGGGCGTATTTGTGCCCCACGGCTTCGAGCGCGGCCTGTTTTTCGGCAGGGTCGGTAACGGTGCGTACCGTGCCGAACACGATGGCGCTGCGGAAATAAGTGGTGAATTCCTGCGGCACGATGTCGTTGAGATCGACCACGCAGAAGGAAACGTGGTTGTCGCGCGCGAGCAGTTCGTGTTTGTGACCTGCGGGCGCGCCGTGCAAGATGATTTTGCCTTCGTGGTAAACGTAGCTGATCGGCACGGCGTAGGGATAGCCGTTGTCGCCGTGTAGCGCGAGCACACCGGATTTGCCGCGCTGCAAAATGGCGATGGCTTCTTCGTTGGATAGCTGCTGGTTTGCGTGTTTCATTTCTCTGAAAGACATGATTTTCTCCTCTGTTTATAGTGAATTAAATTTAAATCAGGACAAGGCGACGAGCCGCAGACAGTACAGATAGTACGGCAAGGCGAGGCAACGCTGTACTGGTTTAAATTTAATTCACTATAGTTTAGGCAGGCCGGTTTCAGGTAGCCTTTTGCCCGCAGGGGAATGATACCAAATTCCACGCTCGAATGCTGGGCTCAAACGGCATGGAGGCTACCTGAAAATAGAGCGGTGGCAGGTCGCGGCATTTGGTTTGCAGGCGGTGTGGGCGGCTATATAATGGCGGCTATTTCCCCTGTCTGCTTATCAAGGAGCCCGTCATGCATAAACCGCCATTTGCCCGCACCGTTTTGCTGGCCTTATTGTCCGTATCCGCCCTGCCTGCGCTGGCAGACAATGCCCAGCGCGTTCATCAGACCTGTTCGCGTTATTTGGACGAGCGGCCGGATTATTATGAATCCCGAAGTGCCCGCTTCAGCTTACGTGCCATGCCGCAGGCGGCGGTGAAGAGCAGTTCGGTCACCGCATATGAGGCAGCGCCTTCAGCCGCGCCCGCAGCGCAGGCAGAGGCCGCCAAAGATGCCGGAGCCGAATATGGCCCGGCCCTCGAGATGAGGAGGATGGTGAATGCGGGCGCGGTCGCTCCGTCGCGCCAAAACACCGAGCGCTACGGCCATTATGAGCCCAACCCCGTGCACGCCGTGGCCGAGCAGCCCGTTTCTACTTTCAGCATTGATGTGGACACCGGCAGCTACGCCAATATCCGCCGTTTCCTCACCCAAACCGGCCGCCTGCCGCCCGCCGATGCCGTACGCATTGAAGAAATCATCAATTATTTCGACTACGGCTATGCCAAGCCTGCCGACGGCAAACCCTTTGCCGTGGACACCGAAACCGTGGATTCCCCCTTCCGCAGCGGCGCCAAGCTGATCCGCATCGGCATTCAGGCCAAAGAAGTGAGCCAGGCCGCACTGCCGCCGGCCAATCTTGTGTTCCTGGTGGACGTGTCCGGCTCCATGTATAGCCGCGACAAACTGCCGATGGTGAAATACACCCTCTGCACCCTTGCGCACCAAACCCGCGCCCAAGACCGCATCACTCTCGTTACCTATGCCGACGGCAACAAAGTCGTGCTGCCGCCCACCCCCGGTAACCAGCGGCAGAAAATCCTCGCCGCGCTCGACAGCCTGAAGGCAGGCGGCTCCACCGCCGGCGAAAACGCCATCCAGCAGGCCTACCAGGCTGCCCAGCGCGCCTATATCCGCAATGGCATCAACCGCATCCTGCTCGCCACCGACGGCGATTTCAACGTGGGCATCACCGATTTCAACACCCTACGCAGCATGGTGGCTGAAAAACGCAAAAGCGGCATTTCGCTCACCACGCTCGGCTTCGGCAACGGCAACTACAACGAACGGCTGATGGAGCAGCTGGCCGATGCCGGCGACGGCAACTACAGCTACATCGACAGCCCCGAAGAAGCGCAGAAAGTGCTGCACCGCCAGCTCTCCTCCACGCTCGCCACCGTGGCGCAAGACGTGAAAATCCAAGTGGAATTCAACCCCTTCACCGTGAAGGAATACCGCCTGATCGGCTATGAAAACCGCATGCTTGCCCGTGAAGACTTCAACAACGACCAAGTGGATGCAGGCGACATTGGCGCCGGCCACAATGTTACCGCCCTGTATGAAATCATCCCCGCCGGGCAAACCGGCTGGCTGCCCGAAAGCCGCTACCAGGCCGCCCCCGCTGCCAACGATCATCAAGCCGACAGCGCATACGCCTTCATCAAGCTGCGCTACAAACTGCCCGGCCAAAGCAGTAGCATCCTCATCAACAGCCCCGTGCTCGCGATCAGCAAACCGCTCGCCCAAAGCAGCAACGCCACCCGCCAAGCCGTGGCTGCAGCCGCCTTCGGCGAACTCTTGCGCGGCGGCAAATACAGCGGCAACTTCGGCTGGCCGCAAACCCTCGAGCTCGCCCGCCGCGCCCAATCCCCCGACCACCACGGCCTGCGCCGCCAGTTTGTGCAGCTGATTGAAAAGGCGCAACAGCTGAGCAGCAAGCCGCAGGAGTAGGAGTAGTGGATGGTTTTCAGGTAGCCTTTGTGTCCATATGAGGCTACCTGAAAAATAAACCGCCAGCGTCAGGGGCTGCCCGCCATATTTCATTTAGTGGAGAGAACCGCTGATGGAGCAGCACATCAATTTCATCACGCTCGGCGTGGCCGATCTCGCCGCCTCGCGCCGTTTTTATCGGGACGTATTCGGTTGGCGGGAAACGGCAGACAGCAATGCGAACATCGCCTTTTTCCGCACTGGCAATGCCCTGCTGTTTGCCCTGTTCGGCAAAGATGCGTTGGTGCAAGATGCTCAAGCGACCGCGTCCGGCAGCGGGTTTCCCCGCTTCACGCTGGCGCACAATGTGGGCAGCGAAGCCGAAGTGGATGCCCTGTTCGCCGGATTTGCCGGGAAAAATGTACAGATTGTGAAAGCTCCGCAAAAAGTATTTTGGGGCGGATACAGCGGCTATCTTGCCGCCCCCGACGGCTTTTTGTGGGAAATCGCCTATAACCCGTTTTTGCGGCAACTACGCTGAAATGTATTTTCCATTTTCAGGCAGCCTCATCGCGCCACCTAAAGGCTACCTGAAAATATGCCAATCGTTTTAAGGAATCCCCATGCCCAAACTCCACGCCCTCGTCCCGCTCGCCCTCGTCCTCGCCATCCAGCCCGCCCGCGCCGAGTTCGCCCGAATCCGCGACCCTGATGCCAGCGCGAACCTGCGGAACGAGCCGCGCAACACCGCCCCCATCGCCGCCAAAATCCCCAACGGCGCATACGTTTACACCCCCGAACCCAACAGCGGCGGCTACCGCCAAAACGGCTGGCAGTTTGTGGCATACCGCCAAAACGGCAGACTGCTGGAAGGCTGGATGCACGGCAGCCGCCTGCAACCCCTGTCCCGATACGCCGCCGTCCCCGTCAAAGCCGCCGCAGACGGCTTCTCCTGCATCAGCGGCGGCAGCGGCATCCGCGTGCGGGTGGGGCGATTTGACTTCGCCCGCGAAAAACCGCACTTCAATTCCACGCAGAATGGGCGCATCACCCGCTATCGCGGCCGCGAAATCTACGGCACAGACGGCACTGTTCCGCAGACCCACTTCCGCGAAATCGCCTTTATCAGCGGCGGCAAAGCCAAGCCCGCCCCCGCCGCACAATACGCCGCCCTGTTCAACCCCTATATCGGCAGCCAGCGCGAAACCGCCGACCGCAGCCGCTGCTACCGCGCCCCCGACGGCGCATTCCTGCTCGCCTCCGCTATCAGCGACGGCGCGGCATACACAGAAGTGCTGTTCGTATTCAGACAAGGCAGCCTGCACAGCGTGGCGGCGTATGTGCATCCCGAGGTGTAGGCCGCCGCAATGTGTATCAACACACGTTACGGCAACACCATGATTTGCCTGTCGCCGCCAGCCGCCGGGCAAGACCGGGCGCAGGCATCAAGCGCGAAGGCTACCTGAAAGGCCAGTGTGTGAACCACCCCATTTCTAGCTACCTGAAACCAACAACAGCCAACCTTTCAGGCAGCCTCTTCCATCCAAGCACAAGGAAACCCAAATGACCATCGCCCCATCCATCTTCAAAGCCTACGATATCCGAGGTATCGTCGGCCAAACCCTCACCGAAGAGGCTGCCGAGCAAATCGGCCGCGCCATCGCCACGCGTGCCGCCCGGCAAGGCCTGCGGCAGATTGCCGTGGGGCGCGACGGACGGCTCAGCGGCCCGGCATTGCAGGCGGCGCTGATGCGCGGGCTCACCGCAGGCGGGCTGGAGGTGGCCGATGTGGGCATGGTGGCCACGCCCATGCTGTATTTCGCTGCCGTGCAGCATTGCTCCGGCAGCGGCGTGATGATTACCGGCAGCCACAACCCGCCCGATTACAACGGCTTCAAAATGATGCTCGGCGGCAATACCCTGGCCGGGGACAGCATCCAAGAGTTGCGCGGTATCATCGAAGCGCAGGATTTTGTTTCAGGTAGCCCGCAGGGCAGCGTGCGCGGTTTGGATGTGGCAGACGAATATGTTCAACACATCGCCGGCCATATCCGCCTGAAACGGCCGTTGAAAATCGCCGTCGATGCCGGCAACGGCGTGGCCGGGGCATTTGCCGGGCGGCTGTATCGTGCGCTGGGTTGCGAAGTGGAAGAGCTGTTTTGCGAAGTGGACGGCCATTTCCCCAACCACCATCCCGACCCCGCCAAGCCTGCTAATTTGCAAGACCTTATCCGTGCCGTGCAGGCCGGTGTGGCCGAAGTTGGCCTTGCTTTCGACGGCGACGGCGACCGCCTCGGCGTGGTTACCCGCAGCGGCAGCATCATCTATCCCGACCGCCAGCTGATGCTGTTTGCGCAAGATGTGCTCGGGCGCAACCCCGGCGCGAAAGTGATTTACGACGTGAAATCCACCCGCCTGCTGGCACCATGGATTAAGCGGCATGGCGGCGAACCGGTGATGAGCAAAACCGGCCACAGCTTTATCAAAGCCGCCATCAGGCGGCACGGCGCGCTTTTGGCGGGCGAAATGAGCGGGCACGTGTTTTTCAAAGAGCGCTGGTTCGGCTTCGATGACGGCCTCTACGCCGGCGCGCGCCTGCTGGAAATCCTTTCAGGTAGCCCCAACCCCAGCGCCGTGCTGGAAGCCTTGCCGGAGGGCGTGTCCACCCCCGAATTGAATATCGCCCTGCCCGAAGGCGCCGACGGCCACGCGCTGATTGCCGATTTGGCTCAGGCCGCCCGGTTTGACGGCCTGCAAGAGCTGATTACCATCGACGGCCTGCGCGCCGAATTCGCCGACGGCTTCGGCCTGCTGCGCGCTTCCAATACCACGCCGGTGCTGGTGTTGCGCTTCGAGGGCGACAACCCGGCCGCGCTGGCGCGGATTCAGGCGCAGTTCAAAACCCTGGTGGAACAACACGGCGGCTTGCAGTGGCCGTTGTGAAACCGAGCCGGATAGAGCAAACCGCACCGTGGCAATACGGTGCGGTTTGCTTTTCAGGTAGCCTGATTGCTTTAGGAAAAGGTTGGCCAGGGTTTTCTGTATTCAATACTGGATTGTGCCGTTTGCGGTTTGCTGCACGGTGCTGCTGCCCGGGCTGTCGAACACGGGCTCGGGGCTGCCTGCTTTTTCATAGGCGGCGCGTGCCATCGCGGGAACGGCCAGGGTTTGTTCGTTTTGCTGCAGCGATATTTCCACCACGCGGTAGCCGCTGCCGCCCATGCTGCGGCTGAGGGTGTCGGCGCGTTTGCGGAAGTTTTGCAGGGCTTCGATGGCGAGGCTTTCTTCAATTTGGCGGCGGCTTTCCGGCTTGAGCGAGAAGCCGATATCGTTGATGGTGGCTTCGCCGCTGCTTTCGGCAATCAGCTTGCCGATGGCTTGGAAATCGCTGCCGGAAACGCGCAAGACGGCAATATCTTCCCAAGGGCGTGCGCCGTTGCGGTAGCTTTGGTAGGCATGGCGGCTTTCCAGCTCCACTTCTGCGCCGGAGAGGCGGCGGGCGCGGCTTTGCAGGATGTTTAAGCGGCGCGTTGTTTCGGCGGCGGCCTGGGCGGGATTGGCGTGGGTGGTGGAAACTTTCAGGCGCACGGTCATCCAGTTGTTGGGCACGGTGCGGCTGGCGGTTTCGCTGAATTTGAGCAGGTTGTAGTTGAGCGGCTCGGCGAGTGCAGGGGCAAGGCTGAGGCCGGCCAGCAGGGCTGGCAGCAGGAGGGCGGTTTTTTTCATCAGCGTTTTCCTGTGGATTGGGATAGGGTGATTATAGGGAACAGCGATGCCGAAGGCTACCTGAAAACACTTCGGGTTTGCCTGCGCTAAGGTTTTCAGGTAGCCTTGCGCGCCATCTGATCGTGAAAAGGAAATGCCGTGATTACTGTGAACACTTTGCGCAAAATGAAGCGCGAGGGCGAGAAAATCGCCATGCTCACCTGCTACGAAGCCAGCTTTGCCGCGCTGATGGATGCGGCGGGGGTGGATATGCTGCTGGTGGGCGATTCGCTGGGTATGACGGTACAGGGGCAGAAGTCCACCCTGCCGGTGAGCCTGGCCGATATGTGCTACCACACGGCGGCGGTGGAGCGCGGCAGCAGCAATGCGCTGGTCGTGAGCGATTTGCCGTTTGGTGCCTACCAGCAGAGCAAGGAGCAGGCTTTTGCCGCTGCGGCCGAACTGATGGCGGCAGGGGCGCATATGGTGAAGTTGGAAGGTGGCGCCTGGATGGCGGAAACCACTGAGTTTCTACAGCTGCGCGGCATTCCGGTGTGCGCGCACATCGGGCTCACGCCGCAGTCGGTGCATGTGTTCGGCGGCTATAAGGCGCAGGGCAAGGGCGATGTGGCGGCGCAGGCGCTGCTGAATGATGCGCTGGCGCACGAAAAAGCCGGTGCGGCAGTGGTGCTGATGGAATGCGTGCCTGCCGCTCTGGGCAAACAGATTACCGAAACGCTGGCCTGCCCCACCATCGGCATCGGCGCGGGCGTGGACTGCGACGGGCAAGTGCTGGTGATGCACGATATGCTCGGCGTGTTCCCCGGCCAAACGGCGAAGTTTGTGAAAAACTTCATGCAGGGGCAGGATAGCATTCAGGCGGCGGTGGCGGCTTATGTGCGCGAAGTGAAGGAGAAAACCTATCCCGCGCCGGAGCATACCTTTGCGGCTTGAATCAGGCTGATCAATGAGGCTGCCTGAAAGCGTAGCGCCGATTTTGCCAAGCTGAATTCAGATTGCTTTGCGCTTGTTTTCAGGTAGCCTCGCTATTGAGCCAAAAGGCTACCTGAAAATCTCGGCCAAACCGTTCCCACTACCAATTAACAAAGAAAATAGAGCAACCATGCCGCACCGCACCCCCCGCCGGCAGAAAATCGCCCGGCTTGTGCACGACCACGGCTTTATGTCGGTGGAAGAGCTGGCGCGCAGCCTAAACGTGACCCCGCAAACCATCCGCCGCGACATCAACGTTTTGTGCGAGCACAACATCCTGCGCCGCTACCACGGCGGCGCTGCGCCCGGCAGCAGCGTGCAAAACGAAGACTACGACACGCGCAAAAACAAGCTGCAAAGCGAAAAAGCCCACATTGCCGACCTGATTGCCGAGCACATCCCAGACAACGTTTCCCTGTTTATGAGCATCGGCACCACCATCGAAGCCGTGGCGCTGGCGCTGGTGAAAAACCATAAAAACCTCTGCATCATCACCTCAGGCGTGGTGCGGCCGGTGGACGGCGGCATCACCGGCGTGGCCACCATCGATTTCATCAACCAATTCAAAGTGGATTACGCCATCCTCGGCGCTTCCGGCATCGAAGCCGACGGCTCGCTGCTTGATTTCGACTACAAAGAAGTGAGCGTGATGCAGGCCATGATGGCCAATGCCCGCCACTGTTATCTGGCCGTAGACCACAGCAAATTCGGCCGCAACGCCCTGGTGCGCATAGGTGATGTCACCGAATTTCATGCCCTGTTTACCGACGAGCCGCCCGGCGCAGGCCTGTGCAAAAAACTGGACGACGCGGGCGTGCGCTGGCATTTGGCGGCCAAAGAAGGGGAAGAATAGGGCGGCAGGCTACCTGAAAGAAATTCGGCAGAAATTTTCAGGTAGCCTTTGGTTAAGCCGATGCGGCTACCTGAAAGCCAAGCTTCAATAAAGCGAAAATGCCGTGCGATGATTGAAAAAGCGGTATTCATGCCGCAATAAACTGGCGGCTGCACCCGCTTTGCAGTATATTTTGCCTAAATTGATTTTGTTACGGAGAACACACCATGTCGATATTGAAAAGGCCGGAAGAAGTGATTATGGCGGTGCTGGGTGCGCTGTTTGTGGTGCTGACTTATACGGCGGCATCCTATTTCGGCGCGCAGGGGCAGACCGCGCTGCTGGTGGCGGCGCTCACGCTGATTGTGCTGCTGCCGGCGTTTTTGCTGTGGCAACGCAACCGCGCGGCCTGGCTGTGGCCCTGCCTGCTCGGCCTGCTGGCCGCTTGCTGGTGGCCGTATTTTGATGCCCGCGGCGAGCAATCGCTGCCGGTGGGCTTGTTGCAGCAGGATGCCGCTGCAGCAGTCTCAGCCTTGCCTTGGTATGCGGGCTGGACGTTTAAGCTGATCTTCGCCGCACTGCCGGTGTTGGCGGGGTATGGCTGGGTGGTGTATCGGCGCTATTATCGGAAGAAAACACCGGTGTAAACATAGCCGGATTGGAATAGGGAAAAGGCTACCTGAAGTTTTCAGGTAGCCTTTTATAGCAGGGTAAGCAAAACCGATATTGCTTTAGACTCGCTTTCCCGAAGGTTGTGGCGCAAGTTGATTGGGGTTCGATATGCTGGGAATGTGTTGATCCGGCATTGCCTGTTTATCGGTCGGCAAGCCATGAACAGCAATAATTATCATGCACAAGCCAATGTTTTCGCTGAAATTCTAAAAAAATACATATTCAATGCAAAGAAAAGTAAATATTTTGCCCAGTGATAATCATTGGCAGGCTCATTTGGATAGGTTGTTTTATATAACCATTTAATCTATATGATTTTTTATTTGATAGGTTAAGGCAAAATAGCTTACTTTTCAGGATAATTGTTCGCATTAATATGCCCGATATGAGAATTTTCTCAATAATCTGAGTATAATTCGCCCCCATCGAAACAGCGGCACGGTTGCTGCCGTGATGACACATCATCAAAACCCTTTCACAAATTAGGAGCGAAACAATGCAAGGCAATAAAGAAGTTATCGACTACATGAACCAACTCTTGGCTGGCGAACTCGCCGCCCGAGACCAATATTTCATCCATTCCCGCATGTACGACGAATGGGGCTACACCAAGCTTTTCGAACGCATCGACCACGAAATGGAAGACGAAACCGGCCACGCCGCCGATTTCATCCGCCGCATCCTGATGCTCGGCGGCACACCGCAGATGGTGCCCGCTTCCGTGCGCATCGGCCGCAACGTGCGCGAAATGCTGCAATTCGATTTGGATACCGAATACGAAGTGCGCGAAAACCTCAAACGCGGCATCAAACTGTGCGAAGAGAAGCAAGACTATGTAACCCGCGATTTGATGGTAAACCAGCTCAAAGACACCGAGGAAGACCACGCACACTGGCTCGAACAGCAGCTGCGCCTCATCGACCTCGTTGGCGAGCAGAACTACCTGCAAAGCCAGATGTAATACGGAAAGGATAAAGCATGAAAGGCGATCGTGAAGTTATCCGCCAGCTCAATAAGAATTTGGGCATCCTGCTCATCACCATCAACCAGTATTTCCTGCATGCCCGCATCCTGAAAAACTGGGGCTTGGAAGAGCTGGGCGGTTATTTCTACAAACAATCCATCACCGAGATGAAAGCGGCCGATGCCCTGATTGAGCGCATCCTCCTGCTGGAAGGCCTGCCCAACCTGCAAGAGCTCGGCAAACTGCTGATCGGCGAAAACACCGAAGAAATCATCCGCTGCGACCTGCAAAAAGAGCAAGACAAACATCAAGCACTGGTGGAAGCCATTGCCGTGTGCGAAGAAAAGCAGGACTACGTTTCCCGCCAGCTGTTGGAAAAACAGAAAGACGAAAACGAAGAACGCACCGATTGGTTGGAAACCCAGCTCGAGCTGGTGGAAAGCATGGGCTTGCAGAACTACCTGCAACACGGGGCGCAAGAGGACTAAAAACACCAAACCACCGCCAAACCCGGCAAAGCCCATTCCAACTAGCAACAGCCTGTACACTTCAGCGGCAGGCTGTTTTTGTCTGATCAATTTGCTTCGAGTAGTAGGTTACCTGAAAAATCATTATTGCGAGATATACAGATAGCACGGAGTGGGGATAGCGGGGAAACTCTTATTCTCGGTGTGAATGCCTTGTGCCAGACGAGGGCGGAGACATACTTGGATGTCTTCTGGTATTTACCTGCGGGTGCAATATAGTGGATTAAATTTAAATCAGGACAAGGCGGCGAGCCGCAGACAGTACACACGTTACGGCAAGGCGAGCCAACGCTGTACTGGTTTAAATTTAATTCACTATACCTGCGCGGAAGATAGGTGGAAGTATCAGATAGCAGCAATACCCCTTTTACAATCAAGGCAGGCTCCAATTGGTAAACAATGTTTTTCAGGTAGCCTCAACACACTAAAAGGCTACCTGAAAAAACCGCCCCGGTAAAAAGGGGCGGTTGTCGGCGCATCGGGCCATTAGGCGGCGGGCGGCGCCAGCATAAGCATCGGATTGGAAACGGTGGCAACCGGCGTGCCGGAGGCAGTGCCTTCAGTGTGTCCGAACGCAGCCATGGCATGGATCAGGCTCAGGCTCTGGCGTGCGCCCTCACCAGGGTTTACGACCAGGGGTTTGCTACGGCGGCTGCCGTGGCTGGCGCCCGTAGCAGCACGTCGGTCGGGATGCTGTGGCAGTGCTTCCGGTATGCCTGCATCGGCGGCAGCCAGCGGTCGGGTGCGGCGGCTGCCATAACGCGCTCCGGTGGCGGCACGGCGATTAGCCGGAGGTTTGGGCAATACCGGGGTTTCAGGCAGCCCGGGGTTATCCGGATTGGTCGGGGTTTCGGGTTGTTGGGCAGGAAGGTTCAATCCGAGCGTGCCATTGGCAAAATTGCGCACGGTAATGCCGTTTTGCCAGCCGTCTACGGCAACATGCAGTTCGCTGCCGGTTTGGCTCAGGCTGAAACGGCCGCTGCGCCAGCCGCCATCCTGCCGCTGCCAAGTTAGGCCGTCCAATGCCGTGCCGTCAATCACAATGCGGCCTTGGCCGTCCGCATCGTCAATCGTATCGAGATCGCCGCCATATTTCAGGTCGGCTTCATTGAAAAGGTAAGTGTCGAAGCCGGTGCCGCCATACAGCGTATCGCTGCCCCGGCCGCCGATCAGCGTGTCTGCTCCGCCGCCGCCATACAGGGTATCGTTATCGTCGCCGCCGTCCAGGTAATCGTCTCCGGCAACAGACAGATCCCGGTTGTCGTCTCCCCACAAGATATCGTTACCGGATTCACCGTAAAGGAAATCGTTGCCGTCTTGGCCGATAATCAGGTCGTTACCGTATCCGCCGTATAAATAGTCGGCACCGCCGCCTGCAGCCAGCCGGTGGTCTTCATTGATGGCAGGGATGGGCGAAGAGAAGGCATAGTCGCCCTTTTCGTGGTCGATGGAAACCGTCCATTTGTCCATATCCGGATGAGAGCGGGAGGCGGCATTGGACACCCGGTGTTCCCATTTGCCATTCGAATAATTATGTTCCATGCCCACCCGGGGGTATGGTAAGAAGGCGGGGCAACATGACCGATACCGCCGATGCCGGAGCCCGGGCCGTATTCGGGGCCGGTGATCGTGCCTTCCTGGTAAACAGTCAGGCTGCGGCTGGCAAGGCGGTAGAGCGCATCGCCGAGGATAACGTCATCGCCCGCACCGCCGTAAACGGTATCGCCGCCCTCGCTGCCGGCCAAAAGATCATTGGCTATGCTGCCGTAGATTTTATCGTCGCCCAAACCGCCGCTGGCCAAATCGCCCGCTTCGCCGCTGCCGGCAGTGAGCAGGTGCTCGCCCACCTCGCCGGTGTGGATGATGTCGTCGCCGGCCATACCCACCACCACGTCGCGGCCTGCGCCGCCCACCAGGAAATCGCGGTCTTCCGCCTGCTGTTCGGCGGTGCGGCCGGTGCCGGCGATTACGCCCGGGCTGCCGTTGATGTAGTCGGAGCCTGAGCCGCCGTAGATGGTGTCCGCGCCATAGCTGCCGTAGATGCGGTCGTTACCCGCACCGGCATCAATGCGGGCGGCTTGGGCGCCGTTAGCAAACACCAAATCGTCCCTACTGCCGCCGATGATGCTGAAGCGCTGTTGCCCGGAGAGGTTGAAGGTGTTGTAGAGATTGGCTTCGCCGGCATAGGCAACGGTATCGAGGAAAGGCCGCTCTTCGGTGGGGACGGCATCGGCCAGGGTGATGCCTAGAAGGGAGAGGCTGCCGTTATTGGCAGCACTTGCCTGGCGGAAGAAATTCTTAATTAAAACCTTGTCGTTAATGCTGTTGCTACGCCAAATCTCAAGGTCATTTCCGATTTTGCGGGCAGTAAGCCGGTTGTCGGTCTTCCCATTTTCATCGGCGCTGTTCCATATTTCGGTTTCGCCTTCCGAGCGAACGAAATGTTCGGCTTGAACAGTAGGCAGAATAGCAGAGGCCAAACCGCTTTCACGGAAGATAATTTTGCCTTTGCCGTCGCTATCGACTACGGTATCACTGTCTTCGATATAGTAGGTATCATTGCCGATGCCGCCTTCCATGTAGTCGTTGCCTTGGTTACCGGCCAAAGTATTGTCGCGGTTATCACCAAACAAGCGGTCTTCCAAATCGCCGCCGCTCAGGTTGCCTTCGGCATTGCCGCCGAAGCGGATGTAATGCCTGCTCAAATCCGTCGAGTTTCTGCCGTCGATGTCTAATTTCAGGCCGAGAGCCGTGTCTTCGTATACCCAGTCGCCTTTTGAATTAGCTGGGAGCATATTTAGGGAATCATATGAAGGCAGCTTTTCCTTTATTTGGTTGACTATTTCAAGATGGTAGCTGCTTCTTAAGCCCTCCGTTATTGTATTATCATTCAACCTTTTATCGTATTTAACATTGAAGAGGCCATATATATTCTGCCAATTCAACATTTCCTTTCTGCTGTTCAGATAGGCTTCTGTCATTCCGCCTAGATTAGCTGAACTATGTAGCCCCAAGTTGCCATGTTGGCTGTAATCTGCACCAATCACTGCAAAAGGATTCAACTCGCGCAAAGCATAACGATAAGCTTTTCCCTCTTCGTTATCCTGCGTCGCCTTTTGCAATAAATCTTGATGATCCGTCAACAATTCAATGCGGAAATTACCATTTTTCTGACGCAGTTTGGTAATAGTATTTTTTAATGCTGTAACTCGTTCATACAACCCATTTCGATTATCTGGATCTGAGATATTTACTGCATTATTTCCATGCAGTAACTTATCTAACATATAAACTAGCCGCTCCAGTGACAGGTTTTCCTGTCCAGCTGCAGCCTTAAACAATGGCATCAACTTTTCAAAAATTGTTTGTACTGAATTATCTAGTCTGCTATCCAAAGCAGCGAACAATGATGCCACCACCATTGCATCACTCATTTGACCTGATGCATGACCAAAGGTTTCGTAAAGAGATGCTTTCTCTATAAAAGTTTCAATCGTCTGGCCAGGCTGCTTTAGTCCGACAAACCAATTATTTGCTACAAAATCGATATTCTTATCACCGATTAGATTGGTGATTTTGTTTTTATCAAAATGATCTGTGCCGCCCAATGAAGCAAAGACCGAAGCAATATTCCATTGCGCACTAGACTCAATATAACCGACTGGGTTCAGTTTTGCCCCAAATCCTGCACCGTTGATCATATTAAGAGTGTTCGGTCTCATTTGGGAATAGTCTTGAAAATGCTGCAGAAAGATGGCCGCCTAAGCTGTGCCCAGTAGTGACCACTTTGCCAACATTGATACCCAAACCAAACCTACGCTCATCTCCTTCCTTATAAAGTTTATCTGATCGACTGGCTACGATACGCTTGATACTCCCGCTATCGATAAAAAATCCCTGATCTGCCGATTTGTTCTGAAGCAAGGCCTGCAAGGGGGCAAGAATCCCTATAGAATCGGGATCATCCACAATTTGCATCACATCATACGGCTCTCCCTTTTTAGCCTTGATTTGTTGCCAGAAGTTATACATATCCACAATTTGGTGGTGTGCCAAACCGTCATTCACAATATCGCCACCGTCGGTAGTCAAAAGATCTTTTCCGCCAGCCGTACCGCGCATGGCCAATACATATCTGTCGGTTGGTTTTTTATTATCTCCATTTTCATCCTTTTCCACCTCCCGGAACAGGGTGGCGGAAAAACCGCTGGATTGGTTACGCTTTGCGGGAATTGCAAGCTTGCCACGATCCTTCCAATGGGCAACCACATCGTAGCGGGAGGTAACGTATTGGGCAAATGCCTGCGGCCTGTCTGACAATTTCTTCTTGGTTTCCGGATCTTCGTACATGATGGCATTATGCTCTGTACGCTCAAAAACTGGTCGATTAGTTTCTGTCTGTGAATAATTTAACCATGAGAAATCTGAATAGGCTGCCTCCGCCAATACGGTATAGTCAGCAATTAATTGGTTGCTATTAGAATTCATAACTCACTCCTTGGTTTAGATTTATAGAAAGTTACTTTATTTGGATAGGTTTTTAGGGTAAAAGTATTGATTTGATGTATGATATACAGCATTCCAATCTACTCTGCATTCAGGATAAGTATCCAACCAAAATTTTAACCCATTTAAATTGTTAGCAATATTAGGAGCCTTACCTCTCACCGACATATAACCCCACAACACCTTGCCGCTCTGATTATCATAAAAAATAGTTTCATCTAGCAAGACATAGTTATACCATTCAGTACGTTCATATACAAGCACTCTGCTGCTCCAAGCCTCATCTAAATAATAACGGTTGCCACGGAAATTCAAATATTCCTGATAGCCGGGCAAGACTTTGTAGGTTACCGGGTCGCGCAACGTACGACTGGAACCCCAAATCTTGAATTTCTGCCATTCCTCTTCCCCACCAAGCATTTGCTTCCACTCTTGAGGCGTAACATAAACATGAACGCCTGCCTGTTTGCACATTTCGGTGGCAAAGCGCATTCCCTGTATATATTCGATTGTCCACGGCACAATCCAGCCGCCCATCAGCAGCATAAATCCGGCAAATGCTCCGGCCTTCCCCGCCCAGCCGTATTGCGGCAGCATTCGGATAAATATCTTCCTGCCGAATTTAACGGCCAATATCGTCAGTACGATCCACAAGCCCAACGAAAATAAAACAACCAGCCCGAACATGCTTTACTCCTAAATAAAACTTGGGTTTTCACCAATTATATATTGAATTGGGAAAAAGGCTACCTGAAAATCCTGTTGCCAAGGTTTTCAGGTAGCCTAACAGCTAATCCGCTTCCTGCTCGCGGCCAGTATCAGATACCAGCCGAAATTGGCCAGTAGGTTTTGGGCGGGGGAGAGGCCGCGCACGCGGAAGCCGAAGGTTTCGGCGGCCAGCCACAGCACGGCGGCCATGCAGACGGCGTAGCGGCCGATGTATTGCTCGTAGGTGCTGGTGGTCAGCACCCAAACGGCGGAGGGCATGGGCGGGGGCTTGGGAATGGAATGGCGGGGCATATAGGCTCTATGTTCGATTAGTGAAAACGGTATTAGTGAAAACGGTATTAGTGAAAACGGTATTAGTGAAAACTGGGTGGCGGTATAGGGGAAGTCTTGGGTATCGGCAATTTTGCTTGGGTGCGGCTTGGGGCGGAAGGCTACCTGAAAATAAGTTTTAAGATGACACGTTTAAAAAACACCAACTAGCCTGTGAAAAAGCGTACTGGTAGTGCGATAAAAAAATAAAAGAATATTATGATACCTATTCCTTTACCTAATAAAACATATTCTGAAAATATTGTTATATCATTAATTAAAAAATAGCTTAATAAAACTAGAAAAAAACCCATCACAATAGACCAGGCACAGGCACGGATAAAGCCCATGATGCTGTGAATATTGGCGGGATCTTTATCTGAATTGCCCATCAACTGCATCGGCTGCCACAATACATAAGAAAGTGCCGCCACAATGGGGACAAACAATACGCAACGGATAAAGTGATAAAAAAATAGGGTATTGCTGAACGGCGTTTGTATAAACTGAAATTCGTCACCAAATCTTGCTGTCAACATACGACCTGTTTCCGAAGAGCCAAAATATAATGTAAAAAGATCCCATTTCTGATAAATCGGTGGCAATGCAAGATTACTCTTCACCCAATCGATACACGCCGTTACCCAATCGGGCTGCCACACCAAGGCCAGGTTTTTTACCCAGGCTTTGCAATAAAAAGCATCAAACAGCAGCACCATAAACAGAAAGCCCAGTGCCAAAATCTCGCTGCGCCGCATCAGGCGGCTGCTGCTTTCCTCCAAGTAAGCGGCGGCTTCCTCCCGGCTTTCCCCGTCTTGGATGACATCCAAGATATCCTGAAATTTCTCCTCCTCGCGGAACAAGTAGGCGTCTTCCCCCAATATCAACCGATACCAGAAATCGGGAAAACACACCGCCGCCCACAGGCAGACGCACCACAGGAAATTGAGCAGCAGGTTGGAGGTGGTGTTGAGCCCGGAAACCTTGAAGCCCAAGGTGGCCACGCCGATAAAATACCAAACCAGATTAATCAGGAAATAGAAAAATAGGTTTTCTTCATACAAGTGGCTGGATGAGATCCAGTCTTGGACGGATTTTGGAGATGAGGGCATAATCGTTTGAAATAGAATTGTTTGGAGTGAATATACCATATCAAAAAGGCTACCTGAAAATCCTGTTGCCAAGGTTTTCAGGTAGCCTTTGTTTGGCCGGCTGCGGTTACCTGGAAATTATTGCCGGAAAGCAGGCGGCCAGGTATGCGTGCGACGGCTAGGGCTGTTGGTTTTCGGGCAGTTTCTGTATCCACTGCCATTGCTGTTGGAGCACGTCTTGCAGGGCGCGTTGTTTCTGCTCGGGGCTTTGCAGATTGCCGGTGATGCGCTGGTAGTCGAGGGCGAAGTTGGGGCGGTTGATGCTGCCATTGATTTTCAACGGCAGCCAGAGGTCTTGGCCGGCGCTGGCAAGCACGGCGTAGTTGAGGGTGGCGGTGCGGATGTCGAAGCTGCCTTGGCCGCTGAGGTTGAGGCTGTCGCTTTGCAGGCTGAGGCGCGGGGTGGTGCCGATGCCGTTTTCTACGGCGGCTTCGATGCTGAAGTGGCGGAAGGGGGTGCTGCTCTCGGCGTTGTAGCGGATGAAGTTGCGGGCGGGCAGATTATCGGGTTTGTTGAGGAGTTTGCCGAGGTTGATGCCTTGCCAGGCGCCGTTGTCGAGCACGATTTTGCCTTGCCCGGCCAGGGTGGTGTGCCATTCGCTGCGGTTGAGGCCTTCTGCGCCGAGGCGGAAGGATGCGTTGCCGCGACCGCTGAGGTGGTTGAAGCGGAAGGCGTCTTGCAGCAGGGGTTTGATTTGGATGTTGCTGAATCGGAGGGCGGCTTCCCATTTGGGGCGGCTGCCTTGGTGCAGCACGGCGCTGCCTTCTGCGCTGCCTTCGTACATCTGCATTTTGATGGTTTGGGCTTCGAGCTTGTCGGCATCAAGGTGCAGGGTGCTGTGGAAGTTTTGGATTTGCAGGCCGGAGCTTTCGAGTGTGCCGATGTCGAGGGTGAGGCTGATTTGGCGGCGGCGCAGGACCTGCGGCCAATATTGGAGCCATAGGGGCGGGGTATTTTCGGCGGCAGGGGGGCGCTCGGATTCGAGGTAGCCGCTGAGGGAGAGTTTGCTCAGGTTGAGGGCGGCTTGGATGTTGTGGCCTTGTTCTCTGAGGCTGCCGGAAATTTTCAGGTAGCCTTCGTTGTTGTCGAGGCTGCCTTGCAGCTCGGCGTTCCAGCTTTGGCCGTTGCCGGCGGCTTGGCCGTGCCATTGGCCGGAGAGGTAGGGCATGCTGCCGGGGGCGGCGTTGTGGCGGGTGCTGAGGTAGAGGCTGTCGATTTGGAAATGGCCGGGGCCGGCTTGGAGGCGGCCGTTGGCGCTGTAGCCGCTGCTGCCCCGGCCGTATTCGGCGGTGCCGCTGATTTGGAAGCCGCCGATTTCCAGGGTGTGGTTTTGATAGGAGGCTTTGTTGATGCTGCCGCTGCCACTGTGGCGCACGGCATCGGCGGGGGGCTGGCCGTTGGCGGGGTCGGCGTTGCTGAAGATGATGTGGGTTTCGGGCAATACGGCGCTGTCGGGGGTGAGTTGCCAGTTGCGGGTGTTGCCTTCGATGTTGAGCTGCCAATCGGGGATTTGGATGCTGAGGCGGCCTTCTTTGGTGTTGAGGCGGCTTTGCCCGGGGGTGTAGTCGGCATTGCCTTGCCAGGCGGCGGTGAAGGGCTGGCCGTCGGGCAGGAAGCCGGAAAGGGTGGTTTGGAGCTGCTCGAAATGGCTGCCGCTGTAGCTGCCGGAGGCCTGTATCCGGTATTCCTGCGGGGCAAACAGGCTGGCGGAGAGGCTGAAGTTTCCGTCTGCGCGGTCGATGAAGCCGGCTGCTTGGCGCAGGGTTTGTTTTTGCCCGCCGTATTGCAGGCGCAGGGTGCTGTCTTCCAGTTCGATGCGGTGGGGCAGGGTGCTGTTTTCGGCTTGATTGTCGGTGAACCCGGCTACTTCCCACTGCCCGTTTTCCAGCCGCTGTGCGCTGATGCTGGCGCGTTGCAGGTGCAGGCTGTGGAGGGAGATGTCGCCCCACAGAGACGGCCAGCCGAAGGAGAGCCGTGCGGATTCGGCATTCATGGTTTGGCTGCCGCCCTGGGTGCGGCTCAAGCCCACTTGGTGCAGCACTATGTAAGGATAGGGAAACCAGCCGCGTTCGATTTGACGGCCGTCGAAATTCAGCTGCTGGCCTTGTGCGGCAAGCATTTGGTTGGCGGTTTGGCGGATGCGGGTTTCACTGAGCAGGTGGCGCAGGCCGAATGATGCACCTAGCCACAATGCCAGCAAAACCAGGCTGAAAAACAGCGTTTTCAGCCAGAGTTTGCGCCAGTTCGGGCCGTGGTAGGGCAGTTTGCTCATTAAAACACCGTGGAAAAGGGAAACCAGGCGAAAGGTAGCGGCTTTATGCCCGTCTGGCAAGGGTTTTAGCCGATTTTTTCAGAGCTGCGGGGAATGGGCAGGGTGGGAGGGAGCAGGCAATCTGACAATATCGCTTGAAAACGCTTGCCTATTTTTCAGGTAGCCTTGGCCGATATGAGAGGCTACCTGAAAATGTAAACCCCAGCCACTCAAGTAAAATGGTTATATAATGCCCGCTTTCCTCCGCCTGCCTACCACGCCATGCAGCTTGCCGATTTCGATTTCCACCTGCCCGAACACCTGATTGCCCAGCGGCCGCCCGAACGTCGCGGCAGCAGCCGCCTGCTCGACGCCCGCCCCGGCCGCCCCCTATGCGACCGCCTGTTTGCCGAGCTGCCAAACCTGCTCGAAGCCGGCGATCTGCTCGTGTTCAACAACACCAAAGTGATGAAAGCCCGCCTGTTCGGGCGCAAAGCCAGCGGCGGGCGCATTGAAGCCTTGATTGAACGAGTATTGGACGAACACTGCGCCCTGGCACACATCCGCTCCTCCAAATCCCCCAAGCCCGGCAGCCTGCTGGAATTTGACGGCGGCATTCGGGCGCAAATGGAAGAACGCGAAGGCGAGCTTTTTAAGCTGCGGTTTTCAGGTAGCCTCAACGTATACCAAATCCTCGAACAAACCGGCCGCTTGCCGCTGCCGCCCTATATCGAGCGCGCTGCCGACGCAGCTGATGACGAACGCTACCAAACCGTTTACGCCAAGCATCAAGGCGCCGTTGCCGCCCCCACCGCCGGCCTGCACTTCACCCCCGAATTGTTGGCACAACTGCAGGCAAACGGCATCCGCCGCGCCGAAGTGACCCTGCATGTGGGCGCCGGCACTTTCCAGCCCGTGCGCAGCGAAAATATTGCCGAACACAAAATGCACAAAGAGTGGTACAGCATCCCCGCTGAAACCGTTGAAGCTATTAAGGAAACCAAAGCAAACGGCAAACACGTATGGGCTGTCGGCACCACCTCCATGCGCAGCCTGGAAGCCGCCGCCCAAAGCGGCCGCCTGCAAGCGGGCGAGGGCGATACCGATATTTTCATCACCCCGGGCTACCGTTTTCAGGTAGCCGACGGCCTGATTACCAACTTCCACCTGCCCAAATCCACCCTGCTGATGCTGGTGAGCGCCTTTTCCGGCGTCGAACACATCCGTGCCGCCTACCGCCACGCCATCGAACAGCAATACCGCTTTTTCAGCTACGGCGACGCCATGCTGCTCACCCGGGCAGAGGCTACCTGAAAACAGGACGGGCGGCCATTTTCATTTTTCAGGTAGCCTCCCATCCCCAAAGGGCTACCTGAAAACCATCCCTTCTCACACCCAACAGGAGAAAACATGATTCAAGAGCAGCTCAACCCCCTCATCCTTCCCGATCAAAACGGCAACTTCGGCCAGCACGGCGGCCGCATCGGCCATCCCGCACTGGCCCAAGCCCTGGCCGAACTGGAAGCCGGTTTTCACAGCATCATCCGCGATGCCGACTTCATCAGCGAAATGAAACGCCTGCAAGCCACCTATGTCGGCCGCCCCAGCCCCATCTACCACGCCCGCACCCTCTCCAAACGCGGTGCGCAAATCTTCCTCAAACGCGAAGACCTCAACCACACCGGCGCCCACAAAATCAACCACTGCATCGGCGAAGTGCTGCTGGCCAAAAAACTCGGCAAGAAAAAAGTGATTGCCGAAACCGGCGCAGGCCAACACGGCGTAGCGCTGGCCACCGCCGCCGCCTTACTCGGCCTCGAATGCGAAATCCACATGGGCGTGGTCGATATTGCCAAAGAGCACCCCAATGTATCGCGCATGAAAATCCTTGGTGCCAAACTCGTGCCGGTATCTGCCGGAGCAGGCACGCTTAAAGAAGCCGTTGATAGCGCTTTCGCCGCCTATCTGGAACAAATCGACAGCAGCATATTCGCCATCGGCTCCGTAGTCGGCCCCGCACCGTATCCCGAAATGGTGGCCTATTTCCAAAGCATTGTCGGCCACGAAGCGCGCGAACAATTCCAGCGCGAGCAGGGCGGCTTGCCGGATGAAGTCATCGCCTGCGTGGGTGGCGGCTCCAACGCCATCGGCCTATTCAACGCCTTTATGGACGACCCATCCGTAGCCTTGGTGGGCGTAGAGCCGGCCGGCGAAGGCCTCGACAAGCCCGGCCGCCACGCCGCCACCATGACCAAAGGCAAATTCGGCAATATCCAAGGCTTCAACTGCTACTACCTGCAAAACGAAGACGGCACACCCGCTGCCGTACATTCTATTGCCTCCGGTCTGGATTACCCCGGCGTCGGCCCGCAGCATTGCCATTTGAAGGATATCGGCCGCGGCCGCTACGAAACCGCCACCGATGCCGAATGCCTCAACGCCTTCCTGGCACTCTCACGAGAGGAAGGCATTATTCCCGCGCTCGAATCCGCCCACGCCGTGGCCTATGCCTTACGCCGTGCAGCCGAACTCGATGGCGGCAAACGCCTGCTGGTCAACCTTTCCGGCCGCGGCGACAAAGATATCGACTTCGTGTTGGGCAAATTGGATTTGGCTTAAGCCCGAGTGCCGGGAGGCTGACGGCGCGGCGAAAGAAAAATTAGCCCGCAACAGCCAAACCCGATTTTATAATGAATTAAACCGGTACGGCGTTGGCTCGCCTTGCCGTAACGTGTGTACTGTTTGCGGCTCGCCGCCTTGTCCTGATTTTTGTTAATCCACTATAAAAAAAGCTACCTGAAACGCGGCGCAGAGAAGTTTCTGCGAAACCGGATTTTCAGGTAGCCTTTTTATGTGCCTTGAATTCGGCTTCATCTGAAAATCATTCTTTTTTGATTTGTCGCAATGGTTTGTTTGAAAAGGCGGAATAACGGGGGTTTCAGCTTGAGTTTTATGTTAAAAAGATTTATTATCGTAATAAACTGGCTAAGAAATATCAAAACCATTTCGGTGCGCCATTCCTTCGCACCCGTTCCCTCAGAAAGCCCCGCCATGTCCACCATCCCACTCTCCCAGCTGCGCAAAGGCGCGGTTGCGCATATTGATTCCATTGTCCCCAATCCCGTGTTCGGCGAGCTTGATGCCTTGGTGTCGCGCCGTTTGGCGGATTTGGGCTTTTCCGGCGGCATGCCTTTGCAGGTGATTGCCGTGGGCGGTTTCGGGCGCGGGCCGTTTGCGGTGCGCTTGGGCAACCAGTCGCAGTTTTCGCTGCGGCACGATGAGGCGGGGAAGATTATGTGCCATGTGGTCGATGCGGAACAAAAGCAGCCTGCACCTTAAAGGCTACCTGAAAGCGTCAGCTTCAACGAAGTTGAAATGAAAAAGCAGCCTGCAACCCTGCCGACCAAAGTGCAGGCTGCCTGAGCCCCGTGCCGCGCCGCCCGAAAGCAGCCTGCACGCGGCGAACAGAAGAAAAACCGAGAAGAATCAAAAAGGAAATACGATGGAACTGAGCTATTTCGCCCTTATCGGCGCGCCGAACTGCGGCAAAACCGTCTTGTTCAACGGGCTGACCGGCGCGCATGCCAAAGTGGCCAATTATCCTGGCGTAACGGTGGACAAGCGCGAAGGTGCGTTTTTGGACGACGAAGCCGTGCGCATTGTCGATTTGCCCGGCACATACAGCCTGCGCACCACCAGCCCCGACGAAGCGGTGGCGAAAGACGTGGCGGTGGGCAAACTCGGCATTCCGCCCGATGCCATCATTGCCGTGGCCGACGCGACCAACCTGCGCATGACGCTGCGCATGATTTTGGAACTGAAAACGCTGAAACTGCCGATGGTGGTGTCGCTGAACATGAGCGACGTGGCGCAGCGGCGCGGTTTGAATATCGACGCGGCGAAACTGAGCGAACTGTTGGGCGTGCCCGTGCTGGAAACCGTGGCTGTGAGCGCGTCTGGCGTGCAGGCGGTGCGCGAAGCCGTGGCGCAGTTGCCGCGCAAACGCTCGTTCCCCGCCAGTCCTGCTTCCGCCGAACGCACGTTGGACGAATTGGACAGCGACGCGCTTTATCACGAAGTCGAATCCATTTTGGCGCAAGTCGTGCGCACGGAAATGACTTTGCCCGCCTGGCACAAAAAATTGGACGAAATCGTGCTGCACCCCGTGTGGGGCATGGTTTTGCTGATGGTTATCCTGTTCATGGTGTTCCAAGCCGTGTACACCTGGGCCGCACCGATTATGGATGCCATCGAAGGCGGCTTCGGCTGGCTGGGCGAATGGGTGGCCGCCAATATGCAGCCGGGTATTTTGAACGATTTAATCGTGAACGGCGTGATTGCCGGTACGGGCAGCGTGCTGGTGTTCCTGCCGCAGATTACCATCCTGTTCGCCTTCATCCTGCTGCTGGAAGACTCGGGCTATCTGCCGCGCGCCGCATTTTTACTGGATAACGTGATGGCGAAAAGCGGATTGTCCGGCCGTTCGTTCATTCCGCTGCTGTCCAGCTTCGCCTGCGCCGTGCCTGCCGTGATGTCCGCCCGCACCATCCACGACCCGCGTGAGCGGCTGGTGACCATCGCCGTCGCCCCGCTGCTGACCTGTTCCGCGCGGCTGCCCGTGTATGCGCTGATTATCGCCGCCGTCATCCCTGACCGCACCGTGGGCGGGATATTCAACCTGCAAGGGCTGACGCTGTTTGTGCTGTACATCGCAGGTATACTGTCCGCCGCACTTGCCGCCTACCTCATGAAACGGTTGGCGCGGATTAAGGGCAACGTGCAGCAGTTCCCGCTGTTGATGGAGCTGCCCACCTTCCGTATGCCCAACTTCAAACACATCCTGACCAGCCTGTGGGACAGGGTGAAAGCCTTCCTGAAACGCGCCGGCACGATTATTTTCGCGCTGACCGTGATTCTGTGGGGCTTGGTGAGCTGGCCTGCGCCGCCCGAAGGCGCAACCGGTGCGGCAATTGATTACAGTCTGGCCGGCATGATCGGCCACGCCATCCAGCCGCTGTTCGCCCCGCTGGGCTTCACTTGGGAAATGTGTATCGCCATGATTCCGGGCATCGCCGCGCGCGAAGTGGTCGTGGCCGCGCTGGGCACGGTGTATGCCGTGGGCGCGTCGTCCGAAGACGCAGTGCAGAACGCGTTGATTCCCATCGTCCACAGCAACTGGGGTCTGCCCACCGCCTTCGCATTTTTGGCTTGGTATGTCTACGCCCCCATGTGCGCCGCCACTTTGGCCGTGATTCGGCGCGAAACCAAATCGCTGAAACACACCGCCATCATCGCGGGCTATATGTTCGCACTCGCCTACCTCGCCGCCTTCGCCGTTTACCAAATTAGTTCAAGGATTTTGTGATGCTTCAATATATTATCGTTGCCCTCATCATGCTTGCCAGCGCATTCTTCCTGCTGCGGAAGTTCGTGTTCAAACCGAAAAAAACGAAACGCGATTGCAGCAGCGGCTGCGGCAAATGCGGCGGCTGCGGTTAGGCCCGCCGAACAGAAAAGCAGCCTGCACATTGAAGGCTACCTGAACATGAAAAAGCAGCCTGCACTTCGGTCTTTCAATGTGCAGGCTGCTCTTGGCGTTTTCAGACGTTCCCATTAAGAGAAACAAATATGCTCGAAATCATCTTCATGCTGCTGGTAGTGGCCGTTCCACTGCTGCATCTCTACACCTTCTTCACCGAAGCCGGCCATCTCGGCCAATGGGAACCGTGGCTGGTGATTGTCATGCTCGTTTTGACCGGCACTTGGTTTATCTATTTCGTCAGCCCTAGCGCACGGATGAAGCTGGGCATCCAACTGCTGCTGATTGCAGGCATCATTGCCTTCATTTTTCTTTTGCAATATTCCGCAGATTTAAAGCAAGCATAGATCGAGAGCATTCAGCGACTCCGTTGGGTATGAGTCCAATCTATGGCTGCATTTCGTTTGAGAGAAAGTGCAGGCTGCTTTCGCATTTTAACTTCGTTGAAGCTGACGCTTTCAGGTAGCCTTTCGGAAGTTTGAGGCTACCTGAAAATCCCTACCGCGCCAACGGCCAGTCACGGATTTGCATGAAGGATAGTGCGGCTTGGAATACAATATTCCTTGATTTAAAACAACAACATCGCCTTCATGTCTTGCATCGGGGCACGCACTATGGTTTATTCTCCGGTTGAGTAAACAGACAATACCATCCGACCTTATCCAACCTGATGAAAGGAAATACCATGCAAACCATCGCCATCCAATCTCCCGGCAAATACATCCAAGGCGCAGGCCTGTTCGGGCAAATCGGCGCACACGTTTCGCCGCTGGCCGACAACGTGGCCGTGTTGGCGGACAAGTTCGTCCTGTCCATCTTGCAGGATAAACTTTCAGGTAGCCTGAATGCGTCCGGCGTACGGCACACGATTGTGCCGTTTAACGGCGAGTGCAGCCGTACCGAAATCGAGCGCGTAAAAAACATTGCCGAACAAAACGGCGCCAAAGCCGTTATCGGCGTGGGCGGCGGTAAAACTTTGGATGCGGCCAAGGCGGTTGCTTATTACGCGGGCCTGCCCGTGGTCGTGTGCCCTACCATTGCCTCCACCGATGCGCCGTGTTCCGCGCTGTCCGTGATTTACACCGATGCGGGCGAGTTTGAATCCTACCTGTTCTTCCCCAACAATCCCGAACGCGTGCTGGTGGACACCGAAGTGGTGGCCAACGCACCGGTGCGCCTGCTGGCCGCAGGCATCGGCGACGCACTGGCCACCTGGTTTGAAGCGCGTGCCTGCGCCAACAGCGGCGCGGACACCATGGCCGGGGCAAAAGTGTCGCCCACCGCGCTCACGCTGGCCAAACTCTGTTACGAAACGCTGCTGGAAAACGGGCGCAAAGCCGTGTCTGCCGTAAAAGACAAAGTGGTAACCCCCGCCGTGGAACGCGTGGTGGAAGCGAACACCTATCTGAGCGGCGTGGGTTTTGAAAGCGGCGGTTTGGCGGGCGCGCACTCAGTGCACAACGGTTTGACCGTGCTGCCCGAAACCCACCACAACCTGCACGGCGAAAAAGTCGCTTTCGGCCTGCTGACCCAGCTCATGCTGGAAAACGCAGACAACGCCGAACTGGAACAGGTTGTCGGCTTGTGCGTGGATGTCGGATTGCCCGTTACGCTGGCACAAATCGGCGTAACCGAAGGCATTGAAGCCAAAATGCGTCAAGTGGCCGAAGCCGCCTGCGCCGAAGGCGACACCATGGGCAATATGCCCGGCAACGTGCAGCCCGCCGACGTGTATGCCGCCCTGCTGGCCGCCGACCGCTTCGGCCGGGATTATCTGGCAAAATCAGCGCGTTAAGCCGGAAAAGCCTCAGCCTGGATAAAGCTGCAAAACCATTGCCGGCGACAAGATTGTCGCCAGCATTATTTTCAGCCATTTCATGGGATTGAGCATTCTTCCTTGAAAAAGCAGCCTGCACTTCGTTTGGAGAAAGTGCAGGCTGCCTATACCATTTTACAATGGAATCTTGAAAAACCGATATTAATCGAAACAATGAGATAATATAGTCAATTAAAATCAAAGTAGGACAGTAGCGCATCGTCAAATCGGGCGTAATCAGACAATACGGTTCGCAGATACCGCTTAATATTCGCCCACACCTTCTCAATCGGGTTGGGCTCAGGTGAATGAGGTGCAAGAGGCAATACCTTATGTCCCAATTTTTCCGCCATTTCCCGTAAGACACCCATACGGTGAAATCGTGCATTATCCAAAATAATCACCGATTTTTGAGTCAATGCGGGCAGCAGGCATTGCTGAAACCACGCTTCAAAAAAGACTCCGGTCATCGTATTTTGATAAACCATCGGAGCAATCAGCCGGTTGCCGACTTGTGCGGACACCAGAGATAAGCGTTGGTATCTTTTTCCACTTATCTGCGCTTTCACTATTTGCCCTTTCAGGCTGCGGGCATAGGGACGGAACAGGTAGCGGTCAAATCCTGTTTCATCCAAATAAACACGTTGGTAGTCGGAAAATTCGGCCAGCTGTGTCAAATAATACGTTACTGTGGCCGGGTCTTGTTCTTTGTAAGTGGTGGTCTTTTTTTGCGCGTCATCCCCATCTGTTTGAGCGCATAGCAAACGGCGGCTGCCGTACAATCAAAATGTTTGGCGATTTCATGCAGATAGGCATCCTGGTGTTGCCCAACATATTGAGCCGGTTTTTGCCTATCCAATTTGACGGCGTTTAGACCGGTAACTTGATGTTTTAGGCTGCCTGTTTGTTTTCTAAGACGAATCCATAAGTAAAGCGTGTTTCTTGACAAGTTAAACGTTGCTGCGGTTTGGCTGATGTTTTTGCATTGTTCGTAATAGTTTAAAGCTTTGTTTCTTAAGTCCGCAGAGTATGCCATGGTTAGACCTTCAAAGTTGAGTATTGTACTATTTTGTTTTTAATTGACTATATATCCCCCGCCAGCAGTATTGCAGATTCTGCCTGACCCATATTTCTTCCCATTGGACAACCATGAAAAAGACAATCATCATTTCATGCATCATCTTCCTGTTGCTGCTCGCCGCAGGCGGATATTACGTTATCCAGCCCGAAATAACACCGAGGAAAATACTATCTTCTATCCGCAGCCTTTTTGAAACCAAAGAAGAAACCAGAAGCAGGGAAATACGGGAAGCGATGGAATGCAAGCCCGACAAACCCCTGAGCAGGGGCGAGCGCTATGCGCTGGCGATGAGGGAATACTGGCAACGGCAGGTGAACGCGCACTGGTGGGGGGATGAGTGGCTGGAAAATAATATGGAAAATCCGCCGCCAAAGGGGATATATACGATTGTTGTCAATAAAAACATGTGCGGTTTGGAAAGGGACTGGCTCGGCCGTCCGAAATTCATGCGGACGGATTCCTGCTACCCGTTCCGGCTGGACGGCTATCCTACTTTGGAAGCACTGCTGAAAAAGCAGCCTGACTTTGTGCCTGAAGAAGCAAATGCCGAGTTTGCCGAAGTGGTCAGAAAGAATTTGGGCGGAAAAAAATACGACCCGGCAGGGGGAAGGTTTTTTGCAGCAGCCTGAACACTATCACCGTCCGAGCGGATTCGGCGTATTGAAGACGGATGACTGGCATGTTCAGTTTTATGCGGAAGACTGCTGTACACTGAATTCTTACCAAGAGTTTGTTGCTTATCTTCAGCAAAAGTATCCGATGGAATGGCAATCATGAGCAAAGACCATTCCTATTGAAGTCAGGGAAAATTCGGATTATTTAACAATAGATTATGTATATACCAAATCAAAAATTGATAAGGACTCAGATAAAGAAGATTTTTCTTGGAATGAAATGTATCTTGTCAATCCGTGTGGTGAGTTAGTAAATTTCTAACTTTCAGCCGTCCCAAACAGCACCTTTTATCTGCGCAAAATCAAAACGGCCATGTCGCCTGTCAAAAGCAGCCTGCATTTAGGTTTTCCCAACATGCAGGCTGCTTTTTTCGTTTTCAGGTAGCCTGCATAAAGCCACAAAACCGCTGCGGGTAGCAGGATGGCCTGCCAATAGGATTTTCAGCCATTTTATGGGTTTAAGCATTTTGTTTTCCTTGAAAAGCAGCCTGCACTTCGGTTTTCCCAACGTGCAGGCTGCTGTTTGGCGAGAAGGCTACCTGTATTTTCAGGTAGCCTTCAATCGGGGCAAGCACTTGATGTTTAACGTTTGGCTTGTGCGGCCAGGCATTGCTCTTGCCGTTGCAGGAAGGCTTCGCTGCCGCCGAGTTTGTCCAGCTGCTGTTGCGGCGAGAGTTTGGGCAGGCTGCGGATGTCTTCCGTGCCGAGTTTTTGCACCGGCTCTTCCCACAGGCAGCGGCAGTAGGGTTCGAGCACGCGCCCGCTTTGGCCGGCAAGGCCGTGTTTGGCCAAGTCGGCCTGCCATTGCGGCACGGCAGGCATGTTTTGGATGCAAGCCTCTACGATGCGGCGGCTGATGTCGGCCTTATCCGGCGCACACAGGCGCGGCACGAGGGCAAAGGCGAGCGCCAGCGCCGCCGTTACCGCCAGCCAGCCGATGAGGGTGCGGCGGCGTTTGCGGCGGGCGGCTTCATCGGTTTGAATTTCAGCCATGCAGGCTTTCCATGCGCAACATCATCACAGGCTGGAAAACGTGTTCCAGTGCTTCGATTTGGGCGATGGCGGCCTTGATGTGCTTTTCTTTGGTCTGGTGGGTGAGAATCACGATTTCGGCGTTTTCATGGTTGATCACGCCTTTTTGCAGCAGGGCTTCGATGGAGATGCCCTGCTCGGCGAGGATACGGCCGATGTCGGCCACCACGCCGGGTTTGTCTTGCGCCGATACGCGCAGGTAGTAGCTGCTGGTGATTGCGTCGATCGGCAACACCGGCAGCTGTTCGTTGCGGCGGAAAGCCAACGGCGGCACGCGCTGCTCGCTGGCGGCGTGCATCAGGCGGGCGGTGTCGATGATGTCGGCCACCACGGCGCTGGCGGTTGGGGCGGCACCGGCGCCGGCACCGTAATACAGGGTTTCGCCCACCATATTGGATTGCACCAGCACGGCGTTCATCACGCCTTCCACCTGCGCCAGCAGGCGGCATTCCGGCACGAGCGTGGGGTGTACGCGCAGTTCGATGCCCTCGTCGGTTTTACGGGTGATGCCCAGCAGTTTGATGCGGTAGCCCAGCTCTTCAGCGTAGCGGATGTCTTGGCTTTCCAGCTTGCTGATGCCTTCCAGGTAGCAGTGTTGGAAATTAATCGGCGTGCCGAACGCCAGCGCGGACATAATGCTCAGTTTGTGCGCCGCATCGTGGCCTTCGATATCGAAAGTCGGGTCGGCTTCGGCATAGCCCAGCTCCTGTGCCTGCTTGAGCACGTCGGCAAACGGGCTGCCATGCTCGCGCATATTGCTCAGGATGAAGTTGCTGGTGCCGTTGATGATGCCGGCCACCGATTTGATGCGGTTGGCGGCCAGGCCTTCGCGCAAGGCTTTGATAATCGGAATACCGCCGGCCACCGCCGCTTCAAACATTACCATCACATTTTTTTCCGCCGCCAGCGCGAAAATTTCGTTGCCGTATTCGGCCAAGAGTTTTTTGTTGGCGGTGACCACGTGTTTGCCGTTTTCAATGGCGCACAACACCACTTCGCGTGCCGTATCCGTACCGCCGATCAGCTCCACCACGATATCCACATCCGCGCTGCGGGCTACCTGAAACACATCGTCCGACACCACCGTGTCGCTCGGGCATAGTTTGCGGATGCGGTCGGTGTTGTGGCTGGCGGCCATACTGATGCACACTTCGCGCCCCAGGCGGCGCGTGATTTCCTGCGCGTTTTCCGACAATAATTTGGCCGTACCACCGCCGACGGTACCCATCCCCAAGATGCCAATTCTGATTGGTTGCATGCTGACTCCTTGTTATGATTACGGCTGCGCCGAGCGCCCATTTGCCGTTTTGCTCTGAACATGCCGGCCTGCCATACCGGCGGCCAAGCTGATAAACAATAAAATCCGAAAGCGGATAGAAAGCCGTTATCTTAGCCGAAAACCCCGGTTTTTACACCTTTTAATAGAAACACTTACACTTTTAACCACACCGCCTCGAAGCCAAGCGTTCCAACCGCCTTGCAGCCTGTGCCTTCAGGTAGCCTCCAACCCATTCAAACACAAACAAATTATGCTGATTCAAGAACACCAGCCCGCCTCCGCCTGCCACATCGATCACTATCAGCCCGGACAAATCGAAATCGACGGCCACACCTACCGCCAAGCCGTATTGCTTGACGGCAGCGGCAGCGTGCAAACCGTTACCCTGGCCTCTGCAGCCGAGCTGCAAGCTGAAGACCTAGCCCTCGCCGCTGCAAGCCGGCCCGAAGTCATCCTCATCGGCACCGGCGAACGGCAACAGTTTTTACACCCGCGCATTGCCGCTGCGGCAAGCGGCATCGGCGTGGAATGCATGCCCACCGCCGCCGCCGTGCGCACCTATCTTTTGCTGCAAAGCGAAGGCCGCCGCGTGTGGGCATGGCTGTGGCCGTAATGCGGCAGGCAAGATGGCGCAGAATTTTCAGGTAGCCTCCTGCCACAGGCTACCTGAAAATGTGGATTTAAATAAAGAATGAGACAAGGCGGCAAGCCGCAGGCAGTACACGCGTTACGGCCAGGCAAGCCGATGCCGTAGCATTCTTATGCTAACCCACTATAAAAAGGCTACCTGAAAACACATCGCCGTTTTCAGGTAGCCTTTTTGCCGTTCGCATCCCTATTGCGGGTCTAAGCCTTGCAAGATGCGCTGTGCTTCGGCCGCGCTGAGGTTGTAGCGGTAGTAGCGGCGGTAGAAATCTTGGATTTTGGCGGTCATGTCCACATCGCTAAACCGTTGCGGATGCAGCAGCTTGGCTGCCCACAACACTTGCAGGGCGGCTTCGGTGCTGTAGCGATCCCAACCGAATGTGCCAATCGGGTTGGCGTGCAAGCGGTTGTTCTGCACGGCTTTGATACTCTGCCAGGCCGGATCTTGTTTGATGCGGGCGATGGCCTGCGCGGCGTTGCGCCCACCCACGATGATCACGTCGGGATTAGCCTGAACAATGGCTTCCATCGATACTTCGCTCAAGTTGGCCTGTTCGGACAATGCGGGGCGACCGCCGGCAATGCGTATCCATTCGCCGATTATCGAGCGGCCGCCGTCAATGCGGCGCAGGTTGGCACCGCCGGTGAGGTGCAGCACGGTGGGCTTCTGCGCGTTGCTCAGATTGGCCAGCCGGCTGCGAACGAAACGCAGGTTGCCGTCTAATTCGGCGTTGTATTGGCGGGCGATTTGCGGGGCGTTGCCGCCGATCACGTCGGCAGTGATGCGTACGGTTTGCTTGAGGCCGTTAAAGTCTTGGAAGCGCACCAGCACGGGCTTCATCCCGGCGCGCAACACCTGCTGCTGCATGGCGGGCTGGGAAAGCAGCACCACATCGGGGCGCACGCTGAGCAGGGCTTCACTCTGCACGGTTTGGCCGTTGCTCAGAGCGGGCACGTTTTTAATACGCGGATACACCTTGGCAAACCACGGCAGGTTGCGGGTGGCTTCGGTGGTGGCCACCAGTTTGTCGGCACCGCCGAGCATCAGTACCACTTGGTTGTTGGCCGGCCACAGGTCGGCAATGCGGTTTACCTGTTGCGGCAGCTCCACACTTTGGTTGTTGATGTCGTGCACGGTGCGGGCGTGCACGGGCTGGAAGGCGAGCAGCAGGCCGGCAAACAGGGCGGCTCTGAGTTTGCTTGGTGTTGAAAACATGGTTTTTCCTTTTTGCTTGAGAGCTTGGGACGGGATTGAAGGCTACCTGAAAACATTAGCATCAACGGAGTTAAAACAAGTTTTTGGTTTCAGGCAGCCTGAAATTTTGCCGTTCACAATTGCGCCACGGCGCACACGCGGCGCGGCCAATCGGGCACGTCGAGCAGGCGCAGACCGACGCCGTAGAGTTGTTCCAGCCTTTCGTTGTTCAAAATATCGGCGGTGTTGCCGGAGAGCAGCGTGCCGTCGCGGCCGAGGATGGCGGTTTGGCTGTGCGGCAGGCGGCCGTGCAGGAGCAGCGGATGTTCGGGATTGTGCGTGGTCATGATGATGGTGTAGCCGCGTTCGGACAAATCCGCCACCAGCCGCAGGGTTTGTACGGCGCTGCCGTAATCGAGTGCAGAAGTGGGCTCGTCAAATAAAATCAATTCGGGCTGCTGCACCAGCACTTTGGCAATATTGGCCAGCTGCTTTTCGCCGCCGCTGGTTTCCATATAAATATGCCTGGCCAGGCGGGCGATATTCAGCGTTTCCAGAGCCTGCATGGCAACGGCATAGTCTTCATCCTTCGGTTTGGCGGCCAAACCCAAACGGGCGGCACGCCCAAGCACCACATAATCCAACACGCTGTAGCGGTAGGTTTGCGGCGCGGCCTGCGACACATAGCCCACCAGCCGCGCAATCTGGCGTGGCCGCATGGCCTGCACGTTTTGCCCGTTCAGCAACACGCGCCCCTGCTGCGGAGCAAGTAGGCCGGCGATGCAGTTGAGCAGGGTGGATTTGCCCGCGCCGTTGCGGCCGAGCAGCGTGAGCAGCGTGCCGTGTTCGATGTGCAGGTTCACGCCGTTGAGCACAGGGTGGCCGCGGTAGGCATAATGCAAGTTTTCGATATTCAGCATGGTTTGGGTATTTCTAATTCGGGCTTGAGGCTACTGAAAGCAGGGTTTCTGCGAAACAAAAACGGCAGCGTTAATAAACAAAACGGGCTTACCAGAATCGGGCGGGCAGATTTTAACTTCGTTGAAGCTCATGCTTTCAGGTAGCCTGCAATGCAGCCTGTGTACAGCTGCCCAAACCAAAAGGTTGGCTGGCTGCGGCTAATCTGACACTTTCTGCCGTACCAGCACCCAAGCGAAAAACGGTGCGCCAATAAAGCCGGTGATGATACCCAGCGGGATTTCCTGCTCATACAGATTGCGTGCCAGCGTGTCGGTGCACAGCAAAAACAGTGCGCCGGCCAAGATGGAGAGCGGCAGCGTGCGCAGGTTGTTGTCGCCCGCCGCCAGCCGCGCCAAGTGCGGCACCACCAAACCCAGCCAGCCGATGGTGCCGCTCATGCACACCGCCGAGGCAGTCAGCAGCGTGGCGCACACCACCATAATCGTGCGTTCGCGCCGGATTTCCGCCCCCACCAGCCGCGCTTCCCTATCGCCCAGTGACAACACGTTGATGCGCCAACGCATCGCCACCAGCGCGCCAGCCGCCAGCAGCATTACCGGCACCAGCGCCGCCAGATTGCCGTATTCCGATTTGGCCAGGCTGCCCATCTGCCAATACACGATTTCCGCCAGCTCGGTTTCCGGGTCGGCCAGATATTTCATCAACCCGAGCGTGGCCGACATAAAGCCCGACACCACAATCCCCGCCAGCACCAAGATCACTGCCGAATTGCGCCCGATCAGCCGAGGTAGCGCTAAAGTCATCAACACAGCCAACAGTCCGCCGGCAAAGGCCGCTGCTTGCGTGCCCCAAATGCTCCAGCCGAGCAGAATCGACAACGCCGCGCCTACGCAGGCACCAGAAGACACGCCGAGCAAATCGGGCGACACCAGCGGGTTGCGGAAAATTCCCTGATAAGCCGCGCCCGAAGCCGCCAGCGCCGCGCCCACCAGCATGGCTGCCAAAATACGCGGCAGGCGCAAATTCAACACAATATTGGCCTGCACCTCGTCGGCCTGAATCTGCGGCAGGCTTGCCGCAAAGGGCAAATGCCACTCAGATGCCAGTTGCACCGCCCCCTGCACCAAACTGCGCCATACCCCGCCCGGCGGCACGGGATAGCGCCCCCACGACAGGGAAAACAACACCGCCAGCAGCAACAGGCAGGCAAGGGTGGCCATCAGCAGCGGATAGCCGGCAGAACGTTTGGGCGGCGGCACAGACATAAGGCATCGGAAACAGGCAGGGAAAACCGCCGCATTCTATCTGCAAGGCAAACCGCGTTTTATCGTACGAAAGGAGTATGCCCCGCCTTCCCCTTCCGGCGGATGCGGCGTGCGAATACCAGCATGGCTGCAGGCTGCCAACCTCCATTCCGCCACCCGGCCTGCCGCATAGCCGATAGGACTAGTCCTTCCGCCTGATGGTTTCCACCGCGCCAAAAACCGATTATCCGCCCCCGCAAAACTCGGCAACCATGCCGCGCCTGCCGAAACAATATTTTCAGGTAGCCTCTGATGCACGGCAGGCTACCTGAAAACCATCTCTCTACTTACTTTTGAACAAACACTTACTTTTGAACAAACCACGCACAAGGACTCACGCCAAATGCAAACCAAGCTGTTCCGCCTCACCGTACTCAACGCACTCCTTCTCTCCGGCTTTGCCACTGCCGAAACCGCACCTGCTGCCAGCGAACCTGTTGCCGACAGCGCTGAGCTGGAAACCATCTACATCACTGCCGAAGCCCAAGCCAAACAGCAGCTTGGTTCCTCGCTAATCACCAAGCAAGACTTGCAGCGTATGCCGGTCACCAACGACATTTCCGAAATCGTCAGCAAAATGCCCGGCGTTACCCTCAGCACCAACTCGCCCGGCGGCGCGCGCGGCAACAAACGCCAAATCGACATCCGCGCCATGGGCCCGGAAAACACGCTGATTTTGATCGACGGCAAATCCGTGCGCTCCCGCAATGCCGAACGCTACGGCCGCGGCGGCGTGCGCAACACGCGCGGCGATTCCAACTGGGTACCGCCCGAAATGATTGAAAAAATCGAAGTGCTGCGCGGCCCTGCCGCTGCCCGCTACGGCTCCGGCGCGATGGGCGGCGTGGTGAACATCCGCACCAAATCCATCACCCGCGAATTCCACGGCAGCGTGGGCACCTATATCGAACAGCCGCAGAGCGGTACCGGCCAAGGCGCTACCCGCCGTGCCAACTTCATCGTATCCGGCCCCATCGTGCAAGATACCCTCGGCTTCCGCCTCTACGGCAGCCTCAACAAAACCAGCCCCGACGATTTCGACATCAACAACAGCGTAAACACCGGCACTGCCCTCAGCGCCGGCCGCGAAGGCGTGCGCAACCGCGACATCGCCGGCCGCCTGCAATGGGACATCAGCCCCACCCAACGCCTTATCTTCGATGCCTCCTACAGCCGCCAAGGCAATATCTACAACGGCGACACTCAAAGCAGCAACGTACTCGTTCCGGCCGTGCGCAACGTTGCCTTCCCGCTTATCGGCTCGGAAACCGCCCGCCTCTACCGCCAAAGCTACACCCTCACCCACCGCGGCAACTGGGAATGGGGCGATTTGGAAAGCTACATCAGCTTCGACAAAACCGTAAACAGCCGCCTGCCCGAGGGACTGCTCGGCAGTACTGAAGGTGCCTACAACAGCACCACCGGCTTTTCCGACAGTATCCTGAAAAACTACCGCTTCGGCAGCCGTGCCGACCTGCCTTTGGGCCGCCACACCCTCACCGTGGGCGCGGAAGGCGGCCGCTCCGTGCTCGACGATGCCGCTTCCATGAAGCAAACCATGCAAACCTACGGCAACATCCCCTGGCTCGCCAGCACCGGCCGCAGCGGCAAAGGCAGTCAGAACGATTTTGCCATCTATGTGGAAGACAATATTTCCCTCAACCAAGGCCGCACCTTCCTCACCCCCGGCCTGCGCTGGGATTACAACACCGCCTTCGGTTCCAACTTCTCCCCCTCGTTCAACTTCTCCCACGCCCTGAACGATAACTGGCGGATTAAAGGCGGCATCGCCCGTGCCTTCAAAGCGCCCAATTTGTACCAAACCCAGCCCAACTACATGCTGACCAATGCCAGCCACGGCTGTCCAATCGACGAACACAACCGCTGGGACAACCCCAACGCACAAAATAACAGTGCCACCGGCGGTACCGGCGCAGGCAACGATCAGCGTCCCACCAATCCCTACCTCAATAGCCGCCCGGGCGGCTTCGACTGGGGGCGTGCCTGCTACTTTGTCGGCAATAAAGACATCAAACCCGAAACCAGCATCAACAAAGAAATCGGTTTCGAGTTCAACAAAGACGGCTACCTCGCCTCGCTGGCCTATTTCCACAACGACTACCGCAACCGCATTATCGATAACGGTGAATTCGTCACCACCATCGACGCCCCGCCCAGCGGCTATGATCGCGATGTACGCCGCACCAACAACCGCGCCGACATCAACATTTGGCGCAACTACACCGCCACCAACGTGTACCAATGGGGCAACCGCGGCAAAGCCGTTCTCGCCGGATTCGAAGGCAACGTAACCCTGCCGTTGATTCGCGACAAACTGAACTTCAGCACCAACTTCACCTATTTCCACCGCAATGAAGAGAAGTTCTATGGCAATCCCGTATCGATTGTGCCCAAATACACCATCAACAGCGCTCTCAATTGGCAAATCACTCCCGAATGGGACTTAAACGCCACCTACACCCGCTACGGCCGCCAAAAAACCGGCTCCCGGCCCACCCGCTTCATCGACGTGTACTACGAAGACGGCGGCAGCAAGCTGAAGGAACACGAATTGGGCAGCTACGGCGTGTTCGGGCTCAACGTCGGCTACAACTGGAAAGACACCGTCAGCCTGCGCGCCGGGGTGAACAACCTGTTCGACAAAACCATCCTGCGCACCGCCGGCACCGCCCGCACCTACAACGAACGCCGCCGCAGCTTCTTCTTCAACGCCCGCTATTCGTTTTAACGGATACGCGGCAGGGCAAACAAAGAGGCTACCTGAAAATTTCAGGTAGCCTCTTTTTCCGGCACGGCAATTATTTGGTATTGGTCAAATCCACATCTTTGGTTTCGTGCGTGCTGATGAGTGCTGCAAGGGTGAGGGCGCAGTTTGCCGCCAGGTAGATGCCAACGCCGAGGATGCCGTAGTGTTCGTTGAACTCGATGGCCACCAATGTGGCCAGCGATGCACCGATGATGGCGGAGAAGTTGTAGGCCAGCGATGCGCCGGAATAGCGCACTTCGGTGGGGAACAATTCGGGCAGCAGCGCAGCCATCGGGCCGAAGGTGAGGCCCATCAGAATCATGCCGATAATCAGGAAGGCAAACACGCTCATCGGCGTGCCGTTGGTGAGAAACCAGGGCATGGCCAGGCCGAATACGAGCATGGCGGCGCTTACCCAGATTAAAAAGCGGCGGCGGCCGATTTTATCGGCATAGACGCCGGAGAGGCTGATGAAGATGCCGAACACCACGGCGCTGATCATCAAAAAGCCGGTGAAGGTGTTGGCGGGGATGCCCAGACCGGTGGGGTGGCCGAATTCGGAAAGCTTGGCTGGTGATTTGGAATACACCTGGGCGAAGGCGGTCATGATATAGAACAGCACATAGGTGGCCACCATGATAAATGTGCCTTGCAACACCGGTTTCCAATGATTGGCGAATACTTCCTTCACCGGCGCGGCCTTCACTTTGCCTTCCGATTCGGCTTCGCGGTACACATGGCTTTCGTGCATGGTCAGCCGCATCCACAGGCCGACAAACACCAGGATCATCGATGCGACGAAGGGGATGCGCCAGCCCCAATCCACCATGGCTTCATGGCCGATAGCGGAGCTGATGAGGAAGAATACGCCGTTGGCCATAAACAGGCCGATGGGGGCGCCTAGCTGCGGGAAAGTGCCGAACCAGGCGCGTTTGCCGTCGGGCGCGTTTTCGGTGGCCACCAAGGCCGCGCCGCCCCATTCCCCGCCCAGCCCGATACCCTGGCCGACGCGGCACAGGCACAAAAGCAGCGGCGCGGCGATGCCGATGTCTTTATAGGTGGGCAAGAGGCCGATGCACACGGTGGAAAGCCCCATGGTCATCAATGAGGCCACCAGTGTTTTCTTGCGGCCGATTTTGTCGCCGAAATGGCCGAACAGCGCCGAGCCGATAGGGCGGGCGAAAAAGGCCAGTGCCAGCGTGGAGAGTGAAAGGATGGTGGCTACTTTGGGGTCGCTTTTGTCGAAAAACTGGCTGTTGAATACCAGCACGGCGGCAGCAGCGTAGATGTAGTAATCGTAAAATTCGATAGCCGTGCCCACCATGGAGGCGACGGCGACTTTATAGGGGTTGTTGCGCAGATGGTGTTCGGTACTCATGATGTGTGTGTGAAAAACGGTAAAAGATGGAAAGTGCGCGATATTAAGGACGAAAGGCGCGTTTGTCTAGCCGATTTCTGCCAGAGTGGTATGGGGCAAGAAAAAGGCTACCTGAAAACTTTGGCTTTGCAGGGCGCAAAACGTTTTCAGGTAGCCTTTTTCGGTTTATCCGGCCTATGCGCCGTCGTCCAAATGATCCGGCCGGACGAGGATGGTGCGTTTGCCGTTGGTGTCGGCGGGGGAAACGATGCCTTCGGCTTCCATTTGGTCCACTAGGGTGGCGGCTTTGTTGTAGCCGATGCGCAGGTGGCGCTGGATGGAGGAGATGGTGGCTTTCTGCGTGCGCAAAACGATGGCGACGGCTTCGTCGAACAGGGGGTCTCGGCCGCTGTTGCCGCCGCCGATGCCGCTGTTGGCATTGCTGAACAAATCGTCGCTGCCCACGCCGGAGGTGAGGATGTCTTCCACATAATCGGGTGCACCGAAGCCTTTGAGGTATTCGGCCACGCGCTGCACTTCGCTGTCGGCCACGAAGGCGCCGTGTACGCGCTGCGGGTAGCCGGTGCCGGGCGGCAGGAAGAGCATGTCGCCTTGGCCGAGCAGGTTTTCCGCGCCCATTTGGTCGATGATGGTGCGGCTGTCCACTTTGGAGGCTACCTGAAAAGCGATGCGGGTGGGGATGTTGGCTTTAATCAGGCCGGTAATCACGTCCACGCTGGGGCGCTGGGTGGCAAGGATGAGGTGGATGCCGGCGGCGCGGGCTTTTTGGGCGAGGCGGGCAATCAGCTCTTCGATTTTTTTGCCGGAAGTCATCATCAGGTCGGCAAATTCGTCCACAATCACCACGATGTGCGGCAGGCGGACGAGCGGCTCGGGATTGTCGGGGGTGAGGCTGAAGGGGTTGGCCAGCCGTTCGCCGCGGGCGGCGGCATCTTTGATCTTTTGGTTGTAGCCGGCGAGGTTGCGCACGCCCACATGGCTCATCAGGCGGTAGCGTTTTTCCATTTCGTTCACGCACCAGGTGAGCGCGTTGGCGGCCAGTTTCATGTCGGTTACCACCGGCGCGAGCAGGTGCGGGATACCTTCATACACGGAGAGCTCGAGCATTTTCGGGTCGATCATGATCATGCGCACTTCGTCGGGCGTGGCTTTGAACAGCAGCGACAAAATCATGGCGTTCACGCCCACGGATTTGCCCGAGCCGGTGGTGCCGGCCACCAAGAGATGCGGGGCTTTGGCGAGGTCGGTTACCACCGGCTGGCCAGTGATGTCCTGGCCCAGTGCGAGGGTGAGCTTGGATTTGCTTTCGGCAAACACCGGCGAATTGAACACTTCGCTCAGGCGGATCATCTGCCGCTTGGGATTGGGCAGCTCCAAGCCCATGCAGGTTTTGCCTGGAATGGTTTCCACCACGCGGATGGCGGCCACGCCGAGCGAGCGGGCTAGGTCTTTTTCCAGATTAATCACCGAGTTGCCGCGCACGCCGACATCGGGCTCGATTTCATAGCGGGTAATTACCGGGCCGGCATAGGCATCCACCACGTTTACTTTCACGCGGAACTCGGCCAGTTTTTCTTCGATTTTGATGCTGTTTTCCAGCAGCTGTTCTTCGCTGAGGGTGGCGTCATTATCGTATTGCGGCGGCAGGAGCAGCTCGTTCATCGGCACATGGTAGTGGCCGAAATCGGCAAACGATACGGCGGAAACGGCTGAAACCGGCGCGGGCTGCGGCGGCAGGTCGGGCAGGGGAGGGATGCCGGGCGCGGCAGTGGGTGCGGGGCTTGCCCACGCGGTTTGCGCTTGGGCTTCGGCTGCGCCTTGCTCCAAGGCCTGCTGCCATTCGTTGCCGTTGTCGAACTCGATGGCCGGTTCGGCAGCCGGCGCTTGCTCAGTGAGCGAGAGGTCGGGGCGGAAGTGATATTGGGCACTAGCTTGGTCGGTGGTATCTGCATACACTTCAGCCGCATCGTCGCTCACGGTTTCGGCCAAGTGCCAAGGCGGGCTGTCTTCAACGGTGTTTTGCGGGAAAAAAATCGGCGGTTGTTCGGCGGGCAGCGCCGACTCCTCCTCAACTGGTTGGGCGTCGGGGTTTTCGGGCGCAGTGCCGTGATTGAATGGGGTGAAGCGGGTGGAAATCGGCAGCGGCTTGGCCTGCTGGGGTGGCACAGCCATCGGCACTTGCGCGCCCTGGCTGTGGTTCACCCGCGCGGCGGCGGGAATCACGCTCTCGCGCACGGTTTGGCGCTTGAAGCGGCTGCGCTGGCGGTTGGCCGGGGCATCGGTTTTTGCCAGATTAGCCAAGATTTCGTCTTCATTGATAACCGGCAAATCGGGCTGCTGCGGGGTAATGGCCGGTTGTGGTGCGGGCTGGGGCTGCCGGCGTGCACGCAGGCGCTGGCGTAGGAGGTTGTTGCGGATGTCGTCGGGGCTGATGGTGTGCCGCTCTTCGGCAGGTTCTTCAGGCGCAGGTTCGGCTGCGGGCGGCAGGTGGGCTTGGATTTTTTCGCGCACATACTGCACGGCGGGGTCGGCCGGGGTGATTTCTTCGCGCGGCTCGGGGGCGGGGGAGGGAGCTTTAATCGGCCAGTTCAACACCACGGTTTCCAGCGGCTTGGCTTCGGCTGCTTCGTTTTTGTGCAGCATACGGGTGGCTTCGGAAAGGGAAATGATGCTCGGCTCGGGGCGGTTTTCTTCGTCTTCGAAGTTTTCAGGTAGCCTGTGGCGGGTGGCTTCGGCTTCGGTGATAACGGGCAAATCGGCATTGGGGGCGGATAAATCGTGGATTTCCGGCTCGGCGGCAGTGTTGGCTTCGGTTTCGGCGGCGTTCGTGTTTTCAATATGTTCCGCCTGCTCGGCAGTGGCCTCCGCAGCGGTTTCCGGCAGCAGGGCGCTTGCTTCTTCTGCAATCGTTTCTTCTTCCGTGGGGTTGAAAATCGGTAGCTCTTCCTGGTTTTCGCTCACGTTGCGGCGACGCGCTTTCTTCTTCACACCGCCGGCAAGCAGTTCGATTTTGCGCTGTAATTCGTCTTGCACTTTTTGATAGTGCAGCTTCACTTGGGTTTGCGCGCGCTGCGGCAGCACATTAGGGCGGGCAGGTTGCTGCTGCGGGGTGTTTTCCGCTTCGGTATCAGTGGGTTGCTTGTTGTTTTGGTGCCGGTTGAGATAAGTGAGCTCCAGCAGCCATTCGCGCTCTTCGCGTGCGCGCCACCACAAGAGCACGGCGATGCCGGCCAACAACAAAATCAGCAGAAAAACTAAAAACATAAACAGCGGCTCCCGAATTTGGCGCAAAGGCTGGTATTTTAACGTGTTTCCCGCTGAAATCAAACCTGGCAGGCCTGGGCAAAATCCTCGGCCTCGGCGCATTGTTGTGTGACGGGCTTCCCGCTGGCCTGCCTATCTGTATGATATGTTTACACGTTCTGTGATGTTGGTGCTTTGATTGGTGTTTAAATCTAAGGGGTTACAGTGGATTAAAATCGGAATGCTGCCGCCTTGGCTCGCCTTGCCGTATTGCTCATACTGTCTGCAGTTTACCGCCTTGCCCTAGTCTGGTTTTAATTCGCTATACAAAAATCTCCGCCCGCATATTGCGGGCGGCGGGATGAAAGATTAGAGGCGGATTTCGATATTGTCGATGAGGCGCGTATTGCCCAAACGAGCGGCGGCCAACACCACCAGTTCGCTGTCGCCAACATGGGCTACCTGAAGGTTGCCTGCGTGGCGGATTTCCACATAGTCCACCTGCCAGCCGGCCTGTTTCAGGTTTGCTGCCGCCTGTTGTTCCAGCGCGGCGTAGTCGCGGTTGCCATTTTCCACCGCGTGGGCAATGGCCTGCAATTCGCGGTAGAGCTGCGGGGCTTGTTTGCGCTCGGCTTCGCTCAGGTATTGGTTGCGGCTGGAGAGCGCCAGGCCGTCGGCGGCGCGGCCGATGTCTACCGGCACGATTTCCACCCGGAAATTCAAATCGGCAGCCATGCCTTGCAGGATAACCAGCTGTTGGTAGTCTTTTTTGCCGAAGCAGGCGTAGTCTGGTTCAACAATGTTGAACAGTTTGGCCACCACGGTGGCCACGCCGCGGAAATGCCCCGGGCGGAACGCGCCGCACAGTTCGTTTTGCAGATGGGGCGGCTCGACGTTGTATTGCTGGGCCACGTTCGGATACAGCTCTTGCTCGTTCGGCGCGAAGAGTACGGCCACGCCTTCGCCGGCCAGTTTGGCGGCATCCTGCTCCAGCGTGCGCGGGTAGCGGTCGAAATCCTCGCCCTGGCCGAATTGCAGGGGGTTGACAAAAATGCTCACCACCACCTTGTCTGCCCGTTTGGCCGCTTCGCGTACCAAGGCCAGATGCCCTTCGTGCAGGTTGCCCATGGTGGGCACGAATGCCACGCTGCCGGCTTCGCGGCGCCAGTCGCGCAGTTCTTGAATGGTATGGATAATTTTCATGGCGGGTTTGCCCTATTAATAAAATGCGGCGCAGTATACTCCGCCATGCTGGGAGAGGCTACCTGAAAAACATGATGGTGAGGTTTCAGGTAGCCTTCATTGTTGGATCGCGGCATGGAGCGTGGATGGCTTGTTTGCATTGATGTGATGCGGCTTATGCGCTTTAAAATTTCAGGTAGCCTTTCCGGGTATAGGCAAGCCTATTTCCGCACTAATCGTTCCGCTGCGGCACGGGCACGGATTTTGATTTCCTCCGTCAGATAATCCTTCATCTGCGCGTATACCAGCGTGATCACGGCAATATCGTCGCTGAAGCCCAGCGGGCCGAGCAGGTCGGGGATGCTGTCGATGGGGCTGACGAAATACACCAGCGCGCCCACGATAATCAGTTTGGCACGTTTGGGCACGGCGGGCGATTGAAACAGGAAATACAGCGCATACAGCTGCTCCACCACCGGCCGCCCCAGCCGCAGCGCGAAACGGCGCAGCTTACGCAAAAAGCCGTCCGGCTCAAAACGGCGACGGCGGAATTCCGGCACGAAATCTTCGGGGCGGACAGGGTTGTCTTGATTCATGGCAAACTCCTTGCATTGGATAGGGTGCAAATGGGCGCGGTAGCGGCAGGTTTCAAGTGGATTTATGTTTCGGGTGTCGGCTCGGAGCAATGCGTTTGCGGTTTGCTACAGAAAATTTCAATATCCTCTAACGCATCTTCAGCCCTGCCCCGCAATTCGCTTACGGGCGAGTTTCGGAAAGCCTCTAATAGCGCAACAATCCGCCTGTGGTCGCCTATATATCCGTGCAGCCTGGCCAAATGCCCGAAACAGGTTAAAGCCAGGCCGCTCACGGTCGGGTTGGTATTTTCGCTCAGTTTTACCAAATGGGCGAAAACCCAATCCACTTCTTCGCGATCGGCGTTAAAAACCATCTCTAAAATGGCATGGGTACATATCTCTTTATCAATAGAGGAGATTTTTTCCTCAATCTTGGGTTTGTTGAGCATATTTTAATCTTCCGGTAATAGCAGCTGCGGGGTCATTGCGGTTTTCAGTTTGGCACAGAGCCTGCCGCCTTCACCGCTTTTCACGCCAAACCACCAAATGCCGGATTTCTTCACCGCCCAATAATTGCCCGCCAGCCAGCCGCCGTTGAGCAGATAGCTGCACAGCTGCCCCAGCCAGGGCTGGTGCCCCACCAGTATCAAATAATCTGCCCCTTTATGCGCGGCAATCAGCGCGGGCAGCTCTTCCACATGGTTAATCGGATTCAGCTCGGGTTTCACGGCATAGGGCAGGCCGAGCGCTTCGGCAGTTTGCCGGCTGCGCAGTGCTTGCGAAGCCCACACCTTCACTTGGCCGTTCAGATACGGCCGCAGCCACTGAGCCGACGCATCGGCCTGCCGCCGGCCTTTGTCGGTGAGGACGCGTTCCAAATCGGGTACGCCATCTTCAGCTTCGGCGTGACGCCATAAAATCAGGTTCATCTTGGCTTCCTTATTCTCTGATACAATTCGCATCTTAATGCTTGGCAGCCTATGAGGCTACCTGAAAAGCATGGTTTCAATAACACAAACAAATGACAACCTTTCCACACACCCTGCCGCCGCTGATTTGGCAGCCCGAACCGCCCGCCGTTTCCGCCGCCCTGCGCCGCCTGATACAGGCACCCTCGCTCACCTTGGCCTTGCAGGCCACCGGCGCGGATTTCCGCGTTCAGGTAGCCTTTCAGGGCGAACGGGCGCAACTGTGGCCGGGCGAAGAGGTGGCTGGCAATGCGTTTCATGTGCGCCAGGTGTGGCTGCTGCTGGATGATACACCGGTGGTGTGGGCGCGCAGCGTATGCCCTTTAGCGGGGGCATGGCCAAGCATTCTGGCCTGCGGCACGCAGCCTTTGGGCAAACGCCTGTTTGATGGCCGCCTGGCCGCCGAACGCAGCCCGCTCGCCTTCGCCGCCGTGCCGCCCGCGCAACAAGAACAAGCCGCCCAAGCCGGTTGCCTGCGCCGTTCGGTATTTGATTTGAACGGCGAAAAAATGGTGCTGACCGAGGGTTTTATGCCCGAGCTGGCACGGTTTTTGGAGGAGTAGGGCGGTATTTTGCAGCAGACAGTATTTCAGGTAGCTGTTTGCCACCGCCAAATGAAGGCTACCTGAAAACCATAATTTTCAGGTAGCCTAAACCATCCGCTTCCACCCAGCCGTTTTATTATGCAATATTCTTTTTCAGGTAGCCTTTGCCGCAGCCTCAAGGCTACCTGAAACTACACCCCGAGAATTCCCGTGCCTTTTCTTTCTTTCCTCTCCCCGAAACAAGCCGAGCGTCTGGCCGTGTACCTGCAACTGATGCGCGCCGACAAACCCATCGGGACGTTGCTTTTGCTGTGGCCCACGCTGTGGGCGCTGTGGATGGCTGCCGACGGGTTGCCCGATTTCGGCATTCTGCTGGCCTTTGTGCTTGGCACTTTTCTGATGCGCAGCGCCGGTTGTGTGATCAATGATTTTGCCGACCGCAATTTCGACGGGGCGGTGGCGCGCACCAAAAACCGCCCGTTTGCCACCGGCAAGGTAAATACGCGCGAGGCGCTGCTTTTGTTGTTGGTTTTGTGTGCCGCTGCCTGCCTGTGCCTACTGCCGTTGAACGGGCTAACCTGGCTGATGAGCTTGCCCGCGCTGTTTCTGGCTTTGAGTTATCCGTTCACTAAACGCTTTTTCCCGCTGCCGCAGCTGTATTTGGGGCTGGCTTTTTCCTTTGGTATTCCGATGGCCTTTGCCGCGGTGCAAAATCATGTGCCGCCGCTGGCCTGGCTGCTGTTTGCCGCCAATGCCTGCTGGACGCTGGCCTACGACACCATCTACGCCATGGCCGATAAGGAAGACGACCTGAAAATCGGCATTCAAACCTCGGCCATCACCTTCGGCCGCCGCGATGCTGAAGCCGCCATGCTGTGCCACGCGCTGTTTGTGCTGCTGATGGCCGCTGCGGGCTGCGCGATTCACGCCCGCTGGCCGTATTGGCTTGCGCTGGTGTACGCGGTGTGGCACCAATGCGGCCAATACCGTGCCATCCGCAGCCGCAACCGGGAAGCCTGTTTTAAGGTATTCTTATCCAACAACCGCATCGGCTGGGCTTTATGGCTCGGTTTGCTGGTGCATTACAGCGGCGGCTGATTAGGCTACCTGAAAGCTGGCCGCCGGGCACAAAATTGCCCTTCGGCGGCGGCACAGGTACAATCCTATCCTTAATGAATTTTTACGCAAGAGAAGTAACCATGAGCCTGATCGGCAATATCCTGCCCGTATCGCATATTGTGCTGGATTTGGAAGTGAGCAGCAAAAAACGCCTGTTTGAAGAAGCCGGCCTGCTGCTGGAAAGCGAATCCGGCCTGAGCCGCGCCGCTGTGTTTGAATGCCTGTTTGCGCGCGAAAAGCTCGGCACTACCGCGCTGGGGCACGGCGTGGCCATCCCGCATGGCCGGCATGCCGAAGTGCAAGCGGCCACCGGCGCGTTTATCCGCTTGAAAGAAGCTGTGGATTTCGATGCGCCCGACGGTGAGCCGGTATCGCTGGTGTTTGTGCTGCTGGTGCCGGAAAATGCTTCCAGCGAGCATTTGGAAGTACTATCTGCCTTGGCCATCAAGCTTTCGGATAAAGCCGTGCGCGAGCAGCTTCTGGTTGCCGAAAACGCCGAAGCCGCCCACCGCATCCTCACTGCATAACAGACAGGATACCCATGCCCAGCATCTCCGTGCGCAAGCTCTATCAAGACAATCAGGCCAAGCTGAGTTTGGCTTGGTCGGCCGGCACGGCGGGCGCAGACAACCGCATCAGCGTGGATGCCGACAAACCCGTGTTGGCGCTGGTGGGGCATTTGAATTTTATCCATCCCAACCAGGTGCAGGTGTTGGGCGTGGCCGAAGTGGCCTATTTGGATAAGATGGCCGCCGGGGAAGTGAAGGCGAGCCTGGACGAACTCTTCGATTTGAGCATTGCCCTGGTGATTGTGGCCAACGATTTGCCCGTGCCCTTCATGCTGCGCGATTATTGCCACACCCACAACGTGCCGCTGCTCACTTCCAAAATCGAAAGCCCGTTTTTGATGGACGTGCTGCGGATTTACCTGCAGCGCGTGCTGGCCGCCTCCACCGTGAAGCACGGCGTGTTTTTGGACGTGTTTGAAATCGGCGTGCTGTTGATGGGCGCGTCCGGCTTGGGCAAGAGCGAGCTGGCCTTGGAGCTGATTTCTCGAGGGCACGGTTTGGTGGCCGACGATGCGGTGGAACTCTACCGCACCGGCCCGGAAACGCTGGAAGGCCGCTGCCCGGCCGTATTGCGTGATTTTCTCGAAGTGCGCGGCCTGGGCGTGCTCAATATCCGCACCATTTTCGGCGAAACCGCCGTGCTGCCCTCCAAGCAGCTTAAACTTATCATCAACCTGACGCTGGCCGACGATAATTATATGAAAACGCTCGACCGCCTTTCCATCCAAAGCGAAACCGAAACCATCCTCAACGTAGCCGTACGCTCGGTTACGCTGCCGGTGGCCGTCGGCCGCAACCTCGCCGTGCTGGTGGAAGCAGCGGTGCGCAACTATATTCTGCAGGCGCGTGGCAAAGACAGTACCAAAGAATTTTTAGAACGCCATACCGCCATGCTGAGGGAAGACGAACGCAGCCATGAGGATAGTGCTGATTAGCGGGCTGACCGGCTCGGGAAAAACAGTTGCCTTAAAACTGCTCGGTGATATGGGCTTCACCTGCGTGGACAATATTCCGCCCTCGCTCCTACCCCAATTGGTGGAGCAATCTGCTGCCAGCCGAATCAGCAAGCTGGCCATCAGCCTCGATATCCGGCTGCCTTATCCCCAAGACACCATCCAAAACTGCCTGCGCGCCATCCGCCGCCAAGGCCACCCCCTGCGCCTGCTGTTTCTCGATGCCGACACCGCCACCCTCATCCGCCGGCTCGACCACCACGGCCGCCGCCACCCGCTCGCCGCCAACACCCTCACTTTGGCCGAAAGCATAGCCGCCGAGCGGCAAATGCTCCAACCGTGGCAGAGTTTCGCCTTTTGCATCAATAATTCCCACGATAGCATCGGCGATTTAAAATTCCGTATCCAAGAGTGGCTCGCTCTCAGCCACGGCGGTTTACAGGTGGTGATCGAATCATTCGGTTTCAAATACGGCGCGCCGCTGGATTTGGATTTCCTCTTCGACGCCCGTGCCTTGCCCAACCCGTATTACGATGAAAACCTGCGCGAACTCACCGGCCGCGACGAAGCCGTGCGCGCCTATTTCGCCCAATTCAAAGTCGTGCAGCAAATGGTGGCCGACATCAGCCGCTACCTAAATCGCTGGTTGCCCGAATACGCCCGCCAAACCCGCGTACACATGCTCGTGGTCGGCATCGGCTGCACCGGCGGTCAGCACCGCTCCGTATTCGTGGCCGAAGCCGTGGCCGAACGCCTGCGCGACTACCCCGTGTGGGTGCGCCACCGCCAGCTTCCCGCTACGGCTACACACCGTGCGTGAGCGCATTCGGCGCGAGAAAGTTGGCCAAACAGAAGTTGAATTTCTGCGAAGCTATAGTAGATTAACAAAAATCAGGACAAGGCGGCGAGCCGCAGACAGTACACACGTTACGGCAAGGCGAGCCAACGCTGTACCGGTTTTTGTTAATTCACTATAAAACATCAGCTTTAATTGCCGAAAAACAGTATCCCCCAACATTTTCAGGTAGCCTTTTCCCGCCAAAGGCTACCTGAAACCTACAGAAAGAAAACATCATGAGCATCCAATGGTTTCCCGGCCATATGCACAAAACCAAAAAAGCCCTCATCGAGCGGCTGAAAAGCACCGATATGGTCATCGAAATGCTGGATGCCCGCCTGCCCGCCTCCAGCCAGAACCCACTGCTGGCCCAGCTTTCGCGCGGCAAACCCAAGCTCTACTTGCTGAACAAACAAGACCTTGCCGACCCCGAGCTCACCCGGGTGTGGCTGGCTGAATTGCAAAACCGGCCCAATACCAGCGCCCTGGCCCTTGATGCTTACGAACGCCAGGCCGCGCAAAAAATCACCGCCGCCTGCCGCGCGCTGGTTCCGCACCGGCAAGGCATCGACCGCCCCCTGCGCGTGCTCATCTGCGGTATTCCCAACGTGGGCAAATCCACTCTGATTAACGGCATGATCGGCAAAAAATCCGCCAAAACCGGCAACGAACCCGGCATCACCAAAACCGAACAGCGCCTGCTGCTTGCCGACGACTTCTGGCTCTACGACACCCCCGGCATGCTGTGGCCGAAAATCATCGTTCCGCAAAGCGGCTACAACCTCGCTGCCAGCGGCGCAGTAGGCCGCAATGCGCTGGACGAAGAAACCGTCGCCCTCGAGCTGCTCGACTATCTGCGCCAGCACTACCTGCCCCAGCTGCAGGCGCGTTACCAAGCCGACCCGGAAGAGAGCCAAAGCTGGCAAGACACCGACTGGCTCGAATGGATCGGCCGCCGGCGCGGCGCCCTGCTTGGCGGCGGCCGCATCAACTACCAAAAAGCCGCCGAAAACACCCTCACCGATTTTCGCGACGGCCAAATCGGCCGCATCACCCTCGAAACCCCCGAGCAATGGCAAATCTGGCTTGCTGCCGCCCGCGAAGAAGAAGCCCGCCTGCAAGCCAAACGCGCCGAGCGGCAAGCTGAACGGCGTAAGGGGAAATAGGCAATATAGTGGATTAACAAAAATCAGGACAAGGCGGCGAGCCGCAGACAGTACACACGTTACGGCAAGGCGAGGCAACGCCGTACTGGTTTTTGTTAATTCACTATATATGCTAAAGGCTACCTGAAAGCGAAAGCATACAAACTGCTTTTCAGGTAGCCTTTGTTTTTGCCGTACCAAGGGTTATTTCACCAGCTTCAGGCCTTTGTGTTTGCCGGCGGGTTTGCTGCCTTTTCCGCTGTTGCCGGCTTCGGGTTGAGGCGGGGTGCTCAGTTCGTAGGGAGTGATGTCGAAATTCATGCCTTCGCCGGTTTCGCGGGCATAGATGGCACCGATGTGGCCGACCGGAATCCAAATCTCGTGCGCCACCCCGCCGAAGCGGGCAGTGAAGCTGACCCAGTCGTTATCGATGTGCAGGCCGACACAGGCAGTGGCGCCGATGTTGAGGATGATTTGGTTGTCTTTCACAAACTGCATGGGCACGCGGGTGTGCTCGTTTACCCATACTTGGATGTAGGGCGTGTGGCCTTGGTCGCTGCACCATTCGTGCAAGGCGCGGATGAGATAGGGTTTGAGGGTGGGGTTCATGGGCAAGATTCCTGTGTGGCGAAAGGCTACCTGAAAAATATATCGCTAAAATACTTCACTTCCTACGGCGTTGGCTCGCTGCTAGGAATGAAAAATATAGTGAATTAACAAAAACCGGTACAGCGTTGTCTCGCCTTGCCGTAACGTGTGTACTGTCTGCGGCTCGCCGCCTTGTCCTGATTTTTGTTAATCCACTATATATATTTCAGCTAAAGGCCGCTTGTTTGGAAAACGTGGATACGATTTTCAAGCAAACGACCTGTATACTTAGCGGCGCATGGCTTTTTCGGCGGCGGTGAGCGCGGCGATGAAGGATTCGCGTTGGAAAATGCGCTCGGCGTATTTCAGGATGGGCGCGGCAGATTTGCCCAGTTTGATGCCGTAGTGGTCGAGCCGCCACAGGAGGGGGGCAATGGCCACGTCGATCATGGAGAAGTCGTCGCCCAGCACGTATTTGTTTTTGGAGAAGGCAGGGGCGAGCAGGGTGAGGCCTTGGCCGATGGCTTCGCGCGCTTTGGCCTGTTCTTTGGCGGAGGTTTCGTGGCTTTCAAGTTTTTGCACATGGCTGAACAGCTCTTTTTCCATCCGGAACAAAACCAGGCGGCCGCGACCGCGCATCACGGGGTCGCCGGGCATAAGTTGCGGGTGGGGGAAGCGTTCGTCGATGTATTCGTTGATGATATTGGATTCAAACAAGATGAGGTCGCGCTCAACCAATACGGGAACTTGGTTGTAGGGGTTCATCACGGAGAGGTCTTCGGGTTTGTTGAAGATATCTACGTCTTTGATTTCGAAATCCATGCCTTTTTCGTATAGCACGAAGCGGCAGCGGTGGCTGAAGGGGCAGGTAATGCCTGAGTATAAAACCATCATAACTGTATTCTCCCTAAACGGTGTCGCCGGCTTGGCAATACTGCCGGCGTATGCCAGCCGCGTATTATAGCCTGCCGGTGGTTTTATGGCTAGGAAATCGATGTAACTTAATGATATTTATATGATTAATTTAAGTTTGATATGGAATGAAAGGCTACCTGAAAATTAAGCAATATTTCAGGTAGCCTTTGCTTATGGCTTTAAATATCCAGCTCGGCTTTGTCGCCTTCGGCTTCCATCCAGCTGCGGCGCTGGGCGGATTCGCCTTTGCCCATGAGTTTGACGAACACTTCGCGAGTGGGTTCGCTGCTGTGTTCGGGGATATGCACGCGTAGCAGGCGGCGGGTGTCGGGGTGCATGGTGGTGTCTTTGAGCTGGTCGGGGTTCATTTCACCCAGGCCTTTGAAGCGGCTGATGGAATATTGGTTTTCGCGCAGGCCTTCTTTGCGCAGTTTTTCCAGAATGCCTTCGAGCTCGGCTTGGTCGAGGGCGTAGAATTTGCGTGCGGTTTTTTTCTTGCCTTGGGCGGAGACGTCCACGCGGAACAGTGGCGGCTGGGCAACGTAGATGTGGCCGCGGCGGATGAGCTCGGGGAAATGGCGGTAGAAGAGGGTGAGCAGCAGCACTTGGATGTGCGAGCCGTCGACGTCGGCATCGGAGAGGATGGCGATTTTGCCGTAGCGCAGGCCGGAGAGGTCGGGATTGTCGCCTTCGCCATGCGGGTCTACGCCGATGGCCACGGAAATATCGTGGATTTCGGTGTTGGCGAAGAGTTGGTCGCGGTGCACTTCGAAGCTGTTGAGCACTTTGCCGCGCAGGGGCAGGATGGCTTGGGTGTTGCGGTCGCGGGCGAGTTTGGCGGAGCCGCCGGCGGAATCGCCTTCCACAAGGAAAAGCTCGTTTTCGCGGATGTCTTCGCTTTCGCAGTCGGTGAGCTTGCCGGGCAGCACGGAAATACCGCTGCCTTTGCGTTTTTCGATTTTCTTCACCGAACGCATGCGCTCTTGGGCTTGTTTGATGGCGAGCTCGGCAATTTTCTTGCCGGCTTCGAGGTTTTGGTTGAGCCACAGTTCGACGGGGTCGCCGGCGAGGGCGGCCACGAGTTTGAGCGCGTCGCGGTTGGTGAGTTTGTCTTTGGTTTGACCTTGGAATTGCGGGTCGAGCATGCGCACGGAAAGCACGAAGGCGACGCGGTTGAATACGTCGTCGCTTTGGATTTTCACGCCGCGCGGCAAGAGGTTGTGGTGGGTGATGAAGTTGGATACGGCGTTGAACAGGGCTTGTTTGAGCCCGGCTTCGTGGGTGCCGCCGGCGGGGGTGGGGATGAGGTTGACATAGCTCTCGGTGGTGATGCGGCCTTCTTCCAGCCAGGTGAGGGCGCAGGATACGCCTTCGCCGTCGGTAAAATCGCCATGATGGCTACCTGAAACGTGGTTTTGCAGGGTAAGCAGGGGCAGGGTGTTTTCCTGCCCGGCCAGCAGGGTTTTCAGGTAGCCTTCCAGGCCGTCGGGGTAGTGCCAGGTTTGGGTTTCGGGCAGGCCGTTGCGCCGGCGGGTGAGGGTAACGGTTACGCCGGGCAGCAGTACGGCTTTGGCGCGCAGCAGGCGTTCGATTTCGGCGATGTCGTAGTTGGGGCTTCCGAAGTAGCGGGCATCGGGCCAGATGCGCAGGGTGGTGCCGCTGTCTTTGGCGGGGCATTTGCCGGTTTCGGCCAAGGGCTCGACCACGTCGCCGCCGGCAAAGGCGATGCGGTATTCGCGCCCTTCGCGGCGCACGGCCACTTCGAGGCGGCGGGAGAGGGCGTTGGTTACGGATACGCCCACGCCGTGCAGGCCACCGGAGAAGGCATAAGCGCCGTCGCCGCTGGTTTTGTTGAATTTGCCGCCGGCATGCAAGCGGGTAAACACGAGCTCGACCACGGGCACGTTTTCTTCGGGATGCAGCCCCACGGGGATGCCGCGCCCGTTGTCGGATACGGAGAGCGAGCCGTCTTCATGGATTTCCACATCGATGCGGCTGGCGAAGCCGCCCAGCGCTTCGTCGGCAGCATTGTCGATGGCTTCCTGGCAGATGTGGGTGGGGCTGTCGGTACGGGTGTACATGCCGGGGCGTTCTTTCACCGGCTCCAGTCCTTTGAGGACTTTGATGCTGCTTTCTGAGTATTGCTTGGTCATGGGTGTGTTCACGTTTTAAATTCGGCCTATTTTAGCATATTAGGATTGGCGATTTATGGCTATCCAAGCTGTGCCGGGCATACAAGAAACAGGCTACCTGAAAACGAGTGGAACAAAATTTCAGGTAGCCTGGATTGGGAATGGGGCTGGGCTTTAGCCTGCCTCGACATCTTGCTGCAAGGCGGCGAGCAGTTCGGCCTGGCTGCACACGGCGGTGCCGAGTTTGGCCACCACCACGCCGGCGGCGGCGTTGGCGATGTGCATGGCTTGGCGCAAATCCAGTTTGGCGGCCAGGCCGAGGCCTACGGTGGCGATGACGGTGTCGCCCGCGCCGGATACGTCGAACACTTCCTGCGCGCGGGTGGGTTGGTGGCTGATGTGGTCGGGCTCATAGAGGCTCATGCCTTCTTCGCTGCGGGTGAGCAGGATGGCGTTTAATTGCAGGTGGCGGCGCAGGGCTTCGGCTTTTTCGATGAGCTCGGCTTCGTTGCCCCACGAGCCGACCACTTGGCGCAGTTCGTTGCGGTTGGGGGTGATGATGCTGGCGCCGGCGTATTTTTCGTAGTCATCGCCTTTGGGGTCGATCAACACGGGTTTATTGTGCTCGCGGGCGAAATCAATCATATCGGCTACCTGAAACAGGCAGCCTTTGCCGTAATCGGAAAGGATAACCGCATCATAGTCCGGCAGCAGGCTGCGGAAACGGCGGTTGAGCCGATCCAGCACGTCTTGGCTGGGCTTCTCTTCAAAATCAATGCGCAAAAGCTGCTGGTTGCGTGAGAGTACACGCAGTTTCACGGTGGTGTCAATGGTTTCGTCGCGCTCTAAAAAGGTTTGCACTCCGTTGCTTTGGATGATTTTTTCCAGTTCGTTGGCGGCCTCGTCTTGGCCAACCACCGACAACAGGGCTGCCTGCCCACCCAGGGCTGCGATATTGCGCGCCACGTTGCCGGCGCCGCCGGCGCGCTGATCCATGCGCTCGATTTTGGCCACAGGCACAGGGGCCTCGGGAGAAATACGCTCCACCTCGCCAAACCAGTAGCGGTCGAGCATGGTGTCGCCCACCACCAGCACGCGGGCGGATTGGAGGAGCGAAATTAGGTTGGCTGGCAATGTTGGCATAATGGCTAACCTCGTATGGATGGGGGGCAGGCTACCTGAAAAACGATGTCAGTCAGGCGGCCTGCAAAATAAATTCAGCGGCGGCCTGCACGTGGATTTCCGTGGTGTCGAACAGCGGCGCGGCAGTGTCTTCGGGGCGCACCAGCAGGCCGATTTCGGTGCAGCCGAGGATGATGCCCTGTGCGCCTTGGGCGGCCAGCCGTTCGATGGTTTGCACATAGAAGCAGCGGCTGTTTTCGGGAAAGTTGCCCACGCAGAGCTCTTCGAAAATGATGCGGTGGATTTCGGCCTGCGCGCCTTCATCCGGCACGATGGTTTGGATGCCGCGTTCGGCCAGGCCTTCGCGGTAGAACGCGTCCTGCATGGTAAAGCGTGTGCCGAGCAGGCCGACGGTACGGATGCCTTGTGCGCGGATGCGTTCGGCCACGCTGTCTAAAATATGCAGGAAGGGCACGCCGATGGCGGCCTGTATCGGGGCGGCAACTTTGTGCATGGTGTTGGTGGCCAGGAGGATGGCATTTGCGCCGGCCTGCTCCAGAGTACGGGCGGCTTGGGTGAGGATTTCGCCGGCTTTGTGCCAATCGCCGCGCTGCTGGCAATCCACGATTTCTTGAAATTCAACGCTGGCAAGTAGGATGGGCGCGCTGTGGTTGCCGCCTTTTTGCCGGTTGATGAGGCGGTTGATTTGGGTGTAGTAGGCGGCGGTACTTTCGGGCGACATGCCGCCGATGATGCCGAGTGTGTTCATGTGGTCTTTCTTCCGGGTGGGTTTCAGGTAGCCTGCGGGCAGTATGGGCTACCTGAAAATGCAATCCGGCAGCGTTAAAACTTATTCGCCCATGGCGGCCAGGAGTTCGGCCTGGTGTTCGGCAATCAGGGCGTTGGTAATTTCTTCCATATCGCCGTCCATCACGAAGTCGAGCTTGTGCAGGGTGAGGTTGATGCGGTGGTCGGTAACGCGACCTTGCGGGTAGTTGTAGGTGCGGATGCGTTCGCTGCGGTCGCCGCTGCCGATGAGAGATTTGCGTTCGGCGGCTTCTTTGGCTTGGGCTTCGCGCTTTTGTTTGTCGTTCAGGCGGGCGGCGAGCACTTTCATGGCTTGGGCTTTATTGGCGTGCTGGCTGCGGCCGTCTTGGCATTCCACTACCATGCCGGTGGGCAGGTGGGTGATGCGGATGGCGGAGTCGGTTTTGTTGATGTGCTGGCCGCCGGCGCCGGATGCGCGGAAGGTGTCGATGCGCAGTTCGGCGGGGTTGAGCTGGATTTCTTCGAGCTCGTCGGCTTCGGGCATCACGGCCACGGTGCAGGCGGAGGTGTGGATGCGGCCTTGGCTTTCAGTGGCGGGCACGCGCTGCACGCGGTGGCCGCCGCTTTCAAATTTGAGCCGGCCGTAGGCGCCGATGCCGGCGATGCGGGCGATGACTTCTTTGTAGCCGCCCAAATCGCTTTCGTTGGCGGAAACGATTTCGACCTGCCAGCGGTTGCGCTCGGCATAGCGAGTGTACATGCGCAGCAAATCGGCGGCAAACAGGGCGGCTTCGTCGCCGCCGGTGCCGGCGCGGACTTCAAGGAAAATATTTTTGCCGTCGTCTTCGTCTTTGGGCAATAAAAGCTTTTGCAGCTCGGTATCCAGCGTTTCGATTTTGGCTTTGGCGGCCTCGATTTCTTCGGCGGCGAAGTCTTTCATTTCGGGGTCGGCCAGCATGTCTTCAGCGTCGGCAAGGTCGCTTTCGGCTTGGCGGTATTGGCGGTAGGCTTCCACTACGGGGGTGAGCTCGGCGTGCTCTTGGTTGAGCTGGCGGAAGCGGTTGATGTCGGCGGTGGCCTCGGGGGTGCTGAGCAGGGCGGTTACTTCTTCGAGCCGCTCGGAGAGGGATTGGAGTTTGTCGAGAACGGGGGGTTTCATGTGGGCTCTTTCAAACAATTTTCAGGTAGCCTCAAACGATAGAGGCTACCTGAAAAGGATTATAGCAAATGCGGCCGGGTTTGCCGCCGTGCCTACATGCGGCTGAGTTCGCGCTGCAGGGCTTGGATGTTTTGCTGGCGGTCGAGCACGTCGCTTTGCAGGCTGCTGACGCGGGCTTGGTGGGCCTGGTAGGCTGCGCCGTCGCCTTTGGGCATGGTGCGGCTTTCGGTGAGCGCTCTTTGCGCGGTGGCCAGGGCGCGGCGCTCGTTGGCCAGCTCTTGCTCGAGAATCATGCGGCGGCCGCTGTTGGTGCGGCTGGAGGGGGCGGCTGCAGCCACGGGCTGCGGGGCGGGCGCATGATATACGGCGGCCTGCTGGCCGCCGACGGCGGCGCGCTGCGGAGCGGGTGCGGCGGCAACGGGCGCAGGTGTGGGGCGCGGCCGGGCGGCACTGTAGCGGCCGATAGTGGGCAGGTCGGCACGTTGGCAGCCGGGGCCGGGTTTGCTGCTGTAGCTGCCGTTGCCGCAGGAATAAACGGGGCCGGCGGCTGCACTGAGGCAGCTTAGGGCGAAAATGGTAAGTAATGTAGTTTTCTGCATTTTATTTTCCCTTTTCTAATGTTTGCTGGCCGAATTCCTGCTCAACTGCCTGATATACGGCTTCCAGTTCTTCCTGCAGGGCGAGCCAGTCTTCTTCTATTTGTGCTAATTGTACTTTGACTTCGGCTGTTTTGGCTAAGTATTGGTGCAATTTGGCTTTATTGTGTTCCTTATATGCTTCTTCGTCGGCGAGGAAGGCTTCGCATTCGGCTTGCTCGGTGCTGAGTTTGGCCATGAGCTGTTCGGCTTTCTCGATTTTCTGCTGAATGGGTTTGCCGCGCTGGGCGCGTTGCTGGCGGATTTGGGCGGCGAGGCGTTTTTCGTCTTTGCGGTTTTGGCCGGCGGCAGAAGAAGGCGGGGCGGCTTCCGGGTTGCTTTGGGCCAGACGCAGGCGGCGGTAGTCGTTGAGGTCGCCTTCGAAAGTTTTCAGGTAGCCTTGGTCGATGAGCAGGAAGCTGTCGGTAGTGGCTTCGAGCAGGCTTCTGTCGTGGGAAACGACGATAAGCGCACCTTGGAAGCTTTGCAGGGCGAGGGTGAGGGCGTGGCGCATGTCGAGGTCGAGGTGGTTGGTGGGCTCATCCAGCAGGAGCAGGTTGGGCTGTTGCCACACGATAACGGCCAGTGCGAGGCGGGCTTTTTCGCCGCCGGAAAAGGGGGCGACGGGCTGGACGGCCATGTCGCCGGCGAAGTCGAATCCGCCGAGGAAGTTGCGGATGTCTTGTTCTTTGGCTTCGGGGCTGAGGCGCTGAATGTGCCACAGCGGGCTTTGGTCGGCGCGCAGGGTGTCGAGCTGGTGCTGGGCGAAGTAGCCGATTTTGAGTTTGTCGGTACGGATGATTTGGCCGCTTTGGGGCTCGAGGCTACCTGAAAGGGCTTTGATGAAGGTGGATTTGCCGCTGCCGTTGACGCCGAGCAGGCCGAGGCGGGCGCCGCTCTCGAGCGAGAGGGTGATTTGGTGCAGGACGGTGTGGCCGCCGTAGCCGAGATCGACTTGTTCGAGCTTGAGCAGGGGGTTGGGCAGGTGTTCGGGCGGGGGAAAGGAGAAGCTGAAGCTGCTGTCGAGGTGGGCGGGGGCGACGAGCTCGAGTTTGGCCAGGGCTTTTACGCGGCTTTGGGCTTGTTTGGCCTTGGTGGCTTTGGCTTTGAAGCGGTCGATGAAGGATTGGAGGTGCTGGATGTGCGCCTGCTGTTTGACGTAGGCGGCCTGCTGGTTGGCAAGGCGTTGGGCGCGTTGCTGCTGGTAGAAGTCGTAGTTGCCGCTGTAGCTGTGCAATTGGCGCTGGACGAGCTCGATGGTGTGGTTGGTGGCGGCGTTGAGGAAGTCGCGGTCGTGGGAGATGATGATTTGGGTACAGGGCAGGGCGGCGAGGTGGTTTTCCAGCCACAACACGGTTTCGAGGTCGAGGTGGTTGGTGGGTTCGTCGAGCAGGAGCAGGTCGGCGCGGCACATGAGGGCTTGGGCGAGATTGAGGCGCATGCGCCAGCCGCCGGAAAAGGCTTTGACGGGGCGGCTGTGTTCGGCTTGGCTAAAGCCCAGACCGTTCAGTAGTTTGGCTGCGCGGGCGGGCGCGCTGTAGGCATTGATTTCTTCAAGCTTGGCGTGGCATTCTGCAATGGCGTGCCCGTCGTTTTGCGCTTCGGCCTGCTTTAGGGCTATCTGAAAAGTTTGCAGCTCGGCATCGCCTTGCAACACGTAATCCAGTGAGCTGGTTTCCAGAGCGGGGGTTTCTTGCGCTACGGTGGCGAGTTTCCAATGTGGGGGCAGGTGGATGTCGCCGGCGTCGGCACCGATTTCGCCTTTAATCAGGGCAAACAGGCTGGATTTGCCGCTGCCGTTTTTGCCGATGAGGCCGACCCGGCGGCCGGGGGCGATGCGAGCGGAGGCTTGTTCGAGCAAAACATTGCTGCCGCGCTGGAGGGTGAGGCGGTTGATTTCTATCATGCTGTTTGATATGTGGGAATCTGAATTTTTTAGATGAAGAGGCTACCTGAAAAATATTTTTCAGGTAGCCTTTGCTGTGCGGTTCGGCTAATGGTGTAATTCCAACGCTAAAAACAGCTTGCTGTTGCCGCGCTGGATGAGTAGGGCGACGGTGCGGTCGGCGTGGTTGAGGGCTTGGTTGAAGCTGTTTTCATCGCTCACGGCGGTGCGGTTTACCATTAGGATGATGTCGCCGCGCCGCAGGCCGGCCTGTTGGGCTGCACCTTCAACCTGCAAAACCAAGAGGCCTTGCCCTTGGCTGCGCAGTTGCAGGCCGGTAGGTTCGGAGGTGAAGCCGCTGCCGTTATCGGCATTGGCGGCACTGCCGGATGGGTTGCCGGCATCGGCGCTGCCGGTGTTGCTAGAACCGAGGGTGACTTGTACTTCTTCGCGTTTGCCGTTGCGCCAAATGCCGAGGGTTAGCCGGGTGCCGGGCGGCATCATGCCGACGAGCACGGGCAGGTCGCTGGAGGCTTTCACGTTTTCGCCGTTCACGCTTTGCACGATATCGCCGGGCTGGAGACCGGCTTTGTCGGCGGGACCGCCAGGGGTTACCTGCGAAATCAGCGCGCCATTGGCGGCTTCGAGGCCGAAGGATTTGGCTAAATCGTAGTTTACTTCTTGAATCACTACGCCGATGCGGCCGCGCTCAACTTTGCCGTTGCGGCGCAACTGGTCGGCCACGTTCATGGCCACATCGATGGGGATGGCGAAGGAGATGCCCATAAAGCCGCCGGATTGGCTGTAGATTTGGGAGTTTACGCCCACCACTTGCCCGCGCAGGTTGAACAGCGGGCCGCCGGAGTTGCCGGGGTTGATGGCCACGTCGGTTTGGATGAAAGGGGTGTAGTTTTCATTGGGCAGGCTGCGGCCTTTGGCGGAAACGATGCCGGCGGTTACGCTGTTGTCGAAGCCGAAGGGTGCGCCGATGGCGGCTACCCATTCGCCTACGCGCAGGGTTTTGGGGTCGCCGATTTTGACGGTGGGCAAGTCTTGCGCATCGATTTTTAAGAGGGCGATGTCGGTTTGGGTGTCGGAGCCGACTAGGCGGGCGGTGTATTCACGGCGGTTGTTGAGCACGACTTTGATGCTGTTCATGCCGCTGAGGACGTGGGTATTGGTGAGGATGTAGCCGTCGGAGCTAATGAGGAAGCCGGAGCCGAAATTGTATTCGTCGTCGCCCGGATCGGCTAAATCGGCTTGGTTGGGCTGCAGGCGTTTGAAAAACTCGGAGAAGGGGTCGTTTTCGGGCAGTTGGTCGATATTGTCTTCTCCACCGGCCTGTGTGGTGTTTTCATTGGTGCGGCTGGCCTGAATATTAACCACGGCGCCGCCTTCCTGTTCGACCAGTTTGGTGAAGTCGGGCAGCAGCATATCGGTACCGCCTGAGGGTGCGCTCACGGTGCGGACAAACTCAGAATCGCCGGTGGCGGGGGCTTCTTCTTTGCCGCATCCGCCTAAGAGTAGTAGGGCGAGTAGGAGAGAAAGGAGGGGGCGGGTGGTGTTTGGCATGGTAACAACAATATTGTATTGGCAGGCGGGTAGGTATTGTATAACTAAAGCATTTAATTAGCTATGGCGGGCAGGGTTGCCTTGCTTTGGCGGGATGTGCTGGGAGTGTGTGAGTTTGGCGGGGTGAAACCCGCTATAGCCAAGCTGCGGCCTTGTCGAGATATGTTTTCAGGTAGCCTTTAAGTGAAGTTAGGGAGGCATGAAAGCACAAAAAGACAGGCCGTTACCTGTCTTTTCACATAAGCGGCTATTTAGGCCGGTTGGATATTGGAGGCTTGTTTGCCTTTCGGGCCGGTGGTTACTTCAAAAGAAACTTTCTGACCCTCTTTCAGGGTTTTGAAGCCATTCATGTTGATGGCTGAGAAGTGGGCAAACAAATCTTCGCCGCCTTCATCGGGAGTGATGAAACCAAAACCTTTAGCATCGTTAAACCATTTAACAGTACCAGTTGCCATACAATACATCCTATCTAAAAAACAAAATATCGGAAAAAGCAGGGTTGGCAAAGCAGGAAAACGACTGTGTTGGGTAAAACGGTTTGTTCAGCTGCCGAGCCGGAGCAATTTATCCGGCCTGCCGCGCTTGCGTGAGTAAGTTTCGCGCAGCTGGAATTAACAGTCAAGTAATGTTTGAATAATAACGTTAAAAATCGCAAAAAAAAGACAGAAATCTGAGCGTTTGCCCTTATTTTGTATTTCATCGTGTGGTTGAATATAATTTGCTGGCATCATCTGGCAGTCGGGTTGCTTAAAAAACGGCAGCCTGCAAACAGGTTTGATTTACAATATAAAACCGATTAGGCTTGGAGCCATCGTTTTCCCTCTGCCGCATAGGCAGGCTTTGCCTGCGGCGGGAAGTCGATAAGTTTCAGCCGAATGCAACACATCTTGAAGAATTAGAGTTATGTCTGATACCGAACAGGCGCTCCGACCGGAAGTTATCCGGGAAAACGCGCCGCCGCCCAAGAAATACGGCGTATTTTTGCTGAATGATGATTATACGCCGATGGATTTTGTGGTTGGTTTGCTTACTGATGTTTTCAGGCTACCTGAAAACCGGGCGGAGGCGGTGATGCTGCAAGTGCATCACGAAGGCAAAGGCCTGTGTGGTGTTTACCAAAAAGATATTGCTGATACCAAGCATCAGCAAGTGCAAAACCTTGCCCGGCAGGCCGGGCATCCGCTGCTGAGTACGGTTGAGGAGGTGTGAGCCATGTTGTCGAAAGAATTGGAAAGCATTTTGCAGGTGATTTATGCCGATGCGCGCATGCAGCGCTATGAATTTATCGGCATCGAACACCTGTTGCTCTCGCTGGTGCAGGAGAGCGACGAAGTGCGGGCGGTGCTGCAAAGCTGCGGTGCGAATATCCCGGTTTTGGCCGAACAGCTGGCCATCAGCATTGAAGAGAATACGCCGATACTGCCCGAGGATTCGCCAGCCGGTAGCGACACCCAGCCCACGCTCGGCTTCCAGCGAGTGATTCAGCGAGCGATTGTGCATGTGCAGTCGGCAGGCAAACGGCAGGTGCAGCCGGTGGACGTGTTGGTGGCGATTATGTCGGAAAAAAACAGCCATGCCGTGTATTTCCTGGGCTTGCAGTCGATTGGCCGCAGCGAGATTCTCAACTACATCGCGCACGGCATCGTGCCGGATCGCATAGCGGAAGCCGATAAAGGCGACGAAGTTGAACAAGAAGGCGATGAAGAGGGCAAACCGATCCGTCATGCCTTGGCCAAATATACCGTCAACCTTAATATTGAAGCACGCGAAGGGCGTATCGACCCGCTGGTCGGCCGCGCCATGGAGTTGGAACGCCTCATGCAAACCCTGTGCCGCCGCCGCAAAAACAACCCGCTTTTGGTGGGTGAGGCCGGTGTGGGCAAAACTGCGTTGGCCGAAGGCTTGGCCTATCGTTTGGAACACAGCGATGTGCCTGACGCACTTGCCGGCGCCACTGTGTTTGCACTGGATATGGGCTCGCTCCTGGCCGGTACCAAATATCGTGGCGATTTTGAAGCCCGCATCAAGGCTGTACTCAAAGAGCTGGCCAAAATCGAGCATTCCATCCTGTTTATTGACGAAATCCACACCATCATCGGCGCAGGCAGCACCACCGGCAGTACTATGGATGCCTCCAACCTGCTCAAACCCGCCCTCTCCAAAGGCCATCTGCGCTGTATCGGTGCCACCACTTATGACGAATACCGTACCATTTTCGCCAAAGACCACGCCTTAAGCCGCCGTTTCCAGAAAATCGATGTGCCCGAACCCAGTGTGGCTGAAACCGTGGAAATCCTGAAAGGCCTGCAACCCGCGCTCGAAGACTTCCACCAAATCCGCTTTTCCCAGCACGCCCTGAATGCCGCCGCCGAGCTTTCGGTACGCTACCTGAACGACCGCTTCCTGCCCGATAAGGCCATCGATTTGATTGACGAAGCCGCCGCCGCCCAGCGCATCCTGCCTGTCGACAAACGGCGCAAAGTGATTGAAGCCGCGCAGATTGAAGAAGTGGTGGCCAAAATCGCCCGCATTCCCGAGCAAACTGTTTCCAAAGACGATAAAGAAGTGTTGCGCCATTTGGAGCGCAACCTGAAAAACATGGTGTTCGGCCAAGATGCGGCGATTGAAGCATTGGCTGCCGCCATTAAGATGTCCCGCTCCGGTCTGGGAGCGGTGGAAAAGCCCATCGGCAGCTTCCTGTTTTCCGGCCCCACCGGTGTGGGCAAAACCGAAGTCGCCCGCCAGCTTGCCTTCATTTTGGGTGTGCCGCTGCAACGCTTCGATATGTCCGAATACATGGAACGCCACGCCGTGGCCCGCCTCATCGGCGCACCGCCGGGCTATGTCGGCTTCGAGCAGAGCGGCCTGCTTACCGAAGCGGTAAACAAGCAGCCTTTCTGCGTGCTGCTTTTGGACGAAATCGAAAAAGCCCACACCGATGTGCACAATATCCTGTTGCAAATCATGGACTATGGCACGCTCACCGACAACAACGGCCGCAAAACCGACTTCCGCAACGCCATCGTAATCATGACCACCAATGCCGGTGCCGAAAGCCTCAGCCGCCCCGTGCTCGGCTTCACCCGCCAGCGCATGAGCGGCGACGAGGGCGAAGCGCTGAAAAAGGCCTTCACTCCCGAATTCCGCAACCGCCTGGATGCCGTGATTTCCTTTGCCCCGTTAGACAACGAAGTCATCGCTAAGGTAACCGACAAATTCCTGCTTGCCTTGGAGCAGCAGCTGTTGGCAAAAAACGTGGAAGCCCACTTCACCACCGGCCTGCGCAGCTATCTGGCCGAGCAGGGCTTTGATCCGCAAATGGGCGCACGCCCCATGCAGCGGCTGATTCAAGACAAAATCCGCCGCCTGCTCGCCGACGAGCTCCTGTTCGGCCGCCTAAGCAAAGGCGGCGAGGTAACCATCGGCTACGACACCAAGTCCGATAAAGTAACCCTCGCCTTCTCGGCCGCCAAAACCAAACGCGGCAAAGTGGCGGATGCCAACGGCTGATTCGGTTTGAAACGAGGCGGGATTTCTTTTTTGAAGCCATTCGTCTGCTTTCAGGTAGCCTGTATTATGAATGATATAGTGGATTAACAAAAATCAGGACAAGGCGGCGAGCCGCAGACAGTACACACGTTACGGCAAGGCGAGCCAACGCTGTACTGGTTTTTGTTAATTCACTATAATATTGATTTATTAAGACTATTTTCCAAACAAAGGCTACCTGAAAACGAATACGGCAGGTTTTGTCGAAATGAGTGTAATAAACCTTGTTAGAAATAGTATTGTCGGTTGCGCCTTGTTTTTGGCCGCCTGCTCCACCTTGACTGCCAGTGCCGAGCCCGCCCGGGGCAACATCATCAGCGGCGAAGTGGTGCGCGTGTGGGACGGTGATACGCTGCATTTGCAAGACAGTTCCGGCCAGAGGCATAAAATCCGCCTTGCCGGCATTGATGCGCCGGAATTGGAGCAAGCCCAGGGCAAAGCTTGCCGCGACCGTTTGGCCGGACAAGTGCTGCATCGGCAAGTGCAGGCTGCAATCGTGGATACCGACCGCTACGGCCGCAAAGTGGCACAAATCCGCCTGAACGGCCATGACATCAACCGACAGCAGGTGGCCGACGGTTGTGCCTGGCACTACCGCCGCTACGCCCACGAATGGCAGAGCGAGGCCGAATATGCCGCCTATGCCGAAGCTGAAGCGCAAGCCAAAAGCCAGCAGCTCGGCCTGTGGCGGCAAGCTTCTCCGCAGGCGCCTTGGCAGTTCCGGCACCGGCAGCCGCAACAGTATCGACATTGAAAGGCTACCTGAAAACGAACGTAGTGAGTTTCGCCAAAACGAAGCCGCGAGTTTCATTAAAATGTAAGTCCCAACGAAACTAAAATGAACTAATGCGCTTGGCCAAAGCCAGGTAGCTGCTTAGTCAAAATCGTTCGCGAAATCCCTATCCCTGCCAACACAATGCTATAATTCGCAAATTTTCCGCCGCCGTGCGGATTCACTTCATTCAGAAAGACAATATGGCAGCCTTCAACACACAAAAAGTTCTGTCCGTACACCACTGGACCGATGCCTATTTCACCTTCACCTGCACCCGCGACGACAGCCTGCGTTTTGAAAACGGCCAATTCGTCATGGTCGGCCTGTTGGTGGACGGCAAACCCCTGATGCGCGCCTACAGCGTGGCTTCCGCCAACTGGGAAGAGCATCTCGAATTTTTCAGCATCAAAGTGCCCGACGGCCCGCTCACCAGCCGCCTGCAGCACCTCAAAGTCGGCGACGAAGTGCTCATCAGCAAAAAGCCTACCGGCACCCTGATTTGCGGCGATTTAAACCCCGGCAAGCACCTCTATCTGCTTTCCACCGGTACCGGTATCGCCCCGTTCTTGAGCATCACCAAAGACCCGGAAGTGTATGAGCAATTTGAAAAAGTAATTCTCGTGCATGGCGTGCGCTACAAAAAAGACCTCGCCTACTACGACCGCTTCACCCAAGAGCTGCCCAATCACGAATACCTGGGTGAAATGATTCGTGAGAAACTGATTTACTACCCCATTGTTTCTCGAGAGGAATTCCAACACCAAGGCCGCCTTACTAATTTGATGCGGAGCGGCAAATTGTTCGAAGACATCGGCCTGCCGCCGATTAATCCGCAAGACGACCGCGCCATGCTGTGCGGCAGCCCGGCCATGCTCAAAGACACCAGTGATGTGCTCAACAGCTTCGGTCTTACTGTGTCGCCCAAAATGGGGCAGCGCGGCGATTATTTGATTGAACGCGCGTTTGTGGACCAATAAGGTTTAACTGTTTGATATGCAGAAAAAGGCTACCTGAAGTTTCAGGTAGCCTTTTTATAGTGAATTAAATTTAAACCAGTACGGCGTTGGCTCACCTTGCCGTAACGTGTGTACTGTCTGCGGCTCGCCGCCTTGTCCTGATTTTTGTTAATCCACTATAGTTAGGTAGTATTAGACCTATTGCGAAAGTATCCTGAAAATTTACAATTCCCAAATGAAATACGAAAACCTCATCCAAAGAAGCGACAGGGAATTCAAACGGCTCACAGGTGTAACGCCCGTCCTTTTTCACGAAATGCTGCAAGTCACCACAGAAGCAGAAAGCCGGAAGGTCAAGTCGGGCAGGCCGCATACGCTCGGTTTGGCAGACCAACTGCTGCTTACCCTAAGCTATCTGCGCCATTACCATACCCAACTCGAATTGGCCGCCATCTACGGCCTTTCCGAAAGCAATGTCTGCCGCACCATCCGTAAAACCGAGGACGCCCTCATCCGTTGCAAACGCTTCTCCCTGCCAAAGCACAAGAATCCGGGCGACCAAACGGTCATCATTGACGTTACCGAAAGCCCGATTGAACGTCCCAAAAAAACAGCGGCAGTATTACAGCGGCAAGAAAAGGCGGCACACGGTCAAAATCCGGGTCATATACGGCAGGGAAACGGAAAAAATCATCAGCATCCGGACGGGGATGGGTGCCCGGCATGACATGCGTTTAGCCAAGAGGCACCTTGCAGAGCTTTATCCCTACAAAATAGTCATTGCGGATAAGGGTTATCAAGGATTGGCCAAAACCGGATTACAGACCCCGAAAAAGAAATCCAAACGTCATCCGCCGGACAAACAGGATAAAGAGGCGAACAGGCGGTTAGGCAAACTCAGAACCGTCATCGAGCACATCAACAGGAAACTGAAGATATTCAAAATATTGTCGCTGCCTTACCGCAACAGGCGGAAACGGTTCGGGTTAAGGGCAAATCTGATTGCAGGACTGGTTAATGCGATGGGATGAATATTTTCGCAAGAGGTCTATTGTATGAAGAGGTAATAAGAAAAGGCTTAACCATGTTGGTTAAGCCTTTGGATTTTTGGTCGGAGTGAAAGGATTCGAACCTTCGACCCCTTGCACCCCATGCAAGTGCGCTACCAGACTGCGCCACACTCCGACTTCCGGAAGAAAGTAATTCTAAGCTGTTTTTTGCGGCTTGGCAAGGACTGCTTCGATTTTTTCTAAAACTGCCTGCAAATCCTGCCGAACTTCTTCAGCAGTGGCCGCGGGGCGGTTTAGGCTGTCGTGGCCGTTTAGGTTGAAACGGTCGATATAGGTGGGGAAGCTGCCGCTTAATTTGCGGATTTTCACCACATCTTGCCGGGTATATTGGTTGCCGCCGTGGCCGATTACTACGCCGTTATCTTGCTGCCATTGGAAGAACTGTTCGGGCTGGATATCGGCCAGATAGCACAATTCTTCCAGGCTGAAATAGCGTTTAACCGGAATGGGCGGCAGGGCGCGTTCAGTTTTGTTTACCATAGTGGTGTTCCACCATGCCTTTGAGTTTTTGGCTGGCGTGGAAGGTTACCACCCGACGGGCGGTAATCGGCACTTCTTTGCCGGTTTTGGGGTTGCGGCCGGGGCGCTGCGGTTTGTCACGCAGTTGGAAGTTGCCGAAGCCGGAAATTTTGATTTCTTCGCCACGTTCTAAAGTGGCGCGAATTTCTTCGAAGAACAGTTCAACGATTTCTTTTGCATCGTTCTTACTGATATTGCTGACTTTTTCTACCAGAATATCGGCTAATTCTGCTTTGGTGAGTGTCATTGGGTTTACCTCTAAGTTGCTAAGCTGCGGATTATCGCTAATTACTTTTTAGAAATCAAGCGAATGCTGGGGTATGTGGCAAAATCTGTGAAACAGAGCGGTAGATTGTGTAGCAATCTGTACATTATGTTTATTAACAGTGGATTTCGCTGGCAACTGCCACCAGACAGGCTGCCTGAAAAATGGCTGTACTTTATATTTGCAGCCAAGCTTGTAATGCAGCCGGATTTTCGATGGTTAGCCAGGCGGTATTGGCTTCGGCGGGCTGTACGGTGGCGCTAGTTTGGTGCAATACACCATGCCGGAAGTAGTGTAGCTCGGTTTGGCTGCCGGTTTTTTGTTGCTGCCATTGGTCGGCGAAATTGTTGGCGGCATAGCCATTAATGGCAATGATACGGTCTCCGGCGGCTAGGCCGGCTTGTTCGGCGCTGCTGCCGTTGAGTACGTGGCTGAGGGTGATGTCGCTGCCGTTTTGCTGGAAGCGGGCGCCGAAGTCATTGGCCGGCAGAATAGGGGGGAGTGGCCCGCAGCCTCCGTTGTGTGAAGGCGGCAGGGGTAGCCAGTGTAGGCGCAAGCCGGCGTGGGCGAGGGCTGTTTCAAGGGGTAGGGCTTGGGTACTGCGGATGAGTTGGTTGAACAGATTGCGCAAGTCGAGGCCGGTGATGGCTTGGGCAAGCTCTTCCCATTCGGTTTCATGCAGCGGTTGTTTTCTGGTCAGCCAGTCCTGATAGAGGGCTTGCATGATGCTGTCGAGGCTGTGCCGGCTTTGTTTGCGTATGAATAGGTCGAGGCAGAGGGCGGCAAGGGTGCCTTGCTGGTAGTAGCTGGTGATGGCGTTGGGACTATTTTCGTTTTGTTTGTAGTATTTGTCCCAGGCGTGGAAGCTGGATTGGGCCAGGGTTTGTTTACGATGGCCGGGGTTGCGGTGCACTCGCGTGATGGTTTTGGCTAAGAGTTCGAGATAGGCGGTAGGGCTGATGCGGCCGCTGCGTACGAGGAATAGGTCGTCGTAATAGGAGGTGATGCCTTCGAATGCCCATAAAAGCTCGGTGTAGGCTTCTTGGTTGAGGTCAGATTGGGCGAGGGCGGCGGGTTTGATGGATTTAACATTCCAAGCGTGGAAATATTCGTGGGAAATCAGGCCGAGCAGCTGGATGTAGTTGTCGGAGGCTTCGGCCAGGTTGTTTTCAGGTAGCCAGCTGCGGTCGGCGAGCAGGGCGGTGGATGATGCGTGCTCGAGGCCGCCGTAGACATGGTCGCCTAGGTGCAATAGGAAGGTGTAGTGTGTAAATGGGGCTGGGTTGGGGAAGAATTGGAGTTGGGCGGCACAGATGGCTTGGGTGTCGGCCAGCAGGCGTTGGCGGTCGAAGTCGGGATAGTGGCCGCTGAGGACGATGCGGTGCGGAATACCGGCAGCGGTGAATTCGAGAATTTCGAGGGTGCCAGCTTCTAGCGGGCAGTCGATAAGGTGGCGGTAGTTATCTGCTTGGTAGAGATGGCTATCCAGTCTGGGCAGGGCGGTGGCGATTTGCCATTGGCTGGGGAAACAGAGTTCGACTTGGTGCGGTTCTTCAGTGTATGAGGCTACCTGAAAAAACAGGGCAGCACCGTCGAAGAAGGCACGCTCGCTATCTAAATAGCAACCGCGCACGGAAAGGTCGAAGGCATAGACGTCGTATTCGATGATCCAGTCGCCAGGTGTGTTTTCTTCGGTTTGCCAGATATTTTTGCTGACGGTGTGCAAATCGGCGGCTTGGCCGTCGCAGCTGGCTTCGATACGGACGATGTGCCGGGCAAATTCGCGGATCATATAGCTGCCGGGCACCCAGTTGGGCAGGCTGAGGCGGACAGGTTGGCTGCCGTGGTGGCTGAAGCGCAGGCAAATGCGGAAGAGGTGTTGTTCGGGCAGGGGGGTAACGGTGTAGTGAGGCATTTGTTTATTTCGTTTCGATTGAAAGGGATATGACTTTTTCAGGTAGCCTGTTTTGCGGAAGATGAAAAGATATGTTTGTTTTTGTGGTTATTGTGTGTATTTTGCTTTAAAATATACCGCTTAAACTGCGCGCAGTCTATTGCTGTTGTGGCTCGCGGTGGTTTCTTTCTAGATAAATATAAGAAAATCGGATGTGTCAGCTGCATGGGTTTGGCTGAACCGGTATTGAAATAAGAATACAGCCATCTTTAATGGAGGTTTTTCATGGAAACACAAACACAAACCTATAACTACAAGGTAGTGCGGCAGTTTGCCGTGATGACGGTGGTTTGGGGTGTGGTTGGAATGCTGGTCGGCGTAATTGCCGCGGCGCAGCTCTATTTCCCGCAGCTGAATTTGTCTGAAGTGGGGCCGTGGTTTCACTTCGGCCGTATCCGCCCGCTACACACCAATGCCATTATTTTCGCATTCGGCGGTTGCGGTCTGATCGCCACATCTTATTATGTGGTGCAGCGCACTTGTAATGCCCGCCTTTATGGCGGCTGGCTGCCGGCCTTTACCTTTTGGGGCTGGCAGCTGGTGATTGTGCTGGCGGCGGTTACTCTGTTAATGGGCTATACGCAAGGCAAAGAATACGCCGAATTGGCCTGGCCGATCGATATTCTGATTACTCTGGTTTGGGTGGCTTACGCCATTGTGTTTTTCGGCACCATCGCCAAACGCAAAGTGCAGCATATTTATGTGGCCAACTGGTTCTACGGCGGCTTTATTCTGGCTGTGGCGCTGTTGCATGTTGTCAACAATCTGGCTATTCCCGCTGGTTTGTTCGATATGACTTCCTATCCTATCTACGGCGGCGCAATCGATGCTATGGTCCAGTGGTGGTACGGGCATAACGCCGTGGGTTTCTTCCTTACTGCAGGCTTCCTCGGCATGATGTACTACTTCGTGCCCAAACAGGCAGGCCGCCCGGTGTACTCCTACCGCCTCTCCGTGGTGCACTTTTGGGCACTGATTTTCACCTATATGTGGGCAGGCCCTCACCACCTGCACTATACCGCCTTGCCGGATTGGACTCAGTCTTTAGGTATGGTGCTCTCGCTGATTTTGTTCGTGCCCTCTTGGGGCGGCATGATCAACGGCATCATGACTCTTTCCGGCGCTTGGGACAAACTGCGCACCGATCCGATTTTGAAATTCCTCGTGGTTTCCCTCTCCTTTTACGGTATGTCTACCTTCGAAGGCCCGATGATGTCGATTAAAACCGTAAATGCCTTGAGCCACTATACCGATTGGACGGTCGGCCATGTGCATGCCGGCGCTTTGGGCTGGGTAGGCTTCGTTACCATGGGCTCGATTTACTACCTGATTCCGCGCCTGTTCGGCCAGAAGGAAATGTACAGCACCAAACTGGTGGAAGCGCATTTCTGGATTGGCACCGTAGGTATTGTGCTGTATATCGCCTCCATGTGGATTGCCGGCGTGATGCAGGGTTTGATGTGGGGTGCGCTGAATGAAGACGGTACGCTCACCAATCCTGATTTCGTTACCACGGTTCGCGAAAGCATGCGCTTTTATCTGATTCGCTTATCCGGCGGCTTGCTGTATCTGTCTGGCATGATACTGATGGCTTATAACGTTTACCGTACCGCAGTGGCGGGCAAACCGGTAGATGCCGTCATTCCCGCGCTCACACAGCATCAACAGCATTAAAGCAACGAAACCACAGAAAAAGAACAGGCTACCAAAATGCAACTGCAAAAACTTGCCGAAGAAAAAGTAGGCTACCTGATTATTTTTACCTTTCTGCTGATTAGCGTCGGGCTGATTGTCGAGGTGGTGCCGCTGTTTTTCAGCCCGGCCGTAACCCAGCCTATCCCAGGCGTGAAGCCCTACACTGCGCTTCAAGTAGCAGGCCGCGACGTTTATATCCGCGAAGGCTGCTACAACTGCCATTCCCAAATGATCCGCCCCTTCCGTGCTGAAACCGAGCGTTACGGCCATTATTCCGTGGCCGGAGAGTCGGTGTACGACCACCCGTTTCAATGGGGTTCCAAACGCACCGGCCCTGATTTGGCGCGCGTGGGCGGCCGCTATTCCGACGAATGGCACCGCCGCCATCTGATGGATCCGCGCTCTGTTCAGCTAGATTCCAACATGCCCGCCTTCCCGTGGTTGGCGCGCAACCGTGTGGACGGCGAAACCGTAGCCAGCCATATGCGTGCCCTGCGCAAAGTAGGTGTACCCTACAGCGATGAAGAAATCGCCGCTGCCCCGGCACAAGTGGAAGGCAAATCCGAAATGGATGCAGTTATCGCCTATCTGCAAGGCTTGGGTTTGGCACTGAAAAACAACAATATCCAAAAACAACAATAATATCAGGCTGTCTTATGAGCGCGCCCATCATTTGGTCTCAGATTTCGCCCTTCCTTGTTGGCATCGTGTTTTTTGGCATCGTATGGGTTGTATTTAGCCGCAAAGGCAAAGAACACTATCAAGACGAAGGGTGGCGGATTGTGAACGATGATGACAATGTGCCATCGGAAGAGGCCGGCAGCCGAATTGAAACCTCCCGTCAGTTAGACAACGGAGCACAAGAATGAATACATCCCACTTTACCAGCAATTTTTGGAACTACTATATCGTCGGCATCGTCGTACTCAGCTTTATCGGGCTGCTGTGGCTGGTTTTATCGCAAAACAAAGTGAAAATGCCGCCCAAGGGCGAAGATGTGAAAACCACGGGCCACAACTGGGACGGCATCGAGGAATATAACAATCCCCTGCCGCGCTGGTGGTTTTACCTCTATATCCTGATTTGGCTGTTCTGTATCGGCTATCTGTATATCTATCCCGGCTTGGGCGACTACAAAGGCGCAGTAGGCTGGACCAGCACCAACCAATATGAAAAAGAAATGCAGGATGCCAACGCCCAGTTTGCGCCCGTATACGGCAAATTTGCCAATATGCCGGTGGAACAAGTCGCGGCAGACCCGCAGGCTCAGCGTTTCGGCAAAAACCTGTTCGACACCTACTGCATCCAATGCCACGGCTCGGATGCCAAAGGTCAAGCCGGTTTTCCCAACCTCACCGACGACGATTGGCTGTGGGGCGGTTCGCCCGAGCAAATCAAGCAGACCATCGCCGAAGGCCATGTTGGCATTATGGCGCCGTGGGGGCCGGCCTTGGGTGAGGAAGGCGTGAAAAATGCCGCCAACTACGTACTCTCTCTCTCCGGAATGCCGCACGATGAAGAACGTGCCAAACGCGGCGATGCCATCTTCCACGGCCCGCCCGCCAACTGCTTCGTTTGCCACGGCGATAAAGGCCAAGGCGTACAGGGTGCAGGCCCGAATCTGACTGATAAAGTGTGGTTGTGGGGTGGTAGCGAAAGAGCCATCGTGGAAACCATTACCAACGGTCGCCAAAGCCAAATGCCGGCCTGGGAAGGCTTCTTGGATGATAACAAAATCCATATCCTAACCGCCTACGTGTGGGGCAAATCCCATCCGAACGGTGCCGCCAAACCCGCAGCGGCCGCAGCATCCGCTCCCGCACCAGCTGCTGCTTCCTCAACCAGTGCAGCTTCTGCCGCCTCGCAGCCTGCGGCTAAGTAATAGAGAGCGTTCATTTGAAGGCTACCTGAAAAAGCCAAGGCATTTTCCAGGTAGCCTTTCCTATACACCACGTTTACAATATAGCCAAATTCTCTTTATAGGACATAAGTCATGCTAGATATCCAACTCCTCCGCACCGATGCCGCTGCCGTAGCCGCCAAGCTGGCGCAGCGCGGTTTTGTTTTTGACCCTGCCGCCTTCGACGTACTGGAAGCACAGCGTAAGGCACTGCAAATGCGTACCGAAGAGCTGCAGTCACGGCGTAACAGCGTGTCCAAACAAATCGGCGTGCTCAAAGGGCAGGGCAAACATGCCGAAGCCGAAGCAGCTATGGCTGAAGTGGCGCAAATCAAAACGGATTTGGAACAGGCCGATGCCGATTATCAGGCCGTACAGGCGCAAATCGATGCCCTGCTGCTCGGTATTCCGAATCTGCCGCACGAGAGCGTGCCGGTGGGCAAAGATGAAACTGAAAACGTGGAAGTGCGCCGCGTGGGTACACCGCGCCAATTCGATTTTGAAATCAAAGACCATGTAGACTTGGGCGAAAAGCTTGGCCTCGATTTTGAAACCGCCGCCGCCTTGTCCGGCGCACGCTTCAGCTTGATGAAAGGCCAGGTTGCCCGCCTGCACCGTGCCTTGGCGCAATTTATGCTCGACACCCACACCCAACAGCACGGCTACACCGAGTGCTACACCCCTTATATCGTCAGTGACAGCACCCTCATCGGCACCGGCCAGCTGCCCAAATTCGGTGAAGATCTGTTCCACGTCATCCGTGGCGGCGACGAGAGCAAAACCACGCAATACCTGATTCCCACTGCCGAAGTTACCCTCACCAACACCGTGCGCGAACGTATCCTGCCGGCCGATACCCTGCCCATCAAGCTCACCGCCCATTCGCCCTGTTTCCGCAGCGAAGCCGGTTCGCACGGCAAAGACACGCGCGGCCTGATTCGCCAGCACCAGTTCGACAAAGTGGAAATGGTGCAAATCGCCCATCCCGACCACTCCTACGCCGCACTGGAAGAAATGGTCGGCCACGCCGAGCGCATCCTGCAACTGCTTGAACTGCCTTACCGCGTCATCACCTTGTGTACCGGCGATATGGGCTTCGGCGCTGCCAAAACCTACGATTTGGAAGTGTGGGTGCCCGCGCAAAACACCTATCGCGAAATCTCCAGTTGCTCCAACTGCGAAGATTTCCAAGCCCGCCGCATGAAAGCCCGCTTCAAAGATGAAGATAGTAAAAACCGCCTGGTGCACACCCTGAACGGCTCCGGCTTGGCAGTAGGCCGTACCTTGGTGGCGGTACTGGAAAACCACCAAAACGCCGACGGCAGCATCAGCATCCCCGCCGCTTTGCGCCCCTATCTGGGCGGCGTGGACAAGCTCGTCCCATAAAAGCAAGAAAGGCTACCTGAAAACCGGAAACAGATTTTCAGGTAGCCTTCATTTCATACCAATTAGCTGATTAGATGATAGATTTACACTGCCATTCCAATATTTCAGACGGAGCTCTGCCGCCACGGGAAGTAGTGAAACTGGCGCACGCCAATGGTTGTACCCTGCTCGCACTCACCGACCACGACCATACCGGCGGTCTGGACGAAGCACGGCAGGAGGCGGAAACCTTGGGCATCCGGCTGATAAACGGCGTGGAAGTTTCCGTGAGCTGGCGCAAACGCACCATCCATATCGTCGGCCTCAATTTCGACGACACCGATGCCGTGCTGCAAAACCTGCTGGCCAGGCTGCGGCGCGGGCGGTTGGAGCGTTTTTTGCGCATGGCGGAAAAGCTTGAGAAGAAAGGCCTCGCCGGTGCCTGCGAGGGCGCACTCGCATTAGTGCCCAACCGCGAAATGGCCAGCCGCACCCATCTGGCACAATGGCTGATAGAACAAGGGCATGTGCGCAACAAGCAGCAGGCTTTTAAAAAATATTTGGGCGACGGCAAGCCTGCCTGCGTAAAACACGAATGGGCGTTGCTCGAAGAAGCCGTAGCTGCCATTTTGGGTGCGGGCGGCATCGCCGTGGTTGCCCACCCCATCCGCTACGGCCTCTCTGCCACCGCACAGCGAAATTTGTTCACCGAATTCAAAACACTGGGCGGCCAAGCTATTGAGGTGCACAGCAGCACCACCGACTGGAACGACCGCCTCAACTACGCCCGCCTCGCCGAACAATATGGTTTCCTCGCCAGCGTCGGCAGCGATTTCCACCGCATAGGCGACTTCGGCAGCGGCCGCCTCGGCGCCTGCCCGCCACTGCCCGAACGCTGCCGGCCGGTTTGGCAAGAATTTTGCTTGTAGTACTTCATTCACGCACCGATGCCTGTGCACGGGAAAACGATATAAGGAAATGAACCATGATAAAACAGTTTGAAATCAACAACTATGTGAGAAAGCAGCTGCAAGAATACCTCACTGAGAAAAAACTTACGCTGGAGCAGGCTATGGCCGAAGAATCCAGCAACAACGAAATTGCCGCCATCGTGCACGCCGGCCTGCCCGGCATGGTGCACAGGATTTATTCCTTGGGTAAAATGCAGGGCTTTTTCTGGGAAAAGCGCGATCTGATCCAAGGTTTTATTGCCGATCGCCTGCAAGGCGGCGACGATAGCAAAAAGGCAAAAAAAGCCAAATAAGGCAAACTGCCGAAAAGCGTCAGGCAGTATTCCTGCGTGTACAAAAGTGCTTGCCTGATATTTGAGAACATTAAGAAGAGAGGTGAATATGTTTTTAATTTTGCTAGCCCTGATTTTGGGCGGTGTCGTGGCCTTTTTCTTTTTCCGCAACCGCCGTATCGAACAAGAAATCGAACGTCAGCGCCGCGAAGAGGAAATCGAGCGTATTCTGGAGCGCAAAAAGCAGGAAATCGATCAGCACAGAACGCTGGGTTGATTACGTGGTGAAATGCGACTCCGCCATTGGCTAAACTTTAGAAAAGGCTACCTGAAAATTTTCAGGTAGCCTTTCGTTATATTACACGCTGGCCAACTGGTAACACTATGGTGGATTAACAAAAATCAGGACAAGGCGGCGAGCTGCAGACAGTACATACGTTACGGCAAGGCGAGCCAACGCTGTACTGGTTTTTGTTAATTCACTATATTTCTCTATTTGTCTTCGTTATCCTGACCTTGCACTGTTCCAGTTTTGTCTTGCCGACGTGTGGCGCGGGGGTGGGCATCGTCGTATACGCGGGCGAGGTGGTCGAAATCCAGCTTGGTGTAGTGCTGGGTGGTGGCCAGCTGGCTGTGGCCGAGCAGCTCTTGTACGGCACGGATGTCGCGGGCGTTTTGCAGCAAGTGGCTGGCGTAGCTGTGGCGCAGCATATGGGGGCTGAGGTGGCGGCTGCCATGGCGGGCGGCAAATTGCTGCAGGCGTTTCTGGATTTGGCGCGTGCCGAGGCGGCGGCCGGTGCGGCCGGTAAAGAGGGCGGTTTCGTCGGGCGCGGCGGTGCGGGTTTTCAGGTAGCCTTCGAGGGCACGGATGCTTTGGGCGGTAAGGGGGAGGTGGCGCTGTTTGCGGCCTTTACCGGTAACGGCCACCCAGCCGCTTTGCAGGTTGAGGTCGGCCAAATCGAGGGCGCAGGCTTCGGCCAGGCGCAGGCCGCTACCGTAGAGCAGCTCGAAGATGGCGAGGTCGCGGCTGTCGAGCGGGTTTTCCGGGGCTTGGTCGAGCAGTTGGTTGAGCGGCTCGGCGGGTACGGCTTTAGGCAGGCGTTCGGGGGCTTTCGGGGCTTTTAGGCCGTGGGTCGGGTCGGCTTTCAGGTAGCCTGTTTGCACCAGCCAGCGGCAAAACTGCCGCCAGGCGCTGAGGCGGCGGGCGATGCTGCGCGGGTGTTGGTTTTGTTGGCCGAGCCGACGCAGGGCGGCGGTAAATAAGGGGCGGGCGAGTTCGCTTTGCGGCTGAAAATCGGCCAACCAGGCGAGGTCGCGGCGGTAGGCGGCCAGGGTGTGGGAGGAGTGGTTTTGCTGTCGCAGGCTGTGCAGCCAGGCTTCGATGTGCGCTGTCCAACCGCTGTTCATTGTGATGCTCCGTGGCGGGCAAAATGGGTGCGGAAGGCGGCGGGGGTACGTTCGATACGTTGGGCGGCGTAGTTGAAAAACACCATGCCGCATTGCACGCGGGCGATTTCGGCCTGGTCGGAGAGGCGGGTGAGTTTGGCGAAAAAAGGGAAGCCGACCTTGCCAATTTCGCCTAAGGCTACCTGAACCAACAGTTCTTCACCATGAAAGGCTTGGGCGCGGTATTGCACGGCGGCATCGGCCATAATCAGGCCGGAGCCGAAGGCATTGGTTTCACTGCAGCCGTGTGCAGCGAGAAAGCGCAGGCGGGCTTCGTGGGCGATGCGCAAAACGGCATCGTTGGCGAGGTGGTTGCCGTAGTTGAGGTGGCCGACTTCTACCGTGATGCGGGTTGCAAAACAGAAATGTTCGGGCAGGTTGATTTGGATGCGTTGGGCGGCTGGCATATTGGGAGCCTGCTGATGAAAAACGGGGATATCTTAGCATTTGTTGCCTGATGATTGAACGTATTGCAACCACATTTCGTAAAATTGTTTTGCAAAGGCCTTGACAAAATTTATTCCAAACCCATATGCCCTCGCAAGAAATAATATGTAAAGGAAAAAATTATGCGATACGACAAACTAACCGCCAAATTCCAGCAAGCCTTGCAAGAAGGCCAGAGTTTGGCGTTGGCTGCGGACAGCAGCTATCTGGAAGCGGGCTTCGTGCTGAAAGCCCTGCTTGACGACCAAAACAGCGGAGCCGCCGCGCTCTTGGCTCATGCGGGCGTGAACGTGCCGCAGGTGAAACAGCGTTTGCAGCAGCATTTAAACAGTCTGCCGAAAGTGTCCGGCCAAGGCGGCGATATTCTGTCCAGCCGCGAATTGCAGGCAGTGTTGAACCTGATGGACAAAGCGGCAACCAAACGCGGAGATGCCTATATCGCCAGCGAACTTTTCCTGCTTGCCTTGGTGCAGCAGAACGATGCGACCGGCAAAATCCTGAAAGAAGCCGGCGCGACCGAACAAAACATCAATGCCGCGATTGACGCGGTACGAGGAGGACAAAACGTGAACGATGCCAATGCCGAAGACCAACGCGATGCTCTGAAAAAATACACGCTCGACCTGACCCAGCGCGCCCGCGACGGCAAGCTTGACCCCGTTATCGGCCGCGACGACGAAATCCGCCGCGCGATTCAGGTGCTGCAACGCCGCACCAAAAACAACCCCGTGCTGATCGGTGAGCCGGGTGTGGGTAAAACTGCTATCGTCGAAGGTCTGGCGCAACGCATCGTCAACGGCGAAGTGCCCGAATCCCTGCGCAACAAACGCCTGCTGGTTTTGGATTTGGCGGCATTGATTGCCGGTGCGAAATACCGCGGCGAATTCGAGGAACGCTTAAAAGGCGTGTTGAACGATTTAGCGAAAGACGACGGCAACACCCTGATTTTCATCGACGAAATTCATACTTTGGTGGGTGCAGGCAAAACCGACGGCGCAATGGACGCGGGCAATATGTTGAAACCCGCTTTGGCGCGCGGCGAACTGCACTGCATCGGCGCGACCACCTTGGACGAATACCGCCAATACATCGAAAAAGACGCGGCACTCGAACGCCGCTTCCAAAAAGTATTGGTCGGCGAGCCCAGCGTGGAAGACACCATCGCCATCCTGCGCGGTTTGCAGGAACGCTACGAAATCCACCACGGCATCGACATTACCGACCCCGCCATTGTTGCCGCCGCAGAATTGAGCGACCGCTACATTACCGACCGCTTCCTGCCCGACAAAGCGATTGATTTGATTGACGAAGCCGCCAGCCGCATCAAAATGGAGCTGGACAGCAAACCCGAGCAGATGGACAAACTTGACCGTCGCATCATTCAGCTCAAAATGGAAAAAATGCACGTTGCCAAAGAAAGCGACGACGCCAGCAAAAAACGTTTGGAGCTGATAGACGAAGAAATCGACGGCCTGCAAAAAGAATACGCTGATTTGGACGAAATTTGGAAAGCCGAAAAAGCCGCGTCCTCCAGTACCGCTGACATCAAGAAACAGATGGACGACATCAAAGTCAAAATCGAGCAGGCCAAACGCCAAGGCGACTTCGCCCGCGCATCCGAACTCGAATACGGCGAGTTGCCGAAATTAGGCGCACAGTTGCAGACGGCGGAAAGCAACCCCGACGGCAAAAAACAAAACAAACTCTTCCGTACCGAAGTCGGCGCGGATGAAGTGGCCGAAATCGTATCGCGCATGACCGACATCCCCGTGTCCAAAATGATGGAAGGCGAACGCGATAAATTGTTGAAAATGGAAGAAGTATTGCACCGCCGTGTGGTCGGTCAAGACGAAGCCGTGCGCGCCGTGTCCGATGCCATCCGCCGCAGCCGCTCCGGCCTTGCCGATCCGAACAAACCTTACGGCAGCTTCCTGTTCCTAGGCCCGACCGGTGTGGGCAAAACCGAGTTGTGCAAAGCCTTGGCAGGCTTCCTGTTCGACAGCGAAGACCACCTCATCCGTATTGACATGTCCGAATACATGGAAAAACACGCCGTTGCCCGCCTAATCGGCGCGCCTCCGGGCTATGTCGGCTACGAAGAGGGCGGCTACCTGACCGAACAAGTGCGCCGCAAACCGTACAGCGTGATTCTTTTGGACGAAGTGGAAAAAGCCCATCCCGACGTGTTCAACATCCTGCTGCAAGTATTGGATGACGGTCGTTTGACCGACGGACAAGGCCGCACCGTGGACTTCAAAAACACCGTCATCGTCATGACTTCCAATATCGGCAGCCAGCACATCCAACAAATGGGCACGCAGGATTACGAAGCCGTGAAAGAAGCGGTGATGGAAGAAGTGAAAGCCTACTTCCGCCCCGAAATGATCAACCGCATCGACGAAGTGGTCGTGTTCCACGGACTGAATCAGGAGAATATCCGCAACATCGCCAAAATCCAGCTCAAAGGCTTGGAAAAACGTTTGGAAGCGCAGCACCTGCACCTGAAAGTGGACGATGCCGCCTTGGATTTGATTGCCAAAGCCGGTTTCGACCCTGTGTACGGCGCACGCCCGCTCAAACGCGCCATCCAGTCGGAAATCGAAAACCCGCTGGCTAAAGCCCTGCTCGAAGGCAAATACGCGCCTGAAAGCACAATTCATGTGAAAGAAGAAGGCGGCAGATTGGTGTTTGCCTGATTTGACGGCTTGAATGTTTAAGACAGCAGGCCACCTGAAAATGGTTGAAGCGATGTTTTCAGGTAGCCTGTGTTACCTCACGCGGGAAATGCCTTATACGAAAATCACCGCAAGCTACAACTTCAAACAAAAAGGAAACGATATGAATTTCAATAATCTACTCAACCAAGTATTGGGTGCCGTGCAGCAAAGCGGCAACAAAGTGATGTCTGATAACAATCCGCTCAACTCGTTCGGTGGCGGGGCGTTAATTGGTGGGCTGACTGCGATGCTGCTGAAAAAAGGCGGCACCAAATCATTGCTGAAGGCCGGCTCGGCCGCAGCTTTGGGAATGATGGCTTATAAGGCCTACCAAAATTGGCAGGGAGGCCGGCCGAACAGCACGGTGGCCGCTTTGCCCGAAGCAGCTTTTGCAGCGCAAGGGCAGTTGGCTGAAGAGCGCAGTCGCGTGATTTTGCGCACCATGATTGCAGCCGCCGCTGCAGACGGCTTGATTGATGAAACGGAAAAGCAGCTGATTGCCCAAGATGGCGGTGCGGATGCCGAAGTGCAGCAGTGGCTGGCCAACGAATATGCCCGCCCGGCTTCTATTAACGAGCTGGTCGAGGCAGTGGGCGGCGATCAGGCGCTGGCTGCCGAAGCCTATTTGGCTGCACGAGCGGTTTGCGGCGATTTGGTGCGTGGCGAAATTGCCTTTTTATCTCGGTTGTCGCAGGCTTTGGGGCTGGATGACGGGTTGGTGGAGCAGCTGGAACGGCAGTTAGAGTTGGCGTAATAAAGCATCGGCCGTAGGCATAACAAAAGGCTACCTGAAAGTTTCAGGTAGCCTTTAATCCGTTCTAGCCGAAGCATTACTCCGCAGGCGGGGTTTCTTTAGCGGGTTCGGCGGCCTCTTCTGCCGGGGCGGGAGCAGCCGGCTCGGCGGCGGGTGCGGGTTCTTGTTCCGGGCTGGCGGCCGGGGCGGATTCGGTGGCGTTGGCGGGGTTGAACACGGTAGCATCGGCAGCGGAGTCGGCTTCGTCTAAGTCATTTTGCGGCGGCACAGGCGCATCGTGCGGCACGAGTTGTACGCGCTGCTCGGCGTTGCCGGCATGGGCTTCCGGGGCTTGCTCGGCCAGGTAGGATAGGGTAACGCTTTGGCCGCTGCGCTGTTCGAGCTGGTTGCGGTAGGCTTCGGGCGTCATCAACTCTTCGGCACCACGGCTCAGCTGGGCAAATACGTTTTGGTAGCTGCGGGTCAGCTCGTCCACCGCTTCGGCGGTGTCGATGAAGTGGTGGTTTACGGCTTCGCGGTAGTCTTGCAGGGCTTTTTTGGCTTCTTCCAATTCGGCTTGCTGTTTGCTGTTGCCACGTTTGAACAGCAGGGTGATGAGTATGCCGATGAGGAAGCCGCCGAGGCCGGTCAGGATGAATTGGGTGATGAGGGGCAGGTTGTTCATGGGATTTTCCTTTGTGGTGGACGGGCGGTATTGCTATTGTATAGCAATTTAGGTGGTTTGTTGCCTTGTGTAAAGGCTATAGTGAATTAAATTTAAGCCGGTACCGCGTTGCCTTGCCGTACCTGCGTACTGTCTGCGGCTCGCCGCCTTGTCCCGGTTTAAATGAAATCCACTGCACTTGGAAAGTTTGCAGCGTTAATGCAGCACCCGCTGCGGATTATCTGCGCTGTAGCCGGCTTCTTCCTCTTCTTCGGCCTGGCCTTGGTAGATATCGAATTCGATGCTGGCGCCCACGGCGTGGCAGAAGCTGATTACTCGGGGCGAAAAACCGATAGCCGGGGTGGAGTCGCGCTCGTCGGTGCTCACGGTGAGCACAACCATCAAGTAGGCTTCGAGCCGGTGGACTTTGGCTAACTCGGCAATTTTGCCTTGCACCGGCAGTAAGGCGGCAATGAGTTCGTCGGCGATCTCGTCCAATCGGAACACGTCGCCGCCGCGCAGTACGGGGGTGCCAGCTTGAATAGCCTGATATCCTGCCGCTCATGCCTATGCTGTTGTCCTCATATACGGCGCGGGTGGGGGCAAGATTGAGTGCGGTGCTGACGGCATCGGGGTCGAAGCCTCGGCCGGTGAGGGCGGAGTAGAGATAGCATTCGTTGAGGTTGGGGGCATCCATGGCTTATTTTCAGTAGATTAAATAGACGGCAAGGCGGATAAGGAGCAGGCTCATCAGCGCGGCGATGATGTCGTCCAGCATCACGCCGAAGCCGCCGCTTACTTGACGGTCGAACCAGCGGATGGGCGGCGGTTTTACTGCATCGAAGAAGCGGAAGGCGGCAAAGGCAGCCAGCCACCAAGCCCAAGTATTCGGCGTGAAGGCGAGCACCAGCAGCATGGCCACGATTTCGTCCCACACGATGCCGCCGTAGTCGTGCACGCCGAGGGCGGCTTCGGTTTGGTTACAAATCCAGATGCCGACGGCAAACAAGGGCAGGCACAACAGGGCGAGCAACCAGCCGTCGATGCCCAGCGCCATCAGCGCGGCGGCGAGGGGCAGGGCGGGCAGGGTGCCGAAAGTGCCGGGGGCGACGGGGGCGAGGCCGCTGCCGAAGCCGAAACCGAGGAAACAGGCAGGGCGGCGCAGCAGCCAGGCGAAAGTGGGGCGGAAGGCGGGTTTCTGTTTAGCCAAAGTGGTCGAATCCTAACTGGGAAAGATGCAGTTCGCTGCCGTTGTCGCGCAGCAGTTTCAGGTAGCCTGTGTCGTTGATGTGGCCGATACGGGCCACGGGCGTGCGGCTGCTGTCGGCTGCGGCAAGCACGGCTGGGCGTGCCTGGGGCGGGGCAGTGAACAATAATTCGTAGTCGTCGCCGCCGGCAAGGGTGAGCTCGTATACAGTTTGCGCAGGCAGGCATTGGCGCAGCTCGGGCACGGTAGGCACCAGGTCGGCGCATAGCTCTGCGCCCACATTGGAAGCGCGCAGGATGTGGCCGAGGTCTTGGGCCAGGCCGTCGGAAATATCTTGCGCCGCCGTGGCAACGGGCAGCAGGGCTTGGCCGAGGGATACGCGCGGAGTGGGGCGCAGGCGGGCGGCTTCGCATTGGGCAAACAGGTTTTCAGGTAGCCTGATGTTTTGCCAGATATGGTGCAGGGCGGCAGCAGCCAGGCCGATTTGGCCGGACACCCAAATATCGTCGCCGTTTTGCGCCCCGCTGCGGCGCAGGCCTTGGCCGGCAGGCAGCTCGCCGGTGATGCTTACGTTGAAAACGAGGTCGCCTTTGGTGGTGTCGCCACCGATGAGGGTGACGCCGTATTGGCGCAGCATGGCGAAAAGACTACCTGAAAATGCTTCCAGCCAGCTTGGGTTGAGCTCGGGCAGGGCGGCGCTGAGCATCACCCAGCGCGGCCGCGCGCCCATGGCGGCCATATCGGAAATGTTCACGGCCAGGATTTTGTGTGCGAGGTCGGCAGGGGAGACATCGGGGAAGAAATGGCGGCCGGCCAGCAGCATATCGCTGCTGAAGCATAAATCATGGCCGGGGCGCGGGCGGACGATGGCGGCATCATCGCCGATGCCGAGCAGGAGCTCGGGGGCGGCAGGCTGTTCGGCAGCAAGGTAGCGGCGGATGAAGTCGAATTCGCCGAGGGGTTTGGGGGCGGTGTTGGGCATGGCGGGTGGTGTTTGGTTAATGGGAAGGCTACCTGAAACCATAGCTTGCATTATGTTTTCGCTTCGTTGAAGCGGGTGCTTTCAGGTAGCCTTTGGTTGGCATATTTGCTTCGTTGTAACTGATATAGTGAATTAACAAAAACCAATACGGCGTTGTCTCGCCTTGCCGTAACGTGTGTACTGTCTGCGGCTCGCCGCCTTGTCCTGATTTTTGTTAATCCACTATATTTTCAGGTAGCCTCTAATCGCGCACGTAGATGGTTTCCACGTCGTAATCGTCTTCATCCCAATCGTCTTCGTCATCGGGCTCGGCGGGGGGCAGGGTGTGGCTGAGGGTGGAATCCATGCCGCATTCCCAGCGCAATACGGAGAGCAGGTGGTGGATGTCTTCGGGCAGCGGGGCTTCGAATTGTACGGTTTCGCCGCTTTCGGGATGGACGAAGCTGAGGCGGTAGGCGTGCAGGGCTTGGCGGCCGAGCTGTTGCACGGCTTCTTTCACCGCATCGGAGCAGGGATGGCGCGGGTTGCCATACACGGGGTCGGCGGCGAGCTGGTGTTTGGCTTCGCGCATATGTACGCGGATTTGGTGGGTGCGGCCGGTTTCGAGGGCGCATTCGATGTAGCTGTGGCTTTGGTAGCGTTCGAGCACTTTGATGTGGGTCACGGCTTTTTTGCCGCCGAAGCCGACCACGGCCATTTTGAGGCGGTTGTGCGGGTCGCGGCCGATGAGGGTGTCGATTTTGCCATCGAACGGCACGATGCCGTCGGCCACGGCGCGGTAGATTCGTTTCACGCTGCGCTCTTGCAGCTGTTGCACCAGGCTGTTTTGCGCGGCCGGGGTTTTGGCCACCACCATCAGGCCGCTGGTGTCTTTGTCGAGGCGGTGCACGATGCCGGCGCGGGGGATTTCGGCCAATGCCGGGCAGTGGGCCAGCAGGCCGTTGAGCAGGGTGCCGCTCCAGTTGCCGGCGGCAGGGTGGACAACGAGGCCGGCGGGTTTGTTCAACACAATCACGCTGTCGTCTTCAAACACAATATCCAGCGGCATGGGCTCGGGCGTAAAGGCGGCGGTTTCGTGGCTGTGTTGGATGTGCACTTCCAAGGTTTCGCCGCCGATGAGCCGCTCTTTGGGGCGGGCAACTTGGCCGTTGAGCAATACGTTGCCGTCTTTAATCCAAGTGCTCAGGCGGCTGCGGGAATAATCGGGCAGCAGTTTGGCCAGCGCGGCATCGAGCCTTTGGCCGGCCAAATCGGTGGGCACGGTTAAATTTATACAATTTTCCGCTTCTGCCCCTGCCGAAAAGTCGAAATCATCGTTATAATCGGCATCATTGTTGGTATAGGAAGAAATGTTCTGCATGAAAAAGATTCTTTTAGTTACCGGCCTGGCAGTGATGCTGTCGGCCTGCTCCAGCACTTCAACCACCGCTGTGAGCCAAGATGCCCAGATTACGCAGGATTGGTCGGTAGATAAGCTGTATGCCGAAGCGCACGAGGAAATGGAGAGCCGCAATTATAGCCGTTCGGTGCGCTTATATGAAATTTTGCGGGCGCGTTTCCCCAACACCCGCCAAGCGGTGCAGTCGCGGCTGGATACGGCTTATGTGTATTACAAAGACGAACAGCAGCCGCAGGCCTTGGCGCATGTGGAGCAGTTTTTGAAGCTGTATCCCAACCACCCGAATACCGATTATGCGCTGTATCTGAAGGGCTTGATTGTGCTCAATCAAGACAAATCCATCTTCAACAAGCTGGCCTCGCAGGATTGGTCCGACCGCGACCCGAAAGCAAACCGCGAAGCCTATCAGGTGTTTAACGAGCTCATCACCCGCTTCCCCGATAGCAAATACGCCAACGACGCGCGCGAGAAAATGACGCGCCTGGTGGATGCGCTGGGCGGCAACGAAATGGCCATCGCCCGCTACTATATGCAGCGCGGCGCTTACTTGGCCGCCGCCAACCGTGCGCAGGGGATTGTGAGCCGCTATCAGAATACGCGCTATATGGAAGAGGCGCTGGCGATTATGATGACCGCCTACGCCCGTTTGGAAAAACCGGAACTGAGCAACGACACCCGCCGTGTGCTGGCGCGAAACTTCCCGCAAAGCCCCTATTTGCAGAAAGAATGGCAGCCAAATGATATTCCGTGGTGGCGCTATTGGAAGTAGTATAGAACTTGGAGGCTACCTGAAAGCGGTTTTTCAGGTAGCCTTTATCAGCCGGAACGTCTTACTTCAAAATAAGGATATGAACATGAAAAAATTATCCCCCCTCTTTGCCGCCTGCCTGCTGGGCTTCTGCGCTGCAGCCAGCGCCAACACCTACGAGTGCACCGACCGCCAAGGCCGCCGCACCTACACCGCCACCCCCGGCCCCAACTGCCGCGCCGCCAACCTCGGCCGTGTAACCACCTATCCCGCCCCGGTCAGCACCGCGCCCAGCTATCCGAGCTACAATAGCCCCGCTACCACCCCCGAGCCTGCCGCCCCGGCTGCCCAGCCTGCCGTTAACGAAAGCCAGCGCCAGGCGGCCAACGAACGCCTGCGTCAGGCCGAACGCAATCTGGAAGAAGGCCGCAAAGTGCGCTACGGCAACGAGCGCAACTACGCCCGTTATCTGGAGCGCATCGGCAAGCTGGAAGAGGAAGTGAACAAAGCCCGGCAGGAAGTGAACAGCCTGAACAAATAATCCGGTTGTGCTTTAATTTCTTGCAGTAGACCTCTTGCGAAAATATTCATCCCATCGCATTAACCAGTCCTGCAATCAGATTTGCCCTTAACCCGAACCGTTTCCGCCTGTTGCGGTAAGGCAGCGACAATATTTTGAATATCTTCAGTTTCCTGTTGATGTGCTCGATGACGGTTCTGAGTTTGCCTAACCGCCTGTTCGCCTCTTTATCCTGTTTGTCCGGCGGATGACGTTTGGATTTCTTTTTCGGGGTCTGTAATCCGGTTTTGGCCAATCCTTGATAACCCTTATCCGCGATGACTATTTTGTAGGGATAAAGCTCTGCAAGGTGCCTCTTGGCTAAACGCATGTCATGCCGGGCACCCATCCCCGTCCGGATGCTGATGATTTTTTCCGTTTCCCTGCCGTATATGACCCGGATTTTAACCGTGTGCCGCCTTTTCTTGCCGCTGTAATACTGCCGCTGTTTTTTTGGGACGTTCAATCGGGCTTTCGGTAACGTCAATGATGACCGTTTGGTCGCCCGGATTCTTGTGCTTTGGCAGGGAGAAGCGTTTGCAACGGATGAGGGCGTCCTCGGTTTTACGGATGGTGCGGCAGACATTGCTTTCGGAAAGGCCGTAGATGGCGGCCAATTCGAGTTGGGTATGGTAATGGCGCAGATAGCTTAGGGTAAGCAGCAGTTGGTCTGCCAAACCGAGCGTATGCGGCCTGCCTGACTTGACCTTCCGGCTTTCTGCTTCTGTGGTGACTTGCAGCATTTCATGAAACAGGACGGGCGTTACACCTGTGAGCCGTTTGAATTCGCTATCGCTTCTTTGGATGAGGTTTTCGTATTTCATTTGGGAATGGTAAATTTTCAGGATACTTTCGCAAGAGGTCTAGTCATGTTTTCAGGTAGCCTTTGGTGTGACACAGGCTACCTGAAAAACGCATTAACCCAAAATTCCGTTTAACATTCCAACCGATTTAATTTCGTTGCCGCTTACGCTTTCAGGTAGCCTTTATGCCCGCCATCCCCACGCACTACCGCAACCTGCGCGTGTCCGAAACCGCTTCGGATAAGGAGATACGCGAGGCCTACCTCCGCCTGTCGAAACGCTATCATCCCGATTTCAATCCCGACAACCCAGAAGCCCTGCGCATCATGCAGATGGTAAACAAGGCCTACGCCGTGTTGTCCGATCCCGAACAGCGCAAACGGCACGATGCCTGGATTGCCGCCCAGCGACAAGCCAAAGCCACCAATCCCTTGCTGCAACAAGCCGCCGCACGGCAGCAGGCCAAGCTGATGCCTTGGCCTCAGAAGCTGAAAGCGCAGTGGCAGCGGCTGCGTGCGAATAAAGCATTTTGGCTGGTGTTCGGCACCGGCCTGTTGCTTGGGCTGCTGGTGTTGCAGCTTTGGTGGTGGCTGGATAAAACTCCAGCTGCGCCTCAAGATACGCCTTCTGCCGTAAGCCAGCTGGCCGCCCAGGGCAGCGCCTACCAACGCCCGGCCAAAGCCCCCAACGGCAACATCTGGCCGTATTTTTCCGACTATATTTCCGGCTACCCCGTGGCCGCGCAAAACGGCATGTCCATCGCCAGTATCGCCAACCACGGCGCCGACCGCATGGTGGAGCTGCAAATGCAGCAAGACGGCAGCTGGCAAAACATCCGCACTTTCTACATGCCCGAGAAGGGGTTCTTCACCCTCTACGAACTCGGCGCCGGCCAATACCGCCTGCTCTATCTCGACTTAGACAGCGGCCGCCATACCCAAACCGATGTTTGGCAAATAGAAAAACAAAATGATGCGCCGGTCTATCCCGATGCCAGCATCACCCTCCCGCCCACACAGCAAGGACAATCATGAGCGCCTCTCCCGCCGCCAAATATACAGAAGAAACCGTACTTTGGGTAAAACGCCACACGCCCAAACTGATGAGTTTCGCCATCAGCCGCCCCGAAGAATACCGTTTTGCCGCCGGCCAATTTTCCCGCCTCGGCTTTCCCGAAGGCAGCGGCTTCATCTGGCGCGCCTATTCCGTGGTTTCCGCCGAATACGACGACACCCTCGAATACTTCGCCGTGCTCATCGAAGGCGGCCCCATGTCGGCTCGGTTTGAACAGATGGAAGCCGGCAGCACTATCCTGCTCGATAAAACCGCCACCGGCTTCCTGTTGCCCGAACGCTTCCCCGACGGCAGCGACCTCATCATGCTCAGCACCGGCTCCGGCATTGCCCCCTTCCTCTCCATTTTGCAGCAGCCGCAGATTTGGCAGCGTTTCGACCATCTTGCCCTGACTCATTCCGTTTCCCATGCGAACGAAGCCGTGTTCAACCAGCGTATCCGCGATTTGGCCGAACACCCATTAGTGGGCGAGTATTACGATAAACTGCGCTTCGTTTCCGTGCTCACCCGCGAGCAGCAGCCCGGCAGCCTCAATCAACGCTTGCCACAGCTGTTGGAAAACGGCAGCCTCAGCCAGGCCTTCGGCCTGCCGTTCACCACCGAGCGCAGCCGCTTCATGCTGTGCGGCAACCCCGCCATGGTGAAAGACACCTTCCAAGCCCTGCTCAAGTTCGGCTTTGCCATGCACCGCAACCGCATCCCCGGCCACATCATGATGGAAAACGGCTTTTAAGGCGCATTGGCTTCCGCCGCCTTCGGTAGCGGTGTACCGATGTTGGTATTGGAAAAGGCTACCTGGAACCCAAACCGAGGTTTCAGGTAGCCTTTGATTTGTATTTATAGTGAATTAGCAAAAACTAGTACAGCGTTGGCTCACCTTGCCGTAACGTGTGTACTGTCTGCGGCTCGCTGCCTTGTCCTGATTTTTGTTAATTCACTATATTTCAAACGGCTAATCCACTTCCCGTTCGTGCGGCAGGCGGCCGGCCCAATCACAGGCGAACTGGTAGGCGGTGCGGCCGGAGCGGCTGCCGCGCATTTGCGACCATTGGAGGGCGGCGCGGCGGGTGGTGTCGTCCAGCGGCAGGCCGGCATCGGCCAGCCAGCTTTCGGCGGCGGCGAGATAGTCTTCTTGGCTGAAGGGGTAGAAGCTGAGCCAAAGGCCGAAGCGGTCGGAGAGGGAGACTTTTTCTTCCACGGCTTCCTGCGGGTGTACTTCGCCGCGCTCGCCGGTGTGGGCGAGGTTGTCGGCCATGTGCTCGGTCATCAGGTGGCGGCGGTTGGAGGTGGCATACACCAACACATTGTCGGCACGGCGGGAGAGGCCGCCGTCCAGTGCGGTTTTGAGGGCTTTGTAGCTGTCTTCGCCATCTTCAAAGGAGAGATCGTCGCAAAAAACGATGAATTTTTCGCTGCGCGGGGCGAGCAAATCGAGCAGGGCGGGCAGGCCGACCAGGTCGTGTTTGTCCACTTCGATCAGGCGCAGGCCGCACTCGGCGTATTCGTGCAGCAGGGCTTTGATGAGCGAGGATTTGCCCGTGCCGCGCGCACCGGTGAGCAGGGCGTTGTTGGCTGGGCGGCCAGCGAGGAATTGCTCGGTGTTGCGCACCAGGCGCTGGGTTTGCGGGCTGACGGAGCACAGGCGGGCGAGGGGAAAAGTGTGCGGGCGGGGCAGGGCGGTGAGCAAGCCGCCGTTGCCGTGTTTCTGCCAGCGGAAGGCGATGGCTTGCCAATCGGGTTCACGCTGTTCGGGCGGCAGGATTTGGTCGAGGCGGCGCAGTACGGAGGCGGCTTGCGTGAGGAAGGGTTTGAGTTTCATGGCGCGGTTGGATGGCTGGTTATCAAAGGAGAGAAGGCTACCTGAAAATGGCGGTACGGCACAAGGGGCAGGGCGGCGATAGCCGGTTGCTATGGCAATGGAAATTGTCATTTGCCCGCTCTGGCAGTATCATTGCCCATTTTTCAGAAAAGCCGCCATGAGCACCGCATTGATTCAAGACTACCTGCGCACCCAAGGCCTGAAACTGCCGGCAGAGGCGGTGCAGATAGCTATGCTCACCGCCGACAGCGTGATGGCGGCGGGCAGGGCGGAGATTGAGCCGGAAATCCTGTGGTATCGCGGGGCAGACGGCGCATTGGAGCAGCATCTGCCGCGCAACGAAGCGCACCACGCCCGGCTGCGCCAAATCTTTATGGCGCTCGATTCCGCCTACACCGCCAGCCCATGCCGCAGTGCCGCTGTGTATCTGCTGCACACGCCGGGCTGCCTGTTGCACCTGGTGGCGCAAGGCGAGCCGCTGGAAAAGCTGCTCGCGGTAGAGCAAGACTTAGAAGCTGCACACACTGTCCACCTGGCCGCGCGCAGCGCGCAAACCGGCTGGCTGAACCAAATAGACGATGTTGCCCAATGGCTGCAAAACGGCGACCTTGCCGGCAGCCGACACCGCCCCGGCAGCCAGCTGGCCGTGCCGGTATGCGCCGAAAACGGCTGCGTGCTCGGCGTGGTGTATCTCGAGCATGGCCACACCGCCGCCTTCGACGAAGCCGCCCAAAGCATCTGGGTCGGCCTGGCTCTCGCCCTGGCCGAACCGCTCGCCGCCTTGTTGCAACCGGAAGAAGGCACCGAATAAAGGCTACCTGAAACTTCAACACAACCATTCCACACACAACACAACAAGTAACTACCATGACCCCGCTAAAATTCATCGCCTCCTGCCGCCTGCCTACCGAATACGGCGTCTTCACCATGCACGGCTTCGAAGAGCCTGGCGGCCAAGAACACATCGCCCTGAGCATGGGCGACATCGCCAACGGCGAGCCCGTGCTCTCCCGCATCCACTCCGAATGCCTCACCGGCGACGCGCTGTTTTCGCAAAAATGCGACTGCGGCCCCCAGCTGCAAGCCGCCATGCAGGCCGTGCAGCGCGAAGGGCGCGGCGTGATTGTGTATCTGCGCCAAGAAGGGCGCGGCATCGGCCTCATCAATAAAATCCGCGCCTACGCGCTGCAAGACCAAGGCCTCGACACCGTAGAAGCCAACCTCGCGCTCGGCCTGCCCGTAGACGCCCGCGATTTCAGCTTGGCCCAAGCTATCTACCAACACCTCGGCGTCCGCTCCATCCGCCTGCTCACCAACAATCCCGATAAAGTCAGCAAAATGGCACAAAGCGGCATTCAAATCACCGAACGCGTGCCGCTTTTGGTGGGGCAAAACAGCGAGAATACAGGCTACCTGAAAACCAAAGCCGCCAAACTCGGCCATTTGATCGACAACTGATTGTTCAGGTAGCCTCCCGCCCCAAGGCTACCTGAAACCTAAAATCCACCCAACAAAGGCAACTTCCATGACCCTCCGCATCGGACAAGGCTACGACGTCCACCAGCTCGTGCCCGGCCGCCCGCTCATCCTCGGCGGCGTAACCATCCCCTTTGAAAAAGGCCTGCTCGGCCACTCCGACGCCGACGCCCTACTACATGCCGTCACCGATGCCCTGCTCGGCGCCGCCGCCTTGGGCGACATCGGCACCCACTTCCCCGACACCGCCGCCGAACATAAAGACGCCGACAGCCGCGCCCTGCTGCGCCAAGCCTACGCCGCCGTGCAAGCCCAAGGCTGGCGCGTTGTGAACGTGGACAGCACCGTCATCGCCCAGCAGCCCAAACTGCGCCCCCATATCGGCGCCATGCGCGCCAACATCGCTGCCGACTTGGGGCTGGCTGAGAACTGCGTCAATATCAAAGGCAAAACCAACGAAAAACTCGGCTACCTCGGCCGCATGGAAGGCATCGAAGCCCAAGCCGTGGTGCTGCTGGAAAAGGCCGTCGGATAAAACCCGAAGCCCGCATATAAAAACAAAAAACGGGCGGCAGGGGCGCGGATTTGCCAAGCCGCCCGTTTTTCAGGTAGCCTCAAGCCCCATCAGGCTACCTGAAACCGGATTTTCCCCTCCTTCCTTTTTCAGGTAGCCTCTCTGCCACCCGCTAGAAAGGCCGTACGATGAAATTCACCAATCTCCACCAAAACTTCATTCTCCTCGCCCCGCTCAGCATCAAGCAACACCTTGAAAACCGCGCCTTCTGGCCCACCTTCATCAGCGAAATCACCCCCTTCGCAGGAAAAATCAAAGGCATACCGCGCATCGGTGCCAGCCAATATGACAGCAACGGGAAAGTCAAACTCGGCCGCCTATCGTGGCGCTCGGAAGTGTTGCAAAAACTTGCCGATAACTACTACCTCAGCGCCCAGCCGGAAACCTTTAAATTTTCCTACCTCAGTGCCGATTTCCCCAGCCCCGTTACCTGTTCCAAGCAAGACACCACACCGGCACTTACCCTGATGCTGCATGACGCCACCTATGTCGGCCTGCCGCAGAGCGGCCTGCTGCTCAGCTTCCGCCAAGATTATTTCGACGAACTGGGCGAAACCGCCGTGCACGAATTGCTCAACCGCCTCAGCGCGCTGCTGCAAGCCGGTTTGCGCTTGCGGAAACAAACGCAATACGCCTACCCCTGCAAGGAAGGCCTTTCCGGCGCATGGCAAGACTGCATCATGGATTTATTCCCCACCGATGCCGCCGGGCTTACGAAAAAAGGCTGGGAAATTAAAAAAGATTTTGCCGGCTGGGCAAAGTTCTAAACCCCGTCCGCCAAAGCAAAAGGGCAGGGCGACCGCATACCCAAACTCCCGCCCGCATAGTAGAATAAGGCTACCTGAAAACATCGGCTGCTTTCCCGCGCCGCCGAAACAACAATCCAAGGAGAACCCATGTCCGCCCAAGACCAACTCAAACGCACCGCCGCCAAAAAAGCCCTCGAATTCGTGCCCGAAAACGCCTACATCGGCATCGGCACCGGCAGCACCGTAAACTTTTTCATCGAAGAACTGGCCAATAGCGGCATCCGCATCAAAGGCGCCGTTTCCACCTCCAAAGCCACCAGCGAACTCTTAAAACAACACGGCATCCCCGAAGTGCCGCTTACCGAGGTGGACGATCTGTCCGTGTATATCGACGGCGCCGACGAAGTCAACCACAGCCTGCAAATGATTAAAGGCGGCGGCGGCGCGCTGTTGGCCGAAAAAATCGTGGCCAGCGCCGCCGAAAAATTCGTCTGCATCGTAGATGAAAGCAAATACGTTTCCCGGCTGGGCAAATTCCCGCTGCCGATCGAAATCATCCCCGCCGCCCGCTCGCTGGTATCGCGCCAGCTGCTCAAATACGGCGGCAGCCCACAGCTCCGCTTGAATTTCACCACCGACAGCGGCCACAAAATCATCGACGTGCACGATATGCCCATCAACGAGCCGCTCAAACTGGAAGACGAGCTCAACCGCATTCCCGGCATCGTGGAAAACGGCCTGTTCGCCCGCCATCCCGCCCACGTACTGATTATCGGCCGTGAAGGCGGCGCGGAGGTGATTAAAATCGGCGGCTGATTGCTTCCTACCCATATCAGACAAGGCAGCGTCGTTGTGCCGCTGTATCGCGCAAGAAATTTCAGGTAGCCCCTATGGTTTCCATAGGCTGCCTGAAAATCAAACAGCCGTAAAAACAGGCTACCTGAAAACTTTCAGGTAGCCTGTTTGTCATGCGGCAGTGTTGAGGCTTACATCACTTCCAGCGTATCAATGCCCAAGAGATTGAGGCCGGTTTGCAGGGTTTGGCCGGTGAGGGCGGCCAGCTGCAGGCGGGTGTTGCGGACGCTGCCTTCGGCTTTGAGGATGGGGCAGGCTTCGTAGAAGCGGGAGAATAGGGTGGCCACTTGGTAGAGGTAGGCGGCGAGATAGTGCGGGTAGGAGCTGTCGGCCACGGTTTGCAGCACGTCTTCAAACTTCAAAAGCTCGGCGGCAAGCTGGCATTCCAGGGGCTCGGTGAGCACGGGTTGTTCGGTTCGGCTCCATTCGCCGGCTTTTTTCAACACACTTTGCACGCGGGTGTAGGCGTATTGCAAATAGGGGGCGGTGTTGCCTTCGAAGGAGAGCATATTGTCCCAATCGAAGATGTAGTCGCTGGTGCGGTTTTTGCTCAAATCAGCGTATTTCACGGCACCGATGCCGACGCTGCGGGCGATTTGGGCGGCGGTGGCATTGTCCAGTTCGGGATTTTTCTCTTTCACCAAGGCAGTGGCGCGTTCTACGGCTTCATCGAGCAGTTCAACCAGCTTCACGGTGTCGCCGCTGCGGGTTTTGAAGGGTTTGCCGTCTTTGCCCATCATGGTGCCGAAGCCGATGAATTCGGCTTGTACGCTTTCGGGCAGGTAGCCTGCCAGGCGGGAAGTGGCAAATAGTTGGCCGAAATGCAGGCCTTGGCGGTGGTCGACTACATAAAGCAGGCGGTTGCCTTTGAGCCGGCCCACGTAGTCGCGGATGCAGGCCAAATCGGTGGTGGAATAGAGGAAACCGCCGCCTTTTTTCTGCACGATGTAAGCGGCAGGTTCACCTTCTTTGTTTTTAAATTCGTCGAGGAAGACCACTTTCGCGCCGTCGTCTTCCACGGCCAGGCCTTTGGCGATTAAGTCGTCTACCACGGGTTGCAGGTCGTCGTTGTATTTGGATTCGCCGGCCACGTCTTCGCGTGTGAGTAGCAAGCCGAGTTTGGCATACACTTTTTCGGCATGTTGCAGTGATATTTCCACAAACTGCCGCCACAGTGCGAGCACGGCTTCGTCGCCGCCTTGCAGTTTCACCACGTATTCGCGCGCGGTGTCGGCAAAGGCCGGGTCTTCGTCGAAACGCACTTTGGCATTGCGGTAGAACTGCTCCAGGTCGGCCAGTTCGAAATGTTCGTTTTGCGCCTGCTGTTCCACCAAGTAGGCCACCAACATGCCGAATTGGGTGCCCCAGTCGCCCACGTGGTTTTGCGCGATGACACGGTGGCCGAGGAAGGAGTGGACGCGGTTTAAGCTGTCGCCGATGATGCTGGAGCGCAGGTGGCCGACGTGCATTTCTTTGGCCAGGTTGGGCGAGGAGTAGTCGATGACGATGGTTTGCGGTGCGGCGGCCTGCGCCACGCCGAGGCGGCCGCTTTGCAGGGCGGCGTGCACTTGTTTGGCCAAAAATTGCGGGTTCAGGCGCAGGTTGATGAAGCCGGGGCCGGCCACTTCGGCGGAGGCAATCAGCCCGTTGCCGCCCATCGCGTCGGCCACTTTCTGCGCCAGCTCGCGCGGGTTTTGTTTGCGCTGCTTGGCAGCGCCCATCACGCCGTTGATTTGGAAATCGCCGAACTCGGGGTTTTTGGCCGGTTGCAATACTACCGGCGCGCCTTTGATACCGGCCGCGGCAAAGGCCTGTTCGGCTTCGCGGTTGAGGAGGTGGGATAAGTTCATGATGTTTTCAGCTTGGGTAGATAAACGATAAAAAAATCTGTGATTTAGTTTCTGATTAAACGTTGCACGGCAGCGGCGGCCAGCAGGGTGGCGGCGATGCCGCATATGGTGTGCAGCGCCAGAATCAGGCCGGCGGGCAGCCATTGCTTATTCAGCAGGCGTTCGGATACTTCGCCGGAGAGCGCGGAAAAGGTAGTGAGGCTGCCGAGGAAGCCCACTGCCAGCGCATTTTGCAGCGGCTGGGCAAGCGGCTTGCCGGCCAACAGTAAGCCCAATACCGCACCGGCCAGCAGGCAGCCGAGCAGGTTGGACAGCCAAGTGCCGAAAGCGAATTGGGCAAACAGCGGATTGAAACGCAAACCCAGTTGCCAACGCAACAAGGCGCCGATGGCGGCGCCGACGGCAATCAGAGCGGGCTGGCTATAAGACGGGTGCATTTTCAGGTAGCCTCTTGGCGGCAGGCGGACGGTATGGCTGCGCTGTACTAAACGGGTAGCCGTTTGTTTTTATGCCGGTTTAATTTTTCAGGTAGCCTTAAAGCGCTTCAATCAGCTGCAATACCATTTTGGCCGAATGCACGGAGGCGGTTTTCAAAAAGGTTTCAAAGCTGGTGTCGGCTTCTTCGTCGGCGAGGTCGGAAATGGCGCGAACCACCACAAACGGCACGCCGAAGCGGTGGCAGCTTTGGGCGATGGCGGCGGCTTCCATTTCCACTGCCTGCGCGTCGGGGAAATGGCGGCGCACTTCGGCCACGGATTCGCTGCTGTGCACGAATTGGTCGCCGCTCACGATTAAGCCGCGGTGCACGGCGGCGTGTTCGAATGCGGCGGCGGCTTTTTCGGCGGCGGCGCACAGGGCGGGGTCGGATTCGAAACGCGCGGGCATTCGCGGCACATGGCCGATGGCGTAGCCGAAGGCGGTAACGTCCACATCGTGGTGCGCGGTTTGCGTGCCGATTACCACGTCGCCCACTTTCAGCCCGCTGCCCAGTCCGCCTGCGCTGCCGGTGTTGATGACGAAATCGGGGCGGTGCTGCAGCACCAGGGCGGTGCTGAGCGCGGCGTTCACTTTGCCGATGCCGCTTAAGGCCAATACGACGTTCTTACCGGCGTATTCGCCGCAGTAGATATCGAAATCGGCCAGGTGTTCGCTGCGCAGGTTTTGCAGGCTCTCTTGAAGCAGGGAGATTTCCGGCGGCATGGCGCCGATGAGGGCGATGGTTTGGGGCATGATGGGTTCTTCTTATCAAACCGCCTGCACGGGCAATGGGCGCGGGCGGCGTATGGATAGCAAAAACGCACTGCCTGTGAGCAACAGCCAGTGCGCTGGGGATGCCTGCTTATTGCTCGGCTTCGGCGGCAGGTTTCTGCTCGGCGGGCGGCTGCAGGCTCACGGCGCGTGCCGGAACAATGGTGGAAATCGCGTGTTTGTACACCATTTGCGTTACCGAAGTGTTGCGCAGCAGCACCACATATTGGTCAAACGACTCTACCTGTCCTTGCAGTTTGATGCCGTTCACCAAATAGATGGATACCGGCACGTGTTCTTTGCGCAGTGCGTTCAAAAAAGGATCTTGTAACATTTGTCCTTTGGTTGCCATAGTTTATTTCACTCCGATTATTTTTGTTCAAACTTTTTCAGGTAACCTTCCCGGCGGGGTGTTCTCCGGACGGGGCGGCCGAAAACTGAAAAGGTGGCGAATTGTAGCCGTTTGGCACGGCTTTTTCCAACCCTTTTACGCAAGCTATGGAAGCGTAAAGTTCTTTTTATGAGGCAGGTCAAATGCTCTCTCCGGCGGATTCGTTTATAAGCCTTTGGTATCGTGCCGCTCCTGTATAATCCGGCATTTCGCACACACGCAAAGGAAAACGTTAAGATGGGCATCAAACATTGGCCGGAAAACGAGCGGCCGCGTGAGAAACTGCTGCATCGCGGTGCGGGGGCATTGAGCGACGCGGAGTTGCTGGCCATCCTGCTAAGGGTGGGCACGCAGGGGATGAGCGCGGTGGATTTGGCGCGTTACCTGCTGCAGGAATTCGGCTCACTCAACCGACTGTTTTCCGCGCCTGCCGCCGAACTGACGCAGCATAAGGGCATGGGCGAGGCGGCGTATTGCCAGTTTGCCGTGGTGCGGGAAATCGGGCGGCGCCTGCTGGCCGAGGAAATGCGCGACACCCCGGCTTTCGATTCGCCCGATGCGGTGGCTGATTATCTGGTGCTGCAACTGGCGCACGAGCCGGTGGAAGTGAGCGTGGCGATGCTGTTGAGCAGCAGCCATAAGCTGATTGCCTTTCAGGAGCTGTCGCGCGGCACGGTGGCGGAAAACACGGTGTATATCCGCGAAGTGGCGAAACTTGCCCTGCACTATCATGCGGCTTCGCTGATTATCGCGCACAACCATCCCGGCGGCTCGGCCGAGCCTTCCGAGGCGGATCTGGCCTTTACCCGACAATTGCAGCAGGCGTTGGCGCTGCTGGACGTGCGGCTGCTGGATCATTTTATCGTGGCGGGCAACCGGGCGGTGTCGTTTGCGGCAAACGGCTGGCTGCGGGAATGGGAAACGGATTGAATGGCGGCTAAAGGCCGTTTGATACTCTTGGCTTCGCAGCCATCTTGCCAAGCCCGTTTTCAGGTAGCCTTTCTAGTTAAGAAAAGGGGTTGGGATGATTGGGTGCGATGGCAAGAGTAAAGGCTACCTGAAAATTTTCAGGTAGCCTTTTGCATCGTAATAGCGATTATTTTTTCAACGAATCGCGGATTTCGCGCAACAGCAGGATTTCTTCGGAAGGCTCGGCGGGAGCTTCTTCCGGAGCGGGTTTTTGCAGTTTGCTGATGCCTTTGATTACGGCGAAGATGGCAGTGGCAATGATCAGGAAGCTGATTACGGTGTTGATGAAGAGGCCGATGTTGAGCGTAACCGCACCGGCGGCCTGTGCGGCGGCCAAAGTGGCGTAGCCGTCGGCAGGGGCGTTGGCGCCCGATTTCAGGGTGATGAACAGGTTGGAGAAGTCTACGCCGCCCAAAATCAGGCCGATGGGCGGCATGATCACGTCATCTACCAATGATTTGACGATGCCTGAGAAGGCGGTGCCGACTACCATACCGACAGCAAGGTCGATTACGTTGCCGCGCATAATAAATGCTTTGAATTCGTCGCGTAATGCCATGTGTGTTTCCTTAGAATGGTTAAAAGGGCGGCATGATAATGGTTTTAGCCGCCGCCGTCTTGATGTGTAACGGATAAATTTTGTTAATTGCGGGCGAATGGCTGGAAAATGGGCAGATTGTTTGATTTTAATGTTGTTTATTAGCAGAATATGTCAGTTTATCTGTTAAACATGGGTGTATCACTAAAATAATAAGTTGTGTTGGTTTGCTTTTATTAAGATTGCAGAAGGGCGGCCATTTTGTTTTTAGGTAGCCTCTTGCATACAAGAAAATCAGCCGTAGCCGTATTTCTGTTTTTCTTAGGGCTTGCCAAACACCCGTCTTTCGGGCAAAGTTCGGCGTTTTCTTGTCTCATCGTTCATTTCGTTTGGCAAACCTTTCATTATGTCTGAACCCATTCTCTCGCGACTGGACACCCTGCTTAAAGTGGAAACGCCGGAAGCCATCGATATTTATCTGCGTCCGGCTTCGGTATTCGCCCGCTCGCGCGCCTGGTTTGTCGATTTCATCCTGCGCGGCATTTGGATCATCCTTTCCTCTATGTTGATCAGCTTTATCTTCTCCGGTGCGGTTAACGACGGTGATGGTAACAGTGCAGTTAAAGGCTTGTTTTTCTTCCTGCTGTTTGTGAATATTTTTTTCACATTGTGGCTGTATTTCGTGGTGTTCGAAGTGTGCTGGAACGGGCAGACGCCGGGTAAGAAAATTTTCGGCCTGCGCGTGATCAACGACAACGGCACGCATATTTCCTGGTCGGCTTCATTGCTGCGCAACCTGCTGCGCGTGTTCGACAGCCTGCCTTTTTTCTACGGCATCGGCATGATCTGCGGCCTGTGCAACCCCTACGGCCGCCGCTTGGGCGACATCATGGCTTCTACAGTGGTGGTGTATGTGGATAAAACGCGCGGGCAGGCCGAGCGCATGGATTTGGGCAATATCGAAGCGGTTACCCCGCCCGTGGCGCTCACGCGTGAGGAGCAGCAGGCAATTTTGAGCTTTGTGGAACGCCGCCGCCATTTGAGCGCGGCGCGCACCGGCGAATTGGCGCAAATGATGGTGGGGGCGATTTTCGGCCAACAGGAAGACGAACGCAGCGCCGAGCGGCTGATTTTGGGCTTGGCCAAATATTATGCCGGTGAGCAGCGGAAGGAGGCGGCGTGAGGCAACTGTTTTTTGAAGAACAACATCAGGCGTTCTGGCGCACGTTCGAGCAGGATTTGCAGCAGCTGGAAAAACGGCGCGGCAGCCTGAGTGCGCAGAAAACCGCTTTGTTTATGCAGGACTACCGCACGGTTTGCCATCATTTGGCGGTGGCCACCGACCGCTGCTATTCCGGCGGCCTTACCGATTATCTGCAATATCTGTGCGAACGCGCGCACCAGCTTTTGTATGTGGGGCAGCAGGTATCGCTGTGGGTGCGCTTCCGTGATTTCGTAATGCAAGGTTTCCCGCAGCTGGTACGGCGCGAGAAAAAACTGGTGTGGCTAGCGCATGCGCTGTTTTACCTGCCGTTTATCGTGGCTTTTTTACTCACGGCTTTTGTGCCGGAGAGCGTGGACAAAATCGGCGGTCTGAACCAGGGGCCGATGTTGGCTGAGAACTATAAAGAAATGATGGAGCAGTATGCCGACGGCACCAACCGCGAAGCGTGGCAGAACTTTGCCATGGCGGGCTACTATATTTTCAACAACATCGGCATTGCATTTCAAAGTTTTGCCAGCGGCATTCTGTTCGGTTTGGGCACGGCATACCTTACGGTGATGAATGGTTGGCTAATCGGCGGGGCAATGGGCTATATGACCCGCGACCCCGCCGGGCCGGCCTTTTTCTCGTTTGTGGGCGCGCACGGCGCGTTCGAGCTCACCGGTATCGTGATGGCGGCGGCAGGCGGATTGCGGCTGGGCTTGGCGCTGCTCAAACCGCAGGGTTTGTCGCGGCGCGATGCCTTGCGCATTCAGGGCAAACAGGCGGTGGGGCTGATGAACGGCGGCTTCCTGATGCTGTTTATTGCCGCGTTTATTGAAGGCTTTTGGTCGCCGATTACCAGTATTCCGATGATTTTAAAATATATTGTTTCCATAGTGATGTGGCTTCTAGTGTATGCCTATCTGCTGTATGCAGGCAGGAGGGCGGCATGAATATTTGGGAAACCCGCCTCAATTTCCGCCCGCGCAGCGGCTGGGAGGCTTTAGATTTGGGTACGCGCCTGTTTCAGGAGCGGCCGGCGCTGTATATGGCGGTATGGGCAACCCTGTCGCTGCCGGTGTATGCGCTGGTGCTGGCTTTGTGCTGGCAGCAGCCTGAATGGGGCGGTTTTTTTGTTTGGTGGCTCAAGCCGTTATTCGAAGCGCCGGTGCTGTGGCTGATGTCGCAGCAGGTGTTCGAGCCGCTGCCGCCATACCGGAAATGCATACGCACGGCGTTTCGGCAGATGTGGCGGCCGCGCCTGATTGGCGATCTGACTTGGCGGCGGTTCAGCCTGCGCCGCAGCTTGGTGCTGCCGGTTACGCTGTTGGAAGGGGTAAGCGGCAAGGCCTACCAGCGCCGCTGCAACGAATTATCGCGCCAAAGCGGCGGTGCAGCCGGCTGGCTAGCGGTTTTCGGCATCCATTTGGAGTCTATCCTTGCCTTCGGCCTGCTCTCGATGCTGTTTTGGCTGTGGGTGGGCGATCCGACGCAAAACATCGTAGCCGGTCCGTTTGGCGGGGCTCGCTCCATGGAGGCTTTAGAACAGATTGAGACTTTGGTCTCTTCCGGTCAGGGCATGCTTTTCCAGCATTTGCTCAACGGTATTTATGTGCTGCTGCTGTGCTTTTGGGGGCCGATTTATGTGGCCTGCGGCTTCACGCTTTATCTGAACGCCCGCACCAAGGCCGAAGGCTGGGATATCCGCCTGGCCGCCCGCAAAATCCAAGACCGCCTGTTGGGCAGCAGCAGCGCCTTATGGGCCTTGGCTCTGGCCGTGTTTATCGGCTTCGGTTTTTCAGGTAGCCTGCATGCCGAGCCACTGCCCAGCCGGGAAAAGGTGGAGCAAATCCGTGATAACACCCTGCGCAAAGCGCCGTTTCAAAGCATTAAAACCCAAACTGAATACTGCTGGATCAAATGCGGCAAGGAAGATAACACTCGACAGCAGCGCAGCCTGCCGGATATGCCTGATATAAAGGCTCCTTCGCCAGGTTGGTTTAACGGCCTGATGTATGCCCTAATTGTCCTATTGTTGGCCTTGGTGTTGTGGATTTTATACCGTTGGTATCGGGCCAACGGCGGCTTCGGTTTCGGTTTGAACCAAGGCGAAGAAGTGCCGGAAACCCTGTTCGGCATGAAGATTACGCCCGAGAGCCTGCCCAAAGACGTGGCTTCCACCGTGTTGGCCGAATACGAACGCGATCCGCGCGCCGCCATGAGCCTGCTCTACCGTGCCAGCCTCTCGCAAATCAGCCGCCGCCACGGCCTGCCGCTGCGCAGCAGCGATACCGAAGGCCAGGTGCTCAAACGCGTGCGTCAGCGCCAGCCTCAGCTTTTGGACTACTGGCAGCCGCTCACCGACAACTGGGTGGCGCTGGCCTATGCCCACCGCCTGCCCAAACGCGAAGCGGTGCACAGCCTGTGCCGCCAATACCGCCAAGTGTTCGCCGGCGGGGAACAGGAATTTTCAGGTAGCCTGCGTGCCGCCGGGGAGGGTAGGGCATGAAAAACCTTCGTTCCATCCTCATCGGCCTGACCGCCATATTGCTTATCGGCGGCCTGATTGCCGTTGCCGGGCTTTCTAAGCAGGAAAGCAAAACCTGGCAGTCGCTCGATCCGCAGCAGGAAATGCGCGAAGGCTCGCTCTACGCCCTGAAAACCATGCTCACCCGGTACGGCGTGGAAAATATCCAACATGAGCGCAGCATGTTTGGCTTGGAAAAGCTCAATTCCTACGATAACAACCGCCTGCTGATCGTGGCCGACAACCGCATGCGGGATAAGGAAGATGCCGAACGCCTGCTGGAATGGGTGGGGCGCGGCAACCACCTGGTGATGGCACTGCCCAGCTATGCCAGCGACAATCCGCTGAAAGCAGACGATAAATCAAAAGAGACGGAAGATGATGAAGATACGCAAAACTTCCGTCAAACCATGCTGCGCCAGTTGAAAGTCGGCACCGTGGAACTGGAGGAAACCGACGGCAAAACCCTGCCTAACCTGCCCGCCTGCGTGAAGGCGGCCGAGCAGCGCCGCGAAGCCGCCCGCCAAGTTGGCGACGAAGTTGCTTTGCAGATTGACCAGCATTGCAACGCCGGCTTGAGCAGCATCCAACTGCCCGAGGGCGCCACCATTGAAACCTTCACCGGCTCTGAGTACAGCTCCGACAACGGCTGGGCGGCAAAAGACGGCAAGCTGGTGATGTTCCAAGGTAAAAATGCCTACGGCGCCGTGCAGACCATCCGTGTGCGTTACGGCAATGGCAGCGTATTGCTCACTTGGAACGAAAACTGGCTGGGCAACCCGAGCAGCCCCGATATCGACCGCAACCACCTCGCCCTCTACGACCACCCCTACCTTGCCGTTTATCTGGCTCAAGGGAAAGACGGCATCTTGCTGGCCGAGAAGGTTTACCCGTCCAGCTATAACGACGCCGAGCCGATGCTGTGGAAAATGCTGAAAGCCCAGCCCATACTGTTTGCCGTTGTGCTGGTCGCTGCCGCCGTATTGCTGTGGCGCATCATCGTCCGCGTGGGCGTGGTGCAACAACTGCCGCCTGCGCCGGAGCGCTACCTGAACCAGCACCTGCTCGCACAAGGCCAGTTCCTCACCCGCCACCTGAGCCGCCGCGCCATCCTCAGCGATATGCAGCGCCGCCTGCTCGAAGCCCTGCAACAGCGCCACCCGGCCTGGAAGCAGATGGGCAGCCGCAAACAGCTGGAGTTTTTGTGCGCCCAAACCAAACTGCCGCCCTCCGTGGTCGAACCCTGGCTACGACCCCTACCGGAACAGGTCAATTTGGTGGAGTGGCTGCAAATGATCGCCGCCCACCAGCGCATCGTGCATAAGATAAACCGCTCGTGGTATTAGCGTGGTTGAAGGCTACCTGAAAAGATGAGCACCATGTTTCAGGTAGCCCGAACCAACCTATTTTTCAGGTAGCCTTTTCCAAACCGCAGGCTAGCTGAAACCCAAACCTCCGATTAACCAACGAAACACACAATGCAAAAGGATGATTCGATGACGGACATCAATTTCTCCCAGCCCCGACAAACCAGCGCCAACCCCGCCATCCAGCAGGGCGTGCGCGCCATTCAAGTGCTGCGCACGCGGTTAAACGAAGTGCTCATCGGCCAACAGCAGGTGGTGGACGAAGTGCTCACCGTATTCCTGGCCGGCGGCCACGTGCTGCTCGAAGGCGTGCCGGGCACCGGTAAAACCCTGCTCGTGCGCTCGCTGGCGCAAACCTTCGCCGGCGAATTCCGCCGCATCCAGTTTACTCCCGACCTGATGCCGTCTGACGTGACCGGTCACTACCGCTACGATGCGCAAAACAGCCGCTTCGAGCTGCGCCAAGGCCCGGTGTTCACCCATCTTCTGCTTGCCGACGAAATCAACCGCGCCCCGGCCAAAACCCAATCCGCCCTGCTCGAAGTGATGCAGGAGCGCAGCGTAACGCTCGACGGCCACACCCACCACCTGCCCAGCCCCTTTATGGTATTGGCCACGCAAAACCCGATCGAGCAGGAAGGCACCTATCCGCTGCCCGAAGCCCAGCTCGACCGCTTCATGTTCAAAGTGATGATCGGCTATCCCGCCCCGGCCGACGAAGCACGCATGCTGAATGCCGTCATCAACAGCAGCAACAACGACCTGCTCAGCGGCAGCCAGCCCGCGCACGTGTTCCAGCCGCAGCAGATCGAGCAGCTGAAAAAACTGGTGGCGCAGGTGGGCGTCGATCCGCAGATTATCGACTACACCGTGCGCCTGGTGACCGCCACCCGCGACTGGCCTGCCTTATCCGTGGGCGCCGGGCCGCGCGCAGGCATCGCCCTCATCAGCTGCGCCCGCGCCTACGCCCTGCTGGCCGGCCGCGATTTCGTTACCCCCGACGACATCAAAGCCATCTGGCTGCCCGCCATGCGCCACCGCGTGCGCCTTTCCACCCAAATGGAAATGGAAGGCATCCAAGTGGAGCAGGTGTTGAACGAACTGGCCGCCTCCGTGCCCGCCCCGCGCTTGTAAGGCCTGCCCATGAGACCATCCAGACTGCTGGTGCTGCTGTTTGCCGCCCTCGTTGCCGTGTGCACCGCCGGCTGGCTGGCAGGCTACCTGAATGCAGATAACGGCCGCATCGTCCAATACATCGCCGGCGGCCTCGCCCTCCTGCTCGCCCTGGCCGCGCTGGTTGATGCCTTCTGGCAGCGCCGCCAGCCCGAGCCGAACTGGGAGCGCAGCCTGCCGCATCAGTTTATCCAAGGCCGGCCGCACGAAGTGGAGCTCACGCTCACCCCGCCTGCCAAAGGCCGCTGGCGGCAGCCGCAAACCATCCTGGTGGCCGACCTGTTTCCGCCCGACTGGGACACCGACACCCCGCACCTGATTATCGACACGCTGCCCGGCCGCCTTTCCACCATCCGCTACCGGCTCACCCCGCGCCGGCGCGGCCGTGCCGAATTTGCCGGCATCGAATACTGGCTCGCCAGCCCGCTCGGCCTGTGGCAGCGGCGGCATCGGCAGGAGCTGCCCGGCAAAGTGGACGTGCTGCCCGATTTCAGCCGCATCCTCGGTGCCGATTTAATCGGCCTGCAACGCTGGCTCAACCTCGTGGGCGTGAAAAAACTGCCGCGCCTAGGCCTCGGCCAAGACTTCCACCAGCTGCGCGACTACCAAGACGGCGACGACATCCGCAATATCGACTGGAAAGCCACCTCCCGCATGAGCCGCCCCATCGTGCGCACCTATCAAGACGAGCAAGACCAACAGCTCATCTTCCTGCTCGACTGCGGCCGCAATATGCGCCTGCAAATGGAAGGCAAAAGCCATTTCGACCATGCCCTGCAGGCCATGCTGCTGCTTTCCTACACCGCGCTCAAGCACGGCGACGCCGTCGGCCTGCTCACCTTCGCCCATCCCGTGGCCCGCTTCGTGCCGCCGCACAAGGGCATGGAGCAGCTCGGCCGCCTGGTGCAGGGCGTGTTCGATATCGAGCCCTCGCAGCAGGCTGCCGATTTTGAAAGCGCTGTGAACTTATTGCTGCAAAAGCAGAAACGCCGCGCCCTCGTGGTGGTGCTCTCCCACCTGAACCACGAAGACAGCCGCCACCTGCTGCAACACATCCAGCGCCTGCGCAAACACCACATGGTTTTATTCGGCGGCCTGCGCCCGCTTGCCCCCGAAGAAGTGCGCCAACAGCCCGTGCGCAACGAAGCAGACGCCCAAGCCTACCTCGGCGCCCTGCAATACGAAAGCCACGTGGCCGAAGCCATCCGCCACTTCGATGCCGCCCGCATCAACGCCATCAATGTTTTGCCCAACCAACTGAGCACCGAACTCATCAACCGCTACCTCCAGCTCAAACGCCGCCAGGCGTGGTAATGGGGAGTGCCCGAAAATACCAGAGGCTACCTGAAAAATGGACATTCGTTTTTCAGGTAGCCTCTCGGTGTTTTCGGATATATGGAAATTACGGAATAAGCGGCATACGGCAAACAGCATGGGATGACGGCAGGGCAAAACAACAGTGCTGCAAAAATTCGCTTGGTTTACGCCAACAGTGGGGGAAGAGGAAGTACGGCAGCAACACCGGGGGTATTTTGCCTATGTGTGAAAAACCAAAAGAGGCTACCTGAAAAGTGGAAATTCTTTTTCAGGTAGCCTCTTAGCGCTTTCAGGTAGCCTCAGAGAAGAAGCTGTTTTGTGCTGCCAATCTGTTCTTCCTCAGCAGGCGGTGGGATTGTTTGGCAACGAAACCGACCGCAGGTTTGCCTGGCAGGAAAATGAAAGCCGGAGATGGGAAGATGTGCAGATACTTAGCCGCGCCGTCGTTGCAGCACCCATTTTATGTCGTCGCCCAGCTGCTCGATGCTCACGGTGTGCCAATCGGGCTCGCGGCTGAGGGCGGCGGGGTTTTCAGGTAGCCTGAACAGGGTGGGCGACTGTGTGCCGCCGAGCAGTTTGGGCGCTTGGTAACAAATGATTTCGTCCACCAAATCCTGCGCCAAAAACGCGCTGCCCAGCGTGGCACCGGCTTCAAGCATCAGCTCGCCGATGCCGCGCGCGGCCAAATCGGCCAGCACAGCATGCAGGCTGAGGCGGCCTTGGGCATCGGCCTGCAAACGGCAGATTTCAGCCGCTCCGTCGGGTGCTGGGCGGTCGGATAAGGTGTAGATGAGCGTGGGGGCGCTACCGTCGAGCAAATGGCTGCCGGCGGGTAGGCGCAGACGGCTGTCGAGCAGCACGCGCAGCGGGGGACGCAGGGTGGGGAAGTCGCGCACGGTGAGGCGCGGGTTGTCGGCCAGGACGGTGCCGATGCCGGTGAGCACGGCGCAGCTTTCGGCGCGCTGGATTTGCACGTCGTGCCGCGCGGCTTCGCCGGTAATCCATTGGCTTTGGCCGTTGGCAAGCGCGGTTTTGCCGTCGAGGCTGGCGGCGGTTTTCAGCTTCACAAACGGGCGGCCGCGTTCGATGCGGGAGAGAAAGCCGCGGTTGAGCTGCCGTGCTTCTCGTTCCATCAGGCCGCAGGCTACCTGAATACCGGCGGCTTCAAGCATAGCCAGCCCTTTGCCCGCCACCAGGGGGTTGGGGTCTTGCATGGCGGCCACCACGCGGCGCACGCCGGCACGGATCAGGGCTTCGGCGCAGGGCGGGGTGCGGCCGTGGTGGGCGCAGGGCTCGAGGGTAACGTAGGCGGTGGCGCTTTGCGCGGCGCTGTCGGCCTGACGCAGGGCGTGCACTTCGGCATGCGGCTCGCCGGCCTTGAGGTGGAAACCTTGGCCGACAATCTGCCCGCCCTGCGCAATCACGCAGCCGACGCGCGGATTGGGCGAAGTGGAAAAACGGCCTTGCCGGGCAAGGGCAATGGCTTGCTGCATCAGGGCGTGGTCGGCGGGGGAGAATTGGGGCATGTTGAGTAGCGAATGAATAGGAGAAATGGGTTACATGAAATTTTCAGGTAGCCTTGAAACCGCAAAAAGGCTACCTGAAAACGAAGCAAAGCGGAGTTTCTGCGAAGCTAAAACGAAGCGAAGCGGAGTTTCTACGAAGCTAAAAAGATGCCGATGCTTTCAGGTAGCCTTCAAGGCTGAAACGGCAGGCCGAAGTGGCTGTAGCTGCGTTCGGTGGCCACGCGGCCGCGCGGGGTGCGCTGGAGAAAGCCTTGTTGGATGAGGTAGGGTTCGATTACGTCTTCAATGGTGTCGGGGCTTTCGCCGATGGCGGCGGCTATGTTGTCCAGGCCGACGGGGCCGCCGGCAAATTTGTGCAGCACGGCTTCGAGGAATTTGCGGTCCATCATATCGAGGCCTTCGTTGTCCACATCGAGCATTTGCAGGGCGGCATCGGCCAGGGCGGCATCTACGCGGCCGTTGCTTTTCACTTCGGCGTAGTCGCGCACACGGCGCAGCAGGCGGTTGGCAATGCGCGGGGTGCCGCGGCTGCGGCGGGCGATTTCGAAGGCGCCGGTGTCGTCGAGGCTCATTTGCAGCAGGGTGGCGGAACGGGAAACGATGGTGGCGAGGTCGGCGCTGCTGTAAAACTCGAGGCGGGAGACGATGCCGAAGCGGTCGCGCAGGGGATTGGTGAGCATACCGGCGCGGGTGGTGGCGCCGACGAGGGTGAAGGGGGGCAGGTCGATTTTCACGCTGCGGGCGGCGGGGCCTTCGCCGATCATGATGTCGAGCTGGTAGTCTTCGAGGGCGGGGTAGAGGATTTCTTCCACCACGGGGCTGAGGCGGTGGATTTCGTCGATGAAGAGTACGTCGTGCGGCTCGAGGTTGGTAAGTAGGGCGGCGAGGTCACCAGCGCGCTCGAGCACGGGGCCGCTGGTTTGGCGCAGGTTGACGCCGAGTTCTTTGGCGATGATGTGAGCGAGAGTGGTTTTGCCCAGGCCGGGCGGGCCGAACAGGAGGGTGTGGTCGAGGGCTTCGCCGCGCTTTTTGGCGGCTTGGATGAAGATGCCGAGCTGCTCTTTGGTTTTGGTCTGGCCGATGTAGTCGGCAAGGGTTTTGGGGCGCAGGGCGCGTTCGAGCTGCTCTTCCTGGCTGGAAACCTGGCGGGCGGTGATGAGGCGTTCGGGTTCGGCGGCGGTGAGGGAATCGGTGTGGAGCATGATGGGAAGGGGTTTTCAGGTAGCCTTAGTGGGTTAATTTGATTGCGATTTTGTTTGGTCTTTACAGCAGCACTGCCTTGGTTTTGACAATTAGTTCCGCAGGAACTTCGCTTCGTTTTAGCTTCGCAGAAACTCCGCTTCGCTTCGTTTTCAGGTAGCCTTTTGGGAAGGCGGGGGAGAAGCAGGTGGACTACCTGAAAATTATATTGCTGTGTCCGGTTGCATTTTAGCGAAATTTATTTGGCTTGCCGTTTGCCTTGCTGGCGCTCAGTTCGTTTGCTTTCAGGTAGCCTGTTGGGCGAGGAAAGCTTCGATTGAGCCGGGCTGGCGCCGGCTGTTTTCCAGCCATTCCGGCAGCCATTCGGTGATGCGTTCGCCGGTGCGGCGGATGAAGGTGTCGGGCTGGGGTTCGTCGATATATTCTTGCTGGCGGACGAGTATGAGCGGGGCTTCGCTGCCGGGCTGCCCTTGGGCAAAGGCGAGGGCTTCGGCATGGGTGGCGAAGGCATGGAAGTAGTCATCGCCTTCATATAAATCGGGGGCGCCGCGCTCGGGATGGCACCATACGCGGTATTCGAGCACGTCGTCGTAGAAATAGCCGCCGCTGGAATGGCAGAGGGCAGGGTAGGTGCCTACTTTTTCCGGATAGGCGGCGGGCGGGTAGGGCGGCTGGCTCATTTTGTGCGGCGCTTGTTTGGAAAATAATCAGAAGGCTACCTGAAACGGCAGCCTTCTGTTGCTGGGCTAGGGGGCAGATGCGCCCTTCGGCGGGGCGGAAGCGGCCGAGGCGGCAGCAGGTGCGGATGCCGGGGTGGCCGGGGCGCTGGAATCGGCAGGCAGGGAGCTGTCGGGCAACAGGTTTTCATCGGCTTGCGATTCGATGCGTTTGCCGTTCATACTGAAGGTTTTGTTGCGCATCACGATGTGGGTGCTCACGATTTGCTTGCCGTCGATTTTCAGGTAGCCTTGCCGCGCCATGCTTTCGAGCACACTGTCGAGCCACAGGCGCACGGCTTCTTGGATTTCGTGGTCGGCATCGGGCAGGGAAGGATCGACGCTGATGTAGTTTTTGGCCTGGGCGGCGGTGAGCCGTTCGATCACTTGCTGCGGTACGGCGATATGGAAATCGGCGTCGGTTTTGGCAAGCAGATTGTCGATGTTGCTCAAATCGGCGGTGGTGAGGCTGCTAAATTTGAGTTCGCCGTTGCCGCTGATCATGCCTTGCGGGGTGGTGAGGTCGAACTGTTTGAGCCGGATAACGGGATCGTTGGTAAACAGGCCGGCGGCTTCGTTGCGCAGGGCGGCAAGCAGGGCTTCGCGCATTTGCTCGTCACTGAGGCGCTGGGTGATGAGCTGGTCGCGGCGGGTTTTGAGCGCGGCGAGGCTTTCGGCATCGAGGTGTTCGGCGCTCACGTGGATGGCCAGCGGGCCGTAGTTGTCGCTGCCGTAGTTGAGTTTGGCGAAGCCGAATTTGCCTTCGGTGTTCACCCAGCGGCCATCTTGATCCATGCGGGTTTCGATTTGCAGATCGTTGAGGGTGATTTTGGCAGGCGGCACTTGACCATAGGGGTTGATGAAGCTGCCGATTTGCAGGTCGGACACCATGTTCAGCACATCGTTAAGGCGGATGTCGTAGTTGATGCTGTCTTTCCATTCCACTTCCACCTGGCCGAGGGTGAGCTTGCTGCTGCCCAGGGCAAGGTTGTGGCTGCCTTCGCGGGTTTCGGTGTGCAGCTGGAGGTTTTTGTAGGAAACGCTGCCTTTGTCGGCCAGGGTGATGGTGAGACCGGGGTTGTTCAGGCTGCTTTGGTATTCGGTGAAGTATTTGGCGTAGTCGGTGCTGCCTTCGAGGCCTTGCCAATTAATGGCGATGCCGGAGAGCTCTTGGTATTTGAAAGCGGGCACCTGCCAAGTGAGGCGGCCGTTGCCGTTGAGTTGGATCACATTGCGCAGGCTGGCGGGGGCTTGGCTGCCGAAGAAGCGTTGCAGTATTTCGCGACTTTCGGGCTGGAAAACGAATTCGGTGTCTACCACGGCGCGCACGGGCATGCTGCCGTTGGCAAACAGGCTGTGTTTGATGTTGCTCTCCAGCGTGATGGGCTGGGTGAGGATGGTTTTAATGTTGTCGGGCAGCTTGTCTTGCAGCTGTGCCAGGAAGGTGGGCTTGAAGCGCACCACGGTGGTTTCGTGCGAACTGAACCAGCCGCGTTCGTAGCGGCGGGATTCGACTTGCAAGAAGGATGTGTGGCTTAGGATTTCATGCTGTTTGTTCAGGCTTTGTTCGGCTTTGATGCCGAGATAGTAGGGCGCGCCGAGGAATAGGGCGGCCAGCAGCAGGATGAGGCCGGAGAACAGCCAAAGGAGTTTTTTCATGCAACAACCAAAATGCGTGATATTAGGAAAGCGCAAGGATAACACCAAAACGGGGCACTGTCTTGGTGCTGGGCAAGCAAGAGGCTACCTGAAAACGGATTTTTACTTTCGTTAAAATTGTTTTCAGGTAGCCTGTGTGCCCTTAACGGGCTAAATCGGGTGGGGAACTAGACGCCGGTGCCGCTTAGGGCGTTGATGCTGTAGCCGCCGTCCACATAGGTGATTTCGCCGGTGATGCCGGAGGAGAGGTCGGACAGCAGGAAGGCGGCGGTGTTGCCCACTTCTTCGATGGTTACGTTGCGGCGCAGCGGATTTTGTGAGGCAACGTGGTTGAGCAGGCGGCCGAAATCGGCAATGCCGGCGGCAGCCAGGGTTTTAATCGGGCCGGCGGAGATGCCGTTGCAGCGGATGCCTTCGGGGCCGACGCAGGCGGCAGTGAAGCGGATAGCGGCTTCCAAGCTGGCCTTGGCCATGCCCATTACGTTGTAGTTGGGGATGGCGCGCACGGCGCCCAGATAGGTGAGCGCGAGGATGGCGCTGTTGCGGTTGCGCATCATCGGGCGGGCTGCTTTGGCCAGTGCAGGTAGGCTGTAGGCGGAAACATCGTGTGAAATTTCAAAGGCTTCTCGGCTGATGCTGTCTAAGAAATCGCCGCTGAGGGCTTCTTTGGGCGAGAAGGCGATAGCGTGCACCAGGCCGTCGAGACCATCCCATTTTTTGCCCAGGTCGGCAAATACTTGTTCAATTTCAGCATCATTTTGCACATCACAGCGGAATACCAAATCGGAGCCGAAGTCGGCCGCCATTTTGCGCACGCGTTCTTCCAATTTGTCTACTACATAGGTAAACGCCAGCTCAGCGCCTTGTTCACGGCAGGCTTTGGCGATGCCGTAGGCAATGGAACGCTCGGAAATCATGCCGGTAATCAGGATTTTTTTGCCTTGCAAAAAGCCCATTTTTCGTGTCCTCGGGGAAGTTGTCTGTGTGCAGGCTGTTTGGTTTTCAGGTAGCCTGCGCCCAAAAGCGGGGCATTATAGCTTAATTTAGATTAGCAGAGTAAATCCGGCGCTGTTTTACGGGCGTTATAAATAGCCGAAACCCGCTGTTTTCGGCAGCGGGCTTCAACTTTTCGGTTTTGAGTATTGGGATGTTAAGCAATTGGTTTCGCTAGGCGCACTCCTGTGGAATTGGGTAGATATAGCTTCTTCAGCTATGCCCCGTAAGAGAGGGGTATGGCTATTATACACAAACGATAATTGTTATCAATATTTAAATAGAAAATATTTTTATCAATACGCATGGGTACAATTTATTTTCACAATCCTAGCAACAGGAAATACGAGCGACTGTCCAGCCGTTATATAATGCCGCCCGACTTTCGTTTTCAATCCTTTAACGCCATGAACACCACGCACTCCACCGTTTCCACACAACTGTTGCACGCCAACCAACTGGGCACCGACGAAATCGCCCGTGCTTTATCTGCCATTTCTACCCATCAAGTGGACTATGCCGACATCTATTGCCAGCGCACCGCCTATGAAAGCTGGCATTTGGAAGAGGGCATGGTGAAATCCGGCAGTTTTCAGATTGATCAAGGTGTGGGCGTGCGGGCGGTGTTGGGCGAGAAAACTGCGTTTGCCTATGCCGACAGCCTAAGCCCGGCCGTATTGCGGCAGGCGGCAGAAGCGGTACGCACCATCGGCGCGGCGGGACAGGCGCGGCAAGTTAAGCTGGCTGGTTCAGCTGGCCGCCAGCAGCTTGCACTCTATACGCCGGACAATCCGATTCCCAGCTTAGACTCTGCTGCCAAGGTGACGCTGCTCAACCGTGTAGAGCAGCTGGCCAAAGCTGCCGACCCGCGCATCGTGCAAGTGATGGCCGGGCTGACTTGCGAACACGATTTAATCTATCTGGTGCGGCTGGACGGCATCACCGCCGCCGATATCCGCCCGCTGGTGCGCCTGAGCATTACCGTAGTGGCCAAGCAGGGCGAGCGGCGCGAAGTGGGCAGCTTCGGCGGCGGCGGGCGGCACGGGCTGGATTATTTCAGCGAAGAGCGGCTGCGCAGTTATGTGGAGGCGGCGGTAAAACAGGCCTTAGTCAACCTGGAATCACGCCCCGCACCCGCCGGCAGCATGACCGTGGTGCTCGGCAGCGGCTGGCCGGGCGTGCTGCTGCACGAAGCCGTGGGGCACGGGCTGGAAGGCGATTTCAACCGCAAAGGCACCAGCGCGTTTGCCGGCCGTTTGGGCGAACGCGTGGCAGCCAAAGGCGTAACCGTGGTGGACCAAGGCAATATCGAGCTGCGGCGCGGCTCGCTCAATCTGGACGACGAAGGCAACGCCACCCGCCAAACCGTGCTGATTGAAGACGGCATCCTGGCCGGCTACCTGCAAGACGAAACCAACGCCCGCCTGATGGGCATGGCGGTAACCGGCAACGGCCGCCGTGAAAGCTACGCCGCCACGCCCATGCCGCGCATGACCAACACTTTCATGCAAAACGGTAACCGCGAGCCGGAAGAAATCATCGCTTCAATTGAAAAAGGCCTCTATGCCGTGAACTTCGGCGGCGGGCAGGTGGACATTACCAGCGGCAAATTCGTATTCAGCGCCTCCGAAGCGTGGTGGGTGGAAAACGGCAAGCTGCAATACCCCGTGAAAGGCGCCACCATCATCGGCAGCGGGCCTGAAGTACTCAAACATGTGAGTATGATTGGTAACGACATGGCGCTCGACAGCGGCATCGGCGTATGCGGCAAAGAAGGCCAGAGCGTGCCCGTGGGTGTGGGGCAGCCCACACTGCGCATCGATGCCGGATTAACTGTTGGTGGCAGCGAAACTGTTTGACGGCTTGGCAATAAAGGCTACCTGAAAGGGATTCAGGTAGCCTTTATATATAACGGTGAAAGGTATATTTGCTCAACAGCTATTCAGTTCATTTGATTGCTGCTATATATAATTTTACATAATATACATTATACGAACTAACGTTTATATCGAAGGTATCCCGATTGATATTGTGCGGCCATTCTATCAACTACTGTTTTCATCAGCGCATCGAAATAAGCCCGCTTAATTCGTGCCTGATGATTTTCCCTTGCTCGCGGATACTCCAGCGAAGCAATGACTTCCAAAGGTTCGACCCCTACGACTTCCGCCACGTCTAATATCAAGGCTAAAGGCAGGCGTAACCGTCCTTTTCGATACTGGCTGATGTAGGTCGGCGGTACCTTCCAACGTTTGGCTAGTTGATAGTCCGAATAAATGCAGGCATGGAACTTGTACAAGTCCAGCCACTGTGTGGCATTAAACATAATAATAACAAAGTATTATGAAATAATAGTTTGTTATTATGACGTTTAATGCGCGGATGCGTAAGAGTGAGCGTCTGCGCAGTATTCAAAAAGGCTACCTGAAAGAGTTTTCAGGTAGCCTAACGTTTCAGGTAGAAATCTACGGGCACGTCGATTTCAGATTCAATCATCATTCCTGCTGCAGACAGTGCCGGGCGGAAGCGGTGGCGCTTGGCCGCCGCAATCGCCGCATCATCCAATGATTTGAAACCGCTCGTCCTGCCCAGCTTCACTTCTTGCGGTGGTCCGGTGAGCACATTGGTTTTCACTACGAGCCAAACTGTACCTTCCTGCCCCTGATAGCGTGCCGATTCAGGGTATTCAGCCTGAATCGAACCTATCGGCTCTGCTTCGCGGCTTTTGCCGCTGAACGTGAATTCCTGAATGCCTTCGGTCACGGATTGGGCGCTTTGGCGGTAGGCGTTCTGCGCTTCCTGCCGGGTGCAGCCTGCGGCCAGCATAGCCAAGGCTACCAGTATGAGCGTTGGATTACGCATTTTTCTCCTGCTCCCGATGAATCAGCATCTCTTGGGCATCTTTGCCGAATTCGGTAACAAGAATGTCCATGAGTTCCGTCCATTTGATGGTTCTGCCTACTTTTAGGCTAGCTTCCATTGCAAGTCTTTCAATTTTCAGTTTCTTATCAATTTTGATGTTGTAGCTTGTTGTGCCTACTCGTGCCATTTGGGTTTCCCTGTGGTTTTTAGGTAATGGAATATAGGCCTATTTAGGTAAATATTTAATTACCTGTTTACATTTTTAGGCAAATATTGTATGTTTGGTAGAAATTAGGTAATTAGGTAATTACATAAGGGCTATCAAATGAATTCCTCCTCTAGCACTCTCCGCACTTTCGAAATCAGCAACACCACCCGCAAACGCACCGATTCCCACCTGCTCCCCGTAGCGCTCGATGACATCGAGGGCTACGAGGTCGTTTTCAAAGAAGACGGCAAGATTTGCTTTTCTACTTTCTTCCCTTCCGAATGGGTTAATCATAAAGGCGCAACCTTTGATGTAGGCTTTGAACAAGCCTGCATGATGGGACACAACTTTATTGGGGGTGGTAATGGCTAAAGCTGACCGCTCCGTGTCCGTTTGTCTCTACGGCGACGAATGGCATCTAGTCTGCTACGACAGCGGCGTTCCTGTCGGTGGCAGCGTGTTTCTATCCTACCCCCTGCAACAGCCCATAATCGGGCTTGATGGCGAAACCATCGGGCGCGATTACGGCTATTGTTGCGCCCATCTCGAAGGGCAGCGTTTCATAGAAACGGGGTTGCTGCCATGACCGCCCCGCTCTACCGTCAAACAGGTAAGGTGCAGCATATAAGTGCCAACGGCAGTTATATGCTGAACCGCCGCCGCTGCATTCAATGTGATACCTATCACGATTTGATGCACTTTGCTGCTGACAGCCGCGTTTGTGATGCCTGCGCGGTAGCCGCGGCAGGGGGGCGCGGAGCTTCCGCAGGAAGCGCAGCGACCCTTCCTTGTCTTAATAGTAACAATTCAATTTCTGAACAAGTTCCCCCCGTTTATTTCCACGATTTTTCACACCAAGAAACGCAGGAATTTTCAACCAGCGGTAGAAAGTCTGCTGCTGCGTTGGAAATGAACATTCACGGTTTGATTGATGCCTACGGTATCGATAACTGCGCTTTCGTTACCCTGACTTTCCCCGACCATGTTACCGACCCGCGCGAAGCATCTCGCCGTTTCAACAGCCTGAACAGCAATTTCCTGCGGCATCAGATTGAAGGCTATGTGGGTGTGTTCGAGCTGCATAAGTCAGGTCGTATCCATTTCCATTTTGTCGTCAATCTCGGTTTTGACTGCCGCACGGGATTTGATTTTCAGGCAGTGGCAAACGGCGATTACTCAAGCGCCAGCCCTCGGCTGCGTGCCTTGTGGAAGCTGTGGCGCGAGCGTCTGCCAGCCTACGGATTCGGGCGTTTTCAGGTCGTACCTATCAAAGGCGGGGCGAAGGGCATTGCTGCCTATGTGGCGAAGTATGTCGGCAAATCCTTGGCGGCGCGCAAGCCTGAACACAAGGGTTTTCGCTTGGTTCGCTGTTCCATGGACAAGAAGCAGGAATGGAAACGCGCCAATAGCTGTTTTTCCTTTGTCTCTGCTGGTTCTCGGCATTGGCGCGAATGCCTGAAGCAATGGTTTTTGGCGTTTAAAGATTATTTGAAACAGTCCAGTTTAAAGCGTGGGCGCATTCTGCCCCACCGCATGGATACGGACGATTACGACGATTTTTTACGGGATGCTATCGGCAGTAAGTGGGCATTCCTCAACCGCCACCAAATCTTGGCATTTGGTGATTTTCTCGAAACTTCGCAGCCATTGGCTGCATGAAAGGGGCTTTTATGTCTGAAATGAAACAAGGCTTTTATGTTGTTGGTTTGTTTGACCGCGTTTTCCAGAAACGCCGCCGCCGTGATGATGGCACGGAGACGGTAAGCGACCATGTCGGCTTGCTGGTTCGTAATGAAAATAGTGGCACTCAAGTGCTTTCTGTTCGCACCAAGAATCCCGCGTTGTACGAACAGTACAAACGCGATCAGGTGGTAAGAATCAAGGTACAAGTCGGGGCTTATAAGGATTATGTGTTTTATCAGGATGAAACCTGTTAGCCATTTCTAAGGCTTCGGGGGTGTGCCTTCTAGCCCTGTAAACACTCCCACCATTTCTTTATTTGGTCGTAACGCCGCCGGCCAAATCTCTGTTTTCAGCGGCGCAGCCTGCCCCGAAAGGGGCACGCCAACGCCACACGTGGAAGCGGTATAGCGTACACGTGAGGCGATGGCGAAACCATTAAGGACTTTTGAAATGTTGAAATCAAAATCAAGCAAAATTGCCCTGTTGGGCACTACCTTGGCCGCCGTAGGCAGCCAAGCCTATGCAGCCGTACCTGATGGCGTTAAAGAGGGTATTGAAGGCGCTGGCACGGATGCAATGACCGTAGGCGGTTATGTGATTATCGCCGCGGTGGCGTTGTTTGCCGTTGGCTTAATCCTGAAGATTATGCGCTAAGGCTGCATTATGGGCTACGCCGTCGGCAATATCTGTTATGACAACCGTCAGCAGGCGGAAGACGTCTACTATTCCAAGGTCGTCCCCTATGTGGACGGCAAAGCCCTGTATCAGCCTGTCCGTAAAGCGGATGGCTGGTATTTCCAAAGTACTAAGCTGCAGGCTGCCCTGCCTTCTTGCGACCCTGCACAGAATTTTAGGGATGGCGTGCAGCTTGGACTTTATTTGATGATTCCTCTGGTGTTTGCTTGGGGCGTCGTTGTAATCAGGCGGATTTTGAGATGATTGACCAATATTTTGCAATGGGTGTCTTTGTGATGGTCTTTGTCGGTTTGATTTTGTTTCGTTATTAGGGGCTGTTATGAAACGTTTTTTATTCGGATTGGTTTTGTGCCTGCTTTCGGTTTCGGTATCGGCTGGACGTTGCCAAACAAAAGAAATGTATGCTGATTGCGGCAACGATGAAAAAGGGGTCAACCATTGCCGGATTAAGGAGTTTGTAGGTAATGAAGAAAGGCTTTGCGAAGCACCGCCGGAGTATAAGGATAAAGACGGCAACTATCATTTTGACGGGGAAGGCGACGGAAGGTTAATGCTTCCGCCGAAAGAGAAGCAGCCGAAGGGCGAAGGCAAGCCCTCACCCGCTCCGCCGTCCACCCCCATTCCCTCCACCCGCAAATGCTACAGCAGCGGGACGATTAATGCCCGTCCGGGCAGTGGCTGTTCAAAGGTTAGTGGAGATTCCCTGCCCAGATGAGCAACCCAAACCGCCGAAAGACAAGCCCCTTGTCCTTAATCCCGACAACGGCAGGATTAGGGATAACCCAAAACCGGGCGATCGCAAGGATGAAGGCCGTACCGGGGAAGGAGGACAGGACGGCAAAGGTGGTAAAGATGAAGGTAAAGGCAACGGCGAAGGCAATGGTAAGGGAGACGGCAAAGGCGACGGAGACGGTAAGGGTAAAGGTTCGGGCGAAGGCAATGGTAAGGGAGACGCCGAAGGCAAAGGCATGTTTAAAGGCGGTGCGGGCAGCGGTCATATCAGTGAGTTTCGTGTTCCGAAGTCTCGTGATGGCTTGGGGTGGCGAGGTGATTTTTTCTTGCGTAATCCTAACCAGTGTCCGCAGGACAAAACCATGAGTGTATTGGGCAGGCAGGTGGTTTTTTCCTACGCTAAGATTTGCCAGTATTTAGATATGCTTTCTCCGGTTGTTAAAGCGGTATTTATGTTTGTTGCTGGTTTGATGGTAGTGAAATCAATAAGGGCTAAATGATGGAAACTCTAACCAATTTTGTTAATAAGATTTTTCAGAATGCAATCGGTCGGATTATGGCCGCTTTTGGTATTTCTTTCGTATCGTTTACCAGCTATGAATATGGGTTGGAATACATCAAAAGTGGCGTTACGGGATTTTTGAATAGTATTCCGGCCGATATGTTCTTGCTGATTGCCAAATCAGGTATTGCCGACGGCATGGGTTATTTAATTGGCGCGGCTACCTTTATTGTGACTAAGAATATGATGAATCGCCTAATGTTTGGGGTGTTCTCATGATTTATCTGATAACGGGGACACCCGGCACAGGCAAAACGGCGTTTGCGGTATCATCAATAATTAATAACAGGGAAGGGCTTTTTAAATATGAGACAGAAGACGGCGATATGGTGGATAGGCCGCTTTATTTTTGTCATATTGACGGACTTAATGAAAAGGCTCTTAAGGCGCATCGTCTGACTGAGGAACAAATTCAGTCGGCCCCGTTGAATGAACTTGTTCCGGAAGGTTCTGTAGTCATTGTTGACGAGGCAGATTACGCCTATCCCACTCGTGCCGCTGCTAAGGAAGTGCCGCCCTATATAAAAACGCTGAAAGAATTGCGCCACCATGGTTTCACGCTGATTTTGATGGTGCAGCACCCAACCATGCTTGATAGCTATCTGCGCAATTTGGTGGGTAAGCATTGGCATTTGGAACGCAAACAGGTGGGAACCAAGCTGTATGAGTTCTACCGTTGCGAAACCAACCTTTCCGCCGCCTGCGCGGTCAAAGGTGTGGTTTCTGACTTTTACAAACCAGACAAGAAGGCGTTCAGATACTACAAATCGGCCAGTGTCCATATTAAATTCAAAAAGAAGCTCCACCCAATTTTTTACGGTCTCGGTTTATTGCTTGTCTGCACACCTCTGTTTGTTTATTACACTGGCGGGCGGTTTGTGAAACGCTACTATGGCGGAGAAGGACAGGCGGAATCTGTGGCTGTGGTGGAGGCATCGGCAGCGGTAGCGGATATGCCGCCGCAGTCGGCTTATCCTGCTACCGTGGCTGCTGCTTCTAACCCTTTACCCCCGGGCTCGAAAGTCGAAGATTACCGTCCACGGATTGCCAACCTTCAGGAAACCGCGCCGATTTACGATAACCTTCGTTAAGTGGCAGATTTTCCCCGCCGTGTTGCCTGTGTGGCTTCGGCTGATAGCTGTAACTGCTACAGCCAGCAAGCCACCATATTGCCCAATATCAGCACGGCAGAATGTCGCGCCATCGTCAAACAACGTCCGTTTGACCCATATCGCAAGATAGAAACGGAACGAGCGGAAACAACTGTTTCCGCTCCGCCGTCTGAGCCGCAAGTTTTGGCATTGGATGGTAGCCAAAAGCAGAATATATCGTACTCTGAATTACCAAACATGGCGCAGTAAGAACCCACATCGTTAGCCGCATTGTCAAGGGGGAAGCTTTGTAAAGGCGAAGCCTTTATGAATACCCCCTTTACAATGCTACCCAGTAGGACACTCTAGCCCAAGGGGAAGTGTTAAAGCGAAGCGGCAACCTTCCCCGCGCGGCGTCGCAAGTGAGACTTGGGGGTTTGGGGGACTAGTCCCCCATGCTGTAGCAGGTTTTTCAGGTAGCTTAGTCTGTTGTGCCGAAGGCACGTATTGGGGGGCGCAACGCGCCACACAATACACCCAAGGGGATACAAGGGGCGAAGCCCTTGCTTAGCAGATGTATAAACTACCGAAACCGTTCATTATACGAACTAACGTTTATATCGAAGGTATCCCGATTGATATTGTGCGGCCATTCTATCAACTACTGTTTTCATCAGCGCATCGAAATAAGCCCGCTTAATTCGTGCCTGATGATTTTCCCTTGCTCGCGGATACTCCAGCGAAGCAATGACTTCCAAAGGTTCGACCCCTACGACTTCCGCCACGTCTAATATCAAGGCTAAAGGCAGGCGTAACCGTCCTTTTCGATACTGGCTGATGTAGGTCGGCGGTACCTTCCAACGTTTGGCTAGTTGATAGTCCGAATAAATGCAGGCATGGAACTTGTACAAGTCCAGCCACTGTGTGGCATTAAACATAATAATAACAAAGTATTATGAAATAATAGTTTGTTATTATGACGTTTAATGCGCGGATGCGTAAGAGTGAGCGTCTGCGCAGTATTCAAAAAGGCTACCTGAAAGAGTTTTCAGGTAGCCTAACGTTTCAGGTAGAAATCTACGGGCACGTCGATTTCAGATTCAATCATCATTCCTGCTGCAGACAGTGCCGGGCGGAAGCGGTGGCGCTTGGCCGCCGCAATCGCCGCATCATCCAATGATTTGAAACCGCTCGTCCTGCCCAGCTTCACTTCTTGCGGTGGTCCGGTGAGCACATTGGTTTTCACTACGAGCCAAACTGTACCTTCCTGCCCCTGATAGCGTGCCGATTCAGGGTATTCAGCCTGAATCGAACCTATCGGCTCTGCTTCGCGGCTTTTGCCGCTGAACGTGAATTCCTGAATGCCTTCGGTCACGGATTGGGCGCTTTGGCGGTAGGCGTTCTGCGCTTCCTGCCGGGTGCAGCCTGCGGCCAGCATAGCCAAGGCTACCAGTATGAGCGTTGGATTACGCATTTTTCTCCTGCTCCCGATGAATCAGCATCTCTTGGGCATCTTTGCCGAATTCGGTAACAAGAATGTCCATGAGTTCCGTCCATTTGATGGTTCTGCCTACTTTTAGGCTAGCTTCCATTGCAAGTCTTTCAATTTTCAGTTTCTTATCAATTTTGATGTTGTAGCTTGTTGTGCCTACTCGTGCCATTTGGGTTTCCCTGTGGTTTTTAGGTAATGGAATATAGGCCTATTTAGGTAAATATTTAATTACCTGTTTACATTTTTAGGCAAATATTGTATGTTTGGTAGAAATTAGGTAATTAGGTAATTACATAAGGGCTATCAAATGAATTCCTCCTCTAGCACTCTCCGCACTTTCGAAATCAGCAACACCACCCGCAAACGCACCGATTCCCACCTGCTCCCCGTAGCGCTCGATGACATCGAGGGCTACGAGGTCGTTTTCAAAGAAGACGGCAAGATTTGCTTTTCTACTTTCTTCCCTTCCGAATGGGTTAATCATAAAGGCGCAACCTTTGATGTAGGCTTTGAACAAGCCTGCATGATGGGACACAACTTTATTGGGGGTGGTAATGGCTAAAGCTGACCGCTCCGTGTCCGTTTGTCTCTACGGCGACGAATGGCATCTAGTCTGCTACGACAGCGGCGTTCCTGTCGGTGGCAGCGTGTTTCTATCCTACCCCCTGCAACAGCCCATAATCGGGCTTGATGGCGAAACCATCGGGCGCGATTACGGCTATTGTTGCGCCCATCTCGAAGGGCAGCGTTTCATAGAAACGGGGTTGCTGCCATGACCGCCCCGCTCTACCGTCAAACAGGTAAGGTGCAGCATATAAGTGCCAACGGCAGTTATATGCTGAACCGCCGCCGCTGCATTCAATGTGATACCTATCACGATTTGATGCACTTTGCTGCTGACAGCCGCGTTTGTGATGCCTGCGCGGTAGCCGCGGCAGGGGGGCGCGGAGCTTCCGCAGGAAGCGCAGCGACCCTTCCTTGTCTTAATAGTAACAATTCAATTTCTGAACAAGTTCCCCCCGTTTATTTCCACGATTTTTCACACCAAGAAACGCAGGAATTTTCAACCAGCGGTAGAAAGTCTGCTGCTGCGTTGGAAATGAACATTCACGGTTTGATTGATGCCTACGGTATCGATAACTGCGCTTTCGTTACCCTGACTTTCCCCGACCATGTTACCGACCCGCGCGAAGCATCTCGCCGTTTCAACAGCCTGAACAGCAATTTCCTGCGGCATCAGATTGAAGGCTATGTGGGTGTGTTCGAGCTGCATAAGTCAGGTCGTATCCATTTCCATTTTGTCGTCAATCTCGGTTTTGACTGCCGCACGGGATTTGATTTTCAGGCAGTGGCAAACGGCGATTACTCAAGCGCCAGCCCTCGGCTGCGTGCCTTGTGGAAGCTGTGGCGCGAGCGTCTGCCAGCCTACGGATTCGGGCGTTTTCAGGTCGTACCTATCAAAGGCGGGGCGAAGGGCATTGCTGCCTATGTGGCGAAGTATGTCGGCAAATCCTTGGCGGCGCGCAAGCCTGAACACAAGGGTTTTCGCTTGGTTCGCTGTTCCATGGACAAGAAGCAGGAATGGAAACGCGCCAATAGCTGTTTTTCCTTTGTCTCTGCTGGTTCTCGGCATTGGCGCGAATGCCTGAAGCAATGGTTTTTGGCGTTTAAAGATTATTTGAAACAGTCCAGTTTAAAGCGTGGGCGCATTCTGCCCCACCGCATGGATACGGACGATTACGACGATTTTTTACGGGATGCTATCGGCAGTAAGTGGGCATTCCTCAACCGCCACCAAATCTTGGCATTTGGTGATTTTCTCGAAACTTCGCAGCCATTGGCTGCATGAAAGGGGCTTTTATGTCTGAAATGAAACAAGGCTTTTATGTTGTTGGTTTGTTTGACCGCGTTTTCCAGAAACGCCGCCGCCGTGATGATGGCACGGAGACGGTAAGCGACCATGTCGGCTTGCTGGTTCGTAATGAAAATAGTGGCACTCAAGTGCTTTCTGTTCGCACCAAGAATCCCGCGTTGTACGAACAGTACAAACGCGATCAGGTGGTAAGAATCAAGGTACAAGTCGGGGCTTATAAGGATTATGTGTTTTATCAGGATGAAACCTGTTAGCCATTTCTAAGGCTTCGGGGGTGTGCCTTCTAGCCCTGTAAACACTCCCACCATTTCTTTATTTGGTCGTAACGCCGCCGGCCAAATCTCTGTTTTCAGCGGCGCAGCCTGCCCCGAAAGGGGCACGCCAACGCCACACGTGGAAGCGGTATAGCGTACACGTGAGGCGATGGCGAAACCATTAAGGACTTTTGAAATGTTGAAATCAAAATCAAGCAAAATTGCCCTGTTGGGCACTACCTTGGCCGCCGTAGGCAGCCAAGCCTATGCAGCCGTACCTAGGCCAGCCGCCGAAGAAGGAAGCAAAGGGCTTTCGCTATCGGCACCGAATTCGGCTACAATACCGCTTAGCATGAGCTAAACAACTTCTTCCTTCCCCAACCAACTGTCGGTAGTGCGAACGGCGCGGTTGTGGGTAAGATCGGTTTTTTGTTCAGCTTATCCTACGCTTTCTGCCAGCATCCATTCATTGTCTGCCAAAGGAGACCCAAACCATGTTTTCCCACAGCCTTACCATAGCCAAATACGATCCCGAACTTGCCGCTGCCATTGCCGCCGAGGAACAGCGCCAGCAAGACCATGTTGAGCTGATTGCCTCCGAGAACTACGTCAGCTGCGCCGTGATGGAAGCCCAAGGCAGCCAGCTCACCAACAAATACGCCGAAGGCTATCCCGGCAAACGCTACTATGGCGGCTGCGAACACGTAGACGTGGCCGAAGAGCTTGCCCTCGAACGCGTGAGAAAACTGTTCGGCGCCGCCTATGCCAACGTACAACCCCACTCCGGCTCACAGGCCAACCAAGCCGTATATGCCTCCGTATTGAAACCCGGCGACACCATCCTCGGCATGAGCCTCGCCCACGGCGGCCACCTCACCCACGGCGCATCAGTAAATATTTCCGGCAAGCTCTACAACGCCATCACCTACGGCCTGGACGAAAACGAAGTGCTCGACTACGCCGAAGTGGAACGCCTCGCGCTTGAGCACAAACCCAAAATGATTGTGGCCGGCGCCTCCGCCTACGCCTTGGAAATCGACTGGGCACGCTTCCGCCAAATCGCCGATAAAGTGGGCGCGTATCTGTTTGTGGATATGGCACACTATGCCGGCCTGATTGCCGCCGGCGAATACCCCAACCCCGTGCCGCACGCCGACTTCGTTACCACCACCACCCACAAAACCCTGCGCGGCCCGCGCGGCGGCGTGATTCTGTGCCGCGACAATACCCACGAAAAAGCGCTCAACTCCGCTATTTTCCCCAGCCTGCAAGGCGGCCCGCTAATGCACGTGATTGCCGCCAAGGCCGTGGCCTTCAAAGAAGCCCTGTCGCCCGAATTTAAGCAATACGCCAAACAGGTGAAGATCAATGCCGCCGCCATGGCCGAAGAGCTGGTAAAACGCGGCCTGCGCATCATTTCCGGCCGCACCGAAAGCCACGTTTTCCTAGTGGATCTGCACCCGAAACACATCACCGGCAAAGCTGCTGAAGCTGCACTGGGCAAGGCATTGATTACCATCAACAAAAATGCCATCCCGAACGATCCGGAAAAACCCTTCGTTACTTCCGGCATCCGTGTAGGCACCGCCGCCATCACCACCCGCGGCTTCGACGAAGCTGCCGCCCGCAAACTGGCGAATCTGGTGGCCGATGTGCTGGACAAACCCGAAGACGAAGCCAACCTGGCGCGCGTGGCTGGCGAAGTGAAAGCCTTGTGCGACCAATTCCCTGTGTACGGCGCATAAGCAGATAGCTTAGATTGCCTCGCTTGAAATAAAACTAGCCGGCTGTTTCCAGCCGGCTTTTTTATACCATTCAATATATAGCGGATTACAGATAAGGCGGCGAGTCACCGTCAGTATGAGTAATACGGCCAAGCGCACCAATGCCGTAGCATTCTTATAGTGGATTAAATTCAAGGGGCTGTACTAGATTAGCAGATGTGTTACCCTCAAAATATGAAGATAACACACTGCAAATTAAAGAAAAAAGTACAGAAAGAACTGCTCCGTTTTTTTGTACTCGAAGTTACCGCCCGTTCTGCCGCCGATATTTTGGGTATCCATCCCAATTCGGCAGCACTGTTCTACCGCAAAATCCGTATGGTCATCAGCCATCATCTGGCCTTGGCTGCCGATGAGGTTTTCGAGGGCTCTGTCGAGTTGGACGAAAGCTATTTCGGCGGGCACCGCAAGGGCTGATGTGGTCGCGGTGCGGCAGGAAAAGTGGTTGTCTTCGGCATCCTGAAACGCAACGGACGGGTCTGTACCGTTGTGGTGGATAATGCCAAGTCTGAAACGTTACTCCCTGTCATCAAAAAGAAAATCATGCCGGACAGTATTGTTTATACCGATAGTCTGAGCAGTTACGACAAGTTGGACGTAAGCGGTTTTATCCATTACCGCATCAACCATTCCAAGGAATTTGCAGACCGTCAAAACCACATCAACGGCATTGAGAATTTGGGAAATCAGGTGAAACGCGTCTTGCGCAAATACAACGGAATTGATCGCAAATCCTTCCCGCTGTTCTTGAAAGAATGCGAATTTCGGTTTAACTTCGGTACACCGTCCAGGCAGCTAAAAATCCTGCGGGATTGGTGTGGAATTTAGGGCTAATCTAGTACAGCCCCAAATTTAAATCAGGACAAGGCGGCGAGCCGCAGACAGTACAAATAGTACGGCAAGGCGAGCCAACGCTGTACTGGTTTAAATTTAATTCACTATATTTAAAAGGCTACCTGAAAATTTCAGGTAGCCTTTCATTCATGCGATTGAAGCAATCAAACCGAGAATGAAGAACCGCAGCCGCAAGTAGTTACGGCATTCGGGTTGCTGCGGATAACGAATTGCGAGCCTTGCAGGCCTTCGGTGTAGTCGATTTCCGCACCGAGCAGGTATTGGTAGCTCATCGGGTCGATTAGGAAAACGAGGCCGCTTTTTTCGATTTGGAAGTCGTCGTCGTTCACAATTTCGTCGAAAGTGAAACCGTATTGGAAGCCGGAGCAGCCACCGCCGTTCACGAACACGCGCAGTTTCAAATCGGGGTTGTTTTCTTCGGCAATCAGCTCGGCTACCTTATTGCAGCAGCTTTCAGTGAAGATAATGGGATCGCTGTGATCAATATCAGACATGGTTTATTCCTTTTTCTGTGTTATGCGGGATGGGCTTATTGTGGCGCAAGCGGGGTTTGCGGGCAAGTCGGCCTTGGGTAAATTCTAAGCGGCAAATAAGGGCGGGGTTGGCAGGTTTAAAGTGCAGGCAGGCGGTACTTACAACAGAATATTTTAAGGCGGGCGTTGCGTTTGGCTCTCACCTGCATATAGAGGCTACCTGAAAACCGTTTGCCATTTTTCAGGTAGCCTTTTGATTTTAGGCTGCCCTACCCTAAGCCAATTCTTCCTGCCATTGCTCCAAGAGTTTCTGCCATTCGCCTTCATTTTTATGACCTTGGGCGATGGCGGCCTTGAGGTGGGAAATTGCCTCGCCGGCGTTGGCGCGCACGCCCCAGCCGTGGTAGTAGAGGCAGGCGAGGTTGTAATGCGCCACGGGGTCGTGTCGGAGGGCGGCTTTTTTAAACCAAGCAGCGGCTTTTTCGTAGTCTTTGCCCACAAAATCACCAAGGAAAAACATCATACCGAGGTTGGTTTGCGCGCGCGGCAGGCCGTATTCGGCGGCGGCTTTGTAGAGCGAGAAGGCTTGGCCGATGTCTTGGGTGACGCCGTTGAGACCGAAATGGCAGATGAAGGCCTGGCGGTAGTGTTCTTCGGCCAGCTGTTCTTCCGGATCGGGCAGGTGGCACACCGGGTCGGAAGCGTGGCGCTGGGGTTTCACCGGCTCGGCCAGCTTTTCTTTGGCTTCTTCGTGCCCGTTGAGCACGGCCTGCTCGTACCATTGTCGCGCCAGTTTGTCGTCTTTGGATACGCCCAAGCCGTAGCGGTACACATCGCCCATTTGATACATGGCGTCGGCATTACCCAGGCGTACAGCCTGCTCCAGGCAGCGCACGGCGGCTTCGAAATTTTGCTGGATGCCCTGCCCGGTGAGCAGCTGTTTGGCCAGCAGGCTCAACGCTTCCGAGTCGTTGGCGTTGGCAGCTTGGATAATCCATTGTACGGCGGCTTTGGGGTCGGCAGCACAACCGATGCCGTTGAGCCGCATATGCCCGGCCTTGCTTTGGGCAGCCACCACGCCTTTGGCGGCCACGCGCTCATACCAATGCAGGGCTTTGGCTTTGTCCATGCCGCCGAAGCGGCCGGTTTCATACAGGCGGGCGAGCTGCCATTGCGCATCGCCATAGTCCTGTTCGGCGGCGCGTTTGAGCCAGCTGATGCCTTGGCGAACGTCGGTTTTGGTGCCCAATCCGTGCAGGAGGGCATAGGCCATGTGGTATTGTGCCTGCGGTTCGCCCAGCGCGGCGGCATGGGAAGCCCAGGCAAAGGCTTTTTGGTGCTGGCCGTGGGCGGCCGCGTTTTCCATCAGCCACACAATGGCCGGCGGGAATTTTTGCGCAGCCAGGTGCTGCATCACTTGGCTGGCGGCCAATACGTCTTGCTGCATACCTTCGCCGTTGGCCTGCATCAAAGCCAGGCTGTAGGCGGCTTTCAGGTAGCCTGAAGCGGCGGCGCGCTCCAGCCAATATAATGCGGTGGCATGGTTTTGCGGCACATTTTGGCCTTGGCGGTTCCATTCGCCCAGCTCGTATTGCGCCTGCTGGTGCCCCATTTCGGCGGCCTGGAGCATATCGGCCACGGCTTTTTCACGGGTGTCTTCTGCTTCCAGCAGCTGTTGGGCACGGCGGTAGTATGCTTCGGCATCAGGCAGATTATCCTGTTCCGTCCGCTTTGTTTTCACCAACTTGGCCGCTTTGCGCCCGAGTGCAAATTTAATCATTTGTTCCAACCGTATTTAAATCTTTCTTTTAGCGGCTATTGGGGCGAAGGCGCATTCCGCTCCTCCCTAAGTTCAGGCCGGTTGGCAAGGGCCATTCCCCTGCCCGCTAACTGTTCTGTTGCACGGCATCTTGTTAATATACAGGTATTTTAGCACGCCAGACCACCCTGTGGCAGCCCGTTTGAGCTATTCGAGGCTACCTGAAAAGCCAAAGCGCACCGATAATTTGCTAACAGAGCCTCTTTTACGCATAAATTGCCAAACTTTCGGGCTACGAATTATCGTTCATTTGATTTTGGTCAATATTTCTCCCCGCTATTATCTTTATAATTCCCTCCAAGTTGAAAGGATTTAGTGCCCGGCTGGCAAGTAAAGCCGGTTGGTTGAAATAGAGATGTTCCTGTTTCTTGCAACATTGGATTCATTTTCCTCTTGATGTGTGTGTGTTTAGGTGTGGCCGACTGCCACACCTTTTTTTATCTGCAATATTTAGCCAAAGTAGCGAAATCCGCCCAACCCGCTATAAAATGCCGCCTTTCCCCACACTCCGCCGCCACACCCCATGCTCAGCTACCGCCACGCCTTTCATGCCGGTAACCATGCCGACATGCTCAAGCATTTCATCCTGTTTCTCACCCTCGGCTATTTCAACCGCAAAGACAAGCCCTATTGGTATATCGACACTCATAGCGGCGCCGGCTTATATCGCCTGACAGACGATGCCGCGCAAAAAACCGGCGAACACCAACAAGGCATCGGCCGCCTGCTCGCCGCGCCCGCCCTGCCCGCCGAGCTGGAACAATTCCGCCAACACCTGCGCAGCATCCTGCCCGCGCCCGATTTCTATTGCGGCTCGCCCCGCCTTGCCCAAAGCCTGCTGCGCGACAGCGACAAAATGCGCCTGTTTGAGCTGCACCCTGCCGACTTCGCCCTGCTGCAGGAAAACACCCGCGTCGACCGCCGCATCATCGCCAAACAAAGCGACGGCTACCAAGGCCTGATTTCCCTCCTGCCGCCCCCGCCGCGCCGCGCCTTGGTCCTTATTGATCCGCCCTACGAGCAAAAGCAAGACTACCGCCAAGTAGTCAAAACCCTACAGGCTGCCCTGCGCCGCTTCGCCACCGGCTGCTATTTGCTGTGGTATCCCTGCCTTTCGCGTGAAGAAAGCCGCCAACTGCCTGCCGAACTGCGCAAACTGCCCATCGGCAGCTATTTGCAGGCCGAACTGCATGCCCACGCCCCCCGCAGCGACGGCTTCGGCATGCACGGCAGCGGCATGTTCGTTATCAACCCGCCCTATCTGCTGGCCGAACAGCTCGCTGCCAACCTGCCTGCCCTCGCCGAACTCTTGGCGCAAGACCAAGGCGCTAGGTTTGTGCTGGAGCAAGAAAGCGCTTAAGCATTTAAGCTTTCAGGTAGCCCTTTCCATGCAAAGGCTACCTGAAAAACACAGCACCACGCCAAACCGGCAATCAATACACTAATTTGCCATACAGCTGCCCCGGCCGGCAGCGGTTTCTGATTTCCTCCGCCAATTCCAAAGCATTCCCCGCGCCGTTGAGCCACACCCGGTTTCCGGCTGCAGACGACGGCTTAATCCTATTCAAATTCAAACTGAGCGTTTGCGGTACTACGCCGACCTGTTCCGGCATGCGGTATTGCAATAACAATTTGCCGGGGAAATTCCCGCTCCGCAAATTCACAAATTGCAACCATTCATAAGCCACAAAACCCTCGCCCGCACCCGATAAACAATAACGGATGCCCTCTTCCTCTAAACGCACAAACTCCCGTACTCCGGTACGGTTGTTATGCCGCCACCACACCAGCCTGCATACCGCCACCGCAAGCAGCACCAAGATACCCAAGTACAATACCGTGGTTTGATATTACCCAAACAGCAAAGCCGTCCGGCCGATAATCGTGAGCAAAGCCAACCCGCCAAACACAGTAGCCCACCCGTTCAGCAAGCCTTTGCCCGCTTCCCACTCCCGCACCGTTTTGCGGCAGGCCAGATAATCCTGTTTTTCCATCATTTCGCCTCCTTGAGGCTACCTGAAAAAATACACCGCATCATTCCCTCAGCCCATTAGGGCCGTCACACAAAATCCAAAATCGGCCAGCCGCGCTGTGCGGCGGTGAGGGTGAGCACAGGGTCGGGATTAACGGCTACGGGCTGGTTTACCTGCTCCAAGAGCGGCAGGTCGTTGCGGGAATCACTGTAGAAATAAACTTTTTCGTAGTCGGCCTGGCTTTGGCCGCGTTCGGCCAGCCATTGGTGCAGGCGGGTTACTTTACCCTCTTGGAAGCTGGGCGTGCCTATCGGGCGGCCGGTGTAATTGCCTTGGGCACCTGTTTCGAGGCTGATGCCGATGATGTGTTCAATGCCGAATTCGCGGGCGATGGGGGTGATGATGAATTCGTTGGTGGCGGAAATCAGCAGCAGGGTATCGCCGGCATCACGGTGGCTATCGACCAGCATTCTGGCCATTTGGGTAATGTGCGGGCGGATGCGCTGCATGAACTCGCGGTGCATTTCGTCCAGCTCGGCACGGCTGTATTCGGCCAACGGGCGCAGAACGAAGGCGAGATAGGCATCGAGATCGAGGCAGCCTTTGCGGTAGTCTTGGTCGAACGCTTGATGGCGCTGCATATCGGCATCGCTGAAGATGCCTTTTTCGTGCAGGAAATTGCTCCATTCGCTGCTGGAATCGCAGTTGATGAGGGTGTGGTCGAGGTCGAAGATGGCGAGGTTCATGGGTTTAAATATCCTGTTGCAACAGTTGTTTGAGCAGGGGCAGCGTGATGGGGCGGTGGCTGGCCAGAGCGTGGCGGTCGAGCGCGTCGAGCATGGCCATCAGGCTGCCGATGTCGCGCCGCCAGTGGTGCAGCAGGTAGCGGAAAATATCGGGCGAAATGCGGATTTGGCGGCTGCGGGCGGCTTCGACCAAGGCGGCGATTTTTTCTTCGTCGCTGAGCGGTTTGATTTCATACACCAGGCAATAGCCCATGCGGGTGCGCAGGTCTTCTCGCACGGCTAAGCGCGGCGGCGGCACGCTGGCGCCAATCAGGAGCGCGCCCTGCCGGCTTTGGCGGATGTGGTTGCAGAAATTGAACAATTCGGCTTGGCCGTCGGCATCGAGGCTGTCGATTTGGTCGAGGGCGAGATGGCAGCCTGCCGGCGGCATCTCGTGCAGCGGCTCGTTGGCAGCATTCAGGTAGCGTGCGCTCAATCCGGCCGCTTCGGCCTGCGCTGCCCAGGCTTGGAGCAAATGGCTTTTGCCTGCCCCGGCCGGCCCCCACACATACACAAAGGGTTCGCTCTGCTCGCGCAAAACTTGCAACAGCTCGCGGTTACCTTGGCCGAGGAAGGTGTCGAAACTCGGCGGGGCAGCGGGAAAATCGAGGATGAGTTGATTCATGATGTGGTGGAGGCTACCTGAAAATGCCGCACAAATATTTGGCTTATTCATCGCATACCGACTCTATCGAAGAATCGACTGCAATATACTTAATATGCTGTTGAATTTGTGCAACTGCTCATTGGTGATATCTATGTAGCGGACACGGAAACCGCCCTGTTCGGAAAGGGCTTCGGCCAAGTTAGCCAAGGCGCGTTCGTAGCGTGAAGTAGTACTCAGAAATGTTTGCCAAAAACGCAAGGTGGGATGGCGCAGGCGGCTCAAATCCAGTTCGACAATTTCTTCGCAACGTTTCTCGGGTATGGTGTATTCCAGCCACAATTCGCCGGCATAGCGCCAGCCGTGGTTACCTGTTCGATAGCAAACCGCTGCATCGGTAACCCGCATATAGGGAACCGAGCCCGCACCCTGCGGGTAGATGAAATAATCCAACCTGTCTTTTTCCAGGCGGATGAACTGCTTGCGGTTTTGGGTAAAACGCCAGCCGCACCAGTCCCCCCATGCCGCCCAGCAGCAGGCGAACGTGATCGCGGCAGCGGCACCGCCTACAATCAGTTTAAACACCCCTCCGGAATTTGGCCCTACCAACATCAAGGCGAAAATAATAAACGGCAGGGCAATCAGCAATTTGAGCAGTGCCACCTGCCAGTAATAAGGAGTGAAAGAAAACTCAATCGGATTGCCTTCTTGCATTTTTTATTCCTATCGCCCTGGTTACCTGAAAGCGTGTGCCGCAACGAGGCCGCTTTCAGGTAGCCTTTTGCAGGCTTAAGCCGATTCGCGGATACGGCGCAACACTTCTTCTTTGCCGATTAAGGCCAGCACGGCATCCACACTCGGCGTTTTCGCCGTGCCGCACACCGCCAGCCGCAGCGGCATGCCCAGTTTGCCCATTTTGATGCCTTCGGCTTCGCAGAACGGCACGAACAGGGCGTGGATGTTTTCCGCCGTCCAATCCTGTTCGGGCAGCTCGGCCAGTTTGGCGGCGAAACGCTGCATCCGCGCGGGGGCTTCCGCATCCCAATGTTTGGCCACGTCGGCTTCCTGCGGCACGGCTTTGCGGTAGAAATAGGCGCATTCGGCGGCCAGCGCGTTCAAATCGTGGGCGCGGTCTTTCACTAATGCCAGCACGTCTTCCAGTTGCAGGCTGCCTGAAACGGCAATGCCTTGTTGTTGCAGGCGCGGCAGCACCAGTTTGGCCAGTTCGGCGTTGTCGGCGGCTTTGATGTGTTCGGCGTTAATCCACATCAGTTTTTTGCCGTCCATGCGGCTGGGGCTGGCGGAAACATGTTCCAAATCAAACCATTGCACAAACTGCTCCATATTGAAGAATTCGTCGTCGCCGTGCGCCCAGCCTAACCGCGCCAAATAGTTCAGCAGGGCTTCGGGCAGGATGCCCATGTCTTCGTATTCGGTAACCGCCACGGTGTCGCCGCTGCGTTTGGAGATTTTTTTGCCCTGCTCGTTCAGAATCATCGGCAGGTGGGCGTATTCGGGCAGTGTGGCACCGAGTGCTTTTAAGATGTTGATTTGTTTGGGTGTGTTGTTTACATGGTCGTCGCCGCGAATCACGTGGGTAATGCCCATGTCCATGTCGTCCACCACCACGCAGAAGTTGTAGGTGGGCGTGCCGTCGGCGCGGGCGACAATGAGGTCGTCCAGCGCGGCGTTGGGAATGCTGATTTCGCCTTTCACCAAATCGTTCCAACGGGTAACGCCGTCAATCGGGCTTTTGAAGCGGACGACGGGTTCTACGCCGGCGGGGATTGGGGGCAGTGTTTTGCCGGCTTCCGGCCGCCAGCGGCGGTCGTACGTGGCCGTGCCTTCGCGCTCGGCTTTTTCGCGCATTTCTTCCAATTCTTCTTTGCTGCAATAGCAGTGGTAGGCATGGCCTGCATCCAGCAGTTGTTGGATGAGGGCTTGGTAGCGCGGGAAGTTTTTGGATTGGTACACGATGTTGCTGCGGTTGTCGGCGTGCAGGCCGACCCAGTCCATGCCCTGCAAGATGATGTCCACGGATTCTTGGGTGGAGCGTTCCAAATCGGTGTCTTCGATGCGCAGCAAAAATTCGCCGCCGTGGTGTTTGGCAAACGCCCAGGAATACAGCGCGGTGCGCACGCCGCCGATGTGCAGGTAGCCCGTGGGGCTGGGGGCGAAACGGGTTTTAACGGTCATGATATTGGCTTTCGGAATGAGATGGATAGAGGATTAGAAAGCTTTCGATACCAAGCGAACCAACGCCGTGGCAAAACTTTAGTGAATCCGCTATTGGGAAAGGGCGTATTGTAGCGGATTGGGCTGGCTTCGGGGAATGTGGCGGCAGATATAGTGAATTAAATTTAAACCAGTACGGCGTTGACTCGCCTTGCCGTAACGTGTGTACTGTCTGCGGCTCGCCGCCTTGTCCTGATTTTTGTTAATCCACTATAAAAGGCTACCTGAAATGCCATGCAGCACAATTTTCAGGTAGCCTGTTTGCCATTCTGGCAGGCGCGTTACAGCGTGGTATTCAATGCGGTATCGATGTCGCGCCAAATGTCTTCAATATCCTCAATGCCCACGGAGAAGCGCAGCAGGCCTTCGCGGATGCCGAGTTTCTCCTTCACCGCCGGGCTCATGCCGCTGTGCGACTGGCTGAAGGAATGGTTCACCAGGCTTTCCACGCCGCCGAGGCTGGCGGCCATGTGCAGTAGTTTGAGGTTGCGGATAACGGAATCGGCAGCGGCTTGGCCGTCTTTCTTCAAATATACCGACACCACGCCGCCAAAGCCGCGCATTTGGCGTTTGGCTAATTCGTGATGCTCATGGCTGGGCAGGCCGGGATAGAACACTTTGTCCACGGCGGGGTGTTGTTCCAAGCGGCGGGCGAGCTCGGCGGCGTTGGCCAAGTGCTGCTTCATGCGTACGGAGAGGGTTTTGATGCCGCGCAACACGAGGGCACAATCCATCGGTCCGGCCACGCCGCCGGTGTTCACCATGGTGCTTTGCAGGCGTTTGGCCAAGCCTTCCTCCTTAACCGCCACAATGCCCATCAGCACGTCGGAATGGCCGCAGAGGTATTTGGTGGCGGAATGGAACACGATGTCGCAGCCCATGTCGAGCGGGTTTTGCAGATAGGGGGTGGCGAAGGTGTTGTCGATGCCCACCACCGCGCCGGCAGCTTTGGCTTTTTGCGCCAACAAGGGGATGTCCACCAGCCGCAGCAGCGGGTTGCTGGGGCTTTCCAGCCACACGAGTTTCACTTTATGTTCGGCCAGGAGCTTATCGAGGTTTTCAGGTAGCGTGAGGTCGGCGAACACGACGTTTACGCCCCATTGGGCATACACTTCGGTGAGCAGGTCGTAGGCGCCGCCGTAGATGTCGGCCACGGCTACGATGGTGTCGCCGGGGCGCAATACGGTGCGAAATACGGCATCGATGCCGGCCATGCCGCTGCCGAAGGCGAAGCCGGCGCAGCCGTGCTCCAATTCGGCCATGGTGTCTTCCAGCACCTTGCGCGTGGGGTTGGCGAGGCGGGAATAGCGGTAGGGGATGTTTTCGCCGATTTGGTGCATGGCGAACATGCTGTTTTGATAAATCGGCGGCATGATGGCGCGGTTGTGCTCGTCGGGGTTGTAGCTGCTGTGGATGACTTCGGTATCGAAATGCACGGGGTTCTCCTTTCAGGTAGCCCATTGGGCGGCGGGTGCAAAAAAAACAGCCGGGCAGGGTAGCCGGCTGTTTTCACTTGGTTTCGCAAAGCCGATGCTCTGCAAAAATATTCTGGCGGAAAGGAAGGGATTCGAACCCTCGATACGCTATTCGCGTATACACGCTTTCCAGGCGTGCGACTTCAACCACTCATCCACCTTTCCGCGATAGGTGCGGATTATACTGAAAGCATCGGGTTTGCACAATGCCTGAATTTTCACCCCTGCCGGCAGTTTCCCGGCAGCAGCGAAAATCCCTCGCCGCGCAGCCTGGTGGCCTTTTCGCGCAGCGGGGTGAGCGGATACACCGTTTTCATCGCCGCCAAACCGTAAGCCGCCGCCGCCGCCGGCCACCAGCGGTTGCCCGCCAGCTCCATAAAGTGCCAGCGCCGCAGCGCCCGCTCGTTTTCCCACGGCGGCACATAGGCCATAAACCGCCCCGTGTCCGGCCTGAAACCGGCTTCGTCCAGCATCCGCCGCACTTTCGGCAACGGCAGCGCATGGGCACGCAGGCCGAGTTGTTTTTCAGGTAGCCCGAAGCGCCACAGCGAATACGGGTTAAACCCGCTGAGCACCAGGCCGCCGTTGGGTACGAGCACACGGAAACACTCCCGCAGCAATTCTTCCGGCTGCGCGCATAATTCCAAACCGTGCGGCAGCAGCAAAGTCTGCACGCTGCCCGGCAACAGCGGCAGATGCGGCAGTGCGCATACCACATCTGCCTGCGCCCTACCCCGCCCCAGCCGCAACACCTGCTGCGGCCAGCCGTCCCAGCCGCAAAGCGAAGCGACCACGGTGATGCCGTATGGATTAGCCGTATGCGCGGCAAAAAACGCCTGCTCCGCTGTTTTCAGGTAGCCTCCCGTGGCGGTGTTGTCCAACCATTCGGCCAACCTGTGTTCTTCTATCATGCCGCCTCCTCATTCTGCCAGCCATCATACCGATCAAACAAAATTTTGCAAAACACCGCGTAAAGAAACCTGCCGGAAAAGAGAGTTCGGACGCACTCTCGTGTTATCATTCTATCTTTGCGCATGCCGTGCAGGCAAAGCGTTCAGTTGTAGCTTGACACCGCTTCCGCCCAGCCTTTAATATCCAAAAAATTTTAGCTAATCATAACGTTAACCACAACGGACTCATTCCTCCACCATGAGTAAATTGAAATTTCTTTCCTTGGCCGTTTTAAGCCTGGGAATTCCTACTTCTGCCCTCGCCCAAACTTATACGCCGGAGCAGATTGCCGCCTCCATCACCAACCTCAACGCTGCTATTCTGCGCAATCCCTCCCACCACAACAATCTGTGGGGACGTATGCGGCAAGACTTCCGCATGAGCGAAGTCAACCCGGAAATCGTGCGCCGCCACGAAACCTACTACAGCACCCGCAGCGCCTATTTCAACCGCACCGTGGAGCGCAGCCGCCCCTACCTCTACCACATTCTCTCCGAAGTGGAAAAGCGCAATATGCCTTCCGAAATCGCCCTGTTGCCGTTTATCGAGAGTGCATTCGTTACCAAAGCCCGCTCCCACGTGGGCGCCTCCGGCCTGTGGCAGTTTATGCCCGCCACCGGCCGCCACTACGGCCTGGCGCAAAACCATATTTACGACGGCCGCCACGACATCTACGCCTCTACCAACGCCGCATTGGATTATCTGCAATATCTGCACAATATGTTCGGCGACTGGTCGCTCGCGCTGGCCGCCTACAACTGGGGCGAAGGCAACGTGAGCCGCGCAGTGAACCGCGCCCGCAGCCAGGGGCTCGAGCCGGTGTATGAAAACCTCAACATGCCCAACGAAACGCGCAATTACGTGCCCAAACTGCTGGCCGTGCGCAACCTCGTGAGCAACCCGCAAGTATTCGGCTTAAACCTTTCCAACATCGAAAATAAGCCCTATTTCGAAGCCATCAGCATCGACAGCCCGATGGACATCAACGCCATCACCCGCCTGGCCAACATCAGCCAGGCCGAATTTGAAGCGCTCAACCCCAGTTTTAAAGTGCCCGTATTCATGCCCGAAAACGGCCAGCGCAAACTGCTCTTGCCCGTGGGCGCGGTAAACGCCTTCGAGCGCAACCTGCGCAGTGCGTCCAAAGAGTCCCTGCTCTCCTACGACATCCTGCGTTCTGACGGCGCCACCACCCTCAGCGACATTGCCGACCGCAACGGCGTGAGCGTGGCCGACCTGCGCCGCACCAACGGCTTGAGCAGCAATACCATCCGTGCCGGCCTGCCTATTCTCGTGGCCAAAAACAGCCTGAACAACAGCCAGCTCGGCCGCGGCGTGCAGATACTGGCTGATAACAAGCCCGCCGGCGACGACCCGCTGGGCAACCTTATCCGTCGCAATAGCCAGAACGTAACTGAGCGCAATAGCGCCGTGGCTGCTGCCAAACCTGCTACCCAGCCTGTTGCCACACCGCCCGCTCCTGTTCAGGTAGCCTCAGCCCAACCGGCCCGCCAGTCTGAACCCGCTCGTGTGCCCGTACAGCAGGCAACAAACCCGGCTCCTGCCGCTTTTGCCGCATTGGCTGCCAACAACACCCGCCCTGCCGAGCCGGCACCTCGTGTAACCAGCTCACCCGATATTCAGGTAGCCACGGCTCCGACGATTATCCAAACGGCTGCCCAAACCGTAGAGCAACCTGCTGCTTCCAGCAATATCAATACCCCAACAGACAGGCTACCTGAAACTGTCGAGCTTGCCGACAACAGCAACCTCCAGCCCGACCCATTGATGTCCTTGGCCAACAGCAGCAGCGTAGAAAACGATATCCCGCCTGCCGACGAAGCCGACAACGGCAACAGCGCCGCAGCCGCCGTGCGCGCATCCTTAGCCCAACCCGAAGCGCAGGAAGCCCGCTACCAAGCCCAAGCTGAGGCACGCCGCACCAACAACGCCGACTCCGGCCAGCTGGCCGCCAACACCGGCAATAACCAACGCCGGGCAACCCGCCAAGAACAACAAGCCAACCGCCGCGGCGCACAAACCGTCACCCATAAAGTGCAGCCCGGCGAATCGCTGTATTCCATTGCCCGCCGCTACAACGTAGACATGGCCGAGCTCAGCCGTGCCAACAACCTGCGCGGCAACAACATCCATCCAGGTCAAGTATTGCACGTGGGCGGCGGCAGCAATCAACAGGCTGCCAGCCGCCATGCCGACAACAAACCCAACAGCCGCAACGAACGCGGCAGCGAGCGCAACAACCGCGCCGCCAACGATCGCAATGGCAGAAACGGCCGCCAGCAAACCGTGTCCCACACTGTGCGCAGCGGCGATACCTTGCAATCCATCGCCCGCCGCTACAACACCTCTGTGGCCGACATCAAGCGCAGCAACAACTTGGGCAACAGCGTGCTGCACCCCGGCCAAAAACTGCGCGTGAGCAGCGGCACTTAACCGTTGCCCAAGCCCGCAACGTTTTCAGGTAGCCTCAATTAAGGCTACCTGAAAATATTTCTAAAGCTTATCCAGTAAGTTATAAACCCCACCTGTCAAACATGAACCAGCAAAAACGCCGCGAAATCTTCCAACGCCTGCACAACGCCAACCCCAACCCCACCACCGAGCTGGTGTTTCACAGCCCCTTCGAGCTGCTCATCGCCGTGCTGCTTTCCGCCCAAGCCACCGACAAAGGCGTGAACAAGGCCACCGCCAAGCTCTTCCCCGTGGCCAACACCCCGCAGGCCATCCTCGATTTGGGCCTAGGCCAACTGATGGAATATACCCGTACCATCGGCCTCTACCAAACAAAATCTAAACACATTATGCAAACCTGCCGCCTGCTCCTGGAAAAGCACGGCGGCGAAGTGCCGAATACCCGCGAAGCGCTCGAAGAGCTGCCCGGTGTCGGCCGCAAAACCGCCAATGTTGTACTCAACACCGCCTTCGGCCAACCGACCATGGCCGTCGATACCCATATTTTCCGCGTGGCCAACCGCATGAATCTCGCGCCCGGCAAAAACGTGCGCGAAGTGGAAGACAAACTCATGCGCTTCGTGCCCAAAGAATTCCTGCTCAACGCCCACCATTGGCTCGTCCTGCACGGCCGCTACACCTGCAAAGCGCAAAAGCCCCTGTGCCACGAATGCATCGTGTATGACTTATGCGAATACAAAGGCAAAACAGTTTAAACCCATAAAACTCAGCCCTGTATAGTGAATTAAATTTAAACCAGTACAGCGTTGCCTCGCCTTGCCGTACTATTTGTACTGTCTGCGGCTCGCCGCCTTGTCCTGATTTAAATTTAATCTACTATATGTTCATCGCCATAAGAGGCTGCCTGAACATACAGGGCTTGGTTTTGGAGCGGATAGGTTTCAGGTAGCCTCCCGTCGGTTGGAAGGCTACCTGAAACGCAGTGGGCACACTGTTGCCGCCTCGCAATCAACTTTCCGAACGAAAGAAGCGGCGGATATCCTGCTCCAGCGTATCCAGCATTTCATAGCGTTTGCGGTACATAGAGCGTTTTTTGCTTTGCACTTCTTCCAGCGGCGTGCGCTCGATTTGAGTGGGCAGCCGCCAATAGCCGTTGGCATCGAGGCTGCCTTGGTTTTCCTGCCAGAAGGCATCGTAGTTGAACAGCAGGCGGCTGGAGTCGTTCCAGCGGAATTTGGCTTGGCTTTTGTGCGGAATGCCGTAGAGCCCGCAGCCGAGTTCGGCAGCCATCAGCTTGAATACGTTCACCATCATAAACATCGGCCGCACGCCGTGCAGCTGCTTGGTGGTGTGGCGGATAAGCTCGGGGGCATCGCTGCTGTGCGGGCCTTGGATGGAGGTGATCAGCAGGCCGTTGGGCGCGATAAAGCTGAATACGGCATCGTAAATACGGCTGCGCTCGGTGCTTTGCAGGCTCACCAAAAAGAAGCCTTCCAACGGGTCTTTATGGTTGATATTCAAACTGATGGAGAGCTCGGGCGCGGGATGGTTGAGCAATACCGTGCGCTGCGCCACCAGCTCTTGCCACTTGGCGGCGGAAGGTTTGCTTTGCGCCAAGGTGAAGTTGTTGATTACAGCCTGCAATCGTTCGTTTTTGCCGAAGCGGTTGTCGGCATAAGTATCCAGCACCGCGCGGGCGGCATAGGGATTATGTTGGAAAATCGGTGCCCACATCGGATGCCGGTTGATGAAGGCGGTAAACGCTTCGCATTGCCGCCGCGCCAGCAGGCGTTGGATTTGGTCGCGCAGATACACTACCGCATATTTGCGGATGCCCCGTTCGCGCAGATTGGGATACTGTTCGTCGAAAGTGGGAAAGTGAAATAAATCAGACATAAGTGCCCATATTATGCCAAACGGCGCCAGGCCGTTTGCGTGAAAAACAAAGCGACGCCGGGCAAAAGCCGACCATCGAAAAGCGGCCAATCCTACCCGATTTGCCAACGGCCTTGCAAGGCTTGCCGCCGGGAATGAAGGCTACCTGAAACCTATCTCTGCGTTTCAGGTAGCCTCCTGCCTTGCCTCAAGCACAGCCACGCAATTATGATGCTGCCCATTCAGCCATTATTCCCGTCCATTATGCACGCCACCCCGCTCACTACCCCACCGCTTGCCCCCAAAACCCGGCAAGCGCTGCTTGAATTGGGTATAACCGACACCGCCGAACTACAGCGCACCACGCCCGCCACCGCTTTCCTGCTGCTCAAAGCCAGCGGCCTCACCGTGACCGAATCCACGCTGTGGCAGTTGGTATTGTTGGCCGAAGGGCGGGAAGGCTACCTGAACGAAGCCGAACAAGCCACATGGCGCGCCAAACTGCGTGCCCATCGCCCGGTGGCGCTATTCCCGCCGCCGGAAGAAAGCGAACATTGGATGCGGCAGGCTTTGCAACTGGCCGAACAAGCTTTGGCCGCAGGCGAAGTGCCGGTGGGCGCGGTGGTGGTGTGCCGGGGCGAAATCATCGGGCGCGGCGCCAATGCCTGCGTGGCCGAACACAGCGTGTGCCGCCATGCCGAAATCGCCGCGCTCACTGAGGCCGGCCGCCGCTTGGGCAACTACCGGCTGGACGGCTGCGATTTATACGTGACCCTCGAGCCGTGCAGCATGTGCGCCGGCGCCATCATGCAATCGAGAATCCGCCGCCTGATTTATGCCGCCCCCGAACCGAAAACCGGCGCTGCCGGCAGCGTGCTCGACCTGTTTGCCAACAAACAACTCAACCCGCACACCGCCGTGCAAGGCGGCGTGTTGGCAAGGGAAAGTGCGCAACTGTTGCAACGATTTTTCCAGGTGCGGAGGCAAGGATAGAGCGGATTTAAATTAGGAATGAGACAAGGCGACTGGCCACAAGCAGTGCACGCTTTACAGCTCGGCGAGCCAACGCAATTTTGATTTACCACAGATGCTGATCTGATATAAGCCCCCTAGCCTATCCGGCTACCTGAAAAGCAGCAAGCGAATAACTTTCAGGTAGCCTTTAATTATGCGTCGCTGCCGGTAGCTAGCCGAATATATAGTGGATTAACAAAAATCAGGACAAGGCGGCGAACCGCAGACCGTACAATAGCACGGCAAAGTAAGCCAACGCTGTACTGGTTTTTATTAATTCACTATAAAACAGCCGGATAACCGTTCCCCGATATGGGAAAAGTGCAGTCATCCGGCTGTTATTGCGCCATCGCTGTTTCAAACTGATCAACCAGCCTGCAGCCAAACCGCCACTCCATGCCACAGCTGCCATGCCGCCCACAGGCTGACACTCAGCCCGGCTGCCAGCCGGAAACGCGGATGTTGCAGCAGGCCTTTGAGTTGGTTAGCAAACAGCCCCATTGCCAGCAGGTTCGGCAGCGTGCCCAAGCCAAAGGCCAGCATCATCAGCGCCCCATCCGCCGCATTGCCGCTGCCCAGCGCATACAGCGAAGCACTGTATACCATGCCGCACGGCAGCCAGCCCCACAGCAGGCCGACGCCGAAGCAGGCGGGGGTGTTTTGGATGGGCAAGAGCCGGTTAAGCAGCGGATTGAGCCGCCGCCACACCGGTCGGCCGAGCTTTTCCACCTGTGCGGCATAGGCGTTGAGCCCGGCCAGATACAGGCCGATAAACAGCAGCAGCAGGTTGGCGGCGGCAAACAGGATATGCTGCAACAGGCGGGTTTGATCCAGCGAAATGCCGAACTGCCCCAGCGCGCCCAGCAAGAAGCCGATGAAAGTGTAGCTGCCGATGCGGCCGAGATTCATCAGCACAATCAGCTTCACGCGCCCCACCTGCGGCGGCAGCTGCAGGGCAAAGGCAGTACTCAAACCGCCGCACATACCGGCGCAATGGCCGCCGCCGAGAAAACCGGTGGCGGCAAGGGAGAGGAGTGTGAGGGTGGAGACCATGACGTTGTTTTTCGGGATAGCTCAAGCGCAGATTCCTGCCTGCTGGAGGGGAATAATCGCTTTGGCTATAGTCGTTCGGTGGAGTCTGCCAAGTGGCAATTCAGGCTACCTGAAAACAGTTTGCCCGCTTTTTCAGGTAGCCTTGGCGGGAAATGCGATGATGAGTTTAGAGGCTACCTGAAAGTGCTTTCACGGTTTTCAGGTAGCCTGTTGGCACGATGAGTTGAGCAATTAAGCCGATTGCCTGGTGCCGAAAATCTTGTCGCCGGCATCACCCAAGCCGGGGATGATGTAGCCGTTTTCGTTGAGGTGGCTGTCGAGCGCGGCGGTGTAGATTTTCACGTCCGGGTGCTTGTCGTTCACCAGCTTCACGCCTTCAGGCGCGGCCACCAGCACCAAGGCGGTGATGTTGCGACAGCCTTTTTTCTTCAGCAAATCGATGGTGGCGACCATCGATCCGCCGGTGGCGAGCATCGGGTCGAGAATCATGGCCGGGCGTTTGTCCATTTTGCTCACCAATTTCTCGAAATAGGAAACCGGTTGCAGGGTTTCTTCGTCGCGCTGCAGGCCGACTACGCTGATCTTGGCGGTGGGCAACAGGTCGAGCACGCCGTCGAGCATGCCCAGGCCAGCACGCAAAATCGGCACCACGGTTACGGTTTTGCCTTTAATCTGCTCGCCTTCGATGCGGCCGCACCAGCCTTCGATAGAAAGCGGCTCGGTTTCCAGATGGCGGCTGGCTTCATAGGCCATCAGGCGGGCCAGCTCTTTTACCAAAGTGCGGAATTGGTAGGTGTTGCAGTTGGCTTTGCGCATCAGGGTGATTTTGTGCTTGATCAGCGGATGATCGATAACGGTTAAGTTCATAGCTATGGTTTCCTTCATTTGGTTTGGCGGGGCGTATTTTAGCCTAACGGGCGGGCGGGAAAAAGCGGTAGTCAATTTCTTCTGCCGCACTGGTTCGCTTGAGCGCCCTACTGCCCGCTGCAGATATTCATATTGCTTGGGCGCAGCAAAAGGCTACCTGAAAATTTTCAGGTAGCCCTCTTATCATTTCATTAGGCAAACCGGCTTACACTTCGATGATGACTTTCATCGCTTTGGTGTCGGCAGCGTGTTTGAACACGTCGTAGGCCTTTTCCATTTCGCTGAATTTGAAGCGGTGGGTGGCCAGTTTTTCCATCGGCAGTTTGCTGGATTCGCAGGCTTTGAGCAGCATACCGGTGGTGTTGGCGTTGACCAGGCCGGTGGTAACGGTGATGTTCTTGATCCACAGTTTGGCCAAATCGAACTCCACGGATTTGCCGTGTACGCCGACGTTGGCCACGTGGCCACCTTCTTTTACTACTTTTTGGCAGATATCCCAAGTGGCGGGGTAGCCCACGGCTTCCATGGCGCAATCCACGCCTCGGCCGCCGGTAATTTCCAAAATCTTGGCCACGGCATCTTCCTTGTTCGGATTGACGGTGTGGGTGGCACCCATTTCTTTGGCCATGACCAGGCGGTTTTCGTCCATATCCACCATAATGATGGTGGCCGGAGAATAGAATTGGGACGTCAGCAGACAGCCCATGCCAACGGGGCCAGCGCCAACGATGGCAATGGCGTCACCAGGTTTCACTTGACCATATTGCACACCGATTTCATGGCCGGTGGGCAGTGCGTCGGAGAGGAATACGGCCACGTCGGTGTTGAGGGTTTCGGGCAGGTGGTAGAGCGAATTGTCGGCAAACGGCGTGCGCACATATTCGGCTTGAGTGCCGTCGATCATATAGCCCATAATCCAGCCGCCTTCTTTACGACAGTGGGCATAGAGCTGTTTCTGGCAATTATCGCAAGTGCCGCAGTGGCTCACGCAGGATACGATCACTTTATCGCCTTTTTTGAAGTCCTTAACGGCAGAGCCCACTTCTTCCACCACGCCGATGGCTTCGTGGCCGAGAATGCGGCCTTCCCATTTGCCGGTTTTTTCGCGGGCAACTGCTTCGATTTCCGGGTTTTTGCCCTTCATGATGCCCAAATCCGTACCGCAAATGGTGGTTTTGGTAACGCGGATGATAGCATCGGTAGGATCAATGATAGTGGGAACCGGGCAGTCTTCGAAGCGGACATCGTTTTCGCCGTAATAGGTCATGGCTTTCATGGTCTTGCTCATAATGCTCTCCTAATATGTTTGCCGATGAATAATCGGTCAGTCGGGAAAGAATCCGGAGAATTCCGGACGTGTTCATTAGACCTCTTGCGAAAGTATCCTGAAGATTTACCATTCCCAAATGAAATACGAAAACCTCATCCAAAGAAGCGATAGCGAATTCAAACGGCTCACAGGTGTAACGCCCGTCCTGTTTCATGAAATGCTGCAAGTCACCACAGAAGCAGAAAGCCGGAAGGTCAAGTCAGGCAGGCCGCATACGCTCGGTTTGGCAGACCAACTGCTGCTTACCCTAAGCTATCTGCGCCATTACCATACCCAACTCGAATTGGCCGCCATCTACGGCCTTTCCGAAAGCAATGTCTGCCGCACCATCCGTAAAACCGAGGACGCCCTCATCCGTTGCAAACGCTTCTCCCTGCCAAAGCACAAGAATCCGGGCGACCAAACGGTCATCATTGACGTTACCGAAAGCCCGATTGAACGTCCCAAAAAAACAGCGGCAGTATTACAGCGGCAAGAAAAGGCGGCACACGGTTAAAATCCGGGTCATATACGGCAGGGAAACGGAAAAAATCATCAGCATCCGGACGGGGATGGGTGCCCGGCATGACATGCGTTTAGCCAAGAGGCACCTTGCAGAGCTTTATCCCTACAAAATAGTCATTGCGGATAAGGGTTATCAAGGATTGGCCAAAACCGGATTACAGACTCCGAAAAAGAAATCCAAACGTCATCCGCCGGACAAACAGGATAAAGAGGCGAACAGGCGGTTAGGCAAACTCAGAACCGTCATCGAGCACATCAACAGGAAACTGAAGATATTCAAAATATTGTCGCTGCCTTACCGCAACAGGCGGAAACGGTTCGGGTTAAGGGCAAATCTGATTGCAGGACTGGTTAATGCGATGGGATGAATATTTTCGCAAGAGGTCTATTATAATCTTTGTTTTTCCCAATCTGTAAAAAATTATTTTTAAAAATATTATGTTATATCGAAACAGAAGAGATGATTAGGAATGCTGTGTAAATAATGAAATGAGGCCGGTATTGGTTATAGTGAGTTAACAAAAACCAGTACAGCATTGCCTCGCCTTGCCGTACTATCCGTACTGTCTGCGGCTCGTCGCCTTGCCCTGATTTTTGTTAATTCACTATGATTTGTTATCCGGCTGCTTGTCCGCAAACCAACGGTAACGTGGCTATTTCCTGCATCAAAGGCTACCTGAAACCAAACGGTTACTCTGGTTTTCAGGTAGCCTTTTTCCCCAAACCAAAACGCAGGCTGTTGGCAACCTGCGTTTCTTACTGTGCTGCTTAGTGCACGTCTTTCCAGTATTCCTTTTTCAGGAAGTAGGCCAACGGCAGCATGATGGCAAACAGGAACAGCAACACGCCGTAGCCGATTTGTTTGCGTTGCAGCTGCGCGGGTTCGCCCATATACACCAGATAGGCCACGAGGTCTTTGGCGTAGCGGTCGAACTCTTTGGCGCTCACTTCGCCGTTGGGCAGGCGGCGGCTATGCAGGCCGGTGGTTTCCCAATACAATTTGGGCACCAGGTTGCCGTGTTCGTCTTTCATCATCACGGGCTGACCTTTGCTGTCGAGCTCCACCGCGCGGATACCTTGCTGTTCCCACAAGGGGTGCGGCATGCCGACTTTGTCGAACACCAGGTTGTTCCAGCCGGTGGGGCGGCTCGGGTCTTTATAGAAGCCGCGCAAATAGGCGTAGAGGTAATCCGCACCGCGCGAACGGGCAATCAGGGTTAAATCCGGCGGCTCGGCGCCAAACCAGCGTTTGGCATCTTCCGGGCGCATGGCCGACTGCATCACGTCGCCGGTTTTATCGGTGGTGAACATCAGGTTTTTGCGGATTTCGTCTTCGCTCAAGCCCAAATCCTGCAAGCGGTTGTAGCGCATACCGCTGGCCGAATGGCAGGAAAGGCAGTAGTTGGCAAAAATTTGTGCGCCGTGTTGCAGGCTCACTTGGTCGCCCAAGTCGATATCCACATGTTCGTAGTGGCCGCCGCCGGAGGCGTTGGCGCTTAGCGGCAAGGCCAACATCAGCGCGGCCAGCCAGTTTTTCCATTGTTTTTTCATTTCGCCGCTCCTGTTAAATGCTGTTGGCAAACAGATACGCACCCGCCAGCGTAATGGCTGTATACACGAAGAACATGATTTTCTGGCGGGTAGTGCTCATGGTTACGCGTTCCGGCACTGCTTGATCCACATTCAGCTTGGTATTCAGCAGCGTGCCGACAAAGAAGAAGGCCATATACAGCACGGAGAATACGCGGATCAGCAGGGTTTGGATTCGGAACGGGTCGGCGAAAAACAGGCGGGCGAGCAGATAGAGGTCGTAAATGCTCACCAACACAGCAATCAGCATCACGCCGCCCACCCAGCCTGCGGCAAACATGGCGGCCAAAGGCTGCGCAGCCAGCTTCTGCTTGAATGCGGCCAAGCTCGGGCGTTGCGGACTGGTGTAGATCGGCATGCCGAGGAAGAACAGGAAGTAAAAAATGGTAAACGACTGGGCGATTTCGGTGCGCAAATCGCTGGCTACCTGAGCGCCCAAAATGCCCAGCCCGATGAAGGCAATCAAAAACAGCACCAGCATGGTTTTGAAAGTGGTGTTGCGGTAGCGCACGGATTTCACCGGCGAGCGGTCAAGCCAAGGCAACAGGGCAATCAGAACCACTGCCGCACCCATGCCGATCACCCCCCACACCTGCGTGCCGGCAAACGAGGGGATGGCGCGCAAGATGGCGTAGAACGGAGTGAAATACCACACCGGAGCAATGTGTGCCGGAGTTTTCAGCGAGTTGGCCGGATCGAAGTTGGGCGCTTCGAGGAAGTAGCCGCCGCCTTCGGGGGCAAAGAACATGATAGAGCAGAACACAATCAGGAACACCACCACGCCCAAAATGTCTTTCACGGTGTAATACGGATGGAAAGGGATGCCGTCGAGCGGGATACCGTTTTCATCTTTCAGCTTTTTGATTTCCACGCCGTCGGGGTTGTTGGAGCCCACTTCGTGCAGCGCAATCAGATGCGCCACCACCAGGCCGACCAGCACCAGCGGCACGGCAATCACGTGCAGGGCGAAGAAACGGTTGAGCGTAACGTCGGAAACGTTAAAGTCGCCGCGAATCCAAGTGGACAAATCCGGGCCGATTACGGGGATGGCGCCGAACAGATTGATGATTACCTGCGCACCCCAAAACGACATTTGCCCCCAAGGCAGCAGGTAGCCCATAAAGGCTTCTGCCATCAGGGCGAGGAAAATCAGCGCGCCGCACACCCACACGAGCTCGCGCGGTTTTTTGAACGAGCCGTAAATCAGGCCGCGGAACATGTGCAGATACACCACGATGAAGAACATCGAAGCGCCGGTAGAGTGCATATAGCGGATAATCCAGCCGCCGGATACATCGCGCATGATGTATTCCACCGCCGTAAACGCAGCGGGCAGATGGTATTGGTTTAGGTTGCCGTCTGGCTTGTAGTTCATGGTGAGGAAGATGCCGCTGACAATTTGAATCACCAGCACCAGCATGGCCAGCGAACCGAAAAAATACCAGAAATTGAAGTTTTTCGGTGCGTAATATTCGGTTACGTGCTCCCTCATCATTCGAGACAGGGGGAAGCGCGCGTCCACCCAGTCGAGCAATGCTTTGGCTTTATTATTGGTTTGTTCGGTCATGATTTGTTCCCCGGTATCAGCCGTCTTCGCCCACGCGGATGGTGGTCTCAGACAGGTATTTATAAGGAGGAATCACCAGATTGGACGGTGCCGGCACGCCTTTGAACACGCGGCCGGCCAAGTCGAATTTGGAGCCGTGGCAGGGGCAGAAGAAACCGCCCTTCCAGTTTGCGCCCAAGTCGGCGGGAGCGAGGTCGGGACGGAAGGTGGGCGAGCAGCCCAAATGGGTACAGATACCGACGGCCACCCAGATATTATCTTTGCCTTTGATGGAGCGCAGTTCGTTTTGGCAGTATACCGGCTGCTGGTCGGCAGCAGTGGAGGAGGGATCGACCAACTCGCCGTTTAAGGAAGGCAAATCTTTCAGCTGCTGCTCGGTGCGGTTGAGCACCCAGATTGGCTTGCCGCGCCATTCGGCGGTAACCAGCTGGCCGGCCTCGATTTTGCTTACATCAATATCGATCGGCGCGCCGGCCGCTTTAGCCTTTTCCGAAGGGAAAAAGCTGGCGACGAAAGGCTTGGCTACCCCTAGTGCGCCCACGCCGGCGGCACCAGCAGTGGCCAGCACCAAAAAGCGCCGCCGTTCCTGATTGATTTCTTGGTTAGTCATTACTCAATCATCCTAATACTCTGAAAATACCGAAATATCGAAGCCTTTGCACAGCAGCCGTTGCGCACCGCAAGGCGGCAACCTAACAAAGGCCTCTTGCTGCCAATAGCGCAGCGGCGTGATTCTACCTTAATCTAAATCAACACTTAAAGCAGTATTTGAAATAAAGTAAAGATTTGTCTTGTCGCAGCAGGTTGCGTGGGGATAAGTACAACAACGCAACCTCCTGTCCGCATAATGGAAACGCGGCTAAAGGCTACCTGAAAAGCAAAATGTAAAGGCTATGCTGCCAAGTTAGACTCAAGCCGGATTATCTTCATCAAAAAACAAACAATCCAGCGGCCATTCCTGCTGCAGCCGCGCCGATAGCGCCTGGATACCGTAACGCTCGGTGGCATGGTGCCCGGCACTCACAAACAGCACGCCGTTTTCCTGCGCCAAATGGTATTGCGCTTCGGAAATCTCGCCGGTAACGAAAGCATCCGCGCCCATATCGATTGCCTGTTGGAAAAAGCCCTGTGCCCCGCCGGTACACCAGGCCAGCTTGCGCACTGGCCGCGATAAATCGCCGGCAGATACCGGCTGTCGCCCCAAACGTTCGGCCAGATTGGCCAGCAGTGCATGGCCGTCTATTTCTGCCCCCGGCGTGCCGAACATCAGCAGGTTTTGCTCGCCGGTTTGCCCTTCTATATGCCAGCCCATGCGTGCCGCCAGCCGGGCATTGTTGCCTACTTCGGGGTGGGCATCGAGCGGCAGGTGGTAGCCGGCCATATTGATGTTGTGCCGGATCAGCGTAGCGATGCGGCGGTGTTTCCAGCCGGTGATGGTTACCGGCTCGCTTTTCCAAAACAGGCCGTGGTGCACCAAGAGCATATCGGCATCCTGCGCCACGGCATAATCGATGGCGGCCTGGCTGGCGGTAACGGCACACACAATTTTATGCACTTCTTCCCGCCCCTCCACCTGCAGGCCGTTGGGGGCGTAGTCGTGAAATTCGGCGGTACGCAAAAATTCGTTGCACCAACGGATGATGTCTTGACGTTGCGGCATGGTTGGACTCTGTAGGAGGAAGGTGGTTGTTTGGCGAATTGGATAAGGATGTTACGGTGCCGGCTTGTTTTGCCTGAACGAATATATCGTTTGCGACCTGCTGCCTCGTTTTATTTGTCATTTCAACCCGATATATTTTCAGGTAGCCTTTTCGTATTTGAGGCTACCTGAAAATATATTAGCCTGCTGTTTCCCGGCCTGCATCGGGTTTTCAGGTAGCCTGCCCTGCCCTTTGCGGCCAAATGCCGGGCACGAGCTGGAACGGAAACAAACTGGTTCGGGCAAACAGCTGCATTTAAATTTTCAGGTAGCCTTTTGCATTTCATGATGCTACCTGAAAACGGTTCGGCCGATTATTTATTGGCCAGTTTGATGAGGTCGTCGGCCAGCTTGTCGGCGACGGTTTGGTAGCCTTGGGCGGTGAAGTGCACGCCGTCCCGCGCGCCGAGGCCTTGCGCCATCCAGCTTTTCATGCTGCACGCGCCACCCATGGCAGTCTGCCACGACCAATATAGGGTTTGCTCCTGCTGCGCTATGTCGCGCTGCATTTGCTGTACGGCATCAAGATAGGGCGGGCGCTGGCCGCATTGGCCGTGGCGGCTTTTGAGTGATTCGGGCGCGCCGATAATCAGGATGCCTGCGCCGGGCAGGGCTTCGCGGATTTTACGGATGGTGTCGACCCAAATGCGCTTGGTTTGCACGATGTCCAGATTGCTGTTGAAGGCTTCGTTGGTGCCGTAGGCGAGGATGACCAAATCGGCCTGGGTGGCCGACAAATCCTGCTGCCAGTCGGCACGCCAGCCGCTCCACTGGGAAAGCTGGGAGCCGTTGATGCCCATGGCGGATACGGTTACGCCGGGGCGGCTGTTTTCAATATTGATGTGGCCGATTTCCCAAATGTCGCCGGCTTGGGCGCGGTAGCTGAGCGGCAGGTTGGCGGTGAAGGAGAAATACTGCCAGGCGTTGCTGCCGAGGTTGGGCAGGGAGGCAACCTGGCTGCCTTGCGCGTCTTGCACTTTGAGTTCGCTGTCGGCAAATACGGGGCGGGCGGTGATGGTGATTTGCTGGGCTTCGGCAACGGGGTTGCGCGGATTAACGGTTACGCTGCCGCCGCCACCGGAGGAGCGGTTAAGGATGCCGCCCAGCGGGAATTCGGCATGGGCGTTGCGATTACTCAGCACCTGCCAGCCGCTGCTGTTGTGCAGCACTTGGGCATTGCGCTGGCCGGATACGGAGTTGGGATACACCCAGCCTATACCGCCGTCACCCCACTGCTGCTGCAGACGGGTACGCAACTCGTTGGTAAAATAGTCGCCGGCGGTGTGGGAGTCGCCCAGCTGAACGATGCGGAATTTTACGTTGCCGCCCCGGCTGAGCCGCTGCAGCTTGGCGAGCCACACGGGCTGCCAGCTGCCGTAGTTGGTGAGCTCGGCTTTTTCGGGGGTGCCTTGGGCGGCGGTTTCGGCGCTGCAGGCCTGGCAGGCGAGCAGACAGGCGATCATTAAGGCCAGTTGGCGGCCTTTTTTGGAAAACAACATTACTCTAACTATCCTTAAATTTTATGGTTTCCCGCCCGCGATAACGGTTTCGGAGGCGGCGGGGGCGGCCGGTGCGGCAGGAGCAGGTTGGTAGTCGATGCGGCCGGTTATCTGCTCGGCCAGAAGCTGCTGTCCCTTGATGGTGAAATGAATGCCGTCTTTGCTGCGCAGGCGGACGGTTTGCCCGTTGATGCTGATGCTGTCGCGGTATTGCCCGTCTCCGCCGCCCATGATTTTATCGGTGGGCAGCCAGATGGTTTTCCCGGCCAGCTCGCTGGCAAACAGGCGGTCGAGGTAGCGCATTTGGGCATTAAGGCGGCTGCTCTTCATCAGCGGCACACCCAGCCAAATAACCTTAACATCGGCTGCCTGGGCGGCTGCCAAAATGCGTTCGATACGCTGCCGGTACACCTGTTCCCATTCTGGGCTTTGGAATTTCAGGTAGCCTCGCGTGCCCGGCTCGGGATTAGGAAAATCCCAAGGATCGTTCGGCCCTAGGAATATCACGAGCAACCTGATTTTTCGATCTTCCCGCAAGGTTTTTTCTATGGTGGCCGGCCAATCGAAGAAGCTGGGGTAGGACAAGCCGGTGCTTTGTTTGCTGAGGTTAAGCGAATCAATACCGTATTGGCTGCTCAACCATTTTTGCACATGCGGCGCTACACCCTCCATCATGGAATCACCGGCAAAAAATACTTTGTCGCCAGCCGAAAGCCGTACGCGCTCCGGCAGTGGTTTGGAGGCGGTGTTTTGCGCCACAGGCGGTGCAGAAGCAGGCTTGCTTTCGACTTCAGGCGGCACGGTAGGTACGGTAGGCATTACGGCCGCATCCGGTAGTGCATACTCAGCGGTATGCTGTTGGCGCCAGCTTTCGTTTTTGGCTTCCAGCCAGCCCAAAGCGGCCTCATGCTGCGACAAGGCGGCTTGCTGCCAGCTGCTGCCGCTGCGCCACCAGCCGTAATCGTTTAAATTTTCCAAGGGGCTGGCGCGATGATAAGTTTGCTGCCAATAGGCGTTGATGGAGTCTTGGCTGAACCACACGGTGAGCAGCGCGGTAAACAGCATAACCGCATATAATCGCCACATCGACGAAGCAGGTTTGTTTTGTTTATCCGATGCCGGACTGGACAGACTGGCAGTATCTGCTACGGGGCGGGCGGTTTTTTCCGGCCGTACGGTGGCATATTGCGCAGATTTTGGTTTGCGTGGCGGCACTTTATGCTCTGCTCCGGCTGCTTTGTCCGAAGCTACCCGAAAACGGGGCGACGATACCGGATCAGTTTTAGCCGCAGCTTTGGTTTTATGGTGGGATGAGTCTTTAGTTTTGGCCTGCGGTTCGGATTTGGCTGCCCCTCGTTCCGGCATCGACACCGGCAACTCCAATTGCTCGGGGCGTTTTTCCGCACCCGTTTTGCGGCTGGCGGCTTGATCACGGTGTTTGCGTTTGTTCCTATTGGCTCGGCGTTTGGCTTTGCTGGGATTCATGGCTGCTTAATCCTTTCTTATTGTTATCGTGATTAAAAGTTAGCATACATAAAGCCGGGAATGCCGGAGGGGGCGAACACCATCAGCAGCCACATCGCAGCGCCCATCGGCAGCGGCCATGTCCACATCGGCAGGCGCTCCAACAGCGCCACCGCGCGGTCAAACAGCTTGGCCAAGAAACCGTAGGCGGCCAGCGCAAGCACCATCGCGCCCAGTACCAGCAGGGTTTCCAATTCCGGCACGCCGCTGCCGCCACCACCCAAGAGCGAACGGAACATCAATCCGGCATCGGCCAGGCTTTCGGTGCGGAATACCACGAAGGAGAAACAGACGAAGTTAACGGTAAACAACACCGCCGCCAGTTTGCCCAAGCGGGAAGAACCAGACAATTTCTCTCGCCCGCCCAAAATTTTATCGCCGATGTTCAGCCCCACCAGCACCACGCCGTGCAACGCGCCCCACAGCAAAAAATTCCAGCCGTGGCCGTGCCAAATGCCGGAGAGCAGCATGGCAATCATCAAATTGACCTGCGTGCGCCACCAACCTTTGCGGCTGCCGCCCAGCGGGATATAGATGTAGTCGCGAATCCAAGTGGAGAGCGTGATGTGCCAACGGTCCCAGAAATCGCGCAGGTTAAACGCGCGCAGCGGCATGGCGAAGTTTTGCGGCAGCTGAAAACCGAGCAGCATAGCCATGCCCACCACCAAATCGGTGTAGCCGGAAAAATCCATAAACAGCTGAACGGTGTAGCCATACATCGCGGTGAGCACCGTGATGGCATCGTATTGCAGCGGGTTTTCAAACACCGGGTCTACCCAATTGCCGCCCAGCGCCCCGGCCAGCCACCACTTTTTGCAGATACCCAGCACAATCAGGCCGATAGCCAATGCCGGACGGATAATAACGCGCGGCTGTTCGCTGCGGATTTGCGCCGCCATGCCGCCGTCTGTGCCGCAGATGCTTTTTAATTGGCCGGCACGGGCAATCGGGCCGGAAGTGATGGTGGGGAAAAAGCTGAAATACAGCAAAAGCTCGCGCCATTTGAGCCGCACGTCTTCATTGCGGTAAACCGACACCAGATAGGCTACGCCTTGAAAGGTGTAATAAGAAATGCCCAGCGGCATCAGGATGCCCAGCGCCGTATCTTGATCTGGCCCGCCGCGCTGCAACAGCGGCAGGAAAAAATCCACATATTTGAAAAACGACAGATTCAACACCGCCAGCAGCACGCCTGCCGCGAGCCATCTGCACCGAGCCGCCTGCGCCTTGCCTTGCGACAAACCGGCCGCAATCAGCGTAACCCCCAGCGAAAACGCCAATACCGCTACGGCAAAGCCCCAATGCAAATGCCACAGCCAACCCAAACCGGCAAACAGCAACAGCCAATTCTGCCAGCGCGGATGCTTGGCCAACAGCCAGTAAACAGGAAAAAAGCACAGGAAAAAGGCGGCAAATTCGATAGACAGCAGCGGCATAAAATCGGCGCAAGGAAAGAAAGGGTTAATACATCGGCGAAAGCGTCGGATTATACTGTTTCCCGCTGCCGGGATAAAGCGTTTTACATATCCTGCATCCTGCGTTAGCAACTCAAGTTTCAAGCAGACCGTTTTTTCAGGTAGCCTCAAACCGGCCAGAGGCTACCTGAAAACATCGGCTTCAACGAAATAAAAATCCATTTGCCTCACCGCCCTACCCCTTTAGCAGCCGATTCGGTATCATAACGCCTTTTTACCTCGGCTCTATCCAAGTAATAGCAGCCCGCTAGAAAACTCATGAATAAGAACACCTTTATTATCGGCTTTATGCTGTTCGCCATCTTTTTTGGTGCCGGCAACCTGATTTTCCCGCCCACCCTCGGCCTCAATAGCGGCCCCGAATTCTGGAGCACCCTCCTCGGCTTCGTCATCACCGGCGTCGGCCTGCCGCTGTTAGGCATCGTGGTAAGCGCTTTCTACCATAACGGCTACAAAACTGCCCTCACCCGCATCCACCCTTGGTTTGCCGTCATTTTCCTGATGGCGATTTATCTCACCATCGGCCCTTTCTTCGCCATCCCGCGCACCGGTGCCACTTCCTACGAAATGGCCGTATTGCCCTTTATCGGTGAAGCCGGCCGCACCTCGCTTCTCGCCTTCACCGTGGTTTACTACGCCGTCACCCTGTGGCCGAGCCTGAACCCCTCCAAAATGGTCGAGCGCATCGGCGCCATCCTCACCCCTGCCCTGCTCATCGCCATCCTTGCCCTGATCGGCAAATCCGTGTGGTGGCTCTACGGCAACCCGCCCACCATGCCGGCTGTCAACTTTGGCGACCAATCCGCCTTCTTGGCCGGTTTTATCGGTGGCTACCAAACCATGGACGTGCTTGCCTCCGTGGCCTTTTCCGTAATTGTGATCAACGCCATTAAGGCCAAAATGCCGGCGGATCAACGCGATAACCAAGTGGTGATGAAGCAAACTTTTGTGGCCGGCATCATCGCCGCCGTATCGCTGGCTATTATTTATGTCGGCCTGGCCTGGGTAAGCAACCGCCTTTCCGTGTCGCCCGACACCCTGGCCGACCTGTCTGCCAAACAGCAAGACATCGGCTCCTTCCTGCTCAATACCGCCGCCTACCAAACCTTCGGCAGCTTCGGCCGTATCCTGTTCGGCATCATCGTTACCCTCGCCTGCCTCACCACCTCGGTCGGCTTGGTGACCGCCGTGGGCGAATTCTTCTACGGCCTGTTCCCGCGCATCCGCTACAGCAGCTACGTCATCGCCGTAACCCTCGTGAGCTTCATCCTGGCTAACCAAGGCCTAAGCGCTGTTATCGGCAAATCCGTGCCCGTATTGATGGTGCTCTACCCGATTGCCATGACCATCCTGCTGCTGCTGATTATCGACAACTTCATCCGCCCGATGCCCCTGCTTGCCCACCGCCTCGCCACCGGCCTGGCTACCGCAGTTTCCATCCTCTCCGTGGCCGGTGCGGGCTTTACCGAACAACTGCCGCTGAAAGCCTATTCGCTAGAGTGGCTGCCCTTCGCCCTGGCCGGGATTGTGCTCGGCAGCATCATCGGCAAAATGGCCGGCGGCAAACCGGCTGATCAGGAAACAGTGTGATTAATTAGATTGCTTGATAGCGAGAAGTAAGGCTACCTGAAAAAAAGCGTGGGACTGTTCCGCAACGTTTTCAGGTAGCCTTTGTATTACCGGCCAACCAAACCAATCTACAACATCACAGATCAGCCAATCGCTTTACGCTCGGCGCGTAGTAGTAGGCACTGCGCTTGGCGGTGGACATATGTTTCAGCAGCAGGTCGATTTTGCCGTCTTTTTCGCCGAACATGAATTTCAGTTGTTCGTCGATATTGTGCAGGCTGGCGCTATAGGCGATGAATTGCAGGCCGTGCTCGCCGCTCACTTGGCCGAAAGGCAGGCTGCGGCGCACGATTTTCAAGCCGACACCATTTTCTTTGATGTTGGTGCGGCCCAGGTGCGAATCGGGCAGGCGCTCTTCGCGGGCGAATTCGATGTTGTCGGCTTTGCTGCGGCCGACGGCCTGCTCCTGTTCCTTCACGCTGATGCCGTCCCATTTGTTCAGGTCGTGCAGGTATTGTTGCAGCACCACATAGCTGCCGCCCGCGCTTTTCCCTTCGGCGATGATGCCGACGGAAGCGATTTCTTCATCGCCGTGCGGGTTTTCCGTGCCGTCCACGAAGCCGTCCAAGCCGCGTTCTTCCGGCATACGGAAGCCGTGGGTTTCGTTTTTTACTTCAAGCGATTCGCCGAAAGCGGCCAGCACTTTTTCCGCCAGCAAATAGTTCAGGCCGGTATGGGTGGATTGGACATGGACCATCACATCGCACTGGGTGGCCGGGCACAGGCCGTTGCCCAGCGGCACGAAGGGGCGGATTTCCTCGCCTTCGCCGCTGTGGTTCAGGCTGCGCCAGAAGTCTGCACCGAAAGCGATGGTCATACCCAACTCGTGGCCGGGGAAACGGGTTTGGCAGTCGGCCAGCGCGGCGAGGGCTTCGCGGCAGGCGGTTTTGACTTTGGCCTTATCGCGCACGTCGGCCTCGATATAAATGGCGGCGGTGATGGTTTCCGGGATGATGGCGGTTTGCGGGGTACTCATGCTGCTAATCCTTTCTTATCTTTCGGTATTGTTTGGGCGATGCACGCATTATATAGTGAATTAAATTTAAACCAGTACAGCGTTGTCTCGCCTTGCCGTACTATGTGTACTGTCTGCGGCTCGCCGCCTTGTCCTGATTTAAATTTAATTCACTATAACGGCAGGCTACCTGAAAATTCGGCAGCGCTGTTTTTCAGGTAGCCTTTGCCGTATCGGCGGGGATGCGGATAGGGCTAAACCAAACCTTGCCGCAGCTGCGCCAAGGTGGCGGGGCGGCTTTCCAGATTTTCCGGCGACACGGCGCGCACGTCGGCGCGGGCGGTAAATTGTGCCAATGCGCTTTGGTTGGCGGGGCTGAGGTGGGGCTGCAAATCGGGCAGGCGGTATTGCATAAACACCAAGGCCATGCCCAGCGCGAGGTGGGCAACGTCGCCGCTCTCGGCATCCAGTTGCGGGGCGGCGGCCAGGCCTCGGCTGCAGGCGGCACGGGCGCGTTCGGTGAGCGGGTGGTCGGGGGTGTTGTCGGCTTTGAATTTTTGCAGGCCGAAGAGTTTCACCAGCTGGTCGAGCAGGGAGAAGGCAAAGGCGGCGGTGGAGGTTTGTTCGGCAGTTTTTAAAGGGTGGCCGAGCAGGAAGTCTAAGATAAACGGGCTGTTGCCGATGACGGTGCCGCTGTCGGTTTGCAGAACGGGCACTTGGGAGAAGGGGTTGAGGGCTTGGAGCCCGGCGGGGTTTTCCCACGGATTGGTATAGGCAATCTCGAAATCGAGATCATGCCGGGGAAGGGCGGCAAGCAAGACAAGGCGGCCGTAGGGGGAAGTGGGGCTGGTGTAGAGTTTCATGGGTTTCTCTTGTTTGGATGATAGGTGGTTTTAACTTTGTTGCTACTGCACTTTCAGGTAGCCTGTTTGACGTGTTGGAGGCTACCTGAAAATGCCGCTTCGGCAAACACGGATTGTACAGCAAACCGGCTTTCAGGTAGCCTCAGCCGGCCGCTGCAATGGCGGCTTGCTGGTGTTGCAGCAGTTCGGCGATGCCTTTTTGGCCGAGCGCGAGCAGTTGGGTGAGCGCGGCGGGGCTGAAGGCGGCGCCTTCGGCGGTGCCTTGGATTTCGATGATGTTGCCGGAGGCGGTCATCACGAGGTTGATGTCGCTGTCGCAGCCGGAGTCTTCGGGGTAGTCCAAATCAAGCAGGGGCACGCCGCCGACGATGCCGAGCGATATGGCGGCCACGGCTTCGCGGATCGGGTTGTGCGCGAGTTTGCCTGCGGCCAAGAGCTTGCCAATGGCCAAATGCAGGGCGACGTATGCGCCGGTGATGCTGGCAGTGCGGGTGCCGCCGTCGGCTTGGATTACGTCGCAATCGATCAGGATTTGGCGTTCGCCCAGCCGGCTCAAATCTACGGCGGCACGCAGGGAGCGGCCGATCAGGCGTTGGATTTCCTGGGTGCGGCCGGATTGCTTGCCTTGGGCGGCTTCGCGGCGCATGCGGCTGGCGGTGGAGGCGGGGAGCATGCCGTATTCGGCGGTTACCCAGCCTTGATTTTTGCCGCGCAGAAAGGGCGGGACGGATTCGTCGATGCTGGCGGTGCAGATCACTTTGGTGTTGCCGCAGGCAATCAGGACGGAGCCGTCGGCATGGGGCAGGAAATGGGGGGTGATGCTGACGGGGCGCAGTTGGTCGGGTGCACGACCCGTGCGGATGGGGGCTGGGGACATGGTGTTCTCGCTATGTAGATGGGATTAGGCCTTGGCTTTGGCAGAAATGGCGCTATGCTTCCACTTCGTTGCTGTTTGCGTTTTCAGGTAGCCTCAGCTCAGCCGGGGATGATTATACCGCCGGATGGCCGGCATTGCTTAGGAATACGGGCGCGGGTGGCTGGAGTAGCTTTGATTTCAGCTATATAATCTAGCCATTCCAGCCCCAAAGGCTACCTGAAACCCCAACCGGCCTGCACGCCATGTCTGATTTAATCGTTTTCAACAAGCCCTATGGGGTTATCTGCCAATTCAGCCCGCACGAGAAACACCGCTCGCTGAAAGAGTTTATCGGACTGCCCGATGTTTATCCCGCTGGGCGGCTGGACACCGACAGCGAAGGCCTGCTGCTGCTCACTGCCGACGGCCGCCTGCAAGCCAAAATTGCCGACCCGCGCCACAAAACGGTGAAAACCTATTGGGCGCAGCTCGAAGGCAGCCCGGACGAAGCGAAGCTGGACTTATTGCGGCACGGTGTGGATTTGGGCGATTTCGTTACCCGCCCGGCGCAGATCAGGCTACCTGAAAAATCGGAAACCGACCGCCTGTGGCCGCGTGTGCCGCCGATTCGGGTACGCAAGAGCGTGCCAGATTTTTGGTTGGAAATCCGCATCAGCGAAGGCAAAAACCGCCAAGTGCGCCGCATGACGGCCAAGGCGGGCTATCCCTGCCTGCGGCTGGTGCGCGTGGGCATCGGGCGGTTGGATTTGTGGCAGCTGGATTTGGCGCCGGGTCAATGGCGGCCTGCACCGTGTTTGCCCTAGCTCAATATTCGGCGTAATGGCCGTACTCTCGGTATGCCGTTTGCTTGGCATTTATCTAATTGAATAACATGAGGTTTGATATGGCAGATTTATCCCGGCAGTTGGCGCAGTGGCAGCATACTGCCCGTTTCCGTTTCCCCCTTTTAATCAAACCACGCGCGGAAGACAGCCATAAAGGCACGTTCGGCACGGTGGCTGTGATAGGCAGCGCGGCCGGCATGGCCGGTTCCGGCGTGCTGGCGGCCAGCGCGGCCTTGAAAGGCGGGGCGGGCAAAGTATGGCTCGGGTTTGCGCAAAACAGCCTGCCGATACCGTATCTGCCCAATTACCCGGAAATCATGATCACCACTGCCGCACAACTGGTGCAGCGGCGCGACATCAGCGTTTACGCCATTGGCTGCGGCTTGGGCATGAGCGATGCCTCGCGCCAGCTGTTGGAGCAGACCACGACAGCGGCCATCCATACCGATGCACCTCTGCTGCTGGATGCCGATGCGCTGAACCTGCTGGCAGTGGAAACCATGTTTTTGCCCAATAATGTGGTGCTCACGCCTCATCCGCTGGAAGCGGCACGCCTGCTGGATATTTCGGTGGAAGAGGTGCAGGGTAACCGCTATTTGGCGGCCTCCAATATTGCCGAGCGCTACGGCAGCTATGTGGTGCTCAAAGGTGCGAAAACCTTGGTGTGCACGCCGGACGGGCGGATTGTGTATGAAAACGACAGTGGCAACCCCGGCTTGGCCACCGCCGGCAGCGGCGACGTATTGAGCGGCCTGATGGCTGCCCTGCTGGCGCAACATCTGCCCATGCAAGATGCCGCCTGCGCGGCGGTGTGGATGCACGGCACGGCGGCAGAGCTGCTCGCCGCCCGCGGCATCGGCCCCATCGGCCTGACGGCAGGCGAGATTGCCGATGCGGTGCGCGAACTGCGCAATCTGGCCGCGGGTTAGGCTGGATAGTCGGCTTGCTATAGTGGATTAAATTTAAATCAGGACAAGGAGGCGAGCCGCAGACAGTACAAATAGTACGGCAAGGCGAGACAACGCTGTACTGGTTTAAATTTAATTCACTATACAAGCATAATTGCAGCGATAGAAAGGCTACCTGAAAGTTTCAGGTAGCCTTTAGTGTATAGTGGATTAACAAAAATCAGGACAAGGCGGCGAGCCGCAGACAATACACACGTTACGGCAAGGCGAGACAACGCTGTACTGGTTTTTGTTCATTCACTATATCACTCAGCCGAAGCCAAATAGAAATAGCAAAAGGCTACCTGAAACTTTCAGGTAGCCTTCAAACGGCAAAATCAATCAGTTTTCATCCCGATCCAATTTCTGCGAGCCCTGCTGCATCGGATATTTGCGTTGCAGCACTTGCAAATATTGGCGGTAGAACGCTTCGGTATTGCGTCCGGCAATTTGTTGGCGTAGTTCCGGCAGCTGCTGCTTGCTGTTGTCTGGCAGGCTGATGGCGCGCACCTCCACCACGGCAGCATTGCCGTTGGGCAGGGTAATCACTGCGTAGCCGGGTTTGCCGTTTTGCGGATGGGCTTTCACGATGGCGGCAAAGTTTTGCAGGCCAACGGCTTGTTGCAGCTGGGTGGCACCGGCTTTTTCCGGATTGCTCCATTGCAGCTTATCCACTGCTTTGCCAGCCTGCAGATTGCTCAGAGCTTGGGCAGCGGCGGCTTGGGCCAGCTTGGCACTCTCCACAGCCACATAATCTTTGCGCACCGCTTCCTTGGCTTCTTCAAAGCTTTGATTGCGGGCTTTGCTCACATCGGTGGCACGCAGCACGCGCAATACGCCGTTACCCATATCCAATACTTCGGAATTGTGGCGGCGCTCGATTACCTCGGCACTGAACATAGCCTCCTGCACGGCCTGCGGCAATTTGGCGGCGGCCGCTTCGGGCTGGCTGAGCCATTCTTCGTGTTTTTGCAGCGGCAGCTTCATTTCCTGAGCTACTTTTTGCAGGCTGTCCGGATTATCGAAGGCCAGCTGTGCCAACTGTTCGCGTGCATTGCCCAAGGCTTGGGCGGCTTTGCGCTGGCGTACGCTCTCTTCCAGCTGAGCTTTCACGCTCTCAAACGGCGGTTTGGCTTCGCTGGCAGAGGTGGGCAGATTGCGGTAGGCCTCTTGCAATTCTTGTGCGCTAACGGTTTGCTGTTTGGCCAGCTCTTCCACATTCAAATCAACAAACTCAAGCTTCACGGCCAAAGGCAGGGCATATTTGGCTTTGTTGGCTTCAAAATAGCTACGTAAGGCGGCATCGGTGGGCTGTACCTTGCTGGCAAAATCGGCCGCATTGAAGGGCGCAGTACGCAACTCACGCTCACTACCGGTAAGGGCAAGGATTTGGTTGGCCTGGCTGTCGCTAACGATATTGCCGTTGCTCAACAGGCTGATAAGGGTTTGGCGGCGGTATTGGCTGCGCATTTCGTCAATCAGCCCCTCTTCGGTAATCCCTCTTTGGCGCCGATAGGCTTGAAACTGCTCGGGACTGAATTGGCCGTTGACTTGAAATGAGGGATCGCGCGTAATCACGCCTTTGATTTGCTCAAGAGAAAGCTCGCCAACGCCCAGCTCTGCCGCGCCCTGCTCCAAATAAGCTTGCTGCACCAGCGATTGGTAAACGTCGTCTTTGCTGATGGGCTGATCGCTATGGCGCGGCGCTTCCCTCAGCAGTTCCTGCACTTGCTCGGCAGTAATACGGGTGTTGCCGATTTTGCTGATGTAGCTGCTGTGCATACCCGACGTGAGGGTTTGGGCACCGAATCCCACAAAGGTCACAGTAATCAGCCCAAGGAGCACTTGGGACAGGCGGCGGTGTTTTTCGACAATGGCAAACATAAAAATAAAAAGGAAACGTGGTGAAAATTAAATGCGGTATTGTAACGGTTCTACGGGTGGCGGGCTATAGCGAATTAACTTAACTTTCTCGATAGCCTTGCCTTGCTGAACTATTGGTTGGCAGAGTGCAGGCTGCTTTTTAGGGTTTTGAAGCCGCGAAAAGTAGCCTGTACTTTATTTAACCGCGTTGAGTCTACATTTTCAGGTAGCCTAAAAAGGGGCTACCTGAAAACTGGAAACCGCGTGTGCGCGTTCCACAAATGCCCCACACAGGTTTCTAAACCTCTATTTTATATATATTTTAAAATCATTATTCCATTCTGAATTTTTAATATCCTCTTCCGATGCATAAGCCGTCTCTGACCTAATGGAAAATTCATAAAATATGTTTTTATTATTATTTAAATCTTTAATATTTTTCCAACATGCCATACATTCATCACAGCATAAAAACAATTGATTATAAGTGATATCTTTTTTAATCACCAACCTACCCTGTTCATGACATTTTGGACAAGCCTGATACCAATATGCACTCATTTCGGTTAACCTGTAATAATTTTATTAGTGTTTCTCTTGGCAAACACTGCGTATTTGGATATTGCCCGTGACTCGCTGTCTTGTATCGAAAGCAAATTTAATCCGCGATATAACTCCAAACAGTTTATTTATAGTGGATTAACAAAAATCAGGACAAGGCGGCAAGCCGCAGACAGTACACACGTTACGGCAAGGCGAGACAACGCTGTACTGGTTTTTGTTAATTCACTATAATGCCAGAATCCTCCGCTGCACTGCCAAGCATAAGAGGCTACCTGAAAGCATGGGCAAGAAAAAAGACAGACCGAGAAGCCTGTCTTTTTTCCATTTATGCAAGAAGGTGCGGTGCTTTACAGCGCGTCTTTCAACGCTTTACCTGCACGGAATTTCGGAGATTTGGCAGCCGGGATAACCAGCTCTTTACCGGTTTGCGGGTTGCGGCCTTTGCGTTCGGCGCGCTCGCCCACGTAGAAAGTGCCGAAGCCAACCAGAGTCACGGTATCGCCTTTTTTCAGAGCGGTGGTAACAGCCTTGGTAAAGCCATCCAGTGCCTTGCCGGCAGCAGCCTTGGAAATGTCAGCTTCCTTAGCAATTGCTTCAATCAATTCAGACTTGTTCACGTTAAGTCCCTTTCTAGTTGAGGAGTAATGAAGAATCGGCCGATTGTGGTCGGCACCAATGCGTTTGTCTGCAACAGGCTGCTTTATAGCAAGTTCAAAATCATCGGTCAAGCAAATAAACGGCTGGAAAGCAGCTATTTTCAGCCAAAGCGGCAGGTTTGCGCCTTTCACACAACACAGCCTGCCGCTTTTCGCCTTAATGTTTGGTGGCGCGACCGCCGGATTTCGCCGGGGTTTTCGCTTTGGCCGCAGGCACGTCCTGCCAAGGCTGCGGCTGATATTCCAGGCCGAAGGAGAGCACTTCGTCAATCCAGCGCACCGGATGGATTTCCAGCCCTTCTTTCACGTTTTGCGGAATTTCTTCCAAATCTTTCACGTTTTCCTGCGGAATCAGCACATACTTGATGCCGCCGCGCAGGGCAGCCAACAGTTTTTCCTTCAAACCGCCGATGGGCAACACTTCGCCGCGCAGTGTGATTTCGCCGGTCATGGCCACGTCGGCACGCACGGGAATACCGGTGAGCGAGGACACGATGGCCAGCGTCATACCAATGCCGGCGCTGGGGCCGTCTTTAGGTGTGGCACCTTCGGGAACGTGCACATGGATATCGGTTTTCTCGTAGAAATCCGGTGCAATGCCCAATACTTCGGCACGCGAACGTACCACGCTCCAGGCGGCTGAAATAGATTCCTGCATCACATCACCCAGCTTACCGGTGCGCAGGATATTGCCTTTGCCTTTGAGCGCGACGGCTTCGATGGTGAGCAGCTCACCACCCACTTCCGTCCATGCCAGGCCGGTAACCTGGCCGACACGGTTTTCATTTTCGGCCACGCCGTAGTCGAAGCGGCGCACGCCGAGATAGTCATGCAGGTTGGCCGCATCCACTACCACGGTTTGCGGCGCGGCAGCGCGTTTGGCGCCGGCTTTCTTATCTTGTTCCAATACCTGCTGCATCACCACCTTACGGCAGATTTTGGCGACTTCGCGATCAAGCGAGCGCACACCGGCTTCGCGGGTGTAGTAGCGGATGATGTCGCGCACTGCGCTTTCTTGAATATCGATTTCGCCTTTTTTCACCCCGTTGCGCTCAATTTGCTTGGGCACGAGATATTGCATGGCAATATTTACCTTCTCGTCCTCGGTGTAGCCGGAGAGTCGGATAATTTCCATGCGGTCGAGCAGCGCAGGCGGGATGTCCATGCTGTTGGAAGTAGCGAGGAACATCACGTTGCTCAGGTCGAAATCCACTTCCACATAATGGTCGGCAAAGGAATGGTTTTGCTCCGGATCGAGCACTTCCAACAGCGCACTGGCCGGATCGCCACGGAAATCGCGGCCAAGTTTGTCGATTTCGTCCAGCAGGAACAGAGGGTTGTTCACGCCGGCTTTAATCATGTTTTGGATGATTTTGCCCGGCATCGAACCGATGTAGGTACGGCGGTGACCGCGGATTTCGCTCTCGTCATGGATGCCGCCCAAAGCCATGCGCACGTATTTACGGCCGGTGGCTTTGGCAATGGATTGGCCGAGCGAGGTTTTACCCACGCCGGGCGGGCCCACCAGGCACAGAATCGGGCCTTTGAGCTTGTTCATGCGTTTTTGCACCGCCAAGTATTCCAAAATGCGCTCTTTCACCTTTTCCAAGCCATAGTGGTCGGCATTGAGCACTAAATCGGCCTGCACAATATCTTTGCTGACCTTGCTTTTCTTCTTCCACGGAATGTCTACCAGCGTTTCGATATAGTTGCGCACCACGGAAGACTCAGCCGACATCGGCGGCATCATGCGCAGCTTTTTCATTTCGCCCAGCGCTTTTTCTTCCGCTTCCTTGCTCATGCCGGCTTCACGCACCTGCTGTTCGAGCTGGTCGAGCTCTTCACGCTCGTCGCCCTCGCCCAACTCTTTCTGAATCGCTTTTACCTGCTCGTTCAGATAATAGTCGCGCTGGGATTTTTCCATCTGCCGTTTCACCCGGCCGCGGATGCGTTTTTCCACCTGCAAAATATCCAGCTCGGCTTCCAGCTGGCCGAGCAGGTGTTCCATGCGCTCGGCTACGTCGGTGATTTCCAAAATCTCCTGGCGCTGCTCCAACTTGAGCTGCAGGTGGGCGGCAATGGTGTCCACCAGGCGGCTGTGGTCGGTGATGCCGTGAATGGTGCCGGCCACTTCGCCGGGGATTTTCTTGTTGAGCTTGATGAACTGGTCGAACTGCGCCAAAAGCGTACGGCGCAGGGCTTCGTAGTCGTGGCCGTCGGTGTTTTCTTCGGCAGCCAGCACTTCAATTTCGGCTTGGAAATAATCGCCGCCGTCGTTCACCGCTAATGCGCGGGCGCGCTGCATGCCTTCCACCAGCACCTTCACCGTGCCGTCGGGCAATTTCAGTACTTGCAGGATATTGGCCAGCGTGCCGATGGTGTGTAAATCGTCTGTGCCGGGGTCTTCGTTGGCCGGATTTTTCTGCGCCAAAAGGAATACCGGCCCATCTTGCTCGATGGCGGCATCCAGCGCGGCAATGGATTTGGGGCGGCCGACAAACAGCGGCAGCACCATATGCGGATACACCACCACGTCGCGCAGCGGCAACATCGGCAGGGTGCGGGTTTCAGCGGGATTATGCTGGGATTGGGTCATTATCTTCTCGGTTATTGTTTTCAGTTGGATAGGATGGCTAAAGCCTCATTGCCCGGCAAATTGGGGGCAGCCAAGCGCATTTCAAGCATTCGGCGGAGTTTAGTTTGTAAAAGGCTACCTGAAAACCGGCAGCGGTTTGAATTTTGTTGACGCTATGCTTTCAGGTAGCCTTTTGCCTGACGCCGTCGAAACATGCAAACCAAAGTTGCTGCCGCCCGCTGCTTCTGTCTATACTGCCTCCCGTCTCCTATTCCCGCCCGCACCAGCCGGCAAACGCCATGACTACCCCCGCCCTCATCTGGCAAGGCATCCCCGCCGAACAAGAGCTTGCCGCCGCCATCTCCCGGCATCCCCGCGCGGCCTGCATTTTTCTCAGCGACGATTTTTCAGGTAGCCTCCATGAGCCCGATAAAGGCTACCTGAAAAGTTGCGCCGCCTCCGCCGCCAACTTTATCCCCGCCGACACCAACCCGCTGCAACGCGATATTTATCTGCTGCCCGCCGCCGCAGCCGCCGGGTTGGTACAATACGGCTTTGGCGAACCGGTTTGGCAAAACAGTCCGCCTGTGCCGCAACAGGCTAGCCCAAGCAAACCCTGGCAAATCGCCCCGCCGCCTATTCCTGTGGAACGCGTGCTGATTATCGGCGGCGGCATCGCCGGCGCAGCCACCGCCCACGCCCTCGCCCGACGCGGCATCAGCAGCCTAATTCTCGAGCAAAACGACCAGCCCGCCCGCGCCGCATCCGGCAACCGGCAAGGCCTGCTCTACGCCAAAATCTCCGCCCACCCCACCCTGCAAACCCGCCTCCTGCTCGGCAGCTACGGCTACAGCCGCCGCCTGCTCGAACACCTTCTGCCTAACAGCCCGGTTTGGCAGGCCTGCGGCGTGCTACACCTCAACCACAACCCAAGCGAAACCCGCCGCAACCGCGAGCTGGGCGAACAACGCGCCAACCGTCATCTTTATTACGCCGTCAACTCTGCCGAAGCCGAAGCACGCTCCGGCATCCCGCTTAGCGGGCAGAGCGGTCTGTTCTGGCCGCAAGGAGCGTGGCTTAACCCGCCATCCTTCGCCGCCGCCCTGCTCGAATCCCCCCGCATCCGCGTGCTCACGCAACACCGCCTCACCAATCTGCAACGCCATGGCAGCGAATGGCGGCTTGCCGTGGATACGCCGCAAGGCATGCAGACGTTTTCAGGTAGCCACATCGTGTTCTGCTGCGGTGCCGAGCAATTGGCCGATATCCTGCCCGAAGCCCTGCCGCTGCAATTCATCCGCGGCCAAACCAGCCTGGCTGATGCCTCGCCCTTCAGCCGCCGGCTGCGCTGCGCCCTAAGCGCCGATGCCTATATTTCGCCGGAGTATCGCCATCAGCACTGTTTCGGCGCCAGCTTCGTGCCCAACGAGCAAAGCAGTGAGTTGCGTGCTGCAGAAGACGACGGCAACCACGCCAAACTGGCACAACTCTCGCCCGAACTCGCCGCCGCCCTGTCCGCCTACCAGTCCGGCCATGCCGCCGTGCGCGCCGACTGCTACGACCACCTGCCCGCCGTGGGTGCGTTGGGCGACTGGGTGGCGATGCGTGTGCAATACGCCAAACTCGCCAACGATAAAAACTACCGCCTGCCCGACCTGCCCTGCCCCCACCTGCCCGGCTTGTTTGTGAACAGCGGGCACGGCAGCCGAGGTCTGGCCACCGCCCCGCTGTGCGGCGAACTCATCGCCGCGCAAATACTCGGCCAGCCCCTGCCCGCCGAACCCGAAGTGGCCGCCGCCCTCGCCCCCAACCGTCTGCTGATTCGCCGCATTATCCACCGGTAAACTTAAAGGCTTCGCTGTTAATTTCTACAGCAGGCTACCTGAAAAATGTTTCAGCCCGGCCAAAACAAGTTATCCAATTTTCAGGTAGCCATTGCAGCACGATTTAACGCAAGATAACAAATATAGTGAATTAACAAAAACCAGCACAGCGTTGGCTCGCCTTGCCGTACTATCTGTACTGTCTGCGGCTCGCCGCCTTGTCCTGATTTTTGTTAATCCACTATAGCATCGAAAACACAGCCAAACCCGCTCGCCAGCCCAACCGGTTTTGCCATTTAAATTAGCAAAGAGGCTATTGCCTATAGCAATGATTGCTGGTACAGCACGGCAAAATACGCATAAAATAATTCCGTAAGCGATATAGGCTTATTGCTTCTGCTGATTTTTCTGTGGTGATATAAAAGCTACTATAAAATAATTGATAGCAATTTCTATTTAGGCTAGTATGTAAATTAGGCAACTGCTCCGCTTTGCCGCTCATTCAACCAAATTAAATTAGGAGAAAACAATGCGTCGATTATTATCCGCATTCTGCCTGCTGGCCGCCCTAGGCTTGGCCGCCCCGGCCTATGCCAAATTCAAGGTGGTCACCACCTTCACCGTAATTCAGGATATCGCCCAAAACGTGGCGGGCGATGCCGCCGTGGTGGAGTCGATTACCAAACCGGGAGCGGAAATCCATGATTATCAGCCCACGCCGCAAGACATTGCCAAAGCGCAATCTGCCGATTTGGTGCTGTGGAACGGGCTGAACCTGGAACGCTGGTTTGAGCGCTTCTTCCAAAACGTGCGCAACAAACCGGCAGTGGTGGTTACGCAAGGCATCACCCCGATGTCGATTCACGAAGGCCCCTATCGCGGCCAGCCCAATCCGCACGCTTGGATGTCTACCCGCAATGCTTTAATCTATGTGGAAAACATCAAAAACGCGCTGATTAAATACGACCCGCAAAACGCCGCCACCTACACCCGCAACGCCGCCGCCTATGCCCAGCGCATCCGCAACCTAGACCGCCCATTGCGCGAAAAACTGGCACGGGTGCCGCAAAACCAGCGTTTCTTGGTGACCAGCGAAGGCGCGTTCAGCTATCTGGCACGCGACTACGGCTTTAAAGAAGTGTATCTGTGGCCGATTAACGCCGAGCAGCAAGGCACGCCACAACAGGTGCGCCGCGTAATCAACACCGTGCGGCAAAACCATATTCCGGTGGTGTTCAGCGAGAGCACCGTATCGCCGCGTCCGATGCAGCAGGTATCGCGCGAAACCGGCGCCAAATACGGCGGCGTGCTGTATGTGGATTCGCTTTCCGCCAAGAACGGCCCGGTGCCCACCTATCTCGACCTGCTCAATACCACGGTTTCCACTATTGTTAGAGGATTTGGAAAATAATGTCTGAACAAGCCGCCTCCATCAGCGTTGAATCGGTAACGGTTCGCTACAGCAACGGCCACACGGCCATCCGCGACGTGAGCTTCACGCTGCAAGGCGGCACCACCTGCGCGCTGGTGGGCGTAAACGGCAGCGGCAAATCCACCCTGTTTAAAAGCTTGATGGGGCAGATTAAGCCGAAATCGGGCAGCATCCGCCTGTGCGGCCTGCCCGTGCCGCAGGCGCTCAAGCGCAACCTGGTGGCCTATGTGCCGCAAAGCGAGGAAGTGGATTGGCAGTTTCCCGTGTCGGTGTACGACGTGGTGATGCAGGGGCGCTACGGCTACCTGAATTTCCTGCGCCTGCCCAAAGCCGAAGACAAACGCAAAGTGCAGGAAGCCATGGAACGGGTGGGCATTGCCCACTTGGCGCAGCGGCAGATCGGCGAGCTCTCCGGCGGGCAGAAAAAGCGCGTATTCCTGGCACGCGCACTGGCGCAGCAGAGCAAGATTATCTTGCTGGATGAGCCGTTTACCGGCGTTGATGTAAAAACCGAAGATGCGATTGTGGATTTGCTCGGCCAGCTGCGCGCACAGGGGCATCTGATTTTGGTATCGACCCACAACCTCGGCATGGTGCCCGACTTCTGCGACCAAGTGGTGATGATCAACCGTACCGTGCTGGCTGCCGGCCGCACCGAACACACTTTCAACCAACACAACCTCGAATTGGCCTTCGGTGGCGTGTTGCGCCATTTCCGTCTCTCCGGCAGTGATTTACACGACGACGAAGACCGCCGCGTGCTCACCGTACTTACCGACGACGAACGCCCCGCCGTGTTCTACGGCCAAGCCAAAAACGATCCGCCCGCCGTACCCTGCTGCAGCGATGCCCAAGGCAGCTGTGCAGAACAGGAAAACGGCAGCGAAGGGAGCGGCTCATGCTAGAAATGCTGCTAGAGCCGTTTGCCTACGAATACATGGTGAAAGCCATCGTGCTGAGTGCGGCGGTAGGCGGCATGTGCGCGTTTTTGTCGTCTTATTTAATGCTCAAAGGCTGGTCGCTGATTGGAGACGCGCTGTCGCACTCGGTGGTGCCCGGCGTGGCGGTTACCTACGCGCTCGGCCTGCCCTATTCCGTCGGCGCGTTTGTGTCCGGCATTTTGGCGGCACTGTCGATTTTGTGGATACGCGCCATCACGCAGCTGAAAGAAGATGCGGTAATCGGCTTTATCTTTACCACCTTTTTTGCCGTCGGCCTGTTTATCGTGTCGGTGAACCCGACTGCGGTCAACGTGCAGGAAATCGTGTTGGGCAATATTTTGGGCATTGCCGACGAAGATATTTTTCAGGTAGCCATCATCATCGGCGTGTGCCTGCTGTTTATGCTGCTCACTTGGAAAAACCTGCTTTTGGTGTTTTTTGACGAAACCCAGGCCGTGGCCGTCGGTCTCTCGCCGCTGCGCTACAAAATTTTGTTTTTCTGCCTGCTCAGCGCCTGCGTGGTGGCCGCGCTGCAAACCGTGGGCGCGATTTTGGTGATCGCCATGGTGGTTACTCCCGGCGCCACCGCCTATCTGCTCACCGACCGCTTCGGCAAGCTGGTGCTGATTGCCGTGGCGCTCGGCATCATTACCTGCGCTCTGGGCGCCTACATCAGCTTTTTCCTCGACGGCGCCACCGGCGGCGTGATTGTTTGCCTGCAAAGCCTGCTGTTCCTGCTCGCATTCGTGTTTGCGCCTAAATACGGCCTGTTGCGGCAAAAATTCGGCGCCGCACCGCAGGCGGAAGAAATGGAGGCCGGCCATGTCTGAGCTGATCAACTGGTTTGCCGAGCCGCTCGCCTTCCCTTTCATGCAGAATGCCCTGCTCACCGCGCTGATTGTATCCATTACCTGCGGGCTGCTCTCCTGCTATCTGGTGCTCAAAGGCTGGTCGCTAATGGGCGACGCAGTGTCGCACGCGGTGCTGCCCGGCATCGTACTGGCCTTTGTGTTCGGCATTCCGCTGCAAATCGGCGCATTCGCTTCCGGCCTGCTCTGTTCCGTGGGCGTAGGCTACCTGAAAAACAACAGCCGCCTCAAAGAAGATACCGTGATGGGCATCGTGTTCTCCGGTATGTTCGCGCTCGGCCTCGTGTTGTTTACCAAAGTGGAAACCGACCAACACCTCACCCACATCCTGTTCGGCAACGTGCTGGGCGTGAGCCGGGAAGAGCTGCTGCAAACCTTCGCCATCTGCGCTGCCGTGGCCTTGGCCGTGCTGCTCAAACGGCGCGACTTCATGCTCTACTGCTTCGACCCCGCCCAAGCGCGCATTGCCGGCCTCTCCCCGCAGTTCTTGCACTACAGCCTGCTCACCCTGCTCGCGCTGACCATCATCACCGCCATGCAGGTGGCCGGCGTGGTGCTGGTGGTGGCCATGCTCATTTCCCCCGGCATCACCGCCTTCCTGCTTACCAAGCGCTTTGAACGCATGATGATCATCGTGGTGGCCGCCTCCGTGTTCACCAGCCTTACCGGCACCCTGCTCAGCTACCACCTCAACTCCGCCACCGGCCCCAGCATCGTCATCCTGCAAGCCGCCCTCTTCCTGCTCGCCCTGGTTTGGAACAAACTGCGGCAAACCTCCGGCAGACACGAAGCCGTTGCCGAATGAGGATAGACTACCCAAACACAAAGGCTACCTGAAAATTTCAGGTAGCCTTTTCCGCTTCCGCAGCCTGCAAAAAGAGCTTTCATTGCTCATACGTTTTTTCAAGCTGTCTTTGTGCAAGATGCCATCAGTATCCGGCCTACCGCTTTTCCAAACAACCCGTAGGGCAGGCACTTATGCCCGATATCCCGCATCAGGCCTCTAAGCAGCCACTCGAAGGCAGGGCGATGTTATAGATTCGGCAGTGGATTTTGCCAACACATAGTATTGCTTTGACATACCACTGTTCCTAGCCCTCCCAAATGTTGATGGCTACCTGAAACCTGCAGACGTGGGCTTCATACCCGACCACCCACATACCAAAGGCTACCTGAAAGCGGACAGATGCCTTTTCAGGTAGCCTTTTATTGAAAGAATGGCAGAAAGTTTAGTTTTTGATAACCAAAGTCTTCGCCAGCAAATCCTGCAGGGTTTGGCGGTTGCGGCTTTCCATGAAGAGCATCACAACACAGATGATGCCGGCGATGGTTGCCAGTGCATCGCCCAAGTTTTCATTAACTATTCCAATCAGGGTAAAAATGAAGTTATAGCCAATCTCGCGCACCAAGCAGTATTTAACAAAACCTGGGTTATCACCGTCTTCGGTAATCACACGGATGCCTACGATTTTTTTGCCGATACTTTGGCCGTCGCGAGCCATGATGACCAAGTTGTAAATCAACAAGCCGATAGCTGCCACAACAGCTACAATAATTACAGCCATCGCTGCCTTACCATCACTCCCGCCCGTGAAGGCTACTAAAATGGCTGCCAAAATACCGATACCGGCAAAGGGGAGGCCGTCCATAATTCTGGCGCCCATCCGCTGCCACGGGCTGGCCAGCTCTACTTCCATTTCATTGTCATCGAATAAATCGTTTTCCAATGCGGTGGAGGCATAGGCTTGGCGGAAATTTTCGTTTGGGTTTTTGCGGAAATCTTGCATGAGTGTATCTCCCTAGGGCAGTCGCAATTTTTTGCGCCTCAGCCCTTGTTAAAATAGACGTTATTGGAAAGTGAAGGATTTTAACAGTTTGGTGCGGTTTGTAAATATTTATGTTTTCTCAGGTAGCCTTTTGTTGTATCGGGCTACCTGAAATTTTTTGGGTATTGCATTCGGCACAAGCCGCTTTGTTCACACCCTGCCGCGATTGGCTTCGGCCATCAGGGCGAGCAGCTCTTCGGTGGCATCCCAGCCGATGCAGGCGTCGGTGATGCTTTGGCCGTAGGTTTCGGGCTTGTCTTGGCGGCCTTCCACCAAGTGGCTTTCCACCATGATGCCCATGATGTTTTGCTCGCCGTTTTGCAGCTGCGCATCCACATCGCGCGCCACTTCCATTTGGCGGGCGTAGTCTTTGCGGCTGTTGGCATGGCTGAAATCCACCATTAATCTAGGCGTTACACCGGCCTTGGCCAGCTGTTCGGCGGCGGCTTTAACGTGTTCCGCGCTGTAGTTCGGCTCTTTACCGCCGCGCAGGATGGCGTGGCAGTCGGGGTTGCCGGCGGTGTGGACGATGGCGGAATGGCCGGCTTTGGTAACGGAAAGGAAGTGGTGCGGATGGGAGGCGGCGCCAATGGCATCGATGGCGATTTTGAGGTTGCCGTCGGTGCCGTTTTTGAAGCCGACCGGGCAGGAGAGGCCGCTGGCGAGCTCGCGGTGCACCTGGCTTTCGGTGGTGCGCGCGCCGATGGCGCCCCAGGAGATGAGGTCGGCGTAATACTGCGGGGTAATCATATCGAGAAATTCGGTGGAAGCGGGCATGCCGAGGTTATTTAAATCCAACAGCAGGCGGCGGGCTTGTCGCAGGCCGAAGTTGATATCGAAGGTGCCGTTGAGGTGGGGGTCGTTGATGAGCCCTTTCCAGCCCACGGTGGTGCGCGGTTTTTCAAAATAAACACGCATCACGATCAGCAGCTCTTTTTCGTATTTTTTGCGCAGGGGCAGCAGGCGCTGGGCGTATTCGAGGGCGGCTTTGGGATCGTGGATGGAACAGGGGCCGATGATAACGAGCAGGCGCTGGTCGCGGCCGTGCACCAGGCCGGCAATCTGGTGGCGGGTGGTCTCCACCAGATCGGCGGCGGTTTCGCTGATGGGCAGTTCGTAGAGGTGGGCGATGGGGGGCAGCAATTCGCTGATGCTGCGGATGCGTACGTCGTCGGTGCGGCTGAAGGTTTGGGCGTGGCTCATGGCTTGTGTTTTGCTGTGATTGGAAAGGGCTTATTGTGGACTGGGCGGCAGCGGCTGGCAAGAATTTAATTTCAGGTAGCCTCGGATGGGCTGCTGATTGCTTCACCGCTGCCTACCACTTCGGCAAGACTACTGCGGATAAGGGTAGATGATCGGAGAGTTGCTGCCACGGCAGGCCTTGGTGGCTTACTGCGTTTAATACGGTGAGATGGCGGGTGTAGATACGGTCTAGGCTGAGTATGGGCAGCCTTGCAGGGAAGGTTTTCGGCCGCCCGGCGGGCAGATGGGCGAAAGCTTCGTCCAGGCCGATCAATTGGCCGAAACGGCTGCATGAGCGCTGCCGCCAGTCGTTGAAGTCGCCGGCAAGAATCAGCGGGGCATCGGATGGAATTTGGTGTTCGATGTAATCGGCGATGGTGCGGTATTGCCGTTTGCGGTCGGCTTCGCGCAGATTGAGGTGTACGCAGAGGCAGATAAGCGGCCTATCCCAGCCGGGCGGCTGAATTTCGCAATGCAGCACGCCGCGTTGTTCGAGCCGGTTTACCGATACGTTTAGATTAGTGCGCATCTGCAGCGGCAGTCGGCTGAGGATAGCGTTGCCGTGGTGGCGGCCGGCATAGGTGGCGTTTTGGCCGTAGCTGCAGGCAAAAGCGAACTGCCGGCCGATCACTTCGCCGTGCGGTTCGGCAGGAAATTCGGGCACGTTCTGCTGCCGTTTGCGGTGTACGCCCTGCACTTCCTGCAAAAACAGGATGTCAGTGTCGAGATGTTGCAGGGCATCAACCATTTGCGGCAGTTGCAGCCGCCGATTTAGCGGCGACATGCCTTTGTGGATATTGTAGGTGGTGATGGAAACGGCGCGGTTCATGGTGTGGCGTGGCAAAGAAATTTAATGCTGTTTTTCAGGTAGCATCTTATGTGCCAACCTGCACTGCTCAATATGGCCTGCCTATGCCATTTTCCAACTGCTTCAGTCAAAACTTTTATTTCCGTTGTATGCAGCCTGTTTGGCATCCGTTTCCTGCCATCCCGCCTTATTTACGGACAAAACAAAAGGCTGCCTCTCGGCGGCCTCGGGGAAACACGGCAGCAAATTAGCGTTTGAACATATTGCCGTATTTCTGATTGAATTTGTCCACACGGCCGGCGCTATCCACGATCTTCTGTTTACCGGTGTAGAACGGATGGCACTCGGAGCAAACCTCAATGTTGAATTCGGTTTTGCCCATGGCAGATTTAGTGGTGAATTTGTTGCCGCAAGAGCAGGTAACATTAACTTCGTGGTAGTCGGGATGAATTTCAGGTTTCATGGTTTTTCCTTTAAAAAGCGGGTATAGGGAATTTGCCTATACTACAGACAAGCGGTGGATTGTACTTAAAAACATCCATTAAGGCAATAGGTCGAGCGCATATTAGGCTACCTGAAAACTTCGTTTTCTGTGAGTTCAGCTTGGTGCGGTGCGATAGGTTTGATTGCCTTCAAGTGAATATGCTTTTGATAGAAAAGGATATTTACGATGGTAATCTTGACCGTGGTCTCTACCAAGGGTGGCATTGGTAAGACGACCGTAACCGCCAACCTGTCCGCCATACTGGCCGATATGGGCTTCCGGGTGCTGATGATCGACACCGACACCCAAGCCTCACTCAGCAAATTCTACCCAATACATTACCGCGCGCCCAACGGCGTGGTGGAACTTTTGTTGGGCAAAAACGACGAATCCGTCATCCAATCCACCATTTCCAATACGGTTTATCCCAATCTGGACATCGTCCTGTCCAACAATATCCGCGACGACGTGCAAAACAAGGTGCAGAACCGCCCCGACCGGGCTTTCCTGCTGCGCAGCAAGTTGGTGCACCCCTGTATCGCCGAGAGCTACGATGCGGTGCTGATCGACACCAAAGGATCGGTCGGCGTAATTCAGGATGCGGCTTGCTTTGCCGCCAACCTGCTGCTCTCGCCGATCATGCCGGAAACACTGAGTGCGCGGGAATTCGTTTCAGGTACACAAGAAGCTTTAGATCGGCTGGCACATGGCGCGGTGATGAACTTGCCGATTCCACCGCTGCGGGCGTTGATTTATGCCCGCGACCGCACTAAAGATGCGCGCATCATTACCGAGGGCATCAAAGCCTATTTCAACCAGAGCTTGGACGGTAAAAAACAGCTACTGCCTTTAGAAATCCCCTATGCCAAAGCCTACAAGGAAGCAGCCACGCTGCGAATTCCAGTACATTGCCACGAATGGAAGCATTCGGGCAAATCGGAATCTGCCCGCCAACAGATGATTCGGTTGGTATACGAACTGTTCCCGCCAATTCAAGAACAGCAGGTGGAATGTCATCTGTTCGGCGAACATCTGGAAAATCTGTTGCCTGAAGAAACAGCAGCCGATACCGGTACGGATAATATGTCAGCAGAGGTGCGATCATGAGTAGCAGCAACCGTTCTGGCACAATAAAACGTACTGGGCCAAAATTGCAGCTGAATGCCGAAACTGCATTCGCCAGCCTGCTAGTCGCTCCTCCAGCGCAAACTGGAATGGACATTGCGCCCAAGGACGACGTGTTCCCCGGTTTGTTTATGAACGTATCGGTTCATGAAATCGACTTCTTCGACAAAAACCCCCGCACACGACACGACTCAGAGCAATACGGCCACATTAAACAATCCATCCGCGAGGCGGGCGTGCAACAGCCGGTACACATTACCCGCCGCCCCGGCGACAACCGCTTTGTGCTGGCGCAGGGCGGCAACACCCGCCTTAAAATCGTACAGGAACTGTATGCTGAAACTGGAGATGAGCGTTTCGCCGTCATCCCAGCTATCTTTGCCGAATACACCTCGGAGGCGGACATTCAAATCGCCCACTTGATTGAGAACGAACAACGTGCAGAGATGTGCTTTTGGGACAAGGCGCAGGCCTATGCCGCAATACGGACTATGTTCCAGTCGGAAAGTCCGAAGAAGTTGAGTTTGCGCGAGTTAGCCGGGTTATTTCTGACACACGGCTTATCTCTGACACACAATACACTAAGTCTAATGTTCTTTGCTGCCGATCACCTCAATGATTTGGGGATGCTGGCACAACATCTGTCGAATCAAAAAACCTTCGATATCCGTAAACTCTATTACCAGTTCCAAGACGATCTAAAAAGCACCAGTGCCGTTGACCAACTGGACGGTTTCTGGAGCAACAGCCTGAGCGGGTGGGCAGCGGGACAAACGGAAGCTGAAACACAGGAACTGGATATGATCGCCCTGAGTCGTCACCTGCAACAGCGTTTTGTCGAGGTATTTGGTGATGTATTGCCGCAACGGGTTCAAAAACAACACGCTGCGACAGATTCCCTTAACACGAGGCTATCTGAAACAGGCGGTCATACCGGCCAATCTCCTGCCACAGCCGCCGATATAGATAGGCTACCTGAAATCGTTTCCGACATGCCAAGCCCGGCCAATGTGCCCAACACCGTTGCGCTGCCGCTCGATGCGGCTGCGAAACGGCACGATGCCCGGTCAGCTGCAGGCGTTACTCCCGCCTATGCCGACCACGACGCGGCACTGCAGGCCCTGCATCAGGCCGTGCACGGCCTGCTCTCGATGGTGGGGCTGGTCGACTGTTTCCGTGTCCATCCGGCCTTCCCCTACGGGTTCTATCTCGAATACCCTGATTTCCAAAATATCTCTCAGACCAACCTGCAGGCGGTGTTCGCCATCGACCACCTGCACGAAGAGGCTGGCAACGTATTTGCCTTCCTATGCCGTGTTTCCGGACAAGACAAGCTGATGGGCAGCGCCTTTATGGAGGCGGATAACCCCATCCTCAAACTACCTGAAAACTCTACCGTGCGGGTGGCCTGGCAGGATGCGGACATCCTGGACGAATACAGCACCATGGGCATCGGCGAGCGGGTCTACCTATTGGACCGGGTATTGGAATGGCAGACCACCGATACGCCGTATACTACACCGGTGTCAGCCATTTTAGATGCCATGCGTGCCGTGCGTACTTTCGATGCGGGAGGCGGCCATGACTAAGGCTAAAACCCGTCACGAAGCGTGTTACCGCCTACGTTTGGAGCAGCGTCACCCGCTGCACGGCCAAATACTGGCTCTGCTGGTTTCTTCCCTGGTGCTGCCCGAAGGCGGCCAGGAGGCAGCCGACGCCGGCCTCCCGCCGGGCTGCGCCGATGCTTTCGAGATGCTGGCCAAACTACCATCAGAACAGTTGCACGCGGTGGCCCGCCTGTTGGACGGCATGGTGGAAATCCGCCTGCCGCCGGCCGCGCTGGCGGCGGCGGTGCACGAGGTCGCCGGCAGCCAAGAGCGGTGGCAACTCTGCCTGCAACGCTGCGAATGGCTGATCCGGCACGGCGGCAGCAACCGTATGATTCTGCTGCTGTGCCCGGCGCTGTGCGCCGATGATGTGCGGCAGCTGCGCCGGCGGCTGGGCATCCCCGTCAATAAGGGCCGGCTGCCCGCCCTGCCCTTGGAAGCCCGTTTGTCGGTGGCGGCCGACTGGCAGGCGACGGCGGGCGAAACCGACACCTTCCTGCGCTACCGGGCGTTGGCCGAACGCCATCCCGGCTGCACCCTCGGCCAGCTGTACAGCACGGTGGCCGCCGTCGAAGGGGGCTGCCTGTGAAACCTGTTGCCGCCCATCCTGTCCCGACCCTGTCGCCCGAGCTGTTCGGCAGCGATCCGATTCCGTATTGGGACAACCGCGACACCGCTTATCTGGCCGCACTGTGGGAGGAACCCGTGACCTATGTGGTGCAGTTCGCCCAAGCTTTGGATTCGGTGACGGCAGGCTATTTCCTCAGCTGCTATGTTGCGCGCTACCGGCCTGGCGAATGGGTCGCCCTCAACGAAGACATCGTGCGCCGGGAAACCGGTTTGGGCGGCGGCAGCTGGTACCGCGTGCGCCATCTGTTGCTGGAGGCGGGCATCCTGGCCAACGAACGCCGCCTGAACGTGTCGCTGTACCGTTTGGACGGGGAAAAGTTGGAAGGGCTGCTACGCTGCCGTGCCGATGTGTCGCTGTGCGCCGTGGCTGCCCCGCCGGTCTCGCTCAACCGCCTGCACCTGAAAACCCTGCTGCATTACGGTCTGTCGGTCAAAGCCTGCCTGCTGCTGGCGGCGGTGCAGGCCGATACGCCGCATATTGCCCTGGCCGAACGGCAGGATTGCAGTCCGTGGGTGGCGCTGCCGGAACAAGCTGTTACCGAACGTACCCGGCTGAGCCGCCGCGAACAGCGGCTGGCAGCCGAAGCACTGCGCGACATCGGCGTACTGGAAACCAAGTACGGGGGTTTCCCGAGGATGCGCCACTGCCGCTACAGCCTGCAGCGGCTGGCGGAATTGGGCGACGGCTATATGCAGTCGCTGACAGTGTGAAAGGTGAATGGGTATGAACATCATGCGCCCCGAACAAGAAGATATTACTGCCGCCTTGCAGCTGACTCGGGCACTCAGCCTGACGGCTCTGGGCTACCATCCCGGCAAGCTCGACCAGTACGGCGAACCGGCATGGCTGGACGACGCTGACAAACCCGGCGTGCTGGATGAATTATGCCGCCTGTATCAGGGCTGCAATTTGGAATGGCTGCTGGCGGCTTTATCCGTGCTGATTTCCCCCGGCAGGGGAATCATTGACGAGGGTAGCGACATTTTGCAAGTCCACCCGCGTTGGGAACAGGCTGTGCAGGACAGCCACCGCCTGGACTGGCTGATCCATGCCGGCAGCGTGGCGTTTACCGATAAAGAAACAGACGACGACGGCGAACCTCTGCCGGAGAAACGCTGCGTATTGAACGAGACCTATTGGATTTCCGGCTACGAACCGGCCGGCGAAGGCGGCAACGAACGCGAAGCCATCGATGATGCCATGCGGCGCGACCAAGGGTGATGCCGTGAAACTGCCCGCCCCCGACCAATTCAACCGCGACATCATGCGCTGCAAACAGGCTCTGCAGGGCGGGCGCACCATCGCCGTTTACAAATGCCTGGTCGATGTCGCTGGTTCGATCAAAGCGGCGGTGTTCCTGTCGCAGCTGGTCTATTGGACGCGGCACGGAACGGCGGTGGCGGAGCGGGACGGCTGGATCTTCAAATCGATTGCCGAGATGGAAGACGAAACCGGCTTGAGCAAACGCGAACAGGGCACCTGCAAACAGAAACTGCTGGAGCGCAACCTGATCGAAACCCGCCGTTTCGGCTTCGGCGCACGCTTGGAAATGCGGCTCAACCTGCCGGCCCTGGCTGCCGCCGTCTGTGCCGCCAACGGCAGGCCGTCTGACGGCAGGCTACCTGAAAATCTCGGGCAGCCCGCAGACGACACTACCGATAGTGCAATGAGTCTGGCCGCCTTCCGCCAACCGTCCGACCTGTTCTTCCTGCATTATTTCAAAGAGCGCATCGCCTACCACCGCGATTTGGCGACCCTGACCGGTTGCATCCACTCGGCCATCATGCTGTCCTTCATTATGCAGCAGTGCGTGGCCAAGGGTGCTGGGTCGGAAGAGCGCTGGTTCGTCAGCTTCGACATCCCGGCCTGGCAGCGCCATCTGTCGCTGCCCTACAAAACCCAGCTGACCGCCCGCAACAAACTGAAGAACCTGCAGTTCATCATCGAAAAACACTTCTTCGCCTCACGCCGCATCTTTACCCTGCTCAACGGCCGCGCCATTTGGTTGGCACTGGAGCAGAGTGTCCGCGACGAACGCCGAACCGCGCCCGAAACGCAAATCGGGTCCTATCCCCTTGATTATCGCAGAAATGACAAAAGGGACAATACAGCCGTTACCGATCCGGAATTAAGAAATAACAAAAGGGCGAATACAGGTATCCGCTTTCAGGAAAATGCCGCCGATACCGGATTTGCCCCCGTTGAAACCAAGCCGGAGGCAAGAAATGACAAAAGGGACAATACAGCCGCCACCAATCCGGAAAGCAAGAAACGACAAACGGGAAAATTAGGAAGCGACCATCGGGAAAATACAGAAAGCGCAAAAGGGCGAATTGTTAAAGATTCAGATTACCCACAGTTCCCTATCGGGAACGACTACAACAAGAGACCAGGCCACACCGGACAAGCAACCGTGGCGGCAGATGTGGGGGGCGTGCCTGCTGCGCAGGAGGGAAACCCCGCCGATACTGCCGGCAAGCGCTTCGACGGCCTGGTTTACCCGCAGCACTTCGGCAGCAGCCTGAAAGCCCAAAGCCACAAGCTGTTCGACAAGCTGCTGCCCGCTGCCGATAGCGAAACCCTGCAGGAGATACTGGACGAGATTACCGGCCAAACCAAACCCGTAACCAGCCCGCTCGGCCTTTTGACCGTGCTGTGCCGCAAAGCCGCCGCTGGCGAACTACTTTGCATTTTGGCACCGCTGGTGCGGGAGAAACGCGAACGGCAGCAGGCTTGGGAGAAGCAGCGGCTGGAGCAGGAACAACGCTTGCAAAAGCAGGCGGCTGCGGCAGCAGGCAATGATGCACCCCGTGCCAATTCGGAAGATTTGCGCCGTTCCGTGCTGCGTACGGTAGGGATACGGCCTGCCGAAAGCAATAATTAGGGCGGATAGGGCTGCCGTAAAAATATTTTGTGCGACAAAAGCCTTTTAAGGGTAAGGGGGTGAGAATGGTGCAACGGTGTAATGCCCCATTACAAACATCCCTAGGGCGAGAATGGTGTAACTTATCTGCAAAACCAGAAAACTTTAACATCCTAACTTCCACCCTGCGGTCATCGACCGCACAACAGACAGGAGCATTCGGCATGAATCGCAGTAAACAGAAACTGGTTGTCAAACCAAAATCCGTTAAGGTCGAACAAACATTTGACACGTCCTTCCCGACATCCGAGCAGTCGGTGTTTTCGGACGGCTATGACTGGGAGAAGGAACGTGCCCGTCTAGCGGTGGCATCAGACAACCCTGCGGCTTTGGCCGATTTGGCTGTGTTGGTGGAACATGAATTATTGCTGAAGCAGCATATCCTACGTATGAGGATTCATTCGGGGCGGGCACGTTCCCGTTCTGTGACTTCAATCGATCTGGACGATTATGAAATCTACTTATCCGAAGACCAGGCGTTTGACGATATCGGCAAGCTCAGCGGCAGCGGTGACACTTTCGAGTTGCAGACCAAACATGCGGTGCGGATGTGGGAAGGACAGAATGATCGCAAGAGCCATCGCTGGCCGGGTATTCGCTACGGTATGGCGCTGTCGGGCGAACTGGTGCGGTCGGCAAAACAGGACAACCCGTTTGCCCATGCTGAACTGTTGGCCTTCGAACGGGGTTTGGAGGAAGTGACTGCCTATTTGGAGTCGGAAACCGACAAGATGCGGCAGCAAATCGTGCAGTATGCTGCCACTGGCATCCATATTGCCGTTATGACCAACCGAAATCCGTTGTTGATCAAGGTGGAATCGATGCGGGGCTATGGTTTCAGGCTGTTGCAGCTACTAATGTCCTACGACATGTTGGTTCGCTTGGCTTTGACGATGGGCAGTAAAGGGTTAGCCAGCAATACAGAAAGCAATCGGATCATCTATGAAGGTGGCCGTAGACTTCGCTCCCTGCTGCAGAGCCTGTATACCGCCGCCATGAAGATGCGGCAAATTCAGGGAATTACTCGGCGAACCCTGCTGAACGACCCGGACATGTCGGCCAAATTAGTGGCAGCAGTGGCTGCTGGGGCACTCCCTTCATTGTCGGAGGCGGTACTGCTGTACCGTATATCACCGACCTATGCCTTTATTGAACGGGTGCTCAGCGATGAAGTGGTGCTGACTCAACTGAAAGAAACGGCTGCCAGGTTGGGGCTGCTGGAAACGGCCGACAATACTCGCGCTGCCGAAGAAGTGTGATTCCGGAGTGGCGGATGGATGATTTATTTCCCGACGGCAAACAGGATTTATGTTGCCGGAGTCTAGCAAAAATCAGGCGGCCAGCGGAGATAGCAGAAGAAATCGCCAGCCTCGAAGCCGGCATCTACTGCCTAGTGCGGGAAGCCAAACAGTTTGTACAGTCGGCCCGGCAGATGGGGCTGGTTCGCCGTGTAGCTTACCGCTCCGTTCCGGTTAATCATGCCATCCTGCCTGCCTACCCTGGTAGGGACTTCCATGTCCCCAATATCTGTTGGGCGGAATATATCGGTAAACAACGAAAAGACATCACAGATTGGGCCACGATTGCAGCACAGCTAGATGCCGCCAATGCCTCATATGACGAAAGGCTGCTGCATATGCGCGTGCACCTGACCATGCGCCAGTATCACGATGAAGGGAAACAGATGCTGGAGCAGTTGAAATCAGATTATGCTTTTCTGAATGAGTTGGAGTTTATGTCGGCCTCGCAGAATATTCCTGTATCGGTAGTGGTCAGTGAAACGTGAAAGGAGTGAATCATGAATACGGTTACACGGTCAAACAATTTTCAAATTGACCCTAATAGATTCCATAAGGTAGCCATGCGGACGGGGGAACTGAAGGAAAAATGAGAATGCAAAATTTATTTGACCGTATTTCCCGCAAGCTGAAGGTGGTTCTGTTCGGCCATTACCGGCCGGATTTCGATTCGGCATGGCTGGAGCAGAACGGTCATGCGATGTATTGCGAGGTGGTGGTTGATCATGATCGCGGGCATCCGCTGGAATTTTCCGGGGAACAGTTGGACGAGCTGGAAAACCGGGTACTGCGCAATCGGGCAGTCTATCTGAAATTGACGGGGAAGTTGCTAATCAAGGCCATGGTTTTGTTGGCTAGATCCTTTGTCATGACCCCTTTACTGATCTTCGCCTTGTTTTGGTTGGTATCGGACAATGCAGCCGATTACCAGGGTTTGGCACAGAGGATTGCCGACCCGGCATCGGCAGGCATCCTGTTTCAGAAAGCATTTCAGTGGTGCTTATCGTTGAACCTGTCGGTAGCAGTTTATCTGTGGGTGGTCCGGGGTTTCCACCATGATTGGAAAGACAGTATCTTCGAACGCGAACTGATACGAAATATGCTGACCCAATATGAGTTTGACCGGCAATCCTGGGATACGGTCAGCCTGCGTTTTTCTTCCAAACCGAAAACCGATTGAACCGGCCGGATACGGTTTGACAGACGGTCGGACCGCCCAAGCTTGTTGCCGTTTATCATCCAATAGATTGCTATCAATTTAAAAAAATGATAGCATTTCATCTCCTGTGTTCCATAATTTCTGCAAAGGAGCCTGCCATGGCTGCCATCACCATCCGCAACCTGTCCGACGAAACCCACCGCGCCCTGAAAGCCCGGGCGGCCTCCGCCGGGCGCAGCACCGAGGCGGAAATCCGTCTGATTCTGGAGCAGGCCGCCCGTCCCGAGCGGCGGATTAAATTGGGCTCGCTGCTGACCGGTTTGGGCCGGCAGGCCGGCGGGGTGGATTTGGAAACCGTCCGTGATCCTTCCGTCACACAGCCGGTGTCATACGAATGATTTTAGTCGATACCAACGTCATTTCCGAGACTCTTCGGCAGCAGCCCGATCCTGCCGTTGTGCGCTGGATGGATGCCCAGTCGATCGAAACGCTTTATCTGTCGGCCGTGACGGTGGCCGAACTGCGCTACGGCATTGCCGTACTGCCGGAAGGCAGGAAGCGGCAAGTGCTGCATAACGGGCTGGAGCAGTCGGTACTACCCCTGTTCGAGGGGCGTATCCTGCCTTTTGATGGCGCAGCAGCGATATCGTATGCCGAATTGATGGCTGCCGCCCGCCGTCGGGGCCGGGGGGTGTCGGCAGCCGACGGCTATATTGCCGCCACCGCCCATGCCGCCGGTTTGATGGTGGCAACCCGGGATACCTCTCCGTTCGAGGCGGTCGGTTTGGCGGTAGTCAATCCCTGGCTGTTTGATGCCGGGTGAGTGCCCGGCTTGACAGGCAGGCTGTGTCCGACTACACTTCTCTCCGCCCCCATCTGCAATAAAACGGGTTGCTTGCCGACCCGTTATCCACAATCCGGCCGTTTCCAACTTGGAGACAGGCCGTATGTCTATTTCTATCGTTGTCCGGGGTAATCTCGGGCAGTCTTTCGAACTCAAAGAAATCAACCGCAGCGACGGCGAAACCAGTACCGTCCTGAACTTTTCTATTGCTTCCAACCGTTTCAAACGCCAAAGGGTCGACGGGCAGGACCATTATGTACCGGCCGGGCCGACTGAGTGGCTGGAGTGCGAGTATTGGAATCGTCGTGCCACACATCTGCACAGCTTATTGGTTAAAGGTATGCCAGTGGTGGTGGAAGGCGAAGAGTTGTCCGAAACCTATGAAAAAGACGGACAAACAATCAAGACCCGCAAAATCCGCGTGGAAAACATCTACCTCAATCTCAATTCCGAACGCATCGCATCCATTACCCTGAATCCGTCACGTACATCGGATCAGGCTGCGGCTGCGGATGATAATAACAACCCCCTCTGACCCATTCTGCGGCAGCCTGCAGGATGCGGCTGCCGCTTAGCGAGATGCACACAGCGGTATGAATATTTTCCAACAAAACGAACAGCGCGATGTCGGCTGGCAATACGTATCCCTGACCGCCGGCAACGATGAGGATGGCATTTTCTATTTTGAAGCGGACAATGCCATCGGTTCAGCCTGCCTGTTCCCGCCGCTGGCCGGCTGGGATGACAAAACCCCGGATGCAGCCTCGGTGCTACTGAACGAGCCCTATCCCGGCGGCACCATCATGCAGTTCATCCATTTCGGTTCGCCCTATATCCGCCCGATTACTGACAACTATGCTCAGGCGCGTTTCGGCGTACTCGGCGATGCGGCGGTACAGACCGCCCAATACGGGGTGCGCGAGCGCGCAGCCTTTATCGAGCGCGGTAGCCGCCATCGGCTGGTACCAACCACGGAAACGCGCATTTTGGGCAGCTATTGCCTGTGGACCTTCAAAATCCCGCTGAAAACATCCAACCCGTTTTCAGGCAGCCCAAAAGAAATGGAAGCCTTTCGCAAGGAGTGCGATGAGTTTCTAAAACTGCGCAGCCGTGCACTGTCACAGCTGACAGTGATGGGTATCCAGGCGAATGTTTTGCCCACCCCCGACCTGATGGGCGTGCTGCGTCGCTATTTCTCGGTGTATGAAGAATGGGATACAGGCGTGGAAGAAGAAACGCCTCTGAATGAGCAGCTGTTTCCAGTTGGTTCGCGCATGAATTGGGATAGCCGCCGCCACGATTTGCTGCACTGTTCCGGCTTCTCCCATTCGAAGGAGCGGCAATACATCGGCCTGCTGGCTATCGACCGTTATCCCGGATCGGATCACCCCTTTCATTTCTCGCGTATGATCGAATTGTTAGGCAATCCGCCAGGTGATGGCCCTCAGATCGGTATGCCCTATGCTCTGTGCACCACCATCCATTTCCCGGAACAGCAGACCAAGGCGGCCAAAGTGCGTGCCATGCAGGGGCAGGTAGAAAAGTCGGCCAACCCGCTGATGCTGAAATGGTCACCTAGGCTCAAGAAAAAACGCGAGGGCTTCCAACAACTGGCCCAGCTGATGGTTGAGGGTGGTAACCTGGTGGAAGCCAGCACCAGTCTGTGCCTGTTTAATGCTTCGGCCAACGCCATCCGTAGTGCTCAATCCACTTTATCCTCCTATTACAAACGGCTTGGCTTCGTGATGCGGCCGGAGCGCTATATGCCGGAAGTTTCTTTCTTTAACCAGCTGCCGCTGAATGCTTCTCCCGAGTCGATCAAGAATACCCACCGATTTAAAACCATGGGTGGCAGCCATGCGGCCCACTTGCTGCCGGTTACCGACGAATGGCAAGGCTTCGGTAACGAAATGCTGCTGACCACCCGTATCGGCCGCCCGTTTCGCTATGCCTTGTTCGACCCGCGCAACCTCAACTACAACTGGGTTTGGACCGGCGGTTCCGGTACCGGTAAAACCTTTGCCGTACAGCGCTTGATCCAGGACCAGCTGTCAATGGGGACCAAAATCTGGACGCTGGATACCGGTTCGTCCTATCTGGCCGCTGCCCGGGCGGCGGGTGCACAAATCATCGACTTTGATTTCTATTCGGAAGTCAGCCTGAATCCGTTTACCAAGATTTCCAATATCGACCGTGAAATCGAGCTGATCCTGCCGATCATCGGCAAGATGGCCAAACCGAAAGAGGGTCTAGACGATACTCTGCGTGCCTTGGCCGAAGAAGCGGTTAAATCGGTGTATGCCAATAAAGGCAACCAGGCCGAAATTACCGATGTGATCCAGTTTTTGAACAACCAGACCGGCCGCATGGCCGACCAACAGCACCAATTGGCGATGCTGCTATCACCCTTCGGTTCGACTGGCTCGATGGGTCGCTGGTTCCGGGGCGAAAACAATTTCCGCACTGAGGCCGATTGGACTGTAATCGAATTATCCGGACTGACCACCAACAAACATCTGTGCGACGTGGTGCTGATGATGCTGTCCACCACCATTGCCCAAGAAATGTTTACCAGCCGCGACGGTCGCCGCCGGATGCTGGTAGTCGAAGAAGGCGGCGATCGGGTAACCGATGAACCGTTCGCCAAATTTATCGCCCAGCTGAACTCAAAAGTGCGCAAAGAAGACGGCTCAGTCGGTGTGGTAGTGCAAACCTTCGCCCAGATTTACAGCACACCGCACGGCTCGGCCATCATGGCCTCGGCACACACCAAGTTCCATATGCAGCAAACGCCGGAGGCGATTGCCCAGGCGATCGAGAAAAAATGGATCCAGGTCGATGCCTATACCGAACAGCTGATGCGCGAAGTACAGACAGCTAAAGGTCAGTATAGCGAAATTTTGATTCGTAGCGGCAGCAGCGCCGGCATTGCCCGGCTGATCGAAACCCCGTTTAACCGTGTATTGTTTTCCACCGAAGGCGATCTGTTTAAAGAGTTACAACGTCGTGTGCGCGGTGGTGAACAAATCACTCATTTGGTCGAAGCCGAAGCCAACAGGCTGTACGGTGACGGCACTTCCTAAAAGGACGAATCATGACAGAACAGCATCCACAGGCCGACCAACCGGTAATTTCCACGCCCACTCCTGCCATCAAAACAGAGGAGGCTATTCCATTGCGCCAACCCGGAGGCAACGGCAATACCCTATTGACCGTGCTGGTGGTGCTCGCGGTACTACTGGGCGGCTACAGCTTCTACCGCACCATTTTCCCCAGCCGCTCCGCTGGTAGCATCACTGTAGTCGATTCAGACCGTCTGGCAGCCGCCTACCTACAGGAGGCATTGGCCAATATCCAATCCGACAACCCATAGCAAGCTCAGCAAAAATTGTCAGCACAGCTGGCCGGTATCCAAACCAAATTAGATGAGTTAGCAGCTGACGGTCGGATACCTGAAAACAATAACAGCACGCATTGTAAATAAGCATACCCGTTCCGACAACCGCCGCCGCACTTGGAGGCTTTGTCTAAAAAATGTACAATTCCCAATTTACAGCAGTTCAGCTTTATGCAAATCGGCCCCTACACTGTTTCCCCCGCCGTGGCGCTCGCGCCGATGGCCGGCATCACCGACAAACCGTTCCGCATGCTGGCGCGGCAATTCGGCGCCGGCTGGACGGTGGGTGAAATGATCAGCAGCAATCCTGATTTGCAAAACACGCGCAAAACCCTCAACCGCATCGACCGCAGCGGCGAAAGCGGCGTGATTGCCGTGCAGATTGCCGGCAGCAACCCGGCCCAAATGGCCGAAGCCGCCCGCTACAACGTGGCACAGGGCGCGCAGCTTATCGACATCAATATGGGCTGCCCGGCCAAGAAAGTGTGCCAAGTGCAGGCCGGCAGCGCCCTGCTGCAAAACGAGCCATTGGTGGCCGAAATTTTAAATGCCGTGGTGCGCGCAGTGGATGTGCCGGTTACGCTCAAAACACGGCTGGGCTGGCACGACGAACACAAAAACATCCTCACCATCGCCCGCATGGCCGAAGACGCCGGCATCGCCGCCATCGCCATCCACGGCCGCACCCGCACGCAAATGTATCGCGGCCAGGCCGAATACGGCCTGATTGCCGAAGCCAAATGCCGCCTGAGCATTCCCGTGTGGGTGAATGGCGATATCGATAGCCCGCAAAAAGCCGAGTGCGTATTGGCCGAAACCGGCGCCGACGGCGTGATGATCGGCCGCGCCGCCCAAGGTCGGCCTTGGCTGTTCCGCGATGTGGCGCACTACCTCGCGCACGGCAGCCTGCCGCCGCCGCTGCCTTTTCAGGTAGCCTCCGAAGCCCTGCTCGGCCATATCCGTGCCATGCACGGCTTCTACGGCGAAGTGGCCGGTATGCGTATTGCCCGCAAACACATCGGCTGGTATCTGGCCGACCTGCCGGAGGGCGAGGCCGAACGCCGCCGCTTAAATGCACTAGAAAGTGCCGAAGCACAATACAACGGGCTGGCCGCCTTTTTGGCCGCGCAGTCCGAGCAACACGAATACTGGCCATGCCCCTGGCGGCAGGCCTGAAACACCGCAAACCGCGCTAAGGGAAACTAGCGACACCCGCTGCCGCATCACACACCGGTTTGCCTCCCCGTTTTTACACCACAATAATAAAAGGAGAGCAAAATGCTCCGTCAGAACAGCCATATCACCACTTGCATCGAAAACAGCCTGCAGCAATACTTTACCGATCTCGACGGCCAACCGGCGCACGACGTGTATCAAATGGTGTTGCAGCAAGTAGAACTGCCACTTTTGCGCTGCGTGATGGCGCATTGCGAAGGCAACCAATCCAAAGCAGCCCAAGTGCTCGGCCTAAACCGCAACACCCTGCGCAAAAAGCTCAGCGCCTACGGCCTGATTTAGCCGCCGCGCCATGGCCAATATTTTTCAGGTAGCCTCTTACTCCAAACCATAAGGAACACTAAATGACTCAAATCAGCATCATCATGGGCAGCAACAGCGATTGGGCCGTGATGCAGCACGCCGCCGCCGTACTCAAACAATTCGGCATCGCCTACGAAACCCGCGTGGTTTCCGCCCACCGCACGCCCGACTTGATGTTTGAATACGCCGAAACCGCCCGCGAACGCGGCCTGCAGGCCATTATTGCCGGCGCAGGCGGTGCCGCCCACCTGCCCGGCATGGTGGCCGCCAAAACCACCCTGCCCGTGCTCGGCGTGCCCGTGCCCAGCAAATATTTGCGCGGCGAGGATTCCCTGCTCTCCATCGTGCAGATGCCCAAAGGCATCCCCGTGGCCACCTTTGCCATCGGTGAGGCCGGTGCTGCCAACGCTGCCCTCTTTGCCGCTGCCCTGCTCGCCAACCATGATGCCGCCATCGCGCAAAAACTCGCCGGTTTCCGCGAAACCCAGCGCCAAACTGTGCTGGCCATGGAGCTGCCCGAAGCCGAATAGCTGAACCCCTGATTGCTTAGCCCGTTTGGCCGTGTACTGACTGTGCCCCTGCAGCGGGCTGCCCGGCCTGAAAGAAAGGCTTCAGCTGCAAAATCCACGCTATTCAGGCTACCTGAAAGCAACACCCCACATCCGGGGAAATGGCAATTATTGCCAGATAAAGCCGCACAAACCGGCAAAAACGCAAGGATTGTTCGCCAAAACCGCCAAGCTGTGCCACAATCCACCCACTATCCCACTAACCGAGAACCCGCCATGACACAAGAAACCGCCTTGGGAGCCGCCCTCAAATCTGCCGTGCAGACCATGAGCAAGAAGAAGCAAACCGATCTGATTGCCGACCATATCTACGGCAAATACGACGTATTCAAACGCTTCAAACCCCTGGCCTTGGGCATCGACAAAGACCTCGTTGCCGCCCTGTCCCAATACGACCCCGCCCTCATCGCCCGCGTGCTTTCCAACCACTGCCGCCGCCCGCGCTACCTCAAATCGCTGGCACGCGGCGGCAAGCGCTTCGATTTGAACAACCGCTTCAAAGGCGAAGTCAGCCCCGAAGAGCAAGCCATTGCCCGGCAGCACCCCGCCGTACAGGAAATGCTCGCCCGCCAAGCCGCCAAGCAGGCCGAACAACCGGCTGCCGAGGCTGAAGCCGCCGTCGCCGAACAGCCCGCCGAAGCCGCAGCGGAAACTGCTGCGTCCGCCGCAAAAACCCCTGCCGCCGAATAAATCCACAGCCCATAAAGGCTACCTGAAAGCTGAACAGCGTCGAGACTGCCATTGACTGTTTCGACTGCATCACAATTTCGCTTTCAGGTAGCCTTTAATCCATTTCGTTTTCAACGAAGGCATCTATAGTGGAGTGGATTAACAAAAATCAGGACAAGGCGGCGAGCCGCAGACAGTACACACGTTACGGCAAGGCGGGCCAACGCTGTACTGGTTTTTGTTAATTCACTATATCTGGTGCGCCGCGGCTATTGCCGCCTACCTTGGCGCAGGCAAATTCATCCGATGGCAGCCGTCTTTTTCAGGCCGGCCAACCCCTATCTTCCCGCATCCAAGTTAAACGGAATCGGATCGGGGATTTTGTTCAAATCGTAAATATCAAAGTCGATAATCCGCTCTTTCCCGTTCCACCGCAATTTGCGCGACGGGGAAGAATGTTCGGCCAAAACCTTATCCAAGGCGGCACGGCGCTGGCCGACGGGCAGGCGGTATAAGGCCAGGGCCGCGTTAAAGGCGCGCTGCTGCATGGCGGTGTCTTGCAGGCGGGAAACAAAGGCATCAAACGAAGGTATGGCCTGATCAACGTACCGGCAACCTACGCTGTTGCTCAGGCACGCCCATTTCTGGGCAAACGTTTTGGCAGTCGGCTGCGGCCACTGCGCCTTTTGGTCTGCCCGCAAAACGGCAGTAGCGGCAGGTTTGCAGAAGGCGGCATAATGCGGCGCGGCCATGGCCAAACTGTGCACCGCATCGAAACGCGGCAAAACCAACAGCACGAAATCGTCGGCGGCATCGCTTTGTTCTCCGCCCAAAGCCATCAATTCCCGCCATTCCTGCACCTGCATCAGTTGCTGTCCGTTGCCTTCCAGTTTTATGGACAGGTTGATAGCCATGCGGAATTCGTCCTTCATCGCCACACAGAGGCTTTGCTCCCGCTCGGCCAACACCTCGAACATGCCGCCGCATTCGGCGGGCAGGCGGTTGGCCCATTCGGGCTTTTCATACAGCATTTGCGCCGCCAGGCCGGTGTTGCGGCGGATAAGGACGTTGCCGATCATGGGGTAAATCAGGCCGGGGCGGCTGTGCAGCAGGCTGCGGCCGGTTTTGATGTTGCGGCAGACGCGCCGCCAGGCTTCGTTTTCCCTGCCCTGCGCCCAATCCAGCGCGGCAAGGGTATGGCTGATGGCGACAAACTGAAAACGGGGCAGGCGTATTTCGATCAAATCGTCCTCGTTGTTCGGCCAGTCGCGCGGGGCGAAGGTGTCGTAATTGGCCAGATTATCCACATTGGCAAACAGTTCGGCCTGTTTTGCCGCCTCGGCACGGTATTTCGGCAGGTTCGCGCGGATTTCGGCCAGGTACTCCTCCGCCGTGCCGTTGAATTTCAAGATGTCGTTGGATGGCGACAGGTATTTGGCTGCCAACTCCGGATATTTCGCCGAAGCATCGTTATCGTATTGAATGGCTTTGCCGAAGCGGCGCATCAAATCGGCGCGTTCGTCATCGCTGGCGGTGCGGTATTCCAGCAGCCACAGCGCGTCTATGCCGTTTTTCACGGACGGCGGCGGCGCAGGCGGGGCGGCCAGCAAGGCCAAGTCGGCTTCGGCAGCACGGATTTCGCGCTGTTTCAGCCATTCGGATACGCCATACAGGATGGCAACGGCAGCCAAAATCAGGATGAGCACACGCAGCGGGCGTTTCAATAGGCGTTTCATTCGGTTTCCTCGGCACACAACGGAGGGGATTATATCGGAGGCAGGCGGCTTTAGGGGGCTACCTGAAAACGGCCTTTCGGTTTCAGGTAGCCCTGATTCGGCATAGCCGGCATGCGGGAAATTGATGCACGTTAGCCCATCAATCTCTCCGGCAAGGCCTGATACAGCAGGCTTCGGCCGCCCTACCCGTGTATCTGTCCCGGCGATAACCGGTTTGATAAAGGGCTACCTGAAAGCTGCTGTCCAGTTTCAGGTAGCCTCAACCCGATGGGTATGGAAAGGGTTTTAAACCGCCTCCCTGCTTTTTCAGGTAGCCTTTCCAAACGGCAAAACAGGCCGGATTGCTCCGGCCTGTTTCCCTTCGTATCCCAACTAAGCCGCCACCGGCTGGTTGCGCAGCAGGCGGATAAGTTTGGCGATGCGTGCTTTCATTTCGCGGCGGTCCACAATTTGGTCGATGGCGCCTTTTTCCAGCAGGAATTCGGCACGCTGGAAGCCTTCGGGCAGCTTTTCGCGCACAGTCTGCTCGATCACGCGCGGGCCGGCAAAACCCACCAGCGCATTCGGCTCGGCCAGCACCACGTCGCCCAAAAAAGCGAAGCTGGCAGAAACGCCGCCCATGGTCGGGTCAGTGAGCACGGAAATAAAGGGCAACTGTTTGTCGCTCAACAGGTGCAGCACGGCGCTGGTTTTGGTCATCTGCATCAGCGAGCTCAGGCCTTCCTGCATCCGCGCCCCGCCGGAAGCGGCCACGCAGATGAAGGAGCAGCCGTTTTCCGCCGCCGCACGCACGCCGCGCACGAAACGCTCGCCCACCACCGAGCCCATCGAGCCGCCGATAAAGCGGAATTCAAACGCAGCCACCACCACGGGCAGCCCGTCCATTTCGCCTTTCATCACCACCAAGGCATCGTTTTCGCCGGTGGCTTTGCGTGCCGCGCTGAGGCGGTCGGGGTATTTTTTGCTGTCTTTGAATTTCAGAATATCGGTGGGCTTCACCTCGGCGCCGATTTCTTCGCGGCCTGCTTCATCTAACAGCAGATCCAGCCGCTCGCGGGCGCTGAGCGGATTATGGTGGTTGCACTTGGGGCAAACTTGGTGGTTTTGTTCCAAATCGGAGGCATACAGCACTTCAGAGCAGGCCGGGCATTTGCGCCACAGGCCTTCCGGCACGCCGGATTTGCCGCTGTCTTCGCGTTTGATTTTCGGGGGGAGGATTTTGTCGAGCCAACTCATGGCTTGCTCCTTTGTTAATAATTGCCGAGGCAGAAGGCTACCTGAAAACGGACAGCCGCCATCATAGCCTTTGCCGGCCGCCGGCTCAAGTTTTAACTTTGCCAAAGTTTACGTTTGGTTTTACGCTTTCAGGTAGCCTTAAATGGCTTCTCTCAAGCTTTTCACCAACTTGCCCGCGGCTTCTACCTCGCGGCCGGGGTTGGCTTCGATTTCTTTCACAATGCGGCTGCCGATCACCACGCCGTCGGCCACGGCGGCGATTTGCCGCGCGCTCTCAGCATCGGAAATGCCGAAGCCCACGCAAATCGGCAGCGGCACATGGCGGCGCAGCACAGCCACTTTTTCCGCCACTTCGGCAGTGTTCAGGCTGGCCGAGCCGGTAACGCCTTTGAGCGATACGTAATACACGAAGCCGGAAGCCAGCTTGGCAATTTCGGCCATCCGCGCCTCGCCGGTGGTTGGGGCAACCAGGAAAATGGTGTCGAGCCCGGCGGCTTTGAGCGCGTTGTGCAGCGGAGCCACGGTTTCAATCGGGCTGTCCACCGTGAGTACGCCGTCTACACCGGCCTCTTTAGCGGCACAGGCAAATGGCTCATAGCCCATTTTGTGAATCGGATTCAGGTAGCCCATCAGCACCACAGGCGTGCTTTGGTTGCTTTGGCGGAAGCGGCGCACGGTTTCCAATACGTCTTTCAGAGTAACTCCGTTGGCCAAGGCGCGTTCGGCCGCACGCTGGATGGTGGGGCCGTCCGACATCGGGTCGGAAAACGGCACGCCCAGCTCGATGATGTCCGCGCCGTTGGCAGCCAGGCTGTGCATCAGCTCCAGCGTGGTTTCAAGGTTTGGGTCGCCGGCGGTGATGTAGGCAACCAAGGCTTTCTTACCGCTATTGGATTGGAAGATTCTTTTCATAGTGTTTATTTCTCGATTTGTTTATTTCTCGATTCTCAGGCTAAGGCTACCTGAAAACGTTTCATCAAAACATTGGTATGCACCCAGGCAAACCAAGCTACCATACTTTATATTCCCCAAAATGAACACCCATTTGCTGCACCAAGGTGTTGTGCAGCGCATCGCGTTGGGCGGTTTCGTTTGGCGTGGCATCTTTGGGCAGGTTGAATGCAGGCAGTGCCCAGTCTTTCTTATCATGGAATTTCACGCGTTTGCTTGCTTCGCCATCGAAGATAACCACGAAATACCGCTTTTTAAAATTCACGCATATGCGGTATTCAAAATATTCCCTACTTAATATCTTTTCCGCTTTTGCCCGCTCTTTGCCGTTTTGCCACATCAACCATATCCCGACGGCAGCCGCTGCAAGCAGCGCGATGACACCGCCAACATTTCCAAAAAGATTCAACCCCAAAGACACGAGAATAAAGGCCAGCAGCAATGCCTGCATTACCGCCATAAAATAGACTTGCCAGCCGAATTGTTTTTTTATCCACTTCCGATAATCGTCAAGATTGGCAATCGGTTCGTAAACTGCCCACGAAATTTCGGCTTTGCCTTGCGCCAGCTCAGACTGGACTTGCGTTAGGGTATCTCTTGCGGTTTGGTTGAAATCCATGTTTTGTCCTTTTCATGCTACCTGAAAATCGGAAAGGCAGCCTGCACCCCGTCAGTTCTTCATCGACTGCACCGGCGCGGGAATGCGTCCGCCGCGGTTCACGAACACTTCGCAGCTTCCTTCCTTCACGGGCATAACCGGCGCGTAGCCCAACAGGCCGCCGAAATCCACGCTTTCGCCCACGCCTTTGCCGGTAACGGGAATAATGCGCACAGCAGTAGTTTTGCTGTTAATCATGCCGATGGCGGCTTCGTCGGCGATGATGCCGGCAATCGTGGCGGCGGACGTGTCGCCCGGTACGGCCACCATGTCCAGACCCACGGAGCACACGGCGGTCATGGCTTCCAATTTGTCGAGCGTCAGGATGCCGCTTTCCGCCGCCGCAATCATGCCTTCGTCTTCCGACACGGGGATGAACGCGCCGCTCAGCCCGCCGACGGCGGAAGAAGCCATCATGCCGCCTTTTTTCACCGCGTCGTTCAACAGCGCGAGTGCGGCGGTGGTGCCGTGCGTGCCGCAAACGGTCAGGCCCATGGCTTCCAAAATGCGGGCGACGGAATCGCCGACGGCGGGTGTGGGCGCGAGCGACAAATCCAAAATGCCGAACGGGATACCCAGCATTTTCGCCGCTTCCTGCCCGATGAGTTCGCCCACACGCGTGATTTTGAACGCGGTTTTCTTCACGATTTCGGCGATTTCGGTCAGGTTTCGGCTGTCGCAGTCTTTTAAGGCAGCCTGCACCACGCCGGGGCCGGACACGCCCACGTTGATAATCGCGTCCGCTTCGCCCGAGCCGTGGAACGCGCCCGCCATGAAGGGGTTGTCTTCCACCGCGTTGCAGAATACGACGATTTTGGCGCAGCCGAAGCCTTCGGGCGTGATGTCGGCGGTGCGTTTTATCGTGTCGGCGGCGAGTTTCACCGCGTCCATGTTGATGCCCGCGCGCGTGCTGCCGATGTTGATGGAGCTGCACACGATGTCGGTGGTTTTCATGGCTTCGGGAATGCTGTTAATCAGCACGCGGTCGGCGGGCGACATGCCCTTCTGCACCAGCGCGGAAAAGCCGCCGATAAACGACACGCCGATGGCTTTTGCCGCCTTGTCCAGCGTCTGCGCGATGGAAACATAGCTGTCCGCGCCCGTGGCCGCCGCGATTTGGGCGATGGGCGTAACGGAAATGCGCTGGTTCACAATCGGCACGCCGTATTTGGCGGACAAATGTTGCGCCGTCTGCACCAGGTCTTTGCCGATGTGGGTGATTTTGTTGTAGATGTTTTGGTTCAGCGTGTCGATGTTCGGCGAAATGCAATCGTGCAGGTCGATACCGATGGTGATGGTGCGCACGTCGAAGTTTTGGTCGGACACCATGCGGACGGTTTCTAAGATTTCGGTAAAGCGAAGGGACATTTTCAGGTAGCCTACAAATTAAATCCGGTGCATGGCGTTGAACAAGGCTTCGTTCTGCATGCGGATATCCAAGCCCAACTTCTCACCGGCTTGGGCGAACACGCTCAACATTTCTTCACGGCTTTGCGGGCAGCGGCTGGTGTCCATCAGGATAATCATGGTGAAATATTCGCCCATAAGCTGCTGGCTGATATTGAGGATGTTGATTTGGTGTTCGGCCAAGAGTTTGGATACGTCGTAAACGATGCCGATGCGGTCTTTGCCGATAATGGTGAGTATGGAATGGGGGTTGGGCTGGGGCATAGTCATTCAATTTCCGTGTAAAAATTTGAGGCCTTTGCGAAGTGCCGCTCTGCGGTGTGTTCGCAAAGGCCTCTAGGATATAAGCATAAAACAGTGGCCGCGCTCAATCATCCTGTTTGCCGTTTTCCTCGGCATCGGCCACCATCTGTTCAGCGGCTTCTTGGGTGAGGGTGGCGAAACCGGCAGGCAAATCCAGTGCTTCCAGCGTGGTTTTGCCGGTGGGTTTGTCGGCCATCTCGGCAAATGCCTGCCGTAGGGCTTCTTGCTGTTCGGCAAAATCGGGATGCAACACCACCATATGCGTTACGGCGGCAAAACTGCTTTCCTGCAAAACGCGCAGTTGCTCAAGCGTGCGCTTGCTCATGTGGGCATAGGTGCCGGCCGGAAAGAAACCGGCCTGTGCCTGACCTCTAATCAGGGCGGAGGCTGCCTGAGGGAAGGTGGCGGCTTCTTCGATTTTAAGCTGTTCCACATCCAACCCGGCCTGTTTCAACAAACGCAGGCCAAGGCAGCGGATATCGGGATTGGGGCCGGTTTTAATCAACGCATCAGCCGGCAGGTCCTCCATTTTTTGATATTCTGATTCGGCGGATACGGCCACCACGGCTTCATCAAATTTATCTTTCAGGCACACCAGCGGCAAATAGCCTTTGTCTTTGATCAGTGCCACGGCATCAAAAGCATTGGCATAGAGCATGTCCATTTTCCTGGCATCGGCCAGCTCTTGTATTTCTTCAGTATTAGCAGGCAGATGCAAATGGATGGAGAGTTCGGTTTCGCGCTGTAAATGGCTGCTGAGCAGATACCAATGGCTGAAGTGGTCTGGCAGGTAGTCCGGCGCCACCACAAAATTGATTCCAACTTGTTGTATCATAATACGTTTTCCTTATTTTTGTTGGGCAATCCCTGTATTCGCAACAAATGAGGAAGTGTGTTTGTGTTTCGAAATTAAATTGAGGCTACCTGAAAACTTAGAAACTCAAACATCAACCGTATTCCAAGCGCCCTACTCCTGCCTGCCCCCAAACGACAGGGGCAAAAAGAGTCATTATCGTTCTAATGTAATTATCTTACCACCTTTACCTACGATAAAAAACCACCTATATAGGTGATTTTTTCCTGGTATAGATTCGGGGGAAGCAGCGTCAGGCAAAAGTTTGCTGTCGATATTGAATGTTCTCAGCCATATTCAGCGCTTATATAGTGAATTAACAAAAACCAGTACAGCGTTGGCTCTCCTTGCCGTACTGTCTGCGGCTCGCCGCCTTGTCCTGATTTTTGTTAATCCACTATACCCGGCAGCATACGGCAAAGGCTACCTGAAAATGCAAAAAGAGCCGGCTGTTTTAGCCGACTCTTTGAAATTTGGTGGAGGTAAGCGGGATCGAACCGCTGACCTCTTGCATGCCATGCAAGCGCTCTACCAACTGAGCTATACCCCCAAATTTGGTGGCGAATCAGGGACTCGAACCCCGGACACAAGGATTATGATTCCTCTGCTCTAACCAGCTGAGCTAATTCGCCGCTCATTCAGAAAGTGCGCATTATACGGCTTTCTTCAATTCTGTCAAACCCAAAAACACACTTTTTTGCTACAGCCTGATTTATATAGATAACTAATTCTCGCGCTGCTTTTGCAAAATCCAAACAGGCCGGCATTCTACTCGCCGGCCCGTTGGTTTGGAGCATCAATCCGCAAACTGTTTCTTCATTCGCTCGCGCCGCTCTTGCGCTTCCACCGATAACGTAGCGGTGGGGCGGGCAAGCAGGCGTTTGAGGCCGATGGGCTCGCCGGTATCAACACAATAGCCGTATTCGCCTTCATCAATCTGGCGCAGCGAGGCTTGGATTTTACTCAACAATTTGCGCTCGCGGTCGCGGGTGCGCAACTCCAGCGCGTATTCTTCTTCCTGCGTGGCGCGGTCGGCCGGGTCGGGAGCGGCCTCGTGGTTTTGCAGGTGGCCGGTGGTATCGGCCGCCTTTTGAATCAGTTCGTCTTGCAGCTTAACCAGCAACTCACGGAAGAAAGCCAGCTGATCGGCATTCATATATTCCTCTTCCGGGCCTTTCCAGTTGATGATGTCTTGCTCGGTTAGTTTTGCCATGAGTTTTCCTTTTGTGAAATTCTACCAACCGCCCCTTCCCGCCAGCGGCTGCTTCTTTTATAAAAAGGCGGAATATAAAACAGCCGCCAGCTTATGGCAAGAGCAAAAAATTCAAATGCATGATAATTGCCGGTAGCCCCCAGCCAATCCAGCCCCACAGCAAAATTGCCAACAGGCTACCTGAAAAATCCCAGCGGCCGATACGCAAAAAGGCAAACGGGCGGCACAGCGGCTCATACACACGGTTGAGCACCGCCACCAGCGGCGAATACGCCTGCGATAAAGACAGTACCATGCGCCACAACAAACCGCCCAGCAACACATAAGCTGCCGAACGCGTAAGGGCGAGCGCAGCAAGCAGCACATCCGCCGCCGCGATCGGCCAGCTGAACATCCCTGCCGGCAGATTGATGAGTGACAACAACAAATACAACACTACATACAGCAGCCAGGCCGCCAAAATACAGGCGCTGTCCAAACCGCCCAAGGGCGGCAGCAGGCGGCGCAGCGGTTTCACCAGCCAGTCGCTGCTGCGACAGCAAAACTGCGCCAGCGGATGCATATAGTTCAAACGGCTGTATTGCAGCAGGCAGCGCGCCAACAGGAGCATGGCCAGCGCATCGGCGAGCAGGACGACAAATTGATTAAACATACCACCCTATTCCGCCAACTGCTCGGCCAATTCCTGCGAACGCGCCACGCAAGCAGCCACGCCCGCGCCAATCGCTTCGGCCACACCGCGTGCCTCAAATGCTTGCAACGCAGCATAAGTCGTGCCGCCTTTGGAAGTAACTTTTTGACGCAAATCGGAAAACTCTTCCCCGCTCTGCTCGGCCAGCCGCACTGCACCTTGGAAGGTGGCCAAGCTGAGCTGCCGTGCTTCTTCCGCATTGAAACCCTGCTGCCTTGCGGCGTTTTGCAGCGCTTCAAGCAAGTAGAACACATAGGCCGGGCCACTGCCACTGATACCAGTGATGCGGTGCAGGCCGTCCTCACTATCCAGCCACAGGGTCTGCCCGCTGGCACGCATAATGCACTCGGCCAGTTCACGGTCGGTTGCAGATGCGCCGCTGTCGGCAAACAAGCCGGCCACGCCCTGCCCAACTTGCGCCGGCGTGTTCGGCATGATGCGTACGATGCGGCGCGTGCCGCCCAGCCAGCGGCTCAAGGCCATACACGGCAGCCCGGCGGCAATCGACAACACCAGCGCGCCGCCCGTTTGCACCTTTTGCAGCGCCGCTTGCATATCTTGCGGCTTCACCGCCAGCACCAGCACGTCGCTATCATTCAGCGGCGGCAGCTCGGCAGCGGTGGCGATACCATATTGCTGCGCAAGCGCGGCCAGCTTGTCGGCACTGTAATCGATGGCACAGATATCGAAACCGCCAGCGCGGCTCATGCCGGCGATAATGGCAGAGGCCATATTGCCTGCGCCGAGAAAATAGATGGTCATGATGTTTCCTTATGTGGTGGTTTGAAAGTTTCAGGTAGCCTTTCCAACCAACAAAAGGCTACCTGAAAGCTTTATTCGCTATAAGTGCGCTGCCCGAAAATGGCGCTGCCGATGCGCACATGGGTGGCACCGCAGGCGACGGCGGTTTCCAAGTCCTCCGACATGCCCATCGAGAGCACGTCCACATCCAGCCCCTGCGCCTGCAGGAATTTCAGCAATTCGTTCATGCGGCCAAACTGCTGGCGCAACTCTTCTTCGCTGCTGCCCAGCCGTGCCACACACATCAGGCCGCGCAGTTTCAGCCTGGGCAAAGAGGCTACCTGAAAAGCCAGCTCACGCAGCGTTTCCTCTTGCGGCGGCACGCCGTGTTTGACGTCTTCGCCGCCGATGTTCACTTCAATCAGCACTTGCAGCGGCGGCATGGTTTCCGGCCGCTGATCGCTCAGGCGGCGGGCGATTTTTTCGCGGTCGATGGTGTGCACCCAATGGGCGCGTTCGGCAGCGATGCGGCTTTTGTTGGATTGGATATGGCCGATGATGTGCCAGCAGATGTCGGGAATATCGGCCAACTCGCTGCTTTTCTCTTCAAATTCCTGCAGATAATTTTCGCCGAAATCGCGCTGCGCGCTTTTTTGGCACAACAGGCGTACATCGGCGGCGGGGAAGGTTTTGCTCACCGCAATCAGTTCGGGCTCGGGGCGGCCTGCCGCCTCGGCGGCAGCCCAAATACGGGCGCGCACGGCGTGCAGGTTCATGGTTAGCACTCTCATCATTTTTCCTTTTCATCAAATAATTCGCCGGGAATTTTGCACACGGGGATGGGCTGGATTTTGTGCAGCGTGGCGCGGTGCAGGCGTTGGTAAATCTCAAATACTTCGCGCTCGCGGCCGGCAAATTCTTCAGCGCGGCGGCCGGCTTCGCTTTGCGCCATCGCCCATTCCAACTCGGGATAGCTAGCGCCCATCTGCTGCTCGTCGGTGCGCTCTTCGTCCCACAGCCCGTCGGTAGGCGCGGCTTGGCGGATGGCGGGCAGCACCTCCAAGGCTTCGGCCAGGGTGTATACCTGGGTTTTGAGCAAATCGCCGATGGGGCTTAAATCCACGCCGCCGTCGCCGTATTTGGTGAAAAAGCCCACGCCGAAATCTTCCACCTTATTGCCCGTACCCGCCACCAGCAGGCCGTTGATTTGGCCGTAGTAATACAGCGCGGCCATACGCAGGCGGGAGCGGGTGTTGGCCATGGCCAGGTTTTTATTGTCGGCGGCCGTGTTGGCTACGCTGCACTCGAACTGCTCGAAAGTGGGGGTTAAATCCAACGTTTGGCTGCGCACATTCATAAAACGGCGCTGCAAATCGGCGATGTGTTCGTTGGCCCGCTGCAACTGGTCGGCCTGCTGGCGGATGGGCAGCACCACGCACAGCACGTCCAACCCGCTGTGCGCGCACAGGGCAGACACCACGGCGGAATCCACCCCGCCGGAAATGCCCACCACAAAACCTTTCGCGCCCGCGCACACGGCATAATCGGCCAGCCAGCGGCTGATGTGTCGGATAACAGCTTGGGTTTGCATCATGTTTTTCCTATTTTGATGAGCCACCAACGCATAATTCATTAGCAGCCTGTTGGATATACGTGCTTAATGAAGCCAGGCAGGCTTCATCGGCAATCTTTTCATTCTCTTCCAAATATAGTGGATTAACAAAAATCAGGACAAGGCGGCGAGCCGAAGACAGTACACACGTTACGGCAAGGCGAGACAACGCTGTACTGGTTTAAATTTAATTCACTATAATAATACCGCCCCAGCGAATCGCTCACATCCACCCTACACTGCAAAGTTGCCCGGCTTAACTCCATCTCGAGCACCACTTCATCGTTACCGACATTTTTCAGGTAGCCTTTCCGCAGCAGCAGGCTGAGCAGAATCCTTATCGAACTCAGGCGCACAAAAATATCCGCATCAATCTTCAGCACCCGAACATCGGCCGAAAACTCATCGCGCCATTTGATGATGTGCGCCAACAATTCTATCTCGCCCATTTGCCATCCTTCGCCCGGTTGCACGGCAGCGGGTAATATATCGCCAATCCGCCCAAAAGCCAAATAGCAAGCCCGGCCCGGCAATCCGGCAATCTGCTAAAATTCTGCGTGGGCTACCTGAAAACCGAAGCCTCAGCGTAATCACAATGAACGCCGCAGCTTTCTGCGCCGCCCAAACTGAAAGAATGCGGCTTCCGCCACCGGCAAACCATAGGGTACTTCTTTTCCAAGCTCACCGGCGAAACGCACACCGCCCTGCTATACGCATTAGCCACCGCCCCCCATTTTCAGGTAGCCTACATCACACAGCAAAGGAACCCCATGCGCAATCAGCCCCCGCAACAAATCCGCCTAGAAGCCGACCGTCAAAGCCTCGTCTTGGTTTACCCGGATGCCGGATACACCCTGCCAGCCGAATACCTGCGTGTATATTCCCCCAGCGCCGAAGTGCGCGGCCACGGGCAGGCCAAACTGCAAACCGGCAAAGCCGGCATCAGCATCACCGACCTGCAGCCTGTCGGCAACTACGCCCTCAAAATCACCTTCTCCGATGGCCACGACAGCGGCCTCTACAGCTGGGGCTACCTGTATGAATTGGCAAGCGGATACGCTACAATGTGGCCCGATTACCTGCGCCGCCTTGAAGAAGCCGGCGCTTCCCGCGAACCTACCGAACAAACCCTTGCTATCCCGAAAGGAAAGAAATGTCCGCATTAAGCCGCACCCTCCCCGCCCTCATCGCCGCCTCCGTTTTACTGCTGGCCGGCTGCGATAAAGTTGCCGACAAAGTTGCCGACAACGCCGCCGGACAAATCGACGACCAAAAAGCCCGCAGCGAATTCGTGACCAACTGCGCCAGATCTGCCGTGGAATCCTCCAAAGGCTCACTCAACGACGTAGCGGCCACCAAACTGTGCGGCTGCACCTACGACCAAGCCGCCTCCACCTACAGCAGCTCCGAAGAGTGGAAGAAAGACCTCATCCGCTACGGCCTGAACCAAAACAATAAAGAGCTGGAAGCTAAAATCCAAGCCGCCATGACCACTTGTATCGACCGCTTCTCCAAAGGCCAGCTGTAACCCTTCTGCAGGCTACCTGAAAGCACGCTATGTCCACCAAACCCGCCCTCCTCGCCTTAAGCTTCTTGCTCCTGGCCGGCTGCGACAAAATCGCCGACAAAGCCTCCAACCAACTACTTGATGAGACTAAAATCCGCAACGGCTTCGTATCTGGTTGCGCCGAAAATGCAAATAGATCCTCTAAAGGTACCATTACCCTTGAGACCGGCACCAAACTATGCAATTGTGCCTACGATGAAGCTGCCGCCACCTACAGCGACCGCAACCAATGGAAGCAAGACCTCGTCCGTTATAGTATAAAGCACGACGATAAAGCCTTCGAAAACAAACTCAAAGCTGCCATCAACAGCTGCGTTGACCATTTTTCCAAAGGCCAGCCCTAACCTCCACCACCAAAGGCTACCTGAAAGCACCATAATGACCGACAAACAAACCCATTTCGGCTACCGCACCGTAAACGAAAGCGAAAAAGCCGCCAAAGTGGCCGAAGTATTCCACTCCGTCGCCAAAAAATACGACATCATGAATGATGTAATGTCCGGCGGCCTGCACCGCGTATGGAAACACTTCACCATCACCACCACCCGCGTGCCCAAAGGCGGCAAAGTGCTCGATATTGCCGGTGGCACGGGCGACCTCTCGCGCGGCTGGGCCAAACGCGTGGGCAAAGACGGCGAAGTCTGGCTCACCGACATCAACTCCTCCATGCTCGGCGTGGGGCGCGACCGCCTGCTCAACGAAGGCCTGCTCCTGCCCGTGGCCGTATGCGACGCCGAAAAACTGCCCTTCCCGGATAACTATTTCGACCTCGTTTCCGTATCCTTCGGCCTGCGCAACATGACGCACAAAGACGCCGCCCTCAAAGAAATGTACCGCGTGCTCAAACCCGGCGGCACACTCTTGGTATTGGAATTCTCCAAAGTGGCCAAACCGCTTGCCCCGGCCTACGACCTCTACTCCTTCAAGCTCCTGCCGCTGATGGGCAAACTCATCGCCAAAGATGCCGACAGCTATCAATACCTGGCCGAATCCATCCGCATGCATCCCGATCAGGAAACCCTCAAACAAATGATGCTCGATGCCGGTTTCGACAGCGTGGACTACCACAATATGAGCGCCGGCATCGTCGCCCTGCACAAAGGCGTGAAATTCTAACGGTTGGCGGTAAGCTGCAAATACAGCGGATCAGATGCAGGAAAGGAACGAAACGGCAGGCCGCAAACGGTGCAGCTGGCACAATGGGGCTGGCCGGTGCAGCCGCATACTCAATCTTAATCCGCATATAAGGCTACCTGAAAACGGACAATGTTTTCAGGTAGCCTTTTTCCTTCATGATGCCTCCAGCCTGTAAATGAATATTCTTGAAGCTTAATTTCCCTGCCAATCAATCAGTTGATCTGCCAATTAACACTTATCTAATCTAATTAGAAATTGTTTGCATTTTGCATGCCTGCAAGGCATAATCCGCCCCGATATGAATTTTTGTAAAGGAACAGTCGGCGATGCTGATTGCTTTTTTGATTATGCTGCGCGAGGGCATCGAGGCGGCTTTGATTGTGGGCATTGTGGCCGGCTTTTTGAAACAGGGCGGCTATCGGCATATGATGCCGAAAGTGTGGCTCGGCGTGGTGCTGGCGGCGGCAATGTGCCTGTCTGCCGGTTGGTTTATTTATAAGAAAACCGGCGAGATTCCGCAGAAGCAGCAGGAATTTGTGGTGGGCGTGATCGGCTTGGTGGCCGTGGCGATGCTCACTTATATGGTGCTGTGGATGCAGAAGGCGGCCAAGTCGATAAAGCAGCATTTGCAGCAGTCGGTGAGCGATGCGCTCAACCGCGGCAACGGGCATGGCTGGGCGCTGGTGGGCATGGCCTTTTTGGCGGTGGCGCGCGAAGGCATGGAGAGCGTGTTTTTCCTGCTGGCGGTGTTCAACCAAAGCCCCACCGCGGCCATGCCGCTGGGCGCGGTGCTCGGGCTGGCCGCTTCGGCCGTGGTGGGTTGGCTGATTTATCAGGGCGGGGTGCGCATCAACCTGGCGCGTTTTTTCCGCTGGACGGGCGTTTTCCTGATTTTTGTGGCCGCAGGCCTCACTTCCGGCGCGTTCCGCGCGCTGCATGAGGCTGGCGTGTGGAATGTATGGCAGGTGAATCCGTTTGATTGGTCTTCGCACACGCCACTGGATTGGTCGCACGTTTTGCATGAAGACAGCCCGCTGGGCGTGCTGCTCGGCGGTTTCTTCGGCTACACCGACCATCCGGTATTGTCTGATTTTATTCTTTATTTCGCTTATCTAATTCCCGTATTGTTCCTGTTTTTGCGCGGCAGCAAGCCGGTTGCCGCACCTTCCCAAACCAGCTAGTTTTTTGCATCTGAAAGGTTAAATTATGAAGAAACTGAATATTACCGCCTTGGCCGTATTGGCCGCCTTTGGCTTGGCAGCCTGCCAGCCGCCGGCCGCCGAACAGCCCGCCGCACCTGCCTCCGGCACCTCCAGTGCTTCTGCCGCTTCCGGCGCAGCCGCCACTGCCAATGCCGACGGCAGCTTCAATATTGCGGTAAACGACCACGCCTGCGATCCGATGGAACTTACCGTGCCCAGCGGCCAGGTGGTGTTCAACATCAAAAACAACAGCACCCGCAAGCTGGAGTGGGAAATCCTCAAGGACGTGATGGTGGTGGACGAGCGTGAAAACATCGCCCCCAGCCTGAGCGATAAAATGACCGTCACCCTGCTACCTGGCGAATACGAAATGACCTGCGGCCTGTTGAACAACCCGCGCGGTAAGCTGATGGTAACCGACAGCGGCTTCAAAGAAGTGGCCGGTGAAGCCAATATGGAAAAACTGGCCAAACCTTTGGCCGACTATAAAGTATACGTACAAAACGAAGCCGCCCAGCTGGTGACCAAAACCACGGCTTTCACAGAAGCCGTGAAGGCCGGCCGCACCGAAGATGCCAAAGCCATGTTTGCCGACGTGCGCACCCACTACGAGCGCATCGAGCCGATTGCCGAGCTGTTTAACGAGCTCGACCCCGCCATCGACTCCCGCGCCGACAGCTTCAAACTCGGCGAGAAAGACGAAGGCTTCGGCGGCTTCCACCGCATCGAGCATTCTTTGTGGGCACTCAATACCACCAAGGGCATGGAGCCCGTGGCCGACAAACTCTTGGCCGACGTGCAGAAGCTGAAACAGGAAATCGACATCCTCACCTTCCCGCCGAGCAAAGTGGTGGGCGGTGCCGCCACGCTGATCGAAGAAGTGGCCGGCAGCAAGATTACCGGTGAGGAAGACCTCTACAGCCATACCGACCTGAGCGATTTCCAAGCCAACGTAGAGGGTGCGCAGAAGATTGTCGAGCTGTTCCGCCCGATGATTGCCGAGAAAGACCAAGCCCTGTTGGATAAAACCGATGCCAACTTCAAACAGGTAACCGACATCCTCGCCAAATACCGCACCGAGAAAGGCTTCCAGCCCTACGACAAACTTAGCGAAACCGACCGTAAAAACCTGCAGGCACCGATTAACGCCCTGGCCGAAGATTTGGCCAAACTGCGCGGCATTCTCGGTTTGAACTAAATGCAAGCCACCGTGTTTGATTGAGGTGGATGAAAGATTTTCAGGTAGCCTGTATTCAGCGTAGAGGCTACCTGAAAATTTAATCACTCATCAAAACAGCATCTATCGCCAAACAACCCGTTCCCGGCAGGAGAAAAACATGAGCCACAACGAACACCCCCAATCCCCGTCCAAACGCAATCTATTCAAAGGCCTCGCCGTTGGCGCCGCTGCCGCCGGGCTGGCTGCTTGCGGCCTGAGCAGCAATGGTCAAAGTGCCGAAGGCAGCGCAGCGCAAAACAGCGGCGGCAGTGCCGATCACCATTCCGATCAAAGCTTCCCTTTCTACGGCACGCACCAAGCCGGCATCACCACGCCCCACCAGCAATTTGCCATCATGGCCGCCTTCGACGTGCTGGCCAAAACCCCCAAAGAACTCGAACACCTCTTCCGCGCCATCACTGCCCGCGCCGATTTCCTCACCAAAGGCGGCGAATTGCAAGACGGCGACCCCAAACTTCCGCCGCAGGGCAGCGGCATCCTCGGCAAGGTCATCAAACCAGACGGCCTCACCATCACGCTCAGCGTGGGCAACAGCCTGTTTGACGAACGTTTCGGCCTCGCCCCGCACAAGCCCAAACACCTGCAGGAAATGAAAGACTTCCCCAACGACAAACTGCAGCGCGAATGGTGCGACGGCGACATCAGCATCCAAATCTGCGCCTTCAGCCCCGAAACCTGCCAAAACGCCCTGCGCGACCTGATTAAAAACACCGCCCAATTTGCCGTTATCCGCTGGAGCATCGACGGTTTCCTGCCCAAAGCCGAGCCCGGCGCGCTGGCCGCCCGCAACCTATTCGGTTTCCGCGACGGCTCCGGCAATCCCGATGTATCCAAGCCCGAAACCGCCGATGCCGTATTGTGGAGCGGCGTGGCCGAAAACAGCAAAGACGAACCGACCTGGGCCAAAAACGGCAGCTACCAAGCCGTGCGCCTCATCCGCCATTTCGTAGAGTTTTGGGACAGAACCCCGCTGCAAGAGCAGCAAACCATCTTCGGCCGCGAAAAATACAGCGGCGCCCCGCTGGGCATGAAAAACGAAGGCGACATTCCCAACTACGCCTCCGATCCCGAAGGCAAAACCCTCCCTAAAGACAGCCATATGCGGCTCGCCAATGCCCGCGATCCCGAATTCATGAAGCGCCACCTGCTCTACCGCCGCCCCTTCGACTATTCGCGCGGCCTGGCCAAATCCGGCCAGCTCGATGTCGGCCTGATCTTTATCTGCTACCAGGCCAACCTCGACGACGGCTTCATCTTCGTGCAGAAACTGCTCGACTTCGAACCTCTGGAGGAATACATCAGCCCCTTCGGCGGCGGCTACTTCTTTACCCTGCCCGGTGCGGAACAGGGCGGCTACCTCGGGCAGAGCCTGTTGGCCAATGTGCTGGCGTGATTGAAGGTGCGGATGGCTTGTCCGCAAAACAATGCCTGCTTGAGCCTGGCTTGCAGCGATGCAAGAAAGCGGATGAGCCGTCCATACTTCGCTAAGCCACTAAATATTTGAGGCTACCTGAAAAATAAAACCCGTCTGCTGGTGCAAACGGGTTTTGTCTTGTTCAGGTAGCCTCGGCGAACCGAAGTAATGTTTCATCTCAAGCAGACCAACTTATAGTGAATTAAATTTAAACCAGTACAGCGTTGGCTCGCCTTGCCGTAACGTGTGTACTGTCTGCGGCTCGCCACCTTGTCCTGATTTAAATTTAATCCACTATAACTTTCGCTACCGCGAGGGTTTGCCTTGCCATACTTCTGTCTGCCTGCTGCTCACCGACTTGTATCAAAAGTTCTGTTGACTTGCTAATCAACCGAACAGGCTACCTGAAAGTGGAAATCTGCTTTCAGGTAGCCTGTTTGTTTTCAGGTAGCCTCCTTCGAAGTTCAGCCGCTTTTTTTGCGGGTGCGGGGCTTGCGTTTGGCTTTGGGCCGGGCGGCCTGAGCTGGCTGGCTGTTTTTGCGGCTACGGGTTTTCTTGGCCGGAGCAACGGGAGCGTTGGCCTTGCTTTTGGCAGCAGGTTTGCCGGCGGGAGCTTGGCTGCGGGTTCTGCCTTTGGCTGTGGTAGTTTTCCCTTTGGCTGCGGTTTTTTTGCCTTTGCCGGGCAGGCTGCCACCGCTGATGAGCATGAGGTCGATTTTGCGGGTATCCAAGTCGGCACGGGCTACCTGAACCACAACTTTGTCGCCCATGCTGAAGCGCAAGCCGCTGCGTTCGCCTTCGATGCTCATGGTTTCGGCACGATAGTTGAAGTAGTCTTCGCCCAGTTCGCTGATGTGGACGAGGCCTTCAATGTGGATGTCGTCGAGGGTAACGAACAGGCCGAAACCGGCCATGCCGCTGACGGTGCCGCTGAATACTTCGCCTACTTTGTCTTGCATGTAGTAGGTTTTGAGCCAGTTTTCCACGTCGCGGCTGGCTTCGTCGGCACGGCGCTCGCATTGCGAGCTGTGGATGCCCAGCGCGCTCCAGTTTTCGGCGGGGTTGTAACGGCTACCTGAAAGAACGGCTTTGATGGCGCGGTGTACCAGGAGGTCGGGGTAGCGGCGGATGGGGGAGGTGAAGTGGGTGTAGGCGGGGTAGGCAAGGCCGAAGTGGCCGCTGTTATCCGGCTCGTATACGGCCTGCTGCATGGAGCGCAGGAGCATCACTTGAATCAGCTCGCGGTCGGGGCGCTCGGCAGTTTGGGCGAAGAGTGCGGCGTAATCCAGCGGGGTGGGCTGTTCGCCGCCGCCGAGGGTAAGGCCGAGCAGGCCGAGCTGCTCGCGCAGGGTGGCGAGCTTTTCCGGGGTGGGGCCGGAGTGGTTGCGGAATAAGGCGGGATGCTGGTGTTTCAGCAGGAATTCGGCAGCGCACACGTTGGCGGCAAGCATGCATTCTTCGATCAGGCGGTGGGCTTCGTTGCGCACCACGGGTACGATGCGTTTGATTTTGCCCTGCTTGTCGAAAATCATCTCGGTTTCGGTGGTTTCAAACTCCATCGCGCCGCGCTGGCGGCGTTTTTTGAGCAGAATTTGATAGAGTTTGTAGAGGGTATCGATGTGCGGTTTGAGCGGGTTGTCGCTGCCGTTTTGAATCCAGTCCCACACTTGGGTGTAGGTGAGGCGGGCATGGGAGCGCATCACGGCGGGGTAGAAACGGTAGGATTTAAGGTTGCCGGCGTAGGTGAACACCATGTCGCACACCATGCACAACCGATCCACATCGGGATTGAGCGAGCAGATGCCGTTGGAGAGGCTTTCGGGCAACATGGGAATCACGCGGCGCGGGAAATACACGCTGGTGGCGCGATCCAGCGCGTCGGCATCAATCGCGTCTTTCGGCTTCACATAGTGGCTCACGTCGGCAATGGCTACCACCAGGCGGAAATTGCGACCCTGTTTTTCGGCATACACGGCGTCGTCGAAATCGCGCGAGCTTTCACCGTCTATCGTTACCAGTGGTAAATCGCGCAGGTCTTCACGGCCTTTGAGGTCGGTTTTGCGCACGGCGGAAGGGATTTTCGCAGCGGCTTTTTCGCAGGCGGCGGAGAATTGGTGCGGCAGGTGGTGCTGGCGCACGGCAATTTCGATTTCCATGCCGCTGTCGGCATAGTTGCCCAACACTTCCACCACGCTGGCCACGGCGGGGCGGTGCGCGTCGGGGTAGGCATCGATTTGGGCCACCACCACTTGGCCGGGCTTGGCCTTGCCCACCGAATCGGGTTCGAGCAGGATGCTGTCGGGCAGGCGGCTGTCTTCGGGCGAGAGCATGGCAATACCGCGCTCTATCATGAGCCGGCCAACTACGGTTTTCTGCGCACGTTCAATCACATCGAGTACCTGGCCTTCGCGGCGGCCGCGCCGGTCGGTGCCGGCGGGGCGAACGGTTACCGTGTCGCCGTGCATCAGGCCGCGCATCTGGCGGGCGGGCAGCACAAAGTCGCCCTGGCCATCGGGCGTGAGCGGCACGGCAAAACCGAAGCCGTCTTTATGCGCTTCAACGCGGCATTTCACGAGTGCGAGTTTTTCGGCGGCACACACCATGCCGCGCCGGTTGATGAGGATTTGCCCGTCGCGCGCCATCGCGGTCAGGCGGCGTTCGAAAAAGGGCATTTCGTGCTCGGCGATATCGAGCAGGATGGCTAAAGATTCGGTTTTCAGCGGCACGCCCCTGTCTTCCAGCATTTCGGTAATCCATTCGCGGCTGGGCAGGGGGTGTTCGTAGCGTTGTGTTTCCCGCTGCAAATAAGGGTCTTGCAGGCGGAGCGAGGTTTTCTTCTTCATATATAAATTGACAAGTGGAAAATTGGCGCTATAATGCGCGTTTCTTGCATAAGGAGCAATGCACTTTACCGCAAAGTTCGATTAAAGCAAAGCCCAGGTGGCGGAATTGGTAGACGCGCCAGCTTCAGGTGCTGGTATCCTCACGGGTGTGGAAGTTCGAGTCTTCTCCTGGGCACCACAACTTGCTTTAATTGAAACCGAAACGGAAATTGCTCGCCCAGGTGGCGGAATTGGTAGACGCGCCAGCTTCAGGTGCTGGTATCCTCACGGGTGTGGAAGTTCGAGTCTTCTCCTGGGCACCAAAAAATCAATAATATCCCGCATGGTTTGAACCTTGCGGGATTTTTATTGCTACCTGAAGGTGGCTGACCCATCGCGCCATTACCAATCCCGAAGGTTGTCTGTTTCAACACACAGCCGCCCGAAGGCGGCTGGAGCCTCTCTCAAAAGCCTTGCTACATCAGGTTTCGCAGCCCCGATTTCGCCAAACTCCCAAGAAAAGTGCAAACGCGAGTATAACACAGCCTTTTCCGCTACACCCACATTCGCAATATACTGATTGTTAAAGAACAATCTAATTCACCACCCCTACCGCATTTTCATGAGAACCATAGGTTGGCGATTCACTCAATCAACGTATCTTTAAACACATCTACCGCTGGTTTCGCGCCATGGTGTTCCACTTTGCGCCGCCATTTGCTGCCCAGATGGTAAAAGCGCAGGCTATCGGTTTCCGGGTTGTAGGTTTTCAAAAGCTTATCTTTTAAAACAACCCACTGGTCGGGTGCGATATCGCATTCGAAAACTGAATACTGCACGCGCACGCCGTAGTCTAGGCACAATTTCGCTATGCGCCTCAGCCTTGTCTGCCCTTCTATGCCTTCTAACGAAATAACGTATGTAATCAGCATCAACATGTTATACCTCGCGGTTTTCAGGTAGCCTGTAGGAAATCGTCACGTTGTTTACACTTTTTCTACGGCGGATAGCTTTTGTTTTTGCTTGAATGATTCTTAGGCAGCTATCCGTCATTATCAGGAACAGAGCAGGTTTCCCGTATCTATCGACATTCTTGACAATGCCGGATAGCTGCTCAAACAGGTCTTCAAGCAAAAGCCGAAAGTGTAAACAACGCTGTTGATTTCCACACCTCGCTGCGGGCAAAAAGTTGAAATTAGTTGCCGGTATCGGCCGCACAAATATCCAGATGCGGATCGATGCCGCCATCTGGCGAGGTGATGCCGGCGCAGCCTAAAACAGTGTGGAAGATATTGTCGTGCGATACCGCGCGCCCATCCTTAACAGCTTGTGCCACCCGTTCGGCCAATACTTTGCCCTCGGGGCTTTGCCGATAGCTTTCGGAAAACCACACCACAAACGGGATGGAAAACTGCTCTTTGGGCGCGATATTGATCGGCTTGCCGTGGAAATAATCGCCGTTTTCGCCCAACGACTCGCCGTGGTCGGACACATAAATCAGCAAGGCCCGCTTATCGGACAGCGACTTGATGGTTTCCGCCAGCAGTTCGTCCACGCCCAGCACCGTGTTGTCGTAGGCATTATCTAATTCGGCCTTGCTGCAATGCGATACATCCGGGTTGGTGCAATAGGGAGTGAACACGCGGTGGTGCGGCGGGATGCGATCGGCATAAGTTTGGTGCGAACCCAAGGTGTGCAGCACCAACAGCATCTTGCCACCGCGATACTGCGCCACCGATTGCCGCATATAAGGCAACAACGCCGCATCCCAGGCACCGGATTGCTGCTCGGCCACAATTTGGTATTTGCTCACCAGCCTGTCGTAGCCCATATAACTGTAAAACCCGGATAGCGTTTGCAGCGAATAGATCTCGCTACGATAGCCCAAGGAGCGGAACACCTCGCCAAACGAGGATTGACGCGGAGTACGGTCGGGGCTGCTTTTCAACATGGGCGAAGAAAGGCAGTTAAGCGAATTCACGGTCAGTGTGTCGCAAGATTGGGCATTTTTGAAGCTGTAGAGATTGGGAATGGCGGCAAGCTGCGGATTGGTGTTGCGCGGGTAACCGTTGAGCGAAAAACGATCGCCACGCGTGCTTTCGCCAATCACGAACACCACCAGCAAATCGTCTTTTTGGTCGAGATAACGGTATTTCTGCGGCATCCGTTCCACCCCGGCATAATTGCGCTTCATATCCCGAACAGATTTGCGCGCCCGCTGGCCGTTGTAATACACATCCAAAGGGGAAAAGCGCAGCACATCGCCCATAAAGTGACTGTCGCGGATGCTGCCTTTGCCGCGGAAGTGGTAGCCCTTATATTGAAACAGGCCGAACACCGCCAGCAATGCCGCAAGCGAAGCCAGGCCGCAGCAGGCCAAATGCCGCTGCCAGCCCACCTGCCGAATGCGCTGCCGCCACAGCAGCAGCACCGGTAGCAAGCCGAACACCAGCACAAAGCACACCGACTTTACTGAAATCATTTCTGCCGTCAAGTCATTTTCACTGATGAGCGCGCTGAGCAAAATATCTTCAGTAATCAAGATGCGGTATTGGCTTTTGGCAAACACCGCCACCGAACCCGCCAGCAGGTTCAATGTCCAAAATAATTTGAATGGCCAGCGGTGTACCAACGCCAGCAGCCAACCCAGCGCCAGCAGCACCAATGCAGGCCACACTGCCGCTTGAATTTCCACCATTCCATGATTGGAAAACAGGTTTAATGCAAACAAATACAGCGTAAGCACGATATTGAGTGCAAACAGGGAAACGGGCGAGCGCATGATCTTCATCATGGTAAAGGCTACCTGAAAACAAAACGGCAGATTTTACTACAAAGCTGCACGGCCTTGTCTGCCGACGCACCTATAGCGTCGCACTTCATACTCAGACAGCCTGTGGAAGCGTTGTTTGGAAACCAAAAGGCTACCTGAAACTTTCAGGTAGCCTTTCTTGATTGCCTAACAGGCAGCTGCCAGCCTAATATTTCACCAGCACCGCACCCCAGGCGAAGCCGCCGCCGATGCCTTCTAAAAGCAGGGTATGGCCGCGCCGGATGCTGCCGTGGCGTACGCCCCAGTCGAGGGCGATGGGGATGGAGGCGGCGGAAGTGTTGCCGTGATTCTGCACGGTGAGCACTACTTTTTCCATGCTGAGTTTGAGGTGTTTGGCGGTGCTTTCCAGAATGCGGTAGTTGGCCTGATGCGGTACCAGCCAATCGATTTGCTCGGGTGTGAGACCGGCTTCGGCAATCACGTCTTCGGCCACTTTGGCCAGCGCTTTCACGGCGAATTTGAATACGCCGGGGCCGTCCATCTGCAAAAACGGTGTGCCGCAAACGGCGCCGTTGGCAATCTGGCCGGGGGTTTGCAGCAGGTGTCCGTAACTGCCGTCGGCCAAGAGTTTGCTGTGCAGGATGCCTGGCTCGTCGGATACGCCGAGCACCACGGCGCCGGCGCCGTCGCCGAACAGCACGCAGGTGCGCCGGTCGGTCCAGTCCATGATGCGGCTGAACACATCGGCACCGATGACCAAGGCTTTTTTAGCCATACCGCTTTTGATGTAGGCATTGGCGGTGGTGATGGCATACATAAAGCCGGCACACACGGCCTGCACATCAAACGCGGGGCAGCCGCTGATGCCGAGCTTCTGCTGCACGATGGTGGCAGTGGCGGGGAACTGCATATCGGGCGTGGAAGTGGCCACGATGATTAAGTCAATTTCATCTGCATCCACCTCTGCGGCTTCCAGCGCTTTGTGGGCGGCGGCCACGGCCAAGTCGCTGCATTTTTCGTTGTCGGCGGCGATGTGGCGGGTTTTGATGCCGGTGCGGGTGGTAATCCACTCGTCCGAGGTGTCCACGATTTTGGCGAGGTCGTCGTTGCTGAGCGTTTTGGCCGGCAGGTAGCTGCCGGTACCGAGGATTTTAGCGTAGGTCATGAGTGTTTCGCTTTAGAATGGTTTACTGCCGGAAGCGGCGTATTTTAAAGATTTCCACTGGATTTGTCTTATGATTTTCCAAACTTCATGCAAAATGCCACCGTTGCATATGCCTTTTAAATATAAAGATACAAAAACAAATTATTTGTTTGCCTGCGGCTTTGCCATTATCATGCGCACGCATCCGATTCACACTTCACAGGAGCCCATAAATGAGCAATATCGCCAACAACATCGTCGATTTAATCGGCAACACCCCGCTGGTTTACCTCAACCGCCTCGCCGAAGGCCTGCCCGGCAAGGTAGCCGCCAAGCTGGAATACTTCAACCCCGGCAGCAGCGTGAAAGACCGCATCGCCATCTCCATGATCCGCGCCGCCGAAGAAACCGGCCAAATCAAACCCGGCACCACCATCGTGGAAGCCACCAGCGGCAACACCGGTATCGGCCTGGCCATGGTTTGCGCCGCCTTGGGCTACAAACTGGTCATCACCATGCCGGAAACCATGAGTAAAGAGCGCAAAATGCTGCTGCGCGCCTATGGTGCCGAGCTCATCCTCACTCCCGGTGCGGAAGGCATGCCCGGCGCCATCGCCCGCGCCCAGGCGCTGGTAGACGCCCACCCCGGCCAATACTTTATGCCGCGCCAGTTCGACAACCCTGCCAATCCCGAAATCCACCGCCGCACCACCGCCGAAGAAATTTGGCGCGACACCGACGGCCAAGTTGATATTTTCGTTTCCGGCGTGGGTACCGGCGGTACGCTCACCGGCGTGGGCGAAGTGTTGAAAAAACGCAAACCCTCGCTGCAGGCCTATGCGGTCGAGCCTGCCGCCTCCCCCGTATTGAGCGGCGGCGAAAAAGGCCCGCACCCGATTCAGGGCTTGGGCGCAGGCTTCGTGCCGAAAACCCTGAACACCGAAATCTACGACGGCGTGATTACCGTGGAAAACCAGGCCGCCTTCGATACCGCCCGCGATGCCGCCGCCAAAGAAGGTCTCCTAGTGGGTATCTCTTCCGGCGCCGCCATCTGGGCCGCATTGGAGCTGGCGAAAAAACCGGAAAACAAAGGCAAACTCATCGTGGTGGTTCTGCCTTCCAACGGCGAACGCTATCTTTCCACCCCGTTGTTTGAAGACCTTGCCTCCTAAGGCAGCCTTGCCGGAAAAGCCGCAGCCATGCGGCTTTTTTCGTATTCCCAACCTGCCGGCATGTTGTAAATTTGTTGTGAGAAGCCGCCAAAAACTTGCCCTGCCGACTGATTTTCCCTATAGTTAGCCACATTGATGAAACTGTTAGCTTAAGTCAAAACATGAAAAAATATATCCCCATCCTCCTCGTTGCCGGCCTGCTCGGCGGCTGTAACCTCCTTTCTTCCCCCAATAGCACACGCCAAAATACGCAGGCTTCGCCGAACTACACCCTAGCCGCCAGCCATTGGGGCGATGTGGCTAAAATCCGCAACGAGGCCACCCGTTTGGGCTATGAAGTAACCAAAGGCCGCATGACCAAAACCCAGGCTGCGCAACAGCTCAACCGCTTCCGCATCAACTTGGTCGGCCGCAACAGCGTAGACGACAGCATGTATGAAGTTTACCTGCGCTCTGCCGTGCAGAGCCAGCAGGGCCGTATCACTGCCGAGCAGTCCAAAATCTTCATTCGCAATGCCCTGCAGGGCTGGCAGCAGCGCTGGCCCAATATGCAAAACCGCCCGGCCAACCCGGCGTTCACCAACTTCCTGATGGAAGTAATGAACATGCAGCCGCTGAAATAAGCCGCCAGAATCAGCAAAGGCTACCTGAAAATTTTCAGGTAGCCTTTTATTGTGTTTCCTCATATTGCTGCAGCAGCTTTCCATACAGTTCGATAGGCTGGGGTTGAAGCTCCACTATATGTAAATGAAGCTATTTAGCCACACACAATTCACGGCTGCTAACCCGCACCTATCGAGTATTCCAGCCAAAACACTACTCTATTAAACCATTTAAATAAAACAAATCTTTACGGAAATTTAAAAAATAGACAAAATGGTGTATGATTATTCTTACGATATGCCCGGAGCCGTTATATAGTCTTTCTATATAGTCTTTCCAAATAGGAATGAAACCAGGCGGCAAGCTACAAATAGTATTAGGTTAACCATAAAGCGAGCCAACGTCGTATCATTCCTTTTTAGAACATCTGTATACAGATGGCAAACGGAGTATCGATGAGCATCTGTTAGGCAATACCGATATCTGTCCAAATTCTGAATTAAGGAGAAGTTTATGTATCCGATTCAAGAACCACTCCGCAGCGGCATGCTGCCTGTATCTGAGCTCCACACGATCTACTGGGAGGAAAGCGGTAATCCCGCAGGCATCCCTGTTATCTTCCTGCACGGTGGCCCCGGTGCCGGATCTAGTCCGGCTTGCCGGGGTTTTTTCAATCCGGAAAAATACCGTGTCATCATCATCGACCAACGCGGCAGCGGCAAATCCACCCCCTATGCCGAAACTCGCGAAAATACCACTTGGGATTTGGTGGAGGATATTGAAAAAGTAAGAAAAATGCTCGGCATCGAGAGCTGGCTGGTATTCGGCGGCTCGTGGGGCAGCACCCTTTCCCTAGCCTATGCCGAAACCTATCCCGACCGTGTACGCGGCTTGATTTTGCGCGGTATTTTCCTCTGCCGCCAAATTGAAATTAATTGGCTGAGCGAAGAAGGCGGCGTGAGCATGATTTATCCCGAACAATGGCAACGCTATCTAGCTGCCGTGCCGCCGGAGCAACGTGCCGGTTCATTAGTTGAGGCTTATTATTGGATGCTTAATTCACCCGACCCCGCCGTGCATCTGCCTGCCGCCAAAGCTTGGGCAGATTGGGAAAGCTGGCTGATTTGGTTCGACCCCAAACCGGTAGATGAAGACCCACAAGCCTCTTTGTCCATCGCCCGCTTCGAAAACCACTATTTTATGCACCAAGGCTGGTTGCAGGGTGATAAATCCATCTTGGCCAATGCCCATAAAATCCGGCATATCCCCACCATCATCGTGCAAGGCCGCTACGACCTCTGCACCCCCACCCGCAGCGCATGGGATTTGAAGCAGGCACTGCCGCAGGCCGATCTGCGTATTATCCAAAGCGGCCACTACGCGCAAAACCCAGCTATTGCCGAAGCCCTAGTGCAGGCCACCGATGAATTTGCCGAACGGATCGGCGCTTGATTAATTCCGTCGAGCACACGCGATGAGGCTACCTGAAAACCGTTTTGCTTTTTCAGGTAGCCTCTTTGATGTAACGCCAATCATGGGCAGCAACGAACTGCTATCATTTCGTTGACAATGAAGGCCAACAAACGCGCCCTTAGCATAGTCCAGTAACCCTTTTATAGTGAATTAACAAAAACCAGTACAGCGTTGGCTCGCCTTGCAGTAACGTGTGTACTGTCTGCGGCTCGCCGCCTTGTCCTGATTTTTGTTAATCCACTATAACCACCTTACCTCACTCAAAGGATATCCAAACATGACAACCCGCACCGAACACGACCTCCTAGGCGAACGCGAAATCCCCGCAGCCGCCTATTGGGGCATCCACACCCTGCGCGCAGTGGAAAACTTCCAAATCTCCGGGCAGAAGATTTCCGACGTGCCCCAGTTTGTACGCAGCATGGTGATGGTGAAAAAAGCCGCTGCCCAGGCCAACGGCGAGCTGGGCGCACTCAAGCCCGAAATCGCCGCCGCCATTGCCCAAGCCTGCGACGAAGTGCTGCTCAAAGGCCGCTGCCTCGACCAATTCCCATCCGACGTATTCCAAGGCGGCGCCGGTACTTCAGTGAACATGAACACCAACGAAGTCATCGCCAACCTCGCATTGGAAGCACTAGGCCACGAAAAAGGCCGCTACGACATCGTCAACCCCATGGATCATGTGAACGCCAGCCAATCCACCAACGACGCCTATCCCACCGGCTTCCGGCTGGCCGTGTACACCAGCATCGGCGAACTATTGGGCAAACTGGCACACCTGAAAGACACCTTTGCTGCCAAAGCCGATGAATTCAAAGACATCCTGAAAATGGGCCGCACCCAGCTGCAAGATGCCGTCCCCATGACTGTCGGCCAAGAATTCCAATCCTTCCAAGTGCTGCTGGCAGAAGAAGAAACCAACCTCGAACGCACCCGCCAACTGCTGTTGGAAGTAAATCTCGGCGCTACCGCCATCGGCACAGGCATCAACACGCCGCCAGGCTATGCGCCGCTGGCCGTGCAGAAACTCTCCGAAATCAGCGGCCTGCCCTGCAAGCTCACCGAAAACCTGATTGAAGCCACCTCCGACTGCGGCGCCTATGTGATGGTGCACGGTGCCCTGAAGCGCACCGCCGTGAAGCTCTCCAAAATCTGCAACGACCTGCGCCTGCTCTCCTCCGGCCCGCGTGCCGGCCTGAAAGAAATCAACCTGCCGGAAATGCAGGCAGGCTCATCGATTATGCCCGCCAAGGTAAACCCCGTGATTCCCGAAGTGGTGAACCAAGTTTGCTTCAAAGTAATCGGCAACGACACCGCCATCACCTTCGCCGCCGAAGCCGGCCAGCTCCAACTCAACGTGATGGAACCGGTTATCGCGCAATCCATGTTTGAAAGCATCTCGCTTTTAGGCAACGCCGCCGTTACGCTGGCCGACAAATGCGTGCGCGACATCACGGTAAACCGCGAAATCTGCGAACGCTACGTCTTCAACTCCATCGGCCTGGTAACCTATCTTAACCCCTACATCGGCCATGAAAACGGCGATCTGGTGGGCAAAATCTGCGCCCAAACCGGCAAAACCGTGCGCGAAGTGGTGCTGGAGCGCCAACTCTTAAGCGAAGCCGAGCTCGACCGCATCCTGTCGCCACAAAACTTGGCCAATCCGCATTTGTAAGCTTGAATTGAAACAGGCAAAAGGCTACCTGAAAACCGATGGCTGGTTTTCAGGTAGCCTCTCACCTCCGGGTGGCTATGTATTGAAACGATGCAGGCGGCGGTGATGTGATCCACCCAAGCCCCTCATATTTGATTTAATGCAAACAAACCCGGCATCAGCGATACCGACCCACTCAATGTTATACCCTACCCATTACGTTATACTAAATTATAAATTTATATAAATCAATAAATTACTTGCAATCAATATCCGTTTCCACTATCATTGTCCCATCTGTAAACACATCCCGAAGAAAGGAAACAAAATGAGCAACTGCCATACCCATGCCAACCACCAACACGTTCACGGCGAAGGCTGCGGCCACACCGCCGTCAAACACGGCGACCACATCGACTACATCCACGACGGCCACCTGCACCATGAACACAACGGCCACTACGACGAACACAGCCTCGATGTAAACGCCACCAACCCCGACGGCTGCCACCCCGTGCAAACCTGTGCCGGCCATGTTCACGGCGAAGGCTGCGGCCACGAAGCCGTGCCGCACGGCGACCACACCGACTACATCGTAAACGGCCGCCTGCACCACCAGCACGGCGACCACTGCGACGACCACGGCCCGGTGGAAATCGTTAAATAAACCCATGCCGAAACCATTTTCAGGTAGCCTTCCCATCGCGAAAGGCTACCTGAAAATATTTCGGGCAAAGTTAAACCAGCCATTGCCTCAGCAAAGCCAAAACAATTATAGTGAATTAAATTTAAAGCAGTACAGCGTTGTCTCGCCTTGCCGTACTATTTGTACTGTCTGCGGCTCGCCGCCTTGTCCTGATTTAAATTTAATCCACTATATTGATCCCCCGCCAGCCGGTAAACCGCAGGCATGCTAAAATCCCCTCTTCCAACACTATCTCGAAAACCCATCATGAACAAAGCCCTCATCGGCAGCATTACCGGCCTTCTCGTGCTCGGTGGCGCAGCCGTCGGCGGCAGCCTCTATGCCGACCAACAGCTCACCGACAACGCCTACTCCCCCGAGCTCATGCAACGTTCCTTCGGCCTGGCCAATTTCCAGGCTCAAACCAATCTGGGCATCCTGTCCGGCAGCGCACAATGGCAAGGCGACCTCGTGTTCGACCCCTGCCAGCCCGGCGACAAAATCACCATCCGGGGCAACGACACCATCCATCGCTCCCTGTCCGGCTACCGCATCGACAGCAAAATCTACATCGTATCCGACTCCAAACAGCTCAACACCTACTTCCCCGAAGGCTTCCTCCTCAATGTCCGCCGCCACATCGGCTGGGGCGGCAACGTGCAAACCAGCTTCAACCTCCCCGGCCGCACCATTCAGAAAGACGGCAACACCCTCACCTGGCAAGACATCAACGGCCAAGTCAGCCTGAACAAAGAAAACAATGAACTTATCCCCACCGAGTTCCAATTCAGCATCCCCGCCATCGAGCTCAAATCCGGCCAAACCAGCTTCAGCCTGCAAAACCTCAGCCACCGCAGCCAAAACAGCTTCCTCGGCCACGGCAAGCTGCAGAGCGGCAGCAGCGAAACCACCCTCGCCGCCCTCACCTTCATCAGCTCCCCCGGCAACAGCATCGTTTTCAGTCAAATCAAAACCACCGGCACCCAAAGCATCAACGGCCCGGCCGCCTCCTGGGGCAGCGCCTTCAACATCCAGCGTATCGACATCACCCAACAAGGCCACCGCTACGACAGCAACGCCGGCCAAAGTGCAGGCAGCAAACACAGCATCGAAGGCCTGCAATTGAACAGCAGCTTCAACGGCCTCAACACCCAGGCCATGCAATCTTTCAGCGACCTGATCTCCCGCCAACGCAGCGTCTGCATTCCGCGTAACGAGTTCAAAACCAAACTGAGCGAGATCGCCACCGCCATGCTCAACAGCGGCCTGAGCATCCAAGCCCAAGGTAACCAGATCAAACTCGACGGCTTCCCCCTCACCGCCGACGCCGAGCTCACCCTGCCCCCGGGCCAATACGGCAATATCGACAACATCCGGCCTGAAACCCTGGTGCAGAACCTGCAATATCGCGCCGACATCCGAATCCACCAAGGCTTTATCCAAGCAGCCAACCATACTTTTGCCGACTGGTCGAACCGCATCTACAACGAAGAAGACACCCGGCAAATCATCGCCAAGCTGCTCCAGCTTCCCGAAGCCAAACAAGAAGGCGACACCATCCGCCTGATCTACCGCAAACCCTAAACAGGCAAAGCATCCGCCTATTTTTCAGGTAGCCTGCATTCCGGCAGGCTACCTGAAAACCATTTCCTCCCCGCATGAAAGCGGTTTATATAGTGATTAAATTTAAATCAGGACAAGGCGGCGAGCCACAGACAGTACACACGTTACGGCAAGGCGAGCCAACGCTGTACTGATTTAAATTTAATTCACTATAGCCAGCCGTATTGGCTTTCGATATAAAGCAGTGAACCGCAGGCAACACGAAAGCACGTCAAGGCGGAGTAACGCGATCACGGAAGTTAAGCCTGTCATATGGCAGAAATAAGTTTTTGCCTGTAAACACCATCTCACACAGTATCGGGCTACAATCCGCGCCTTGCCCCAACCATAATATAGTGGATTAAAATTGCAATGACACGGCGTTGCCAACGCCCTTGTGTACTATCCCGTACACGGCGGGCGTTGCCGACTTGTCTCATTTTTCTTTTAATCCACTATAAATTACCTACACATCATGCTTTGGATTCTCTTACTCGGTTTTCTAGTGATGCAGCTGTTCGGCTGGCTGTTTGCCAAAGGACTGTTGTGGCTGCTGCCGCACAATTTGAGCCGCACTACCCGCCGTGCCGTGTGGATGCTGGTATTCGGCATCGGTAACGGGCTGTTTTTCATTTTGTTTTTCCACTTATCGTCTATACTGTTCCGTTTGTTCACGCTGTGGCTGGTGGTGGTGCTCTACGGCGTGCTGACCATACTGGCGGTGTGGTCGGCCGGGCAGCTGCTGCGCTTGAAATGGCCGCCGGAGCGTACGCTGACGGCGAGGCGCGTATTGGCGGCAGGGCTGTTTTTCGGCCTGTTCGCGCTGTCGCTCTACAATGCCTACACGCCGGTGGTACGGTATTATGCAGTGCGCATCGGCAAGCCTTTGGATAAACCGGTGCGCATCGGCGTGGCCAGCGACCTGCACTTGGGCGTGCTGTTCGGCAGCCGGCAGATCGACGAGCTGGTGCGCATCATGCAGCGCGAACGGGTAGACATCATCCTCCTGCCCGGCGATTTGATGGACGACGATACCGAAGCCTACAACATGGAACACATGCAGCCGTACCTGCAGCGCCTGCGCGCGCCGCTGGGCGTGTATGCCACGCTGGGCAACCACGATTTATTCGGCCACCAGGCCGAAATCGCCGCCACGCTGCAAGAGGCCGGCATCACGGTGCTGCACGACAATGCGGCCAACGTTGACAACCGCTTCTGGGTGCTCGGCCGGCCCGATGAAATGGATGTGCACCGCGCCGACACCGCCGATTTGCTCAAACAAATCGACACCGCCCGCCCCGTATTCCTGCTCGACCACCGCCCCACTTCCATCACGCGGCACGAACAGCTGCCCATCGACATCCAAGTGTCCGGCCATGTGCACAACGGCCAGATTTTCCCCGGCAATCTGGTGGTGAAGCTGCTCAACGTGCTCTCCTACGGCTACGAAGCGCGCGGGCGTGGGCATTATTTCGTTACCTCCGGCTACGGCTTCTGGGGCATCCCCCTGCGGCTGGGCTCGCAGTCGGAAGTGGTGGTGATTGATGCGTCGGGGGAGTAGTCCCGGCTGCCGTTTGGTTTTCAAACAAGCTTGGCAGATAATAGGCTACCTGAAATTTTGGACGGCATCTGGGCAGGCTTGCCAACCCGATTCGGATATTGCACTTAAAACCCGGATGTGCGATCCTCAATAAACCTCAAGGCCGCCATTGCCGAAAGCTATAAACACCATTGCCGCCGTGCCGCCGGCCTTGTTATTTTGCGGCGAAACCCGTATCTTGCCTGCTATCCGAAATCCCTATCTGAAAGGAAAAAAAACATGAGCAACCAAATCATCCACACCTCCGATGCCGCCTTCGAAAAAGACGTATTGAAAGCCGAGCTGCCCGTATTGCTCGACTTCTGGGCTCCCTGGTGCGGCCCTTGCAAAATGATCGCCCCGATTCTGGACGATGTTGCAAACGAACTCCAAGGTAAAGTACAAATTGTTAAGCTTGATGTAGAACAACACAATCAAGTAGCTGCTCAATTTGGTATCCGAAGCATCCCAACATTGATGGTATTTAATAACGGTAAGCGCGTTGCAACCAAAGTTGGTGCAGCAGGGCTCTCCAAATCAACATTGATCGAATTTATCAACGCTGCTTTATAATGTTTCCCATCGCCACCGCCGCTTCTTCGGGCGGTGGCTTTCCTTGACAAGCCGCACTCAAGCTCCTAGAATGCCGCCGTTTTGCGCCCGCCTCACTTTTGGTGCGCAGCCCCATTCTCCGGCTTATAACAGCCAAAACTCTTAAATCTTCCAAACCCATTCCCCACACATATCCCCGTTTTCCCATTATCTGAACCGCGCGTTCATTTAATCGATTTACCCATTATTCAACACAAAACATAATCTTATGCACGTTTCCGAACTACAGACCCAGCACATTTCCAAACTGTTGGAAATGGCCGAACAACACGGCATTGAAAACGCCAACCGCCTGCGCAAACAAGATTTGGTGTTCTCCATCGTCCGCCACATGATGAAACAGGGCGAAAGCTTCAGCTGCTCCGGCACGCTCGAAATCCTGCCCGACGGCTTCGGCTTCTTGCGCAGCACCGACACTTCCTATCTGGCCAGCCCCGACGATATCTACGTCTCCCCCAACCAAATCCGCCGCTTCAACCTGCACACCGGCGACACCATCGAAGGCAGCGTACGCGTACCCAAAGACAACGAGCGCTATTTTGCCCTCGTGCGCCTCGACAAAATCAACGGCGACGACCCGGAAGTGTGCAAACACAAAATCCTGTTTGAAAACCTTACCCCCCTCTTCCCTACCCGTCCGATCAAGCTCGAACGCGATATTAAGGCCGAAGAAAACATCACCGCCCGCGCCATCGATTTGGTTTCCCCCATCGGCATGGGCCAGCGCGGCCTTTTGGTGGCGCCGCCCAAAACCGGCAAAACCGTGATGCTGCAAAACATCGCCCACGCCATCACCGCCAACTATCCCGAAGTGGTGCTGATTGTGCTGCTGATCGACGAGCGCCCCGAAGAAGTAACCGAAATGACCCGTTCCGTGCGCGGCGAAGTGGTGGCCTCCACCTTCGACGAACCCGCCGCCCGCCACGTTCAGGTAGCCGAAATGGTGATTGAAAAAGCCAAGCGCATGGTGGAGCACAAAAAAGACGTGGTGATCCTGCTCGATTCCATCACCCGCCTGGCGCGCGCCTATAACACCGTTGCCCCCACCTCCGGCAAAATCCTCACCGGCGGTATGGATGCCAACGCCCTGCACCGCCCCAAACGCTTCTTCGGCGCCGCCCGCAACATCGAAGAAGGCGGCTCACTCACCATCATCGCCACCGCACTGGTGGAAACCGGCAGCCGCATGGACGACGTAATTTTTGAAGAATTCAAAGGCACCGGCAACATGGAGCTGCACCTCGACCGCCGCATGGCCGAAAAACGCGTGTTCCCCGCCATCAACATCAACAAATCCGGCACCCGCCGCGAAGAAATGCTCGTTTCCAACGACCACCTGCAACGCATGTGGCTGCTGCGCAAATTCCTCCACCCGATGGACGATCTCGAAGCCACCGAATTCCTGGTGGGCAAACTCAAAGACAGCAAAAACAACGACGAGTTTTTCGAGCTGATGCGCGGCAAATAAGCCCGCCGTATTTCAGGTAGCCTCTCAGGCTACCTGAAACCCATTCCGCATTCGCCCAAAAGCCAGCTATCGCTGCTTCCCGCAAAAATCATACGAAGCAGCACGACATAGTGGATTAACAAAAATCAGGACAAGGCGGCGAGCCGCAGACAGTACAAATAGTACGGCAAGGCGAGCCAACGCAGTAATATCCCTATTTGAAGTGACGATAAAATGACCACCCTCGACTACGCCGACAGCCGCACCCTGTGGCAAACCATCCTGGCCGAAACCGCCCAAGCCGCCCAAAGCGAGCCCATGCTCGCCAGCTTCCTGCACCAAACCGTGCTGCGCCACAGCAGCATCGACCGCGTGCTCGCCTTCCACCTCTCCAGCAAGCTCGCCAGCCCCGTGATGGACAGCCGCGCGCTCAACGAAATCTTCTTCCAGGCGCTCGACAGCGACACCCGCATTTCCAAAGCCATGCAGGCCGACATCATCGCCTACTACGAACGCGACCCCGCCTGCGACGCCTACTACCTGCCGCTGCTCTACTACAAAGGCTTCCACGCCGTGCAAGCCCACCGCATCAACAACTGGCTGTGGCAGCACGGCCGCAAAACCCTTGCCTACTTCCTGCAAAACCGCGCCTCCGAAGTGTTCGGCATCGACATCCACCCCGCCGCCCGTTTCGGCCACGGCATCATGGTCGACCACGGCACCGGCCTCGTGGTGGGCGAAACCGCCGTTTTGGGCAACGACATCTCCATCCTACACGGCGTAACCCTCGGCGGCTCCGGCAAGGAAGGCGGCGACCGCCACCCCAAAATCAGCGACGGCGTGATGATTGGCGCCAACGCCTCCATCCTCGGCAACATCCGCGTGAACCAATGCGCCAAAGTCGGCGCCGGCAGCGTGGTGGTGAGCGACGTGCCCGCCCACAGCACCGTAGTCGGCGTGCCCGCCCGCGTGATCGGCCAAGGCAACGTGCGCCCCTCCGCCGATATGGATCAAAGCCTGGATTCATGAAGGCATAAAGGCTACCTGAAAACAAACAGCACAGCTTTCTGCCCGGCCAACATGCCGGCAGATCATTTCAGGTAGCCCTTTCGCCTGCCCGCCGCTGTATCATCCCGACACCCGCCCGATTGCACCCGCCCATGAAAGTCGCCTTTTTCTTTCTTTACCTCATCCAACTTTTGCCCTTCGCCGCCATCCAAAAGCTGGCCGACGCCATCGGCAGCCTCGCCTATTATGCCGTCGTCCCCCGCCGCCGCATCGGCGAAATCAACCTGCGCCTGTGCTTCCCCGAATTAAGCGAAAAACAGCGCAAAACCCTGCTCAAACGCCACTTCCGCCACATGGCCAAACTCATCCTCGAATACGGCCTCTATTGGTATGGCAGCGCCGAGCGGCTCAAATCCCTCGTCCGCTACCAAGACAAACATCATCTCGACAACGAGCTCGCCGCCGGGAATAAAGTCATCCTGCTCTATCCCCACTTCACCGCCTTCGAGCTCGCCGTGTACGCGCTCAACCAAGACGTGCCGCTCACCAGCATGTATTCCCACCAGAAAAACCCCGTGCTCGACCAGCAAATCCTGCGCGGCCGCCACCGCTACAACAACGTCTTCCTCATCGGCCGCACCGAAGGCCTGCGCGCCATCATCAAACACCTGCGTGCCGACCCCGCCCCCTTCCTCTACCTGCCCGACCAAGACTTCGGCCGCAAAGATTCCATCTTCGCCGAATTCTTCGGCATCCCCACCGCCACCATCGCCGGCCTGCCCCGCATCGCCGCCCTCACCCAAGCCAAAGTCGTGCCCGCCATCCCCACCCGCCGGCCAAACGGCCATGTTACCCTGCGCTTCTACCCCGCCTGGGACAACTTCCCCAGCGAAGACGTACAAGCCGACGTACAGCGCATGAACAACTTCATCGAAGAGCGCGTGCGTGAACAGCCCGAACAATACTTCTGGCTGCACAAACGCTTCAAAACTCGCCCCGAAGGCAGCCCCGATTTCTACGCCAAACCCGGTCGCGCCTAACCACACAGGCCTCCGGAAGGCGATCTTCCAACGGCCTGTTTTCCCAAACCTTCCAAGCAAAAAGAGGCTACCTGAAATTTTCAGGTAGCCTTTTCATTAGACCTCTTGCGAAAATATTCATCCCATCGCATTAACCAGTCCTGCAATCAGATTTGCCCTTAACCCGAACCGTTTCCGCCTGTTGCGGTAAGGCAGCGACAATATTTTGAATATCTTCAGTTTCCTGTTGATGTGCTCGATGACGGTTCTGAGTTTGCCTAACCGCCTGTTCGCCTCTTTATCCTGTTTGTCCGGCGGATGACGTTTGGATTTCTTTTTCGGGGTCTGTAATCCGGTTTTGGCCAATCCTTGATAACCCTTATCCGCAATGACTATTTTGTAGGGATAAAGCTCTGCAAGGTGCCTCTTGGCTAAACGCATGTCATGCCGGGCACCCATCCCCGTCCGGATGCTGATGATTTTTTCCGTTTCCCTGCCGTATATGACCCGGATTTTAACCGTGTGCCGCCTTTTCTTGCCGCTGTAATACTGCCGCTGTTTTTTTGGGACGTTCAATCGGGCTTTCGGTAACGTCAATGATGACCGTTTGGTCGCCCGGATTCTTGTGCTTTGGCAGGGAGAAGCGTTTGCAACGGATGAGGGCGTCCTCGGTTTTACGGATGGTGCGGCAGACATTGCTTTCGGAAAGGCCGTAGATGGCGGCCAATTCGAGTTGGGTATGGTAATGGCGCAGATAGCTTAGGGTAAGCAGCAGTTGGTCTGCCAAACCGAGCGTATGCGGCCTGCCTGACTTGACCTTCCGGCTTTCTGCTTCTGTGGTGACTTGCAGCATTTCGTGAAAAAGGACGGGCGTTACACCTGTGAGCCGTTTGAATTCCCTGTCGCTTCTTTGGATGAGGTTTTCGTATTTCATTTGGGAATTGTAAATCTTCAGGATACTTTCGCAATAGGTCTAATCAGGTTGAAGCCGCGCGCGATAAATCTACCCGCTCCGGCGCGATAAATCGGTTTTGAATTTATTGCACCCCGTGCAACTTTATTACAAATCCTGCCCGAGAAAGGCGGGATTTTTTGTTTGGTGCCGAAAGCAGCCATCCCATTGCTGGATGTCTCGCCGGCTCTACGGCACCATGTCTCCATCATTTGAATAGGAGGCAGCGATGAACATCCCCCAAACCCAAAACAGAGAATACGGCTTTTACGGCACCTGTACCCTGCGCGGGCAGGATGCCGATGCCTTATGGCAGGCTGCCGTGTGCGGGCTCATCAGCCCAATCGCTCCGGCCGAGGTGGTGGCGGTATTTTTGGATACGCGCCACGGCCGCCATTTCGCGGATGATGTAGTGCAGCAGGTGGAAGACGGTGTGGCCACCGATGAGGCAGTCGCCCACACAGCTGCCCGCTGGAATCAATGGCGGCTCGGCCGCGAACTGGCGCGGGGAACCCACCTGCCCGCCTCGGTGCCGTATCTGGCCGGGCTGATGGAAATCATCGCCCTGGAGATGGAAGAGGCATAACAAAAAGGGACGACATCGTCCCTTTTGCTTTGTCCACACATCAGGCCGGCTCTGCCCTGTCGGTGTTGATGGGGTAGTTGGCAATCAACAGCTCGTCAGCCTCGGTAGTAATCTCCTTATTGATGCTGTAGCGCAGGCTGACCTCTTTAAACTGGAAGCCGGTAAAAATCTCCCTAATGGGAGGTACGTCGTTAATCGACAGCAGGAAGCGCCCTTTAATGTGGCGTAGCTGCTCGGCCAGCCGTTCGAAGTCGGCTTTGGCGAAGATGCCTTTACCGTACATCGTCTCACAGTCCCAATACGGCGGGTCGATGTAAAAGAAGGTGCCGGGCTTGTCGTAACGGGCGATGAAGTCGTCGTAGTTGAGCCGCTCCAGCATCACGCCCTGCAGGCGGCGGTGGCTGTGTTGCAGTTCCTCGGCCAACCGATCGGCGCGGAACTTGGGCGGACGGGTGCTGGTGGCAGCGCAGCAGAACTCGACCACCTTACCGCCGAAACCCATGCGGTGCAGATAGAGGAAGCGCACCGCACGCTGGATGTCGGTCAGGGTGGAGGGATTGCAATGCTGCAGCCGGCAATACTCATCGCGGCTGGGCAACAGGTATTCGGCCTGCCGCAGCAGTTCTGGCAGGTGGTTTTGGACACACCTATATAGGTTGATGACATCAGCGTTGATGTCGTTGATGGCCTCCACTTTGGATGGCGGCTTTTTGAACAGCACCCATGCCGCACCGCCGAACACTTCGGCGTAGCAGGTATGGTCTGACGGGATTAACGGAATGATGGTACCGGCCAGGCGGTATTTGCCGCCCAGCCAGCCCCTAAGCGGACTGACGGGATTGGTGTTGCCCATGATGCTTACTCCTTGAAGTTTGGCGCTCACGGGCACTCCGGGTTGTTAAAGAACCAAATTGGTTGACCGCTTTGCAGCGCGGACATTTGATTTCCAATTGCCCCTCGCCTTTGGCCAACAGCTTATTACAGTTTTTGCAACGATATTGCATTTTTGCAGCTCCCACATTACCGGTATGTTAGAATCCGCCCGCCTCTAGAGGTGGCGGCCTTGGGTCATGCAGGTCTAGTCTGCGTGGCTGGCGCGGTTTGGTGGGCAAACACCGGCCGCGCCGCCGTCTTACTTATTGCGTATACCCGCCCCTGTGGCGGGTATTTTCATGCCTCCTCTTTATATAGGGCGGGCACGATGGCGGCGAGGTCGTTGGGCGACCAACGCCAGCCGTCTGGCAGCCCCAATGCGGCGGCGCACCACTCGGAGCAGAACCAGCGGCGGCGGTTTTGCGGCAGCCCGAAGGCAATACCCAATGCGCCCATCAGGTCGTAGCCCTGCCCCTCGGTGGCCGCCCACACCCGCTGCAGCTGCTCGTGTGCCTCCGGGGCGGAGGGCAATGGAATCAAATCCCATTTGGCCGCCGGCAGCGGCATCACTTTGCAGCGCACGCCTTTATCGCGGATGGAAGCGGAGTAGCAGGTATAAACCGATGCCTGCGGATGCTCGCGCACCACAATCTCGGCGTGGCTGTACTGGCCGCGGGTGAGGATACGGGTGAGCCAATCGGTGGCACGGGCACACCATACGCGCCAGCCGGAGCCGTCCCGACGACCTTTGTATAGAGCGAGATAGATTTGTTGCCGGTTCATTTTTCAGCCTCCTCAAGCTCGGCAGCGGACTGTTCGTAGTTGGCCGTCCAGCCGCCGCTGTAGTCGTATTCCAGCGGGTTTTCCGACTTCAACATGGCTGCCTTATGCTTCTCGGCATTGATAAAATCCGCCTGTTCGTCATCGTGCATGGCTTGCATGATTTCGCGCAGTAGCTCGGGGGTGAGCATCAAAAAGCTGTTATCCATCGTTTTCCAGTTGATGGGCTTTTTAAAGCCGCCCGTTACGCTTTCCAGTGCCAGCGCCAGATATTGCAGGCGCGTGGCGTCGTCGGTTTGAAACCACTTCCCAACCGATTTGGCGTACACCCCGTGCCTTAAGTTGTCATACCTCTTATCTTTGATTCTCTCCCACATCTCATCTTGTTGTTGCTCTTTGATTTGCGCTGCGACAGCGGGGGCAACACCCAAGATTTAGCCTTGGCATCCCATGTTTGATGCTCGTTCTCCCTAGGGGCAAAGGTCAGCCCATCGGGTAATTCGCCCACTTGCTCAATCACTACCGCTGCGCCATCGCTGGTCTGATAGGCGGTTTTGCCGCGATGGTCGGGCAGGTATTGCCATTCGGCTTTTTCAGGTAGCCATTTGGCGGCAAAGCCTGCACGGGCTTCGGGCGGCTGGGTGTCGATGCAGCCGGCAGGCAGCAGATAACTGCCGTCTGCGGCCAACGGGTCGAGGTCGGCCACGGTTTGGTGCAGGTAGAGGCTGTCGGCATCCAACTGACAAACGGGTTTGGTGGGCGGGTATTGGTTTTCGCTCATGATTTATCCTTTCAGGTAGCCTTAAATCTTGATACAGGCAAGCAGCGCAATGTTGCGCGGGCGGGTTTCGCTGCCGCCCGCCGCCTCAGTCTGCCCGATGCCGTCAATTGAAAACCATGACACCGCGCCGCCTCGGTCGCTGTCGCCGGCACGTTGTGGCACGCCGCCGTGGGTGTGCGCCTTAAACTCGTCTGCCTGCGCTGAGCCAAATACACGACCGTTATCCACCCCGCGCCCGTCGTCCCAACCGCGCACAAATTCGCCGCGTAAGTCGGGCAGGTTAAACGTGCTGCGTCCGTCGCCTGTGCCGTAGGTGGTACCGATGGCGGCAAACAGGGCGGCATAGGTGCTACGGGATACGGCGGCGCCATTGGCTTTGAGCCAGCCGGTCGGGGCGGTCTGCCCGGCGAAGTACATCACGGCGCCGCTGGGTATCATGCCGGCGAGGTCGTCCACATTGAGCAGGCGCTTACCGTCATAGCGCAGCTCGCCGTCGTTGCGCATGGACAGGTATTTGCCGCTCCTTTTGTTGTAAAAATAGGAGTTCACATTATTGGAGCCGATTTGCAGGTATTGGTTGGTGTTAAAGTCGCCCACGCTGTCGGCTACAATCGCGCCCTTTTTCAGGGTAGTAAGGCCGGTAAAGGTTTTGTCGCCGGCGATTTCTTGGTTGGCGGTGGTTTTGACTGCTCCGTCTGCTGCTTCTTTGGCGGCGACGGCTTTGTCGTAAGCCGCCTTCACCGCCTTCGGCGTGGCTGCCAGCTCTTCGCTGTTGCTGTCAGTGGCAGACGAGAGCTGTACGATGCCGGCCTTAGTAGTGCTGGCCGCACCCGGTTTGTACTCTTCCTGCTTCTTCTTCAAATACTGCGTCCGCGCGGCCAGTTCCTTGGCCTGCCGGTTGGCAATGCCGTTCGGCCCGCCCAATACCGGGTCGGTAGTTTCCAGCTGGTAGATACCTTCCGCCCATTGCGGGTTGCTCAGTTCTTCCGTGATATTCGCCATTTAAGCTGCTCCAAAGTTAAAGTTGCCGTCGTAGGCCGCCCGCCCGTTGTAACGCAGGGGGACGGCCTGATAATCCAAGGCTGCCAACAGGCAGCGTGCCGGTGCGAAGGCGGCCAGCGTTTTGCGCAACAGCGCGGCCTGGTCGTTGGTAATCACGCTGTTCATGATGATGCGGTAGTGCGCCCAGTAGCTGCCGGCACCGTAAACATGGCTGCCGTTGTAGTTGATGCTGCCGTCGTAGGTTTGGCCGGTGAGCCCTTCAATAATCCGTACCTCACCGAACCCGAGCCGCCGCACGATTTCGCGGATTGCCCACGGCGTGCCTTTGTAGCGGTGCAGCTCGTATGCACCTTTAATCAGCTTGCGCCGCGCATCGTCGGATTCGGCCAGCCAGTAGCCGTCGGCACCCAAGATACTGCGGCTCTCGGCCAACAGCGGCAGGTGTTCGGGGGCGACCAAATCGACCAGGCGCGGCATCAGCTGTGGCAGCTCGGCCAAATCCAAACGCAGACCCAATTCGGCCAGGGCGCGGGCGCGTTGGTCGCGTTCGATGATGGCGGCGTAGGAAAGTTTGGCCATCGTCTAGCCCTCCGCCGTTTGTGCGGCAATGCGGATGGTGGTACTGGTGCAGCGCGCCCACTGGTCGGGCTTGACCACGGTCAGCGGCAGGTTATGCAGCACCACGTTGTAGACACCGGCCACTTTCAGCGCACTCATGATGTCCAGCGGCACGATGTCCAAACCGAGCCGACTGCGGCGGGCGGCTTCATACACCGCCCATGCCTGTTCGGCCGCCGCTTTGGCGGTGCGGGCATCGGTGCCGGTAAACAGGGTCAGCTCGGCGTCCAGCGTGTAATCGACGGGAGTCGGGGCTTTGACCACTACGGTGTCGCACAGCGGGCGGCGTTTCTCGGCCGATAAGGCAGCCTGAACCTTGCCAATCAGCTCGGCATTGGGCAGGCCGTCTTTGGCCAGCACGGTCACCGCCACCCGACCGCCTATAGGCTGGCCGCCGCCGTCGGTATCGTTGGCCACGTGCACGTCCACCACCGCCGGGCTGGCCTGCCGCGCCCAATATTGGTAGGCACCCACCGGCCCGGCTACGCTAAAGCTCTCCGGTGCCAGCAACACGCGCTCGCGGTAGGCTTCGTCGTCTTCGATTTCCACCCCGCCGGCAGAAACGGTGGTGTTGCTGACGGCCACATCAATCGTCGGATGCAGCCGCTCGGCCAGACTGTTGATTTGTCCGACCGACCAGCCGTTGCCGACTGTGCCGGTTTCGGTGCATTCGGCGGCCACTTCGGCGCTGCTTTGGGCGGCAGTCAGCAGGGCGGCTTCAGTGGTGACAAAGCTGGTCTGCCCGGCATTGACCCGCGTGCCCTTGGGTATGGTGATTTGCTCCAAACTGCTCAATACCGCAGCAAAGCGCAGGGTGGTCAGGGCGGGCTGCGCCTGCAGGCGCGGGGTAGACACGTCGTCGCTGCACAAGTCCAGCATCAGGCCGGTGGCAAAGCGCGGGTGCTGCTGGCGGTAGGCTTCGTTCACCTGCTGGCGCAGCAGGTGTTCTCGGTAGGCAAAGGTGTTGATCAGCAGCCGTTCGATATGGGCGGGCTGCAACACTTTGCCCGCGCGTTGCTCGTAGTCGGCGATGGTGGCGGCCAGGCTTTGCGCCAAGTCGTCGTCGACAATCTTGACCTCTTCGCGTTTCAGTTTGCTCAAATCCATTTTCAGGTAGCCTCAAGCACAATGTCGGTGCGGTAGATTTCGCCCGCCACTTCATCTGCTACGCGCCAATGTACGGTCATGGTGATATGCGGGGCGTGGCCGGCAAACGTGACCTGCTCGACCAGTGCCCGCTTTTCCCACGTCTGGATGGCAAGGATGACCTCGCGCACGGTGTTGGGGATAAATTCGTCTTCCGGGTAGTCGATGTAGTCGAACCAATTGCTGCCGAAATCCGGCCGCAGCACGTCGCTGCCCTTGCGGGTGGCGAGGATGTTTTCGATGCACTGGTTGATGTCGTCGAGGTCTTGCACGATGTCCTGCCCGCTTCCAAGCGGGGCGGGCTGCCAGTGGCGGCTGCGCGGGGTGGTCGGTGTCCGGCTCGGTGCTGCCGCCGATATCGTTGGTCAGTTGAGTCAGCTCGGCCAAGCTGGCGGCAGCCTTGATGTCTTCGCGCGTGATGTACATGGCTTGTCCGACCCGATTGTCGCCGGCCATGTGCGCCGCCGGAAGTCGGCGGTAGCCGGAATGGAGTGGCGCATCGAAGCCAACGGCGCGCCTGATACGGTCTACGACACCCTTGCCGAGCTGTTCTCCGGTTTTGACCTGTACCGCCTGATCAACCAAATTCTGGATGCCACCCTGTACGGCTATCAGCCCTTGGAAATCATCTGGCAGCGGGGCAGCCTGTGGCTGCCGTCCGAAATCGTGGCCAAGCCGCAGGAGTGGTTTCAGTTCGACCAAGACGGACAGCTGCACTTCCGCCTTTCAGGTAGCCTGAATGACGAACCGGTACCGTCCTTCAAATTCCTGTGCCCGACCCACAATGCCAGCTATATCAATCCCTACGGCATCGGCGATTTGTCTACAGTCTATTGGCCGACCATCTTCAAACGCGGCGGCCTGAAATTCTGGGCGGAGTTCTCGGAGAAATTCGGCGCGCCGTGAATCATCGGCCGCGAGCCGCGCAGCAATACCGACCAAGACACCGACCGCCTGCTGGATGCGCTGGAACAGCTAATCGGCAACTCGGTGGCCACCATCCCTGATGACAGCAGCGTTGAAATCAAAGAGGCGGCGGGTAAACAGGGTAGTGCCGATGTGTATGACCGCTTTATCCGCTACTGCCGCTCCGAGATTGCCATTGCGCTGCTCGGCCAAGACCAGACCACCGAGAAAGACAGCACCCACGCCAGCGCCACCGCAGGTTTGGAGGTAACCAAGGATATTCGGGACAACGACTGCCGCATCGTCGAAGGCTGCCTGAATCAGCTTATCGACTGGATTTGCGATTTCAACTTCGCCGCCGACACCCCGCGCCCGCAGTTTGTTTTGTACACCGAAGAAGCAGGCGACAAGACCTTGGCCGAACGCGACCAAATCCTGACCGGCTGCGGCGTACAATTATCCGAAAGCTACTGGAAACGCGCCTACAACCTGAGCGACGACGATATTGTTCAGGTAGCCTCTCCGCCAAATGCGACGCCGGCGTCACCTTTGGCCGACTTTGCCGAACACCGGCCGGCTGCCGATGCCGGTTTGGTCATCGACACCCTCGCCCCGCTTTCAGGTAGCCTCAACGCACAGGGGCAGGCATTAACCGATGCGCTGGTCGGCAGCCTAAAACAGGGGGCGGCCACGCCCGAAGCGGTATTGGACAGGCTGACTGCCGCCTATCCCGATATGGATGATGTTGCGCTGCAGGACGAGTTGGCACGGCTAATCTTCTTGGCCGAACTGGTCGGCAGGGTGGAAGCCGCTGAGGAACTGGCCGAATGAACCCCGAAGACATCAAAGCCATCTTCGGCATGCAGCCCGAAGCTGCCGTAGCCTACCTGCAGCAGAAAGGCATCAACGTATCGTGGGACTGGCAGGACATGCTGGACGATGCGCACGCCACCGCCTTCACCGTGGCCAAAACCGCCCGCATGGATGTGGTCTCGGACATCTATGCCGCCGTGGTCAAAGCCGCCGAAAGCGGGCAGACCTTGGAGCAGTTCAGCGAGCGGCTGACGCCGGTGTTGCAGGCCAAAGGCTGGTGGGGCAGGCAGGACGTGCCGCACCCGGACACCGGCGAAATCCAAACCGTGCGCCTGGGCAGCCCGCACCGCCTGAAAACCATCTACCTGACCAATATGCAGTCGGCCTATATGGCCGGGCGTTATGCCGAGATGATGGATGCCGTGGATACTCACCCATACTGGGAATACGTGGCGGTCAACGACGAACGTACCCGCGAAACCCACCGCCTGCTGCACGGCAGCGTTTATGCCGCCGACGACCCGGTGTGGGACAGCCTGTATCCGCCCTTGGACTACCGCTGCCGCTGCCGGGTTCGACCCTTGTCGCGCAGCCGTGGGGCAGACCGGGTACAACCCAGCCCGCAGCTGGAAACCCAAACCGTGGACATCGGTGTCAACCAATATACCGGCGAAGAACGCCATGCCCGGCGCACCGGCATCCGCATCAACGGACAGTTTGTCGCCCCCAATGCCGGCTTCAATGCCAACCAAGGCAAGGCCATGCTCTCCCGCATGGCTTCGGTGGCGGTGGATAAGGCGCAGGCCGCCCATCCCGATATTGCCCGTGTGGCGCTGCGGCAGATGATGGGCAACGAGCGTTTCAAATCCTCGCTCAATGCCGCCCAGCTGGCTTGGGTAATTAATCTATTGAAAGGATGACGATGCTGGAAATCAGCTTGGACGACAGCGACCTGCAACGCGGCCTCGGGCAGCTGCTGCGCAACGCCCGCCACCCGCGCCCGATGATGCGAGCCATTGCCGCCGAACTGCTCAGTATTACGGAAGACAACTTCGAATCCGAAAGCTGGGGCGGGAAAAAATGGCCGGCCAATGCGCGCGGCGGCAAAATCCTGCAAAAGAGCGGACAACTGGCCGCCAGTATCCACACTGCCTCCGGCAGCAACTTCGCCCGCATCGGCACCAACAAACCCTATGCCGCCATCCACCAGTTCGGCGGCACGGTCAAAGCCAAAAACAAACCCTATCTGGTATTCAAAGTCGGCGATGGCTTCCGCAGGGTCAAACAAGTCAAAATTCCCGCTCGCCCCTACCTGCCGATGAGCAAAGGCGGTACACTTCAGGCCGGCGCCGAATCCCGCCTGCTGGATGTCGCCCTCGATGCTTTGGCACGGGGTGTCCGAAAATAAAAAGCGGGCAACTTCGCCCGCTCCGTTTTGTTGCATCCAGTGCAACGTTGTTACAAATTTCCCATCCCCCATCATCCATCCTCATCCAACTTAATCCCATTTATCTCACAGACCCCTTATATTTATCTCACTGGGTTTCATCAGGTATTTGCTGCGACGTTCTACCAAGGTGAGTAAGGCACTCTTTTGCCCTTTGCCGACAATGGTGTCCGCTTCCCAATCGCCGATACGCTGCTTTTTGTTGATGATGTCGGGACGCAGGGAGATGTCGGTACGGTCGGGGACTTTGCCCCGGGTCCAAATGCTGCCGCGCCGTTTGCGGTAGGGTTTGGAGGCGATGCGCAGGTGCTGCCACAGCTTGCCGCCCTTGGCTCTGTTTCGGGCAAGGTAGCGGTAAATAGTTGCCTGGTGCAGCCGGATGCCGTGGTGTCTGGCCAAATAGCCGCAGATTTGCTCGGAGCTGAGTTTTTCCCGGACGAGTTTGTTGATGCGGCGACAGAGGGCGGGTGTGAGTTTGTAGGCTTGCCGCCGGCCGGTGCGGTATGCACTTTGGCGGGCGGCTTCTGCTGCGTTGTACCTGCCGTTTTAACTGTTTCGCTTGATTTCGCGGCTGATGGTGCTTTTGCTTCTGCCGAGTTCTTTGGCGATTTGGCTGATGGGTTGGTGCGAGTGGTGTTGGATGTGGTATCTTTCGTCTTGGGTCAGTTGCGTGTAGCTCATGTGCACTCTTTCTTGGCGGAAAGGCTGTATGCTACCGCATACTGGCCTTTCTGTTTGGAGAATCGTTGCACTTGAAAGGCGAATGTGCGGCTACCTGAAAACGAAGTTTCCGCAGGAAGCTGAGTTTCTGCAAAGCTAAAACCCAGCCCCGTTTTGCGCTAAAATACCCGCTTTCCATCCTCCCACAAGGCTGCCTGCCATGCCCCAGCAAATCGCACACTACCTCAAAGACTACCGCGCCCCCGAATACCTCGTGCCGCACATCCGCCTGAATTTCGATGTGTACGAAGACCACACCGCCGTTACCGCCGAACTTTCCATCCAGCCCCAGCCCGATGCCGGCGGCACATTGGTGCTGCAAGGCTCGGCCGAGCTGGTTTCCCTCGAGCTCAACGGCCAAAGGCTACCTGAAACCGCCTACACTTTAGCAAACAACACCCTATCCATCCCAAACATCCCCGCCCGGCCCTTCACCCTGAGCGTAGCCACTCGCCTTTATCCGCACCAAAACAAATCCCTGATGGGGCTCTACGCCAGCAGCGGCAACCTCTACACCCAATGCGAACCGGAAGGCTTCCGCAAAATCACCTACCACCCCGACCGCCCCGACGTGATGGGCATCTACACCACCCGCATCAGTGCCGACCGCGCCCGCTTCCCCGTGCTGCTTTCCAACGGCAACCGCACCGGCCACGGCACGCTGCCCGACAACCGCCACTGGGCTGAATGGCACGACCCCTTCGCCAAGCCCAGCTACCTGTTCGCCCTGGTGGCCGGCGATTTGGTGTGCACCCGCGACAGCTTTACAACCCGAAGCGGCCGCCAAGTGGCGCTCGAATTCTTCACCCGCGCCGAAGATGCCGGCAAAGCGTGCTTCGGCATCGAATCGCTCAAACACGCCATGCGCTGGGACGAAACCCGTTTCGGCCTCGAATACGATTTGGATATTTTCATGGTGGTGGCCGTGGGCGACTTCAACATGGGCGCGATGGAAAACAAAGGCTTGAACATTTTCAACACCGCCTGCGTGCTGGCCGACAGCCGCACCGCCACCGATGCCGATTTCGAGCGCGTGGAAGGCGTAATCGCCCACGAATACTTCCACAACTGGACCGGCAACCGCGTTACCTGCCGCGATTGGTTTCAGCTCTCGCTCAAAGAGGGCCTCACCGTATTCCGCGACCAAGAATTTTCCGCCGACCGCGCCAGCCGCGAAGTCCGCCGGATTGAAAACGTATCCTTCCTGCGCGCCCACCAATTCCCCGAAGACGCCGGCCCCACCGCCCACCCCGTGCGCCCCGCCAGCTATGTGGAAATGAACAATTTCTACACCCTCACCGTGTATGAGAAAGGCGCCGAAGTAGTGCGCATGTATCACACCTTCCTCGGCGAAGAGGGCTTCCAAAAAGGCATGAAGCTTTATTTCCGGCGCCACGACGGCCAAGCCGTTACCTGCGACGACTTCCGCGCAGCCATGGCCGATGCCAACGGCTTCGATTTCGAGCAATTCGCCCTGTGGTACAGCCAGGCCGGCACGCCGGTGCTGGAGGTTTCAGGCAGCCTGCAAACCGGCAACCGCTTTGTGCTGAACATCCGCCAAAGCATCCCGCCCACTCCCGATATGGCCGCCAAACAGCCGATGATGATTCCGCTCAAAATCGCCCTGTTCAGCGCCGACGAAGACACCTTCGGCCAGCCTATCCCCTTCAGGCTACCTGAAAGCGCACATGAGCAAACCGAAGCCGTGCTCACCCTGCGCCAGGCGGAAGAAAGCGTTGCCCTGCAATTTGAAGGCGGCTATCAACAAGTCGTCCCCTCCCTGCTGCGCGGCTTCTCCGCCCCGGTAAACCTGCACTACGCCTACAGCGAGCACGAACTCTCCGTGCTGCTCGCCTGCGACAGCGACCCCTTCGCCCGTTGGGAAGCCGCGCAAACCCTCTACCGCCGCGCCATCGCCGCCAACGAAGCCGCCCTGCTTTCAGGTAGCCCCCTGCCCGAGCACCGCGCCCTGCTACAAGCCATCGACTACGTTTTGCGTGCCGACATCGGCGCCGCCTTCCAAGCCGCCCTGCTCGCCATTCCCAACGAAGCCGAACTCTGGGCCGGCCGCCAAAACATCGATCCGCTCATCGTCCACCGCGCCCGCGAAGCCCTGCTCGATTTGATTGCTACGCACTTCGCCGACCAATTCGCCGCACTCAACGCCGAAGCCCGGCGCATGGAAGAAGAGCAATCCGACCTCGCCGAGCCCTACGAATACCACCCGCAGCAAGCAGGCTGGCGCGCCCTGCGCAACGCCTGCCGCGCCTTTATCCTGCGCGCCCGCCCCGGGCACATCGACCAAGTGGCCGCCAACTACAGCCAAATGGCACACAACATGACCCACGAATGGGGCATCCTCAGCGCCATCAACCACAACGAGCGCCCCGAGCGCAACCGCCTGCTCGAACAGTTCGCCGCCAAATTCCACCGCGACGACCTCGTGATGTGCAAATACTTCAGCCTGATTGCCGCCAGCCACCGCGCCGATACCCCCGCGCAAGTGGCCGCCGCGCTCGAACACCCCGCCTTCAGCCTGGAAAACCCCAACAAAGCCCGCGCCCTGCTCGGCAGCTTCAGCCGCAACGTGCCGCACTTCCACGCCGCAGACGGCAGCGGCTACGCCTTCCTCGCCGGCCAAATCGGGCGCATCGACCGCTTCAACCCCCAAATTGCCGCCCGCCTCACCCAAGCCTTCAACATCTGCGCCCAGCTCGAACCGCAGCGCCGCAGCCTGATGCGCGCCGAGCTGCAAAAACTCGCCGCAAACCCCGCCCTCTCCAAAGACAGCGGCGAAATCATCGGCAAGATTTTGCAGGCTTCCGCAGTGCTCGGCATTGCGCGTGGACAAATGTAAACAGCGGCTGAGTAACCTACTCCCCGCTCGGTTGTATAGTGGATTAAATTTAAATCAGGACAAGGCGGCGAGCCGCAGACAGTACACACGTTACGGCAAAGCGAGACAACGCTGTACTGGTTTAAATTTAATTCACTATATTTAAAACCTATTTGAAGACTGATTGGATAGTATACGGTTTCCGAATCAGGCTACCTGAACATAATAAGGCCGAGTATTTTTACCAAAATGTTCCAAAGTTTTCTATGCCAAAAAGAGGAACTTCATCATGAGAAAGTCTCGTCCGAAGAAACTACACTCCAAGCAACATAAGCTTGCAATCCTAGCTATCGCTCTTGGCCTTATGATGCTGGTTGGGTTACTGATTGTCAGCCACCACCGGCGGCAGGCTATACGGCAGCAGCGGGAAGCAGCTGCCGAACAAGTCCGTGCTCGTTTGCTGCTTAAACAAACCATAGCCGACATCCAAGCCAAACTGCCACCTCCAGACAGCCCGGATTTACTCGAGCATATGCCCACCGATATCAATATCTATATCAAAGACGGCTTTCGTTACTACCAAGAACGTGATGTCTATAAATATACGTTTCTACAATATCAGTCTGATAAAAACAGTAATTCACACCACCGCAATGAAATGAAATCTCTCTCCGAGTACAACAATACCATTAATATCGTTGCCAGCCATATGCCGGCCATTCTCGGAGAGAGAACCATTTGGCTGCGTTCGGATGGTAAACGCTGGCATTGCTATGCGGCGGTAGACCACAGTTTGCAAACGAATGAATGTAACGATGCTGCCATCATTGCCAATATGGAAGCAGATGAAGAAGCGGTTGCCTACCGTGCAAAAGGGGAATACGAATACATTGAATGCGGTTGGCATTTCCGTGGCGGCCTAGAAATGATCGACATATATGATCATCGGGAACCGTATTATCGAAAACCGCAAGCCATACTGGTGGAGAACAGGGGAGCCGAAAAAGTACTTATCCTGTTGGGAAGCAGTGATGGCAGCGATTATGTCGAACCTTTCTATCTGCTATTGAAAAACGATTCGCCCAAGCCCACCGTTTGGCAAATCGCCACTAGGGATGGTGCTATTCTCGACATCACCCTAATTGGAAACGGCCCGGCCAGCGTAGAAGGACTACAGCACAACAGCAGCATCTATAATTATGAATATGCGCTGCAAAATTGCCAGGAACGTTTACCGACAGACCCAAAATACTACCGCCTCAAACACTGGAATGCCTTGGCCGAACGCTTTATCGCCAACTTGCCGCCTTCCTCTTTGCATACCTATATAACCACTCCGCAGCGCAATACCGTTCGATACGGCAGCGGCACAGTCAGCCTCTATCCGACCGCCAGCTACTGGGATTCAAAAAATAAACAGTTCGGCTTTAAGTTTGATGAATCTTTGTTTGCCCGAGGCCGCTTTACTTGTCCGGAAGGGGCTCGTTGGGTTAGCGCAGGAATCATTACTTTATGTCGGCAAGACAATCCGACGCACCCGCAATAAGTTGCAAGCAACACACCAGAACACATGAGGCGAGTATTGGCTGTTCCCCTTTAATTTAAGCATTCCTCGTAGCTTATACAGAACATCAAGCTGTAAACCTATGCACATGGATTGTCAGATAGCCTTTGCTTTATACCAAGACTATTTGAAAAATAGCGGAACCCAAATCCAATTGGTAGGAAATAGCTACGTTCCCAACAACATCGTGAGCATCATTACCGTTTCCACTGCATAAAACATCTTCGATGCCATTACTTCGGATCAGTGGCAATTTCCTTGTGTGTTACAAAGAGGAGTAGTTCTTCTGCAAAATGATGTTTGTATATTATCCATGAGATGGAAATGAAAAAAAGGCTTCCGCATAAGGGGGAACACAACAAAAGGCTACCTGAAGATTTTCAGGTAGCCTTTTCCGATCAGCCCGGCCGGAACCACTTCATTATCATCCAAACAAGACTATAATCGCGGCTTTGTTTGCGAATAAAGGGAGGCGGGCGATGTTCCGCAGTTTTTTCCTCAACCGGCGCTGGCTGCGCTGGTCTTTGGCCGGTTCGCTGCTGATTTTGGCGGCCACTTGGTATCGGGTGCAGCTGAATGTGCAGATTAACGATTGGTTCGGCACGTTTTACGATTCGGTACAAAAAATGCTGGAAAAGCCGGGCTCGGTGAGCCTGGATGAGTTCAACCGCCAAGTGTTCACCTTCGCCCGCATTGCGGCGGTGTATATTTTGGTGGTGGTGATCAGCGGTTTCGTGAACAAGCATTACGTGTTCCGCTGGCGTTCAGCGATGACGGAGTACTATATGCGCCACTGGCCGCTTTTGCGCGGGATTGAGGGCGCGGCGCAGCGGATTCAGGAAGACACCATGCGCTTTGCCACGATTATGGAATCTCTGGGCGAAAGCGGCCTGCGGGCGGTGCTCACGCTGGTGGCGTTTCTGCCGATTTTGTGGAAGCTGAGCGAGCCGATTACCGAATTGCCGCTGGTGGGGCATGTGGATCATTCGCTGGTTTATGTGGCCATTTTGGCAGCGCTCTTGGGCACGGTGGTGCTGATGGGGGTGGGCTGCAAGCTGCCGGGGCTGGAGTTCGACAACCAAAGGGTGGAGGCGGCCTACCGCAAGGAATTGGTGCTGGGCGAAGATGACGCGGCGCGGGCGGATTCGTTTACGCTCACTGGGCTGTTCAAAAACGTGCGCCGCAATTATTTCCGCCTGTATTGGCATTATCTTTATTTCGATGTGGCGCGCTATTCGTATTTGCAGTTTTCGGTAGTGCTGCCTTATCTGGCCATGGGGCCGGCCTTGGTGGCCGGAGCGGTGGCGCTGGGCGTGATGCAGCAGATTGTGCGGGCGTTCGGGCAGGTGCTGGAGGCTTTTCAGTTTCTGGTGCGCTCATGGCCGACGATTGTGGAGCTGATGTCGATTTACAAGCGCCTGAAAGGCTTTGAACACCATATTGTGGCGGCTCAGGCGGAAAATTGATGCCGCCCGCGGCAAACGGAGAAAGGCTACCTTATATATTGACCCCCGTTTTAGAGGTCTTGACAAGTTCAAGAAATCTAAAACGGGGTTTTTATATCGAGCTAACTCAAAGGAGCTTTTCATGTATTACCAACTCCCAACCTATCCCAACATTACAGCCACAATAGGCCGTCCGGATGGAAACCTATTCTGCGAACTGACAGTAGAACTCCAAATTACACCTGACCGCGGGCATTTACTGTTTGCCGATGTTATCAACCAAGAAGAACCCTCCGAACGGATACAAGCTCTACTGGATGTTTACGTCCGGTTCGTCCTAGATGCCGTAGAACTCCAACTCCCCTTCTGAAACCGTTTTCAGGTAGCCTTTGCTATATCTTCCAGACCGCGCAACGGATTACGGGCAAGGCAAAAGTGTGGCGGGGCAAAGCAGCCTTGTCGCACGGGGTTGCGTTAGCGCTCAAATTCGGCGGCGGTGCCCACCACGCTCTTAACCATAAACACCCCGCCAGCCGTCAGCACCGCCCTGGCAGCAGCATAATGTTTCAGGGAGGCAGTGGCCTGATCGGTAGCCCGTGCCACCTGTGCCATTGCCCGCCCCACGCGCCCGTTATTCAGCTCGCCGAAACGTTCGCGGATGGTACGCAAGGCGCGGCTGGCTCGGTCTTGTACGGTTACTTCTATCTCGGTTTTTGGCCTTGCCATCATTTACTCCAGGCATAAAAAAACGCAGAGCGGTATGCTCTACGTTATGTAAACATTTAATAATTAAGGTGTTTTAACCTTAATATAAATATATTCCAGCGCTTTGTTGTCCATATTAACGTGCGCGGCGTAATCCAACAATCCTAGGTAGTTGCTCCATCCCAAAAGTGCTGGTGCCGCTGTTGTCGGTGTCTCATACGGCAATCCAAGCCATACGGGCGAGGTTAAAGCGTTATCAATGCGCGGGTCACGTAGCAAAATCCAATCAGCCCGGCCATTGATATACGTGATACTCCATTCAGCCGGTGGCGTCTGGTATTCGCAGCTTTTGCCGTATTTATTGTTTTCGCAAGCGCCATGCGGTTGTCCCAGTATTTTTTCCACCGCCGCCTGCGGCTGTCCGGCAATATCCATTATCTGCCACACCGGCTTAATATCCGGCACTGGGGTAAAGGTTCGCTCGGCTTGCGCCGCACTGGCGGCTACTGGAGCAGAAGCCGCCACTGAAGCGGCGGCAGGTTCGGTAGGTTTCTCCGAGCCGCCGCAGGCAGTCAGCAGCGTAACCAGTAATACGGGTAAATATTTCATCGGGTTCTCCTTGTAAATAAGTCCCGGCATTTTACTCTTCCAGCTGTTCCCGAATCCAGCCTGCCCGCTCATACCACCACTGCAGCTCGTCAATATCCAGCGCCAGTACGTCGCCGGCGCTGCCTTTGAAGGTATAAGCCACTAGCCGAAGTGCCTTATCCGGCCGGCTGCCTAATCGATCCCAATGTCCAAACACACTATCTCACCGCACCACTGCCGCGCGGCGGGGTTGGCGTGGGCGGGTTTGAGGGCGGCGAAGGCGTAGGTGAGGTTGGCGCGGAAGGTGTCGGCGGCGGCTTCCCCGGTGTCGCCGTTGAGGCCGGTGGGGATGTCGAGCGCCACTTTGCAGCCTGCCGCGCGGTTGAGCAGGCGGCAGCATTCGGCGGCCTCGGGCGGCAGGCTACCTGAAAAACCGGTGCCGAAAATGCCGTCGATAATCAGGCCGTAACCCTGCTCCAGCGCGGCCGGCAATGCCTCAACCGACAGGAAGCGGATGCCCTCCAAACCTTGGAGGCGTTGGCGGTTAGTTTCGGCCAAATCCGACAACGCCGTGCCCAAGAGCAGCACAATATCGGCCTGCCAGCCGCGCTGCTGCAACACACGGGCAATCACCAGCGCATCGCCGCCGTTATTGCCCTTGCCGCACACCAAGAGGGCGCGGCCTGGCTCGGGCAGGCGGCGCAGCAAATCGGCAGCGGCGGCCTGCCCGGCGTTTTCCATCAGCTGCAAAAAGCTGGTGCCGGCCGCCACGGCAGCCTGTTCGCGCTCGCGCATCTGGGCGGCGGTGTAGATTTTCGGGGGATTCTGCGGCATGGTGTTCTCCTAGGTTGGGGTGGGCAAAATTCTATGCCCTTCTCGCCAAACAGGCTACCTGAAGATTTTCAAGTAGCCTGTTTGGCATGCAACTTTAATGCCGATGTCGCTTAGGCATACGCTGCAAACGGCTCGGATACACCGTGCGCGTTTCCACCCGGCCCTGTTCCACCGCATTGAGGATGGCCCGGCCTTTTTGGTCTTGCGGGAAGTTGCGCACATATTCGCGCAGCAGTGCCAGGGCTTCGCCGCGTTTGTTTTGCGTTAACAGGGCGGTGGCCAAATCCCGGCCGCTTTCTTGATGACCGGCTTGGTAGGCGGCGCGCAACATGGGGATGGCACGTTCCATGCGGGCGCTGGAAGCGAGGAAGTTGCCGAATTCGCCCTGCACGGCGGGTTTGGCAGCGGCCGGAGCGAGGGCAAGCAGGCGGGCGTAATCGGCTTCGGCGCGTTCGGCATAGCCTGCTTGGTCGAGGTTGTGCCCCATCCAGTTGAGTCGGGCGCGCATTTGCAGGAGCGCCAAATACCCTTGGCTGGGCGCGGTACCGGCACGCGGCGTATTGTTTTGCACGAGGCTGTCGAGCAGCACGCCCAAAGGCTGCAAATCGGCGATGGCGCGGCGGCGGTCGGCATCGTTGTCAAACTGCACAGGGTATTCTGCCGCGTGTGCAGCCAAATTATCGAACGCACGCTGCACGGCAGGCATGTTTACATTAATCGGCGGATGTTCCGAGCTGCCGCTCACCAAACTTTGCGGGTTCAGCGGCGGATAGGGCGCGGCCAAGGCGGCGGGCGCGGCCAGCGCCAATAGGATGGCGAGCAAGTGTTTTTTCATGACGTTCCTTATATAAATTGAGTTCAATCCGGCAGCCAAGTCTACCTGAAAATATTTCGAATAACACAGCGGCAATATACCGAAATGCACATTTGCGGCAAAGGGCACGTTTTCGTTTGCTTGAAGCAGGGTTTTCAGGTAGCCCGAGCCCTGCCCGCCAAACTGTGGCACAATCCGAAGCCCGCAACCCATCCCGCCCACACCATGCTCACCCTCCAAATCGTCTCCGTGAAATGGCACATGCCAGAAAGCCGCCCCGCCGAACACGCCGCCCGCCGCAACAGCCTGCCGCGCGTGCTGCCCCTACCCGATGCCTGGCTGGACGCATCCGGTTTCGCCGTCCACACCCAGGCCTACACCGAACATCCTTGGCACAGCGGCCGTTTCGAGCCCGAAGAGAGCCGGTTTCAAACCTTCGCCAGCCTGCCCGAACACTTCCAAAGCCTGCATTTTTGCCAAGAAAGCCAAGCCCTGCAAATCCGGCTGGACGACAACGGCTTCTACGGCGAGCCCCCGCGCCGCAAGCGCAACCTGTTTACCCTCTTGCCCGGCCAAACCGCCCAACTGCGCCTCAACGGCCGGCACGCGCGTTTTTATAGCGACTACCACTACTACACCCAGCACACGCTGAACTTCGCCTACCGCCCCAAAGGCGATCGCCGCCTGTTTGCCAGCAAACCGTTTGACCACAGCGTATCGCTGGAAGCGGTGCTGCTTTAAAAAACAGGCCGTGCAACCCAATCTGCAGTCAGGCGGGCTACCTGAAAAGTTTCGGCTTCGTTGAAACCGTGCTTTCAGGTAGCCTTCCCCTATTTCGCCCGCCGCAGCAGGCGCAGGGCGTTGGCGGAAACCAGGAGCGAGCTCAGGCTCATGCCCAGCGCCGCCACCCACGGCGTTACGCAGCCCGCCGCCGCCAGCGGCACCATAATCAGGTTGTAGCCTGCCGCCCACCACAGGTTTTCGCGCACAATCCACGCGGTGCGTTTGGCTTGGGTGGTGAGGTAGGGCAGCGTGCGCATATTGCCGTTGAGCAGCAGCACATCCGCTCCTTCGCGCGCCACGTCGGCACCCTCGGCCACGGCCACCGACACATCGGCCTGCGCCAACACGGGCGCATCGTTGATGCCGTCGCCCACCATCAGCACCTTATGCCCCTGCGCCTGCAAATCCTGCACATAGGCCAGCTTGTCTTCCGGCGTGGCTTCGGCGCGCACCGTATCCAGTGGCAAAGCGGCGGCCACGGCATCGGCGGCGGCCTGCCTGTCGCCGCTGAGCAGGTGCAGGCTCAAGCCCTGGCGTTTCCATTCGGCCAGCATGGCCGGCACTTCGGGTTTGGCTTGGTCTTGCAGCAGGAACACGGCGGCAAAGCCGGCCGCGCTGCCCAAATACACCGCACCACCCGCATGATTGGCCTGCAAACTTTCAGGTAGCCTGCCCGAGAGTTCGGCCACATAATCCAAACGGCCGATGCGCCATTGTTCCAACCGGCCTTCATGCCAAACCTGCGCGCTGATGCCGTGCCCGGCGCGGTTTAAATAGTTTTCCGCTTCCAATGTCACCGTGGCGGGCGGCAGGTTGGCAATGGCGCGGGCGGCGGGGTGCTCGCTCTGCCGCTCGAGAAGCTGCGCCAGCGCCACGGCCAGATCTTGGCTGATGCCTTCGGCGGTGTGCACGGCGCATACGGCCGGCTGGCCGGTGGTGAGCGTGCCGGTTTTGTCCAACACCACGGTGTCGATGCGCGCCAAGGTTTCCAAGCTGTGCCCGCGGCTGATGAGCACGCCCTCACCCGCTAAGTGGCCGGTGGAAGCCGCCAGCGCGGCAGGTGTGGCCAGCGATAAGGCGCACGGGCAGGTAGCCACCAAGAGCGACACGGTAATCCACAGCGCGGTTTGCACATCGGCATACCAAGCCCAGCCGGCAAACACCAGCACGCCCAGCAGCAAAAGTGCGCCCACAAACCAGGCCGCATAGCGGTCGGCCAGCTCCACCATGCGCGGTTTTTCCGCCAACGCCCGATCCAGCAGGCGCACAATATGCGACAGCCGCGTTTGGCTGCCCGCCTGCTCCACGCGGATAACCAGCGGACTGCCGCCGTTGAGCGTACCGGCGGTTACCGCATCGCCCGCCGCTTTCGGCACGGGCAGGCTCTCGCCGCTGAGCATGGCTTCGTTTGCCTCGCTCTCGCCTTCCAGCACCACCCCGTCGGCCGGCAGCACCTCGCCCGGCTTCACCAGCAGCACTTCGCCGCCCGACAGCCGCGCCACCACCGCCTCTTCCACCCGCGCCGTATCCGGATAATCCGGCAGCCGGTGGCAAAACGCCGGCACCAGCTTCACCAGCCGCTCGGCCGCATCGCCCGCCTTGCGCCGCGCCAGCTGCTCCAAATAGCGCCCGCCCAACAGCAGGAACACAAACATCGACACCGAATCGAAATAAATCCCCTCTTCCCGCCCCTGCAACAGCGCCCACAGGCTACCTGAAAACGCCGCCGCAATCGAAACCGCCACCGGTGTATCCATGCCCGCGCGGCGGTTTTTCCAATCACGCCACGCCCCTTTGAAAAACGGCACCGCCGAATACAGCAACACCGGCAGCGTGAGAATCATGCTCGCCCAATGCAGCATCCACAAAAAACGCGGCTCGATTTCGCCCGCATACAGATAAGTGGGCACCACATACATCATCACCTGCATCATCGAAAGCCCGGCCACCCACAAGCGCGTGAGCGCCTGCTTGCGCTCCGCCGCCGCCTGCGTTTCCATCCGCCGCGCGTCATAAGGCGAAGCCTCGTAGCCGCTCTGGCGTACCCGCAGCAAAATGTCCGAGAGCGCCACCTGCGAGCAGTCCCACGCCACCCGTGCCCGCAGCGTACTGTAGTTGATTTCCGCGCGCAATACGCCTGAAAGCCGCAGAAGCTGCTGCTCAATCAGCCACACGCAGGCCGCACAGGTTACCCCGCCCAGCATCAGCACCGCCTCGCGCTCGTTTTCCGCCTTCACTTCCACAAATTCCGCCTGCACGTCCGGCAAGTCATACAGTTTCAGCTGTTCCAACACCTCCGGCGGCGGCAACACCGCCTGCTCCGCCTGCTCCGTGCGGCGGTGGTAGTAGCTGCCCAGCCCGGCAACAATAATGCTCTGCGCCACCGCCTGGCAGCCCGCGCAACAGGCCGGATGGTGCGTGCCTTCAAATTCAATCAGCAAATCCAAACCGCGCGGCACGGGCAGGCCGCAGTGGAAACAGGTTTCGGCTTGGGTTTGGGTTTCGGATGGAGATTCGGTGTGGCTCATGATGGTTGTGTTTAAGAAGCGGGAACGGCGCGGATTATAGGCTACCTGAAAGTCTGGTGCAGCGGGGTTTCGGCAAAATGAAACTTTCAGGTAGCCTGTTTCAGGTAGCCTGCCATGCCGAAAAGGCTAGCTGAAAACGGTTTTGTCAGATACAAATATCAGCCTACTGGCCGACTTTATAGTGGATTAACAAAAATCAGGACAAGGCGGCGAGCCGCAGACAGTACACACGTTACGGCAAGGCGAGACAACGCTGTACTGGTTTTTGTTAATTCACTATAGTTCGCCTATACGGCGAAGCACCCAAAAGGCTACCTGAAATTTTCAGGCAGCCTTTCGCCCCTTCCTTCGGCTGTACGCAAGCAGCAGGGCAATACTGCTATAATGCGGCGTTTTGTATCGTTATTCCGGCGGCCTGCCCTATCCGGCTTTCCCCAGCCGAGGTTTTCAGGTAGCCCCATCGTTAATATGAGCAATAAACCTTCCCGCAAAGCAAGCAAATCGAGCAAACCTGCCAAACCGAAGCCAAATCGGCACAATCCGCCTGCCAAGGCTTCGCGCCGGGCGGCCGTGCCTTCAGCGGCTGCGGCGGCTTCGCAATCTATTTCGCTTTTGGCCGACATGCTGTGGTTGCTAGTGCTGCTGTTTTCCGTGTGCCTGGCTTTGGCGCTGGCGAGCTTCACCATGGACGACCCGGCTTGGTCGCGCAGCATCCCCACCGATAATGAGCCGCACAATCTGGCCGGCCTTGTGGGCGCATACACGGCCGATGTGGCCTATTATCTGTTCGGGCTGTCGGTGTGGTGGCTGCTGCTGGCGGCGGCAGTGTGGCTCTACCGCAATTTCCGCAGCGTGAAACAGAGCAGCGAGAAACCGTATCACTTGGGCATGGGCTTGGGCGGGGCGGCGCTGCTGCTGTTTGGCAGCCCGCTTTTGGAAGCGGCGGCCTGGTCGGCAGAGTTGCACGACAGCCTGCCGATGGGTGCGGGCGGCTTAATCGGCCAATCGTTCGGCAGCGGCTTTACGCGGCTGCTGGGGGTTTCAGGTAGCCTTTTGGTGCAGGTGGTGCTGATTGTGGCGGGGCTCTCGCTGCTGTTGCAGGTGTCGTGGCTCACGTTGCTGGAAAAGGCGGGGGCGCAGCTGGAATGGCTGTGGTATCGCCTGATCCGCCAGCCGCACCAGTTTGTACGCGATATCCCAAACGCGAAGTTTGCCCGCCGTATGGTGTGCACGGCGAAAACCATCACCGCCGAAGAAGTGGCAACGGTGGAAGGTGCCAGCAGTAACCGCAAGCCGGTGGCGGTGCAGATTAACCAGCCTGCCGGCCAAGGGCTACCTGAAAAACAAAAACCCGCGCCCGAGCGGCAAAAAGATTTGTTCGATGCGAAACGGCAGGCCGAAGACGGCGAATATCTGCTGCCGGAATTGGATTTGCTCACGCGCCCGCAGGAACACACGCCGGAAATCAATCCCGAAGCCCTGCAGCACATGGCCGAACGCATCGAGGCCAAACTGGCCGAATTCGGCATTCAGGTAACCGTGGTGAGCGCCACCGCCGGGCCGGTGATTACGCGTTTTGAAATCGAGCCGGCGCAGGGCGTGAAAGGCAGCCAGATTACCAATCTGGCCAAAGATTTGGCGCGTTCACTTTCCATGCAGTCGGTGCGTGTGGTGGAAACCATCTCAGGCAAGAGCACCATGGGCATCGAGGTGCCGAACGAGAAGCGGCAGGAAGTGCTGCTACGCGAAATCCTGTCCTCGCCGGTGTTTGCCGCCGCGCCGTCCAAGCTCACCGTGGCTTTGGGCAAAGATATTGCCGGGCAGCCGGTGGTGGCCGATTTGGGCAAAATGCCGCACCTTCTGGTGGGCGGCATGACCGGCTCGGGCAAATCGGTGGGCGTGAACGCCATGATTATGTCGATACTGTATAAGGCCGCGCCGGACGAAGTGCGCTTTATCATGATCGACCCGAAAATGCTGGAGCTTTCCGTGTATGAAGGCATTCCGCACCTGCTCTGCCCGGTGGTAACCGATATGCGCGAGGCCGGGCAGGCGCTAAATTGGTGCGTGGCCGAAATGGAAAAACGCTACCGCCTGCTCGCCCATGCCGGCGTGCGCAACCTGGCCGGCTTCAACCAAAAAGTGGCCGAAGCCGCTGCTTCCGGCAAGCCCTTGCCCAACCCCTTCAGCCCCAATCCCGACGAGCCCGAGCCGCTGCAAAAGCTGCCGTATATCGTGATTGTGATTGATGAATTGGCCGATTTGATGATGACCGAGAAAAAGGCGGTGGAAACACAAATCGCCCGCCTGGCGCAAAAAGCCCGCGCTGCCGGTATGCACCTGATTGTGGCCACCCAGCGCCCCAGCGTGGACGTGGTAACCGGCCTGATTAAGGCCAACATCCCCACCCGCATGGCCTTCACCGTGCAAAGCCGCATCGACAGCCGCACCATCCTCGACCAAATGGGCGCGGAAGACCTGCTCAAATATGGTGACCTCCTCTTCCTCCAGCCCGGCAGCGCCGAGCCCGTGCGCCTGCAAGGCGCGTTTGTGAGCGACCACGAAGTGCACGAAGTGGCCTCCTTTGCCAAACGCCAACAGGGCGCCAACTACATCGAAGGCCTGCTCTCCGGCGAAGCCGCGCAGGAAACCGTAAACGCCGTCAACCCCAATGCCGGCAGCGACGAATTGTTCGACCAGGCCGTGGCCTTTATTCTGGAAAGCCGCAAAACCTCCATCTCCTCGCTGCAACGCCAACTGCGCATCGGCTACAACCGCGCCGCCAACCTGATGCAGGCCTTGGAAGACGCTGGCATCGTCTCCCCCGCCGACGTAAGCGGGGCGCGCAAGATATTGGCCAGGAAGGATGATTTGTAGACGGTATTTTTCAGGTAGCCTTCTATCGGCAAACGAAAGGCTACCTGAAAACCCATTCAGCTCTTTCAGGTAGCCCCAATAAAAACACACACAAGGAACCCCCATGCCCCACTTCCAACCCGAGCCGCCGCACGGTGCGCATCAGCAAGCCAGAGTCGGTATTCTGCTCATCAACCTCGGCACACCGGCCGCGCCCACGCCCGAAGCCGTGCGCCCCTATCTGCGCGAATTTTTGTCCGACCAGCGCGTGGTCGAGCTGCCGCGCCTGTTGTGGCAGCCCTTGCTGCGCGGCATCATCCTGCCCTTCCGCGCTAAAAAAAGCGCACACGGCTACCGCCAAATTTGGCAACACGAAGGTTCGCCCTTGGCCGTATTCACCGCCAAACAGGCCGCCGCCCTGCAAGCTGAGCTGCCGCAAGTGTTGGTGGGGCATGCCATGTCCTACGGCGCGCCGGCCGTGGCCGACGCTATCGCCGCCATGAAAGCCCAAGGCGTAGACCGCCTGCTCGCCATCCCACTCTATCCGCAATATGCCGCCAGCAGCAGCGGTGCCGCGCTGGATAAGGTGTTGAACGAACTGCTCAAACAGCGCAACCAAATCAGCCTGCGCACCATCAGCCGTTTCTACAACCATCCCGACTACATCCAAGCCATGGCCGCGCATATCCGCGCCTACTGGCAGCAGCATGGCCGCGGCCAGCGCATCCTGTTCAGCTTCCACGGCATCCCTGAAACCGCCGTGCAGCAGGGCGACCCCTATGAAATCGAATGCCGAGCCAGCGCCCAACTGCTGGCCGAAGCCCTGCAACTCTCCGCCCAAGAATGGTATATCAGCTTCCAAAGCCGCTTCGGCCGCGCCCGCTGGATAGGCCCGGCCACATCCGAGCTGCTCACCGAACTGCCCGCCAAACACAACATCCGCGAGCTCGACGTGTTCTGCCCCGGCTTCGTGAGCGACTGCCTGGAAACCCTGGAAGAGATCGCCATCCAAGGCCGAGAACAATTCCACGAAGCCGGCGGCCAAACCTTCCGCTTCATCCCCTGCCTCAACGACAACCCCGCCTTCATCGCCGCCCTGGCCGATATCGCACAGGAAAACCTGGGCGGCTGGGTGTAGTGGTGAGGCTACCTGAAAATATAGTGGATTAACAAAAATCAGGACAAGGCGGCAAGCCGCAGACAGTACACACTGTTACGGCAAGGCGAGCCAACACCGTACTGGTTTTTGTTAATTCACTATATATAGCGGTTTAACAAAAGATGGAGCAAGGCGACGGGGCGTAGCAGTACAGCCGGTAACGGCAAGGCGAACCAACGCTATAGCGTTTTTTGTTCATCCGCAATAATAGAGGCTACCTGAAACTTTCAGGTAGCCTCTATTTTTTCGTGCATACGGCGGCGGCATCCTTGTTTGCCGTTACGTTTCACCCATTCGCCTGTCGGCTCTGCCATCTCTCCATCAGGCTACCTGAAAATCAATCTACTGTTTTCAGGCAGCCTTTCCCATTCTCACTCAAACAACATCCCGGCCAAGCCCAATGCGTTGTTTACCATGTGAATCAAAATCGGGTATTTCAAATCTTTGGTGTGCAGATAGGCCGCGCCGAGCACCAGGCCCATGGCGAAATACAGCAGGAAATCGTAGTGCACCGGCAGGCTGTGCAGGCTGCCGAAGATGAAGGCAGACAGCACCAGCAGCAGCCAGCGTTTGCCGCGGTTTGCTATGCCGCCGAAGCTTTGGAAAAAAATGCCGCGCAGCAGCAGCTCTTCCAAAACCGGCGCAAACAGCACGATATAGGCCGCCATTGTCAGTGGGGCGCGTTGCAGCATTTCCATAATGATGAGCTGGTTTTGCAGGTTGTCCACGCTGCTTTCTACGCCCAGCGCGGCCATCAGCATTTCGTAGAGCGGGTTGATGGCCAGCATCAGCGCAATATAGCCTGCCGCCCACAGCAGTTTTTTGCCGGAAAACCGGCTTTTCCAATTATGGAAATAACCGTCTGCCTGCTTAAGGTAGAGCTGCAGGTATAGCCCGCACATGGCCACGGCAGCAACCGTAAACAGCAGTGCGGCCACAATTTGGGCAGCCATGCTCCTGCCCAGGCCGCCGAGCAGCCAGGCCAATGTCGGCAGCACCTGCGTCAGCATCAGCAGGGGAATAAACTGTAAGAGTGAAATGAATTTATCCCGCACTGCAGCCTCCGGCTTTCGGCTTGCTGCCCAAAATATTAATCACTTTGCGTGCGGGTTTTTCAGGTAGCCCTTCGTCTTCGTCGTCGCGCGGGACGTTAAAGGAAACGGTTTCGCTGTCGAAGGCCAAATCGCCGCCGTGTTTCAGGGTCTGACCGCGTTGCAAACCGGCAAAATCAAACAGTTCGGTATCGGCCAAGTGCGAGGGCACCACGTTTTGCAACGCGGAAAACATGCTTTCAATACGGCCGGGGAAGCGTTTGTCCCAGTCTTTCAGCATTTCGCCCACCACCTGCCGCTGCAGATTGGGCTGCGAGCCGCACAGATTGCAGGGAATAATGGGGAATTGCTTGATTTCGGCGTATTTGATCAAATCCTTTTCTTTCACATAGGCCAGCGGGCGGATGACGATGTGCTCGCCGTTGTCGCTCACCAGCTTGGGCGGCATGGCTTTGAGTTTGCCGCCGTAGAACATATTTAAAAACAGGGTGGCGAGGATGTCGTCGCGGTGGTGGCCGAGCGCGATTTTGGTGCAGCCCAGCTCTTTGGCCGTGCGGTAGAGGATGCCGCGCCGCAGGCGGCTGCACAGCGAGCAGGTGGTTTTGCCTTCATCGAGCACGCGCTTCACGGTGGAATAGGTGTCTTCTTCCACAATTTTGAACGGCACGCCGATAGAAGTCAGGTATTCCGGCAACACGTGCTCGGGAAAGCCGGGCTGTTTTTGGTCGAGGTTTACTGCCACCAGCTCGAAATTGATCGGCGCGGAGGCTTGCAGGTGGCGCAGGATGTCTAAGAGGGCATAGCTGTCTTTGCCGCCGGAGAGGCAGACCATGATTTTGTCGCCCTCTTCAATCATATTGAAATCGTTAATCGCTTGACCCACGGCGTGGCGCAGGCGTTTGTGCAGTTTGTTGGCTTCGTGTTCGTGTTTTGGTTTATTGGACATAATGGTGTGTCGGCAACATAAAGTGCGGGATTGTAACGCAATGTAGGCGGATTTTATAGCAGGTAAAGTATCGGCCCGGCAGCTGAAAGTATGCAAAGAATACGGTACACTGCGTTTCGTTTTAAATAAAAAGCAGGGAAAGGAAACGAATGTTTGCAAACCGAGTATTGGCACTGCTGGCGGCGGCGTGGTTCGGTGCGTATCTTTTGGCCGGCTACGGCGCGGCGCCGCTATTGTTCCAATCTCTGCCCAAAGAGCAGGCCGGCAGCCTGGCCGGTACATTATTCAGCGCGGTGAACTACATCGGGCTGTTTGTGTGGGCCATCCTTTATTTGGCCGGCCTCTCGGCGCAGCAGCGCAGCTACGGCCAACGCAGCAAGCTCAGCTCGCGTACCGTCGCCCTTACCTGGCTGCTGCTGGCCGTCTCGCAATTTGTGCTGGTGCCGCTTATCCGCGCCCTGCGCGGCGGGCAGACGCATTGGCTCTCCAACCTGCTCGGCGGCGAGTTGTCTTTCTGGCACAGCATGTCCAGCAGCCTGTATGTGCTCGTCAGCCTGCTCGGCCTGTTTTTAATCATGCGCCTGCTGCGTTTCGAGTGGCAATAAATCGGGCTCAAAAGGCTACCTGAAATTTTTCAGGTAGCCTTTTACCGCTTGCCGCCCTATTCCCGCACTTATACAATGCGCCCATCCCAACCCTTCACAAATAAAGGAAACCCCATGCTGGCCAAACAAATCCTCGACGAACTCGCCGGAAAAATCGGCAGCGCCATTGCCGAAAGCCCGGTGAAAGACGTGGAAAAAAACGTGAAAACCCTGCTCGGCAGCACATTCGGCAAGCTCGATTTGGTAACGCGCGAAGAGTTCGACATCCAACAGCAGGTGCTCATCAAAACCCGCGAAAAACTGGCCGCTTTAGAAGCGCGCCTGGCCAAGCTGGAAGCCGCCGCTCCGGCCGCCCTGCCCAACCCTTCCGAACAGCAATAGGAAGCGCGGCATGAGTTTGGCGGTGGTATACAGCCGGGCGCTCAGCGGCATGGCTGCGCCCTTGGTGGAAGTGGAAGCCCACTTGGCCAACGGCCTGCCCGCGTTCAATATCGTCGGCCTACCCGACACTGAAGTGAAAGAAAGCCGCGACCGCGTGCGTGCCGCCATCATCCAAAGCGGCTTCGATTTCCCCGCCAAAAAAATCACTGTAAACCTCGCCCCGGCAGATTTACCCAAAGAATCCGGCCGTTTCGACCTGCCGATTGCCGTGGGCATCCTCGCCGCCTCCGGCCAAATCGCTATTTCGCCCGAAGAATTGGCGCAATACGAGCTGGCCGGCGAGCTGGCTCTGTCCGGCCTGCTGCGCCCGGTGCGCGGCGCGCTGGCCATGGTGTGGCAGAGCACGCAGGCGCAGCGCCGTTTTATTTTGCCGCAAGAGAGCGCCGAGCAAGCCGCGCTGATTGAACGCGCCGAGGTATTGGCTGCCGAAAGCCTGGTGGCCGTGGCCGCCCACCTCAACGGCATCGCCGCCCTGCCCCGTTGCCAAGCCTGTGCCGAAGCGGCCGAAGAAGCGCCCTATCCCGACCTGCAAGACGTAAAAGGCCAGCACACCGCGCGGCTCGCGCTTGAAATCGCCGCTGCCGGCGGCCACAGCATTCTGATGAGTGGCCCGCCCGGCACTGGAAAATCCATGCTGGCGCAACGCCTACCCGGCATCCTGCCGCTGCTCTCCGACGACGAAATCACCGAAACCTGGGCGCTGCGCTCGCTGCTGCCCCAGCAGCACAGCTTCTCCCGCCGCCGCCCCTTCCGTTCGCCGCACCACAGCGCCAGCGCCGCTGCCATGGTGGGCGGCGGTTCCGATCCCAAGCCCGGAGAAATTTCCCTGGCGCACAACGGCGTATTGTTCCTCGACGAATTGCCCGAGTTCGACCGCAAGGTGCTGGAAATGCTGCGCGAACCGCTGGAAAACGGCCTTATCCACATTTCCCGCGCCAGCCGCCAAGCCACCTATCCCGCCCGCTTCCAACTGGTGGCCGCCATGAATCCCTGCCCTTGCGGCTACCTCGGCCACCCCGCCAAACCCTGCCGCTGCACACCTGAAAGCATTGCCCGCTATCGCGGCAAAATTTCCGGCCCGCTGCTGGACAGGATTGATTTGATTATCGAAGTGCCCGCCCTCTCCGCCGCCGAGCTCACCCAGGCCACACCCGGCGAACCCAGCGCCGCCGTGCGGGAACGCGTACTGGCCGCGCGCGAGCGCCAACAGCGGCGGCAAGGCAAAAGCAATGCCCTGCTCAACGTAACCGAACTGGACGAGCTGGCCGCCATCGAGCCCGAAGCCAAAGCCGCCCTCTCCGCCGTGCTGGAAAAACTTTCGCTTTCCGCCCGCAGCTACCACCGCATCCTGCGCATCGCCCGCACCCTGGCCGACTTGGCCGGCAGCGACACCGTAAACCAGCGCCACGTCATGCAGGCCGTGAGCTTCCGCCGTACCCCGTCTTAAATAAAAACGGCAAACCGTAAGTACACACAGCCAAGCAAAGCAGCGCAGCATTATTCCCCATTATTTAAAGAAACGGATTTTCAGGTAGCCTTCCCCTGTCTCACCCAGGCTACCTGAAACCGCCCGTCTGCCTGAAAGAACATGTAAAAAGCTTCCGCCGCAGCAAACGGTTTTGATAAAATGCCGCACCTTTTTAGCAATCCATTTTCCCCATGCAGAACAAACCCCACGGTCAAGGCCTTTCCGGCTTTATATTCGGCCTCCTGCTTGCCACCCTCATCATCGGCGTGGTTTTGTATTTCCTCAACAACACGCCCTCCGGCATCAAACAGCCCGAAGCGCCGAAAACCGAAATCCAGCCCGAAATCCTCACTCCGCGCCAAGAGCGCCAACCAGAACAACGTCCGAGCGACACCACCACCGCCGGTTCCGACAGCGGCCACTACACCCTGCCGCCCGGCGACATCACCGACAAACCGCCTGTAGCCGCCTCCGTGCCGCAGCAGGCCAGCACCCCTGCGCAACGCCAGGAAGACAAGCCCGCGCAGGAAGACAAACCCGTACAAACCAAACCGCGCGAGCCGCAGCGCAAGCCCGAACCGGAAGCCAAGCCCACGCCCGAACAGATTTTGGAAAGCGGCAATGTAGAGCGTGCCCGCGAGCAAGCCCGCCGCCAGCGGCGTGAAGCCGAAGCCAAAGCAGCTCGCGAAGCCGAGGCCAAAGCCGCCGAGCAGCGTGCCCAACGTAATGCCGAAGCGCACAGCGGCGGCAACGGCCGCTATATCGTGCAGATGGGTTCCTACAACAACCCGGAAGCTGCCGACACCCAACGCGCCAAACTCGCCATGCTCGGCGTGAACGCCCGCGTGGCCAGCAGCAAACGCAGCGACGGCCAAACCGTTTACCGTATCCAAAGTGGCCGCCTCAGCCGTGTCGAAGCCCAAGCCCTCAGCGACAAACTGCGCGGCAACGGCATCGACACCCTGACCCGCCAAGCCGATTAACCCCACCCTCCCTCCATCCTTAAATAACGAAAGACCAACATGAAACTGAAAGCCCTACTCTTCTCCGCCCTCACCGTCTTCGCCGTTACCACCGCCCAAGCCAAAGCTGTGGAAGGCACCGACTACATTGTGCGCAGCAATGTGATCAAACCCGTACAGTCCGACAAAATCGAAGTAACCGAATTCTTCGGCTATTTCTGCATCCACTGCCAACACCTCGAACCGATTATCGAGCAGCAAAGCAAACGCTTCGCCTCCGACACCGTATTGCGCCAAGAGCACGTGGTGTGGCAGCCTGCCCACCAAACCCTTGCCCGCCTGGCCGCCGCCGTGAAATCCACCGGCCTGTCCCGCCAGGCCAACCAGGCCATTTTCAAAGCGCTGATGGACGGCGTCGTAACCGACGAAACCAGCCTGAAAGCCTGGATTCAGCAGCAGCCCTACGGCAGCCGCCTGCTCGCCGCCTACAACAACCCGCAGGCCGCCGCCGCTGCCCAAACCATGCAGCAGCAAACCGTTACCTACAACATCACCAAAACCCCGGTGGTGGTGGTGGGCGGCAAATACGAGCTCACCAACTCCCAAAACATGGCCGTGCTGCAGGAGCTGATTGAAAAAGTCCGTGCCGAACGCGGTATGCCCGCTCCTGCCCCGCGCGCCGTAGTGCGCAGCCGCGGCGCAGCCATCGCCGGCCAAGCCAACCGCTAAAGCGGCGCAAAGATTTTCAGGTAGCCCTAGGGCTACCTGAAAGTATAGTGGATTAAATTTAAATCAGGACAAGGCGGCGAGCCGCAGACAGTACACACGTTACGGCAAGGCGAGCCAACGCTGTACTGGTTTAAATTTAATCCACTATATTTTGATATTTATATCCAAGAGATTAAACAATGAGCCTGCTCCTCGCCTTCAAAGCCCTCTTCCTCGGCATCATCGAAGGCCTCACCGAATTCCTGCCCATTTCCAGCACCGGCCACCTGATTGTGGCCGGCAGCCTCATCGGTTTCGACGCCGAAAGCCATGCCGTATTCAACATCGCCATCCAGCTCGGCGCCATCCTCGCCGTGGTGTACGAATACCGCGTCTGCTTCACCCATGTGCTCACCCATATCGGCAAAGACCGGCTATCCAACCGCTTCGTGCTCAACCTGGCCATCGCCTTCATCCCCGCCGCCGCCATCGGCCTGCTGTTCAACGACTTCATCGAAAAAGTGCTGTTCAACCCCGTGAGCGTGGCTGCAGCGCTGGTGGTGGGCGGCTTTTTGATTTTGTGGATTGAAAAACGGCAAAGCCGCGTGCCGCCGAAAGTGCGCAGCGTGGACGATATGCGCCCGCGCGATGCGCTGGCCGTGGGTCTGTTTCAAATTTTAGCCCTGATTCCCGGTACTTCCCGCTCCGGCAGCACCATCATGGGCGGCATGGTATGGGGGCTCGACCGCAAAACCGCCACCGAATTCTCCTTCTTCCTCGCCGTGCCGATTATGGTAGCCGCCTCCGGCTACAGCATTTTAAAAAACCTCAGCGCCTTTTCCTCGCAGGAGCTCGGCCTCATCGCCATCGGCTTTGCCACCGCTTTTGCTTCCGGCCTCATCGCCGTAAAAGCCCTGCTGCGTTTTGTATCCAGCAAAAATTTCGTGCCCTTCGCCTACTACCGCATCATCTTCGGCGGCATCATCCTGCTCACTTGGCTGTGCGGCTGGGTGAATTGGTAAAGCAGCCAATCAGGCAGGCTACCTGAAATAAAAAATTTAGCTTTTCAGGCAGCCTCACCCAGAACCAATAAAGGCTACCTGAAAGCCTTAATTCCAACGAAATGAAAACGAGTAAAACAGTTTTCTGCACAGCAAAAACGGCAACACTATTTTTCAGGTAGCCTCCGCGCCAAGCCGCCGCCCGCACTATCCATGAAACACAAATCCATCTTTTTCGGACTGGCCGCCCTCCTCGCCATCCTGTTCGGCCTGTCCTCCTGCGCCAAACAAGCCTTTTATTATCCCGACCATACCGACTACGGCTCGCCCGCCCAATCCGGCCTGCCCTACGAAAACGTCTCCTTCCAAAGCGCCGACGGCACACGCCTGCACGGCTGGTTTGTGCCCGCACGCGGCCTGCCCGATGCCAAACAAGCCCGCGCCACCATCATCCACTTCCACGGCAACGCGCAAAACCTCACCGCCCACTGGCAGGCCGTGAAATGGCTGCCCGAACACGGCTACAACGTTTTCCTGTTCGACTATCGCGGCTACGGCCAATCCGCAGGCGAGCCCAACCCCGAAGGCCTGTTTGCCGACGGCAACGCCGCGTTGGATTATGTGCGCAGCCGCCCCGATGTAAACCCCGAACGCCTGCTCGTGTTCGGCCAGAGCTTAGGCGGCACCAACGCCATTGCCGTGGTGGGCGCAGGCAACAAAGCCGGCGTGCGCGCCGTGGCCATCGAATCCACCTTTTCCTCCTACTCCAGCATCGCCAACGACAAACTCCCCGGCGCCGGCATCCTGGTGGGCAACCGCTACAGCGCCCGCCGCTTCGTAGCGCAAATCAGCCCCATCCCCCTGCTGCTGATGCACGGCACCGCCGACCAAGTCATCCCCGCCAAACACTCGCAAATCCTATTCGAGCTCGCCCGAGAGCCCAAACAGCTGATCCTCATCCCCAACGGCACCCACCTCGGCCTCTCAGGCCTGGGCGGCTACGAAATGCAGCTGCTGGATTTTTTCAACCGGCACAGCGAATAAAGCCGGAAAACGCGTATAGCGGCGCTCCTGCGATTGCAGCCGGGGAGTGCCGCTGTTTTTCTTTTTCAACATTCCGTTTTTTCAGGTAGCCCTTGCCGCCGAAATCAGCGTAAAATTGCCCCGGCATTACCCTTTCCACTTAATTGTTCCACCCGATAAAAAAGGAAGACACCCATGTTTCGGCACGTTGAGTTCTACCCCGGCGATCCCATCCTCGGCCTGATGGAAAAATACAACCAAGACCCGCGCAGCGAAAAAGTAAACCTCGGCGTGGGCGTTTATTACGACGGCGAAGGCCGCCTGCCCGTGCTCGAGTGCGTGAAAACCGTTGAACGCGCCCTCGCCGACAGCCCTCGCCCGCGCGGCTACCTGCCCATGGAAGGCCTGGCCGCCTACCGCAGCGCCTGCCAAAACCTGCTGTTCGGTGCCGACCACCCCGCCGTGAAAGAAGGCCGCATCGCCACCATCCAATCGCTCGGCGGCTCCGGCGCGCTGCGTGTGGGTGCCGATTTTATCCACGCTTGGTTCCCGCAGGCCAAGTGCTACGTGAGCAACCCCACCTGGGGCAACCATGTGAGCATTTTCGAGGCGGCCGGCTTCGAAGTGGGCAAATACCCCTACTACGACCCCGCCACCATCGGCGTGAAATTCGAAGAAATGAAAGCCTTCTTCCGCACGCTCAAGCAACACGACGTGGTGGTGCTGCACCCCTGCTGCCACAACCCCACCGGCGTGGATTTGAGCCGCAGCCAATGGGACGAAATCCTGCAAATCGTGAAAGAAGCCGGCCTCATCCCATTTATGGACATCGCCTACCAAGGCTTCGCCGAAGACCTGGAAAACGACGTTTACGCCATCCGCCGCGCCGCCGAACTCGGCCTGCCCGCCTTCGTGAGCAACTCCTTCTCCAAAAACCTCTCGCTCTACGGCGAACGCGTGGGCGGCCTCTCCGTGGTGTGCCCTAGTGCCGAAGAAGCCAAGCTCGTGCTCGGCCAGCTCAAATTTACCGTGCGCCGCATCTATTCCAGCCCCCCTTCCCACGGCGGCTTCGTGGCGGACGGCGTGTTGAACAACGCCACCCTGTTCAAGCAATGGGAAGGCGAGGTATATGAAATGCGCGACCGCATCCGCGCCATGCGCCAAAAACTGCAGGAAGTGCTCAGCGCCAAAGTGCCGGGCCGTGATTTCAGCTATTTTACCAAACAACGCGGCATGTTCAGCTTCACCGGCCTTTCTCCCGAACAGGTGGAACGCCTGCAAAGCGAATTTGCCATTTATATGGTGAACAACGGCCGCATGTGCGTGGCCGGCCTGAACGAGCAGAATATCGACTACGTGGCCAACGCCTTTGCCGAAGTGTTAAAATAAACGCAGGCAGGCTTGGATAAAAAGGCTACCTGAAAATGGTGTAGACCGATTTTCAGGTAGCCTTTTCCTTCTCAGGCCATATAGGGTGCGTGCGCTCCGCACGCACGCGGCTTTGAAATAACAGGCAACTTGGCATAACGAGCAACGGCGTGCACGCCTGCGGCGCACACCCTACACGCCCCCAAGCAGCAGCAAGTAGCTTGGGTTAGCCACAGGCGTAACCCAACAAATTAAATTGTAGAATGTTGGGTTTATAGTGGATTAACAAAAATCAGGACAAGGCGGCGAGCCGCAGACAGTACACACGTTACGGCAAGGCGAGCCAACGCCGTACTGGTTTAAATTTAATCCACTATACCGACCCAACCTACACTCTGCAGGCACAAATTGCCGCCGACATCGTCCATGCCCGCAATTGGCTGGCGCAACACCAGCGATAACCCAGCCATCACGCATCGGCCATATTGCCGAACCTGACTGATGCACAAAAGGCTACCTGAAAAATAGATTTCAGGTAGCCTGCTCATTGTGTGGGGCGTAGGGTATGTGCGAAGCACGCACGCGGTTGGAATAACAGCAACGGCGTGCGCGCCTGCGGCGCACACCCTACACGCCCCCAAGCGGCCGATAAATCGGATGAAGAAAGGCTACCTGAAATTTAGCTACGCAGAAACTTCGCTGCGCTACGTTTTCAGGCAGCCTTTACGTTGCAGACAAGCGCGGCGGTTTAAAAGCGCAGGCCGGCGCGGATGCCGAAGCCGTGCCCGTGGCCGCTGGACGAATCGAAATGGTAGCCGGCATGGTCGCGGGCATCGGATTTTAAATGAGCATATCGGTAATACGGGCCGAAGGTCAGCGCCAGATTCGGGGTGAACTGTTTTTGCGCGTCCACACCCAAGCTGATTTCGTAGTTACTGCCCTTGTATGTTTCATCGGGTATGCTGTAAGCCTGCGACCATTTGGTTTCAGTTCTGTCACGCAGGCTGACCTGTGCTTCGCCCCACGGTGTGATGCTCCAACCGCCGCCCAAGTCCTGCTCGTATTCTACCTGCGCTTTCAGATACAGAGTGCTTGAATTATTGTCCACAATATTCGGGGCATGGACGGTGCGGTGTGCGCGGGCGTTGCTATCCGTATAACCGTAACCCAGCCCGCCGCCCACGCGCAGGCCGCCCTGCTTGAAACCGGACGGGGAGTACAAATAACCCGCATACAGGTCGATGCCGTCGGATTTGCCGCCGTCCACCGTGGTTACGCCGTTTTCTTTCATATCGGAACTGCGGCGGCTATATGTCAGCTCGGCACGGATGGCGTGCTGTTGCGCCAGCGGGATATCGGCACGACCCCGTAGAACAAAGCCATCGCTGCTTTGTTTGATAACGTTGACTTTTGAATTGAGATGCTCGTAGCCGGTGGTAACGGTATATCTCCCGTCTTTAATCGGGTGCAGCGGGGTTTCTTGGGAATCGGGCGCGGCGGATGCGGCGGCGGCGAAGGAAAGGATGGAAAGGGCGAGTAGGGTTTTCTGCATAATTCGGTCTCCTTGTTTGGAAAATGAACGATGCTGCAAAAGCCCGAAAAAAAGGGCTGCACAGCGGGGGCTGCACAGCGGGGGCTGAGGCGGCAAACCTGCCTGCGGCGGTTTGCCGCCTCAGCCGAACTTATTATCAATCATCCGAGCCTAGGCTTACAATTCTAGCGGCAGGTTTTACCTTTATTAACAAAGGCGGCTTAGCCGCAGGCACAATCCGGCACAAGGGCGTAGAATGCGGGGCTGCGGTTTGCCGCCTAAACCAACCCGCCCGCCCGGTAAGCACCCAATGTTTTCAGGTAGCCCCAAGCCGCCAGAAGGCTACCTGAAAGCGTGAGCTTCAACGAAGTTAAAAATCATCCAACCCTTTCCCACAGAAAGACTAACCATGCCCGCCATCCGCCGCATCTACGGCTACACGCCCTCTGCCGCCCCCGCCATTTTCTGCGACCGCCTCTACCCGCGCGGCATCCGCAAAGAAACCTTCGCCGCCGTGCAGTGGCTCAAAGACATTGCGCCTTCCGCCGAGCTGCGCCGCTGGTATCACGCCGCGCCGCAAGAGCGTTTCCCCGAATTTGCCGCACGCTATACCGAAGAGCTGCAAAACGGCAGCGCCCATGCCGCGCTGCTGGCACTGAAAACGCAGCTTGCCGCCGCGCCGGATACCGTGTTGCTCACCGCCGTTCGCTGCCCGCAGCAGAGCCATCTTTCGGTGTTGGCCGAGGTGTTGGGCTGGGAAAAAGTGGATTGGGGCGATGGCGCTTGAGGCGTTTGAACGGTTTTAACTGCGTTGAAGCTCACACTTTCAGGTAGCCTCAAACGCCGCATTCTCGGTAAAATAGAGCTTTCAGCCCATTCAAACACGCACAGCATGAATATTTTCGACACCGCCCTGCCCGATGTGAAAATCATCGAGCCCGAAGCCCACGGCGACGAGCGCGGCTTCTTTATGGAAACCTTCCGCGACAACTGGTTTCGCGAGCACATCGGCCACCACACTTTTGTGCAGGAAAACCACTCCCGCTCCGAATATGGCGTACTGCGCGGCCTGCACTATCAAACCGTTTGCCCGCAAGGCAAGCTGGTGCGCGTGGTATCGGGCAGCATGTTCGACGTAGCCGTGGATTTGCGCCGCTCCTCGCCCACTTTCGGCCATTGGGTGGGCGCAGTGCTTTCGGCTGAAAACCGCTACCAAATGTGGATTCCGCCCGGCTTCGCGCACGGCTTCTACACCACCGACAGCCACGCCGACATCGTGTATAAATGCACCAACTACTACCAGCCCGACCACGAACACACCCTGTTCTGGCACGACCCCGCTGTGGGCATCGACTGGCCGCTGGCCGCCCCGCCGTTGCTTTCCGGCAAAGATGCCGCCGGCAGCCTGCTGGCACAGGCCGTATTATTCGATTAAAGGCTACCTGAAACCATGAAACTCATCATCCTCGACCGCGACGGCGTGCTCAACCAAGACCGCGACGATTTTATAAAATCCGAAGACGAATGGATTCCCCTGCCCGGCAGCATGGATGCCGTGGCGCTGTTTAAGCAGGCCGACTACACCGTTGTGATCGCTACCAACCAATCCGGCATTGGCCGCCGCTATTTCTCCATGCAAGACCTCAACGAAATGCACGAAAAAATGCACCGCCTGGCCAATGAAGCCGGCGGCAGCATCGACGGCATTTGGTTTTGCCCGCACACCGACGCCGACCGCTGCTCCTGCCGCAAGCCCAAGCCCGGCATGGTGGAAGACATCCTCAACCGCTTCAATACCGACGCACGCGGCGTGTATCTCGTGGGCGACAGCCTGCGCGATTTACAAGCCATCGACGCCGTGGGCGGCCTGCCCGTGCTCGTGCTCACCGGCAAAGGCAAGAAAACCCTAGCCGCCGGCGGGCTACCTGAAAACACCCAAGTGTTCGACGACCTGCTCTCCTTCGCCCAACACCTCATCAACCCACCCGAAACCGAACAGGAAGCCTGATGATTTCCCTGTGGATACGCAACCTCGCCTATTGGCTGCTGATGGCACTCGTTACCCCGCCGCTGTTTATCGTGATGCTGCTCACCGCCCCCATCCCGGGCGCCCTCCACGCCCTCGCCACCCGCTGGGCGCTGATGCTGATGTGGCTCTTGGAAAACATCGTCGGTCTCAAATACCGCGTGGAAGGCGCAGAAAACATCCCCCAAGACCCCGCCGTTATCTGCTGCAAACACCAATCCGGCTGGGAAACGCTGGCTATGCAGAAAATCTTCCCGCCGCAAGTGTTCGTGGCCAAACGCGAACTCTTCCGCATCCCCTTCTTCGGCTGGGGGCTCAAGTTTGCCGGCACCATCGGCATCGACCGGCGCAACCCCGTAAAAGCCTCCGCCCAAATCATCGAGCAAGGCAGCAAACGCAAAGCGCAAGGCTATTGGATCACCATCTTCCCCGAAGGCACGCGCATGCCGCCCGGCAGCAAAGGCCGCTATAAAAGCGGCGCCGCCCGCACCGCCCAGCTGTTAGAGATGGACATCGTGCCCGTTGCCCTCAACAGCGGCGAATTCTGGCCGAAAAACTCCTTTCTCAAACATCCCGGCGAAATCAGCGTCATCATCTGCCCGCCGATTAAACACGACTCCGGCAGCATCGCCGAGCTCACCGCCGCCACCGAAGCAGCCATCGAAAGCCAAATGCCCCGCATCACCGGCCGCGGCCCCTGCTACGGCGTCGCCAAACCGGGCAGCGAACAGAAAGGCAGCGCAGCATGAAGCCGAATATGGACGGCGACACCATCGGCGCCATCGCCTTCGCCCTAGCCGCCCTTTTCTTCGTGTGGCGTTATCTCGCCGCCGATTTGCGGCACAGCGAAATCCGCCCTATCTGGCGGCGGCTCATCATCGGCGGCGGCATTGCCGTCATCCTAGCCAGCCTGCTGTATTATTTGGGCATCTTCGGCTAAAACCGCTATCCAATAAGCTTTCAGGTAGCCTTCAAGGCTACCTGAAAATATTTCCGCGTACTCCGCGGCAAGTTGCACCTTGTTTCCACAACAAGCAAAAGGCTACCTATAGTGGATTAACAAAAATCAGGACAAGGCGGCGAGCCGCAGACAGTACAGATAGTACGGCAAGGCGAGACAACGCTGTACTGATTTTTGTTAATCCACTATAAAACGCGTCTGCTGTATTTTTCAGGTAGCCTATCCCATGCCTGCCGATTACAATAGCCTTTTCCTCTGACAACAAAACACCAGTCCACCATGAACCCACACCTATCCCAACTCCAGCCCTACCCTTTCGCCCGCCTGCGCGAAGCCATGCAAGGCGTGAATCCGCCCGAGGGCGTTGTGCCCGTGCCACTGCAAATCGGCGAGCCCAAACACCCTGCCCCCGCCGTGATTACCGATGCGCTCACCGCCGCCCTGCCGCGCCTCGATGCCTATCCGCAAACCGCCGGCCTGCCCGAGCTGCGCCAAGCCTGCGCCGGCTTCCTGCAACGCCGCTACGGCCTCGCGCTCGATCCAGATAGCCAAATCCTGCCCGTGCTGGGCAGCCGCGAAGCCCTGTTTTCCTTCGTACAGGCGGCGCTGGGCGGCAACGAGCAGGAAAAACCCGTGGTGGTGTGCCCCAATCCGTTTTATCAGATTTACGAAGGCGCCGCGCTCCTGGCCGGGGCGGAAACCGCGTTTGCCAACTGCCGAGCCCCGCACTTTAAGCCCGATTGGAGCAGCATTCCCGAAGCCGTGTGGCAGCGCGTGAAACTGGTGTTCGTTTGTTCGCCGCACAACCCCTGCGGCAGTGTGATGCAGAAAGCCGACTGGGCAGAACTCTTTGAATTGCAAAGCCGTTACGGCTTTATCATCGCCGCCGACGAATGCTATTCCGAAATTTATTTCGAAGGCGAGCCGCCCATCGGCTGCCTGCAGGCCGCTGCCGAATTGGGTCGCGGCTTCGGCAAACTGGTGATGTTCACCAGCCTCTCCAAACGCTCCAACGTACCCGGCCTGCGCTCCGGCTTCGTGGCCGGCGATGCCGCGCTGCTCAAAGATTTCCTGCTCTACCGCACCTACCACGGCAGCGCCATGGGCATTCCCGTGCAGATGGCCAGCATCGCCGCCTGGAACGATGAAACCCATGTAATGGAAAACCGCCGCCTGTATCAGGAAAAATTCGCCCGCGTGCTGCCGATTCTGGCGCAGGGCTTTGAGGTAACACGGCCGGACGCTTCGTTTTATATTTGGCTGCAAGCGCCCGACGGCGACGATTTGGCCTTCACCCGCACCCTGTGGCGCGAAGCGGCTATCCAAGTACTGCCCGGCCGCTTTCTGGCGCGCGACACCGCGCAAGGCAACCCCGGCGCCGGCTATGTGCGCATCGCGCTGGTCGCCCCCGTAGCCGACTGCGTGGCAGCGGCGGAAAAGATTGTGGCAATCCGCCGGCGTTGTTATCCATAGCATCAATGGGCTACCTGAAAGCGGACGAAGTGAGTTTCTGCGGAGCTAAAGTGCAGCTTTAACACCGCTAAAACCATCCCAACCTTTGCGCCAATATCAATAAAGGCTACCTGAAAAACCACAATCCGGTTTCAGGTAGCCTTACCGCACCCATTAAGCCACGCTGTCTCCTTATGCCAGCATAGCGGGCTAGCAACACTCAAAACCTGGCGGCACGACGCAGACAGCATACACACGGCCAGCGAGCCAGCTCCGCAGTATCCTTATTTTAATTCACGATATAAACCAAGCAGCCGCGGCAAATCAGTTATAATCCCGCTGTTTTAATCCCACGTTTCCGCTCCGGATTTTCGGTTATGAGTACACCCGATCCCGCCAGAACCCCGCTGTTGCGGCGGCCTTGGTTTGCCTTCTTCAGCTCCATGCGCTTTGCCGTGGCGCTGCTCTCGCTGCTCGCGCTCGCTTCAGTGATCGGCACGGTGCTGCAGCAAAATCAGGCGGAGGTGGCTTATGTGGTGGAATTCGGGCCGTTCTGGCATCAGATTTTCCGTTTCCTCGGCTTGTATGATGTGTATTCCGCGCCGTGGTTTGTGGCTATTTTGGCATTCTTGATGCTCTCCACCGGCCTGTGCCTGTGGCGCAACATCCCGCCTTTCCTGCGCGAAATGAAAAGTTTCCGCCTGAGTGCCTCTGCCCGCTCGCTGGCCGCCATGAAGCACAGCACCCTGCTCGCCGCCGCGCCCGCGCCCGAAATTGCCGAACGCTACCTGAAAGTTTCCGGCTTCGCCGTGCAAAGCCGGCAGCGCGAAGACGGCAGCTTCATCATCGCGGCAAAAAAAGGCAGCCTCAACAAATGGGGCTACATCTTCGCCCACGCCGCCATCATCGTGATTTGCCTGGGCGGCCTTATCGACAGCAATCTGCCGATTAAGCTAGCCATGTTTTCAGGTAGCCTCAAGCCCAACAAAACTGCCCAGTTCTCCAACGATTTCGGCAAAGAAAGCCGCTTGGGCAGCAATACCTTATCGTTTCGCGGCAATGTGAACATCCGCGAAGGGCAAACCGTGCAGGAAGTGTTTCTCGACACGGGCGACGGGCTCTTGGTACAGGAATTGCCGTTTAGCGTAACCCTCAAGCAATTCCATGTGGATTACTACGAAAACGGCATGCCGAAAAACTTTGCCAGCGATTTAATCGTTACCGACCGGCAAAGCGGTCAAACCTACACCCCCACCGTGAAAGTGAACCATCCCTTCACCCTGCACGGCATTTCGCTCTACCAGGCCAGCTTCGGCGACGGCGGCTCCGGCCTCACCTTCCGCGCCTGGAACTTGGGCACGCCCTCCGCCGCCAGCACCGAACTCAAAGCCGCCTCGCTTAGCGCTTTCCCGCTGCACCTGGGCCAAAATCAAACTCAACAATACACGCTCGAATTCACCGAACTGCGCCCGCTGAACGTGGAAGACGAAGAGCAAACCGATAACGCCGCCTCGCAGCCGGCCAATCTGCGCCACCGCCTCAACGAGGCACGCAGCGTGCAGCAGTCCGATGCCCTGCACAACGTCGGCCCCACCATCACCTTCCGCCTGCGCGACCAGGCCGGCCAGGCGCGCGAGTATGTCAACTACATGCTGCCCCTGCGGCGCGGCGGCGATTTCTACTTCGCCACCGGCGAGCGCGGCAGCAACAGCGAAGACTACCGCTGGCTGATGATTCCCGCCGATAAAAACGGCAAGCCCGACACCTTCATGCACCTGCGCGCCGTGCTGCTTCAGCCCGAGCTGCGCGAAGCCGTGCTCGACCGTGCCGTGGCCGATATGCCCGAGCCTTCCAAAACCCGCTTCCGCGAAGCCTTGGGCAATATCTTGGAGCTGTTCGCCCGCGAAGGCTATGTGGGCATCAACCAATTCGTGGAAAATAAAATCCCCGCCGCCGAACAAGACCGGATGCGCGAATTGTTCTACCAAATGCTGTTCGGCGCGGGCAATATCGCCCTCGAACAGGCACTGTCCGAACAAGGGCTGGACTGGCCGCAGAACGAAGAGCGCAACCGCTTCCTCATCAACAGCTTCGATGCCTACACCGGCCTTACCCGCTTCGGCTCGCCGGTGTTGCTGCAATTAAACGGCTACAACGAAGTGAAATCCTCCGGCCTGCAGATGACCCGCTCACCCGGCCAAGGCCTGGTGTATCTGGGCTCTGTACTGCTGATTTTAGGCACGGCGCTTATGTTTTACCTGCGCGAACAACGCGCCTGGCTGCTGTATGACCACGGCCAAGCCCTCTTTGCCATGAGCTCCGCCCGCCTCAAACGGCAGCTGGAACCGATTTTCGCCACACACACACAACACCTCACGCGCCTGGCGCAGGAATTGAACCATGACCAACCCTAACACGCCTGATGCCCTGCCGCAAAAACAGGCGGCCAGTGCCCACCGGCTGCCGCAGCACGAGCTGTTGCAGGAGCAGCGTTTTTGGAAACTGCTTTCCGTAGCCGACTGGCTGTTTGCCGCCCTGATGACGGCCATTGCCGCCGCCGTGCAGATTCTGCTGCCGCACCGCATGGACATATATGAAGTGTGCATTTTATGGCTCAGCGCCGCCTCCGCCGTGTGGCTGGGCTGGTTTTACAAACCGCTGCGCCTGCTGATGCCGCTGTGCATCGCCCTGGCCTATGCCGCCACCGTGCTCTATGCCGGGCAGATGGCCAACGGCGAACGCTTCCTGCTGCGCTATTTCTTAGCCAGCCAATCGGCCATCGGCTGGCTGTGCGCCCTGGTACCGATGGCCTGGCTGTGCTACGCGCTCGGCTTGCTCGGCGGCAACAAACAGGCGGAAACAGACAACACGCACGCCGTACCCATGCTGCTTCGCCTCGCCCGCTACCTGGCTTGGGCGGCCGCTGCCATTGGGCTCACCGGCATGCTGGTGCGCTGGCATGAAAGCTACCTCATCAGCCCGCGCGACGGTCACATCCCGATTTCGAACCTGTATGAAGTGTTCATCCTGTTTATCGTCATCACCGCTTTGATGTTCCTGTATTACGAAGGCAAGTTCCGCCTGCAGCGGCTGGGCGTGTTTGTGTACACCCTGCAGCTGATTTTGGTCGGCTTCGTGCTGTGGTACACCTTCAGCCGCAACGCCCAGCAAATCCGGCCGCTGATTCCCGCCCTGCAATCGTGGTGGATGAAGCTGCATGTGCCTGCCAATTTCATCGGCTACGGCGCATTTTGCCTGGCCGCTTTCCTCGGTGTGGCCGAATTGATGAAACTGCGCCGCCCCTCGTTGAGGCTACCTGAAGCCGAAGTGATTGAAGAAGCCATGTATCAGGCCATCGCCATCGGTTTCCTCTTCTTCACCGCAGCCACCGTGCTCGGCGCGCTGTGGGCAGCCGATGCCTGGGGGCGCTATTGGAGCTGGGACCCGAAAGAAAACTGGGCGCTGGTGGTGTGGCTTAACTACGCGGCCTGGCTGCATATCCGCCTGGTGCGCGGCTGGGGCGGCAAGCCCTTGGCGTGGTGGGCGATTATCGGCTTCTTCATCACCGCCTTCGCTTTTATCGGCGTGAATATGTTTTTGAGCGGGCTGCACTCCTACGGCGGGCTGTAAAGCGCAAAAAGGCTACCCGAAAATGCAGCTTTCAGGTAACCTATCCGCATAGGAAGGGATTCAGATTTAATAAACCACCGGGAAACACCCGGCAGCATCAAAAATCCCTCCGTGAGAACTATAGTAGATTAACAAAAATCAGGACAAGGCGGCGAGCCGCAGACAGTACACACGTTACGGCAATGCGAGACAACCCTGTACTGGTTTTTGTTAATTCACTATAAGCACATCTTTTTTCATATACAGCTCTCAGCCGCAAACAACACATGAGCGCATCAAAGTCCATCTGGGCTGAAGAAATCGAAGTGCTTTAACCATAAAACAAAGCCCCGCAGATGCGGGGCTTTTGCTTGAGTTTTAAACCGCCAAATTATTTGGCAGCGCTGGCAGCACCTTCAACGGCAGCAGTAGCTTGAGAAGCAGCACCTTCAACGGCAGCAGTAGCCTGAGAAGCAGCGCCTTCAACAGCGGCAGTAGCCTGAGAAGCAGCACCTTCAACAGCGGCAGTAGCCTGAGAAGCAGCACCGGCAACATCAGAAGCCATTGCAGCAGCTTCAGAAGCAGCGGAAGCGGCAGAAGCATCAGAAGCCGGAGCAGAACCACCACAAGCAGCCAAGAACAAAGACATCAGGGCAGCGGCCAATAAAGATTTTTTCATGTCGAATTACCTCTAACAAAGTTCAAGTTATAACTTAAAAAATTCCCTATCTGCAGACCTCTAGCCGTCTCACAGATAAATTCCTATCAAGAATCGCGGCGTATTATCCGCTGTTTGGCGGCGGCTGGCAATTAAACTGCCTACTCTACTTACCGCACGCAAACATCTGCCACCAAAATCGTTCTTATCCAATGTGCCGGGCAAACAATACTATTAATTAACGAATGCCGCCCTAATAAGAATAGTGTTCCACCCAAATCAGAAAAAATAATATATTTTTCATACCAATACTGGCTAAAACCAACTCCCTCCCGCCTCATTACCATACCTTCCCCCCTATCTGCAAATTACACACAATTAACCAAAATTAACCTGTGCGAAAAAACAACAAGGTCTATCCCCGCCTGCATTAGCCGACATTTTCCCGCAATATTTCATCGGAGGTGTATGTCAATCCGCCCATACGCATGAACCCACCCTCTGCCCAAGCACATACCGCCATTTACTGCCCTAGCAAGCCGATGCCATAGCGAAAGCCAAGTTGATTTGCTATAAAATACAGCCTTTGATTTTTCAGGTAGCCTTCTATCATGCTCGTTCTCGGCATCGAATCCTCCTGCGACGAAACCGGCGTGGCGCTCTACAGCACCGAACATGGCCTCATCGGCAACCAGCTGCACACCCAAATGGCCATGCATGCCGAATATGGCGGCGTGGTGCCCGAGCTGGCCAGCCGCGACCACATCCGCCGCCTCGTGCCGCTCACCCAAGCCTGCCTGCACGAAGCCGGCAAAAACTACGCCGACATCGATGCCGTCGCCTACACCCAAGGCCCCGGCCTTGGCGGCGCGCTCTTGGCCGGTTGTGCCTATGCCAACGCGCTCGCCTTTTCGCTGGGCAAATCCGTGATTCCCGTGCACCACCTCGAAGGCCACCTGCTCTCCCCGCTGTTAGCCGAAGAAAAACCCGCCTTTCCCTTCGTTGCCCTGCTCGTATCCGGCGGCCACACCCAATTCATGGCCGTGCGCGGCATCGGCAACTACGAACTGCTCGGCGAAAGCGTGGACGATGCCGCCGGCGAAGCCTTCGACAAAACCGCCAAACTGCTCGGCCTGCCCTACCCCGGCGGCGCAAAACTTTCCGAATTGGCCAAGCTCGGCCGCCCCAATGCTTTCACCTTTCCACGCCCTATGCTGCATTCGCGCGATTTGCAAATGAGCTTCTCCGGCCTCAAAACCGCCGTGCTCACTGCCGTGCAAAACGTGCGCGCCGAACATGGCGGCAGCCTGCCGGACGCCATCCGCAACGATATCTGCCGCGCCTTCCAAGACGCTGTGGTGGACGTGCTGCTGGCCAAGTCCCGCCAAGCCCTGCTGCACACCGGCTACCGCACCCTTGTGGTGGCCGGCGGCGTGGGCGCCAATTGGAAACTGCGTGCCGAACTCGCCGCGCTGCAAGTGCGCCCCAACCCCAAAGCCAAGCCCGAAGCCGTACGCACTTATTTCCCGCCACTGCCGCTGTGCACCGACAACGGTGCCATGATCGCCTTCGCCGGTGCCATGCACCTGCAACAGGCACAGCCCGCCGCCGGATTCAACGTGCGCCCGCGCTGGCCGCTGGCAGAAATCGTGCGGTAAAACACCGTATGCCTATTTTCAGGTAGCCTTTATGCAATCCGGCACAGGCTACCTGAAAAACATTTAAGGGCTGCTCCAAGCATTTGGAACAGCCCTTTCGTGCCGCCATCGCAGCAGCCGGAAGGAAATGTTGTGCACAGCACCTCCATCAGTAGCTGTTTATCCACGCTCTCCCCATCCAACTCCGCCAAACAGCATCTTTAAGTTAAGTTGGTTTGCTATAGAGGCATCGCCGGACGATGCCATGCAGCCTTTACACTTTTCAGGTAGCCCCCTCTTGTCCCCAAACCCTGCTTTCTTGTATCCTTCGCCCTTTCCGTTAAAAATTGCAAAAAAACCATCATGACAGCTTTACAAAGATTCAGCCGCTTCATCGGCAACACTTTTGCCCTGTGGGCAGCGCTGTTTGCCATGGCCGGCTTCTTGGCGCCCTCCCTCTTCACCAGCTTCATCGCTCCCTATATCCCCTGGCTTTTGGGCGTCATCATGTTCGGCATGGGGCTCACCCTCGCCCCCTCCGATTTCAAAATCCTCGGGCAACACCCCAAAGCCGTGCTCATCGGCGTGGTGGCGCAGTTTGTAATTATGCCCACCACCGCCTACCTGCTCTCGCGCGCCCTTAATCTGCCGCCCGAAGTGGCCATCGGCGTGGTGCTGGTGGGCGCCTGCCCCGGCGGCACCGCCTCCAACGTAATGACCTTTCTCGCGCGCGGCAATGTGGCGCTCTCCGTGGCCGTTACCTCCATCAGCACCCTGCTCGCGCCCCTACTCACCCCGGCGGTGTTCTTCCTGTTTGCCAACCAATGGATCGACGTTTCCGCCACCACAATGCTGGTATCCATTTTGCAAATGGTGCTGCTGCCCATCGTGCTGGGCGTGGTGGCGCACACCCTGTTCCGCAAGCAAACTGCCGCCGCCATCAATGTGCTGCCGCTGATTTCCGTGCTCGCCATCGTGCTGATTATCGGCGCCGTGGTAGCCGGCAGCCGCACGCAGATCATCGAAACCGGCCTGTTGATTTTCGGCGTGGTGGTGCTGCACAACACCATCGGCTATACCCTGGGCTTCCTCGCCGCCAAACTCTTCGGCCTGCCCTACGACGCGCAAAAAACCCTCGCCATCGAAGTCGGCATGCAAAACTCCGGCCTCGGCGCGGCGCTGGCCAAAGCCCACTTTGCCATGATGCCGCTGGTGGCCGTGCCCAGCGCCATCTTCAGCGTGTGGCATAATATTTCCGGCTCCCTCCTCGCCTCCTATTGGGCCACCAAAGCCGAAAAACAGGCACAGGCCGCGCAAAAGGAAAACACTGCCGCCAAGTAAGCCAAACCGACTGCTGGCAGCAAAAGGCTACCTGAAATTTTCAGGTAGCCTTTTGGCACTCAACATCTAACTCTATCCCTCGTTATCAATCAGGCTTCTTAACAATCTATAGTGAATTAACAAAAACCAGGACAAGGCGGCGAGCCGCAGACAGTACACACGTTACGGCAAGGCGAGACAACGCTGTACTGGTTTTTGTTAATTCACTATATGTGCAAACGGTTGGGCCTCTCTCCCCTCTGCTGGCACAGCCGAACGGAGCACAGGTTTTCGGGGAACAAGGGCTTGCATGTTCGAAGCGGCGCAGCCGCAAGTTGCAGCTAATCCAGTTTCTCTTTGCGCCCGAAAAACTGTGCAGAGTGAGGGAAGTTTAGCGAAGCTGAACCTGTGCCCGCAGTCGCCTTTCTTTTGCTTCCTTTTCTTTGGCGAAACAAAGAAAACGAGGTCTCCGAAGGAGGACGAGTTTCTGCGGAGCAAAAATGAAATCTTCGTTTGAAGGTTTCGTTTTAACAAGGACTCTGCAAGAGGGCTTGTTTTTGCGCAGCTAAACGGGTGCCTGCGCCGGTATAAGGCGCAAAGGCGAACAGGAAATAAATGGAAAAGGCTACCTGAAATTTGGTAGGCCATAAGAAACACTGCTTATACCACATGAACACAAAGCATTATGCGATAAGGTTAGAGAGAAGCTTTTTGTAGAGCGCCCAAGCGCACCGCCGAATCTGATACAATCCGCACCTTTCCCGCCAACAGCCGCCCGGCCCACCGCTATGACCCAACATACCGCCCGCAAACGATTCGGGCAGAACTTTCTGCAAGATTCCCGCATCATTGCCGACATCGTCCAGGCCGTGCGGCCGCAGCCTGCCGATACCGTAGTGGAAATCGGCCCAGGCCTCGGCGCGATTACCGAGCCCTTGGCCGCCAAGCTCGATTGCCTGCACGTGTGCGAAATCGACCGCGACATCATAGGCTACCTGAAAACCAGGCCCTATGCCGGCAAGCTCGTTATCCACGAAGGCGATGTATTGCAGTTCGATTTCGCCAGCGTGCCCAGGCGCAAAAAAATCGTCGGTAACCTACCCTACAACATCTCCACCCCGCTGCTGTTCCACCTCAGCCGCTATGCCGACGAAGTGGAAGACATGCACTTCATGCTGCAAAAAGAAGTGGTGGAACGCATGGTGGCCGAGCCCGGCAGCAACGATTTCGGCCGCCTGAGCGTGATGCTGCAATACTTCTTTGAAATGGAAAAACTGCTCGACGTGCCGCCCGAGGCCTTTTCCCCCGCACCCAAAGTCGATTCCGCAGTAGTGCGGCTGATTCCGGCCAAACACCGCATCGGGCAGGCGCAGGATTTCGAGCAATTCGCCGCCCTGGTGAAACAAGCCTTCCACCAGCGCCGCAAAACCATCCGCAATAACCTCAAAGGCCTGGCCGACGACGATGATTTGCAGGCCGCCGGTATCAACCCGCAAGAGCGTGCCGAACATATCGCGCCCGAAAAATATGTGGCCTTGGCCAACCTGTTAGCCCAAAAGGCTACCTGAAACACAATCCCGCCCCGCGCCGATTGTTCCAACCGACAACCCAGCCGTTCCGGAAGTAGAAAATGATCAAATTCAAAAATGTAAACAAATGGTTTAAAGAACTGCACGTTCTGAGCGACATCAACCTCGAAGTGAAAAAAGGCGAAGTGGTGGTGGTGTGCGGCCCCTCCGGCAGCGGCAAATCCACCCTTATCCGCACCGTAAACCAGCTCGAGCAAATCCAAAGCGGCGAAATCTGGGTGGACGGCGTAGACGTGGCCAGCCCCGCCACCGACCTAAACAAAATCCGCGCCGAAGTGGGCTTTGTATTCCAACATTTCAACCTGTATCCGCATTTGAGCGTGCTGGAAAACATCGTGCTCTCGCCGATAAAAGTGAAAAAGCAAAACCGTGCCCAGGCCGAAGAAAAAGCGCTGCAACTCTTGGAGCGCGTGGGCCTGGCGCATAAAAAAGACGCCATGCCCGGCGAGCTTTCCGGCGGCCAGCAGCAGCGCGTGGCCATTGCCCGCGGCCTGGCCATGGAGCCGCAAGTGATGCTGTTTGACGAGCCCACCTCCGCGCTCGATCCGGAAATGGTGGGCGAAGTGCTCAAAGTGATGAAAGATTTGGCCGAAAGCGGCATGACCATGATGTGCGTTACCCACGAAATGGGCTTTGCCCGCGAAGTGGCCGACCGGATTATCTTTGTGGATCAGGGCAAAATCGTGGAAGTGGACACGCCGGAAGCATTCTTCACCAATCCGAGCAGCGAGCGGGCGAAGCAGTTTTTGAAACAGGTGATGAAGGCTTGATTGCCTGATTTGAAAAGTGAAAAAGGCTACCTGAAAACCGCTTGGCGGATTTTCAGGTAGCCTTTGTCGTATTGGGCTACACGCTGAAATATTGGAATATAAAAGCCGGCTCTTGGCCGTTTAAATAATATTCGCCCACAATATAACCGATGTGTTGCGCCTCGCCTTCTTCATACAGCTTGGCTTCCACGCCCACGGATTCTTCTTCGCTTTCCGGCTCCGCTTCCTTATCCTCTTCCTCCTCTTCATCATCGCTCAAATCGCCGAAGATGCTCAGGCCGGTGCTGCCGCATTCAAACTTATCCATCTCCTCCAGGGGGAAGAGACGTAGCTTGGCTTTGTCTTCAATGAAATCCAGCATTTCGTCAATTTCTTCCAAAAACCCGCCGTGAATATCGAATTGCTCGGCCAAGGTTTGGGTGTCTTGCCGCTTGTAGGCATCTAAAAATGCTGCAATGGCTTGGTAAATTTCGGTTTTCAGTTTTAACGGATACATAGCTGCTACTCCTCCAGTGGAAGATGGATGCTGCTGCGGGCGGGAGGCTACCTGAAATTCCCGGTTTAGTGGGAACTTCGCGGCGCTGTGTTTTCGTGAACCCCGCTTCGCTCGTTTTAGCTTCGCAGAAACTCACTAACGTTCGTTTTGTCGAAACTCACTTCGTTCGTTTTCAGGTAGCCTTTTCCGCATTCGAACGGCAAGCACCAGAACGGGAAATCAAGCCCACGGCTCTTGGTTCACCTGTGTTTCGTAATCCGCCGGTTCTTCGGCTTCGGGCACGGCGGCGAAGCCTTCGGCGGTTTGGCGGTACACGGCGGCGCGGTAGGGGAAGCGCTCGATGATGGCGGCAATCGCGGCATCAAGCTCGGCTTTGGTTTCCCACACCAGGCCGCAGTCGTCGCACATAAACAGCGAGCCGTCTTCGGGGTCGAGCTGGGTTACCCAGCCGGTGCAGTGCGGCAGCGGGCAGCGGATTTTGAAGGCTTGGTTCATGATCGGGTTTCCTTGTGTTGCTAGTTAGCGGTTTTCAGGTAGCCTTTTGGGCGGCTATCGGATTGTTTGTAAACGATTTGGTTTGTTGCAGTTTTCAGGTAGCCTGCGGCGGGAACAGTTTGCCGGGGTTGAACAGGTTATGCGGGTCGAGCTGTTTCTTAATGGCGCGCATCAGCCCGATTTCCACCGGGCTGCGCACGCTGGGCAGCCAGTGGTTTTTCACTTGGCCGATGCCGTGTTCGGCGGCAATCGTGCCTTGGCAGGCAAGGGTGTGTTGATAGACGATGCGGTTGATGCCGTCTTCGTATTCGTAGGCCTGGTTGCTGCGGATGTGCGGCAGGAAGGTGTTGAAATGCAGGCTGCCGTCGCCGAGGTGGCCGAATACGATGATTTCGATGCCCTCATAGGCCTGCTTGAGCGCGGCGGAGGCGTTGGCCACCAGTTCGGCCACGCGGGCAATGGGTACGGCGATGTCGTGTTTGATGCTGGCACCAAGCGCTTTTTGCGCGGCGGAGATGTCTTCGCGCAGCCGCCACAGTTCGGCGCGTTCGCCCTCCGACTGCGCCAGCACGGCGTTTTCCCAGCCGTGTTCAAACAAGAATCCGGCCAAATCGTCGGCCAATTCGGGGCGCGGCAGGCTGTCGTTCAATTCGAGCAAGATGTGCCACTCGGCATCAATCGGCGGGCTGAGGCGGCTGTAGGCGGCGGAGAGGGCAAGCGCGGGGCGGCTCACCAGCTCGAAGCTGCACAGCCGCTCGGCAAAACGGCCTTGGATGCGGGTAAGCAAGTGCACGGCGTCTTCAATGCTGTTTAGGCCGACCCAGGCGGTGGCGGTGGTTTGCGGCGGGGAGAAGAGCTTGAGCGTGGCGGCGGTGATGATGCCGAGCGTGCCTTCGCTGCCGATGAAGAGCTGGCGGATGTCGTAGCCGGTGGTGTTTTTGTGCAGCGGGGCGAGATGGGAGAGCAGGCTGCCGTCGGGCAGTACCACTTCGAGCCCGAGCACCAAATCGCGCGTGGTACCGTAGCGCACCACGTTCAGCCCGCCGGCGTTGCAGGCGATGTTGCCGCCTATTTGGCAGGAGCCTTCGCTGGCGAGGCTGAGCGGGAACAGCCGCCCGGCTTGGGCCGCGGCTTCCTGCACGTTTTGCAGAATCGCGCCCGCTTCCACGGTGATGGCGTTGTCGGCCAGGCTGAGGCTGCGGATGCGGTTGAGCCGCGAGAGGTTGAGCAAAATGCCGCCGTTTGGCACCGCCGCGCCGCACAAGCCGGTGTTGCCGCCCTGCGGGGTAATCGGCACGCGGTGTTCGGCACACCAGCGCACCAGCTTCTGCACGTTTTCCACGCTGTCGGGCATCACGGCGGCTGCCGCCCGGCCAATGTAGCGGCCGCGCCGGTCGGCGAGCAGCGGGGCGGGGTCGGCAATGATTTCGCGTTCGCCAAGCAAGGCGCGCAGGGCTTGCGGAATATGGGCGGGGTTCATTTGAGGCTACCTGAAAGATTGGAATGGACGGTATTGTAGCGGCAAGACGGGGTTTTCAGGTAGCCTTCGGCTGCCGGAAGGGCTACCTGAAAACCGAATATCGAATATTGCTTAAAAGTAATTTTTTATCCCCTCCAATCTAACTTTACTTTTCCAACCAAGCGCCGTATAGTCGCCCAAGTTTACCGCCCATGCCGCGGGGAAAACCTTACCGGGCAGAAAGCCGGGGCAGGAGGCCCTGCATCGGCGATGCTTCTAAAATTACTGCGAAATGCCCTAACCGACAAAAGGCGTCAGACAGGGAGCAAGATTGTGCGGATGGGTTTTCGCTTTCTAGATAAAGGAAAAGGGATTTAAGACCCGGGTATGAATGGGGAACTAAATGGTATCGCCCATCTGAAAACCAATTGCCACGACCTACACTTAACTGAATATTTAGGGGCTTATTATGGGAAGATTAAGATTAGCTGCTGACCCGAATTATTTATGGGAGTCGCCAATAAAAGAGGACTCATTAATGGAGATTGTCCATATCGTTAATGAAATTGGGGAACTCATACCAAGATTTGTTTTTAAAGAATATAAAAAAATGTACCTGTTCCTAACCGATGACCCTCAGCAGCATGGCTCACGCTTACAACTCGGTTTCTTATTTTTTGTGGATACCGACAAAATTGTGGGGGACGATAAAGACGAAAGGCGCAAGGTTATTATCTCCCTAATCAAAGACGGCTTGATTGAAATGGGTAAAACACACGGCTGGAGCAAAGAACATATCGATGAGCTGTTTGTGAAAGTGAAATAAGCAAGGTTTCAGGTAGCCCGTAGGCCGGATTCTCGAATCCGACACCCGCCCTGCCCAAAGGCTACCTGAAAAGCGCGGGCTGCCTGTTGGGCTTTGAACCTGCCAAAAGCAGCCCGCATATCGAAGAACGAATCAGCAAAGGTGCTAGAAATCCAATGAACAACACCCCACAAAACCCCGTAAGCTGGTTTGCCCTAAATGCGCAAGACTTAGCACGTGCCGCCCGCTTCTACGAAACCGTATTCGGCCTGCCCCTGCAAGAAGTGCCCGGCAAAGACCCGCAGCGCCAAATGTATCTGTTCGCCCCCGCCTGGGAGCAATACGGCATCGGCGGCATGCTCTGGCACGACCCCGCCGCGCAACCCGCCGGCCACGGCAGCATCACCGTGTTTTTCAACTGCGCCGACTGCGCCGAAACCGCCCGTGCCGCCGAAGCGGCCGGCGGCAAAATACTCACCGCCAAATTCCCCATCGCCAACGGTTTTGCTGCCTTTATCGAAGACAGCGAAGGCAACCGCATCGGCCTGCATTCGCCCGCTTAAAATTTCAGGTAGCCCATGTCCAGCCCCATCAATATTGCCGAACTGCGTCGCCGCAACCTGCGCGAATGGATTAACCGCCTGCACCAAGGCCGGCAGATTGATTTCGTATCCGCCACCGGCATCAACCAAGGCGAACTCTCCGCCCTGCTGAAAAACAAGCCTTTCGGCGAGCGAAAAGCCCGCAAAATCGAACACAGCGCCGGCATGCCCGCACTGTGGCTCGATACCGACCACCGTTCACCCGCATCCGCCCCACAACCCACCCACAGGAATACCCGTCCCATGTCCGCCCCCATTGCCACCATCCCCGAAATCCTGGCCGACCTCAAAGCCGGCAAAATGGTCATCATCACCGATGCCGAAGACCGCGAAAACGAAGGCGACCTGCTCATGGCCGCCCAATTCGTTACCCCCGAAGCCATCAACTTCATGATCAAACACGCCCGCGGCCTCGTGTGCCTGCCCATGGCCGAAGAGCTGGTGGACAAACTCAAGCTCCCCCTCATGACCCAGCACAACGGCGCCCAATACGGCACCAACTTCACCGTATCCATCGAAGCCGCCCACGGCATTTCCACCGGCATTTCCGCCGCCGACCGCGCGCTCACCATTCAAACCGCCGTTTCCCCCGCCGCCCGGCCGGAAGACATCGTCCAGCCCGGCCACATCTTCCCCCTGCGTGCCCAAAAAGGCGGCGTGCTGGTGCGCGCCGGCCACACCGAAGCCGGCGTCGATTTAGCCCAAATGTGCGGCCTCATCCCCGCCGCCGTTATCTGCGAAATCATCACCGACGACGGCACCATGGCACGCATGCCCGAGCTCACCGAATTCGCCCGGCAGCACGGCCTCAAAATCGGCACCATCACCGACCTCATCGAATACCGCAGCCGCACCGAAACCCTGCTCGAAGAAATGGGCAGCAGCCCCATCCACACCCCCTGGGGCGATTTCCGCCAGCACGTTTATGTAGACAAACTCTCCGGCGAAACCCACCTCGCCCTGGTGAAAGGCAGCCCGCAGCCCGACACCGAAACCCTCGTGCGCGTACACGAACCCTTCAGCGCCATGGATTTCCTGCAAACCAACCCCCGCCACTCCTGGCCGCTGCCGCAAGCCCTCGAGCGCATCCAAGCCGCCGAACACGGCGTCGCCATCCTGCTGCACCGCACCGAAGACGGCGCCGCCCTGCTCGACCGCACCCTGCCCAAAGGCAAAAGCCAAACCCGCCAATGGGACAGCAAAACCTACGGCATCGGCGCGCAAATCCTCGCCAACCTCCACGTAAAAAAAATGCGCGTGCTCGGCCAGCCATCCTCCCTCACCGGTCTCACCGGCTTCGGATTGGAAGTAACAGGGTTTGAGAGTATGGAATAAAAGCGATTGCTGCCAACAAAGGCTACCTGAAAACTTGAGCCCCACAGCAACTTGTTTTTTCAAAACGCCCGGAAATGAAATTACCGGCAAACCCGGAGATGCAGCAGATTTCCCGACCAGCCATTAAGGACAGATATAATAATGACATATATCATGCAGTTCTTCCCCTTCATTATCGCCGCCGCCATATTTTGGTACGCCTATACTTATCCGGTCAGGAAGGCAAAACGTTCGCTCCCGACCCTGCCGCAATATTTGCAGTCCCACCCCGAATGCAAAACCGATACGGGCATCAAATGCCGGGTGTGCGGCTCGAAGAGTATTAAGAATTGGGGTATCCGCAATCAGAACGACCAATGCAGGATGTTTATCTGCAATCATTGCGATGCCCATCTTTACCGCTCCGATTGGTAGGCCCGTGGTTGGTCTTCGCGGTAATCCGCCCAAGGCCAAAATCGATTGGAATTATAGTGAATTAAATTTAAACCGGTACAGCGTTGTCTCGCCTTGCCGTAACGTGTGTACTGTCTGCTGCTCGCCGCCTTGTCCTGATTTTTGTTAATCCACTATAAAGGCTACCTGAAAACGGATTTTCACTTTTCAGGTAGCCTTTCCCGCACAATCCGTTATAATCCCGCCCGTATCGCAGCAGGCCAGACAGTCGCCGCGCCTTTGGGCGGGGAGGAAAGTCCGGGCTGCACAGAGCAGGATGCCGGCTAACGGCCGGGCGCCGCGAGGCGACGGAAAGTGGAACAGAAAGCATAACCGCCGATGGCTGTGGCGACACGGCACAGGTAAGGGTGAAATGGTGCGGTAAGAGCGCACCGTGCGGCTGGTAACAGTCCGCAGCAGGCCAAACCCCATCCGCAGCAAGACCAAACAGAATGCAACGACGCTGCTCGCCGAGCATTCGGGTAGGTTGCTTGAGCCGCTTGGCAACAAACGGCCTAGAGGAATGGCTGTCCGACGACAGAACCCGGCTTACCGGCCGGCTGCGGTACATCCGACAAAGCCGTCCGGCCGCCGTTATCCGTACACAACGGGCGGAAGCGCTTCTACGCTTCCGCCCGCATCGTTGCAGGGTTGAAGATTATTTAACCTGGCTGCCCACCAAGCCGCCCAAAGCGGCGCCGCCCAAGGTGGAGCCGGTGTCGCCGCCGATCACGTTGCCGGCCACGCCGCCCACCGCCGCGCCGATGGCGGCGTTGCGCTGCTTGGTCGTCATGGTGGAGCAGGCGCTCAGGGATGAGGCCAGCAGCAATACGGTGCAAATAGAAGCAACTGTAGATTTTCTCATGATATATACCCTTTCTGTCAGTATCAGAGAGGCATGGCGGATTTGACCGCCCTACCTGCCTGTGAGAGTATCGCATTTTTCTGTGATTGCATCAAAAGGCAGGTAAATGTCTGTTTATTCCGTTGCGCACATCATTCACTTATTCTGTGCCATCACCTTCGTAGGCGGGGTGCTGTTCGAATCGCTGGTGCTGTCGGTGCTGCATACTAAAAAAGTCAGCCGCGAGACGCGGCGCGAAACGGAACGGGCGCTTTCCGCACGGGCGGTGAAGGTGATGCCGTGGGTGGTCGGGCTGCTGTTTGCCTCCGGCCTGGTGATGATGCACCGCTACCTGCAAATCCTGCAACACCCGTTTGCCAACTCCTTCTTTATCCAGCTTTCCGTCAAACTGCTGCTGGCATTCAGCATTCTCTGCCACTTCCTGGCCGCCGTTACCCGCATGCGCCGCCACACCATGACCGTGGCCTTCTCCAAATACATCCATCGCGCCGTGCTGGTACAGATGCTGCTGATTGTATTCCTGGCCAAAGCGATGTTTTATATCGCATGGTAGGGGCTACCTGAAAACATAAGGCGCAACGGAACCACACCGGCCAGCTGCCCGATTCATTTCATTCCCCAACTGTTGCGCGATTCTCACAGCCGGGCCGCCGCCCGGTCGCCCCGGCATAAACACATTTGCCAAACTGCCGAATATGGTTTAGAATCGCATCGTTTTTCAGTTATTTATACGAGATAAATGAGAAATGGCCCCGAGGCCATTTTTTTGTTTTTCCAACTAGGGAATCATGGATATTCAAGCCGTTTTAGAAAAAACCCTGCCCGGCCTGGGCTACGAGTTGGTGGATTTCGAGCTCACCGCGCAAGGCGATTTGCGCGTGTTTATCGACAAGTCCGAAGGTATCACTGTGGAAGACTGCGCCACCGTCAGCAACCATCTGAGCCGCCTCTTCATGGTGGAAGATGTGGACTACAAACGGCTGGAAATCTCCAGCCCCGGCCTCGACCGCCCACTAAAAAAAGCAGCCGACTTCATCCGTTTTTCAGGTAGCCTCATCAAGCTGAAAACCCGCCTGCCGATTGAGGGGCAGAAAAACTTCATCGGCCGCATCGAAGCCTTTGAAAACGATGTGCTGACCATTGCCTTCGACGGCAAAACCGCCGCCATCGAATTATCCAATATCGACCGGGCGCGCCTGAAGCCCGAATTCTAATTTGCCTATTTATCAATTAATGGAGAGTTCATTCCCATGAGCCGCGAAATGTTGCAACTGGCCGAAGCCCTGGCCAGCGAAAAAAACGTTGAATCCGAAGTGGTATTCGAAGCATTGGAGTTCGCCCTGTCGGTGGCCGCCAAGAAAAAGGCCGACCGCGAACACATGGACGTGCGCGTAAGCATCGACCGCGACACCGGCGAATACCACACCTTCCGCCGCTGGCTAATCGTAGCCGACGAAGACTACACCTACCCCGATACGCAGAAAACCATCGAGGAAATCCAAGAAGAATTTCCCGATTCCCCGCTGCAAATCGGCGAATATTACGAAGAAGAGCTGGAAAACGTGGCCTTCGGCCGCCAAGCCGCGCAAACTGCCAAGCAAATCATTTTGCAGCGCATCCGCGATGCCGAGCGCGAGCAGATTCTGCAAGAATTCCTCGCCCGCCGCGAAGACGTGGTAATGGGCACGGTCAAACGCGTCGAGCGCCACGGCATCATCGTGGAAATCGGCCGTTTGGACGCGCTGATTCCGCGCGACCAGTGCATCCCACGCGAAAACTTCCGCAGCGGCGACCGCATCCGCGCCCTCTTCCTGCGCGTGGACGAACAAGGCAACAGCGGCCGCAAACAGGTTATCCTCAGCCGCACCTCGCGCGAATTTTTGGTGAAACTGTTTGAACAGGAAGTGCCGGAAATCGAAGACGGTCTGCTGGAAATCAAAGAAGCCGCCCGCGACCCCGGCCAGCGCGCCAAAATCGCCGTTAAATCCAATGACGCGCGCATCGATCCGCAAGGCACCTGCATCGGCGTGCGCGGCTCGCGTGTGAATGCCGTATCCAACGAACTGGCCGGCGAGCGGGTGGACGTGGTGCTGTGGTCGCCCGAAACCGCCCAGTTTGTGATTAACGCACTCTCCCCAGCCGAAGTCAGCCGCATTCTGATTGATGAAGACAACCATTCGGTAGACGTTATCGTGGCCGAAGACCAGCTTGCGCCCGCCATCGGCCGCGGCGGCCAAAACGTGCGCCTCGCCGCCGACCTTACCGGCTGGCAGCTCAACATCATGACCGTACAGGAAGCCGAAGAGCGCCACGAAGCAGAAGATGCGCAAATCCGCAGCCTGTTCATGCAACACCTGAATGTGGACGAACAAACCGCCGACCTGTTGATTGAAGAAGGCTTCGCCGCTTTGGAAGAAGTGGCTTATGTGCCTGCTGCCGAACTGGTGGAAATCGGCTTCGACGAAGCCACCGTGGAAACCCTGCGCAACCGTGCCCGCGACGCCATCCTCACCCTGGCCATTATGTCGGAAGAGAAACTAGACGAAGTGGAAGAAGAGCTGAAAACCCTCAACGGCATCGACCAAGACATGCTGCGCGATTTGGCGCAAGCCGGCATCACCACCCGCGACGGCCTGGCCGAGCTTTCCACCGACGAATTGATCGAAATCACCGGCGTGAGCGAAGAAGAAGCCAAAACCGTTATTTTGGCCGCCCGCGAACATTGGTTTGCCGAAACACAGGAATAAGGAGGCCGGAAACTTATGAGTAATACCGTACAACAATTTGCCGCCGAACTGAAAAAATCCGTGCCCACGCTCTTGGAGCAGCTCAAAGCCGCCGGCGTGGAAAAAAGCAGCGGTGCCGACAGCATCAGCCCGGCAGACAAACAAGCCCTGCTGGCGCACCTGCGCAAACAGAACGACAGCGGCACCGTATCCATCAGCGTGAGCCGTACCCGCACCGAACGCAGCACCGTGGCCGGCGTACAGGTGGAAACCCGCCGCCGCCGCGTGGCCGTGCCGCCGATTGAAGCGGTTGTAGAGAGCAAACCCGCTGCTGAAGTTGCCGCACAGCCCGTTGCACCTGCGGCCGTGGAAGCGCCCGCTGCCGCCCCTGCCGCGGAAGGACAGGATTTTCAGGTAGCCTCAAAAGCCACCGAACCAACAGTAGTTGAAACGCCTACCGTGGAAACCACTGCTGCCAAAGCCGATGCCAAACCGGCAGCTGCTGAAGCAGCCACATCGGATGAAGCACCAGCTGCCGAAGCCAAACCGAAACGCAGCCGCAAACCGAAAAAAGAAAAAGCCCCCGAGCCAGCACCGCAACCGGTGGAAGTGGTTAGCGCCGCCGAACAAGCCATGCGTGACGAAGAAGCCCGCCGCGCCGAGGCTCTGCGTGCCCACCAGCAAGCCCTGTTGAAAGAAAAACAGGAACGCCAGGCCCGCCGCGAAGCAGCCAAACTGCAAGCTCAACAGGAAGCCAAGCTGGCCAAAGAGCAGCAGTCCGCCCCGCGCAGCGCCGCACCGAGCGAAAAAGCCCCCCTTTCCTCCGGCAATGCCGCTCCCGGCGGCAGCCGCCCGAAAAAAGGTGAACGCCACCAGCAGCGCGACGACGACATGCCGCGTGGCCGCTCCGCCAAAGGCAAGGGCAAAGAGCGTGGTGACTGTGGCGATGACGAACGCGTACGCGGCGGTAAAAAAGGCAAGAAACAGCTCAAGCTGGAGCCGAACCAACACGCCTTTCAAGCCCCGACCGAGCCGGTGGTGCACGAAGTGCTCGTGCCCGAAACCATTACCGTGGCCGATTTGGCACACAAAATGGCAGTTAAGGGCGTGGAAGTGGTGAAAGCCCTGATGAAGATGGGCATGATGGTAACCATCAACCAATCGCTCGACCAGGAAACCGCATTGATTGTGGTGGAAGAAATGGGCCACATCGGCAAACCCGCCGCTGCGGACGACCCGGAAGCCTTCTTGGACGACACCGAAACCGCGGTTCAAGCCGAAGCCCTGCCACGCCCGCCGGTGGTAACCGTGATGGGTCACGTGGACCACGGTAAAACCTCGCTGCTCGACTACATCCGCCGCGCCAAAGTGGTGCAAGGCGAAGCCGGCGGCATTACCCAGCACATCGGCGCCTACCATGTGCAAACCCCGCGCGGTGTTATCACCTTCCTCGACACCCCCGGCCACGAAGCCTTTACCGCGATGCGTGCACGCGGTGCTCAGGCCACCGATATCGTGATTTTGGTGGTGGCCGCCGACGACGGCGTAATGCCGCAAACCATCGAAGCCATCGCCCATGCCAAAGCGGCCGGCGTGCCGATGGTGGTGGCCGTGAACAAAATCGATAAGGAAGCCGCCAATCCCGAACGCATCCGACAAGAGCTGACCGCACACGAAGTCATCCCCGATGCTTGGGGCGGCAATGTGCAGTTTGTCGATGTTTCCGCCAAACAAGGCACCAATATCGATGCGCTTTTGGAAGCCGTGCTGCTGGAAGCCGAAGTGCTCGAACTGAAAGCGCCGGTAGACGCGCCCGCCAAAGGCATCATCGTGGAAGCCCGCCTCGATAAAGGCCGCGGCGCGGTGGCGACCCTGCTGGTGCAGAGCGGCACGTTGAAAAAAGGCGATATGCTCCTGGCCGGTACGGCCTTCGGCAAAGTCCGCGCCATGGTGGACGAAAACGGCAGGCAGGTACAGGAAGCCGGCCCCTCCATTCCGGTGGAAATCCTCGGCCTTTCCGACGTGCCCAATGCCGGCGAAGACGCCATGGTGTTGGCCGACGAGAAAAAAGCCCGTGAAATCGCCCTGTTCCGCCAAGGCAAATACCGCGACGTGCGGCTGGCCAAACAGCAAGCCGCCAAGCTGGAAAACCTGTTTGCCAACGCCGGCGCTGGTCAGGCGGCGCAAAATCTGGCCGTCATCATCAAAGCCGACGTGCAGGGTTCGTACGAAGCGCTTTCAGGTAGCCTCAAAAAGCTGTCAAACGACGAGGTGAAAGTGGAAGTGCTGCACAGCGGCGTAGGCGGCATTACCGAAAGCGACGTAAACCTAGCCATCGCCTCCGGCGCCTTCATTATCGGCTTCAACGTGCGCGCCGACGGTTCCGCCCGCAAGCTGGCCGAAAACGAAGACATCGAAATCCGCTACTACAACATCATCTACGACGCCATCGACGATGTGAAGGCAGCCATGAGCGGCATGCTCGCCCCCGAGCAGAAAGAGCAGCAGACCGGCACGCTGGAAATCCGCCAGGTCATCAATATTTCCAAAGTGGGCAACATTGCCGGCTGTATGGTTACCGACGGCCTCATCAAGCGCGACAGCCGCGTCCGCCTCATCCGCGACCATGTGGTGATCCACACCGGCGAACTCGAATCGCTCAAACGCTTCAAAGACGATGTGAAAGAAGTGCGTATGGGCTTCGAATGCGGCCTGATGCTGAAAAACTACAACGATATTCAAGAAGGCGACATACTGGAAGCCTTCGATATCGTGGAAGTGGCCCGCACCCTGTAAACAGGCATCAAGCGAAACAAGAGGCTGCCCGAATCCGTTTCAGGTAGCCTCTTGTTATATCTAAAGCACGGCCAGGCGGCATTGCGAGCATTGTGGCACCGTGCAATGTTGGGCAAATCAGCAAATGCAAGCAAGCTCCATCTTTTGGTTATGGTTTCTAACAATTTGGCTATATATGTAAAGAAATAAATGCCTCAGCCTATACCCAGCCGGCGATGGTTGTCGTATCATATCGCCTGTTAACACCGTGTTTGCCCACCATACCAACCGCTGCCCTGATGAGTACGCGAAAATGAACGACAAACAAACCTATACACTTGAAACGTTTACCCTAATCCGAGAAATACGCCAACGTGAAAACGACGATCCGTTCATCGTGACCACCCTTGTCATGCCCGACAACTTCGTGCTCACCGGGCGGCTGCCCCTGCGCCCTGTTGACCGCGAAAACGACCTTAACGTTATTCGGTTTTTGGAAAAGTCCTTCGACCTGAAGCCCTATTTCAAAACCCGCACCTTTGAAGAACAGTTGGGCGAATTCGACCAACTGCGCATCCAGCATCGTAAAAAACAATACGATTCGCTGATGGATGCCCTGCTCGACCGCACCAGCGAACTGAAATAACCCCTTATCGAGAAAGACACATGGCCAAAACCCACTGTGGCTACGCCCGCCAAGACCGCGTGCGCGAACAAATTATGCGCGAGCTGGCCGAGCTCGTCCGCACCGGCCTTAAAGACCCGCGCGCCGGCTTCATCACCATCAACGAAGTCGAGCTGACCCGCGACTACAGCCACGCCACCGTGTATTACACCGTGCTCGACGATGCCACGCGCGAGATTACCGCCGAAGCACTGGAACACGCCAAAGGCCACCTGCGCAGCGAGCTCTCCCGCCGCATCAAGCTGTTTAAAACGCCCGAGCTGCACTTCAAATACGACCAATCGCTCGAACGCGGCATGAGCATCTCCCAATTAATCGAGCAGGTAGCCGCCGAAGAGCCGGTGCAGGATTAGGCTACCTGAAAAATATGCCCTGTTGATTGAACAGGGCTTTTCTTCATACCGCCACGGCAAAACATTTTCAGGTAGCCTCACTCACACCACAACCCAAACCATCCACACCATGAATTCCCCATTACAAAACGTCTTCTCCCAACTCAACAGCCTGATTCTCGGCAAAGAAACCGTTCTCCAACACCTGATGGCCTGCATCCTGGCCGACGGCCACGTTTTGCTCGAAGACGTGCCCGGCGTGGGCAAAACCACCCTCGCCCACGGCCTGGCCGCCGTGCTCGGCCTCGGCTACCGCCGCGTCCAGTTCACCAACGACATGCTGCCCGCCGACCTTCTCGGCATCAACGTCTTCCAACCTGCCGACGGCCAATTCAAATTCCATCCCGGCCCCATTTTCCATCACTTCCTGCTGGCCGACGAAATCAACCGCGCCTCGCCCAAAATGCAGTCCGCCCTTTTGGAGGCCATGGAAGAAAAACAGGTTTCCGTAGACGGCAAAACCTACCGCCTGCCCAAACCCTTCTTCGTTATCGCCACCCAAAACCCCATCGAACAGCTCGGCACCTTCCCCCTGCCCGAATCCCAGCTCGACCGTTTCATGATGCGCCTCTCACTGGGCTACCCCTCCGCCGAAGCCGAACGCCGGCTCTACGCCCAAGGCGACCGCCGCCAACTGCTGCCCGCGCTCAAAGCCGTGTGCAACGCCGAAATCCTGCTCCAATGGCAGGCGCAGGCCGCCCAAGTGAAATGCTCGCAGCAGGCCGCCGATTATGTTTACCGGCTGGTGCAAGCCACCCGCCAGCCCGGCTTGTTCGTTACCGGCCTCAGTCCGCGCGCCGGGCTTGCTGTGGTTAAAGCCGCCAAAGCCTGGGCCTTCCTGGCCGGCCGCGATTATGTGCTGCCAGAAGACGTCAAAGCCGTATGGATAGCCGTGGCCGGACACCGCCTGCAAACCCTGCAGCCCCAATCCATCTCCCAGCTGCTGGAACAAATGCTGCTTCAGGTAGCCGTATCGTGAGCGCCAACCAATACAGCCCGCGCCTGCGCGACCTACGCCTGCGCCCCACCCGGCTCGGCATCAGCCTGGCCGCCATGATTGCCCTGTTGTGGCTCGTCGGGCTCAACTATCAGGTAAACCTCGCCTATATCGTCGCCTTCTGGCTCGCCGGCTTCCTGTTTGTCGGCACCCTGCTCAATTGCCTCCAACTGCTCGGCCTGCGCCTCGACCTCACCCTGCCTGAAGAACTCTTCCAAGGGCAGCCTGCCGATATCCAACTCTTCCCCGCCCCCTCAATCAAAGCCCGCCACCGCCAGCTTTGGTTTGCCCCCGAAAGCCACCGCAATACCGAGCCCGAATACCGCGCCGCCCTCTTCACCGCCAAGCAGCCCCAACCCTTCATCTGGCCCGTGCTGCCCGCACGGCGCGGCCGCCTCATCCTTCCCCCGCTGCGCTGCACCAGCGTGTGGCCGTTTGCCGTGAGCAGCGTCGAATGCGTCTGGCACTGGCCCGACAACGGCCTCGTCTACCCCGCCCCCGAGCCGCACACCGCCCCGCCCGGCAGCACCCCGGCCGAAGAAGGCGAGCCGCGCCGCAAACTCGGCGGTAATGAAGACCTCGCCTTCCTGCAAGAACACCACCCCGGCAACTCCATGCAACACATCGCCTGGAAAAGCTACGCCAAAAGCGGCCGCCTGCTCGACAAACACTTCGAAGAACCCGCCTTCCACGCCGCCGACCACATCATCAGCTACGCCGACTACCCCGCCGGCACCGGTGCCGACCGACTCGCCGGCCTCCTGTGCTACCGCGTACTCGAAGCCCACGGCCGCGGCCAGCGCTACACCTTAATCCTGCCAGGCCAAACCATCCCCCCGCAAAACGGCCAGCGCGAAAAATGCCTGGCCGCGCTGGCTGTGATGTAAACACGCATACACAAACAATATAGTGGATTAACAAAAATCAGAACAAGGCGGCGAGCCGCAGACAGCACACACGCTACGGCAAGGCGGGACAACGCCGTACTGGTTTTGTTAATTCACTATAAAAAGGCTACCTGAAAATTTTCAGGTAGCCTTTGTTCAAACCTGCTTCACATCCGCCCGGTGCTGCCGAAGCCGCCTTCGCCGCGCGAGCTCCGGGCAAATTCTTCCACCACTTTAAACTGCGGCTGCAGCACGGGCACAATCACCATTTGCGCCACGCGCGCCATCGGTTCGATGGTGAACGTTTCGCTGCTGCGGTTCCACAATGAAATCTTGAGTTCGCCCTGGTAGTCGGAATCGATCAGGCCGACCAGGTTGCCGAGCACGATACCGTTCTTGTGGCCCAGCCCGGAGCGCGGCAGCAGCATGGCGGCGTAGGCCGGGTCGGCCAGATGGATGGCGATGCCGGTGGGCACGAGGAAGGTGCCGCCGGGCGGCAGCTCTACGGCTTCGTCCAAACAGGCACGCAAATCGAGGCCTGCGGCACCGGGCGTGGCGTAGTGCGGCAGGTGTTCTTGCATTTTTGGGTTGAGGATTTTGAGTTCGACTGTGGGTTGCATGGTTATCTCGATAACAATTTGAATTTTAATGTAGATAAATTTTC